>NZ_JBPWPT010000001.1:4610000-4954050 GCF_051811205.1 Rhizobium sp. 862_C5_N1_2 | reverse complement strand
ATCCGCCTTTACTTCCGCCGCTTCCAGGCGAATTGAGCCGAACGCCTGCGGTGCCGCATCCCCATTGTCGAGCCCGCTCGTCGTCATCGTATTCATCTGCATAATGCCGCCTTTCAATTCCACCGGGCGGCATCCGCTAAAACGGCCGCCCGATCATTCCCCGCTTTGGCGGGCTGACGGATCCTCATGAGCCGCTCGCCTGCCGGTTCACTCAAACACTGCCCCCGAAGGAACCGGCGCAGAACTCCGTTGCAGGTGCCACGTTCATGCGGCAACCTTCATCGGCTTTCCGTGCCAGGCTGACGGTCGAACCTCGTTTTCGGCCGACCAGCCCGAACGCAATATTACTTTACCTTCTCCGATGGCCTCGCCTTAAACGTGTGGCCACTGAAGGCACAAAACATCCCCGCTCCGTAACAGCCACGTTACGGCTCAAATCCGTCGAGTGCTTGAAAAAACGGAAGCGCAATGCTCCGTAACAAACGGCACAAACTTATCGCCCTGCCGACGTGGCAGTTAAGACCGAGCCTCTGCAGGTGATGTCCGCGCCCTTTGTTGAAAGCCATTTAGGCAGGATCAAAAGGCAATATCAACGATGAATTTTACGCAAAATTAAGAAGCGGGCATTGACTCCGCCTGCCCTTTTCGGGCGTCACACCAGCGTCAAAAAAGAATCGCAGTTGAATCAAAGAGATTCCCCGTTCGGGCTATTTTGACACGCATTGAAAGAAAAAAAAATAAAATCCTCTTGACTCGCCTGTGGTCCCGAAAGCGTGGGGCAGAGTCGCGCGGCGTCAAAGCATCCTTGCGCAAGCCATTGTTTTTAAACAATTTTTCCTGTCATGGCGCTGACACGAAACAGTCGTCAGATTAACCATGCAGGGGCTGATCGGTGGAATCGAAAAAGCCCGGTAAAATTACCGGGCTAATCATAAAGAAGAAGACCTTAATGGAAGATTACGCGGTCGTGGTGACCGAAAGAGCCTTCACACGAGCGGCCAGACGCGAGACCTTGCGCGATGCCGTGTTGGCATGCAGCACGCCCTTGCTGGCGGCGCGGGCAAGCTCGGGCTGAGCAGCCAGGAAAGCTTCCTTCGCCTTGGCGGCGTCACCGGATGCGATGGCCTCTTCGACCTGGCGAACGAAAGTACGAACGCGCGAGCGACGAGCCTTATTGACGTCGGTACGGCGGGCGATCTTGCGGGTCGCTTTTTTCGCCGAAGTTGTATTGGCCATGGATGCCTCTCTCAAGAATTCGAACAAACTCCGCCATTACCGCGGGCCTTGCGGCCACAAAATCCAGCAATGCGGGAGCAATCGCGGAAAACCAAACCGGCTTTCCGAACCGTGGGCGGGCATATAACTCTAAAGCCGGCCCACGTCAACGCGGATTTTCAAGCTTTACCACTGGCAAGCGCCTAAAAGCATTCAACGGTGCGTAAAAGCCGGTTTACGCTTCTCGACGAAGGCCGCCATGCCTTCTTTCTGGTCGTCCGTGGCAAAGAGACTGTGAAACAGGCGGCGCTCGAAACGCAAGCCCTCCTCCAGCGTCGTCTCGAATGCGCGGTTGACCGCCTCCTTGGCCATCATCACCGAGGGACGCGAAAGCGAAGCAATCTTTTCGGCCGCGGCAAAAGCCTCGTCGAGCAGACGTTCGGGTGCCACCACACGCGAAACGAGTCCCGAGCGTTCCGCCTCGGCCGCATCCATCATGCGGCCGGTCAGGATGAGATCCATCGCCTTCGCCTTGCCGACGGCGCGCGTCAGCCGCTGCGAGCCGCCCATGCCGGGAATGACGCCCAGTGTGATTTCAGGCTGGCCGAACTTCGCTGTCTCCGAGGCGATGATGAAATCGCACATCATGGCGAGCTCGCAGCCGCCGCCGAGCGCAAAACCGCTGACGGCAGCGATCACCGGCTTGCGTGCCTTGGCGACCTCATCCCAGCCGCTGATGAAATCACTCTTATAGATATCGGCGAACTCAAGCGGCTGCATCTCCTTGATATCGGCGCCGGCGGCAAAGGCACGCTCGGAACCGGTCAACACGATCGCTCCAACCGTCTCGTCGGCGTGGAAGGCGGCATAGGCCTCTTTCAGTTCCTTCAGGACGGTGGAGTTCAGCGCGTTCAGCGCCTGCGGGCGGTTCAGCGTGACGAGGCCGACATTGCCTCGGGTTTCGACGATCAGGGTCTCATAGGCCATGCTGTTCTCCCGGTTTCTCACTCTTACTTCTGGCAGGTGGCGCAATAGAAGGTGGAGCGACCCGCCTGGACGATGCGGGCGACCGTACCGCCGCAGCCGGGCGTGCGGCAAGCCTGACTTTCGCGATCATAGACGGAGAAGGAATGCTGGAAATAGCCGAGCGATCCGTCGGTCTGGATATGGTCACGCAGCGACGATCCGCCGGCGGCGATCGCGTCGGCGATGACGTCGCGGATCGAGGCGACGAGCAGGTCGAGCTGCGCCTTCGGCCGGCCCCCTGCCGTCACCAGCGTGCCGGCGGCGCGGATCGGAGAAAGATGCGCGCGCCACAGCGCCTCGCAGACATATATATTGCCGAGACCGGCAATGTTCTTCTGGTCAAGCAGCGCGCTTTTCAGCGGCTGCGCCTTGTCGCGGAAGCGTTCGGCCAGATAGGCGGCGCCAAGCTCGTTTCCTGTCGGCTCCGGGCCGAGATCGCGGAAGAAGGGATGGGCGGCGAGATCGGCACGCCCCACCATATCCATGAAGCCGAAACGGCGCGGATCGTTGTAGACGACCCGGCGCGGGCCGCTTGCGCCCTCCAGATGGAAGACGACGTGATCGTGTTTCTCGTCCTTCGAGCGGGCATGGTGGAATTCGCCCGGCGCGGCGGAGGCAGCAGCCTCCTCGATGCGGCCCTCCTCGATCCGGAAGGAACCGGACATGCCGAGGTGGGAGATCAGCGTGTTGCCGTCGTCGAGATCGACCAGCAGATATTTAGCGCGGCGGCCAAGGCTGACGATGGTGCGGCCCGAAACCCTGTCCGCGAAAGCGTCGGGAAAGGGGAAGCGCAAATCGCCGCGCCGCAGCTCCAGCTTGGTGATGCGGGTGCCCTCCATCGCCGGCGTCAGGCCGCGTTTCACCGTTTCGACTTCTGGCAATTCCGGCATCTTAACCCATCTATATCTAACGTGTTTCAACCGACGACGATGTGCGCTATAGCGCCAGTGTGCCGTGGAGAACGCGGCCCATAGATAACGTCGCGCGCGGTCTTTCGCTATGGCCGCCGCGCCCGAATCTTCAGGAACGGAGCAGTCTGATGTCAGAAAGCCGCACTTCCGCCGATGGCGGCATGGAGACCTCCTACGGCTTCCGCGAGGTGCCTAATGGCGAGAAGCAAAGCATGGTCAACCAGGTGTTCCACAAGGTTGCCAAGCGCTACGACATCATGAATGACGTCATGTCGATGGGCATGCACCGCGCCTGGAAGGATGCGATGATCTCGGCGCTGAACCCGCGCAAGGAGCCGGGCTACAAGGTGCTCGACGTCGCCGGCGGCACGGGTGATATCGCCTTCCGCATCGTCGAGGCCTCGGGCAGACAGGCGCATGCCACGGTGCTCGATATCAACGGCTCGATGCTTGGTGTCGGGGCCGAGCGGGCGGAAAAGAAGAAGCTTTCCGGCAATCTCACCTTCGTCGAGGCGAATGCCGAGGAACTGCCGTTCGAGGCGGGCAGCTTCGATGCCTATACGATCGCCTTCGGCATCCGCAACGTGCCGAGGATCGACGTAGCGCTGTCGGAGGCCTATCGCGTGTTGAAGCGCGGCGGACGGCTGCTGGTGCTGGAATTTTCCGAAGTCGATATGCCGCTTCTCGACAAGATCTACGACGCCTGGTCGTTCAATGCCATTCCGCAATTCGGCAAGGCGATTACCGGCGATGCCGAACCCTACCAATATCTGGTGGAATCGATCCGAAAATTCCCGAACCAGGAGAATTTCGCGGCAATGATCCGCCAGGCCGGCTTTTCGCGCGTCACCTACACCAATTATACCGGCGGCATCGCCGCACTCCATTCCGGCTGGAAGCTCTGACGCATGACGCCGAAAAGTGTAGAGCGGTTTTCGAATAGCGTCGCGCGAGAATCAAACAGAAGATGAGTACTTTCGGCGCATATTTCCGTCTTTGGCGCGTCGGCTGGGTGCTCGTGCGTGAGGGTGTCGTCTCAGCTCTTCCTTCCGAAGGGCTGCCGCCTCCGGTCGCACTCGCCAAATCCTTCGTCACGATTTTCGAGCGAAGCAAGGCGCGGCATCAGAAGCGCAGCGACCGGTTGGCGCAGGCTGTCGAGCGGCTCGGTCCCTCCTATGTGAAGATCGGGCAGTTCCTGGCGACGCGGCCGGATGTCGTCGGCGTCGAATTCGCCAACGACCTGTCGCAGCTTCAGGACCGGATGGCATTCTTTCCCTCGGCAGCGGCCAAGGCCAATATCGAAGGCTCGCTCGGACGGCCGATCGGAGAGCTCTATGCGAGCTTCGGCGATCCGATCGCCGCCGCCTCGATCGCGCAGGTGCATCCGGCCGAGGTCGATAGCGCCGAGGGCCGGAAGAAGGTCGCCGTCAAGATCGTGCGGCCCGGTGTGCGCCAGCGCTTTGCCCATGACATCGAGGCGATGTATCTCGTTGCCCATATGCAGGAGCGTTTCCTGGCGTCCAGCCGGCGGCTGCGGCCGGTCGAGGTGACGAAGACGCTGGAGCAGACGACGAAAGTGGAGATGGATCTTCGCCTGGAGGCGGCAGCCCTCTCCGAGATCGCCGAGAATACCGAAAAGGATCCCGGCTTCCGCGTGCCGAAGGTCGACTGGGAGCGCACCGGGCGCGACGTCATCACCATGGAGTGGATCGACGGCACGAGGATGTCCGACGTCGAGGGTCTGCGTGCGGCGGGCCACGATCTCAACCTGCTTGCCGATACGCTGATCCAGTCGTTCCTGCGCCACACGCTGCGCGACGGCTTCTTCCATGCCGACATGCATCCGGGCAATCTCTTCGTCGACGCTGACGGCATGATCGTCGCCGTCGACATGGGCATCGTCGGGCGGCTGGGCAAGAAGGAACGGCGGTTCCTCGCCGAAATCCTCTATGGCTTCATCACCCGCGACTATATCCGCGTCGCCGAGGTGCATTTCGAGGCCGGCTATGTGCCCGGACATCACAATGTCGAAAGCTTCGCCCAGGCGATCCGGGCGATCGGCGAGCCGATCCATGGACAGCCGGCCGAGACGATCTCGATGGGCAAGCTGCTGACTCTGCTGTTCGAAGTGACCGAACTCTTCGACATGGCGACGCGGCCGGAGCTGGTGATGCTGCAGAAGACCATGGTCGTGGTCGAGGGCGTATCGCGCATGCTCAATCCGCGCTTCAACATGTGGAAGGCCTCCGAGCCTGTCGTCGGCGACTGGATCCGCACCAATCTCGGGCCGAAGCGGATCGCCACCGATCTCAAGGACGGGCTGAAGGCGGCGGTAAAGCTCGCCGAAGCCGTGCCCGAAATCGCAGCGAAGACCGAAAAATTCCACCACCAGCTTCTGCATATGAGCGAGCACGGGTTGCGCTTCGATGCTGAGACGGCGGATGCGATCGGCAAGGCCGAAGCGCGGCACAACCGCTCGGCCAGGATCGCGCTTTGGATCATCGCATTGACGCTTGTCTATATTGCCTGGATGCTGAGCTGACCGCCTGCCAAAAACATGCTGTGTTCGGCATTTGGGATATCCCATGTAACAGAGGGCTCGCTTAGTCTCACGTTCCGAGCATGATGCCGAAAAGTGTGAGCGGTTTTCGGGCGACATCATGCTCTGACTCTTTAGTTTAGAACAGGATTCAGATTTTCGGCCGATCCGGCCTAAAATCATCCTGTTCTGGGGAGATAGGCACATGAAGCACGAACGCCTTGGCATCGAACTTTCCGGACAACCGCTCGGTTTTGCCGAGATGGTGACGATTGGTGCGGGCAAGGCTAAGATTTCGGCTTCGGCGACAGGCATGGCCCGCATCGCGATCGCCCGCGAGGTCGTCGAGGATGCGATTGCCTCCGGCATGCCCGTCTACGGCTCGACGACAGGCGTCGGCGCCATGAAAGATGTGGAGTGGTCCGCCGACGAACTCGACACCTTCAATCTCGGCCTGGTGCGCGCCCATCATTTCGGCACCGGCACACCCTTTTCCTGCAATATCGTCCGCAATGCCATGGCGATCCGTATCAACACGGCGCTGACCGGCCAGGTCGGCTGCACGCCGGAATTGATCCAAGCCTATATCAGGATGCTCGAGGCCGATCTCATCCCGGTCGTGCGCCGCACCGGCTCGATCGGCTGTGCGGATATCGGCCTGATGGGACAGATCGGAGCGGTGCTGACCGGCGTCGGCGAAGCGATCTATCGCGGCAACCGGATGCAGGCGGCTGAGGCTTTCCAGGCGGCCGGGTTGGAACCGATGCGGATGGCGCCGCGCGACAGCCTCGCCTCGCTCAGCATCAATGCGGTAAGCTTTGCCTCGGCGGCGGAAACGACGCGCAACGCCGCGGCCTCGATCCGCGTCCTGCTGGCAACGGCGATGATGGCGGCCGGTGCGCTCGGTGCTTCCCGCGATCCCTGGAAGGCGGTCCGGCATGTCGGAACGGCGCGTGAAGCGCTGATCGGCGCCTGGCTCTGCAATGCCTCCGACGAATGGAACTGGCCCGTCGCAACGCATGTTCAGGATCCGCTGAGCCTGCGCATGATCGCCCAGGTGTTCGGCGCGGTGATCGAAAACCTTTTATCGACCGGCCATAAGATCCTTGCCGCCACCGGGCGCTCGGACGACAATCCCGTCGTGGTCGAAGGCCGGGTGATGACGTCGGGCGGCTCTCTTCCGCTCGATGTGACGATCCTGCTCGAATCGGCAGCGCTTTGCATGGCGCATGCAGCGCGCAACGCCTTCAACCGCTGCGTCATTCTCGGCAACGGCCAGCGGCGCGACCTGCCGGTCAATCTCGTGCCGCCGGGGCGGATTGCCACCGGTTTCGGGCCGATCATCAAACTTGCCGGCGAGATTTTCTCGCGCGTGCTGTCAATGTCCAATCCTGTTTCTGCGCAGTCGCTGGTCGTCGCAGCCGGGTTGGAGGACGAGGCGGCCTTCCTGCCGCTCGTCATCGAACGCTTCGACCGGCAGATGCGGGCGCTGAAGCGCCTCGCAGCCCTCGAGGCGCTGCTCTCGGCCCAGGCGATCGACATACTCGGCGATGAACCGAAGGGCGTCGCCGCCATGCTCTACGAGGTCGTGCGCAAACATGCGGATTTCTATACGGTCGACCGGCCGCTTTCGGCTGAAGTGGAGGCTATCGAGGAGGAACTTGGTTCGGACGACTTCGTTACGAAGCTGACTGAGCAGGTTCCGATCGCCTCCTTCGACGATTTCTTCGCCCTCGGCTCACTGGAGCACATCGAGGAACGGCTAACCCATGACGAGCCGGCAGCAGTCTGATTTCCAGCTTGCTACATAATCCCTTAAATCGAGATCGACTTAAGGAATTATGCAGCAATTCAAAGTGTTACAGCGTCCTTTGCGCGGCTAGAAAGACGCGCAGCGCTGCAGGGAGGAAGCAAAATGGACTTCGATCTCGTTCTGCAGGGCACGGTGGTGCTGCCGGACCGCATTGTCGAAGAGGGCTATGTCGCCGTGCGCGACGGCAGAATAGCCGAGGTCGGCCTCGGCGTGCCGCCTGCGGCGCGCGAACGGCATCTGCTCGGAAAATCGCTGATCCTTCCCGGCGCGATCGATGCGCAGGTACATTCGCTCTCCCAGAAGGACCAGGAGGATTTCATCTGGTCGACGCGCTCGGCGGCGGCCGGCGGCGTGACTACAATCGTCGACATGCCCTATGACGAAGGCAATCTCGTCTGTTCGGCGGCGGCGGTGAAGCGGAAAGTCGACCATGCCGGGCCGCAGGCGCGCGTCGATTTCGCGCTTTACGGCACCGTCGATCCGGAAGAAGGCCCGGCGCGGATCCGCGAGATGGTGGAGGCAGGCGTTGCAGCCTTCAAATTCTCGACCTTCGGCACCGACCCCAAGCGCTTTCCGCGCATTCCGCCGGCACTGCTCGACGCCTGCTTCGCGGCGATCGCTCCGACGGGGCTGACAGCCGGCGTGCACAATGAGGACGACGAGGCGGTGCGCACCTATATGGAGCAGGTGAAGGCGAGCGGCATCACCGACTGGCGGGCGCACGGCCTGTCGCGACCGCCGATCACCGAGCTGCTGGCGATGCACACGATCTTCGAGACGGGTGCCGACACGGGCTGCCCGGCGCATGTGGTGCACTGCTCGCTCGGGCGCGGCTATGATATCGCGCGCGCCTATCGCCGCGACGGCTTTGCGGCGACGGTCGAATGCTGCATCCATTATCTGACGCTCGACGAGGAAAACGACGTGAAGCGCCTCGGTGGCAAGGCGAAGATCAATCCGCCGGTGCGGCCGCGCGCCGAGGTGGAGAGCCTCTGGCGGAAGGTGGCGGAGGGCGATGTCTGGCTGGTCTCGACCGATCACGTCAGCTGGTCGGAAAACCGCAAGACCAATCCCGACATGCTCGCCAACGCCTCCGGCGTTCCAGGCCTCGAGGTGATGGTGCCGCTTTTCGTCAAAGGTGCCATCGAACGCGGCATTCCGCTGACATGGGCAGCCAGGCTGATGGCGGAGAACCCGGCGAAGCATTTCCGGCTCGACCATATCAAGGGCGCGCTGACGCCGGGCAAGGATGCCGATATCGTCGTGCTGGAGCCGCGCGACAGCGTCTATGATGCCGCCGCGAGCGGCAACAACGTCGTCGGCTGGAGCCCCTATAACGGCATCCGCCTGCCCTGGACCATTTCCGCCACCTATCTGCGCGGCGAAAAGATTGCCGAGGGCGCCAAGGTGCTTGCTGCGCCCGGCACCGGGCGCTTCGTGCGGCCGCTGCCGCGCCAGGTCATTGCGGGAGCTGAAGCATGAGCCGCAATCTTCCCGTCAATGCCGACCGGATCGCTGGAGATATCGAGGCGCTGGCCGGGATTACCGAGCCGGGGCATCCCTGGACGCGGCGGGCGTTCTCGCCGCTCTTCCTCGAAGGCCGGGCCTATATCGACGCGCGGATGAAGGCGGCGGGACTGGAAACGCGGGTCGATGCCGCCGGCAATCTGATCGGTCGACGGACTGGTCGAAAACCATGGCTCGGCACGATCATGGTCGGTTCGCATTCCGACACGGTGCCGGACGGCGGCCGCTTTGACGGTATTGCCGGGGTAATTGCGGCGCTGGAGGTGGCGCGCGCGCTGCGCGACGAGAATATAGAGCTCGATCACGATCTCGAAATCGTCGATTTCCTTGCCGAGGAGGTCAGCATCTTCGGCGTGTCCTGCATCGGCAGCCGTGGCATGACCGGCCAACTGCCGGCGGCCTGGCTTTCGCGCGTCAGCGACGGGCGCGACCTGGCTGAGGGCATCGCCGAGGTCGGCGGCAGACCTGATGTGCTGATGCAGGAGAACAGACCCGGTATAGCAGGCTTTCTCGAGCTCCATATCGAACAGGGCCCGGTGCTCGAAGCCGAAAAGGAGGATATCGGCATCGTCACCGCGATATCAGGGATCACTCGCATCGAGATCACCGTCGAAGGGCGGGCCGACCATGCCGGCACGACGCCGATGGACCGACGGGCGGATGCGCTGGTGGCGGCATCGCAGCTGGTGCTCGACATCCGCAACGCCGCCGCCGAGCTTGCCAAAACGCCGGGCCATTTTGCAGCGACGGTCGGCGAATTCCGGATCGAGCCGAATGCTGCCAATGTCGTGCCGTCGAAGGTGGCGCTGCTGATCGATGGCCGCGCAGAAGTCCGCGCCGACATGGAGGCTTTCTGCCGCTGGCTCGACGGCCATGTCGAAAAGCTGGCGGGGGCTTACAGCGTGACGATCCAGACCCCGAACCGGGTATCCGACAATCTACCGACGCCTGCAGATGCCGGGCTGCTGTCGACCTTGGAGGCCGCTTGCGAACGTGTCGGTGCAAAACATCGGCGCATGGCCTCCGGCGCGGGGCACGACACGGCCTGGATCGCCAAGGTGGCGCCGGCGGCGATGATCTTCGTGCCCTGCCGCGAAGGCCGCAGCCATTCGGCCGACGAGTGGGCTGAAAATGACGATATCGCGCTCGGCGCCGCCGTGCTTTTCGAGGCGGTGCGCGAGATGGACAAGGATTTGAATCAGGAGAGGACCGATGGGACGCATACTCGTTGAGAAGGACGTGGAAGCTGCCGTCAAGGGTGGCTCCGTCTATGCCGCCGGCGGCGGCGGCTGGGCCGATCACGGGCGGATGCTCGGTTATGCCGCCGTCAATGTCGGCAAGCCCGAGCTGGTCTCGATCGACGAATTGCGGGACGAGGAGTGGATCGCCACTGCGGCTGCGATCGGCGCGCCTGCCTCCACCACCCCCTGGGAAATGCAGGGCATCGACTATGTGAAGGCGGTGCAATTGCTGCAGGAGGCACTCGGCGAAAAGCTTTCCGGGCTGATCATCGGCCAGAACGGCAAATCCTCGACGCTGAACGGCTGGCTGCCGTCGGCAATCCTCGGCACCAAGGTGGTCGACGCGGTCGGCGATATCCGCGCGCATCCCACGGGCGACATGGGCTCGATCGGCATGGCCGGTTCGCCCGAGCAGATGATCCAGACCGCTGTCGGCGGCAATCGCTCCGAAAACCGTTATATCGAACTGGTGGTGAAGGGCGCGACGGCGAAGATCTCGCCGGTGCTGCGCGCTGCCGCCGATCAATCCGGCGGCTTCATCGCCAGTTGCCGCAATCCGCTCAGAGCCTCCTATGTCCGCATCCATGCGGCGCTCGGCGGCATTTCGATGGCACTTTCGCTCGGTGAGGCGATCATCGCGGCGGAGAAGAAGGGCGGATCTGATGTCATCGACGCGATCTGCAAGACGACGGGCGGACATATCCTTGCCGAAGGAATCATTACCCGCAAGGAGGTCGTCTACACCAAGGAAGCCTTCGACATCGGCACGATCACCGTCGGCGCGGGCGAAAAGTCGGTGACGCTGCATGTGATGAACGAATATATGGCGGTGGACGATGCGGATGGCGGGCGGCTTGCCACCTTTCCCGCGGTCATCACCACGCTTTCACCAGAGGGCGAGCCGCTCAGCGTCGGCCAGCTCAAGGAGGGCATGCGGGTGTTCATCCTGCATGTGCCGATGGATATCATTCCGCTGTCGGCAAGCGTGCTCGATCCGACCGTCTATCCCGTCGTCGAAAAGGCGATGGGGATCGAGATCGCACGCTATGCACTGGCGACAAAGGCCTGAGCCATGGCGCGCGATCGGGGTCTCGAAGAACTGATGCGTGAGGAACTCGGCGATCGGCCGGGTCTTGCCGAAAAATCGATGTTCGGCGGCTGGGCCTTCATGCTGAACGGCAATCTTCTCTGCTGCGCACGCCATGACGGCATGCTGATCCGTCTCGGCAAGGGCAATGACGACTGGGCGCTGGCACTGCCAGGCGTGATCCAGATGCTGTCGGGCGAGCGGGTGATGCATGGCTGGGTGCGAGGCGGTGCCGAAGTTTACGGCGACGATACCCTGAGACGGCGTTTGCTCGATGCGGCACTCGCCTATGTGGAATCGCTGCCCAGGAAATAACGAACGAAGGCAGAGCAAAACGAGGAACCCACGATGCCGAAGGCCAATCCACGTCATCCGAAATTTCCGATTCCCGGCGGGCCGGAACTGCGGGCCAAAGGCTGGCGGCAGGAGGCGCTGCTGCGGCTGCTCGAAAACGTGCTCTCCGTCGGCGAGGATCCCGACAATCTGATCGTCTATGCCGCGCTCGGCAAGGCGGCCCGCAACTGGGCGGCGCATAGAGGCATCGTCAAGGCGCTGACCGAGATGGACGAGGACCAGACGCTGCTCATCCAGTCCGGCAAGCCGATCGGCCTCGTTCGAACGCATGCCAAGGCGCCGCTGGTCATCATGGCGAACTGCAATATCGTCGGGCAATGGGCAAAGGCCGAAGTGTTCTACGAGCTGCAGCGCAAGGGGTTGATCTGCTGGGGCGGGCTGACGGCCGGCGCCTGGCAATATATCGGCAGCCAGGGCGTCATCCAGGGCACCTACGAGATCTTCATGCGCATTGCCGAGCGGCGCTTCGGAGGCGATCTCCTCGGCCGGTTCGTGCTGACGGCCGGCCTCGGCGGCATGGGCGGGGCGCAACCTCTCGCCGGCCGCATGGCAGGGGCTGCAATCCTCTGCATCGACATCGATCCGGAGCGGGCCCGCAAGCGCCAGCAGATCGGTTATCTCCAGGAAATCGCCCCCGATCTCGATAGCGCCCTTCAGATGATCGATGCGGCGGTGAAGGACAAGCGGGCGCTGTCAGTCGGCCTCGTCGGCAATGCGGCGGAGGTCTATCCCGAAATCGCCCGCCGCGGCATCGTGCCTGACATCGTCACCGACCAAACCTCGGCGCATGACCTCGTCTACGGTTACGTGCCGAAGGGCATGAGCCTCGATCAGGTCAAGGGTCTGCGCGACGACGGCCAGGGACAATTGATGGCGGCAAGCCGGGCCTCGATCGTAGACCATGTGACGGCGATGCTGGAATTCCAGAAGCGTGGCTCGGAAGTCTTCGACAACGGCAATCTCATCCGTACGCAGGCCCGCGAGGGCGGTGTCGCCAATGCCTTCGACATTCCGATTTTCACCGAAGCCTATCTCAGGCCGCTGTTTGCCCGGGCGATCGGCCCGTTCCGCTGGATGGCTCTGTCAGGCGAGGAGAGCGATATCGCTCGCATTGACGACCTGCTGCTCGAAATGTTTTCCGATAACAAGATCATCACCAACTGGATCCGGCTGGCGCGCGAGCATGTGCCCTTCGAGGGGCTGCCGGCCCGCATCGCCTGGCTCGGCCACGGCGAACGCACCGCACTCGCAAGGCGCGTCAACGCGCTGGTTGCGAGCGGCGAACTCAAAGGCCCGGTCGCCTTCTCCCGCGACCATCTCGACGCCGGCGCCATGGCGCATCCGAATATCATGACCGAGGGGATGAAGGATGGCTCCGACGCGATCGCCGACTGGCCGCTGATCGATGCGATGATGCTCTGCTCGTCGATGGCCGATCTAGTCGTCGTCCATTCCGGCGGCGGCGGCTATGCCGGCTACATGACGAGCTGTGGCGTCACCGTCGTCGCCGACGGCACGGATGCCGCCGACGAACGGCTCGACCATGCGTTGACCAACGATACGGCGCTTGGCGTCATGCGTTACGCCGATGCCGGTTACGAGGAGGCGCTCGACGAGGTCGCGAAGAAGGACGTGCCCTATATCCGGCTTGGTTGATGTGCTGGAGGCCGACGTCAGGCAATCTGATTGGAGACTTCGATGAGGTTGCCGTCGGGGTCTCTGAAATAGACCGAGCGCAAACGCCCGGTCGCGCCGGTGCGCTCGACCGGGCCCTCTTCGATGGCAACGCCCGCGGCCTCCAGATCAGCGATGACATCGGCAAGCGGTGTCTCGGCGATGAAGCAGAGGTCGCCGGAGCCGGGTGTGGGTTGCCTTGCCTTGGGATCGAATTCGTGGCCGGCATGATGCAGATTGATCTTCTGCCCGCCGAATTTCAGTGCTTTTCGGCCTTCAGCAAAGGTTTCGACCGACATGCCGAGGATGCGGGAATAGAAGTCGCAGCTGATCGCGATATCGGCGACGGTCAGCACGAGATGGTCAAGACGGTCTATGCGGATCATGCTTTTCTCCTCGCGAGGTGCTGGGCAAGACAGGCGGAGACAAAGGCCAGCGCCAGCATGGCGAGTGTGAAGATAACGACGGCGGCCCAGCCTTCAACCGCGAAGAACCAGCCTCCCGCCGAACCCATGAGGCTGGAACCGACATAATAGGCGAGCATATAGAGCGACGAGGCGTGCCCCTTGGTGCCATGCGCCAGCTTGCCGACAAGGCCGCTGGCGATCGAATGGCTGATAAAGAAGCCAGTCGTGAGCACGATGATACCGAGGATAATCGCCGGGAGCGAGGCAAAGAGCGTCAGCGCGCTGCCGGCGGCGGTGAGTGCCAGACCGAAGAGAAGCACGGAAAAGTGCCCGATCCGGTCTCCCAACAGGCCGCCGATCGAGGAGGCGCCGATGCCGAAGAGGTAGACGGTGAAGATCAGGCCGAGTTCGGTCTGGTTGAGGCCGTAGGGCGGCGCCACCAGGCGGAAGCCGGCATAATTGTAGATCGTCACAAAGGAGCCCATCGCCAGGAAGGCGATGGCGAAGATGAAAGGCAGCGCCGGATTGCGGAGATGGCCGAGCCAGGCTTTTGCATGAAAGCGCGGATCGAAGCCTGGCCGGCGGACGAAATTGCGTGACGGTGGCAAGAGGGCGATGAAGCCGATCGCGGCGGCAAGGCCGATGGCGCCGATGATGAAGAGCGCCGGACGCCAGGTGAGATATTCGGCGAAGATGCCGGTGAGCACGCGGCCGGACATGCCGCCGAAGGCCGTGCCGCCGACATAGAGGCCCATGGTGGCGCCAAGGCCGCGCGGATCGATTTCCTCGGCTAGATAGGCCATGGCAACGGCCGGCACACCACCGAGAACAAGGCCCTGAAGCGCGCGGATGACGAGCAGCAGATGCCAGTTCGGGGCAAAGGCGGTGGCAATGGTCAGCAATGCCGCCCCGACCAGCGATATCGACATCAGGCTGCGGCGGCCGAGACCTTCCGAGACGGCGGCGGCGCAGACGATGGCGACCGCCAGGAAACCGGTGGAGAGCGAGAGGGACAGCGAGCTTTCGGCCGGGCTGACGGCGAATTCCTGCGAGAAGATCGGCAGCAGCGGCTGGACGCAATAGAGCAGCGAGAAGGTGGAGAAGCCGGAAAGGAAGAGTGCCAGGCTGGCGCGGCGATAGGCGCCGGCGCCACGGGTCAGGTAGTGCTTCTGCCCTGGGGTCGCAGCTGTCTCGGAGGTCTTCACTGCATGCACTGACGGCGGCATATCTTCATCCTTCCGGTCTCCGATCTAGTCAAAGCGCCTCCATTTGTCCAATATATGAGACCGTCGATTCCGATAGGTTTTGGAGATAGTGATGGAGCTGCGGCATCTCAGGTATTTTCTGGCGGTGGCGGAAGAAGGCAATTTCACCCGTGCCGCCGGCAAGCTCGGCATCGGGCAGCCGCCGCTCAGCCAGCAGATCCGCGACCTGGAGAGGGAAGTGGGTGCGGCGCTGTTTCACCGTGTGCCGCACGGCGCCGAATTGACGGCAGCGGGCGCGGCCTTCCTCGGCGAGGCAAAGGCGTCGCTGGTGGCAGCTGAGAAGGCGAAGCTTGCGGCGCAAAGCGCCAATCGCGGCGAGACCGGCCGGCTGTCGCTCGGCTTCACCGCATCCTCCGCCTTCAACCCCGTGGTCAGCACGACGATTCGACTGTTTCGCGCGCGCTGGCCGGAGGTGCAGCTGTCGCTGACGGAAATGAATACGCTGGCGTTGATGCAGAAGCTGGAACGCGGCGAGCTCGACGCCACCTTCATGCGCCCCAGCCTGGACGATCCCGCCGGCATCCGGCTACGGCGGCTGCCGGACGAGCCGATGGTGATTGCCCTGCCCGCCAGCCATCCTCTGGCAAGACATCGCAGCCTGCCGCTTGCAATGCTGGCGGACGAACCCTTCATCCTCTTTCCCCGGCTCGTGGGCTTGAGCCTCTACGACGATGTCGTGCTCGCCTGCCGCAAGGCGGGATTCGAGCTGACCGTGGCGCAGGAGGCGCCGCAGATTTCCTCGGTCGTCAATCTGGTGGCGGCCGATCTCGGCGTCTCGATCGTGCCGGCCTCGATTTCGCAGATTAAGCTCGAAGGTGTGGCCTACCGGCCGATCGAGGGGCCTCCGGCCGTGGCGCGCCTGGCGCTGGCAATCCTGAAAACACATCGCTCGCCGGTCACCGAGAACCTGATGAGCCTGCTGAGCTAAAGCGCGTCGCGATCTTTCAGATTCGCTCTTCGCGCTTTAGGTCTTTGTTTTTGCGCATGTCGTTGTCGCAAAACCGCTGCACACTTTTGCGCGACATGCTCTAGCCCGCCGGATCCCAATAGGGCGGATCGCCGAAGCTCTTCTTCAGGTGATCGGCGATGGCGCGGAGCTTGGCGGAGGGATTTCGGCCCTCGGGATGGGCCATATAGATGAATTCGACCTCCGGCCTATGGCCGACATCGATTTCGGCAAGCCGGCCCTCGCGGATGGCCGGGCCGGCGATGAAGGCGGGCAGCAGCGCAATGCCGAGGCCGGCAATCGCGGCGTCGCGAAGCATGTCACCATTGTTGATGCCGAGCGCCAGTTTCGCACGGACGACGATCGCACCCTCCGGCGTCTGGAAGCGCCAGTCGGCAACGCCGCGATTGGTGTAGAAGATGCCGCGATGGCCGTTGAGATCGGCCAGCGAGGACGGAATTCCCTGGCGGGCGAGATAATCCGGCGAGGCACAGAGAAGACGGCGGCTTCGCGTGAGCTTCCAGGCGACCAGCCGGCTATCGGCGATCGGACCATTGCGGATGATGGCGTCATAGCCGTCCGAAGCGGCATCGACCCGCCGGTCATCAATATCGAGGGTCAATTCGATCTCGGGATGCTCGGCGAGAAAGGGATAGAGCGCCGGGCCGAGATGCATGCGGCCAAAGGTGACGGGGGCGGCGATGCGGATCGGGCCTGACAGCGTTCCGCGCCGCTCCGCCATATCGGCCGCGGCCTCCTCGATCTCGCGCACGATGCGCGCGGCCCGCTCCAGGAAGACCGTGCCATCCTCGGTCAAAGTGAGCTTGCGGGTCGTTCGGTGCAGCAGGATGCCGCCGAGCGATTTCTCCAGCTCGGCCAACCTTTCGCTAACGACGGATTTGGACAGCCGAAGACGCCGGGCCGCCTCGCTGACCGAGCCTGCCTCGACCACGGCGACAAAAGCCGCAATGCCTTCTATCCTGATCATCGTTCGGTCTTTCCGAATTCGAATTCCCCGATCTGGAGACTAATCCGAACGAAAGGAAAATGCCATCTTCCATTCAACGGAACGGACGGCAAGGGCCGCCTCACCTCAACACAGGAGATGGAACCATGAACCGCTTGAACAACAAGGTCGCGATCGTCACCGGCGCAAGCTCCGGCATCGGCCGGGCCACGGCAAAGCACTTCGCCGCCGAAGGCGCCAAGGTCGTCGTCGGCGCCCGCCGTCAAGGTGAACTCGACAGCCTCGTTGCGGAGATCAAGGCAGAGGGCGGCGATGCCATCGCCATTGCCGGCGACGTGCGCTCGGAAGATTATCACAAGGCGCTGGTCGTCGCCGCCGTGAGAAATTACGGCAAGCTCGACATCGCCTTCAACAATGCCGGCACGCTCGGCGAAGCCGGTGCGAGCACCGCCGTTTCCGAAGCGGGCTTCAGCGAGGCGCTGGCGATCAATCTGACGGCCTCCTTCCTCGCCGCCAAGCACCAGATCGGGGCGATGGTGGAAAATGGCGGCGGCTCGGTGATCTTCACCTCGACCTTCGTCGGCTACAGCTTCGCCTTCCCGGGGGTTGCCGCCTATGCCGCCAGCAAATCCGGCCTGATCGGCCTGACACAGGCGCTTGCCGCCGAATTCGGTCAGCAGGGCGTGCGCGTCAATGCCATCCTGCCGGGTGCGGTCGATACCGACATGTATCGGGACATGAACGATACGCCTGAGAAGCAGGCCTTCGTCACCAATCTGCATGCGCTGAAGCGTGTCGCAAACCCCGAAGAGCTCGCTCGCTCGGTCCTCTACCTCGCCTCCGACGATGCAAGCTTCGTCACCGGCACGGCGTCGCTGGTCGACGGCGGCGCTTCGATCACCCGCACCTGAGACGGCACGGCGCGGTTATCCGCTGCGGGTTGATGATCCTTCAACGCGCCGGCTTATCGCGCCGCCTTTTTCAGAGCATTCTCGCATTGAACAAGAACGGGCCGCGCGCCAACATTCGATCAAAGGAACTTCATCATGTCACGCCTGCAGAACAAGACAGCCCTCATCACCGGCGGCACCAGCGGCATCGGCCTCGAGACCGCCCGCCAGTTCATCGCTGAGGGCGCCCGCGTCGTCGTTACCGGCAGCAGCGCGGCAAGCGTTGAGGCGGCCCGCGCCGAATTCGGCGGCAAAGCCACCGTCATCCAGGCCGATGCCGGCAATGCGGTCGGCCAGAAGGCCGTCGCCGATAGCGTGAGAGAGGCTTTCGGCACGCTCGACATCCTCTTCGTCAACGCCGGGGTCGCCGAATTCGGGCCGCTGGAACAGTGGAGCGAAGCCGCCTTCGACAAGTCGGTTGATATCAACGTCAAAGGCCCGTTCTTCCTGATTCAGGCGCTGCTGCCGATTTTTTCGAAGCAGGCCGCGATCGTGCTCAACACTTCGATCAACGCCCATATCGGCATGCCGAATTCCAGCGTCTATTCGCTGACGAAGGGCGCGCTGCTGACGCTTGCCAAGACATTGTCGGGCGAACTCATCGGCCGCGGCATCCGCGTCAACGCCGTCAGCCCCGGTCCGATCTCCACGCCGCTCTACAGTAAGCTCGGCGCTTCACAAGCCCAATCCGAGGCGATGACTGCGCAGATCCAGGCCCAGATTCCCGTCGGCCGTTTCGGAACCCCCGGCGAAGTCGCCAAGACGATCGTTTTTCTCGCCTCCGATGAGGCGGCCTATATCGTCGGCAGCGAACTCATCATCGACGGCGGGATGAGCAACCTCTGACCGACGAGTGCGGCGGAGACTGGCTGCCGCCGCGGCTTGCCCGCCTCGGCATGGCGATCGCGATCGTCATGCGGCGGCTTCCGGACCAGCTCCGATGCCTGTCGCCCTCGCGATTGCATGTTCTCCGCCAAAGGCTTAGGGTCGATGGCGGTCAGAAAAGGCAACGGGTAGAAGGCCATGGCTCTCAGCGGCAAACGCATCCTCCTCATCATCTCCGGCGGCATCGCGGCCTATAAGAGCCTGGATCTGATCCGCCGGCTGCGCGAGCGCGGCGCGAGCGTGCGCCCTGTGATGACCAAAGGCGCCCAGGAATTCGTCACGCCGCTTGCCGTCGGTGCACTGGCGGCGGACCATGTCTACCTCGATCTGTTTTCGCGACAGGACGAACAGGATATCGGTCATATCCGGCTGGCGCGCGACTGCGACCTCGTGCTGATCGCCCCTGCCACCGCCGATCTGATGGCGAAGATGGCGAACGGGCTTGCCGACGATCTCGCCTCGACGGTGCTTCTGGCGACCAATAGGCCGGTGCTTGCCGCACCGGCGATGAACCCCGCCATGTGGGCGCATCCGGCGACGCGGCGGAATGCCGCAATGCTCAGAGCCGACGGCATCCGCTTCGTCGGGCCGATGGCCGGCGAGATGGCGGAAAGCCGGGAGGCAGGGCTCGGCCGGATGGCGGAACCGCTGGAGATCGTCGCTGCTGCCGAAACCATGCTCGACGACGGAGAAAAGCCGCTCAAGGGACGCAAGGCAATCGTCACGTCAGGACCGACGCATGAGCCGATCGATCCGGTGCGCTATATCGCCAACCGCTCCTCCGGCCGGCAGGGGCATGCGATCGCCGCAGCCCTTGCAAAGCTCGGGGCGGAGGTGACGCTCGTATCGGGGCCGGTGACAATCGCCGACCCCGTCGGCGTGACAGTCGTGCATGTCGAGCGGGCTGAAGAAATGCGTGATGCCGTGCTTGCGGCGCTGCCGGCCGACATCGCCGTGATGGTCGCAGCGGTGGCGGACTGGCGCGTCGCCTCGGCGGCCGACCAGAAGCTGAAGAAACATCCCGGCGAATCCATCCCGACGCTGGCGCTGACCGAGAATCCGGACATCCTGAAAACCGTCGGCCATCATACGATGCGGCCGAAGCTGGTGATCGGCTTTGCCGCCGAGACGCAGGACGTCGAAAGCAATGCGAAGGCGAAACTCGAGAGGAAAGGCGCCGATATGATCGTCGCCAATGACGTTTCTCCTGCGACCGGCATCATGGGCGGCAGCCGCAACCGCGTCAAACTCGTTCGCCGCGACGGCGTCGAGCAATGGCCTGACCTGACGAAGGAAGAGGTTGCCGAAAGGCTCGCGGCGCTGATCGCCAAGCAGCTCAGCTAATCGCGAGCGGCTCAGCTATCGTCGAGCGGCTCAGGCAGGAATAGCCACGCGCGGCGGCTTGGAGGCACTCCGCTTCTCCGGCCGGAAGTCGGCGACGTCGATGCCGTCTTTACCGACGGTGACGGCGCTGCCATCCGGAATTTCCGCCCAGGCATCGCCATCGTCGTTCAGCGGCTCGGACACGAGGCAATAGCCCGCACCCACAGGCGAGGCATAGAGCGTCGGCGCCTTGCGGTCGGTCGCATAGCGAACAGCATAGAGCATGTTGCCATCGGAGAAGGCAGCGGTAAAGCGCAGCAGGATCGAGCCGATGACGCTGTCGGCCAGGTCCTCGACGACACCGATCATGTGAGCCATCGCAGCGATCGGCGCCTCGCGCAGGCCGAATTGCAGCGCCAGCAGGAACATCAGTTCGGAATCGGTCGTGCCGCCGCGGGCATTGAACAGCTCGTCGTCGAGCATCGCCTCCATCGGCCGGCGCAGGCGCTCGAAACCGGAGATCTGGCCATTGTGCATGAAGGACCAGGTGCCATGGGTGAAGGGGTGGCAGTTGTCGCGGCGCGTGCCGCCGCCTGTGGCAGCGCGGACATGGGCAAGGAAGAGCGGCGAACGGATCTGCCGTGCCAGGCTCTTCAGATTGCAATCCGACCAGGCCGGCAGGATATCGCGGTAGCGGCCGGGTTCGGGCCTGTCGCCATACCAGGCGATACCGAAGCCATCACCATTCGTCGCCGTCTTGGCGCGGGTGGCGCAATGGGACTGCTCGATCAGCGAGTGCGCAGGCGAGGATACCAGTTCCTCAAGATAGAGAGGGTCTCCGCGATAGGCTGCCCAGCGACACATGGCTTTCTTGCTCCGGAACCCGCCGCCGCATCGGCGGGAATGCTCTAAATTGTCTGATGTCACGGCTAATAACAGCTTAACGCGTTGCCGGTTTGCAAGCGCAACATGACGGTTTCCTGGCGCCTGGCACCTTCACATTCGGCGAAAAGCCGTGTTCTTTTGTGAACACCCGCGCTTCTCTCAAAGCAGCGCATGCGTGCATTTCTGCTTGCATCTCAGAAGAATCAGCCTAACTTTAAGCCATCAGCAACAGAACGAAAGGAAGGTGATCCAATGTCTAATGAGATTTCGGACCTCGTAACGGGCATGGAAGAGGTGACGAAGGCGAGGCAGCCCTCGCTCTAATCCCCGCCTTCCTAGGGCTGCATAGACAGTCCAGGCCAGTTTGAGGCCAAACTCATGGAAAGGGTCGCCGAGGCGGCCCTTTTTTATTGTCTTGATGTCTTTATCGTCTTGATGTCAGGCGTTGACGAAAGATCGAAATCTCACTACTCATAAAGTCATCTGATGACTTTATGAGTAGTGAGATGCGAGCGCTCAGCAAAACCAATCTCGCGGATGAGGCGATCGAGGCGATCCGCGGCGACATTCTCGGCAAACGCTGGGCGGTCGGCGAGAAATTGCCGAATGAAGCCTCGCTGTCGGCCATGCTTTCCGTCAGCCGCGGCACCGTACGCGAGGCGGTGCGCGTTCTCGTCTCCCAGGGTTATCTCGAAACAAGGCAGGGTTCGGGAACCTATGTCCGCTCGACGACCGATGCCGGCCGGCCGTTGACGATGGCCCGGCGCGCCAGCCTGCGCGACCAGTTCGAGGCGCGCTTGGCGCTCGACGTCGAGGCAGCCCGGCTGACGGCGATCCGCAAGACGGCGAAGACGGTTGCCGGGCTTCGCAGGCTGCTTGCCGAACGTGGCAATTACGACGGCGGCGATCAGGCCGCCTTCATCGAACGCGACCTCGCCTTCCACAAGGCTGTCATCGCCGCTTCCGGCAACCGGGCGATGATCGAGATCTACGATTTCTTTTCGGCCTCGATTGCCGATACCATCGCGGCGACGCTCGGCAAGGACATTCCCGAACCGGACATGCAGGCGCATGCCGATATCGTCGACGCCATCGAAACCGGCGATCCCGACAAGGCGGATGCGGCGGTGCGCCGTTTCATGGCGCCCGTTCTTGCCGCCCTCGACCGGATGATCCTGTCATGAACGCGCCGTCCAGCCATGCCGCCAGCGCGCTCGACCCCGCCGACGAATTGCTGATCGACGCTGAGGCCGGCAGCCTTCCGCCGCCGCAGGCAATGCCGGTGCGGGGAGCTGCCGGGCGTTTCCTGCTTGGCGCGAGCCTGGTGCTGATCGCCTTCAACCTGCGCCCGGTCTTCTCGAGCGCCTCGGCGCTTCTGCCGGAGATCCGCTCGGAGCTCGGTCTCAGCGCGCTGGGCGCCAGCCTACTGACGACGCTACCGGTCGTCTGCCTTGGTGCCTTCTCGCCGCTTGCGCCTCGTCTTGCCCAGCGCCTCGGGACGGAGCGCACGCTGCTCGGCGTTCTGCTGCTTCTCGCACTCGGCACGGGTTTGCGCGGGCTTTCCTCCGTGCCACTGCTCTTCATCGGCACCGCCCTTGCGGGCGCCTGTATTGCTGTCGGCAACGTGCTGCTGCCGGGGCTGGTGAAGCGCGATTTCGCCGGGCGCGCCGCGCTGATGACCGGCTTCTACACGATGGCGCTTTGCGCCGGTGCGGCAAGTGCCGCCGGGCTGACACTGCCGATCGAGCATGGATTGGGCGGCTCTCTTGCGGGCGCGCTCGCCATCTGGGCGCTGCCCGCCCTGATCGTCAGCCTGCTCTGGCTGCCCGAGGTTCTTCGCAGCGGCCGGCAGGCAAGGCGAAATGGCTTCCACGTCAAAGGCCTCTGGCGCGACCGGCTCGCCTGGCAAGTGACGCTGTTCATGGGGCTGCAATCGGCACTTGCCTATTGCGTCTTCGGCTGGCTGGTTCCGATCTTACGCGAACGCGGGCTCGACGGCGTCACATCAGGGGCGATCGTTTCCCTGTCGGTGATGGTGCAGGCGGCATCCTGCCTGATCGTTCCGCATATCGCCGTGCGCGGCCGCGACCAGCGGCTGATCAATGCGAGCCTCTGCGGCGTCGCCGTCATCGCCCTGCTCGGCCTGCTCTTCGCGCCGCTTTCGACGGTCTGGCTATGGGCGGTGCTGCAGGGCATCGGCCAGGGTGGGCTGATCGCGGCAGCCATGACGACGATCGTGCTGCGCTCACGCGATCCCGATGTCGCCGCCCATCTTTCCGGCATGGCGCAATGCGTCGGTTACCTGCTTGCCGCCATCGGCCCGCTCATCGTCGGCCTCATCCGCGGCTGGACCGGAAGCTTTTCCTGGTGCGCGGCCCTCTTCGTTGCGCTCGGGCTCGGCGCGGCGATCAACGGCTGGAAGGCCGGCCGTGCGATCGAGATCAATGTTCACGCGGTCGAGAAGGTCGGCTGAAGCTCGCTCACTGGCCCATCACCATCTCTTGATGCCCGTCGTCGGCCGCGGATGTTACGCTATCTCAGCCTCTCATTCCCCGCCGCCGGAGGAGACATCTTGCGCATACGAACCCTGTTTCTGCTCGCCGCGCTTGCAGCAATGCTGGCCCCCGCCCTTTCCCATGCGCAGGAAAGCGATCCACCGAGGGCGAATGTCCAGAGCGGCGCACGCGATGGCGTGCTGAAGCTGCTGCCGGCCGATTCCGTCACCGAGCACGCGCTGACGATCGGCGGCCGGAAGATTGCCTATACTGCCACCGCCGGCACGCTGGATCTCTTCGGCCAGGACGGCGTACAGACCGGCGCGGTCTTCTACACCGCCTATGTCGCAAGGGATGGCGGGCCGAACCGGCCTCTGACCTTTGCCTTCAACGGCGGGCCGGGTGCTGCTTCCGCCTTCCTGCATCTCGGGCTGGTCGGGCCGAAGGTGCTCGATTTCGGGCCGGATGGACGTGACGGCGCCAATGCGAAACTCGTCGACAATCCGCAAAGCTGGCTCGATTTCACCGATCTCGTGCTGATCGACCCGATCGGCACCGGCTGGAGCCGGACGGCAAAGGCCGACGACGCCTCCAATTATTATAACGTCAGTGCCGATGCCCAGAGCATCGCCAAGGCGATTGCGCTCTATGTCGCGCACAACAACCGTTCCAACTCGCCGAAATATCTTCTCGGCGAGAGTTATGGCGGCTTCCGTGCGGCCAAGGTCGCCTCGGTGCTGCAGGAAAGCCAGGGCATCATCGTCGCCGGCGCGGTGATGCTTTCCCCCCTGCTCGAGGGCCAGCTGATGTTCAATGCCGATCAGTTTGCGCTCGGCGCGGCGCTGGAGCTGCCGTCACTGGCGGCGGCCGAACTCGACCGGAACAAGGCCTTTGACGAAGAGAAGCAGAAGGAGGCCGAGACCTTCGCGCTCGGCGACTATCTGACGACGCTGGCCGGACCACCGCCGATGGGTGCCGATGCCGCCGCCTTCTATGGCAGGATCGCGCGCCTGACGGGCATTCCAGAGGATATCGTCACCCGCAACCGCGGCTTCCTCGGCAGTTCCTTCGTCAAACATTCAGATGGGGGCGGCGAGGTGATGAGCGCCTACGACGCCTCCTTTGCAGCACCCGATCCCTATCCGGAATCGGATTACGACCGGGGCGACGACGCCATCCTTGACGGCTTCACCCGCGCCTATGGCGGCGCCTTTGCCGATTACGCCCGCAACGAGCTCGGCTTCAAGACGGAGATGACCTATTCGCTGCTCGACGGCGATATCAGCCGGCGCTGGGAATGGGGCGGCGGGCGCGGCGGCGGATCGCGCTTCCAGGCCAGCGCCACCGACGACATCCGGCAGCTGCTCGCCTCGAACTCGGCATTCCACCTGCTGATCGCGCATGGCTACAGCGATCTGGTGACGCCTTACAGCGTCAGCCGCTACGTCGTCGACCATCTGCCGCCCTCGCTCGCCGACGGCCGCGTCGGGCTAAAGCTTTATCGCGGCGGGCATATGTTCTATACGAAAGCCGATCAGCGGGCCGCCTTCACGGCGGATGCGAAGGCCTTCTACGCCTCACACCCGGCCGCTCAGCCGGCAGAGTAAAGCGTGGCGCGATCTTTCAGATTCGTCTGCCACGCTTTGGTTCTTTGTTTTCCGCGTGTCATGATCGCAAAACCGCTCTACACTTTTGCCGACATGCTTTGGGGGCTTGCCGATGCATATCACCGGAGGATGCCATTGCGGCGCGATCCGCTATCAGGCGGAGATCGATGCGGAGCGGATCTCGATCTGCCATTGCACCGATTGCCAGCGGCTGACGGGTTCAGCCTATCGCATCACCGCACCGGCGCGGCCGGCAAGTTTCACACTCTTATCAGGCGAGCCGAGAGGCTACGCAAAATATGGCGACAGCGGCGGTCTCAGCCGGCAATTCTTCTGCCCGAATTGCGGATCGCCGCTCTACCGCACGGACGGCGAAGGCGGCGCGATCGGTATCCGCGTCGGCAGCATCGACCAGCGGCGGGAACTGACGCCCAGGAAACAGATATGGTGCCGGTCGGCTTTGCCCGGGGTGGAGAATATCGAGCCGCTGCCACGTTTCGAGGGTGAGGACTAGCGAGACAGCGACGCTTAGACCGGAAACCGGGAGCGCTCGTCTATTCCGGCAGATGCATATCAGGCCAACTGTCGGTGACGCCGGCCTGTACCGGACGCTCCAGATAGGTGGAAAGCGCGATATAGCTGCGGGTGCCGGTGACGCCGGGAACGGCATGGATCTGCGAGAGAAAAGCCTCCAAGGCCTGCGGGCTGGCGGTGCGGACCTTGAAGAGAACGCTGGCGTCGCCGGCGACCGAATGCATCTCCTCGACCTCGGGAAAACGCAGGACCTGCATCAACCGCTCGCTCTTGCCCCAGCCGGCCGCTTCCACATGCACGAAAGCAAGCAGCGGCTTGCCCAGCGCTGCGCCATCCAGCGCGGCATGCACGCCCTTGATGGTGCCGGATTGTCTCAGGCGGCGCACACGCTCATGCACGGCCGGCGCCGACAGGCCGACCGTTTCGCCAAGCCTGGCATAGCTCTGGCTGCTGTCGGCGGCGAGCGCGGCTAATATTTTTCGGTCGAAGGCATCGATGACCGGCTGCTGTGGGCGTCTTTGCCGAAGATCCTCTGTATTTTTCGCCATTCCGCAAAACCCTCTTTCTGCCGAAGAATAATCGTCGATACTGCCATTATTCAATAGAATATTCGGAGGAGAGATTTCATGGAGATGATCATGCGCAATCCGGCAAGCGGGGTCTATCCGGCCAGCCCTGATTACATCCATGCGCTGGAGATCAGGCATCCATCCCGGTTGCTCTTCGTCAGCGGCACGATGGGTCTCGATCAAGAGGGAATGGCGGCGGCCGATCTGGAAGCACAGTTGGAGCTCATCTGGTCCAATCTGCGCGCCATCCTCGCCTCCGCTGATATGACCGTGGACAATATCGTGCGGCTGACGAGCTATCTCAGCGACGGCGCCTTTATGGAGGCGAACCAGAATGCCCGCCTTCGGGCCCTTGGCGGCCGCGCCGTGCCGACCACGGCGATCATCGTCGAAACGCTGCGTGACGACTGGCTGGTCGAGATCGAGATCATCGCTGCCGGCTAAGCCACATTGGCCGTCGCACCGCAGGGGTGCGACGGCGGCGGCGATCAGGCCGCCTGTTTCAACAGGCCGAGCGTTTCGGCGAGATCGACTTCGCCGCGGAAACCGCCACTGCTTTTCGCCTCCTGCCGATGCTCGATCGCGTGGGCAAAACGCACGGCCGGCTCCTGCTGCATGCGCTCATAGAGGCGATGCAGGCCGGGAAACTGCCGGCGGTCGACGACCTTATGGAAATCGTTCCAGCGGGCGATCCCGACGAAATAAGCGTCAGCCAGGCTCGGCCCGTTGCCGAGAAGCCATTCGCGGCCATCGAGCAGATGCTCAAGCGTCTGATGCGCCTTTTCGACCGCCGCGCTGCCATAGGCCGTGAGGGCCTGCTTCTGCTGCGGCTCCAGCGGGTGTTCGAACGCATACCAGAGCGGGCCGAAGGCCTTGAAGAAACTGGTGTTGAGAAAGGCGAGCATCTGGTTCAGACGATCGAAATCCTCCGACCCCTGCGCAAAACCCAGACCGCCGCCGATCGCCCGAGCGCCGATATGATGGAGGATCGCCATGCTTTCGCTGATCGTCCTGCCATCCTCGAGCAGCAGCGACGGCGTTTCGCCGACTTTGTTGATCCTGGCATAGTCATCGGTGGAGACCATTTCCGGCATCTCGACGCGGCAGAGCCGATAAGGCAGGCCGGACCATTCCAGCGCGACGATCGAGCCAAAGGAGCAGCCCTCCGGCACGCCGTAAAACAATATGGGTGACATCAATCGTTCCTTTCAGAATTGACCCCGTTTGGACACGATGAATGTGAAGATGTGGACGATCCTGCGGTAGAGGCTATAAATGCGTCGCAATGTCCACATATCTGGAAGATGACAATGGCGCTCTTCAACCTCAACGACCTCCATCTTTTCGTGCAGGCCGTCGACAGCGGCAGTTTTACCGCCGCCGCCAGGCATCTCGGTATTCCGAAATCGACTGTGAGCAAACGCGTTGCGGAGTTGGAGGCACGGCTTGGCGTTCGGCTGATCCAGCGCACGTCGCGAAGCTTCGCGCTGACCGAGCTCGGCCGGGAATTCTTTCAGCACGCCCAGGCCTCGATCATCGAGGCGGAGATGGCCGAGGGCATCGTGCGGCGGCATCTGGCTGAACCGGCCGGCAGCGTTCGCCTGACCACCTCGGTGCCGACGGCGCAGTTTACCTTGACGGAACATCTACCGGCGCTGGCGGCACGTTATCCGAAGCTCAGGCTCTCCGTGCACGTGACGGACCGCTTCGTCGACATCGTGCAGGAAGGCTTCGACATCGCGCTGCGCAGCCATCGCGGGCCGCTGCCGGATTCCGCACTGGTACAGCGGAAGCTCGCCAGCCACCCTTTCTTCATCCTCGCCTCGCCGGATTATATCAGCACCCATGGGCAACCGCGCCGGCCGGAGGAACTGGCGCAGCATGCGACGATCATGACGAGCCTGACGGAGGATCAGTGGCGGCTCTACTCCGATGGCCGCGACGAGGCTCTCGTCACGCTGCATTCCGTCATGGCGGCGGATGAACCCTATGTCTTGATGGAAATGGCCGTGTCGGGGCTTGGCATTACCTGCCTGCCGACATCCGTCTGCCGCAAGGCGCTGGCAGACGGGCGGCTGGTGCGGGTGCTGCCGGAATGGACGGCGGGCAGCATCGAAACGACGATCCTGATGCCGCATCGGCGTGGCCAGTTGCCGGCAGTGCGCGCCGTCGTCGATTTCCTGGCCGAACGGCTGGCGGGATAATGATCACGCCGCCTTGGCGGCGTGATATTCCTTGATGGCGACCATCTTGATCGCCGGATGGCGCTCGGATTCATAACGCAGCGAGAAACCGTCCTGAGCGAGGAAGACCGGGTCGCCGTCGAGATCGCGGGCGATATCGCCGCGTTTGACGGTGAGGAATTTCTCGAGATCGGCCGGCTGCTCGGCCGAGATCCAGCGGCAGACGGAGAAACGCGACATTTCGAAGGAGACCGGCAAGCCGTATTCGGCCATCAGCCGCTCCTTCAAGACGTCGAGCTGCAGGGCGCCGACGACGCCGACGATTGCCGGCGAGCCGTCTTCCGGCGAAAACAGCTGGACGACCCCTTCCTCGGCCATCTGCTGCAGGGCTTCCTTGAGCTTCTTCGCCTTCATCGCGTCTTCCAGGCGCACGCGGCGAAGGATTTCCGGCGAGAAGTTCGGCACGCCCTGGAAGACCAGGGATTCACCTTCGGTCAGCGTATCGCCGATCCGGAGCGTGCCGTGGTTGGGAATGCCGACGACGTCGCCGGCATAGGCGGTGTCGGCGAGCTGGCGCTGCGAGGCGAAGAAGAATTGCGGTGCCGTCAGGCCGAGCTGCTTGCCGGTGCGGGCGAGCCTTGCCTTCATACCGCGCTCGAGCTTGCCGGAGCAGATGCGGGCAAAGGCGATGCGGTCGCGGTGATTGGGATCCATGTTGGCCTGGATCTTGAAGACGAAGGCCGTCATCTTGTCGTCGGTCGCATGCACGGTCCTGGTATCGGCGACCTGGTCACGCGGCGGCGGCGCGAAATCGCCGAGCGCGTTGATGAGGTCGCGAACGCCGTAATTGCGCAGCGCCGAGCCGAAAAAGACAGGCGTCATATGGCCTTCCAGGAAGGCCTGGCGGTCGAACGGACGGCAGGCCTCGATCGCCAGCTCGGTCTCCTCGATGAAGACCTGGCGCTCGTTTTCCGGCAGCCTGCCGGCGACGCTCTGCGGGCCGTTGACCGGCGTTCCCTCGATTTCGGTATCCGAGCCGCGCACCGTGTTGGCGGCGATATTGTACGAGCCGCAAAAGGTCTTCGAGCGGCCGATCGGCCAGGTGATCGGCGCCGTATCCAGCGCCAGCTTCTCTTCCACCTCGTCGAGGATCTCGAAGGGATCGCGGCTTTCGCGGTCCATCTTGTTGATAAAGGTGATGATCGGGATATCGCGCATGCGGCAGACTTCGAAGAGCTTCAGCGTGCGCGGCTCGATACCCTTGGCGGCATCGATGACCATGACCGCGGCATCGACGGCCGTCAGCGTGCGATAGGTGTCGTCGGCGAAATCCTCGTGACCCGGCGTGTCGAGGATGTTGAAGACATTATCGTTATATTCGAAGGTCATCACCGAGGTGACGACGGAGATGCCGCGTTCGCGCTCGATCTTCATCCAGTCGGAGCGCGTCTGCATGCGATCCTTCTTCGCCTTGACTTCACCGGCAAGCTGAATGGCGCCGCCGAACAGCAGCAGCTTTTCGGTGAGCGTCGTCTTACCCGCGTCCGGGTGGGCGATAATAGCGAATGTGCGGCGGCGGGAGACCGCCTCGGCGAGACTTTCGGCCATACTTGTGAATCCTGTGGAATTGCCGCGTATCTAGCGACTAAAGGCCGACTTTGCAATTGACCTCGGCGTCGCGCGCGCAAAGTAATGGCCCATGAACATTCATCACGACGTCAGCCCCAGGCTGAACCTCATCCGCCTGCCGGATGGCGAAGGCCTCGATCTGCCCGCCTATGAAAGCAAGGGGGCGGCCGGCATGGACCTGCGCGCTGCCGTTGACGAGGCAGCACCACTGACGCTTCTGCCCGGCAAACGGGCGCTGGTGCCGACCGGCTTCATCTTCGAGATCCCCGAGCATTTCGAGGGACAGGTGCGGCCGCGTTCCGGCCTTGCCTTCAAAAACGGCATCACCTGCCTGAATTCGCCTGGTACCGTCGACAGCGACTATCGCGGCGAAGTGAAGGTGCTGCTCATCAATCTCGGCGAGGAAGCCTTCGTCATTTCGCGCGGCATGCGCATCGCCCAGATGGTGATCGCGCCGGTGACCCAGGCACGGGTGGCCGAGATCACCGAGGCAAGCGAAACGGTGCGCGGCGCAGGCGGTTTCGGCTCCACAGGCGTCTGATGGCACAGCGCCTCGACAGCGCTGGCCTGACCTTCCGGCAGGACTATTTCAGCGACCCCGCCGGCTGGGCGGCGCTGGTCTGCCTGCTCAGGGATATTTTCGGCATCGATATCGGACCGCTGCTACAGCTCGGCGGCCCTGATCCCACCAGCATGCCCTTCGGCTGGTTCGACGCCGAAGGGGAACTTGCGGCGAATATCTCGGCCTTTGCGCTGCCCTTCGTCCTTAACGGCAGGATCGTCCATGCCGCCGGCCTGCAATCCGGCGCCGTGCGGCCGCCATGGCGCGGCCGCGGGCTCTATCGCGACGTCACGGTGAAAGCGCTCGACTGGTGCGAGAAGCAGGGCTTTGAAGCCGTCATCCTCTATACCGACAAACCGTCGCTCTACGAAGCCTACGGTTTCCGCGCGATACCGCTGCACCGATACGAGGGACCGGCGCCCGACCTTTCGTCTTCCGTCGCCCGCGCCCGGCCGCTTTTGCCGACAACCGCGGATGATCTTGCCCTGCTGCAATCGCTGCTGAAAAGACGAAGCCCGGTTTCGACCTCGCTGGCGGTCACAGTCAATGCGGCGATGTTTCTGATCAACACCCAGCTCGATCCCGATATCCGCATCAGCTTCCTGGAAGACCGGCAGGCGGCGATCGCATGGAAGATGGATGAGGCAGGCCGCTTCAGCCTCCTCGACGTCGTGGCGGCGGAGATGCCGTCGCTTGCAGCGATCCTTGGCGGACTGGAGATCGCCCCCGCCTCTGTCGAAGTGCTTTTCCGTCCCGACAAGCTCGGCTGGGACGGTGTTCCGCAACCGTTGGAAAGCGGCACGAGGTTGATGCTGCGCGGGCTCGGCCATGCCACCCCGGATTTTCCGGCGATGTTGTCGCCGATGGCGGAATTCTAGAGCAGTTCCAGGAAAACTGCGCAGCGGTTTTGCGACCGGAATGCGCAAAACAAAAAGGCGTTTCGCCGCCCAGCCCCTAACTTAAATGTGGAATACTTTGTTTCGCAAATATCTATCGCGAAACTCCTGCTTTTGCGAGCGAGTCTTGCGACAGATGCTCCCTTGGAAAATCGGTGATCCCGGTGTTGTCATCGTTTGACGGATTGGGGTCATTCAGCACGCGGAACGTGCAGCGTAGTCTGCAATCCACATTTGCTCGCACCACGCGTTCTCACCAAACTGCGTGATTTCTAATCTAGCCGTCGCGGGCGTCAAAGTCTTAGCCCACGGAAGAAAGCGATTCTCGATACGAGCCGCTATTCGATCGAGCTTTTGAGAGGCTGATCGTTCATCAGCGCTCTCCCAATGAAAGCGCTCGTAATCATAATTCAGATTCTGAGGCCGATAGATTAATTCCTTATCGTCATCTTCGAGCGGCTTGAATTTATATGGATAATCGAAAACCTCTGTGGGGAACTTGCTTGGAATCTGTTCGGTCCTATCCCGCAGAAACGAGTGCCGAAAACAGAGAATATGCGAGACTGACCCTGGACTGCTCATCCGGCCTCCCAGCCGGAGGAGCGCAATTGTAAAGTGCTTCTCGGGTAAGTACAGCGTCTTGCTCTTCGACACAAAGCCAATCCGAGCTAAGCGGCCAGCCACGCGCTCGTTAAAGAGCATATCGAAACCATCTTTATCCATAACAGCTCGGTAACATAAGCGCGAGCGAGTTTCCATCGCACCCAAATCGCGCCGGTGCATTTACAAATAACAAAATGGTGGGCCACGAATCGATTGTTGGAGGTTCGCAACGGGGTGAAAGCTAAAAACAGCTTTGTTGCAAAAGTCCCAATTAGGCGACAGCTTTTGTGATTGAACTTTTCGGCGTCGTAGAACTAACGTTTCGCAATGCTGCACGAAGATATCAACAGCAAGATAAACTGCCCAAGCACCTACCCCATAAAGAGCTTTAGCGCCAATATCTACTTGAATTCCACATTTCCGTTAGGGGCTGGGTTTCGCCGCCCCCTATTTCCGCCGGGAAAGCGGTGGCAGCCGGCGCTTGACGGGTGAGGCCTTGATCATAGCGGTGTTGGTCTCCGCCCTTTCGGCGACCCGGTCGAGGATGCCGTCGAGATCGGCCATCGAGCGGATGACCAGGCGGGCGATAAAACAATCATCACCCGTCACCTTGTCGCATTCGATGATCTCGGGAATTTCCTCGATGATGCGCTCGACGATGTGCAACTGTCCCGGCAGCGGACGCACGCGCACGATCGCCTGCAGGGGATAACCGACGGCGGCGGGATCGAGATCAATGGTGAAGGCCTTGATGACGCCGCGCTCCTCCAGCCGGCGCAGGCGCTCGGCGGCACTCGGCGAAGAGAGGCCGACCTGCTGGGCCAGTTCCTTCAGCGAGATCCGCGCATTCCCGGCCAGCGCCTCCAGAATGGCCTGATCGATTTCGTCGAGCGATTGCACATCATTAGCCACGGCGAGATATTCTCCTCTTATGATTAGGCGATATCGATCATCTTCCTTCTTATCCTTATATAAAATCGCCTATCGCCGCAATATTCTTATGCCACCGAAATGGAGGCAATCATGGGCAGTGACATCAAAAGAGGCACGGTGGAAATGACGGCAGCGATGCTGATCTCGGGGACGATCGGTTGGTTCGTCGTCATGTCGGGCCAGCCTGTCAGCGGCGTGGTCTTCTGGCGCTGCCTGTTCGGCGCGCTCACTTTGCTTGTCATCTGCGGTGCTCTCGGGCTGCTGCGGCCAGGCATCATCACGCTGCGCGCCTTCGGCATCGCCATATCAGGCGGTATCGCCATCGTCTTGAACTGGCTGCTGCTGTTTGCCTCCTACTCGCATGCGACGATCTCGATCGCGACGACGGTTTACAACACCCAGCCTTTCATGCTGCTCGTGCTCGGCGCGCTTTTTCTCGGCGAGAAGATCACGGCCACCAAGCTGTTCTGGCTGACACTCGCCTTCGCCGGCATGATTGCCATCGTCGAGGCAAAACCGGGGACAGGCGGGGCGGCATCTGACGGTTACGGCCTCGGCATCCTGATGGCGCTCGGTGCCGCCTTCTTCTACGCGCTCGCCGCCCTTGCCGCGAAATGGCTGAAAGGCACGCCGCCGCATCTGATCGCGCTCATCCAGGTCGCAACCGGCATGCTGATGCTGGCGCCGATGACCGATTTTTCTCATCCGCCCGGCGATGTCGGATCCTGGGCGATCCTGGTGACCGTCGGCGTCGTCCATACCGGGCTGATGTATGTGCTGCTCTACGGTGCGATCCAGAGGCTGCCGACGCATCTCACGGGCGCTCTGTCCTTCATCTATCCGATCGCGGCGATCCTCGTCGACCGGCTGGCCTTCGGCCACGCGCTGCAGCCGATGCAGATCGCAGGCGCCGCGATCATTCTCCTTGCCGCCGCCGGCATGAATCTCGGCTGGACGCCGCGCTGGCTGCGGCCGCGGGCGGTGGAGAGCTGAACCGGGCGTTCGATCGGGATGGCCGAGACGCCCGGTTGCCGACATTACCTCTGCGGGCGCGTCGTTTCGAACAGGAACCAGGTGCGGCGCTCGCCCTCGTCGATCCAGTTCTCGATCAGGCTGGCGGTTGCGACATCATTGTGCTCGTCGCAAAGGCCATGCACTTCGCGCAGCAGCGAAACGAGTTGAGCGTTATCCTCGCGCAGTTCCGACAACATGTCTTCGGGCGTGACGAAATCCGCGTCATTGTCCAAAAGGCGCTGCTGACGTGCGATCTGGCCGATGGAGCGCAGTGTCGTGCCGCCGATCTTGCGGGCACGCTCGGCAATGTCGTCGGTCATCGCGAAGATCTGTTCCGCCTGTTCGTCGAGCAGCAGATGATAGTCGCGAAAATGCGGGCCGGACATGTGCCAATGGAAATTCTTGGTCTTCACATAAAGCGTAAAGACATCGGCGAGCAGTGCGGTCAGCGCCGCCGAAATATCGGTAATGGCGTTGGTCGGCAGGCTGGACGGCGTCTTGAGTGGCGAAAGCCTGCGGGTTTCGGCTGGCGTATGGGACATTTAATCTCTCCTTGGTGATGAAAATCTCTAGCGCCACCGGCCGGGACAACCGCGGCGGGCCGCGCTGATCGCGCATTTGCAGAGAGAGAAATAGCAAGGCCGGGTCGCTTTCCAAGTAGATCATGGTCTAACAGACCTATTCCTTATGGTTATGGACCGATCAGCGCCAAAGCATTGATGAGGAAACGGCGCTTGCCTTATAGATGGGCTGTGGAAGCCCTGAGGGTTAAGAAGATGAGCCTCACCGTCCTGATCACCTATGCCGGAGCGCTGTTCATCGCCGCGGCCATTCCGGGACCCGGGATTACCGCGATCGTCGCGCGTGCGCTCGGCTCGAATTTCCGCGAAACCTTCTTCATGGGTCTCGGCCTGGTGATCGGCGACATGACCTATCTGACCGCGGTCATTCTCGGCCTTGCCTTCGTGGCGCAGACCTTCACCGAGGTGTTCATAACAATCAAGATCGCCGGCGTCCTCTATCTCGGCTACATCGCCTGGAAACTCTGGACGGCGGGGCTGCTGCCGCAGGATATCGCGGCGCGGAAATCCACCAATATCGGCCTATCCTTCCTCTCCGGCCTGCTGGTGACGCTCGGCAATCCGAAGACCATGCTTTTCTATGTCGCCCTGGTGCCGACGCTGATCGATATCGGCAATATCGGGCTACGCGACTATGCACTCCTGCTCACCACCACCTTCGTGGTGCTGATCGTCGTGCTCGTGCCCTATATGCTGCTTGCCTCGCGGGCCCGCACGATGCTGAAGCAGCCGCGGGCCTTGCAGGCGCTGAACCGGGTTGCCGCCGGCATCCTCGCCGGCACGGCAGCCTTCATCGCCACGCGGGCGGCCTGAAATAAACATTCGGCAAGAAACGGTTTTCAAAGGTTTTTTTCTCTCCTGATCGCCACTCCAGGTCGAACGCGGTCTGGCCTAGACGGGTCTTTGACCCTATTCTCCCCCTCGATTTCAGAGCAGGATTTCAAAGGGAGAGCACCATGTCGCACAAGCCCGGCCGCGGCCGCATCTATTCCTCGATCACCGAGACCATCGGCGACACGCCGCTCGTGCGCTTCGACAAGCTGGCGCGGGAAAAAGGCGTCGTGGCGAACCTGATCGGCAAGCTCGAATTCTTCAACCCGATCGCATCCGTGAAGGACCGTATCGGCGTCGCGATGATCGAGGGCCTCGAAGCGCAAGGCAAGATCACCCCCGGCAAGACGGTGCTGATCGAGCCGACCTCCGGCAATACCGGCATCGCGCTCGCCTTTGCCGCCGCCGCCAAGGGGTATCGGCTGATCCTCACCATGCCGGAGACGATGTCGGTCGAGCGCCGCAAGATGCTGGCGCTGCTCGGCGCCGAGCTGGTGCTGACCGAGGGGCCAAAGGGCATGAAGGGCGCCATCGCCAAGGCCGAGGAACTGGCGTCCTCCCTTCCCGATGCCGTCATTCCGCAGCAGTTCGAAAACCCGGATAATCCCGAAATCCACCGCAAGACGACGGCCGAGGAAATCTGGAACGATACCGACGGCACGGTCGATATCGTCGTCTCCGGCATCGGCACCGGCGGCACGATCACCGGCGTCGGACAGGTGCTGAAGAGCCGCAAGCCCGAGATCAAGATCATCGCCGTCGAACCGGCCGATTCGCCGATCCTGTCCGGCGGCAACCCCGGCCCGCACAAGATCCAGGGCATCGGCGCCGGCTTCGCGCCAAAGATCCTCGATACCGGCATCTATGACGAAGTCGTCACCGTTTCCAACGACGAGGCCTTCGAACAGGCACGCCTCGTCGCCCGGCTCGAAGGCGTGCCGGTCGGCATCTCCTCGGGTGCAGCACTGACCGCCGCCATCAAGGTCGGCATCCGTCCCGAGAACGCCGGCAAGAACATCGTCATCATCATCCCGTCCTTCGCGGAACGTTATCTGTCGACGGCGCTGTTTGAGGGATTGGGGAGCTGAGATTGGGTTTTGCCCGGGTTTCTACGCCGTTTATCTTCGCCGGTATCGGGGCGCTTCGGCGCCCCATTCTTTATGTGGCAATCGTCAGCAGTGTGCCGCGATCACGGTTGGATTGAAAGTTTCTGCCTTCTGGTCGATCTTGCCGGACGGGCATGGCAATGAGGGATCATCCTCCCAAAGCGGAGTTGAGACCGCGTCAGCCTAGCAGTGCGGCGATCATCCGTTGTGACCCGGACGGATCCTCGAGCGCGGGGGTTAGATCACTCACCTGGTCCAGTGCGCCGACGACTGGAAGTTCTTTGACCAATGGGTCCCGTATCCCCTTAAGTGTTGCCTCGACCAGGTCGCCGGCATTGATCGTCGTGAAGGGGCGTTCGAAGTACGGACCAATGACCGGCTCGAACTTGCCGCCGATGCCGTCCGCCAGTTGGCGACGCGCCAGCGCAAGATAGGCCGAAGCGAGCGCCTCTCCGCGCTCCTGCCATCCTTCGGCCAGCAAGACCCGCTGCAACAGCGGTGACAGGGTTTCGGCAAGCGGCAATCTTCCGAACGCACTGCCAAACCACTTCGCGTACGGCGCATAGCGGCGGTCGAGCAGGAAACCCATACGCATGATGTCACGCGCGAGCCGGCCCGCAACCACGCGGGACCCCAGATCGTCGCCAACCTGTCCTGCTCGGCCAACAAAGGCCTGCTCCTCGGCAATACGCCGCCACTGACAAGCGATTTTGTAAAGCCAAACGTCGTCAGGGAAATAGGCTAGTGCCGTTCGGGCGCGTGTCAGCCTTCTGTCGTCATCGTGGAAAACGGCACCTCCCGTGAAGGCGAGCAGTCGCTGTTCGGCGAAGCCCAGCCACCGCAAGGGAGCAAGGTTATCGGCGGACCGAACGGCCAGAAGCCGTTCCAGCGTGGCCTCAAGGGTGTGGAATTCGAGTCCATGCTCAATGGCGCCCGCCGCCTCCGGGCCATTTGTAGGAGGATGCGGGCGACTCCGCCACCCAATAGGTTCACCAAAGTAGCTGGTGGGTGCCACCTGCGTGAATTCAACGACCAACCGTCGGGCATGGTCGTTGAATCTATCTGTGCTCAAGAAGATGTGGACCCGAGGCCCCCAGTTGTGATCCCTGGAAACCTCGTCGTCTAAACCAAGCAGCTCCGATCCAAATCCAATTAACGCCGCTGAATGTGGGAGTTCCGGCGCAACACTGGTCAACCAGGGCCTGACAACGTCCGCGTAGAAGCGACGCGATAACTCAATCCCCTGCATGACCTCTCCTTCAGATCACTGTTTCGTTCAAGGCGCTTCGGCGACCCCTTTCTTAAGCCGCCGCCGTCAGCCTTTCGCCGGCGATGCGGTAGGAGATCGCTTCGGCGAGATGGATGCGGCCGACTGTCGGCTTACCGTCGAGATCGGCCAGCGTGCGGGCGACCTTGAGCACGCGGTGGTAACCGCGGGCGGAGAATTTCATCTTTTCAGCGGCGTCGCGCAGCAGCTGCAGGCCGCCTGCGTCGGGTTCGGCCATTTTCTCGATCATCGCTGTGGAGCAGCGGGCATTGGTGCCGATGCCCTTGGCGCCAGCGCTTTCGAAGCGCTCCTGCTGGATTGCGCGGGCGCGGGCGACGCGACGGGCGACATCGGCGCTGGTTTCGGCCGCCATCGGCCGGATGAGGTCGGCGGCGGAGACGGCCGGCACATCGATGCGGATATCGATGCGATCCATCAGCGGGCCGGAGATGCGGCCCTGGTAATCACTCATGCAGCGCGGGCCGCGGGCACAGGTATGGCCCGGCTCACCGGCCATGCCGCAGCGGCAGGGGTTCATCGCCGCGATCAGCTGGAATTTCGCCGGATAGGAGACGCGGTGATTGGCACGCGCAATGACGCATTCGCCGCCTTCGAGCGGCTGGCGCAGCGCATCCAGCGCCTGCGGCGTGAATTCGGGAAACTCGTCGAGAAAGAGCACGCCGTGATGGGCAAGCGAGGCTTCGCCTGGACGGGCGCGCAGGCCACCGCCGACGAGGGCTGCCACGGTGGCGGAATGATGCGGGGTACGGAAGGGCCGGCGATCGGAAAGCTTGCCGCCGGAGAGCTGGCCGGCGATCGAATGCACCATCGAGACTTCAAGCAGCTCGGCGGCCGAGAGCGGCGGCAGGATCGACGGCAGCCTGGCTGCCAGCATCGACTTGCCGGAGCCCGGAGGACCGACCATCAGCAGGTTGTTGACAACGGACCCACCTTCGACCATTGATGAGGCATGACCCCTGCACCTACACAAAGAGCTTACTCCTACATCCGTTTCTCTACGCCCGACCAAATCAAAGGCGACAGCGCTCGACGACAAATAAGCATGGCTGAGAGCTACGCGGCCAGGCACGGACTCGTTCTGGATAGCAGTCTTTCTCTGAAGGACCTTGGCGTGTCAGCATTTCGAGGCCAGAACGCCAAGACCGGGGCACTGAACTTTTTTCTAGAGCATGTCCGATCTGGAGACGTTCCGAAGGGCTCGGTACTTCTTATTGAGGCTCTCGACCGTTTGTCTCGTCAGACACCGCTGGATGCTCTGGACACCCTAAGAGACATCATGCGCGAGGGCGTCGCGGTTATCACCCTAGACAACGAAACCGTCTATACAACCGAAACCATCAGCGCAAATTTCACACAGCTTATCGTGACACTCATGCTCTTCTCACGCGCCAACGAGGAGAGCGCAACGAAAGCACGCCGACTTAAGCAGGCATGGGAAGGCAAGCGGCTGAAGGCTGCGACAGTTCCACTGACTTCCATTTGCCCCGCGTGGCTCACACTGAACGACAAACGCACCGCTTACGAGGTGATCCAAGAGAGGGCCGACACCGTTCGGCGCATCTTCAAGATGTGCCTAGATGGGCTAGGTCAGCACACGATTGCTGCAAGGCTCATTTCGGAAGGAACCCCAACCTTCGGGCGCTCGGAGATATGGCACCGCTCTTACGTCAAGAAGCTGCTTGAGAACCCAGCCGTAATAGGGCGCTTCACGCCACATACCCTGACCGTGGTCGATGGGCGCAAGGTGCGGACACCGCTTGAACCCTTTGAGGGATACTTCCCGCCTGTCGTTGACACTCAGGTATTCGAAAGGGTCGCCGCAATGAGCAGCAGGCGGGGCCTGAACATCGCGACTGGAACCACTGCCACCGCAGCGACAGCCAATGTCCTCGCCGGTCTCGCGAAGTGTCCTACGTGCGGCTCAACGATGACCAGGGTGAACAAGGGTGGGCGCAAGGGCGGCAAGCCGTATCTGGTCTGCACGAAGGCGAAGGTAGGGGCTGGATGTCGCTACAAACAGGTAAAGCTGGACGCCATCGAAGAGGCTGTGGTCTCGCTAGGCACCTATCTGCACGACCTGACGCCTTCACCGAATGCTGACAGCGAAGCGAACTATCGCGACATGCGGAACCTGGCTGAGGTCGTCGAAGAGCAAATCCAGAACCTCGTCGAGGCGGTTGCTCAGGGCGACACGTCTAAGGCCATTATGAGGGCCATTGCGAAGAACGAAGCGGAACTGGACCGCATTCGGCAGGAACTCGAAGAGCTTGGCCAGCGCGTGGCCGACACGATCACGAACCGAATAGAGAACACGGTGGCGGAGTTCTGCACCGTGACCGAGAGCGGCGATATGGCCAAGATCAACGCCGCCATGCGCCAACTCTTTGACAGGGTGGTCGTGGACTATGACACGGGTTACCTACGGCTGTATTGGCGGCACACCGCACAGAACCCTGCAGAGGTGCTGTATACCTTCATCGACGAAAGCTAACGACATAGATAACCAACCTCAAGGAGAACGATGACTGACACGATACGAGGCGGCATGACCGAAGTGCAACTCCGCGAACAGAGGCGGGCAATCAATCGGAAGGCATACCGCAAGAAGCAGGAAGCAGCCGGCAAGGCACCCCGCAAACTATACGCCACGGCTGAGGAGCGTAGGGCGGCGGCGAACGCGGCACAGACGAGATACTATGACCGCAGGAAGCAGGATCAGGAATGGCTTGCAAAGTTTCGTGCCGATCAGCTTGCCCGTTACCACGCACAGAAGGGGCCACCGAAACCACGGTTGACCGCAGAAGAGCGTAAGGCGCGGCAGAGAGCTTACAGCACGAACTACGTCCGCCCCGCGCCTACAGCAGCGCAGAAGGCCAAGTGGTCAGCGAGCGCAAAGGCGCGGTGGGCCGAGTACTACGCCAACGAGACCCCAGAGCAGCGAGAAGCCCGTCTGGCCGCTAAGGCGTTCTATAGGGAGACCGAGGTGCAGCCCAAGGTCAGAGAGATCGTCGAGCACATTAAGGACGACTTCGCCAAGGCCACCTCGGAGGCCATGAGGCAAGACGTCGCCGACGAATGGGCAGACACCGGCCTGAGCTGCTGGCTTACTGCGAAGGCCCTCTGGTATCGCGAGGTGGCTGGGGTAATGGAAGAGTACGGCTATGAGGGCTGGGATATTTCGGGATAGAAAATACTGAAAATTTGTCAGCCGGCATTATCTCAAATGGCTGAGGGCCCTTTACCCCCTCACGGTACCCCTCGTTTGACATGGGACCGTTCCGTCGGACCTTTCTCACCACACCCCGCGGTCCTGTTTATTTTCGCGCCATGAAGATGTATTCGCCACGCCGAAGAAGTAGTCTTGGCCGCATGGCATACATTTGTAAAACTGCTGATGAGAGGCTGTCTCGCCTTGGAACTGCAGGATCGACATCTTGCCTTGCGCAAAGCAGGCAGGGCAAAGCCTGTGTATCGGCTCCCCGTTCGCTGCATCTGGCCTCAGCTCATAGGCAAACGTGCCACCACCATAGTCCTTAAGGGCATACCGTGCTGTCGTGCGGTTCCACTCATCGACTGCGTTCGCCTTGCGCTTTAGCTCTGCGTTCTCTTGAAGAACCTCATAGAGTTGGGCCTGTGCCGCCATCGCAGAGGACTGGGCGCTGAGGATCAGGTCCTGCATCTCAATGACCTTGCCCTTAACGGCAGACATGTCGTTTATCTCTTTGACAGTCTTTCCAATTTCAAAGGCCGTCTTCAGGCTCCCGGCGATGCCAGAGACCAGCGTCATATCAACCATGCATTTCCCTCGTCATCCATCTACTTTCTTGGAGTGGCGGCCTTCAAAACGCGAGCGTCAAGGTAGCTATCGCCCACTTGACGAGCAGCAATGGTGACGCGGATGGCACGCTTGTTGAACGTTGCCCGTTCGATAACCTTCTTATATCGCTCCGCGAGAAGTGCGTCGGCAAGATTGGCAGTGATTACCAAGTCGCCGCCGACCTTCTCAAAGCGAACCATGAATCCTCCGGCAACTTTAGTGTCTACGTTAGAAACTGTGAATAGACCTTTCAGTGTGATCTTTTTCGCCTGTCGGCGGGTTATCTGGGTCAGAGCTGTTATGGTTTCCGAGCCTACAGATACGCCCTGCACAGATAGACTATCCACGCTGCCGGCACTTCGGACAATTTCCTCGTACGCCTCATTCGCCTTTCCCCTGATCTCCTCCACTTGCGGAGCCATCTGGGTAGCTTTCTCCAAGACCTTCGCTTTTTCTTCCGCTCCGGGGGTGAGCTGCCGAATAATATCCGTAAGCTGTTTGTCCCTGTCGGTCTGAGACTCAATCTTTTTAAGTTCTAGGTTGTTTTCGAGATACGTCGAGAAACCGTAGTGTCCGAAGAACAAGAGCGCGACAACAATGACACAGATCATTTTATGGGTCGAAGTCATGTTGTCAAACACCTTCCCGCCGATACCGTCGATAATCTCTTGGGCTTTAGCAAAGAGATCCGTACTGCCCTCGCTCACTTTGAACACAAGCTCGAAGGAGTCTTTTTCGTCGTCCGTCAACCGAGAGACTTTGGGGTCACCTTTGGTCAGCAGCGCAATGACCTGATAAAGGTGGCGCTGGTACTCTACAATACCAGCCATGACCGAAGGAGTAAGCGTCTGATTGAAGCCGCTTCCCTTGTAATTCAAATGGAAATTTACCCAACTGGCCTGCGAAAAATTTATGCTGGTTTCGTCAACGTTTATCTTACCATCCATCAAGCGCTGTAGAACTTCCCAAGCGTCCTCTTGCGATTCAATGGCGATGCTTTCTGCGGTCTCAATCAAGATTGTCACCCCTACCCGAGTTGTCTTCCCATAAGTTGAAGTTGCATTTTCTGCAAGCATTACGAATAACCGAAAGCAATGTTGTTCCGTGGATAAAGTCTTGGCTTGTTGGGCAGGATTAGCAAACACAGCGGTGGCGGCGCTTGAATGTTCATAAGGGCATACGGCAGCGTACATCTTCAATTAGGCCGCTTGAGGTGTCCACTGGGGTTGACATCTCCTTACGGACAGTTCATGTCTGCGTACACAACCCTTGCAGACAGGATGCAGTGAATGACCCAGACCGTTCTTTATGCCCGCGTTTCGACAGCCGATCAGACCGTAGACCACCAGAGGACAACCGCAGAAGCTCGTGGCTACGTCTTTGATGAGGTGATCACCGACGATGGTGTTTCGGGCAGTGTGTCGCTGAAGGACAGACCTCAGGGCAAACGCCTGCTTGATCTACTGCGCCGAGGTGACACCTTGGTTGTCCGATGGGTTGATCGTCTTGGCCGTGACTACAACGATGTGACGGACACCATCCGAAACTTCATGCGTAAAGGCGTGATCATCAAGACCATCATCAATGACATGGAGTTCGACGGCTCGCGTACCGATCCCATGGGAATGGCCCTCAGGGACGCGATGATGACCTTCATGGCCGGCATGGCGCAGGCGCAGCTTGAGGCCACCAAGGATGCCCAGAGGTCCGGGATTGCCCATGCGAAAGCCGGGGAACCTGAGAAGTTCCTTGGTCGAAAGCCGACATTCGATGGCGAACAACTCGCTGAAGTTCTGCGCCTGCTAGGTTTCGGCACCAGCAATAGCGAAATCGCCCGACAGACCGGACTGGTGCGGCAGACGATCATCCGTATCAAAGCAGACCCGGCCAAAGCCGCCCAGCAAGTGGCATCTTGGGAACAGGCGGAGGAGTTGCGGAAGGTACCACGGAAGCATCGAGGGTAAGATGGGTGCCCCCCACCAATGGTGTTGCCCCACCTCAACGCTGGTCCCGCAGAAAGGCCGAAATCGTCACTCGGCTGCCGCCTTGGTCTCGGACTTAACCCGCTTCGGCAAATTGCTGAGAACTGAGAGGATGTGTTCGCCAACAGCGGACTGAGCAAACTCGTGCAGCGGACTGCCGTGTGTGCTCATCTCGACCAGCCGGAGAGGTGCTTCATCTAGTCTACTCAACGCAGAGGCAAACAGAGCCTTTTCAAAGCTCGGATCGATTCTGACGGCTTCGCGGCGGTACCCTTCATACGCTTTGGAAACAGCCGCCTTGAAAGCGTAATCTTCAGCAAGCCTAAATCGCTGGCTAATTTGCTTCGTGGACAGCCAAGCAAACCAAAGCGGTGCACCCACACTGAGCAGAGAAAGCACGACTTGCACCCATACGCGTGAGCTATCAAATGGAGTGATCGCAAGCGTTTCCTTTACAGCAGTCAGCCGATAGTAACCCACGAGCATCAGCCCGCCGAGGGCTACCGCCAGACCGCCGACCCAAACATAGACTGTTGTATTCAGAGTTCGCGCCCGAGCTTCAAATGCTGCCGCTAACCCAACTGTCGTCGTAACCCGATATGCCTCGGCCGCCTGCGCCGCAAGGTTGCTGGCTTCAGCCGCACTGCGCCCCATCTCCTCAACAACCGACGATGATCTCTCTTGGTCGGTCGATATTTTTCCCAAATATTCAGACGCTGATGACGAAATCTGCCTAATGCTCGACTGCGTCTCTTTCAACTCCTGCATGGTTGTAGGCAGCGCCTGCGCGGCATAGTGGGCCTCGCGGATCGTCTTGATCCGAACCTCCATTTCCTCTTTGTCTGGCATCAGGTTAGTCAGGTCCCGCTCAACACGTGACAGCTTACGGACGAGTGCCGCCGGCAGCGAAGAGGGTGTGGGCGTCATCCAACCGGCTAACGGTGCAAGAGCGTTTGCAACATAGTTCATGGTCATAACGTAAGCAGGTATTCCAGCAGCCGGTGATCCATAAATATTGGGGACCATGTGCAATATCGTCCCTTCGAGTACGCTCGACACATCCCCGATGATGTCGAGCTGCTTCTCCGTCAGCTCATCTAGGTTGTCGGCCTCTAGGCTATCCCTTATCTCGATCGGCATTAATGCCAACTGTGCAGGTGATAATGCAGGAAGGTGCCATGCCCAAACCTCGGTCGCACGCCCAGGACTGTTGTTCAACGACACCATTTTATCGGAGAGCGCCGTAAGCTGCTCACATAGTTTCACTATCGCCGTATGCATCACACCCTCCCCAGAAACGTCGTCAAGCGACCCATGGGATCAGGTATGGGAGTCCGCAGTGATTCGCGCAACTCTGGGTCACGGTCCTCATTTGCCTGCAATGGCAGAATTGATGAATAAGCTGACCCCTAGCTGTGGTCCCAACGCTTAGGTCCACCATGGTTACCGTGGCTGGTGTCATCCGGTCGTGATGCGGTTGGGGCCAACCCTCTCGGGGGGAAGCCCACCATGGTAGCGTCGAGCAGAACCCTACGGAGCCCGTGGCCCGACGAGTGGTCCGAAGATGAAACAGAAGGTGACGAACGCGATAAAGGCGTAACCGAGCCGCCCCTTCACCTCTTCAACTTTCTCTCGCACTGGCCGTGCCCTTCTCTCTGCGCGGCGATGCTTAGCTTCGAGCTTCGCAAACCTATTCTCCTCCATCCCTGCCCCCTTTGATTGCGCGTATGCCGCGCGATCAACCACACATGTTGACCAAACTTTCTTCAGGTTCAATGGGTGAATTGCATCCTACTGTTCGAATATGGTGACGCCTAGCAGGCAACAGCCGAATGGCCCACCCCCTCGGTGCGCCCACGGTCGAATAGGTTGTAGCCTAGCACGACCATGGTTGAATAGGTTGCCGACTAGCAGGCAACAGCCGAATAACCCACCCCCGAGCACGGCCGTGGACAATAGGTGCCCCCCTAGCACGGGAAGGGTGAATACGTCGTCCACCAGCATGGTCATGGGCGAATAGGTCCACCCCTAGCACGGACCGCATCAAGAACTGTAGAAGCAGCATCTCGCTGGTCTGATCTGATCCTCACGGATCGGACTGGCTGGAGGTGCGCCTTGTGCAGTTCCTTGCACAGCAACAGCGAGACCAGAGGTCGCTGCGCTCAAGTATTCCAGACCGTGTGTCTCGGAATCGGTATCACCCACCCTGAGCAAAGGTCACAGACCACCTCTGAAACCATCGACAACCAATGAGGACATATGAACACCTACAGCCCACGTAACAGGAAACAGGCGCTCAAAGCACGGCGCAAGCTTCAGCGAAACATCATGACAGCGGCACTTGCTGCCGTTGACAAGGACGACCGCAGGGACAGCGCAGACGATGGGCTGGCCGTTGCAGCAGCGAGACAACCTCTTTGACCGAGGCAGTGATCACAGTCTCTCTGGATGCGTTGGTGCTGCTGCCGGCCAACCAAATACGCGAGAAGATGTGCTCCCGCACTGTCCGTGAATATGCCGAACTGATGCGAGGCGGAGAGAAGTTCGTCCCCGTCAAAGTCGCTAGGGTCGATCCTACCGACGAAACCCGAGGATTCATTCTGGTGGATGGTTGGCATCGGGTCACTGCCACACGACGCATTGGCCTCAGCGAGATTGACGCTGTCGTCGTGATACCAGCGGGACCCGAGGAGATACCTTGGCTGGCTGCGCAGGCCAATCGCAAACATGGCTTGCAGCTAACGCGGCTGGATCGGCGCAACGTCTTTCGGGCGTACGTCACAGCAAAGAAGCACCGGAAGGGTCGAGGCAATGCAGTGAAGTCCGCGAGAGAAATGGAGAAGGACCTGAACGGCATCGTTTCGCGGCATCAGTTGCCGAGGTGGATGCAGTCGGACTTCCCGGCTATCTTCGCAGCGATGAACGGTAACGGCCTCGAAGACGACAGTGATGGCGGGCAAGCCTTCAAAGCGACCGATATGGACGAGGGATACGCTAAGTCAGCCCGTGCGGCCCTCGGCGAATACATGGCGTGCATGCGAGCAATGCGGGATAACCGTAAGGCCCGTGCGGTCTTAATCGAGGCAGCTACGCTGGTTACCGAGGTGTCCATGGCCGTCACGGGCAAACAAGAGTGGCCCAAGGCTGCTGCGGTGATCCGCTTAGACTTCTGAGCGCCCTCCCTTATATTTCAACGACTTAGACAGAAAGTGGCTAATTAGCCGCTACCAGACGACACGAAGGGTCTGAAACCCTTGTGCCGCAGGGGCTGTAGCGTATTCGCCTCTGTAATCCACACCACCCGCAACGATTTCAACAAGGGCTCGGGGCAATCCGGGCCTTCTTCCAGTTGGAGAAAGACCATCAAGACATGAGAGCAGACATTCGCACCGGAGAAGACGCAAGGGACCGGAGGACGCAACCCAACTGGATGCTGGAATGCATCAAGGCCGGCATACCTATGAGCCAGCTACCACCATCCCCAAGCGCAAACGCGAGCTTCAAGGAGAAGTCGCGCCACACGTGGTCTTTGCGCAAGGCGTGGGAGCAGAAGACCGGGCGCAAGATCGAGCGGCTCACACCCCCGGGATATTCCGACAAGATCATCGAGCGCCGCAGACTAGCTAAGCGGGCCCCCGATCATTTCCCGAACCAAAATGAAACCCCAACCGGAAGGATGCCCGCATGAGGCTTACACAAGAACAGGTCGTTGCCGGTCTCATCAAGCGGGATGTTCCCGAGCATACTCCCAGGAGCGTTGCAATGAACCTCGCCGACGAGAGCCGCTTCGATACAGGCCTTCAGGAACGCGTTGCCGACGCTGGGCCTTATAACCTCATGATCTCCGGTCATCCCGAGCGAATGCCCCGCAGCGCCCGGTAATCAACCTTAAGACAATGGGCGGCGTATTCGTATGCCGTCCTTCCCCACCCGCAGCAGAGACCGGCCCGGTCAAACCATAGTCCACCTCAGCGCCACACAGCGACTTACTGGCTGCGTTAGCGAGGCGGCTTGAAGCTTTCCCCATGCGGCAGCCGAACGCGCTGAGGAAGATTCTGGCGGTCTCCGGTGACTTCTATGACCACTGCGGATCATCAGAAGATCGTTTGCACTGTCAGTATAGTTGGAGATGTGCAACTAAGTAATTGTTTTCTTTGATGAATATTCACTAGACAGATTCCCGCGAAGCACATACGCAGGCTTGGCACCCGCTGGGAGCGGCGTGTCGTATTAAACTAAGGGCAATACAATGCATTTCAATTCCAAGCGCCTAGAACTCGAACTCCATCGCGACAGCCTGTGGCTGCGGCTGTCCTTCTTTGGGCGGACTTTTCAGACCTTCAGAGATTTCGCGGGTCGGGGCCTGACCACAACGAATTGGACTAAATAATGCAGGGTCCGTTGTTTACATCATGAGCAGATTATGGCCACCGGCGGCCGCCACCTCGAGCGCCCGCTTGGCGCTTTCCTGGCCCTTGATCTCGGCGAGATCCGGCAGGTTTGCGGCATTGGCGCGGATCGACGCCTCCGGCCTGGATAGGACCTGCGTGCCACGGAAATGATTGGCAAGCGCAATCAGGCTGCGGGGTGCAAGGATATCGACGTCGGCGCCTGCCCAGGCGGCTTCGGCGCCGCTTTCGGCGGGGCAGATCAGCCCCTTGCCGAGCGCATTGGCGCCGATCGCGGCCGGCAGCGCGCCTGATATGGCGGCGATCGTGCCGTCGAGATTGAGTTCGCCGACGACGACAAAATCGGACAGCGCATCGGCGGGAATGGCGCCGAGGGCAGCCATCAGGGCAAGCGCGATCGGCAGATCGAAATGCGAGCCCTCTTTCGGCAGGTCAGCAGGCGCCAGATTGACCGTCACGCGCTTCGCCGGCAGCGCCAGGCCGGAGGCGTGGAGGGCGGCCTGCACGCGCTCGCGGCTTTCGGCAACCGCCTTGTCAGGCAGGCCGACGATCTGCATCCCGACCTTTCCGGGAGCGACCATGACCTGGACCTCGACCGGCACACCTTCGATACCCTGAAATGCAACCGTACTGACACGCGCGACCATCAACCCATCCCCTTGCCGCAAACTTTTATATACCGCCCTGCAGCCTTTATTCGATGCATGTCCTGGCCCCTTGGGCGACATGCATTAAGGCTAGCGGTTGCAATCTGGCATGGAAACTGGAATAAAACAAGAACAATAAAAGAACAGAATCAGGCATCCGCTGTGACCTTGGTTGCGCTCGGTCGCGGGACCAGAACGGTCATGGGCGGCTGCCTCAGCCGCGCTTGCGCTCGATCGCATCCCAAAGCAGGGCGGCTATATCGGCACCGCCGAACTTCTTCACCTCGCGAATGCCTGTGGGCGACGTGACGTTGATCTCGGTCATGTAATCGCCGATCACATCGATGCCGACGAGCAGGAAGCCGCGCTCCCTCAGCGCCGGGCCGATGCGGGCGCAGATTTCCTGTTCGCGCGGCGTCAGCTCGGTCGCCTCGGCGCGGCCGCCGACATGCATGTTGGAGCGGCTGTCGTGTTCGGCCGGCACGCGGTTGATGGCGCCGGCGAATTCGCCGTCGACCAGGATGATGCGTTTGTCGCCCTTGCGCACGTCGGGCAGATATTGCTGGGCGATGAAGGGTTCGCGGAAAAGCTGGCCGAACATTTCGAGCAGCGAAGAGAGGTTGCGGTCGTCGCGGGTCGAATGGAAGACGCCGGCGCCGCCATTGCCGTAAAGCGGCTTCAGGATAATATCGCCCATCTCGTCGCGGAAGCGGCGGATCTCGGCGGCATCCTTGGTGATCAGCGTCTTCGGCATCAGATCGGAGAATTCGGTGACGAAGATCTTCTCCGGCGAATTGCGCACCCAGGCCGGATCGTTGACGACGAGCGTCTTCGGGTGGATGCGCTCGAGCAGATGCGTCGCGGTGATATAGGCCATATCGAAGGGCGGATCCTGGCGCAGCAGCACGACATCCATGGTCGCGAGGTCGACGCGCTCCGGCGCGCCAAGCTCGTAGTGATCGCCCTTGAGGTCGCGCAGCACCATCGGCTCGACGCTGGCATAGAGCCGGTTGTCGCGGAAGCTCAGGCGGTCGGGCGTGTAATGGAAGAGCCTGTAGCCGCGCGCCTGCGCTTCCAGGCTCATGGCGAAGGTGGAATCACCCGCGATATTGATGCTTGCGACATGATCCATCTGGACCGCTACATTGGTGATCTTGGCCATTTCCATCCCTCGCTGAATGCCGGACAGATGTAGGTCGGCCAGATATCAAACGCAACGGCCAATCAAGGGCTTCGGCATTGGAGCATTTTTGTTTTTGCGCAATTCCGGACGCAAAACCGCTGCGCAGTTTTGCTGGAATTGCTTTTCACCGCGTTTCGAGTTTCCGCATCAAACGGCCGCGATAGCTATCGAGAATGACGGCGAGCACGATGACGGCACCGATGACGATCGGCTTGATATTGTCGTCGGCGCCCAAGAGCTGCAATCCCGTCGACAGCACCTGCAGAATGCAGGCGCCGACCAGAGTGCCGACAATCGAGCCTTTGCCGCCCGAAAGGCTGGTGCCGCCGATGATGACGGCGGCGATCGCATTCAACTCGTAGCCGATGCCCGCAACCGGGCTGCCGACATTGAGACGGAGCAGATAGACCATGGCCGCAATGCCGGCCGTCAGCCCTGAGATCGTGAAGACCGCAATCTTGTACCGTTTGGGCTCATGCCCCGACAGCCGGACAGCCTCTTCATTGGTGCCGATCGCGAAGACGAAGCGCCCGAAGACGGTGTAGCGCAGCACGAACCAGCCGATCAGGACGACAACGATCGCAATCAGAAAGATCGACGGAAATATGCCCCAGAAGATCAGGTTGCCGAAATCGACGAAAGGCTGAGGCAGACCGGTGATCGTCGAATTGTCGCTGACCACGCGCGCCAGGCCGCTCGCGACGTTCAGCATGCCAAGGGTGACGATAAAGGAAGGAAGCTTCCACTTCTCACAAATCCACCCGTTGACAGCGCCAAGGGCAGCACCCGTGCCCATCGACGCAAGACATGCGAGAACAATCGCCTGCCATGGCGAAAACGCCGGATTGATCATGATCGTCGCACCGATCACCGTGCAAAGGGCAAGCAGCGACCCGACCGAGAGATCGATGCCGCCAACGAGGATGACGAAGGTCATGCCCGCAGCAAGCACGGTGTTGATGGCAATCTGCACGAAGATCTTCAGGAAGTTCTCCGGCGTTGCGAAATAGGGCGCCGTCGCCGAGAAAAACGCCAGGATCAGAATGAGGGCAATGGCGACGCCCGCCTCCTTCAGCGAGATCCGGATAAGCTTGTCCCAGACGCTCACCTCTTTCGCCTCGGTCTGTTTTTCAATGTTGGCGGACACGACTGTACTCCTTGTAGGCGAGCGAAAGGATCCTGCTCTCGTCAAATTGTTCCCGAACTATTTCGCCCGATATCTTGCCGTCGGAGAATACGATGATGCGATGGCAAATGCCCATGAGCTCCGGCAGATCCGAAGAGACGACCAGAACGCCTTTTCCCTCGGCCGCAAACTTCCACAGAAGCTCATAAATCTCGGCCTTTGCACCGACGTCGATTCCACGGGTCGGCTCATCGAAAATCAGCACTTTGGGACCGCGGAACAGCCATTTTGCAATGACGACCTTTTGCTGGTTGCCGCCGGAAAACGTCCTGACGGCCTGATGGATGGACGGGGTCTTGATGCGCAGTTCGCGAACGAGGCGCTGCGAATGATCATCCTGCGCCCTTCGCATGATCAAGCCGTTGCGGGAGATCTTGGCGAGATCGGTTATGGTGGCATTTTCGGCGCAGCTCATATCGAGCATCAAGCCCTGCATCTTGCGGTCTTCGGTTGCCAGGCAGAGCCCGGCAGCAACGGCGTCCTTCGGCGAATGGATCTCAACCGGCTCGCCATTCACGCGAATTTCGCCGGCCGCTTTGGCGTCGGCGCCGAATATGGCGCGAACCGCCTCCGTCCGGCCGCTGCCGACAAGGCCGGCAATGCCGACGATTTCCCCCTTAGCCACGGAAAATGACAATTCCGGACTGTTTCGCGTCACCTTCAGGGCGGAAATGCCGAGCGCCTCGCCGGACACGGTGCTGTCGCTGCGAAAAATGCCATGATCCGAAAGCTTCCGCCCGACCATGAGTTCGACGATGTCAGGAATAGCAAGTCCTGCCAGCGGACGCGTGATCACATGCTGGCCGTCGCGCAGCACCGTCACATCGTCGCCGACGTCAAAGATCTCCTCCAGCCTGTGAGAGATGTAGAGCGTGGTCACGCCACGCCGCTTCAGGCGCTTGAGAATTTCAAAAAGGCGATCGACCTCCTTGGAGGTCAAGGTTGCCGTCGGTTCGTCGAGAACGAGAAGCTTGCTTTCGTAGCAAAGCGCCTTGGCGATCTCGACCAATTGAAGCTGGGCAACGCTGAGGCGGCTCGCCAGTGTCGTCGGAGCCACGTCGAGGCCGACCTCTTCCAGGAGTTCCGCCGCTCTGCTGTTCATCGCCTTATAGTTCACCAGGCCATATCGGCGCGGCAGATGCTCAAACAGCAGGTTTTCTGCCACCGTGAGATTAGAAAGCGGATGCAGTTCCTGGTGAATGACCCGGATGCCCGCCTTGAACGCCTCCAGCGGCGAGGCCGGATGGTATGGCTTGCCGTCAAACAGGATGTGACCGTCATCCGGCCTGAAAACGCCGCCGAGCAGGTTGATCAGGGTCGACTTTCCGGCACCGTTCTCGCCCAGAAGAACGTGCCCCTTACCGCGGCCGATCCGCATGGAGACATCCTTGAGCGCCACGACGCCCGGGAAGCGCTTGCCGATCCCTTCCAGCCTCAAAATCTCGTCATCTGCTGCGTCTGACACGTCGACCTCATGCACGCTCTGTTCGAACTCCACGCAGCACGCATCCCAGGGGCTCGGAAGCGAGCCTCGCCTGAAGCGATCAACGCGTCAATCGGTTGCTAGCGGTGAGCGCCGGCCGCAGCCGGCGCTTCCGGTACACTGCCGCGCGTCTTTTCAGACACGCGATGCGGGCGATCTCGACTATTTGAGATCCGCTGCGGTGACCAGCTTGATGTCGGTCTTGACCCAGCCGGTGAATTTCTCGCCGGCAAGTTCACGCATGCCATACTGGATGCCGAGGACCGCCATCTGCGCACCATACTGTTCGACGGTGGCAAGCATCTTGCCATCCTTGATCAGCGGCTGGACCGGCGGAATGTTATCGAAGCCGACAACCTTGATCTTGCCGCTTTGGCCGGTCGCATCGAGCGCCTTGACGACGCCGAGGGCCATCGAGTCGTTGGCTGCCATAACGCCCTGAATATCCTTATATTTCGTCAGGAAATTCGTCATGACGGTATTGGCTTCTTCCGTCTCCCAATGAGCCGTCTTGCTGTCGAGAAGCTCGAGCTTGCCCGTCTTGACGGAGTCCATGAAGCCTTCCTTGCGCTCCTTGGCATTGTCGGCCTCGGGGTTACCCTCGAGGATGACGACCTTGGCGCCGGGTCCCAGATCCTTGGCAAGCGCATCGCCGGCAAGCGTCGCCCCGCCCTTATTGTCAGGCCCGAAGAAAGCGAGATCGATACCGGCTTTCTTCTTCGCATCGGCATCGAGCGGCACGTCGATGTTGATGACCTTGACGCCAGCCTTGACCGCCTTTGCCAGCGGGGTTGCCATGGCCTTTGAATCGGCCGGCGCGACAACGATGATATCGTATTTCTGCGTGACGAAGTTTTCGACGGCATCGACCTGGGAAGCGAAATCACGCTCGTCCTTCATGCCGACGGCCTTGAAGTCGAACTTGTCCTTGTTCTCGGCCGCATAATTGTCGGCGCCGGCCTTCATCTGCTTGAAGAACTCATTGGACAAGGATTTCATGATCAGGCCGACCTTCGGCTTGCCGGCCGCAAAGGCGGGCGACACGCCGCAGGACAGCGCAAGCACCAAGGTGCCGGCAAGTCCGAGCTTCAATGCCGCACGGCGCGGCGCATTGATCAAGACGGATTCACGCTTCATAGAATTGGACATTTTTTCCTCCGAACGGCCCTGGGCTCAGCTCCACCTGAGTTGCCTGCGGCAATGAACCGTTTCCAACGACATCTGGGTAGCACGCCCTTAAAAATTGTCAAGCAGTGGAAATGAAGCTAAACACCCGCCTTTGCTCCTATGTTTGGCCCATATCGGTGGTTATGTGATGAACCGTTTCCATTGAGCGTTGGCCCACACTCATGCTATGGAGACTGGCGGTCAATATTGAGATGCAGCCCTTTGACGAGGGCGGTAAAGACCATTAGCTGGAAGCTTCGGTCAGGCGCCCTTCGGTGTCTTCCGAAGGCGCAGAGAAAGGGCCACTGTTTCCGTTATGTCAAAGGTCGGGATTCGAGAGGTTGCCAAGCTTGCGGGAGTTTCCACCGGGACCGTTTCGCGAATTTTGAATGATCATCCCTCGGTGACGAATGAATTGCGGGCGCGCGTCACAGCGATCATCAAAGACCTCGGCTATACGCCCGACCCGTCGGCGAGAAGCATGCGCGGCAAGGTCAGCCGCCTCATCGGCATCGTCATTCCGGATCTGACCAATCCCTTCTTCGCGGAACTTGTCCAATCGGCGGAACAAGCGGCGGCAAATCACGGCTATAATATCATCGTCATGACGTCGTTTGATCATGCGGCCAAGGAGGCTGACCGCATCAAACAGCTGACAAGCCGTAAGGTCGACGGCATCATGCTGGTTCCCAGCAATGATTTCCACACACTCAAGCTGCCGAAGGGCTTGCCGATCGTCGTCGTCGACCGGCTTATGCCAGGGTATTCCGGCATTGCCGCCGATCACCGCAATGGCGTTCGCCTTGGCGTCGAGCATCTTTTGCAGCTCGGCCATCGTCGCATCGGCTTCATTTCGGGGCCCAGCCACTCCGTCCCCGCCAACGATCGCCTCAGGGGCTATCTCGATGCAATCGAGCAGGCGGGGGAGCAGGCAGACGGCACACGAATGGCAGGACCACCGCTGATTGCCGAGGCGGCCTTCGACTACGAGAGCGGCCGTTCCGCGGGAAATTATCTTCTGGCCCGCGCGCGAAACGAGCGGCCGACAGCGATCTTTGCAAGTTCGGACCAGCAGGCAATCGGCTGCATGCGGGCAGCGCATGATCTGGGAATCCCGATACCTGCAGCCCTTTCGATCCTCGGCTTCGACGGCATCCCGCTCGCAAGCATGACAACGCCACGCCTGACGACAGTGAAACAGCCTATTCAAGACATAGCCGCAGCGGCGGTGGCTGTTCTGTTGAACAAGCAAACCGCGCCCGAGCTCGACAATCCGATCCTATTCGCTTGCGAGATCTTGAAGGGCGAAACAACCGCCCCGCCTCAGCCCGATTAGCGCATGGGTCCGAACATCGAAATCGATCGTCAGGCGGCGATGCCCTGGTTGCCGCTGTTGCGCAGCATGTTGCGGAGGCGGTAGGCGATCGCCAAGGGCTTCGGGAAGGGCTTGCGCAGGAAGGCGACCTTGCGGACGTAATTGTCGACCCGCCAGCTCGCCCAGGTTCCGCCGGCGAAAAAGGCGACGTCGCCGGCGCGCAAGGTGCGTTCGGTGCCGTCCTCGGCAGTGATATGGACCTCGCCTTCGAGGATCATCACGGTCTCGTCCCAGCCGAAGCGCCAGCGGAATTCACCCGCCGTGCAATCCCAGATCGCCGTCAGCGACGCTTCGTCATGGCCGCGCGAATGTTCGGCCGTGCGGGCCTGCGGATTGCCGCTGACGATCCAGTCCGGATTGATCGGCGTCGGCTTCAATGGCAGGAGGTCGCTCGCATGCGCGACGAAGGATTTCCCGGCCGGCTTCGCCACGGCATAAGGCGCGGAACGCGCGGCCATGGCGACCGCACTTGCAAGCATCAGCTTCCAGGCCATGAAACAATCCCCAATTGTTATCCCTACCGAGATTTGGGGTAGCAGAGAGTCGTAAGAACCTCGTTCACGCGGGAACTAAAAGTTTAACGATTCGAAAACGGATTGGACCATAAAGGCGCTAAAACGCATCCAGAAAGTGCCGCGGCAGGCGGCCGGGCATGATCGCCACGATATCATAGCGCTGGGAAAGGCGAGCCTGGTCCGCCTGGCGGGCGAGCCAGAGATCGCTTGCCGCCCGTATCCGCTTCTGCGCGGCGATAGAGACGGCATCGACCGCCGCGGCCTCGCCATTGCGGGCCTTGACCTCGACGAAGACGGCGAGATCGCCCTTGCGGGCAATAATATCGATCTCGCCGAGCCGGGTGCGGTGGCGCAGTGCCAGGATGCGGTAGCCTTTCAGCATCAGGAAGGCGGCCGCGACATATTCCGACATGCGGCCCCGGCGCAGCGCCTTCCTCCTGATGGCGGTGAGATCATTATCGCCCATCGGCGTTCTTGATCTCCAGCAGGCGCTGGTAGAGCACCTTGCGCGGCAAGCCGGTGAGGCGGGCGGCCTCGGTGGCGGCGCCTGCCGTCGGCATTGACTTCGACAGGTCGGCCAGCATGGCTTCGACATCGGCCTCATCAGTCTCGACCGGCGCCGGCGGACCGATCACGAGGACGATCTCGCCCTTGACGTTTTCCACTTGCTGATAATGGGCGGCGAGGTCGGCAAGCGTGCCGCGACGGAACTCCTCATAGGTCTTGGTCAGCTCGCGGCAGACGGAGGCGGGCCGCGTGGCCCCGAGCACATCGGCGGCGGCCAGAAGCGTTGCACCGATGCGGTGCGGCGATTCAAAGAAGATCAGCGTCGCGGGTGCCGCGGCTAATTCACCGAGACGGTCGCGGCGGGCCTTGTCCTTGGCCGGCAGGAAACCTGCGAAAAGGAAGGCATCGTTCGGCAGGCCGGAGCCGACAAGGGCTGCGAGCGGCGCAGAGGCGCCGGGAATGGGAATGACGCGGTAACCTGCCGCGATCGCCTGTTGGGCCAGCCGGTAACCGGGATCGGAAACCAGCGGCGTGCCGGCGTCGGAGACCAGCGCCACCGAACGCCCGGCTTCGAGCGCCTGCAGCAACCTTGGACCGGCCTCGTCGGCATTGTGCTCATGATAGGCGAAGGGACGGTTCTGGATGCCGTAGCGGTCGAGCAGCACGCGGGTGACGCGCGTATCTTCGCAGGCGAGCACATCGGCGCCGGCCAGCGTTTCCAGCGCCCGCAGCGTAATGTCGCCGAGATTGCCGATGGGGGTGGCGACCAGATAGAGCGCCGGCTCCAGCGGCCGCGCCGGCACCGTTGCATTGTGCAGGCGGAAGCTTCGCCGGCTGGCGGCGTCCGCTGTCGTTTCCTCATTCATGCCATTTGCTTTCGTCCCGCCGGCTCGTCGCCGGCATCGAAGCCTTTATGGGCGAGCGGCACCGCTTCGGCAAGGGTTCGGATTTCTGTGAGCATTGCTCTGGAAAACCGCAAATGCAGGGGTGCCGGCGTCCATGCCTCTTGCAAAGCAATGCTGAAGTCTGCCATTTTGCCCGTCCACTCCCCCGGCCTCAAGCCGGGACAGCATTCTTCGGGTGCTCGACGCGCCCGGACAGTCACGGTCGAAAGCGGTAGCATCCCATGCGTATTACTATTGAGCGGTCAAACCTGTTGAAATCGCTGAACCACGTCCACCGCGTGGTCGAACGTCGCAACACGATCCCGATCCTGTCCAACGTACTGCTCAAGGCCGACGGCCAGAAGCTCGACATGAAGGCGACCGACCTCGACCTCGAAATCACCGAGGCGACACCTGCTAGCGTCGAGCAGCCCGGCGCCACTACCGTTCCCGCCCATCTTCTCTACGATATCGTGCGCAAGCTTCCCGACGGCTCGGAAGTGCTGCTTGCCACCAGCACCGATGGCGGCGCGATGACCGTGCAGTCCGGCCGCTCGAAATTCTCGCTGCAGTGCCTGCCGGAGTCGGACTTCCCTGATCTCACAGCCGGCACATTCACACATTCCTTCAAGCTGAAGGCGACCGATCTGAAGATGCTGATCGACCGCACGCAGTTCGCGATTTCGACGGAAGAGACGCGTTATTATCTCAACGGCATCTTCTTCCACACGATCGAGAGCAATGGCGAGCTGAAACTCAGGGCGGTTGCGACCGACGGTCACCGGCTGGCGCGTGCCGATGTCGATGCGCCCTCCGGCTCCGAGGGCATGCCCGGCATCATCATTCCGCGCAAGACGGTCGGCGAACTGCAGAAGCTGGTCGACAATCCCGAAACGACGGTGACCGTCGAGGTCTCCGACGCCAAGATCCGGTTGACGATCGGCTCGATCGTCATGACCTCGAAACTGATCGACGGCACCTTCCCGGATTATCAGCGCGTCATCCCCACAGGCAACGACAAGGAAATGCGCGTCGACTGCACGACCTTCGCACAGGCGGTCGACCGCGTCTCGACCATCTCCTCCGAGCGCGGACGCGCCGTGAAGCTGGCGCTTTCCGAGGGGCAGCTGATGCTGACCGTCAACAATCCCGATTCCGGCAGTGCGACTGAGGAAGTCGCCGTCGGCTACGACACGGATGCGATGGAAATCGGCTTCAACGCCAAATACCTGCTCGACATCACCGCCCAGCTTTCCGGCGAGGAAGCGATCTTCCTGCTTGCCGATGCCGGCTCGCCGACGCTGATCCGCGACACGGCGGGCGACGATGCGCTCTACGTGCTGATGCCGATGCGCGTCTGACGGGAACGAAGGCGACCGCTTGCCGTTTTTCCTCCTGTCAAAACGGAGGATCCCATGACCAATAAGACGGGAACGGTGCGCATCGGCATATCCGGCTGGACCTATGGGCCCTGGCGCGGCCAATTCTACCCGGAGGACCTGCCGCAGAAGCAGGAGCTTTCCTACGCCGCCCGGCACTTCCGGTCGATCGAGATCAACGGCACCTTCTACGGATTGCAGCGGCCCGAAAGTTTCGGCCGCTGGCGCGACGAGACGCCGGATGATTTCATCTTCGCGGTCAAGGGACCGCGCTTCATCACCCATATGCTGCGGCTGCAGAATATCGAGACGGCGCTCGCCAATTTCCTCGCCTCCGGCCTGCTGCGGCTTGGTCCCAAGCTCGGGCCGATCCTCTGGCAATTGCCGCCGAACATGGCCTTCGATCCATCCCTTTTCGAAAGTTTTTTGTCGCTGCTGCCGCACGACCGCGACGCGGCGATAGCGCTTGCGAAGCGCCACGACTGGCATATCAAGGGACCGGCCTGGCTTAAAAGCGACGGGCACCAGCCGATCCGCCATGCGCTCGAAATCCGCCACGAGAGCTTCCGCTCACCCGCCTTCATCGACATGCTCAGGCGTCACAAGGTCGCTCTCGTCTGCGCCGATACGGTGAAATGGCCGCTGCTGATGGATATCACCGCCGATTTCGTCTATTGCCGCCTGCATGGCTCCGAAAAGCTCTATGTCAGCGGCTACGAGGACGAAGCACTCGACATCTGGGCGCAACGCATCCGCGCCTGGGCCACGGGCGGAGAACCTGAGAATGCGACGCGGGTGCTGGCGCCCGTAGCGGCGCGCACCAAGGGCCGCGACGTTTATCTCTATTTCGACAATACCGACGTGAAGCTGCGCGCGCCTGTCGACGCCGATCACCTGGCCGAAAGGCTGGCCGATCTCATGCCCGGTTCCGCGCCGAAAGCCGCATGAACTGTTGATGCCGATGTCCTTGTTGCGAAAATCCTTGTCCCTTAAGCGACAAGCGGCATATTAAGGCATTCGATCAACATGCGGATGGGTGGAGAATGAGCTTACGGGTCAAGGTGAAGGAACGGTTCGGGAAGAGGTTCGACGACGAGATCCGCTTCTTCCGAGGCATGATGCAGGGGCCGAAGACGGTAGGCTCGATTGTGCCGACCTCCTCGATCACGGCGAAGCGCATGGCAAGCGTCGTCGATATCCATTCCGGGCTGCCGGTGCTTGAACTCGGGCCGGGCACGGGCGCCATCACCAAGGCCATCCTCGGCCGCGGCGTTCGTCCGGAAAATCTCGTTGCGATCGAATATTCGACGGATTTCCACAAACATCTGCTGCGGACCTATCCCGGCGTGCACTTCATCAACGGCGACGCTTTCGATCTTCAGACCACTCTTGGCAATTTCGGCGGTCTCACCTTCGATTCCGTCGTCTCGGGCATTCCGCTTCTGAATTTCCCGATGGCGAAGCGCATCTCGCTGCTCGAAAGCCTGCTCGATCGACTGCCGGCCGGCCGGCCGATGGTGCAGATTTCCTATGGGGCGATCTCGCCGATCGCCGCCAATCCCGACCGCTACCATATCCAGCATTTCGACTTCGTCATGCGCAACATTCCGCCGGCGCAGCTCTGGATCTACAAGCGCGGCTGAGATGTTCGGGATCTACATCACTCATCCGCAGGTCAAGATCGACGCCAACGTGCCGGTGCCGAAATGGGGGCTTTCCGATGTCGGCGCGGCACGTGCCCGCAAAGCGGCAGAGAGCGGCTGGGCCAGGCAGTTGCAGCGCATCGTCTCCAGCGACGAGACGAAGGCGATCGAGACGGCCGAAATTCTGGCGGAGGCTTCCGGCGTGACCGTCGAGATCGTCCCCGCCATGCACGAGAACGACCGCTCGGCCACCGGCTTCCTGCCGCCGCCGCAATTCGAAGAAGCCGCCGACTGGTTCTTTGCCCATCCGGAACAAAGCTTCAAGGGCTGGGAGCGCGCCGTCGACGCGCAAGCCCGCATCGTCGAGTCTGTTAACGCCGTTCTTGCCACGCATGATGCGACGGCGCCGATCGCCTTTGTCGGCCATGGCGGCGTCGGCACGCTGCTCAAATGCCATCTGGCGGGGAGCTCGATCGCGCGCGACCGTGACCAGCCGGGCGGTGGCGGCAATCTCTATGCTTTCGGTCTTGCGGACCGCCGCTTATCATGCGACTGGACGCTCATCGAAGACTGGCAGGGGTGACTTCAGATGGACGCACGCGAGCGGTTGATCGTCGGCCTGGATGTTCCAACGATCGGCGAGGCGGAAAGACTGGTATCCGCGCTCGGCGACGACATTCTCTTCTACAAGATCGGCTATCAGCTGGTCTTTGCCGGCGGCCTGGAATTCGCCCGTGAGCTTGCCGCCAGCGGCAAAAAGATCTTTCTCGACATGAAGCTGCTCGACATCGACAACACGGTTGCCTCCGGCGTCGAGAACATCGCCAAGATGGGCATGTCGATGCTGACGCTGCACGCCTATCCGAAAGCGATGAAGGCGGCGGTCGAGGCCGCGGCCGGTTCCGGCCTCTGCCTGCTCGGCGTGACCGTGCTGACCTCGATGGATGCCGATGACCTTGCCGATGCCGGCTACAGCCAGGATCCGCACAGCCTGGTGCTGCGCCGCGCCGAACAGGCGCGCGCGGCCGGCATGGGCGGCGTGGTCTGCTCGGCGGCGGAAGCGGCTGAGGTACGCGAAATCGTCGGACCCGAGATGGCGATCGTCACCCCCGGCATTCGCCCTGATGGTAGCGACAAGGGCGACCAGAAGCGGGTGATGACGCCTTTCGACGCGCTGAAGGCGGGAGCGACGCATCTCGTCGTCGGCCGGCCTGTCGTCAAGGCGCCGGATCCCCGAGATGCCGCCCGTGCGATCCTCAGCGAGATGGTGTCGGCGCTCTGGCCGGCAAACCGCTGATAGTTTCAACGACAAAAGGGAGAAGACCATGGCCAAGGGATATTGGATCGCCCGCGTCGATGTTCGCGATGCCGAGCGCTACAAGGATTATGTGGCGGCCGCCAAGCCGGCCTTCGAAAAGTATGGCGCGAATTTCCTGGCGCGCGGCGGCGCCTTCACCGAACTCGAGGGCAAGGCGCGCGTCCGCAACGTGGTGATCGAATTCCCGTCGATGCAGCATGCGGTCGACTGCTATAATTCGCCGGAATACCAGATCGCCGCGAAAATCCGCCAGGAAGTCGCGGATGCGGAAATGGTCGTCGTCGAAGGGGTCTAGAGCGGTCTCGCATCCCGCAAAACTGACGGTACGATAGGCCTTCCCGTCGCGCCGGGATTCGGCTAAGACGAAGCCAATCAAGCATTCCGCAAAGCCTTTCGAGGAGCCTGCCATGACCCTTGCCAACCTGCCGCCGCTCGTCACCGTGTTCGGAGGGTCCGGCTTCGTGGGCAGGCACGTGGTTCGGGCGCTGGCCAAGCGCGGCTATAACATCCGCGTCGCCGTGCGCCGTCCCGATCTCGCCGGCTTTCTGCAGCCGCTCGGCAATGTCGGTCAGATCTCCTTCGTCCAGGCGAACCTGCGCTACCGCAGCTCGATCGATCGCGCCGTCGACGGTGCGAGCCACGTCGTCAACTGCGTCGGCATTCTGCACGAGGTCGGCCGCAACACTTTCGACGCCGTGCAGGAATTCGGCGGTCGTGCGATTGCTGAGGCGGCGCGCGGGGCAGGCGCGACGCTGACGCATATTTCGGCGATCGGCGCCGACGCGAAATCCGATTCGGACTATGGCCGCACCAAGGGTCGCGCCGAAACGGCCATCCTCTCGGTCAAGCCCGATGCGGTGATCTTCCGTCCGTCGATCGTCTTCGGACCGGAGGACAGCTTCTTCAACAAATTCGCCGAGATGGCGCGCATGTCGCCGATCCTGCCGCTCGTCGGCGGCGGCAAGACGAAATTCCAGCCTGTCTATGTCGAGGATGTCGCCGAGGCCGTTGCCCGCGCCGTCGACGGCAAGGTCGCCGGCGGCAAGGTCTATGAGCTTGGCGGGCCTGAGGTGCTGAGCTTCCGCGAATGTCTCGAGACGATGCTGAAGGTAACGTGCCGCAAGAACCCGCTGGTATCCCTGCCCTTCGGCATCGCTTCGATGATCGGCAGCATCGCTTCGCTGGTCCCCTTCATAACGCCGCCGATCACGCCGGACCAGGTGCGCCTGCTGAAGCGCGACAATGTCGTCTCCCCGGAAGCCGAGGCGGAAGGCCGCACGCTGAAGGGCCTCGGCATTGCGCCCACCATGGTGGCATCGGTGCTTGGCTCCTACCTGGTGCACTATCGTCCGCACGGCCAGTACACGGGTACCGGCAAGGCCGCCTGACCATCTTTTCCGAGGAACGATAACGCCGTCCGCCGATACCGCGGGCGGCGTTTTGGCGTTGGCGTGTCCCGCAAAGCCCGGCGCAAGTTTGAAGTGTTCTGGTGCTCGGCATACTCAGCGGCGTTGCATAAAAGACGCATCGGAATTTTTGTGGAATTAACGCCAAATTTAGCAGGAACGTTTATTGCTATTTGCCATTCCACTGACTACCAAACCCGCGCGTCTTCCAACGGACTCAACGCCTGCGGTCGCGTGCGGCAATCACTGTGAAAGGCATTTCTCGATGGGCAAGTCAATCGCGCTCCTGTTTGCGTGTGCGGCGCTGGTTATCCTTGCAGGCTCTTTCGTTGCGCCCGGTTCGGTCGCGGCGGTAAAGGGCGATTGCTCGCCGGCCTACGGCGTCGATCCTTGCTCGACGGCTTCGATTATCCATTGACGAAAGGCCGGCCCTGCGCCGGCATGCTGCTCCAAGCCAGCAGTCGACCGGAGCGCCTGAAACAGCGCGCTCCGCAATGAACGTTCAGTCTCGCCTGTATCAAAAACGGCGGCGGGCGCTTATCCCCTCAACATCGCCTATCTGAAATCGGCGCCCTGCCGGTAATCGAGTGTCTATTCGAGAAGTCCGGCGGGCATTTGCATTCGCGCCGGGAGTTGCGCGAATGCAATGCGGGACGGATGTCTCAGGCAATGAAACCGGTCGCGGCCATGCCGAGCAGCAAGGCACCGAGAATGATGCGGTAAATGGCAAACAGGGTAAACCGGTTGCTCCTGATATAGGCAAGCAGCCATTTAACGGCGATGAAGGCGACGACCGTGGAGACGACGAAGGCGATGCCGAGCGCCGTCCAGTCTTCGCCTGCCGCTCCACCATCCTTAAACGTCTTCAGCAATTCATAGCCGCTGGCGGCATACATTGTGGGTATGCCGACGAGAAAGGCGAATTCCGTCGCCGCTGCGCGGTTGCCGGTGCCCGCCAGCATGGCGACGAAGATCGTGGCGCCGGAGCGCGACGTTCCTGGGAACACCCCGGCGACGATCTGGGCGATGCCGACCAGGATGGCGACAAGCCAGGTGATCTCTTTATGGGGCGGCCTGCGGGCGGCGGCCCATTCGGCAAAAATCATCCAGATACCGCCGATGATGAGCGCCCAGGCAATCGGCGTCGCGGTCTCCGGCAGTTCAAAGCCGAGCTTCTTGACGACCAGTCCAAGAACGGCGGTGATGAGAAAGGCGACGATCAGCTTGGCGGCATAATCGCGGTTGGCAGGATCGCGCCAGCCAAGCACCAGATCCAGCAGCCGACGCCAGTAAATGATGGTGACGGCGAGGATAGCGCCCGCCTGAATAACGATGTTGAACATATCCGACCGATGTCCGAGCCATTGCTCCGCAATGATCAGATGGCCGGTGCTCGAGATCGGCAGGAACTCGGTGATCCCCTCTATGACGCCGAGAATTGCAGCATTTATATAATCCATACATTGTCTCCGGTTTAAAGTTCGGTCGGGCCTGAGCGCTTGGGCCGATCAGGCTGCCGCTTCCATTCGTTCGTTAGACCGTGTTTCGCCATTATCAGGTGGCCTGAAAAATCCGATTCGCTTGTATTGGCGGGGCCAAGCTCCTATAGCTTCAACCAATGAGTCATGACTAGGGCGCTATAATTGAGCTGCCACACAGTCCTGTAACAGCAATCACAACGCCCGAGTATCGATGCCCACGCTTTATCATCATCCCATGTCATCCGCATCTCGCTTCGTCCGCCTGATCCTGGCGGAATACGGCTATCAGGCGGATCTGATCGAAGAGCAGACATGGGAGAAGCGCCGGGATTTCCTGGCGCTCAATCCGGCCGGCACGCTGCCGGTCTATGTCGACGACAGCATGCGCGCGCTCTGCGGCGCGAGCGTCATTTCCGAGTATCTGGACGAGACGCATGGCGTCTTGAAGCGCGACCGGCGGCTGCTCGCCGAAGATCCTTTCCAGCGGGCGGAAATCCGCCGGCTGACCGAATGGTTCATGCAGAAAATGGAAAACGACGTGACCAAGCCGCTCGCCCGCGAGCGTGTCTACAAGTTGCAGATGACAGCGGATCAGGGCGGTGGAGCGCCAGATTCCAAGGTTTTACGCACGGCGCGCGCGAATATCCGCCAGCATATGCGCTATCTCACCTGGCTCGCCGGTTCGCGTCAGTGGCTGGCGGGCGAGCGGATGAGTTATGCCGACCTGGCCGCCGCGGCCTCGATCTCCATCCTCGATTATCTCGGCGAGATCGAGTGGGCGGATTCGCCCGTCGTCAAGGACTGGTACCAGCGGCTGAAGTCACGTCCCTCCTTCCGGCCGATGCTGACCGAGCGCGTGCGCGGACTGACACCGGTTTCACACTATGCCGATCTGGATTTCTGACGAGGGCTCTTCATGCCCGAACCTGACAATGACGACAAAGGGCGCCGCCGCCGCGACAATTTGACCGAGTTCGTTCGGGCGGAATCTGCTGCCAAGGGCTTCGATCTCTGCCGCATCACGCGCCCGGACGCGATCCCGCAAGCCAAGGAGCGTCTCGGCCAGTTCATCGATGCCGGGCGCCACGGGACGATGGACTGGATGGCGGAGACTCGCGACCGGCGCGGCGATCCGCGCACACTGTGGAGCGAGGTGCGCTCCGTCGTCGTCTTCGGCTTGAATTACGCACCGGAGGAAGATCCCCGCGGTATCCTCGACAAGCCTGATAAAGCGGCAATTTCCGTTTACGCCCGCAACCGCGATTACCACGACGTCATCAAGGGCCGGCTGAAGGAAATCGCCACGCGCTTTGCGGCACGGGCCGGCGCCGATGTGAAGGTCTTCGTCGATACGGCGCCTGTCATGGAAAAGCCCTTAGCGGCGGCGGCCGGGCTCGGTTGGCAGGGCAAACATACCAATCTCGTCAGCCGCACGCACGGTTCCTGGCTGTTTCTCGGCACGATGTTCACCACCGCCGATCTTGCCATCGACGCGCCGGAGAGCGATCATTGCGGCTCCTGCCGCGCCTGTCTCGACATCTGTCCGACGGCTGCCTTCCCGGCGCCTTACCAGATCGACGCGCGGCGCTGCATCTCCTACCTCACCATTGAGCACAAGGGACCGATCGACGCCGATTTGCGTGTGCTGATCGGCAATCGCATCTATGGCTGCGACGACTGTCTTGCCGCCTGTCCCTGGAACAAGTTCGCAAGCTCCGCCTCCGAGATGAAGCTACAGGCGCGGGAAGAACTGAAGGAGCCGTCGATCGCCTTTCTGCTGACGCTTGACGATGCCGCCTTCCGTGCCTTCTTCAGCGGCTCGCCGGTCAAGCGGATCGGCCGCGACCGCTTCGTCCGCAACGTTCTGATCGCCGCCGGCAATTCCGGCGACAAGGTGCTCATCGGGCCATGTTGCGCGCTTTCGGACGATCCCTCGCCCGTAGTGCGCGGCATGGCGGTCTGGGCGCTTTCACGGCTGATGGAGGCTGGCGAATTCTCGGTCTTTGCCGCACAAAGGACGGATGAGAAAGATGACGACGTCCTGAACGAATGGCGATTGGCGGGAGTGGGCTGATGCATGTGATGATCTTTGGCTGCGGTTATTCCGGCACAGCGATCGCCAAGGCCTTTGCCGGCAACGGCGTGCGTGTTTCCGGCACCACGCGTTCGCCAGACAAGATGGACGTGCTCCGCCATAATGGCATCGAAGCATTCCTTTTCGACGGCGAGAGCATGGACGAGGGGCTGCGCCGGGCGTTGACTGGTGTAACGCATCTCGCGCAGTCGATCGCGCCTGGAAAGGCCGACCCGCTGCTGCGGCTGCTTGACAAGGACGGCGCACGCCTGCTGCCGAAGCTTGAATGGATCGGTTATCTCTCCACCGTCGGCGTCTATGGCGATCACAAGGGCGCCTGGGTGAGTGAGGAAATGCCGTGCCTGCCCATTTCCGGGCGGTCGAAGGAGCGGCTCGAGGCAGAAGAGGGCTGGCTGGCGATGGGCCAGGAGCGCGGTGTGCCGGCGGCGGTGCTCCGCCTTTCCGGGATCTATGGGCCGGGCCGCAACGCCTTCTGCAATCTGGCGAAGGGCACGGCGCGACGGCTGATCAAGAAGGACCAGGTGTTCAACCGCATTCGCGTCGAAGATATCGGTGCCGCGACCCACTTCCTGTCGGAGCGCGGCCTCGGCGGCATCTATAATGTCACTGACGACCGGCCCGGCCCGCCGCAGGATGTGATCGTCGAGGCAGCCCGCCTGATGGGCGTCGAACCGCCGCCCGAGCAAGCGTTTGAGACCGCCGAACTGACGCCGATGGCACGCTCCTTCTACGGCGAGAACAAACGCATCTCGAATGCGAAACTGAAGGCCACCGGCTTCGAATTCTCCTTCCCGAACTATCCGATGTCGCTTGCGCAATTGTGGCAGGACGGGCGCTGGCGTGGTTAGAATGCAGTCCTGTTTGCGACGGGATGTACTCACCCAAAATGAGTAGGAAATTCCTACTTTGCCGCTTTGGCCGGACAATTTTCGCCGCATCTTATGGTTAACGGCCTTTAAATTTGCCCAAATGTGGCAACAAATATGGCGAAATCGGAAAAATATTTTCGCGATTTTCGTGAACGCCAGGCCGTTAACTATCCCTTCGGAAAATTCGTTCGGATTTTAGCTGATTTTATTAGGTTTTTTCCACATTTGGGGGCGGCATGGATTCCTGAGATTCCATCACCGCACTCACGAATGTTACAGATTGTAATACTCCGTGAACCCATCCGGCACTTTTTCGCCACTTTTTCGCAGATTTAAGCCCCGCCGCCTGCAAGGGCGTGAGTTCAATAGTTGAGGGATACTCTGTTTTGAAGAAAATACGTCGTTCTATTATCGTCGCCGCAACTATTGCCGCCTGTTCTTCCATGCTTCCGGCGGAAGGTTTTGCTGCAAATGGCTGTGGCGGTGCTTCATGGTACGCACTTCGCTCCAAAACTGCTTCCGGGGAACGTATGAACCCTGCCATCTTGACTGCCGCACATCGTTCGCTTGCTTTCGGCACCAAGGTGAAGGTCACCAACCGCAATAATGGCCGCACTGTCGTCGTTCGTATCAACGATCGTGGTCCGTTCATCCGTGGTCGTGTGATCGACCTGTCGCGCGCCGCCGCGCAGAATATCGGCATGGTGAGCTCCGGCACCGCGAAGGTTTGCTACCAGGTCATCAGCTGAGGCGCCGGAAGCGGCGCTTGCTCTTGCCGTCAATCGCGGTTACCACCCGGTTGAGACTTGTGAACAATCCACTGCGTGACTATCGCGTTTGCGCTGGTCGTTCACACGCCACGGCAACAGGAGACATGTGAATGCGTCTGGGCGGCCGCCTCGAAGGGGCGATTTCTGTGCTCGCGGACATCGATGCCCGCAAGCGGCCCGTCGCCGACGCGCTGAAGGACTGGGGCCTCGCGCACCGCTTCGCCGGTTCCGGCGATCGTGCTGCGATCGGCAACATCGTCTATGACGCACTGCGCATGCGGCTTTCCCATGCCTGGCTGATGGATGACGATAGTGCCGCGGCGATTGCCCATGCCGTCATGTTCCGCCAATGGGGTTTCACCCCGGACAGTCTTGCCACTGAGCTGGCGGATGACAAGTTTGCGCCGACGCCGCTTTCAGCCGACGCCGCCTCGGCCTTTCAAAGCCGCTCCCTCGACGATGCGCCGCCGCATATCCGCGGCGATATTCCCGAATGGGTCCAACCCTCCTTCGAACAGGCCTTCGGTGCCGGCTGGCTCGCCGAGGCACAGGCACTCGCCGCCCGCCCGACGCTCGATTTGCGCGCCAACCTGCTCAAGGCCTCCCGCGACAAGGTCGTCAAGGCGCTCGAAAGAGCCAACGCGCATGCAGCGAAGATCGCCCGCCACGGCATCCGGATTGCCGCCGGCGAAGGCGCCTCGCGACTTCCCAACGTGACAGCCGAGCTTTCGTTCCAAAAGGGCTGGTTCGAAGTTCAGGACGAGGGATCGCAGATCGTCGCCGACCTGGTGCTCGCCCATGATGGCGAACAGGTTCTCGACTATTGCGCCGGCGGGGGCGGCAAGACGCTCGCCATGGCGGCGGCCATGCAGAACAAGGGACAGGTTCACGCCTATGACGCCGACCGCAAACGGCTGGCGCCGATCATCGAGCGGCTGAAGCGGGCAGGCACGCGCAATGTCCAGGTGCATGACGACGCCAGGGCGCTCTCCGCCCTTGCCGAACGCTGCGACAAGGTGCTGGTCGACGCGCCCTGCACCGGCACCGGCACATGGCGCCGCCGCCCCGATACGAAGTGGCGGCTGACGGCCAAGAACCTCGACGAACGCACGGCCCAGCAGCAGGACGCGCTGGCGCAGGCGAGCAGCTTCGTCAAATCAGGCGGCGAACTGATCTACGTCACCTGCTCGGTCCTGCCTCAGGAGAACGAGGAACAGGCGCGCCGCTTCACGGCCGCCAATCCTGATTTTCAGATCGTCAGCGCCCTGCCTGCCTGGGATCAGCTCTTTGGAAAGGACGCCCCGCGTCCGCATTCTTCCGACGGCCTGACGGTGACGCTGACGCCCGCCTCCACCGACACGGACGGCTTCTTCTTTTGCCGTATGCAGCGGAAGGGCTGACGCAGTTTAGCGGAAAACGGATGGCGATGCCGCGGCGAAATGGCACGGTTGCTGCCGATTTTTCAAGCAGATGCCGTTCAAAAATGACCGGTTGGCCGCGCCTGTCCATTCTTAAAATCATTCCAAACTAGAGTGTTTGACACCAGTTTGCTTTTGCGCGAAGAGACGGAGCCCGATTAGACGGAAAATCCCGTCACAGGAGAGGATCATGAAGCTCAACCGCAAATTCCGCGCAGCCGTGCTGGCGATCGCCCCCGCCGCCCTGCTCGCCCTTCCCGCGCATGCCGAGACCGATGCTGCCGCCGTAGTGAAACACTATGCCGATCTGGCGCATGCGAAATACGAAGACTCGCTGACGACAGCCAAGGCGCTCGACGCCGCCATCGACGCCTTCCTGAAGGCGCCGACCGACGCGACGCTCAAGGCCGCCAGGGACGCCTGGATCAAGGCACGTGTTCCCTACCAGCAGACGGAAGTCTATCGCTTCGGCAATCCGATCGTTGACGACTGGGAAGGTAAGGTCAACGCATGGCCTCTCGATGAAGGCCTGATCGACTATGTCGATGCCTCCTACGGCACCGAGAGCGACGAAAACTCTCTCTATGTGGCAAATGTCATCGCCAACAAGACGATCAAGATCGACGGCAAGGATGTCGACGCCTCCAAGCTGACGCCGGAATTCCTCTCCGGCACGCTGGCCGAGGCCGGCGGCATCGAAGCCAATGTCGCGACCGGCTATCATGCCATCGAATTCCTGCTCTGGGGTCAGGATCTGAACGGCACGGGGCCTGGCGCCGGCGACCGTCCGGCAACGGATTACGATCTCAAGAATTGCACGCACGGCAATTGCGACCGTCGCGCCGAATATCTGAAATCCGCCTCCACCCTGCTCGTTTCCGACCTGCAGGAAATGACCGACAACTGGACGCCGGACGGTGCTGCGACGAAGAACGTCGAAGCCGATCCGAAGGCCGGTCTCGTCGCGATCCTGACGGGCATGGGTTCGCTTTCCTACGGCGAGCTTGCCGGCGAGCGCATGAAGCTCGGCCTGCTGCTGCACGATCCCGAGGAAGAGCATGATTGCTTCTCGGACAATACCTACAACTCGCATCTCAACGACGCGATCGGCATCGCCGCCGCCTATACCGGCAACTATACCCGCGTCGACGGCACCAAGCTCAGCGGCCCGTCGCTGCACGATCTGGTGGCCGCCAAGGACAAGGCGCTCGATGCCGAAGTGGGAGGCAAGCTCAACAAGACGCTCGATGCCATGAACGCCATGGCTAAGCGCGGCGAGACGGTCGAGAAGTACGACCAGATGATCGCCGAGGGCAACAAGGAAGGCAATGCCGTCGTCCAGGCCGCCATCGACGGGCTGATCGACCAGACGAAATCGGTGCAGCGCGTTATTGCCGCACTCGATCTCGGCACGGTTCAGCTTGAAGGTTCCGACAGCTTGGATAATCCTAACGCCGTCTTCAAATAAGCAAAAAGGCGGGCCGCTTCGAAAGCCGGAGCGGCCCGGACCCTGAAATGTCGCATGCCCCGGCCCGCCGATTGATCGCCAGCGCAGTGCTCTGCGCCACGCTTGCCGGTTTTTCCGTCAGCATCGCCGCCGGTTTCGATCTGCCGACGAAACGCACCGACCTTTCCGAGGCCGATTTGAAACGTGTCGCCGACGTCACCCGGCCGACAGCGGATTTTTCAAAGGCAGAACAATACGAAGCAATGCAGGCAGGGGCGACGACCTCGATCGACCCTGTCACCGAGGACAGCTTCTCGCATATTTCGGCCAACATCCCCTTCGACGAAGAGCAGAATTTTAAGCTCGGCAACGCGCTCTTCCGCAAGCTCTGGGTTTCCGCTCCCTCCTCGACGCAGGCTTCCGATGGTCTCGGGCCGCTCTTCAACGCCCGCTCCTGCATGAGCTGCCATGTCAATGACGGCCGCGGCAAACCGCCGGAGGGGGGCCCGAGCGCCGCCTCGATGTTGCTGCGGCTTTCCCGCGCGGCCCGGACGCCGGCGGAAGAAAAGGCGATCGCTCAGGCTGATGTCGTCAATTTTCCCGATCCGGTCTACGGCCATCAGCTGCAGGACCTCGCCGTTCCCGGCCTTGCTGCCGAAGGAAAGATGGCGATCAGCTACCAGGAAGAGAGGGTGACGCTCGGCGACGGCGAGATCGTGTCGCTGCGCCGGCCGAGCTATGCGGTTGTCAATCCCGCTTATGGACCGCTCGATCCCGCGACGACGATTTCGCCGCGTGTCGCCTCGGCGATGATCGGCCTCGGACTGATCGAGGCCATTCCCGAAGCCGATATCCTCGCCCATGCCGATCCGGACGATACCGATGGCGACGGTATTTCGGGGAAGGCGGCGATTGTGCGCGACCATCGCAGCGGCAAGATCGCGCTCGGACGATTCGGCTGGAAGGCACAGAACGCCACGGTGCGCGACCAGAGTGCGGATGCCTTCGCCAATGATATCGGCATCTCGACGCCCGATCAGCCGAAGGCGCAGGGCGACTGCACCCGGGCAGAAGAAAAATGCCTTGATATGCCGACCGGGGTGCAGAAACGCCTGGGCGCGCAAGAAGCGCCGGGTCCCATTCTCGACCTCGTGACCTTCTATTCTGAAAATCTCGCGGTTCCCTCGCGCCGCAAGGCAAGCTTCCTCGAGACCCTGCGAGGCAAGCGGATCTTCTACGAAACCGGCTGCATTTCCTGCCATGTGCCGAAATTCGTCACCCGCCGGGATACGCCGGACAAGGCACAATCCTTCCAGCTGATCTGGCCCTATTCCGACTTTCTCCTGCACGATATGGGCGACGGTCTTGCCGACGGGCAACAGGTTGGCCTTGCAAGCGGACGTGAATGGCGCACGCCGCCGCTATGGGGTATAGGACTGACCCGGACTGTCAGCGGACACAGCTTTTTCCTGCATGACGGCCGTGCGCGGAGCCTCACCGAGGCGATTCTCTGGCATGGCGGCGAAGCTGAAAAGGCCCGCAACGCTTTCTCCTCCCTGTCGACCGACGACAGGGCGGCCCTGATTACATTCCTGGAGTCACTTTGATGCGCCTTTGGCACCCACTGCTCTGCCTTCCTCTGATCGGCCTCGCGACATCAGCGGCCGCCCAGACGGCCACTCCCCCGGCAGGGCTGAACGAGGATGCCGTTCCCGCCGTCATGCAGCGCGCCGTCGACGAGGTGATCCGTCCCGGCTATCGCAACATGCAGCAATCGGCCGCCCGGCTGACGACGGCGATGAAGGATCTTTGCGCCGACGGCACGCAGCAGACGCTCGACAAAGCGAAGTCCACCTTCGACGACACGATCCGCTATTGGTCGATCATCGAGATCGTCCAGACCGGGCCTGTTATCCAGGACAATCTCTTCGAGCACATCCTGTTTTATCCCGACCGCAAGGGCGTCGGCCTCAAGCAGGTGCAGGCGCTGATCGCCAAGGCCGATCCGAAGGATGCGACCGTTGATGCGATCGCCGGCAAGAGTGTTGCGTTGCAAGGCCTGACGGCGCTGGAATACGTGCTTTACGGCAATGGCTCCGACGATCTCGTCGGGCAGAAGGGCAGTTTCCGCTGCCTTTACGGCCAGGCGGTCGCCGGCAATATCCAGCGTGAGGCCGGCGAAGTCGTCGCCGCCTGGGAAAAGCCCGATGGCGTTCAGGCGAGCTGGAAACATCCAGGCCCGCAGAGCAACGATTTCATGGACAACAAGGAAGCGGTGACGGCGCTGCTCGGCATTCTCGTCCATGGTGCTGAGAATGTCCGCGACCAGCGCCTGGAACAGTTCTACAAGGGCAAGGACACCGCGCCACGGCCGCGCATGGCGATCTACTGGCGCTCCAAAAATACCTGGAAATCGATGGCCGCCAATCTGGAGGGCCTGCGCACGCTCTGGCAGAAGGCCGGCATGGCCGAGCTGTTGCCGCCGGACAAGCAGCCGATTGCCGCCTCGATCGACCAGGACTTCAAATCGCTGCTCGACAGCGTGCCGAAGCTCAATCCCGACATCGATGTCGCCACAAGCGATGCGGAGAAGGCCAAGCTCGATACGCTGCTTGCCGATAGCCGCGACCTGATCACCCGGATCAGCGACGAATATGGCGCGGCCATCGGCCTTTCAGCCGGCTTTTCCTTTTCGGACGGAGACTGAGACGATGATGCCAAGTGCCGCGATCGACCGACGCAACTTCGTCAAGGCGGCCGGCCTTGGCTTCCTTGCGGCCTTGGCGCCGAGGTCGCTGATGGCGCTGGAGCGGGCCGATGCGGTCTATGCATCGGGCATTCGTGCAGCCGACGGCTCCTTTGCCATTGCGACCGTGACCGAGCGTGGCGAGATCGTCGATCAAGTGGCGCTTCCCGCCCGCGCTCACGGCATGGCCTTCAGCGCCAGCACCGGCAAGACTGTCGCCTTCGCGCGCCGGCCCGGCACCTATGCGATGATCTTCGATCCCTGGAACAAAAGCGAGCCTGTTGTCATCAACTCCAGGGAGGACCGGCATTTTTACGGCCACGGCGCCTTCTCTCCCGATGGTCGTTTGCTCTACGCCAGCGAGAACGACTTCGACGGTAATCGCGGCATGATCGGCCTCTACGACGCCACCGACCGCTTCGCCCGCATCGGCGAATTCGAGACCTACGGCATCGGTCCGCACGACATAACCGTTTCCAAGGACGGACGCCTTCTCATCGTCGCCAATGGCGGCATCGAGACGCATCCGGATTTCGGCCGCACCAAGCTCAATCTCGGCGAGATGCAGCCATCGCTGGCGCTGATCGATGCGGCAACCGGGGCGCTGGTCGAAAAACATGTGCTGCCGGCGGAATGGGCAGAACTCTCCACCCGCCACGTCGATCTCGACGGCGAGGGCCGCATCTGGTTCGCCTGCCAGTATGAAGGCCACCGCAAGGATTTGCCGCCGCTCGTCGGCCATTTCGCCAAGGGTGAAGATCTCTCCTTCATCGACCTGCCGGAGGAGACGACGCGCAGGCTTGCCAATTACGTCGGGGCGATCGCCGTCAATCGCAGCGAAGGTCTTGTCGGCATCACCTCACCGAAGGGCGGCGCCTCGGTGACCCTTGACGCAAAGTCGGGCAAGGTGCTGGCCGAGACCGTCGTTCCCGATGCGGCGGGCATCGCGCCGGCAAGAGGCGGCTTTGCCGTTTCCTCCTATGATGGCGATTTCCTGTCGACCCGCAGCGACGTCGCCTGGGATCAGCACATCGTGCGGATCTAAATCAGAGAGGCGCAATTCCGGACGCAAAACCGCTGCACACTTTTGCTGGAATTGCTTTAGCCGGCGCGGGAATAGGCTTTCTGCTCGGCGCTGACGCTCGATGCCGCGGCCCTTGCCGCCTCGTGCAGCCATTCGTTTCCCCGCACCGCCAAGTCCTTCAGGATCGCTGCAACCGCCGCCGCATCGTCGGAATGGCAATTGGCGATCTCAAAGCCCATCAGTTCCAGCATCGTCGGCGAAAGCAGGATCTCGGGATGCCGGTCGATTTCGATCTTGCAGCTGTTCGGCGAGAGCCGGCGCACGAGGATACGGCCGGAGACCCGGTAGTGAGGATCGGCTGAGCGCGCCCGTCCATTGGCGATCTCGTCCGCATGGATCGCCACGTCCTGTGGCCTGTGGCGAAGCGACCAGACGGACGGCAGCAGCGCCTTCGCCTCGCGCAGCACCGGCCCACCCTGCCATTCGGCATAGGCGACGAAACGCGGCCGGCCGAGGCTGCCGGTGCCGCCGCTGCGCGGCTTCGGCACGAAGGGTCCTGCCCCGGACGGCAGCGCGGCGGCGAGCGCCTTGATATAGGCTGATGGCGGCGGCTTGCTGCCGGGAAGCAACATTTCGTATTTCTCCCAGAATTCCCGGCGTTCGGAATTCGGCAGCATCAGCGCCTTGCGTAGCCATTTGTGGTCGCGCTCGAGGATGACGGGCAACGGATTTTCAAGGCCCCTGCGATAGCCGCTCAAGATCAATTCGTCGATCATGCGAACCGAGGGACCGTCGTCGCCGCGCGCCAGGATGGCGCTTGCCGCAAGGCGAACGAGATCCAGCGCATAGGGCATCACCGCCGCGTCGTCGAAATCATTGACGCCCCAGACGAGCCGGCCCTCGATGTCGCGCCAGGTGCCGAAATTCTCCAGATGCGTATCGCCGATCGCCAGCACCTCAGGCGCGCCTGTAAGTTCCGGGCAGATATCGAGGATGATCTCGCACCAGCGCCAATAGGTGGCGCGCAGGAAGACGAAATCGTCGCTTCGCATCTTCTCGTGCTTCTCCCGGAGATCGTCCTTGACGAGATCGTCGCCAAGTTCGCCGGCCAGCCAGGTCTCGAAATTCCGGACCGATTGCGATATCGTCGTCATGCCGGCGCTCCATCATTCGCGACCCGGTGCGGAGAATACGCGCACCGCGCGAAGCTGCAATCGTCTTCGCATCGGATCGCCACAATCCAACGGTACTGGCCAGCTACCGGCTTGCGCGGCGGCGCAAAGGTGAAAGGTTGCCCCGGCGACACGGTCCCGGGTTTCCATCGCCGCCCGGACCGATTTCAGCAATGTCCAGCTTGTCGAATGCGGCGCGCCATGCCACTTTCGCGGCTGCAAGAGGGGCAGACATGAGCGAGACTGACAGGGGCGATTTCCGCGCGCGAATCCGCCGCAATTTTGCGCGCCAGGCGGCGATGGAAACGATCGGCGCGGAGCTGACGCGCGTCGAGCACGGCGTCGTCGAGATCGAGCTTCCCTTCGACGTCAAGCTGACACAGCAGCACGGCATCCTGCATGCGGGCATCATTTCCGCAGCGCTCGATTCGGCCTGCGGCTTTGCCGCCTACAGCGTCATTGACCCGGAAGCCTCGATCCTGACGATCGAGTTCAAGGTCAATCTCATGTCGCCGGGGCGTGGCGATCGTTTCCTGTTTCGCGGGGAAATCACCAAACCCGGCTCCACCATCATCGTCGCCGACGGACGAGGCTACGCGATCAGCGACGGGCCGGCCAAACTCATCGCCTCCATGACCGGAACGATGATGGTGATCCGCGGTAGAGAGGGCATTACGGGATGAAGTTCGAACTGAAATCGGTCGCGGGGAAATCCATCCTTTTCGTCATGGCAGCGGAGGCCGAATACGGTCCCTTCCTGCGTTCGCGCATCGAACCTTTGATGACTGGCGTCGGCCCGGTCGAGGCAGCCATCGCGCTGAGCAAGACATTGGCGCGGCTGGATGCAGTCGACGAACTGCCCGATCTCGTCGTGTCCCTCGGTTCGGCCGGCTCCGCGAAACTGGAGCAGACCGAAGTCTATCAGGTGACCTCGGTTTCCTACCGCGACATGGACGCCTCGCCGCTCGGCTTCGAAAAGGGCAAGACACCCTTTCTCGACCTGCCCGCAACGCTCGAACTGCCGCTGCGCATTCCCGGCATTGCCGAAGCAAGTCTTTCCACCGGCGGCAACATCATTTCGGGCGCCGCCTACACAGGCATCGACGCCGACATGGTCGACATGGAGACCTATGCGGTGCTGCGCGCCTGCCAGGGCTACAAGCTGCCGCTGATCGGTCTTCGCGGCATTTCCGACGGTGCCGTCGAGCTGCAGCATATTTCGGGTTGGACCGAATATCTGCACATCGTCGACCGCAAGCTCTCCTATGGCGTCGACAGCCTGTTCACCGCACTGGAGGACGGGGTTTTCTGGTTCTGAGCCCTTGAATGCGGGACAATTGGAACAATAAAAACCCGATACCGCCGATTTCCCGCATTGCCAGGCGAAGCGCTTTTCATTAAAGCCTCGCCATGACCCAGACAGCACATCCCGACTCCGTTCTCATCGTCGATTTCGGCAGCCAGGTGACCCAGCTCATCGCACGGCGCGTGCGCGAGGCTGGCGTCTATTGCGAGATCGTTCCCTTCCAATCGGCCGAAGAGGCCTTTCGGCGCCTGCAGCCGAAGGCCGTGATCCTGTCCGGCAGCCCGGCTTCCACGGTGGACGAGGGATCGCCGCGAGCGCCTCAGATCATCTTCGACAGCGGCCTGCCGGTCTTCGGCATCTGCTACGGCCAGCAGACGATGTGCATGCAGCTCGGCGGCAAGGTCGAGAGCGGCCATCACCGCGAATTCGGCCGCGCCTTCCTCGAGGTCGACAGGGACTGCCAGCTGTTCGAGGGCCTCTGGTCTTCCGGCTCGCGCCACCAGGTCTGGATGAGCCATGGCGACCGCGTCACCGCGCTGCCAGATGGTTTCGAGGTGGTCGCCACCTCCTCCAACGCCCCCTACGCCTTCATTGCCGACGAGAAGCGCAAATATTACGGCGTGCAGTTCCACCCGGAAGTCGTGCATACGCCGGATGGCGCCAAGCTGATCGGCAACTTCATTCACAACATCGCCGGCATTAAGGGTGACTGGTCGATGTCGGCTTATCGCCAGAAGGCGGTCGAGCAGATCCGCGCGCAGGTGGGCGACAAGCGCGTCATCTGCGCGCTTTCAGGCGGCGTCGACAGTTCCGTCGCAGCGCTCTTGATCCACGAGGCCGTCGGCGACCAGCTGACCTGCATCCTCGTCGACCACGGGCTGATGCGCAAGGACGAGGCGGCGGGCGTCGTCGCTATGTTCCGCGAGCATTACAATCTGCATCTGCTGCACGTCGATGCCTCGGACCGCTTCATCGGCGAACTCGAAGGCGTCAGCGACCCGGAAACCAAGCGCAAGATCATCGGCCGGCTGTTCATCGAGACCTTCGAGGAAGAGGCGAAGAAGCTCGGCGGCGCCGACTTCCTCGGCCAAGGTACGCTCTATCCCGACGTCATCGAAAGCGTTTCCTTCACCGGCGGCCCGTCGGTGACGATCAAATCGCACCACAATGTCGGCGGCCTGCCGGAGCGCATGAAGATGCAGCTCGTCGAGCCGCTGCGCGAGCTCTTCAAGGACGAGGTGCGCGCGCTCGGCCGCGAGCTTGGCCTGCCCGACAGCTTCATCGGCCGCCACCCCTTCCCCGGCCCCGGCCTGGCCATCCGCTGCCCCGGCGGCATCACCCGCGAAAAGCTGGAGATCCTGCGCGAGGCCGATGCGATCTATCTCGACGAAATCCGCAAGGCCGGCCTCTACGACGCCATCTGGCAGGCCTTCGCCGTGCTGCTTCCCGTCCAGACCGTTGGCGTCATGGGCGACGGGCGCACCTATGAATTCGTCTGCGCGCTGCGCGCTGTCACCTCCGTCGACGGCATGACGGCGGACTTCTACCACTACGACATGGAATTCCTCGGTCGCGCCGCGACCCGCATCATCAACGAGGTGCGCGGCATCAACCGCGTGGTCTACGATGTTACGTCGAAGCCGCCTGGCACAATCGAGTGGGAGTGACGCGGAGTACCGTGGGGTAGTATCGGATGGCAGAGGACACTCGAGCGAATCTTAGGCCATCGTACTTCTCGGGCCAAATCACACGGCCTTAGATCGATTATTGCTCCTTCTTGAACAAATCCTGGAAGATGAGCCGGCCCCAAGTGTGGCCGCGTGCGTGCACCAGCGCGCCACCCTCGTTGAGCTTTCCCAGCTTGACGGGTGCGAACCCGAGCTGTTTGGCCAAATCCGCCGCGGGAGCGATCGCGTCCTCGTCGTCGCTCGACAGAAAGACGACCCGGTGGCCGCCCTCGACGACCGGGTCGGCAGCCAGGGTGGCGGCAATCAGGTGATTGAACCCTTTCACGAACTTGGCGCCGGTGAACGACTTCGCTGCGAAGGCGGAGGACGGGAGACCGTCCAGCTCCTCAAGGGGAACCAACGCGTTCATCGCGTCGATGACTGTCTTGCCTTTCCAGCTCGGCAGGGCCTTCGCAACCTCACGATGCTCCCCGAACGGGACCGCCAGGATGATTGTGTCGGCCTCGAGTGCATCCCGCAGCGACTTGGCGACGACCGTGGGGCCAATCGCCCGAGCCTGCGGCGCCAACGCCTCGGGCGGCCGGCGGCTCGCGACGGCCACCTTGATGTTCTTACGGGCGAAGGCGTGGGCGAGGGCCTGGCCTATCTTACCGAACCCTACAATCGCATAGCTCATAATGCTTCTCCAATCCGTGTTGCTATTAATTCCCCGGCCGTCAACGGCGCTGGGTTATCCGTTCCACTGTGTGGCGACCTTCGCGGAGACGTCCTGCCGTGAACGAATTCCGCACGGCCGGACGGGTCAGCCAGTTCCGGCGATCCGGCGCGAATTCAGATGGCCGAGAAGCCGCCGTCGACAGACAGCTCCACCCCATTCACGAAGCTCGAATCGTCTGAAGCAAGAAACAGCGCGACCGCCGCGATTTCCTCAGGACGACCCATCTTTCCCCGCGGGATCAGAGATTCGAACATCCGCTTCGCATCCTCGGTGAGAACTTGGTCCTGCATCGGTGTGGCGATCGGCCCCGGGCTCAGCACGTTCACCCGGATATTCCTGCCCTTCAGTTCGTTGAGCCAAGTGCGTGCGAATGAGCGCAACGCCGCCTTGCTCGCCGCATACACGCCGTAACCAGAAAAACCTTTCACCGAAGCAACTGACCCGGTCATGAAGATCGATCCGCCATCGTTGAACAGCGGCAGCGCCTTCTGAACCGTAAACAACGTGCCGCGCGTATTCAGGTTGAAGGCCGCATCGAAATGCTGCTCGGTAATCTCGCCCAGTGGGACGGCTTCGCCCGTGCCGGCGCTCGCGTATAGGACGTCGATGCTGCCCTTTTCCCGCTTGACCGTGTCGAACAGACGGTCGAGGTCGTTGAGATTGGCCGCGTCGCCGCGCACGCCGGTCACGTTCCGGCCAATCAGCTTGACGGCCTCGTCGAGCGCCTCCTGCCTCCGGCCCGTGATGAAAACATAGGCGCCTTCTTCAACGAACCGCTTGGCGCTCGCCAGCGCCATGCCGCTCGATCCACCCGTGATGACTGCAACCTTACCCTCAAGCTTTCCCATGACTTCTCCTTCCAGGCTCCGCCTTTGATCGTTCGGGGACGCCCCCGAGACCCTCAAATAGGTCCGCCGGAGTCAGGCGTTGAGTGCGGAAGCGCGCACATCGGTGGTGCAAAATCGATCCGCCTGGACGACTGACGCCAGCCGCGACGATCGGTGTCTGTCGTTCGGAATTGAGCCGCGCTCGTCGACATAAGCTATGATGACAGCCCGTACTGCTGTACGACGCGTTAGATACGGGCTTCGGAAGGCGCACCGCGCGGTGCTGGATTGCACCATGATCGACTGGGATGACATTCGCTACTTTCTTGCCGTGGCGCGCGGAGGCTCAGTGCGGGCTGCCGCCGAGGGCCTCGGGGTGTATCATTCGACCGTGCTGCGACGCATCGCTCAGCTCGAGGAACGCCTCGGGGCGCAGATGTTCGAAAAGCTGCCTTCGGGCTACCGCCTGACGGCTGCGGGCGAGGAGGTCCTCGAGCTCGCGAACCAGATGGAAGCGTCGTCGCACCAGCTGGAGACGCGCGTCTTCGGTCGCGACCAGAGCGTGCGCGGGCTTCTGCGGGTGACGTTGGCTCCAACCCTTGCGACACATCTGCTCATGCCGGATCTCGCCGATTTCGCGCTTCTGCATCCCGATATCGAGATGGAAATCATCTCGTCCGGCGAGCTGGCAAATCTGACCAACCGAGAGGCCGACGTGGCGATCCGCGTCGTTTACGACCGCAAAACCCTGCCGCTCAATCTTCACGGCCTGAAGGGACCGGAGCTCTTCAGCGGCGTCTACATGTCTCGCGATCGACTGGCCGCATGGCGTGCGGGCGCGCCGGATCCCATCCGGTGGATCGTCATAAGCATTCATGGAATCCCGGATTGGGTCCGCGAGGGTGAGGTTCGCACCACGGGGGTTCCGTTCAGGACCACGGACGGCGAGGCGCAGATCGTTGCAGTTCGGCAAGGGCTCGGGATGACGACACTGCCGTGCTTCGTCGGAGATGCCGACCCCCTATTGGCGAGGGTGCCGGGCACCGACCTGCACCTGCATGGAACCCTCTGGCTTCTGACGCAGGGGGAGACGCGCAAGACGAAGCGCGTCCGGCTCTTCACGGAGTTCGTATCCCGCAGGCTTGCCGCGTATGCTCCGCTTCTCGGGGGGCTGTCCATGTCGCGCGACTGACGCCCGGAAGGTCGCCGGCGACGCTTGCCGTAATCCGGTCGGAAGCCGAGCTGCGATCGCTTGAAGCGGCGTCGTTCAATCCGCGAATGTTGCGCCGTATCACAACCGGCGCGAGGGCCACACTACTGACGGCGACGAACTTCACCATCGCTGACGGTCTTTTTGGCAGGCTGGAGACGCCGCTTTTGCGGAGAACTCCGAGGAAAATAGACCAACCGATATCGATAGTCTTTGAAACCGAGCAAATCGCGGATCGCCCTGTCGGCATGTAGACCGCGAAAGACTGCGCCCGGTGGTACCGCACAAGGAGAGCGTCATTACACGCGGACAGCGATCTCCTGGATGAAATCCAGAAGCGCTCTGACCTTCGCCGGCGGGAGGTGGCGCGAGGGATGATAGGCATAGAGCGGAAAGAGTTCTTCCGACCATTCCGGCAGGACCTGAACAAGCTCGCCTCGCGACAGCAAAGGCGCCAAACCGATCGCGAGGCTCTGGAAAATACCTTGACCGGCCAGGCAAGCGGAGATCGCAACCGAAGGATCGTCCATGACCAGGCGACTGGAGACCTTAATCTCCTTGACCTCCCCGCCGCGCCGGAACTCCCAGGGAAAGGGCAGCCCGGTCTGAGGATCGCGGAAGAGAAGCACTTCGTGATGGACGAGGTCATGGGGTGATCGCGGTTCGCCGTGTTTTTCGAGATAGGCCGGAGCGGCGACTGTCAGGATGCGGGTCTCCAGCAGCTTGCGCACGATGAGCGATGACTCGTCGGGAGGCCCGAAGCGCACGGCGACGTCGACGCCGGTCATCATCTCCTGGCGATAATTGCTGGTAGAGAAATCGACCGACAGCAGGGGATAGCGGACCAGAAACTCCTGGAGCTTCGACGCGAGCACCATGCGCGCGAACCACGGGTCCACCGATACGCGCAGCCGGCCGCGCACGACCGCCGCCGCCCCTGCGGCCTCCGCGGCGGCCTCATCCAGGCCGGCGAGAAGCGGCATCACCCGTGTGTGGAAGCGGCGTCCTTCCTCGGTAAGGCTGACTTCGCGTGGATTGCGATCGAAAAGCCGCACACCGACCCGCGCTTCCAGACGCGCGACGGCCCGGCTCACCGCTGACGGCGTCAGGCCGAGCATCTCCGCGGCGCGAGCGAAATTCCCGGTCTCCGCAACCGCCGCCAGGACGCCGACGCCGGTCAGAATCCGCGTGTCGAAAACCATTCGATCCCCTTCGCCTCTGCAGGTCTCCGCGCAGCCTCACTTCGGGCCGTAAGCAGTGAATCTGAGTCATCATATCATTGATTCTAATGCGCGGGAATCACGTCATAAGGCGGCGTATAAGGATGGTGTCTTACGACGAACGGGTCGTTGCGCTCTGCGGCGAGTTCGAGCGCAACCTCTATGCCGGGTTCGCCTGAGCCTGCGCGACTGATACCAACCTTCTGGAGAACCATCATGTACGCAATCACCGGAATCACCGGCAAGGTCGGCGGCGCGCTTGCGCGCAGCCTTCTCGCCGAAGGACTGCCCGTTCGCGCCGTGTTGCGCGACGAGGCCAAGGCGGCGGCGTGGAGAACTCGGGGCTGCGACGTCGCGTTGGCCGAGATGGACGACGCGGCAAGCCTGACTTCAGCCTTCAGGGATGCCACAGGCGTCTTCATCCTGCCGCCCTCCGAATTCGATCCGGAACCCGGCTTTCCCGAGGCCAGGCACGTCATCGCCGCCGTAACGTCGGCTTTGGTCGAGGCTCGTCCTGGCAAGGTGGTCTGCCTGTCGACCATCGGCGCGGATGCTCTGCACGAGAACCTGCTGACCCAGCGCACGCTGATGGAGCTATCGCTGCAGGAGATCGGCCTTCCGGTCACCTTCCTGAGGCCCGGCTGGTTCATGGAGAATGCGCTCTGGGACATTCCCTCGGCGCGCGACGAAGGCGTGCTGCGCAGCTTCCTGCAGCCGGCCGGCAAGCTGTTTCCGATGGTCGCGACGCAGGATGTCGGGCACTTGGCCGCCGCGCTTCTCCGCGAGGACTGGAGCGGGGCACGGGTCGTCGAGCTGGAAGGCCCCGCACGTATATCGCCGAACGATATCGCCGGAGCCTTCGCCACGGCGCTGAAGCGTCCCGTCCGGGTCGAGACGGTGCCGCGCGCGAGCTGGGAACAGATTTTCCGCTCTCAGGGAACGCGAAATCCATTGCCTCGGATCCGGATGCTCGACGGCTTCAACGAGGGATGGATCGACTTCAGCGAGCACGGACGATCGGCAGTGAAGGGCACGACGCCACTCGAAAGAGTCATCGCCGAACTGGTCGGGGCGGGCCAGGCAAAAGCATCCGTCTAACGCCACCGCCCTTGTGATGGCTTGCTGCCTGCCGGCGGCGCGGCAGGGGTTCCCATCCAGACCGTCGGCGTCATGAGGGATGGCCGTACCAAGACCAGACTTCCGCGGCGATTTTCATCTGGCGAGTCCCGAGATCAAGCCGGAACGTAGGTCAACCTGATCACATCCTCGCCAATCCGGTCATGAGCCATCAGGCGGAGCGGCGGCCGGGGTCCGGCGAAATATGGCTTGCCGTGACCGAGCACGACGGGGTGCAGGTAGATTCGATACTCATCGATCAGGCCAAGTTCGGTGAGGCTTTGCGCCAAATTGGGGCCGGCAACTTCGATCTCCCCGTCGCGTTCCGCCTTCAGCTTGAGGATCGCGACCTCAAGATCTTCCCCAATAAGCCTGGCGTTGGGACCGACCGACGTCAACGAGCGCGAAACGACCCATTTCGGCTGGTTCCGCCACGCCGCCGCGAAGGCCTGTCGCTCTGCGTCCCATTCAGGATGTTCGTCGTCCCAGTAACGCATGACCTCATACATCCGGCGACCGTACACACTGCCCGCCTGCTGCTGAGCCTCTTCGATGAAGTGGCGGAAGAGTGTGGGGCTTGGCCCAAACGCCATATGATCGACGTAGCCGTCCAGGGACTGGTTCATTCCGAACACAAGCTTAGCCATACTCACTTCCTTTCCTTAAACAGCATATCCGCAGGTCTGATTGCATAATGCAATCGGTTGTAAGTTAGCTCAACTGGTTTTATATCGCAATTGGTTTTTGAAGTGCGCATAAATCCGCAACCTGATGTTCGACACCCGCCGTGCGAGTTGCTGATCCGGTCAGAGGAGCGGACAGCCTCAAACGTTCTGGCCAACCGGCCGGCCTGGGGTGGAGCCTGTCCTCTTCCAGTGATCAGAATGAACAAGCCGCCGCCAGAGGGCGCTATTTCAGCGGCAGGAACAGTTCCGCCACCGCCTCATGCTCCGGCACCTCGGGGAAGAAGCTCAGCCGCTGGCAATAGATCGGGAAATCGCGTGCTTCCTCGCCGCTGGCCGGAAGCCAGTCGCGATAAAGGTAGAGCGCGGCGGGCTCCAGATTGTCGGTGTTGCCGACGACGCGCAGCACCGCGCAGCGTCCGCCAGGAATCTCGCCGGCTTTGATCTCTTTGCCGTTCGCCTCGATCGGTTGGTCGGTCCCGACACAAAGGTCCACGCTATAATCGGCAGGCGACGCAGGACGCCGCTCGGAACGCCAGACGTTGAAGGTCGGACTTGTCTTGGGGTGCAGGCCAGCGGCCATGCGCCAGGCGATGAACCGCTGAATGGTGGCGCCGAGCGTCGCCGGGTCGCCGCGGTGCTCCATGATCGCCACCGGCGTGGGCGGCACATCGCGAATCCTAACGTCGTCAGTGGTAAAAGTCTTCTGCATGAGCTTGCTCCTTGCGTTGTCGAGAGGCCCGAAGGCCGCAAGCCACGGCTCCCAGTCGGGAGACTTCCGGAACGACGAAGGCGATTGCCCGAACCGTTGCCGAAAGGCGCGGGCGAAGGCATCCGGTGCTTCGTAACCGGCATCCATCGCTATGTCAGTGACGCTTTGGGCGTCCCTGTAGGCCAGCCGGTGCGAAGCGCGCTTCAGACGGGCAAGCTGGACATAGCGATGCACGGACAATCCGAAGGTCGCCGTAAACTGCCGGTGGAAATGAAACTTCGAAAAGGCCGCAACACGGCTCACCGTTTCCAAGTCCAGCTCACTGCCAAGATGCCGATCGATATAGTCCAGCACCCGCCGCATCCGGGCCTGATAGTTTTGAAGCGCCGTCTTCATCGTCCCTCCTCCGTGGCGGCTCCATCTAGTCGCCGGCGGCCATAACGTGCTCGACCGATCTTGCGGTTTGGCGTGGATCAGCCGGAAACTTCCGACGACCGCTTACAGGCAAGGCTTATCTAGGGCACGCGGAAAAAATGAGCGCGAGCTGTCGGAAATTGCCGATCTGGTCCGCTTCACCCGCAGTCTTATCGCCCAGGGATTGGTCGACCAGTTCGCCCTTCTCGTAGCGCCGGTGGCGCTGGGCAAAGGCCTGCCGCTGTTTTCCGGACTCGCCGCGCCAATGCCTCTCAAGCTGGTAGGCGCGAAGGCCTTTCCGGGGCGCGGGGGCGCAGATCTATCGGCCTTGCGATCCTCGCAAAGGACTGTTATTCGCATTTCCGTCTTAGAGGAGAATGCCTTTGTTTGCCGTCGCAACGATCCAGAACTCACCGGCTGCGGCGGTAGGGATGAAGGCGCTCGGCACCATGACCGAGAGCTGACCCTCGCTCTATCGCTCGGCCTTAGCGCGCCCAATGCCGGCGCATGTCTAATGTCGAGAAGACTATGATCATCGAACTAACCACTCGTGACTTCGAAGCGCTGCTGAAGGGCATCGCGCCTCGTAATCTGCGCCTTGTCCAAGACAGCGCAATTGCGCCTCCTGAGATATTGGAGATGTTGAACCGCCTCGCGACTGATATAGGCGCTGAATTCTCGCCGTCGGCCTGGATGATCGTGGAGGATGGCGAGATCGTCGGCCTCTGCTCCATCGTTCGAGTTCCACAAGATGGAAACATCCATGTCGGCTATCGGATTGCGCCTTCGCGCCAGGGCCGTGGATGCACCGCGCGGGCCATAGGCCAGTTGCTGGCGTGGGGGCGGAGCGACCCTCGCGTGGCTCTGATCTCCGCAGAGACCGGGGTTGCGAACATTGCGTCACAGCGTGTCCTTGAACGCAATGGATTCATTCGCGCCGGCGAGCGTATCGATGCCGAAGACGGTCCATTGATTTGCTGGGAAGCAATGACGGTCTAAGGTTGCGGACCGAATAAGCCCGCACGGGAGACGGCCGGCCGAGGTTCAATTACCTCGGCCGGACTTTTGTCATGGACAGATGACGACTTCGATCACGGCCTGCTTCAGCGGCCGTAGGTGACCTCGACGGAGGCCTTGTCGAGCGTATTTGCCCTGACATAGAAGCCAACCATGGCGCCCGGCGCAGTATCAGGAAGCGGAAGCTTGTCGACCGAAAGCGCATAGACGGTGAACTGGTAATGGTGCGGCGCATCGCCGGCCGGCGGGCATGCGCCGCCATAGCCGGATGTACCAAAATCGGTGTGACCTTCGACAGTGCCTGCGGGAAGCTTTTTGTCACCGCTGGCGCCGGTGGCGATCTCCGAGGCATTTGCGGGAATGTTGAACACCGACCAATGCCACCAGCCCGAGCCGGTCGGAGCATCCGGATCGTAAGCCATGATGGCGAAGCTCTTGGTCGCCTCGGGAGCACCCGACCAGGTCAGTTCCGGCGAGATGTTCTTGCCGGCGCAGCCGAAGCTGTTGAAGACCTGTGCATCGGCCATGGCCTTGCCGGCGGTCAAATCCTTCGAGGTGAGCTTCATTTCGGCCTGTGCGGCCGTCGCGCCAAAGACGGATGTGGCGAGAAGTACTGCTGTGATAAAACGCATTCTGTTTTCCTGCGGTTGATAATGCAGGAAAACTATCGTCACCGAGCAAGTGCATCTGCCCCGCTATGCTCAACTTCTGCCCCGATCCGCTCAAAACGCTCAGAGCCGCCCCGCACATGGCGTGGATTGACGCCAAACCGCTCTTTGAACCGCGCCGCGAATTGCGACGGGGAATCGTAACCGACCTCAAGCGCGACCTGCGCCATCGGCAGGGTTGTGGTTTGAATGAGGCCCAAGGCGCGATTCATTCTTGTATCGCTCAAGATCTCACTGAAACCGGTATTCTCGGCGGCCAGCTTACGCCTCAGCGTCGCTTCGCTCATGTTGAACGAGCGCGCCGCGTGTGCAAGCGTCCAATCAAAGGTCGTATCACTTTCGATCATCTGCCGCAGCCGGTCCTCGAGCCGAGGGCTTTGGCATTGGCCCAACACCGCTCCGCAGAGCGCAAACCAGGTGATCAGCTCCATCAAACGAGCCTTGGCAATGGCGCCGGGAAGCCTCGTCAGATTGCCGGGCTGACAGCAATAGTCAAACAATGCCGCGGCTTCCTCCGGCAGCTTCGAGGTCCCTGCCGGGACAGGCCTCGATGGAACGGCGAGCGATCCCATCCTGGTATAGGCTTCCTCGAAGAGCTGTCGCGGAACAGGAAGCGCCAGGGTCTGATACTTCTGCGGCGCCTTGGGAATATTCTCCATCGTCAACGGTCGATAGTCGGGCAGCAAGCCATAGGCGCCCGCCTCGAGGCGCAAAGCCTTGTCATCTGCCATGACGATCTTCGTTCCCGATTGCACCTGTATCAACAGGGGGCTCGTATTGACGAGACGAAAAAAACAGGCCCGCCCGCCCTGGCGGATCAAGGCCCTGGTCGGAATGGGAAAGACCTCGTCGAGCATATGTTCTCCGACAACAGGATGGATGATCGTGGGGTTCGGGCTACCAGGCCGTGAGACTGGAGCCATGATCGGTAGACTTGCCACCACCGATCCCTTGAGGATCGGGAATAGCAAAACCGCGTGTGATGGGCAATCTTGAGCGTCATTCAGGTGTTCGAACTCAATGGAATTCCGCGCGTCCCACCTCAGCGCATTTTCGTGGCGGGTGTTTGCTTGTCATCGATGTGAATTCGGGTTTTGTCGGCAGCGTCGGCCCGGCTTTTCACGTGATCGATGAAGGCCCGCAGCTTCGGCATCACTTGATGACGGCTGGGAAAGTAGAGGAACACACCCGGCGCCATCGGTGCGAACGCCTCCAGGACGCGGACGAGTTTTCCCGCCTTCACTGGTCCGGCGGCGATTGGCTCCGGCACTTGCGCAAGCCCCATATCTTCGACGGCGGCTCCCAGCATGGTGGGAAAGTCGTGGGCGATCAGCGGCCCGGAGACAACAGCCTCGATCGGCTTTTTGCCGCTGACAAACGACCACGGCGCGATTGAGCCGTTCGAGCGGCGCATGCGGATGCAGGCATGTTGACGCAGATCGTCGATACGCTCGGGCCGCCCTCTCCGGTGCAGATATTCGGGGCTGCCGACAACCACCAGCGGGAAGGACGGCGTCAGCCGGACCGCGACCATGTCGGCTGCGATGAACTGGCCGAGCCGGATACCGGCGTCAAATCCTTCGGCCGCGATATCGACCAGTTCCTCATTCGCGGCGACCTCCACCTCGATCTCGGGAAAGGCCTGGCAGAAGGATGCAATCAGTGGCTCCAACAGGATCGGCACCACTGACGGCGGCACGGTGAGCCGCAATAGTCCAGCCGGTCTCTGGCCGAGCTCACGCGCAACCGCGCTTGCGGCGACCAGTTCCTCGAAAGCGGGCTTTGCGCGCGCGAGGAACCGCTCGCCGGCTTCAGTCAGACCGACACTGCGCGTCGTGCGGATGAAGAGTACTGCGCCGACACGCTCCTCAAGAGCGCGTACGGCCTGGCTGACTGCCGAGGGGGTCACCCCGAGTTCCGCGGCTGCTCTGCGAAAACTACGGTGATGGGCAACGCTCAGAAACGCCTCAACGCCGTCGAGCGCGCCTTGCCTGACTGTGAAGTTCTGCTTCATACCGCATCGATATTATCGCCAATAGTCGATCGCGGGAAGCGGCCGTACATCTGGACCCCACAAATCAGGAGTGCCCCGATGTCGACGGACTCCATCTTTCAAACCCATCTCGCGCTAGGCTACGTCGCGTGGCTGCTTTGCTTCGGCGCCTATATTCTGCCCTGGCTCAAATCGATGGACAGGGTCAAGGCGCACCGCGCCATCGCCACTCTGCACAGCTTCCGCTTCTTCGGGCTCGTCTTCATTCTGCCCGGCGTCGTCGGTCCCAACCTGCCCGCCAGCTTCGCCACCTTCGCTGCCTATGGCGACCTCGCGGCCGGGATGCTCGCCATGTTGGCGCTCGTCACGATCCGCATGCGTCCGGTCTTCTGGCTGTTCGTCGTCGCCTTCAATCTCGTGGGAATGGGCGACCTCGTGCTCGACTACTATCACGCGATCCAGGCCGGCCTGCCGGCGCGGGCGGAGGAATTGGGCGCCGCATACGCGATCCCGATCATTTACGTGCCCTTGCTGATGATCACCCACGTCTTCGCATTCTATTTGCTTCTGCGTCCTCAGCCTAAGGCAACCCAGGCGCTCGCCGGCGAGGCGGCAGTATCTTAACCTCCGCCATCTCAGGCGTTGCACCTTGCGATCGAAGATCGCAAGTCTAGAGCCTGTCAAACCTGCGCACATAATCGACCAATGCGCGCAGCTTCAGTGGCTGCCTCTGGCGCCTGGGATAGTAGAGATAGAATCCCGGGAATGGGGGGCAGAAATCCTCCAGCAGCGGCACGAGCTCCCCGCGTTCGATATAGGATTGGAAGGTTTCCACCATGCCGAAGGTGATGCCTGCTCCCGCGCAGGCCATGCGGATCATCATTCCCATGTCGTTGGTCGTGACGACGGGATCGACGGAGACGTCGAAGTCGCGATCATTCTCGGTGAATTCCCAGCGATAAGGCGCCGTATCCGGGCGTGGCCGCCATCCGATGCAGGCATGGTTCTGCAACTCGCGGGGATGGCGGGGATGGCCGCGGCGCTCGAGATAGCTGCGGGATGCGGCCGCGCATTGTCGCTGCGCTTCGGAGACTGAAATCGCGATCATGTCCTGCTCGATCACTTCGCCCAGCCGGACACCGGCGTCGAAGCCGGCCTCGACGATATCAAATTCGTCATCGGTGATGGTGATATCGAGTTTGATGTCGGGGCAAGCTTCCATGAAACCGGCCAGTAACGTGCCGGACAGGAAGTTCTCGGCGATCGAGGAAACGGTGATCCGCAGCAGGCCGCTCGGGCGCGCCTGCATTTCCCGCACCGTCTGCATTGCATCCTTGACCTGCCGGACCGATGGACGAACCGCGTCGAAGAACACTTCGCCGGCTTCGGTCAGGCTGACGCTGCGGGTCGTGCGCTGGACCAGGGCGACGCCAACCCGATCCTCCAGGCGCTGCAGGGCCTGGCTGACGGCGGAGCGGGTGACGCCAAGCCGCTCGCCGGCAAGGCGGAAGTTCCGCGCCTCGGCCACCGCAAGAAAAACTGAAATGCCTTCGAGATCATCGACCATTGGTTAGCAATTCTAACCAAGGCATCCTGGATTGGCAACTTAATCGCCGCGGATGGGCACGCTATCTTTCAAGTCGAGATCAACGCCAAGACCCACGCATCGGCAGATCTTCTTCGAAAGGCAAGGCAATGCGAAGGATTCTCAAAAGCCCGGTTCTGCAGTTTTTCACGGCGGTCACCCTGGCTGGCACGGCGACCAGTTCGTCCGCCACCGATGCCGTGAACGACCGAGATCAGCAGCAACAAACAAGCGAGAACAGAATGCAGCAACACCCCTATGTCGGCATGTGGGTTACGGATGATGGCCGCGTCCGCCACGAACTTTTGCCGAATGGCCGTTACGACGAAGCCCGCGGAAACCGGGAAAGCGCCTATCGCGGCCGCTACGAAGTCACCGGAAGCCACATCGAATACTGGGATGACACGGGCTTCACGGCCGACGGCGATTTCGTCGACGGCAATACCCTCCATCATGGCGGCATGGTGCTTCGCCGCAAATGACGCGCGGCCTGAAAGGCAAAGTCACCAAGGATAAGGCCGCATTTGCCGGCCGGAAAGGATGACGATCATGTCTTCCCCAGCACCCACCTGGTTCATCACCGGCGCATCGTCCGGCCTCGGCCGGGCACTCGCCGAAGCGGTCCTGGCGGGCGGCTGGCGCGCCGCCATGACGGCGCGCAGACCCGAGACCCTGGCAGATCTCACGGCAGAGCACGGCGACCGCGCGCTTGCCCTTGCACTCGATGTGACGGACAGCAACTCCATAGCCGGCGCGGTTCATGACGCCGAAACGCATTTCGGCGCAATCGACGTCCTCGTCAACAATGCCGGCTACGGCTACCTCTCGGCGATCGAAGAGGGCGACGATGCCGAGATACGCGCTCAGTTCGAGACCAATGTGTTCGGTTTGATCGCTGTCACCAAGCAGGTTCTGCCGGGCATGCGCTCACGCCGGCAAGGACATATCTTCAACGTCTCTTCGCTCGGCGGGCTCGTCGCTTTTGCTGCAACCGGCTACTACCACGCCACCAAATTCGCGGTCGAAGGCTTGTCGGAATCGCTTTCGCATGAGGTCAGGCCGCTTGGCATCGATGTGACGATCCTCGAACCGGGCGCCTTCCGCACGGATTGGGCCGGCCGGTCGATGGTCGAATCCAGTACGATCATCGACGACTATGCCGAGACATCCGGCAAGCGGCGCCAGGCCACCCGCTCGGTCTCCGGCAACCAGCCGGGCGATCCGGTGCGAGCCGCGACAGCAATCATATCGGCGTTCGAGGCGGACGAGCCGCCGCTGCGCCTGCTGCTCGGCGCACCTGCCCTGAAGATCGCCCGCGAACGACTCGATGCGCTGCGCGCAAATTTCGAAGCCTGGGCGGAGACGACGCTCAGCGCCGATTTCCCAAGCTAAACCCCAAGAAAACCCTCAGCCGCATCGCCAGGCGAGCGGCCTGCAAATGGAGCTTGAAATGTCTGATATCAAAGGAAAAGTCATTGCCATCACCGGAGCCAGCAGCGGCATCGGAGAGGCTGCGGCAAAGGTGCTGGCTGCCGCAGGCGCCCATGTCCTGATTGGCGCGCGCCGCACCGAGCGCCTGGAGGAACTCGCCGCCGACATCGCGGCAAAGGGTGGGTCGGTGCGCCTGCAAAAGCTTGACGTCACCGACCGGGCGGATGTGGAAGCCTTCGCAGGCTTTGCCAAGTCCGAATTCGGCCGGCTGGACGTTATCGTCAACAATGCCGGGGTCATGCCGCTCTCGCCGCTAGACGCCCTCAAGGTCGACGAGTGGGACCGGATGGTCGACGTCAATATCAAAGGCGTTCTCTACGGCATCGCGGCGGCCCTTCCGATCATGAAGGCGCAGGGATCGGGGCAGATCATCAACCTGTCTTCGATCGGCGGCCACAGCGTCTCTCCGACCGCCGCCGTCTATTGCGCGACGAAATTCGCAGTGCGGGCGATCTCGGACGGGCTGCGGCAGGAAACCGATCGCATCCGGGTGACCGTCATCTCCCCCGGCACGACGACATCGGAACTGGCCGAGACGATCACCGATCCGACGGCGCGGGATGCCATGAAGGCGTTCAGGGCGATCACGATCAACCCCGAGGCCATCGCCAATTCGATCCTCTACGCCGTCAGCCAGCCTGATGATGTCGATGTCAGCGAGATCATCATCCGGCCGACAGCCAGCCCGCATTGATCCGCTGAGATTTTGCCAAAGCAATTCCAGCAAAGTCTAGAGCGGTTTTGCTGAACTGCTCTAGAAACCCAGCGACTGCTGGGCAGGCGGTGGCGGCGCAAGGTTGACGCCTTCGAGTTCCAGCATGCGGGCTTTCGACGACGAACCGCCGGGAGCGGAGAAGCCGCCGATCTTGCCGCCGGCGGCCAGCACCCGGTGGCAGGGGATGATCAAAGCGACCGGGTTCTTCGCCATCGCCTGACCGACGTCGCGGGCGGCTTCCGGCCCGACGCCGAGCTCCTTCGCCAGCGCGCCGTAAGTGGTCGTGCGACCCCAGCCGACACGCCGTGCCGCCGCATAAATATCCCGGAAGAAGGCATCCTGACCGGCAAGATCGAGTTCGACGCCGGAAAAATCCGTCTCCTCGCCCTGGAAATAGCGCTTCACCGCAGCGACCGTCTCGAGCACAGCAGGCGTCGGTGCGCCGGATTCGGCATCCGACAGGCGGCGCAACAGCAGCCGTTCGGTCGCTTCCGCTGATTTGGTCGGCAGCTGGAAGCGGGTGATGCCGGCATCGCTCCAGGCGATGCCGCAGAAACCGCTCGCGGTTTCGAAGATGAGATAGTGGTGCATTGTCTCAGCCATGACAAAGGCTCCGCGTTTGCGATGACCCATAAAATCGTATGAGACGGCCGCTGTTTCAACCCGTTTCTTGCGCGCGCCGGGCTTCCCGGAAAGATCGCGATGCTGCAATGTCGGTCGAACGTCCACTTCAGCCGCTTCTCTCCGACCGCAAGGCCGTGCCGCTGATGCGCTTGGCCACGGCTTGCGCTTGCCTAGCTTCTGCGCATAAAGCTCGTTCAGGTGTTGCACGGGGAGCGAAATCAGCATGGACGTTTCAGAGATCATCATCCCTGGAGATACGCCGGGAACGGAGTGGCGGCTGCCGGTGCTGCGCTTTACGGGCGGCGATCCGAAGGCGCCGAAGACCTATATCCAGGCGGCTCTGCATGCCGGCGAGCTGCCGGGAACGGTGCTCTTGCATTTCCTCTGCGAGAGGCTGCGGCAGGCGGAAAGCCAGGGCGCGATCGCCGGCGATATCACCCTCGTGCCGCAGGCCAATCCGATCGGTGCGGCGCAGTCGCATTTCGGCGAATTGCAGGGCCGTTTCGACTTGGGCTCGCGCACCAATTTCAACCGGGATTTCCCGCTGATCTCCGTTGCGGATCGCGCCACGCTGATCGAAGACCTCGATGATTATCCGGCTACCGACAGATTGAAGCGGCAGTTGCTGCACATGGCGCTCGGGGCTGATCTCGTGCTCGACCTGCATTGCGACGACGAATCCCTGCAATATGCCTATATCGACGAGGCCTTCTGGCCGGAGGCGGCCGATCTCGCCGCTTCACTCGACATGGAGGCCGTGTTGCTTTCGGACGGCGAAAGCTCGGCCTTCGAGGAGGCCGTCGGCTTTGCATGGAAATATGAAGTTCCCGGCGAGCGCCAATCCCGGCTGCCCGGCAAACTCTCCGTCACTGTCGAGCTGCGCGGCAAGCGCGATGTCGATCCGGTGCTGGCGAAAAAGGATGCCGACGGGCTCTGGAACTTCCTCGCGACACGGGGGATCGTCAGTGACGGGAAGCCAGCGGCAACGCCATTTTCCGGTCCGGCCGTGCCGCTCGATAATATCGAGATCATTCGCACTCCAGAAGGCGGCGCCGTGCTTTTCCATCGCGATATCGGTGAGAAGATTGCGGAAGGCGACCGCCTAGTGACGATCGTCACCCGGCCGGGACAGCCGGGCGGCAGCATCGAGCTCACCGCGCCGCAGGACGGGCTGATCCTGACCCGAACCTCCGACCGGCTGGTGCGGCGGCGCGGCGACCTGATGAAGATCGCCTGCGACGAACCCAGCAAGGCCTCCCGCAAGGCCGGCACGCTGGAGAATTGAACGGGGCCGTGTCCTGCTGCGATTGTCGACGCGCTCGGGGATAAAACGTCGCACGGCGTTTGCGCCGGCCTTCGTGCATGTTATCTCGCTGGCATCACAGGGAGATCGATCGGGCATGGCCGTCACCATCTATGGCATCAAGAATTGCGACACGATGAAGAAGGCCCGCAGCTGGCTGGAAGAACACAGCGTCGCCTATGAATTTCACGATTACAAGGCGCTGGGTATCGACCGCGCCCATCTCGAAGCCTGGATCGACCAAGCCGGCCTCGACACCGTGCTCAACCGCGCCGGCACCACCTTCCGCAAACTGCCCGATGCCGACCGCGAGAACCTCACCCGGGAGAAAGCAATCCAGCTGATGCTCGACCAGCCGTCGATGATCAAGCGGCCGGTGCTGGAGGTGAAGGGCAAGCTGCTGATCGGCTTCAAGCCGGAGATTTACGCCGGTACGCTCGGAGGCTGACAGGCGGTCCGCTGAGCTCACGAGGGAAAGAGATGTCCAAGACCACGCGCGCGACACAGCTTCTTTCGCAGGCGGGCGTCGCCTTCACCATCCATGCCTATGACTACGACCCCAATGCTGAGCGTGTCGGGCTGCAGGCGGCCGAAGCGCTCGGCGAGGCGCCGCATCGGGTGTTGAAGACGCTGATGGCGGAAGTGGACGGCAAACCGGTCTGCGTCGTCGTGCCGTCGGACCGCGAGGTCAGCATGAAGAAGCTTGCCAGCGCCTTTCACGGTAAATCGGCCAACATGATGAAGCCTGCCGATGCCGAGCGGCTGACGGGCTATCATGTTGGCGGCATCAGCCCGTTCGGCCAGAAGAAGACCGTGCCGACGGCGATCGAGGAAGCCGCCCTTGGCGAACCGCTGGTCTATATCAATGGCGGGCAGCGCGGGCTGCAGGTGCGGCTTGATCCGAAGGCTGCGTTGAAGGTGCTGAAAGCGGTCGCCGCGCCGCTGATTGCCTGATCGGAGCATGATGCCGAAAAGTGTAAGCGGTTTTCGGACGACATCATGCTCTGACTATTGAAGCCTGTTCTAGAGGAAGCGGTCGAGCAGGCCGACGATCGTCTTCGCCTCGTTTTCGGCAAGCTTGCAGCCGACATGGGTCTCGATCGATCTGGCATAGACGGTCCACATGCGCTCGCGAAGCTTTCGGCCGGCATCTGACATCACCACCCAGCGGCCGCGTCCATCCTCAGCGAAGGCCTCGCGCCGGACCAGCCCCTCTTTTTCCAACCGATCAATCAGCCGGGAAAGATTATACTGTGCCAGCAATGTCCGCTCTTCGATCTCGTAAGGGCGCAGCTTGCCATTTTCCGAGCGCGTCAATTCCCAAAGCACGTCGTACCAGGCAAGCGGCGGCATGCCGGCCGCTTTCAGATCGGCTTCAATGGCAGCGAGCAACCGTTCGCGGGCGCGCATGATGCTCGTCCAGGCAGAGGTGACCGCTTCGCTCGGATTCGACGTTTTTTCGGACATAAATGCAATTACATCTATCTTGAATTCCGTCGCAAGCGATATTAGATGCAGCTACATCTATCATCGCCGCATGGAGACCGTCATGAGCAAACTTACCCTCGTCAGCCATCATCTCTGCCCCTATGTGCAGCGCGCCGCGATCGCGCTTCTCGAAAAGGGCACGCCCTTCGAGCGCATCAACATCGATCTTGCCAACAAGCCGGACTGGTTCCTGCAGATCTCGCCGCTCGGCAAGGTGCCGCTGCTGCGGATAGAGGAAGAGGACGGCAGCAAGGCGATGCTGTTCGAAAGCAGCGTCATCTGCGAATATCTGGAGGAAACGCAGCCGGGCGTCGCGCTGCATCCCAAACACCCGCTGACGCGTGCCCGCCATCGCGGCTGGATGGAATTCGGCTCATCCGTGCTTTCCGATCTCTGGGGTTACGAGACAGCTGAGGACGCCGCGCAACTCGAGGCCAAGCGCAAGGCGCTCATCGCCAAATTCACCACGCTCGAGGGTGTGCTGACGGATGGGCCTTATTTCGCCGGCAACGACTTCAGCCTCGTCGACGCCGTCTTCGCGCCGGTCTTTCGGTATTTCGATCTCTTCGACACGCTCGGCGACAGCGGCATCTTCGAAGGGCTCGAGCGGGTGGCGCGCTGGCGCAAGGCGCTCTCCGAGCGGGCGAGCGTCAGGGCCGCCGTCGGCGCGGACTACCCGCAGCGGCTGATGGAATTCCTCGAAAAGCATAACTCAATCCTGCTCAGGCAAGCTGCCGCCGCGTGAAGCGCGTCCGGCGGCCGGACATATATCCGGCCGCTTGCAATTCGGCGGCAATACGCTTCATTTTCGCCGCAAACGGGTCTAAGTCTTCCAGCCTCCCACCGTCGATGACAGAAGGCAGGTTGAACCATGACTTTCATGCCCCAGAGCCAGAACACCGTTGATCCCGTCAAGCTGGAAAAGCTTGCGGAAGTCGCCATCAAGGTCGGGCTGCAACTGCAGAAAGGTCAGGATCTGGTGATCACCGCACCTGTCGTGGCGCTGCCGCTGGTTCGCCTGATCACCAAGCACGCCTATCAGGCCGGCGCAGGGCTGGTCTCCGCCTTCTATTCCGACGAGGAGACGTCACTGGCGCGCTATCAATATGGCAGCGACGAGAGCTTCGACCGCGCCTCCGGCTGGCTCTACGAGGGCATGGCCAAGGCCTATGCCAACGGGGCAGCCCGCCTCGCGGTCGCCGGCGACAATCCGATGCTGCTATCCGAGCAGGATGCCGGCAAGGTCGGCCGCGCCAATCGCGCCAACTCCACCGCCTATAAGCCGGCGCTGGAAAAAATCTCGAATTTCGACATCAACTGGAACATCGTCTCCTATCCGAACCCATCCTGGGCCAAGGTGGTCTTCCCCAACGATCCGGAACCGATTGCGATCGCCAAGCTCGCCAAGGCGATCTTTGCCGCCTCGCGCGTCGATGTCAGCGATCCGGTCGCCGCCTGGACCGAACACAATGCCAATCTCGCCAAGCGCTCCGCCTGGCTGAACGGCGAGCGTTTCGCCTCGCTGCATTTCAAGGGACCGGGCACCGACCTGACGGTCGGCCTTGCCGACGGGCATGAATGGCATGGCGGCGCGTCTACCGCCAAGAACGGTATTACCTGCAATCCGAATATCCCGACCGAGGAAGTCTTCACCACGCCGCATGCGCTGCGCGTCGAAGGCCATGTGTCGAGCACCAAGCCGCTTTCGCACCAGGGCACGCTGATCGACAATATCCAGGTGCGTTTCGAGGGCGGGCGCATCGTCGAAGCCAGGGCCTCGCGTGGTGAAGAGGTCTTGAACAAGGTGCTCGATACCGACGAGGGCGCACGCCGGCTCGGCGAAGTGGCGCTCGTGCCGCATTCCTCGCCGATCTCGGCCAGCGGCATCCTGTTCTACAACACGCTGTTCGACGAAAACGCCTCGTGCCACATAGCGCTCGGCCAGTGCTATTCCAAATGCTTCCTCGATGGCGCGACACTGAGCCAGGAGCAGATCAAGGCGCAGGGCGGTAATTCCAGCCTGATCCATATCGACTGGATGATCGGCTCCGATAAGGTCGATATCGACGGCCTCAAGCCTGATGGCTCGCGGGTTCCGGTGATGCGGCAGGGCGAATGGGCCTGAGCGGCATCCTCGTGGGCTGACTGAGCCAGACGCTGGCGCACCACAACTAGCCCTCATCCTTGTACGTTGCTGATCATGTAGAATGCGATTGTGCGACGTAGGAGGATGAGGCTGGAGGGAGGGCGTGCCGGCCCCACGGCATCGCGACAAGCGATCATCCTCTCTGTTTTTTTTAGCAATCCGAACGCAAACCCGCGGCACACGTTTGCTGGAATTGCTTTAGCGGATCGCCGATAGCAGCTTGCGCACGCGATCGAGATGCATCGTCCGCTTTGCATCGGTGGCGCGGTCCATGTCGTGCAGGCCGAGCATCTTGAAATTCAGCCGCTTCGAGCAGAAGGCGGCGATGCCGCGCTTCAAGAGCCGGCGCACCGGATCGCCCATATAGAGACGCACCAGCCACCAGGGCGAGCCTGTCGTCGTCAGCGCATAGAGCAGCCGGATATTGGTCAGCTGCGGCACGATACGGCCGCCGGCGGCGTCATGGCTGAAGGCAACACCGGGGGCGAAAACACGGTCGAAGAAACCCTTCAGGATGGCGGGGAAATTGAACCACCATTGCGGAAAGACGAGGATCAGGCCATCGGCCGCCTTCAGGCGGACAACGATATCGGCAACGGCTGAGGTGTCATAGGGCACGTCGAAATAGCCGCGGCGTTCAGCTTCGGAAAGGCGCGGGTCAAAATTCTCGGCATAGAGATCGAGCAGATCGACGACATGGCCGGAGGCTTCCAGTGCTTCGCGGGCCGTTCGCGCCACCGAGGCGGCGAAACTGTCCTCCAGCGGATGGGCAAGCACCAGCAGGATCCGCATTGTCAGAACAGGCTTCCCTGCTTCGGCGGTTCTGCGGGTTTTGCGCTGCGCTTCTTGGCACCGGCCGGCGGTGTGCCGCCTTCCGTGGTCATGGCGCCGACACGACCGTCGGCGAATTCGATGGCGATGCCCATGCCGGCGGAGAGTTGAGCAGCCTGCGAGACCGGCCTGTTATCCTCATCGCGAATGACGGCGTAACCGCGCTTCAGCACGTTCTTATAGGAGAGCGACTGCAGCACGCGGTCCTGCGAAGAAAGCTCGGCGCGCGCACGGGTCAGCTGGTGGCGGATCGCCGTATCGGCATGGCGCGAAAGATTGCCAAGGCGTTCGCGGCCGCGGTCGGTCTGGGTCTTCAGCCGGGCAGGCAGCGAGGCGAGGATGGCTTCGGCGCGGTCAACGCGTGATTTCGAGCGGTCGATCAGCCGCTCGACCATGCGCTCGGCCCGGGCCATGCGCTCGTTCAGCGTCTGGCGGCGCTCGGCGATGCGGCCGGACAGCAGATCGGGGCGCAGATGCGAGCCGACGCGCTCGAAGCCGCGGCGCTTGTTGAGGGTGTTGAGCTCCAGCCCGCGGCCGAGGCCGGTCGCCGCCTCGTCGAAGCGGCGGCGGGGCAGCGCCAACAACTGATCGAGCGACGGCAATGCCCGCATCAGCGCGCGTACCGATTGGCGGCGCTGATCCATTTGCCGGTTCATGCAGCCCTGCAGGCGTGCCGCAAGAGCGGCGGCCTGCGCCTCGAGCTCCGCCTTGACGGGCACCGCCATTTCGGCAGCCCCTGTCGGCGTCGGAGCACGGACATCGGCGGCATAGTCGATCAGCGTCCAGTCGGTCTCATGGCCGACGGCCGAGATCAGCGGTATTTCGCTTTCGGCCGCAGCGCGCACGACGATTTCGTCGTTGAAGCTCCAGAGATCTTCCAGACTGCCGCCACCGCGCGCGACGATCAGCACATCCGGGCGCGGAATGGCGCCGGCCGGCTCCAGCGCGTTGAAGCCGCGGATGGCGTTCGCCACCTCCTCACCGGATCCCTCGCCCTGAACCTTCACCGGCCAGACAAGGACGTGCACGGGAAAACGATCGGAGATGCGGTGAAGAATATCGCGGATCACCGCGCCGGTCGGCGAGGTGACGACGCCGATTACGCTGGGCATGAAGGGCAGCCGCTTCTTGCGGGCGGCATCGAACAGGCCCTCGGCACCAAGCTTGCGTTTGCGCTCCTCGATCAGCGCCATCAGCGCGCCGGCGCCGGCCGGTTCCAGCGTCTCGATGACGATCTGATATTTCGAGGAGCCCGGAAAGGTGGTGACCTTGCCGGTGGCGATGACTTCCATGCCTTCTTCCGGGCGGAACTTCAGCCGCGAGAAGGTGCCCTTCCAGATGACGGCGTCGATGCGGGCGCGGTCGTCCTTCAGCGCGAAATAGGCATGGCCCGAGGAGTGCGGCCCACGATAGCCGGAGATCTCGCCGCGCACGCGAACCTGGTCAAAGGCGGTTTCGACGGTGCGCTTGATCGAGCCGGAAAGCTCCGAAACCGAATATTCGGCAAGGTTGGTCGGCGAATCGCTGTCGAAGACGTTGCTCATCCCTCCTTTCTAACGCATCGGCCCGAATATCAGAATCGATTTTCGGAAAGCACGATGCGTAGATTCAAAATGTTACAGCGTCCTTTGCGCGAAAAGACGCGCGGCGCTGTATGTCGATCAGCGGTAAACGGGAAGGTCGGCATTGGGGGCGGGGCTTGGTTTTCCCGGCCGTTGAAATCGTTGGCGGGAGGGTTCGTCGCCGTTGCGTCGAGCGCGCTCGTCTCAACGCATCCTGCACATGCACTCGTTGCAGCCAGGTGGACAAACAACAAAATCGAGTAAATCTGTTTTGTTGCGGAACGTATAGTTAGACAATGCGTTTCACATGAAAGGGATTGCTAACCACCGTAATACAAAGGCTTTTCGGCAAAGCCTGCCGGTAAATCTTTGTTAGTTGGCGCTTCCTATGCTTCCCCTCGTTATCTCTGGGAAGGTGCTGATATGATTATTCTCACAGCAGCAGCATTGGGCATCAGCGCCGGGCAAATGCGCTCGGCTGGCGTGATCGCGTTGGTCGCCGCGTTGATCGGAATGACATTCGCGCTGGCGGCGATAACCTCGCCCGGCCCGGTGTCCATTCTGGCATTCGTCTATGCCGTGCTCGGCTATAATGGCGGCCTCATGCTCTTCGTGCTCGGGCTCTTTGCCAATCAGCGCCTCCGTCGCGCCACGCGTGTCTCACACTGAAAGCGCGTCGCGATCTTTCAGATCGCTCCTCGCGCTTTAGGCCCTTATCTCAAAATGCATGTCGTTATCGCAAAACCGCCGCACAGTTTTGCGCGACATGCTTTATTCCATCCTTGAAACTTGCCGGCGTCAATTCATCGCCGGCCGATAGCGAAAGAATTGCACGCCCACGTCGGCCGCCTTCGGAAGCGGTTCCAGATAGGGCGGGATATTCCCCTTGCCGAGCTGCGCATAGAGCCCATCCGGCTTCAGCTTGGCGATCTCGCGCGTCTGCAGGTCGCCGGGGCAGAAGGCAAGCGCCGTCACGCCAGTCCCCTTCAGGAAGGCTTCCGCCTCCTGCGGCTCCGCCATGCCGATATGCAGTTCCGTCAGCATGCCGCCCTGATTGCGATGATAGGGCGCGGAGAGAACCCGGTTCTTGGTGAAGCGGAGGATCGGCACGCCCATTTCCGACGGCGCGGAGACCAGTCCGGCCGGAAGCCCGGCGAGCGGCGCCAGCGCCTCTTGCGATGTGCAGGAAATTTCCTTTGGCGGCTTCGCTGCCTTCTTCTGGGCAGCATTTTCCATCTGCAGCGAGATAAACCCGCCTCCGACGGCCCAGGCGGCCGGAGCACTGGCGAGCACCGTCACGATATAGATGAAGGCGGCGGCGACATTCTCGCTGTCGCCGTTGGAGATGCGCTTGATATCAATGATCAGCAAGGCAAGCGGCAGGATCGAGATCAGGTTCGAGAACGTGGAACCGCGCACCTGGACCAGTGCGATTGCCCAGCTCGTCATCAGCAGGAAGAGCAGGATCAGGTGGATCTGCACGCGGTCACGTTGAATGACGCGGAAGATGCAGACGGCGATACCGAACAGGCCGGCCGCATAGAAGCCACCGATCGAGAAGGGATCGGTGCGCCCGATAACGAAAAACGACTGCGCTTCCGATACATTCCTCAGCCAGAGCTCGACCAGCATCGGATCGAGACTGGCCAGCGGATCGCTCAGGCATTGCGGTGCGATCACGATCGCCGAACCGAAAACACCGGCGCCGACGACGGCGAGCGCGGCAAAGCGCAGGGGCCGGCGCAGGCGGCTGGCAAAAACCGCCGAAAACAACAGCAAGCCGCCGCCGATCGCCGCCAGGCTGTAATAGCCGAGCGAGAGATTGTCGCAGGTGACCATTGAATAAAGCCGGGGCGGCACTGTTGCGAAGAAGAGGATGCTGATCGCAATCGCCAGCGCCAGCCCGAAGGCCCTCGCGGCGGCAGCGAAATCTTCGCCCTCCCATGCCCAGAGCAGGGCAATGGTCAGGCAGACCGCGGCGACGAAAGGTGTCGTCTCGGCGCCGATGGCGATGGCAACCGCTGCCGCGATGCCGGCGACCGCATAACTCCAGGCGCGACGCTCGGGATCCAGCAGCATCGCGATCATCGTCGCGACCAAAGCCAGCTGCGCATTGTGATGATCGATGGCGCCCGGCGCGAAACGGTTTCCGGTGTAGATCGCAAGACCGGTCAAGCCGAGACTGATGTGCATGGCGGCAACGCCGCCGATGCGCCGACCGGCAACCGCCATGGCGAGCATAGCGGGCAGGATGAGCGATACCGGCCAGACGCCGAGCGCCAGCGCCTCGGCCATCTCATGGGGTACAAACAGGCCGAAGAACCAGATCAGCGAGGCGATCGGCAGGTCGATCAGCCGCGACCAGTGCATCAGCGTGCCGCCGTCGAGGCCGAGACGGTATTGCATCAGATCGAACCAGCCCTGCCCAGCCAGAAAATCTCGAACTTCGACGAGACGCATTCCGTCGTCATTGTCGGGGCCGACGTAATCGGTGGCACCGGAAAGCTTGGTGATGAGGATGGCGGCCGCAAGGATGACGCTATAGGCGATGACGGTTGGCCAGAGACGCGTCAGCAGGCCGCGTACCCCGCCCCTGGGGGCGCCGGTCACGGAGGATGCATGGGCGATCGACTGCACAGCGTTCATTGTGGTTAGCGGTTCGTTTCCAGATAGCGAAGCTTAGCCGCCGCCGATCAAGAAAGTGTAAAGCCGTTTGTGGCAGCTGCCGATTTTGCCTGCGTCATAGGGTCTTATTAACGGCGCGTGATTTAGGCTGGGCGCGGCTTTAAGTGTAACGAGTAGAGTCATGGCCCGATCGCGTACCGACAATCTGAATATTGCCGTCCTGCTTCCCTGCTATAATGAAGCGGCGACGATCGGCCCTGTCGTCCAGGGCTTCCGGGCGACGCTGCCCGATGCTGCGATCCATGTCTACGACAACAATTCCACCGACGGCACCGCTCTGCAGGCAATGCTTGCCGGCGCGCATGTCGTGCGCGAGCGGCGCCAGGGGAAGGGCCATGTCGTGCGCCGCATGTTCGCCGATATCGACGCCGACATCTACATCATCGCCGACGGTGACGGCACCTATGCCCCGGAGGATGCCGAAGAGCTGGTGCGCACGCTGCTGACGGAGCGCGCCGACATGGTGGTCGGCACTCGCCGCGGCGTGCATGACGATGCCGGCCGTCAGGGTCATGCGATTGGAAACCGGCTTTTCAACCTGCTCTACCGGATGATCTTCGGCCCTGACTTCACCGATATCTTCTCCGGCTACCGCGCGTTTTCGCGCCGCTTCGTCAAGAGTTTCCCGGCTGTATCAGGCGGCTTCGAGATCGAAACCGAGATGTCCGTGCATGCCTCACGGCTGAAGCTGCCGGTCAGCGAGCTGGAGCTCGACTACGGTCGCCGGCCGGAAGGCTCGCATTCCAAGCTTTCGACATTCCGCGACGGCGCCAAGATCCTCTGGATGTTCGCGATGCTGATGAAGGAAACCCGGCCCTTCGCCTTTTTCAGCGCAATCAGCGCCACCTTCATGCTGGCGAGCCTCGGCTTCATGGCGCCGGTGCTGGCGGAATATTTCGAGACGGGTCTCGTCAGCCGCATGCCGACCTGGGTGCTGTCGACGGCGCTGATGATGATATCCTTCATGCTGTTTACCGCCGGCGTCATCCTGGATTCCGTTGCGCGTGCCCGCGCCGAACAGCTTCGTATCCATTATATGGGCCTGGAGAGGCCGAGCGCGCTGAAGGCGCCGCTCAGCGACGCAGGGCCGGTATCGCGCGCGCGTCCCGGCAAAAAGGCGGATGCGGCATGAAAAAGCTCATCCGCTTCACTATTGCCGGCGGCATCGGCTTCCTCGTCGATGCCGGCATCCTGTCGGCGCTGCTCCATCTGACGCCGCTCGGGCCGTTTCTGGCGCGGCTCATTGCGATCGCCTTCGCCATGGCCGCGACCTGGGCTTTCAACCGGCGCTTCACCTTCGATCGCACCGGCCGTTCGCTTGCCGCCGAAGGTTTCCGCTACGGCTCGGTCGGGGTGACGGCAGCGCTGGTCAATTACGGGCTCTATTGCGCCCTTCTGCTGTCGCTGCCGGCACTTCAGCCGCTTGCGGCCATGGTGGTCGCCAACCTCGCCTCGATGGTCTTCAGCTTTTTCGGCTATTCGCGCTTCGTCTTCCGCGCCGAGTGATTAGAGCGCCGCGCGTCCAAAAAGACGCGCAAAGGACGCTCTAACACTTTAAATTGGCCCATAATCCTTTCCGAAAATCGATCCCGATTTTCGGGGGTTATGCGCTAGACTGCCTCCCAGCCGTCCTTCTCGCTGGCGCGATAGATCGCGTCGATCACCTTCTGGTTCAGCTTCGAATTTTCGAGCGTGACGATCTCTTCCTTGCCGTTCGTCACCGCCCGGGCGAAGGCCTCGACCTGCCGCTTGTACTGGCGGCTGTCCTGGAAGCGGAAGATGCGCGATTCCCTGTGGCTGCGGTCGGCAAGCTCGATCTCTTCCGGGCCCCAGCGATTGGCGTTGAACGGCGACTTGACCTCGATGTAACCTTCGGTGCCGTGAAAGACCATGACCTGACGGTTGGCCATCTGCGTCGAGATATAGAAGCTCAGCTCGAAATCGCCGAAATCGGCCTTGACGCTCGAATAGATATCCGTGCCGAAATCCGCATCGCGCTCGGTGATCGCCTGGATCCAGAGCGGCTCCTTGCCAGTGGAAAAGCGCGTGCTCATGACGGGATAGACGCCGATATCGGGAAGGCCACCACCGCCGAGCTCGGGAACGTTGCGCATATTGGCGGGGTCGCGGTTGAAATAGGTGAAGGCGCCCTGCACATGCCGGAGCGACCCGATCGCGCCCTCATCGATCAACGAGCGCACCTTCTGCCAGACCGGCGAATAGTTGATCATATAGGCTTCGGTGACCACCACCCGGTTGCGGTCGCGAGCGGCGATCACGTCGTCGATATCGCCTGATTTCAGCGCCAGCGGCTTTTCGCAAAGCACGTGCTTGCCGGCATCGGCTGATTTGATCGACCATTCGATATGCTGCGAGGTCGGCAGCGGGATGTAGACGGCGTCGATGACGTCGGAGGCCAGCATCTCCTCGTAGGAGCCGAAGGCATGCGGCACCGAGAAGCGATCGGCCATCTCCCTTGCGCGCGTCAGATCACGGCTGGCAATCGCCGTGACGACGCAATTTTCCGCATCCTGGATCGCCGGAACGACATTGTCGCGGCCGATCTTCGCCGTTGAAATGATACCGAAGCGCAGCATGATCCAAGCCTCCCAAACAGATTTCCGCGAACCATATTCAGGCCTTGGCTGCGGCGCAATGGCGCGACCTGAAATCACGGAAGTTTGCCTTCCCGGATGCCCGGAATGCGCTAGGTTCTGTCAGGGCGGCGTTCTGCCGTATTCGCGATTTCAATTCCTTCACACTTCTGGAGAGCGTTATGGAAATGCGCCGGCTTGGAAAAACAGGTCTTTCGGTCGCGCCGATCGTCATCGGCGGCAATGTCTTCGGCTGGACGGCCGACGAGAAAACATCCTTCGCCATTCTCGACGCCTTCTTCGATGCGGGCCTGAACACGATCGATACGGCCGATGTCTATTCCGCCTGGGTTCCGGGCAACAAGGGTGGCGATTCCGAGGAGATCATCGGGCGCTGGCTAAGCCAAGCCAGGGTTTCCCGCGACAAGGCTGTCATCGTCACCAAGGTCGGTTCCGACATGGGACAGGGAAAGACGCTGAAGGAGACCTATATCCTCAAGGCGGTCGAGGATTCGCTGCGCCGGCTGCAGACCGACTATATCGACCTCTATCTCTCGCACTGGCCGGATGCCGATACGCCGCACGAGGAAACGCTCGGCGCCTTTGCCAAGCTGAAGCAGCAGGGCAAGATCCGCGCCATCGGCTGCTCGAACTATGATGCGAAACTGCTTCAGGCCTCGTTCGACGCTGCCGAGAAGGCCGGCCTGCCGCGTTACGATGTGCTGCAGCCGGAATATAATCTCTATGAGCGCGCCAGCTTCGAGGGGCCGCTTGCCGATCTCTGCGTCAAGGAAGACATCGGCGTCATCACCTATTTCAGCCTCGCCGCCGGCTTCCTCACCGGCAAATACCGCAGCAAGGCCGATACGGAAGGCCGCGCGCGCGAGGGCCGGGTTTCGAAATATTTTGATGACAAAGGCCTGCGCATCCTGGCCGCGCTCGACAAGCTTTCGGCCGAAACCGGCGCCAAGCCCGCGGAAATTTCGCTCGCCTGGCTGCTGCGCAAGAAGGGCGTGACGGCGCCGATCGCCAGCGCGACCAGCCTTTCGCAGCTTGAAAGCCTGGCGAAATCGGCGACACTTGCGCTTTCCGATGACGCGATGGCGCTGCTCGACCAAGCCGGCGCCTGAAAGAAAGAGACGCCATGACCGTGACGATACGCGAGGCCCGCCCCGAGGACGAAGCCCGCTGGCGCGAACTTTGGGCGGCCTACCTTGCCTTTTACGAAGTCGCGGTCGATGCCGATATCACCGATCAGACATGGCGTCGGGTCTTCGATCCGGCGTCGGCAATCGCGATGCGTGTCGCCGAGGTCGACGGCAGGATGATGGGCTTTGCGCTCTATCTCACGCATGAGGGCACGTGGATCCGCGGCAAGGACTGCTATCTCGAAGACCTGTTCGTCGATGCCGAAGCGCGCGGCAAAGGCGTCGGGCGGGCACTGATGGACGATCTCGTTTCGACCTGCAAAGCCAAGGGCTGGTCGCGGCTCTACTGGCATACCAACGAGCAGAACAGGACGGCGCGGGCGCTTTACGACAGCTATGTCGAAAGCGACGGTCACATCCGCTATCGCATCAGCTTCACTGCATAATTCCTTAAACCGGAACCGATTAAGGATAAAATTATTTAGCAGTTCAAGGTGTTACAGCGTCCTTTGCGGCTCTCGAAAAGACGCGCGGCGCTGTAAGCGATGGAAAACCCGCATACCATTTGGAATGATCGCCTGCCCAATTGGCCATGCCGGGTTTGGTGAGGATGCCGCGCGGGCAGACATAACTCTGGATCACCCGTTTCGGCCGTTCGTGCCATTGGATATTGAAGGCCCAGAGCTTGGGGAAGAAGCAGAGCGAGGCATAAGGCAGGTGGTCGTGAATCCACCAGGCGAGCCGCTGCCAGTCGCTTTCCTCGTGGTAGTGGTCGATCATCCATGGCACGGCAATGCAGACGGCTGCGCCCATGCAGCCGTCAAAGTCCCTCATATCCCAGATGTGATGCGCTGATGTGGCGGCATTGGTCGAGCAGTTCAGCTTGTTCTCATTGCCGAACCTGTTGACCGCGGGCGAGCGATAGCCGGAACGGATATGCAGGCGCCCGAACGTTGCCTCTAGCGGCTCCAGCAATTCCCCGCAGAGCCTCTTGCCCGCCTCGATCGCCAGATCGGGATCCTCGGGGATATTGGGGATGCGGTAAAAATCGGCGATTTCAGAGTGCAGGAAATCGCGGAGGAAGAAGTTTTGCGACAGCCGCACGCGGCCAAGTTCCTCCAGACCCTTCATCGAATTCGGCTTTCGCATGACTTTACCTCCCACATCGACGGCAGGAATCATCGCCCGGCACCGATTTCCAGTCCACCCGAAATCGATCGGGAACAATTAGCGTGGTCTTCTCTTCTTAATGTGTCGCCGCATTCGCGGTTTTCCCCAGAACAAGGATCGAGAAAATGGCCAAGGAAAAGACGTTGGAAGATCTCTTCTACGACACCCTCAAGGACATCTACTTTGCCGAACGGCAGATATTGCGCGCCCTGCCGAAGATGGCACGCGCCGCCCAATCCCCCGAACTGAAGAAGGGCTTCGAAAAGCACCGTGAGGAAACCGAAGGGCAGGTCGAGCGCCTGCAGCAGGTTTTCGAGCTGATCGGCAAACGCGCCCAGGGCAAGACCTGCGAGGCAATCCAGGGCATCATCGCCGAGGGCGAGGAAATCATGGAGGAATTCAAGGGCACGTCAGCTCTCGATGCCGGCCTGATTTCTGCGGCTCAAGCCGTCGAGCATTATGAAATCGCCCGCTACGGCACGCTGAAGACCTGGGCCGCGACGCTCGGTCTGAAGGAGGTCGTCGGCCTGCTCGACCAGACGCTGCAGCAGGAAACGGCCACCGACAAGACCCTCTCCCAGCTCGCCACCACGGCGGCAAACCAGAAGGCAAAGGCTGCCTGATGCACACGGCGCCCTAATAAAAACGGGCGGCCCGGTCCCCATTCCTTACCGGCCGCCCGTATCCTGCGCGCTGTATCTGAAGAAATCGATGAAGGCGCGCAGCGCCGGGCGCATCTGCCGCCGAGTGGGATAATAGAGAAACGGCCCGGAATAGGGCGCGCACCAATCCTCCAGCACCCGCACAAGCTTGCCGCTCGCCAGTTCGGCATTAACCCGCATGTCGAAGAGATAGGCAAGACCCGCACCGTTCAGCGCTGCGAGCAGGGCCAGCCGATCCTCGCTGACGATCAGCGGCCCGTCGACCGAAACGACAAGTTCCTGCCCGTCCTTTTCGAATTCCCAGCGATAAATGGAGCCATTGGTGAAGCGCCGCTTGATACAGCGGTGATGGACGAGATCACGCGGATGCTCCGGCTTCGGATGATGCTCGAAATATTCGGGCGAAGCGGCGATCACCGTCGTCAGATTGGGCGAGACCCTGACCGCGATCATATCAGCCTCCAGGCTCTCCTCCAGCCGGATACCGGCATCGAAACCCTCCTTGACGATATCGGTGAAGCCATCCTCATTGGCGATCTCCAGGGTAATATCGGGATAGAGATTGAGAAAATCGCCGAGGCGCGGGGCGAGCAGGAGATCGGAGGCGAAGCGCGGCGCAGTGATGCGCAGGTTTCCGGCCGGCTTGCCGCGCGTATCGCGGACGGCCTCCAAGGCAATATCGATCTCCTCGAGTGCGGGACGAAGTCTTTCGAGAAGCAGGCGGCCCTCCTCCGTTGGCGCGACGCTGCGGGTAGTGCGCGCCAAGAGCCGCACCCCCAGACTTTCTTCGAGGCTGGAGATCGCATGGCTGACGGCCGAGGGTGCGACGAGGAGTTCCTTCGCCGCGGCCCGGAAGCTGCGATGCTCCGAGACGGCGGCGAGAACGGCGAGTTGTGAGAGCTGTGTTCTGTTCATTGATCGAAATGATAGAACAACCTGTTAGAAACTGCATGTATTTTCTGATTGATGCCGCAGCGATATGGTCTGCCGGTACCGCAACGATCCGTTAGCGGTTCAAAATCAGCTCAAGGAGCGCATCATGAAAACCCGGAAACTCGGAAACGATCTTACCGTCTCTGCCGTCGGTCTTGGCTGCATGGGCATGAGCTTTGCCTATGGCGCCAGCGACGACGCGGAATCGATCAAGACACTGCATCGCGCCATCGATCTCGGCGTGACCTTCTTCGACACCGCCGAAGTCTATGGTCCCTTTACCAACGAGGTTCTTCTTGGCAGAGCGTTGAAGCCGTTCCGCGACCGCGTGGTGATCGCCACCAAATTCGGCTTCAAGATCGACGCCAGCAAGCCGGGTATTGCCGCCATCGCCGGCGTCGACAGCCGCCCCGAGCACGTGCGGGTGGTGGCCGAGGCCTCGCTGAAACGCCTCGGCATCGAAACCATCGACCTCTTCTACCAGCACCGGGTCGATCCCGACGTGCCGATCGAAGAGACGGTCGGCGTCATGGCAGAGCTGGTGAAGGAAGGGAAAGTCCGCGCGCTCGGGCTTTCGGAAGCCGGCAGCGCCACCATTCGCCGCGCGCATGCGGTCCATCCGATCGCAGCCCTCCAGAGCGAATATTCGCTCTGGACGCGCGATCCCGAAGAGGAGGTGCTTGCGACATGCCGCGAACTCGGCATCGGCTTCGTGCCCTACAGCCCGCTGGGGCGCGGCTTCCTGACCGGGGCGATCCGCAAGGCGGAGGATCTCGACGCGGACGATTTCCGCCGGCAGGTGCCGCGTTTCCAGGCGGAAAATTTCGACGCCAATGCCGCTCTCGTCGCGACGCTCGAGCGGCTTGCCGCCGAGAAAGGCATGACGACAGCACAGCTGGCGCTGGCCTGGGTGTTGAACCAGGGCGACGACATCGTGCCGATCCCCGGCGCCCGCAAGCTTCATCATCTCGAACAGAACGCCGCGGCCGCCGATATCGTGCTGAGCCCGGCGGAACTTGCGAGGCTTGAAGAGGTCATCCCAGCCGGGCAGGTTGCCGGCAAGCGCTATTCGGACGCCTCGCTTGCCATGACGAACATCTGAACCTGAAAAGCCCGGTCGGCCACAACCGGCCGGGCTTGCCTTCGGGGCTGGCGAAACTATCTAACGCCATCTCGAAGAACGGGATGAAAATATGTCGGACAGGCAGGCAGTCGAACAGACGGTTCATCTCTATGTCGAAGGCATGGCCTTCGCCAATGAGGCAGCCTTGAAAAAGGCCTTTCACCCGAAAAGCTCGATCATCGGCCATTACGAAAATGCCGTCGAATGGCTGACGCGGGACGAATTCATCGCTGCGATCCTGGCGGAGGAGCCGGCGCCGCCCGGCACGCAGCCCTACATGGATATCCAGAGCGTCGACGTCGAGGGCGATGCGGCAAGCGTCAAGGTCACCGACGATTTCGCCGGAATGCGCTTTACCGATTATCTCTCGTTGCTGAAGATCGACGGCCGCTGGACGATCGTCAGCAAACTCTTCCATCTGCATCTGTGAAAAGACCGGCCGCTATTGGCGACCGGTCCATTGTTTGACGACGTTGGGTGAAGCTCAGCTTCTGAGGACACCGCCGGTGAATTTCGTGACGCTGGCGACGATCTTCTGCGTCAGCGCCTCGAAATCTTCGTCCGTCAGCGTGCGCTCGACCGGCTGGATCTGCACCTCGATCGCCACCGACTTCTTGCCGTCGCCAACCGATGCGCCCTCGAAAATGTCGAAGACATTGACGCCGGTCACCAGCTTGCGGTCGGCGCCTGTTGCGGCCTTGACGATGGCGCCGGCTTCCACCGTTTTGTCGACGACGAAGGCGAAGTCGCGCCGTACCACCTGGAAAGGTGACAGTTCGAGCGCCGGCTTGGTGCGCGTCGCCTTGCGCTTGGCGTCAGGCATGGCGTCGACATAGACTTCAAAGCCGCAGAGCGCGCCGGAAACATCGAGCGCTTCCAGCGTCAGCGGATGGAATTCGCCGAAATAGCCGAGCACGACCTTCGGCCCGATCTTGATCGTGCCGGAGCGGCCGGGATGATACCATTCCGGCCCGCCCTGCTCGATCTGGATATTGCCCATCGGCAGGCCGCAGGCTTCGATGACGGCGAGCGCGTCGGCCTTGGCGTCGAAGACGTCGACAGGCTTGCCGCCGCCCTTGGCGACGTTCGACCAGGCGCGACCGGCGCCGGCAAGCGAGGCTGTGCCGCGGCGGATACCGCCGGCCACGCGGCGCTGACCGTCCGGCCGATCATTCTCATAGGTGCCGGAGACCTCGAAGAGGGCGACGTCGGCGTAACCCTTGTCGGCATTGCGCTGGGCGGCAGACAGCAGGCCCGGCAGCAGCGAGGGGCGCATATCCGACATTTCGGCGGCGATCGGGTTGGCAAGCTTGAGGGCCGGCGAACCGCCGCCGAACAGCTTTGCCTGGTCTTCCGGAATGAAGGACCAGGTGACGGCTTCGAGCATGCCGCGCGCGGCCAGCGCCCGCTTGGCAAGGCGGGTGCGGATCTGCAGCGTCGTCAGGATCTTGCCGTTGACGGCCGCGTGACTTTCGAGCGGCGCCGGCTTGATATTGTCGACGCCGTGGATGCGCATGACCTCTTCGACGAGATCGGCCTTGCCGTCGACATCGGGACGCCAGGAGGGAACGGCGACGGAGACCCGCTCGCCGGAACCGGAGACCGTGAAGCCAAGACGCGTCAGAATCGTGTTGCTTTCCGCATTCGAGACGTCGAGGCCGGTCAGACGCTTGACCTCCGAATAGGGGAAATCGACGATCTTCGGTTCGTAACCTTGGTAACCGACGATCTCGGCCTTGGCGGGTTTGCCGCCGCAAAGCTCCAGCACCAGTTCCGTCGTGCGTTCGAGACCGGGGATCATGTACTCCGGATCGGCGCCGCGTTCGAAGCGGTAGCGGGCGTCGGTGATGATGCCGAGGCTGCGGCCTGATTTGGCGATGTTCATCGGGTCCCAGAGGGCGGATTCGATCAGCACGTCGACGGTATTTTCGTCGCAGCCGGAATGTTCGCCGCCCATGATGCCGCCGATCGATTCGATGCCATCCTCATCGGAGATGACGACGTTGTTCGGCGAGAGCTTGTATTCGCGCTGGTCGAGCGCCAGAACCGTCTCGCCTTCGGCGGCACGGCGGACGGTCAGGTTGCCCTTAATCTTGGCGGCATCGAAGACGTGGATCGGCCGCCCCTGATCGAAGGTCATATAATTGGTGACGTCAACAAGCGCGTTGATGGGGCGCAGGCCGATGGCGATCAACCGCTGCTGCATCCAGCGCGGGCTCGGGCCGTTCCTGACGCCGCGCACGAGGCGGAGCGCAAAACCCGGGCAAAGCTTCGGGTCGTCGAGATCGAGCGTCAGCTTCACCGACGTCTCGCCTTCGACAGCGAAGGACGGTGCGGGCCGCGTCTTCAGCGTACCGAGACCGGAAGCGGCGAGATCACGGGCGATGCCGTGGATGCTGGTGCAATCCGGCCGGTTGGGCGTCAGGTTAATCTCGATGAGGGGATCGTCGAGATGAGCATAGGCGGCATAACTCTGGCCGACCGGCGCATCTTCGGGCAGATCGATGATGCCGTCGTGACTGTCGGAGATCTGCAACTCCTTTTCGGAGCACATCATGCCATGGCTTTCGACACCGCGGATATTGCCGACAGCGAGCGTCACGTCGATACCGGGAACATAGGTTCCGGGCGCTGCAAAGGCGCCGACAAGACCGGCGCGCGCATTCGGGGCGCCGCAGACGACCTGGACCGGCGCGCCGGAACCGGTATCGACCATCAGCACCTTCAGCCGATCGGCCTGGGGATGTTTTTCGGCCGAGACGACCCTGGCGATAACGAAGGGCTTGAATGCCGCCTTGTCGTCGACGTCCTCGACCTCCAGTCCGATCTCGGTGAGGCGCGTGCAGATTTCATCGAGGCCGGCATCCGTTTCCAGATGCTCTTTCAGCCAGGAGAGCGTGAATTTCATCGTCCCAATTCTCCGTTCAAGCGCTGAGGCCGCCGAACAGCGTCGGCATGTCGAGCGGGCGGAAGCCGTAATGCGTCATCCAGCGGACGTCGGCGTTGAAGAAGTCGCGCAGATCGGGCATGCCGTATTTCAGCATGGCGATGCGGTCGAGGCCCATGCCCCAGGCAAAACCCTGATATTCGTCCGGATCGAGCCCGCCGTAACGCAGCACGTTCGGGTGGACCATGCCGCAGCCGAGGATTTCCATCCAGTCGGTACCCTCGCCGAACTTGACGATCGGGCCGGAGCGGTCGCACTGGATATCGACCTCGAAAGAGGGCTCGGTGAAGGGGAAGAAGGACGGGCGAAAACGCATCGTCACGCTGTCGACCTCGAAGAAGGTCTTGCAGAATTCTTCCAGCACCCAGCGGAGGTTGGCGACATTGGCCTTCTTGTCGACGACCAGGCCTTCGACCTGATGGAACATCGGCGAATGCGTAGCGTCGCTGTCCTGGCGGTAGGTCTTGCCGGGAATGATGATGCGGATCGGCGGTGTCTGCGCCTCCATGGTGCGCACCTGCACCGGCGAGGTATGGGTGCGCAACACCTTGCGCTCGCCATTCTCATCCGGGTTGAAGAAGAAGGTGTCGTGCATCTCGCGGGCCGGATGGCCTTCGGGGAAATTCAGCGCGGTGAAATTGTAATAATCGGTCTCGATGTCGGGACCTTCGGCGATCGAGAAGCCCATGTCGGCGAAGATCGCGGTGATCTCGTCGACGATCTGGCTGATCGGATGGATACGGCCGCGCTCGGCCGGCGAAGAGCGCACCGGCAGGCTGACGTCGACCGTCTCGGCCTTCAGCCGCGTATCGATCGCCGCTTGCCGCAGCGTCGCCTTGCGGGCGCCAAGCGCCTCGGTCACTGCATTCTTCAGAACGTTGATCGCAGCGCCCTTGCTCTGGCGCTCTTCCGGCGTCATGGCGCCGAGCGTCTTCAACAGTTCGGAGACGGAGCCCTTCTTGCCGAGGGCGGAAACGCGCACGGCTTCCAAGGCCGTTTCGTCATCGGCGGCGGCGATTTCGGCGAGCAGCGATGTGTTGAGCTGGTCGATATCTGACATTGTCACTTCTTTCCGTCCAGTATCAGGCGGGCGATCGGGAGGCAGGCGGCGCCGGCCGGCGCCAGGAATATAAAGAAAGAAAAACCCGCGCTAGCCCAAACCAGCGCGGGTTTCCCAAAATCATAAATTCAAAAGCTTGGGAAGCGCTGGTTACTTGACCGCGCCTTCAAACTCGTTCGCCGTGCCGGCTTCCTTGAGGTATTCAAGAGCCTTCTTGGCAGCGCTGACCAGCGCGCCGAATGCTTCCGGCTCGTGGATCGCCATGTCGGAGAGAACCTTGCGGTCGACTTCGATGCCAGCCTTGTTCAGGCCGTCGATGAAGCGGCCGTAGGTCAGGCCGAATTCACGCACAGCGGCGTTGATGCGCTGGATCCAAAGCGCGCGGAAGTTGCGCTTGTTGACCTTGCGGTCGCGGTAAGCGTACTGCTTCGAACGATCGACAGCAGCCTTGGCGGTACGGATGGTGTTCTTGCGGCGGCCGTAAAAGCCCTTTGCTGCCTTCAGAACCTTCTTGTGCTTGGCATGAGAGGTGACGCCTCTTTTTACACGTGCCATATCATGATCTCCTTAAATCTAGCGTTCGCGGACGAGTCTCAGAGACCGTTCGGCAGGTAATTCTTGATAACCTTGCGGCCATCCGGTTCTGCGAGAACCATGGTGCCACGTGCATCGCGAATGAACTTGTTGGTACGCTTGATCATGCCATGGCGCTTGCCAGCAGCGGCAGCCTTGACCTTGCCGGTTGCGGTGATCTTGAACCGCTTCTTGGCAGAGGACTTCGTCTTCATCTTGGGCATTTTGCTACTCCTTCTGTCCTCCCTGCGCGCTTTATCAAAAAAGCCCTCCTGCGAAGTCCGGTTCTCCGGCCGTCGCAACAAGGTGCGGGAGCGTTTGTTGTTGATCTGCGGCATCGGCGACGAACCGTTCCGCAAGCATTCGAAACTGCCACGGCATGCCCTGCCGGTCAGTTCGGACGCGCGCTTATAACCGCGGCGTCATGAAAGTGCAACGGGGCGGCGGAGGAATCTTCGCTCACCCGAAAACACAATGGCGCAAAGCAGAATGGCAGAAAGCACAAAAGCCGCCCTTGCGGACGGCCTTGGGCGAAAAACTGCCTGGCGCTTACTTCGGCGCCAGCACCATCATCATCTGGCGGCCTTCGAGCTTCGGTTCGGCTTCGACCTTGGCGAACTCGATCGTATCAGCCTTGACCTGCTGCAGCAGCTTCATGCCGAGTTCCTGGTGGGCCATTTCACGGCCGCGGAACTTCAGCGTCACCTTGACCTTGTCGCCTTCGTCGAAGAAGCGACCCATCGCCTTCATCTTCACCTCATAATCATGGGTGTCGATGTTCGGGCGCATCTTGATTTCTTTGACTTCGACGATCTTCTGCTTCTTGCGCGCCTCGGCAGCCTTCTTCTGGTTAGCATATTTCAGCTTGCCCAGATCGAGGATCTTGCACACCGGCGGTTCGACATTGGGGGAAATTTCGACGAGATCGAGGCCGGCTTCTTCCGCCATTCTCAAGGCCTGGTCGGTAGGCACGACGCCCATATTCTCACCGTCAGCCCCGATCAGCTGAACTTTGGGAATGCGGATTTCACGGTTCGAGCGCGGTCCGTCCTTCACGGGCGCGTCGGTTTTAAAAGGTCTGCGAATGGTCGTATTCTCCTCGCGTTGTTTCGGAACGTTGCAGCATCGCGCTCCCAATCAGGGGTGCACAAACGTGTCGCGTCATCGCTGCAACGGAGTCAATATCATCCTTTAGCGGAAAAATCACCCGCTGTCAGCCTGCCAAGAATCTGTTTTATAGGCCAAAACAACAGGAGTTTCGCCGATGTCCGATCAGTTGTCCAATGCCCAGCCGCAGTTCCTGACGGTCGGCGAGGGTGAGGCGGCGCGTGAGATCGCCATGCTTGTCCGCCCGGCGCAGGCCGGCAATGGCGCACCGGCACTCGTCTGGTTGTCCGGCTACCGCTCCGACATGAGCGGCACCAAGGCAGTGGAACTCGACGGGCTGGCGGCGGAACTTGGCGCCGCCTGCATCCGCCTCGATTATTCCGGCCACGGACTTTCCGGCGGCAGCTTCGGCGACGGCACGATCTCGCGCTGGCTGGAGGAGGCGCTTGCCGTCATCCGCCATGTCGCGCCCGAACGCGTGATCCTCGTCGGCTCGTCGATGGGCGGCTGGATCGCGCTCAGGCTGGCGCAGGAGCTTGCGCGGCAGGGCGGCCCAAAGCTCGAAGGCCCAAAACTCGAAGGCATGGTGCTGATCGCGCCCGCACCCGATTTCACCTCGGAGCTGATCGAGCCGAACCTGAAGGCCAAGGAGCGCAAATCGCTGGCCGAGCGCGGCTATTTCGAAGAGCGCTCGCAATATAGTCCCGAACCGAACATCTATACGCGGGCGCTGATCGAGGATGGCCGCGAGAATCGGGTACTCGACGGCATCATCGAAACAGGCTGCCCGGTGCATATCCTCCAGGGCATGAAAGACGCTGATGTGCCGCATGCGCATGCGATGAAACTGGTCGAACATCTTCCCGCCGACGACGTGGTGCTGACCTTCATCCGCGACGGCGACCACCGCCTTTCCCGCCCTGGCGATATCGCGCTGCTCTTGAGCGCCGTCAGAGGCATCATCCGTTCATCAACAAATAGGCAGATGCCCGCTTGAATGGCATCGGCGAATAAATTCGCCTGATACAGGTCCCCAAGCCGTTGCATTTTAACCATGTCGGCGAGTCGCAAGGTCCTACCAAGAAGTAACGATTGACTCTTTCCGGCCCTCTCCATTAACACTTTGTTAATAAATAAGGGGCGATGCAAGGAAAGAGCGGGCGTGCGGATCAAGGGTATTTTTGTGGCCATGATGGCCGTGTTTGCGATGGCAACGGCCGCCATACCGGCCCCAAGCAGAAATGCTTCAATGGTAACGGGCAATGCCACCTCACAGCCGATCGGCCACTACGATTTCTGTCAGATCCACCGCAATGAATGTGGCGCAAACCGCAACGCAGGCCCGGTCGCCATGAACCCGGGGAAGTGGTCGCTCGTCCGTTTGGTCAACGCCACGGTCAATCGCACCATCACGCCGATGACCGACAAGGAAATCTACGGCAAGGATGAGGTCTGGGCCTATCCGACCACCGCCGGTGACTGTGAGGATTTCGCTCTGCTGAAGCGCCGCATGCTGATCCAGCGCGGCTTTTCGGCGGCCGACCTGCTGATAACCGTCGTGCGCAAGCCGGATGGCGAAGGCCATGCGGTGCTGACGCTGCGCACTGCAGAGGGCGATTTCGTGCTCGACAACCTCGCCTCCGACGTCAAGCCGTGGTTTGCGACGCCCTATTCCTTCGTCAAGCGCCAGTCGAGCTACAATGCCGGCCGCTGGGTCACCATCGAGAACGGCCGCGACGTCCTGGTCGGCGCTCTGCGGTAAGGCTTGCAATAGAGAATGTGGAAAGGCCGGCGATTTGCCGGCCTTTTTGTTTTGTGGGTGATGGTTCTCCCTTTCCTTATGCGGAGAGGAGCGGGCTGCCGCTGGCCGGCGCTGAGCGCAAGCGAAGGGCACGGACCGCTTTTGATGCCGAGTATGACGCACCGTCTCCCGGCCCTTCGCTTTTGGCTCAGGGCGTTCGTTGCTGCAATCGATTCATTGGATCGATTGCTCGGGCTATTCCCGACCGCAACTCACCCATTCCCGATCAGGATGCCGGCGCCGAGCACCAGGCTGCCGCCGAGCACCACCTGGAAGGCGGCGCGCAGGAAGGGGGTTTCCATGTAGCGGTTCTGGATGAAGGCGATTGCCCAGAGCTCGAAGAAGACAACGACGGCAGCGGTGATCGTCGCCGTCCAGAAATGCGGGATCAGATAGGGCAGTGCGTGGCCGAGACCGCCGAGCGCCGTCATGATGCCGCAGGCAAGGCCACGCTTGACCGGCGAGCCTCTGCCGGAGATCTTGCCGTCGTCATGGGCGGCTTCGGTGAAGCCCATCGAAATGCCGGCGCCGACGGAGGCCGAAAGGCCGACGAGGAAGGTCTGCCAGGTATCCTGCGTGGCGAAGGCGGCGGCGAAGATCGGCGCCAGCGTCGAGACCGAGCCATCCATCAGCCCGGCAAGGCCAGGCTGCACATAGGTCAGCACGAATTGCCGGCGCACCGTCTCGTCCTCGTCGTGCTTGACGTCTTCGGGCGTATGTTTGTCGCCCAGCATGCGGGCAATATCTTCATGCCCCTGTTCGGCGAGGGCGAGATCACCGAGAAGCTGGCGCGTCGAGGCGTCCGAGGTCCGCTTTGCCGCCTCGACATAGAAGCGATAGGCCTGCTCCTCCATCGCCTCGGATTCCCTGCGCATCGCATCCAGCGAAAGGTTTGCCCTGAGCCAGTCCGGCTTGCGCTCGTAGAAGCCCTCCACATGCTCGCGCCGGATCAACGGAATGCGTTCACCGAAACGCTGGCGATGGATCTCGATCAACGACTTGCGATGCGTATCCTCGACCTCGGCCATGTCCTCGAAGACCTTGGCCGAGGCCGGAAATTCGCGGCGCAGTCTGTCGGCATAGGCAAGATAGATGCGGGCATCGTCTTCCTCGGAGGCGATCCCAAGGGCAAGGATCTCCTGCTCGGACAGCGACTCGAAAGATCGTTTCGAGGATCTGAAAAACCGCGCCAGCATGATCTTCTCCAATTTTTAGAATTATTCTAAATCTAAAGAACGCGGCGATGGCGGTCAAGTGCGTGAGGCAATTCAAAGTGCTACAGCGCTGACAGATTGCCGCAAGCGGCACGGACGACTTTGGTGCGCTGGCATAAACACCTATATGAAAGGGCGCCGCATCACGCGGCGCCGGGGTTTTGGAATGGACAATGACATTCAGGGCCGCCCTGCTCATGTCGCGGCGATCCGCGAAAGGGCGGAGGCCGAGATGCGGGATATGGGCGTCGACGCGGCCTTCATCGACAGGCTGGTCGAGACCTTTTACGGGCGCGTGTTAACGCATCCCGATCTCGGCCCGGTGTTCGACGCCAAGCTGGCCGGCCGCTGGCCGGAGCATATGGCGAAAATGAAGGGCTTCTGGTCGGCTGTCGCCTTCCGCAGCGGCGCCTATGGCGGCAAGCCGGTGCAGGCGCATACTCATGTGGCAAACCTGACACCGGATCTCTTTCCGAAGTGGCTGTCGCTGTTTGCCGCAACACTCGACGACATCGCCCCGTCGCCGGAGGCCAAGACCTGGTTCATGGCGACGGCGGAACGGATCGCCAAGAGCCTGGTGCTGTCGCTGTTCTACAATCCGGCTCTCGACGATCCCAAGCGCAAACCCGCCTGATCCAAATTAACGAAATAGCGCAGGCATTCAGCTCTAAGTCTTCGCCGCCGAGGCGGTGGCGCCGGCGCTGGCCGCCACCACGAGCGCCGTACCCAGTATCTGCAGCGCGGTCATCGGCTGGGCGAGGATCAGAAAGCCGGCGAGCGCGCCGATCGCCGGTTCGAGGCTCATCAGGATGCCGAAGGATGCCGACGGCATGCGCCGCAGCGCCACCATTTCCAGCGCATAGGGCAAGAGCGGCACGAGGATGGCAAGGCCGAGAACCTCGACCAGTCCCTTCAGCGTGAAGGCGCCCCCTGTCTCGGCAAGGCCGAAGGGGGTCGCGACGAGGCCGGCAACGATCAGCGACATCGAGAGGCCTTCCAGACCCTTGAAGGCAGCGCCGACTTTCTTCGTCAGTAGGATATAGACCGCCCATCCCACAGCCGAGCCGAGAGCGAAGAGGACGCCCGGAAGATTGCCGACCCAGCCTTCGCCGTCATGGGCGAGGAAGAGAATGCCGGCCGCAGCGATCAACGGCCAGGCGAGCCGCCAGGTCAGGCCATAGCCGAAGACGGCGACCGAGAGCGGCCCGAGGAAATCGATGGCGATCGCCAGGCCGAGCGGCAGCCGCTGGATCGCCGCGAAGAAGCAGAGCGTCATGGCGGCCGTCGTCGTGCCGAGCAGCAATGTCGCCCGCCATTGGGCGCCGCTATAACGCAGCACCGAAGGCCTGACGACGACGGCAAGGATGATCGCCGCGAAAGCAAGCCGCAGCCAGGTGGCGCCGGCAACGCCATAGGTCGCAATGGCTGACGAAGACAGTGCTGCGCCGAACTGGATCGAAGACATCGACATCAGGCACATCGCGACACCGGCCGCCAAGCCACCCGAACTCGGCGATACGCCCGGCTGCGCAATCAAGGCTGCGCCGTCTGTCCCGGTCTCGATATTCTTGATGTCCATGTGGCCCCCGATCCTGGCGCGGTTCTAGGCCGAAGACGGGTGAGAACCAAATTCAAACTTTTCATGCCGGGATCAAGAGCGCTGATGCTGAGGCGCCAAAGATCGGCCAGCAAGGATGACCTCTTCGGCGTCTTCAAAGCTCATGTCGAAGACCTTCCTGCCGATGTCGAAGCTGAAGCCGTTGCGGGCGAAAGCCGAAAGCTCTTTCGCCTTTCGCTTTTCGTCGAGCTCGACCCGGCGGAAGGGGCCGAAGGCGCGTTTGCGGGCAAAGATCGCTGCGGCATAGAGATCGTCAGCCTCCTCAAGTGCCACTTCGACCTTGTCGCTGGAGACGCCCTTGGCAGCAAGCTTCTGGGCGATCGCGCGCTTCGATTTACCGCCGCGCACGGCCGAGCGCGTGCTGATCTCCGCATAGGCGCTATCGTCGAGCACCTTATTGTCATAGGCAAATTTGACGGCGAAATCGGCAACGGCCTTGAGTTGCGCCGCGCTGATATCCTCGAATTTCTCCTTCGCCTTGCGGGCAATGGCGTCAAACAGCTGCTTTTCCGTCATCATCCGCCGCTCGAGGCGATAGACGGTGGAGTTGCGCGCCCAGCTCAGCATGCGGGGTGTCGGAATGTCGGAGGGAACGGTCTCGTCGGTCATCGGCAGAGATCAGGCTTCCAGGCCCTTGAGGACATTGGCGACGTTGAGGCCGATCTCCGGCACACCGTAGCCGCCCTCCATGCAGGCGAGCACCGGCAGGCCGGCGGCTGATATCATCGCGCCCATGCGGGTGAAATCGTCGGAGGTGAGGCTGAAGAAGGAGATCGGATCGCGCTCGAAAGTGTCGACGCCGAGTGCCACGACGATCGCCTCGGCGCCGAAGGTCTTGATGCGGGTGAGCGCATCGGCAAGGGCCGAAGACCAGACATCCCAAGGCGTGCCCGGGAGCATCGGATAGTTGCGGTTGCTACCTTCGCCCTCCCCCTCGCCTTCCTCGTCGGCATGGCCGAGGAAATAGGGAAAGGCATGCATCGGATCGCCATGCAGCGAGGCGGTGAAGACATCGCCTCTGTGATAGAAAAGATCCTGCGTGCCGTTGCCGTGGTGGAAATCGACATCCAGCACCGCGACTTTTCTCGCACCATGGTCGAGCAGCCGCTGCGCCGCGACACCTGAATTGTTGATGAAGCAATAACCGCCGAAGAGATCGATGCCGGCATGGTGGCCGGGCGGGCGGCAGAGCGCGAAGGCGAAACGATTGCCGGCATTCAGCCAATCGGCGCCTGTGATCGCGCAGCGCATGGAGGCGATCGCCGCCTCGTAGGAGCCCTTGGTGATCGAGGTATCGGCGGCATTGGCGTAATGGCCGATCGCGCCGACGATATTGTTGGGCACGCGCTGGCTGGTACGGCGAACGGCGAAGGAATTGGCGATCGCCTCGCCGGTGAAACCGGCCGCCACCCAGCGGTCCCAGACGGTGGCAAGAAAATCCAGATAGGCGGGATCATGCACCTCTAGCGCCGTTTCCAATCCATGCGCATCAGGCGCCACCACGTCGGTAAAGCCCACCTCCTTGACCGCCGCCAGGATCCATTCGGCGCGAAACGGCGCCTCGAAGGGCGTCACCAGTTGGCCGGCATGCAGCTCGGTCCTGGCATCGCGCAGCTTGTGGTCTTCGGAATAGATGACGCGCATTTCAGATCCTGCCCTTGATTGACGATGGAGATTTACACGGCTCGGCCGCGACAAAAAAGTGGCGCGCCGTCTTGAACGTCCAGGCGGATGACGCCACCTTCGCCGGTGTTTTGAGAACGAGGAAATATTCCGCATGAAAGTGCTGATGGTCGATGTCGACGGCGTACTCATTCATGGTCGCCCCGCCGACGGCCTGCCTCACTTCACCTATCTGGAACGCGACCTCGGTCTGCGGGTCGACCTGCTGCAGCAGGAATTCTTCCAGACCCACTGGCGCGATATCATCGTCGGCCGCGAGACGCTGGAGCCGAGGCTCGCCGGCGTTCTGGCAAAGATTGCGCCCCACCTCAGCGCCGAAACACTGATCGACTACTGGTTCGAAAACGATTCCCGTCTCGACCGCAATCTGCTCGAAGAACTCGCTGCTCTCAGGCAAAGCGGCATCACTCTCTTGCTGGCGACCAACCAGGAGCATAGGCGGGCACGCTACCTGATGGAGCAGATCGGCCTTAGCGCACATTTCGACGACATCATCTATTCCGCAGCACTCGGACACAACAAGCCTTCTCCCGATTTCTTCCGGCTGGCGACCGAGCGGGCCGGCGTGCTGCCCGGCGACATCGCCTTCATCGACGATATGGCCGAAAACATCGAAGCGGCGCGACAGTTCGGCTGGAATGCGGTGCAATGGACGGCGGGCACGACGCTTGGCGGCGCGCTTCCGGTCTTCGCCAGGCCGGCATGAGCGGGGCCGGCGCAATCAGGTAAGCCGCTTGTAGAACAGGGTGGTGGCGCAGAAGCCGCCTTCCGGCCACAGCGCGTAATTGGGGATGACACCGACACGCTGCCAGCCCAGGCGCGGATAGATCGCCTCGGCATCGCTGCCGGTTGCCGTGTCGAGCACGAGCAGGGTCTTGCCGCGGCTTGCCGCCTCACGCTCGGCGGCATCCATCAGCAGCCGGGCGAGCCCCTTGCCGCGGGCGGAGCGATGCACCAGCAGCTTCTTCAGGTCGCCGCGATGCGGCTGGTTCGGCATCTGTGCGGCGCCCACCTGGACGGTGCCGACGATCCTGCCGTCGAGTTCGGCAACCAGCAGCAGATTGCCGCCGGTGGCAACGGCATCGGCGACATCACGCCAATAGGGCTCGGCATCTTCAGGCCCATAGGGCTGCATGAAGCCGACGGAGGCGCCGCCCGCCACGCAATCGACAAGCACTTGCGAAAGGGCCGGAATGGCGGCGCGGGCCTCCTCGGCGGAAAGGGTACGAATAGCAGGCATGCTGTTCTCCTGAAATGAATACTGTTATCGGCCGCCGCGATCGAGCACGACGCAATAGCGTGCGGGCGCGTTGCCGGGATTGTGGAAGACGTGACCCTCGCCGACCGGCATGAAGAGGCAATCGCCCGGCCGCAGCCGGTAGACGATCTCAGCCGCCGTCATCTCCAGTTCGCCGTCGAACAGCCAGATATGCTGCGTCATGCCATGGGCGCTCGCATGCGGGGGGAAGCTGACGCGGGCGCCGGCCGGGAATTCAACCTCGACGATATCGACATCGGAGGCGGTGCCCGGGGGTGAAACAGACCGTCTGATATAACCGGTCTCCGGATCGCGCCAGACCTGCTGTTCCTGCCTCCGGGCGAGCGGCGAGGCCTGCCCCTCTTCCGCGAAGAAGGCCGACAGCGACAGGCCGAGCGCGGCGCAGATCCTTGCCAGCAGCGAGGCGGTCGGGCTCGCCTCCGCCCGCTCAATACGCGAGATCATCGCCCGGCTGACGCCGGAGGCCGCAGCAAGATCATCGAGCGTCAGAGCCTTTTCCTGCCGCAGCGTGCGGATGCGGATGCCGATCGCCTGTTCGAGTTCCGGTTCCATTTTCCAGCCCCGTGATTCCACTATAAGAGAAATACATTATCTGATGATGGAATCAAGTGTCTACGAAAAGCGGCCAAAACGCGGCTTGCTTTCGCCGCTGCGCCGTCCATATATGGCGGCGTAATCCGAGGAGAGAGTGATGGACGGCAGCATGCAGAGCACGGAAACGACGGAAAGCTTCACGGCTGCCGCCTGGGACAGGATCGCGCCGATCATGGCTGAAATCGAGGCGTTGCCGCTGCTGCAGCGCCTTTCGGACGGCACGCTGCCGCCCGAGGTTTTCCGGCACTACATCCTGCAGGATGCGCTCTACCTCAAGCATTATGCGCGATGCCTGGCGATCGTTGCGGCCAAGGCGCCCGACAATGCGCAGGTCCTGCGTTTTCTCGGTTCGGCGCAGAAGGCGATCACCGTCGAACAGGGCCTGCATGCCGGCTTCCTCACCCAGTTCGGCATCACCTCCGCCGATGTTACATCAGCCGAGCCCTCGCCTGCCGGCTTTGCCTATACGAACTTCCTGCTTGCCACCGCCTATCACAGCTCCTACGCGGTGGCGCTGTCCGCCATCCTTCCCTGCTTCTGGATCTACTGGCATGTCGGCGAAGCGATCAAGAACCGGCCTGTTATCGAGGGCAATGCCTTCCAGGCCTGGATCAACACCTATGGCGATCCGCAATTTGCCGCCGGTGCCCGCGAAGTGATCGCGCTGACCGACATTGCCGCCCGCGCCGCATCGCCGGTGGAACGGGCGCAAATGACCGATGTCTTCGTGCGCGCCTCGCAATATGAATGGATGTTCTGGGATTCGGCCTGGCGGCTGGAGACGTGGCCGGTCTGATAGGCGCCGACACAGGACGAAATAGCGTAAACAGCGGGATAATTACCGCTTTGCGGCAGGGGGCGGCGCTGCTATATGGCGCGCATGAGCACCAATTCCACCACTCCGCTGTCCCATATCCGCAACTTTTCGATCGTGGCCCATATCGACCACGGCAAATCGACGCTGGCCGACCGCCTGATCCAGACGACGGGCGGCCTTGCCGAGCGCGAAATGTCCGAGCAGGTGCTCGACAATATGGATATCGAGCGCGAGCGCGGCATCACCATCAAGGCCCAGACCGTGCGCCTGCACTACCAGGCTAATAACGGCGAGAAATACATTCTCAACCTGATCGACACGCCCGGCCACGTCGACTTCGCCTATGAAGTCTCGCGGTCGCTGTCGGCCTGCGAGGGTTCGCTGCTTGTCGTCGATGCCAGCCAGGGCGTCGAAGCGCAGACACTCGCCAACGTCTACCAGGCGATCGACAACAATCACGAGATCGTCACCGTCCTCAACAAGATCGACCTGCCGGCCGCCGAACCCGACCGCATCAAGGAGCAGATCGAGGAAGTGATCGGCATCGACGCTTCGGAGGCGGTGCTGATTTCGGCAAAGACCGGCCTTGGCATTCCCGACGTGCTGGAGGCGATCGTCCACAAGCTGCCGGCGCCGAAGAGCCCGGGCGGCGAAAAGGCGCCGCTGAAGGCGCTGCTGGTCGACAGCTGGTACGACGCCTATCTCGGCGTCATGGTTCTGGTCCGCGTCATCGACGGCGTGCTGACCAAGGGCCAGACGGTGCGGATGATGGGCACCGATGCGAAATACCAGGTGGAGCGCGTCGGCGTGCTGACGCCGAAGATGGTCAATATCGACCGCCTCGGCCCCGGCGAGATCGGCTTCATCACCGCCTCGATCAAGGAAGTGGCCGATACCCGCGTCGGCGACACGATCACCGAAGACAAGCGGCCGACGGCCCAGGCGCTGCCGGGCTTCAAGCCGGCCCAGCCGGTGGTGTTCTGTGGCCTCTTCCCGGTCGATGCCGCCGATTTCGAGGATCTGCGCGCCGCCATGGGCAAGCTTCGCCTCAACGACGCCTCCTTCTCCTTCGAAATGGAATCATCGGCGGCACTCGGCTTCGGTTTCCGCTGCGGCTTCCTCGGCCTGCTGCATCTCGAAATCATCCAGGAACGGCTGGAGCGCGAGTTCGACCTCGACCTCATCGCCACCGCACCCTCCGTCGTCTACAAGATGTACATGACCGACGGCACGGAGCGTGAGCTGCACAATCCGGCCGACATGCCAGATGTCGTCAAGATCTCGGAAATCCACGAGCCGTGGATCCGCGCGACGATCCTGACGCCCGACGACTATCTCGGCAGTATCCTGAAGCTCTGCCAGGACCGGCGCGGCATCCAGATCGAACTCACCTATGTCGGCACGCGCGCGATGCTGACCTACGACCTGCCTCTCAACGAAGTCGTGTTCGATTTCTACGACCGGCTGAAGTCGATCTCGAAGGGCTATGCCTCCTTCGACTACACGCTGACCGACCACCGCGAGGGCAACCTCGTAAAGATGTCGATCCTCGTCAACGGCGAACCGGTCGACGCGCTGTCGATGATGGTGCACCGGACGGCTGCCGAAAAGCGCGGCCGCGACATGTGTGAGAAGCTCAAGGAGCTGATCCCGAAGCACATGTTCAAGATCCCGATCCAGGCCGCGATCGGCGGCAACGTCATTGCCCGCGAGACGATCTCGGCGCTGCGCAAGGACGTCACCGCGAAATGCTACGGCGGCGACGCCACCCGCAAGCGCAAGCTGCTCGACAAGCAGAAGGCCGGCAAGAAGCGCATGCGCCAGTTCGGCAAGGTGGAGATCCCCCAGGAAGCCTTCATCGCCGCGCTGAAGATGGGCGACGAATAACGCTTCTCAACGGTATCTTATGCGCATACGATGTGCGCATAAGATTGCGGAGATCGTTATGGCTCAGCAGACGAGAAAAGCAGCGAACCTTTCTCTTGATGAAGGTCTCGTTTCCCAGGCGCGCGAGCTCAAGATCAACATATCCCGGGCGGCGGAAGATGGTATCGCACAGGCCATAAAGGCGGAGCGCGAGCGGCTTTGGCGTATCGAGAACGCCGAGGCTATTGCCGCTTCCAATGCCTATGTCGAAAAGCACGGTCTGCCGTTTCAGAAATATCGACAGTTCTGATGGCTCGGTTTCATGTTTACAATCTCATGCATACCGACGCGCTTGCCCTCGATCTGCAGTTCGACTTGCTTGGTGAGCTGACAACGCGGACCCTGGCGCCGATGCTTCCATTGCAAGCGCTTCCCAAAATCATGCGTCAGCTCAATCCACAATTCGTGATCAATGACCTGCCCTATGTGATGGCTACCCAATTCACCGGCGCAATTTCCGTAAAGGAGATTGGAGGCGTGGTGGCGGATCTTACCGCCGACAGTGATCGAATTATCGCCGCCGTCGATTTTCTCTTCCAGGGTTTCTGAGCCTCATCCCCTGCCCATATATTCCTTCACCAGCCCCTCATAGGCGTCCATTTCGGGCAGCGCCGCGTAGCTGTACACCGCCCCGGTCTCGGCGAAGGACAGCTTCTCGCTTGTCCAGGTTTCGATGAAGGGCGTGAACCAGCTCGGATCGTCGAGCATGGTCGCGCGCAGATTGACGAACCAGTCCATGCCTTCCGGCCGGGTGAACATCCAGCTCATGCAATGCGGGCAGAAATAATGCTTCGTGACGCCATGCAGGCCGCCGATCACCGGTTCGCCTTGCGTCACCTCGAAGCCTTCGCTTGGGATGGCCGCACTCAGCGAATAGGCGCTTGATGTCATCTTCTGGCACCCCGTGCAATGGCAGGCCATGGTGAGCAGCGGCGGAGCGCTGATCTTCAATCGCACCCGGCCGCAACGGCAGCCACCCTCCATCGGTAAATTCAGTTCGTTCATGCTTCCCTCCCGTTTTGCCCTCTGATCTAGCGGAATGATCGCCGCTGTCGAGATGGCGAGGGGCCATCACGGGATAGGAGCCGGCGTTAGCGGATGCGGGCCGGATTGCCGACTACGGTTGCGCCGGCCGGCACATCCCTGGTGACCACCGCACCGGCGCCGACAATCGCACCGTCGCCGATGGTGACGCCGCCGAGGATGATGGCGCTGCCACCGATCCAGACGTCGTTGCCGATGGTGACTGGCCGAGCGATCTCGATGCCCATGCTGCGAAGCGCCGGCTCCTTGTGATGCTCGGCGCAATAGATCTGCACCCCCGGGCCGAACATGCTGCGATCACCGATCGTCACCCGGCCGGAATCGAGGATGGTGCAGCCGGCATTGAAATAGACGCGTTCGCCGAGAGTGATGTTGATGCCGTAGGAGCAGTGAAACGGTGCTTCGATGAAGACATTGAGTGCTGCCTGCGCAAAGAGTGCCCTCAGGGCCGGCGCCATCGCGCCGCGCTCATCCGGCGGCAGCGTGTTGTGCGCATGGACGACCATGCGCGCCTGCCGGCGCAAGAGATCGAGCTCGTCATCGAGGCAGCAATACCATTCGCCTGCCGCCATCTTTTCGCGTTCACTGGCCGCCATCGCATCACCCCTCACGCCGAGGCCTGCGACAGCATTTCGACCTCTTCCCGTTCGATCAGGCTGACCCAGGCGCGCGCAATGGCAAGGCCCGCGGCATCGGCGGCTCCGCCATGCCTTGCCGCCAGCTCTGCATGGTTCTCCAGCCAGCCCGGCGCAATACGCGCGATCGTGTCGGGAAATTCGGCCTTCCATTGCTCGACGACGTCCGAATTGGCCTCGAAATGGAACTGGGTGCCATAGACGGCGCGACCGATGCGGAAGGCCTGGTTCTCGGCGACGGGGCTCGAGGCGAGACGCACCGCGCCCTCAGGCAGGGAAAACGTGTCGGCATGCCATTCGAAGATGGTGAACTCGCCGCCAAGCGCCGACAGCAGCGGATCGGCCCGGCCATCGACGGTGACGCCGATCCGGTGCCAGCCGAATTCGCGAGCGATCCCTAAGTGATTGTTGGCGCCATAAGCGCGGGCGAGAATCTGGCTGCCGAGGCAGATGCCGAGCACGGCCTTGCCGGCATCGCCGAAGCGGCGCGTGAGCCGGGCGAGCTCCGGCAGATAGGGATGGGTTTCGTCATCCAGCGCGCTCTGCTCGCCGCCGAGAACGACCAGCGCGTCATGGCCCGATATATCCAGCGGCAGGATGCCGTCCTGCCACACCCGGAACCACTCGATCTCCGCTCCCGCCTCGTCGAGCGCTGCGGCAAGCGCGCCGAGGCCGGTATTTCGCATATTTTCGATGACTGCGACGCGCATGGGCTCTTCCTGGTATGGCCGACCATCGGAAGAGACCATGGCGGAGGACGGCGCGCAAGACGCCAGAACAGGATTCAGGCTTTAGGCCGGTTCGGCCCAAAATCTGAATCCTGTTCTTAATTAAATAGTTGGAGCATGATGTCGCCCGAAAACCGCTCACACTTTTCGGCATCATGCTCTAGCGAGGGCGATTGCGCGCACGCGCCACAGGGCTTAAATCTCAACAAACGAAAGGACATCGCCATGACCGAAAAAGCCCGCGTCACGATCCTCTACTGCACCCAGTGCAACTGGCTGCTGCGCGCCAGCTGGATGGCGCAGGAGCTTCTGCACACCTTTTCCGACAGCCTCGGTGAAGTGGCGCTGATCCCCGCCACCGGCGGCAATTTCGAGATCCGCGTCAATGGCGATCTGATCTGGGAGCGCAAGCGCGACGGCGGCTTTCCCGGGCCGAAGGAGCTGAAGCAGCGGGTCCGCGACATCGTCGAGCCCGGCCGAGATCTCGGCCATGTCGACCGCGCCTCGCTCGAAAGCTAATCACGACGATCAGCGATAGGGCGAGCGGCAGGTCTTGTAGATGCCCTCATAGGTGAGGAACCGATCCGTCCGCGGATTGTAGGAGCGGTACTCGTTGCTGCACCAGGCGGCATGGCTGTTCATGTCGCGCGCCTTCGGCTGCACCCTTTGCACCGGCGGCGGATCATAGGTCAGCTGCGGCGGCCCGGCAGCGCCCGGCCGGTAATAGGTCGGCCCCGCGCCGCGCGGGCGGTAGTTCGGCTGGACATAGGCGGGGCGATGCCATTGCTGCGGCCCGAACCCGAAGCAGCCGCGAAAATCGCAAAGCGTCGAGCCGGTATTGAGCGGCCCGACCCCGGGCTTGCCCAGCTTCAGCGAATCGGCCCCGGCGACGGCGGGTGACAAAACGGCCAAGAGACCGGCGAGCAGAAGCGTGCGGGGAGCAAGCATGATGCATTCCTTTCGATATTTCCTCTATATAGGGCGTGCCAACCGGAGCGCTATGCCCACCCTTCGGCGCTCCCTCGCATGTGATCGGCCGCTTTTTCGCCAACTGTCAGAAAAACTTCAAAAACCCAGTTGACAGTCAGGGGCCACCCCCTTACATCGCTCTCCGTCGCCCAGATGGCGGAATTGGTAGACGCGCCAGCTTCAGGTGCTGGTACCCGAAAGGGTGTGGAGGTTCGAGTCCTCTTCTGGGCACCAAATTCCCGTTTCAGACTGTCCTAGATGGTCCAGAAGCAAAGCAAAAAGCCCGGTTTTCCGGGTTTTTTTGTTCTCTGGCGTCCGGTGACGTCCCGTTGCATCCGAGAATATTGTTGGTAGCATCGTTGGTGCTTGGCAGGAAATGCCAACAGCGGATTGGCCCGATGCCAACAGATTTTCGGCTGGATACCAACATGGCGCTCACAGATACCGCCTTAAAGGCTCTGAAACCAACAGAAAAGCCAACAAAATACAGTGATGGCGGCGGACTGCACATTCTGGTGTCCCCGCGAGGTTCAAAGCTGTGGCGGTTGTCCTATCGCTTCGATGGCAAACAGCAGACTATGGCTCTGGGAGCCTATCCGGCAATCTCGCTTGCCGATGCCCGTCGGCAGCGAGACATTGCCAAGGCGCTATTGGCCAAGGGGATTAACCCTTCGCAGCATGCGAAGCTGGAGCGTATCGCGAAACAGGCCAGCAATGCTGTGACCTTCAAGGCCGTGGCGGACGAATACCTGTTGAAGATCGCGAAAGAGGGCAAAGCGGACACGACCCGCAACAAGAAGGAATGGCTGCTAGGCCTTGCCCTGCCCGACATTGGTTCGCGTCCAATATCCGAAATCACCGCTGCCGAAATCCTTGTTCCGTTGCGAAAAATTGAAGCCAAGGGAAACTATGAGACCGCGCGGCGCGTTCGTTCGACCGTCGGGCAGATTTTCCGTTACGCCATTGCCACGGCCCGCACGGACAACGATCCGACTTTCGGCCTGAAGGGCGCGTTGACGGCACCGGTTGTCTCACACCGGGCCGCTGTTACCGGCAAAAAAGCGTTTGGTGGCTTACTACGAGCGATCTGGGCTTATGAAGGCATGCCAGAAACGCGTATGGCCCTTCAGTTGATGGCGCTGCTTTATCCCCGACCCGGCGAGCTTCGCCAAGCGGAATGGAGTGAAATCGATTTCGACAAGGCAATCTGGACGCTGCCGGCTTCACGCATGAAGATGCGCCGTCACCATCGCAAGCCGCTTTCGGCGCACGCTTTGGCGATTCTCGAAGAACTTCGCACCCTGACCGGCGACGGGAAGCTGTTGTTCCCCGCCGTGACGTCTCGCACCCGCACCATGAGCGAAAACACCATGAACAGCGCCCTGCGACGCATGGGCTTCACCCCAGAGGAGGCGACGTCCCACGGTTTCCGGGCAAGCGCTTCGTCCCTGCTGAACGAAAGCCGCAAGTGGTCGCCCGATGCGATCGAAGCGGAACTGGCCCATGTCGGCGCTGATGAGGTTCGCAAAGCCTATCATCGGGCGCTCTATTGGGAAGAGCGTGTGAAGATGGCGGACTGGTGGGCTTCGGAAATGATCAAGATGAAGTCACTGGTGGATTAGAGGCAAGAGACTGGAACCGCCCCTTCTTTTCTCATTGCCGTCGAGTCTATGATCCGGCAGCGATAGCGGGGCGAAATCGGCAATGCCAAAGCTCGAACCATTGTGGGCACTAGACCCTATTCAGTTTCTGGTCTTTGACCGTTACCCCATCTTGCGTTTCGGGGCTCGCTCCGAAAACGTCGGGAAGACCTATGATCCGGATTTTGAGGAGAAGCGGAAAGCTGCTGACGCTGAAGCCGCATCTTTCCGCGAAGAGCTGGCGCAGCTTTCCCCGGCAGAATTAAAAGCGCGGATTGCCGAAGCACGCGAGCGCGCATCCGAAATCACTGTCGCTGTAAAAAAGCGGCAAGAGAACGAGCGCTTTTACAATCAGCCGACAAGCACCGCCGATTTCCAATACTGGGCGAAATTGTCCTTTTGGTCGCTCGAAGAGATTGTAGCGCTTTCCCTTGGAAAGGATCCTCGAAGGGTCAATTGGCAAACCATCGGCTCCTTTTATTCGGAATCCGATTTCGTCCGCCGATACGAACAACATCGCACCATTGTCACCCGTGCGAAAGCGATGGGTCAATTATGGGATAAGACCATTCCATCCATAGTAGTCGCCTGGGCTCGCCGAATGCGATTCGAAATTCCAGAACAGCTTGCGACCGAAATCGAAGCGCTAGGCGTCCAAATTTCCGATTGGAAAAGCCTTTTCGATCAGAAACAGAAAGCGCTTTCGGACCTACAAGCAATTCTCGCCAAGGAACGAGAAGACCGGCTGCAAGCGATGAAGGGCAACTCTAAGTACCTCGACGAATATTCGGCAAAAACCAAAAGCATGATCGCCGAATACCAAACGATCGTCGAGATCCTGAAAGCGAAGAATGCTGAACTCGTTGAGACCGTGAGCCAACGCCAAAAAAGCAATAGCCGCACAAGCCAACCGGAGATAGGGACCCGTGAGCGGGATAGCCTTCTGAAGCTGGTAGTCACCATGGCGATCAAGAAATACCACTACCGCCCGGAGATGGCGAAAAACAGCGCCGTGGCAAATATCGCAACAGCCCTTCGCGAACTCGGCATACCTCTGGACGAAGACACCATCCGAAAATATCTCAACGAAGCCAAAGCCCTGCTTCCCGGTCACGTAACCGAGTAACTCCGCCCAAAACCGAATTCGGTTTTGCGTAAACCGAATTCGGCCAACGTCCTTATCGGCCAATCTAGAACCATCTCAGTTCAACCAAGACGAGGTGGCACCATGCCGAACAACACCAATTTCCCCACAACCGGCTTTGTCCGGCTTTCCGCGATCATCGCGCCGAACGGACCGATCCCCGTCAGCAAGTCCACTTGGTGGGCCGGCATCAAGGATGGGCGGTTTCCGAAGCCGGTGAAGCTTGGCCCGCGCATCACGGCGTGGCGGGTGGAGGACATTCGATCGTTGATTGACGACGGGGGTCGGTAAATGGCCGGGCGCCGCCCGAACCGGCGGGCGATCAAGCGGCATTACAGCTACACAGTGGAAGAAGCGGCAAAAGTGCTTGGCGTAGCGAAGGGCAGCGTCCGGCGGTGGCTGAAGGCAGGATTGCAACATATCGCCGACCAACGGCCCTTCTTGATCCTGGGCGGCGATTTGCGCGACTTCCTAGCCAAGCGAGACAAGCCGAAGCAGCGTTGCGCGCTCCACGAATTCTTCTGCTTCCGTTGTCGGGAACCAAGACCCGCTGCCGGCGGGCTGATCGACTACACCCCACGAACAGCACTCAGCGGACAGCTTAGCGCGATCTGCGAAGCCTGCGAGACGATCACGCACAAGAACTTCAGCGCGTCCAAATTGCCCCTTCTGGAGCGCCAAGCAGCGGTTTCATTTCCCCAAGGTCATCCACGCCTAAACGAGATGGGCAATCCCCGTTGCAATGATCACTTCGAGAAGGGACTGGAGCCATGAAAAAACACCACCCGAAAAACGAGCGCATCAAGCGCCATTATTTCGATTATCTAAAGGAAGCCAAGCGCATAGATGTGAGCAGCGTGGATCTTGTCGCGGCAACAATCGCCGGTTTCGAGCAATGGTCGAACTATCGCGATTTCGCCAAGTTCCATATCGAGCAGGCCAAGGGCTTCAAGGCTCACCTGGGGCGACAGCGCAACGCCAAGACCGGCAGGGCGCTTTCCAAGGCAACGGTCCATTCGCGGCTGATGGCGCTCAAGGCCTTCTTCTTCTGGCTTGCCGGACAGCCGGGCTACAAGTCGCGGATTTCTTATGCGGATGCGGACTATTTCAATCCGAGCGCCAATGACAGCAGGATTGCGACGGCGCGGCGCGACAAGAAGGTGCCGACGATCGATCACATCAAACGGGTGCTTTCGCTGATGCCGGCCGGCAGCGACGTCGAGCAGCGGGACCGGGCGATTATCGCCTTCACGCTTTTGACCGGCGCGCGGGACAATGCCGTAGCGTCGTTTAGTCTAAAGCATGTCGATCTTACCGCTCGAAGTGTGTTTCAGGATGCCCGCGAGGTCCGGACCAAGAACCGTAAGAGCTTCACCACCTTCTTTTTTCCCGTTGGCGAAGACGTCGAAGCGATCCTTGCCGACTGGATCGATCACCTCAAAGTCAAATTGTGGTTCGGCCCGGATGATCCGTTGTTTCCGGCAACAAGAGTCGCGCTTACCAACGCCGGCCTGTTCAGCGCCGCCGGCCTTTCGCGCGACCATTGGAAAAACGCGTCTGCCATCCGGCGCATTTTCAAGACAGCCTTCGAGGCGGCGGGCCTGCCCTATGCCAACCCGCATAGCTTGCGGGATACGCTAGCCATGCTCGGAGAACAGCGCTGCCGATCGGCGGAACAGTTTAAGGCATGGAGCCAGAACCTGGGCCATGAGCAGGTACTGACGACGTTCACCAGTTACGGCACCGTCGCGACCAACCGGCAGGCGGAAATCATCGCCGGATTGAAGGCGGAAACGACCGGCGCTAGCGAGTCGAGTGATGAAATGGAACAACTTGTCGCGCTTGTGGAGCGAATGCGGAAGAAAGGTTGATATGGAAATCGCGGAGTGCGGTTCTTTCGGCCCGGTCGGCAGATCAGCCAACGACGTCCGCTTCTTCCATTTGGCAACGGTCTTCTGATTGATCCCGTACCGCTTCGAAAGAGCTCTCAGGCTCTCTTGACTATTTTGTATTGCTCGACGGGTTGCCTCTGTCGTTGTGGCGCTGCCGTGTAGAACCTGGCCCATAGTGAATCTCCCCAGACTGCGAGAAGATTGCATCATCAAAGTCCGAGATCAAACAGCTAGACACCCACGGCTTCAGCCTCGAATCCGATCGAAAGCGCTGCTGATCCCGCTTGCCTGAAATGGAGAGCCGGGCCGAAATGTCGGGCTCTCTCACGCATCAATACTCGATTGGGCCAAAAAAATAGCTGATTGCTGCCAGCGCACAAAGGCTGATACGGTAGCGGATCAGAGTATGCGATGCAGCCCGCCTATGATCCGGTATACCTTGCAAGCCGTTATCTCTCCAAGGAACGGACAGTCCAAGCAAACCGCGCACTGGGTTGGTCGCTGCAAACCCGCCAAGCGGGGTCGCATCGCATGGAGGGCGGTGGCGATAGGGTGCGGACTTCAGCCGCATTAAAGACGGATGGAATTGCAGCCGGTGCTATTGAGCCATGGCAGGCAACGAATGCTCGCCGCTCGCCCTTCGTATCAGCTCGAACTCCACCGGTAACAGCCAGGATAGCCGGAACATTGCAGTAAGTGCCTCTTGTGCATGAGCGTTTGACAGGGGCCTCCTACAGCTGCGGACTCAGCAGCAAGCAACCGAATTCGCATGAAGTTGAGATCGTCGATCCGCCGACAGTATCATCTATTCTCTACTCCAAGTCGCAGTCCATTTTTACCCTAACGTAATATTATTACTGTCACAGTTATTTGAAGATGAGATAGAGTAATCAATTTAGAAATGCGACACCATACTATTAGTATTAGTGATTTTACAAGATTTTTATTCAAAGAGTACACTGACGCGGGTCGCCGGCTGGGGTGGAGCTGGTTATCGCCTTGTCGGTCAAGGATACCAGGCGGATCTTGCCGCGGGCGACGATTGAGGTCGACATGTCGAGGATGATTAGGAATGATTGGGCGCTGCGCCGCAATTTCTCTTGAGATTCTATAAGTTAACTTTGCGAGCGAACTAATCCAAAGGTATTGCCGATACCATAGTGCAATAGAGTTCGATACCACAGTGCAATAGAATTAATGTTGCCGACGGTAGATCCTTGTCTCACATCCGAATGATCGGATAGAGATAGGAGGACGTCATGTTAGCAGCATCACTATCGCCCACGCGGCGCGAACTACATGCCACCACGGGTGCCGCCGGGGTCATCAGCACGCCTCCGGGGACACTGCAGGCGGCGGGCGGCGACTCAATCCGCCCCTGCCGCGTCAACGTTCCCGAGTCGGAACTGACCGAATTGCGCCGGATTCGGCACGATGCCATGACCCTACTCATCACGACGCTTGCCGCAGTCGCGACAGGAGCCGTGCTCGCTACGAGCGCCTTCGCCCAGAGCGCGAGGGACGTCCGCGGCGCTTCACCGTTCGAAACACTCGAGAACGAACCCGCACCCAAACTGATAGTGGATCCACCACTTCCGGGCCCACTGGCCCAAGGCCTCTTTCAGGCCCAGTACCGGACGGAGAACGTGCACATCGTGCCGGTGTTTGGGGAGGGGGCCCTGAAGGCATCTCCACGCATCGGGCATCTGCATATAACCGTCGACGACCACGAATTCTTGTGGGCGGATTCGGGCAACACCAATACTGTCGACATTGCAGGGTTTTCGCCCGGCGATCACAAGGTGAAGATCGAGTTGGTCGACGCTAACCACAACGTCTTCGCCGGACAATCTGTGACGGTACCGTTCACTGTGCCTCCTGCAAAATAGGGAGACCGGCGTTCCGCTAATGCCCCGGAAACGGTGCCGTCGCGGGAGTGGTTGCATTTGGGAGTTGGCGTAGTCTCCGGGGTGCCAACCTCGAAGCATCCGGCGTTAGAGCGCCGGACAGGAGACTACGCCATGACGACAATGAATGCGGAGCCATTCATCCGGAGAAAATAAATTCATGATCGCTTGAGTTCACTCCCCAAGGGGAATTGCTTCCCTACAAGCTCCGCCGAGGCGCTCCTAAAGGCGAACCGTGGCGTAGCTGACTCACGTTCCAGCCGTCTGTGGCCATAGGCGCGGTGATACGTCAACGATGAGTATGGCGCAACGTGCTCGTTCTGGCAGCCCGATTGGCCGTAGGTGATGTGCCGGACCACCCAACCTTCCAGAAGACCTATGCCACACCCTCTCGTCGACGAGAAATGGCGGCAGGGGCGGGCTCTGTGGCTTGTGGGACCCAGGTCGAGGCGCGTAATTGGCGGGTTCCTACACATGCACATCCTCGGATTCTTTCGTCCCCGGCCGTCATCCCAAGCAGGCGAATCCCGTGGCGGCTTGCAAACTGCAGGGTTGTGCGTTGCTAGTAGGTGCGCTTTCGGATGTCGACGCCGGATGCGTTGCCGGGCAGACCGTGCTGCAGACGGCGCGCGCTTCGGGGGTCAGGATTCCCGCGGCCTTCGAATTTGGCCCGTGCGGAACCTGCAAGGTGAAAAGGTCTCCGGCACGTGGAGATGACCCACAATGGCGGCGTCCTCGATCACGAGATCGATGACGGCTCTATCCTCGCCTGCTGCTCGAAGCCGCTGTCGGCGCTCGAGATCGAAGCCTGCTGGACAAGCCGCTCACACCCCGTAGCGTTCGGTGCGGATGAGGCCGGCCGGGACGTCGGCGTCGATCAGCGCCTGGGCGGCGGCCGAGACGAAGGCGTTCCTGCCGCAGACGATGGCAAGCTTCGGCGGCTCGGGCAGCCGCGACATGGATTGCATCATCATCTGGGCGTCGATCCGCCGCGAATAGTCATCGGGGCGCTGAGCCGGCTCGCGCGTCAGCGTCAGCACCAGGTCAAAGCCGTCGCGGCGGTCGTCGAGCTTGATCAGCTCGTCGCGAAAGATCACCTCGTCCCAGATCCGCGCCGAAAACACCAACGCGACCGGCACGGAGGATTTGCGCGCCGTGCGGTGGCGCACCATCGCCATCAGCGGCACCACGCCGGAACCGCCTCCGACCAGGATGATCGGCCCGCCATCGCTGTCGGACCACACGAAGTGGCCGCCGAGCGGACCGCGCAGCTCGATTTCGTCGCCGACCGCTGCCACCTCGTGGAAGAAGGGCGAGACCTCGCCGTCTTCGAGCCGTTCGATCACCAACTCGACCGTCCCGCCGCTCTCGGGTGCGGAGGCGATCGAATAGGAGCGGCGCGCCTGATAGCCGTCCGGCGCCGTCAGCCTGACGTCGACATATTGCCCGGCCTGATGGGCAAAGGGTCGCGACAGCTTGAAGAAGAAACTGGTGACGCGCGGCGTACGCTTTTCGATGCGAATGATCTTCGCCATCTGCCAGGGCGATTGTGTCGCTGCTGCCTCGCTCATGGATCGTCCGTGTAGCGCTGCTCGCGCCACGGGTCGCCATAGATGTGATAGCCGCGCAATTCCCAGAAGCCCGGCTCGTCGTGCTCGGTGAACTGCAGCCCGTTCAGCCATTTGGCCGACTTCCAGAAATAGAGATGCGGTACCAGCAGCCGCGCCGGTCCGCCATGGTCCGGCGTGATTGGTTTGCCTTCATAGAGCAGCGCCACCATCGCCTTGCCGCCGGTGAGATCCATCGCCGGCACATTGGTGGCGTAGCCGTCGAACGAATGTGCCAGCGTGAAGGCGGTCGGCGGCGCGATGCCGGCATCGGCAAGGATATCGTCGACCAGCACGCCTTGCCATGACGTGTCGAACTTGGTCCATGCCGTCACGCAATGGATGTCACGCGTCATCCTGCTCAGCGGCAGCGCGTTGAACTCGACCCAGGTCCATTTCTTGAGCGGCCGCAGTTCGTGCTTGAGCGTGAACGACCAGTCCTCGGTGCGCACGCGGGGCGTCGGCCCGGCTGACAGCACGGGGAAACTTTGCTCGAGATACTGTCCGGGCGGAATGCGTCCATCCGCATCCGTCGGAGGTTTTCGTCCTGAAAAGAAGCCGCGGGTTACCATCGACACGATCCGTTGCTGCGGGTCGAAATCGACTGCGGCCAGTGTTCTCGAAGATATCCCGGCGGGCAACAGGAATCTTGGGCGAGGGGACTTGCAGCCATTGCCTTCTGCCGAGGCGATCTTCGCATCATCGCTGTTGCGTCCGACAGCGGCAGAAATCTGCATGGCCTTGCCGTTGTGCCAGACATTGAGCGTTTCCATGGCGCCCGGCGCGACGTCGGCGGCGGCACGCGAAAGGTCCTTCGGATCCATTATAGCACGCAATTGGATCGGGGGGATCCCTTGCGAAATCAGAATCCACGCGGCTGTACAAAAAGGTAGATGGTGTGCCGTCATCCGCGCCGGCCATCGAACACCAATAAAATACGCCATCGGGACTGTTCTTGATGCGGCTGTCTGCGTACGTGATCAGTTCGCCTGTCCCCTTGATGACGTAGCCTTCAGGCCGCTCTCCGATAGCATTATCAGCGACTTCTCGGCAATCGTAGCCGGAGCAACAGGAGAAGGGATAGGACCACCCCCGCGGCTGCGCAGCGGTTGGCAACGCGTCATGCGCCATCGCATCGGATGCCATGAGGAACACCCATACGCCAACCAGTGCAGCGGTGACTAGTGCGGCGGCGACCACGGCCAGCAGCGTCATGCCTGCGAACACGCCGCTGGGTGTGGGCTTGGTGCGGTCGTCAATGACGCAGCTGATATGACAACGGCAGAGCAGCCAGAGGTCACAGTCGACTACACAGTTTCTCGCCCCGACCATGACCGCGCGGCGCGCGTAGGCTGGACCGGGCCGCGCATGTACTGGAGCTCGAGCCGGTAGCGAGGTGCTACGAATTCGCGAAAGGCTGGCGCCGGCTGTGTGATGAGAGACCACAGTATCATGATGCGAACTCCTGTCCACATTCGGGTGCAACAGGCAGATAGTATCAATTTTGGAGTTCAATCTATTGTACGATGGTGTTGACAATACTTTGGCATCAACGGTGTTTTGGGCTTCCGCAACTGTCGAAAACGAGAAGGATCGGCTTGTCGACTAGCAAGGCGACCAAGCCAGCAACGGCGCCGCCTGACCGATCAGTCCAAGAGTCGATGCTACCGCGCACGCTAGATCTCTCGCGCCGCTCAACCGAAACGGGCCGAAAGACGCGATCACGTCATTTAAACCGCCCTGGGCAGGCAATACGCCCTCCTAGCTCACTGCTAATGTCAGGGTGGCGACGCGCGCACAATGTCACATCGCCGTTCTGGGTCTGTGCAGCGCTCCCGTAGAAGGCTAATTCGCAGCAAGGAAATCCTGACTTCTGACCGAGCGGTTGCCGACGTTGCCGCTGGCGACAATCGCCGGCTCGCTCAAATCAGCCCAATCGCCAGCTTCTTTCCTAGCGGCCGCCTGGCCGACGATCTTCGGCTGGTCAGTGCGCGAGGCCGAGCCTCGCGGCCATGTTCACTAGGTCGGGAAGAGATTTCGCTTCCATCTTGCGCATTACTCTGCCCCTGTGGGCCTTCACTGTGATCTCGCTGATGCCCAGCTCAAATCCGACCTGCTTGTTCAGCAACCCGGAGACGACCAGCGCCATGACCTGCTGCTCGCGGCAACTCAGCGATTCGTGCCGATCTTGCAGAGCACGCACCTCCAAATCGAACTCGAGCGCGGTTCTGCTGCGCTCCAGCGCCTCCTCGACAGCGGCCAACAGCACTTCGGTGTGGAATGGTTTCATAAGGAACTCAACAGCGCCTGCTTTCATCGCCTTAACAGTCATAGCCACATCGCCAAATGCCGTGACGAAGACGATTGGCGTATTCATCCGCTCGACAGAGACTAGACTTTGCAAATCAAGCCCGCTGATATCCGGAAGATTGACGTCCAGGATCAAGCAGTTCGGAACACTAGGTCGCGGGAGAGAGAAGAATGCCAGAGCGCACTCGAAAACTTTCGGGCACCAGCCCGCAGAGTGGATGAGCGATTCCAGCGATTCGCGGACGGATCGGTCGTCGTCGACCACGAACACGACCGGTTTGTCTTGCGACATAGATGGCCTAGCGTCAGCAGTTTTCGCCAACTGCATGCCTTGCGAAAAATTGTTGACAGCCTCCCGCCGGGGCGAGCGGGCCGCCGCCAGGCGCCGACGCAAATCTACAAGGGTCCCTTCTGAAAGGTTGATGCGTAAGGAAGGAATCGCGTTGTTTTCCTGAGCCGCGCCTGACCGGGCGTCGGCGGTGCGTTTGGCTGCCTTGGGAGCGAAGCCAAAAGCGCTGGTGGCTGCCCTATTCGCGAGGACGTTTCGCCGCCTAGGTTCGGAAAGGTTTTCCACTATGAGGCTCCTTAGTTCGGCATTCGGCAACCTGGCGGGGGGACAAAGGTGACGAAGTTTGCAGCCCCAGCCCGCAGAGCTGCCGCAACGCGGAGTTGCAGTTCACTAGTGACGCATTAGACTTCTTCAAAGAATTTGCTGGTATCCTAAGCTTCTGTGGCGGATTAGCTATCCAACACTCGGAGGGCATGCTCATATCAAAGTATGAGCGGGATAATACAGATCGCCGCTTTCAGTCGCGCCATGACGCAAACTCTCTGCGAGAGCATCAATGCAAACCTTGAGTGTTCTTGAGGTTTTTACGTGGGCGAACCTTGGCCTCAGGCAACTCAAGAATATTCCGCGCGGGTGGCGCAGATCGTTGTTGGCGGGGGCCGGGAAAGCGGCGCTCCGCCTAAAAAAATGAATCGACTCCGTCACACTTTCGTTTGATGCACGCTCAGAGTTCTGGCATGCTATCCAATAGCGATGCCGCGCCCCTCTGACGAGAAATCCATTGTTCACGTGGTCGACGATGACCCGTCGATGCGAGAAGCGTTGCAAGACCTTTTCCTTTCGATAGGTCTCGAAACGCGGACTTATGCAACCGCACAGGATTTCCTCGACACGCCCGTTCCGGATTCTCCGGGCTGTCTTATCATCGATATGCGCTTGCCTGACATTAACGGGCTCGATTTTCAGGCGCAGCTGTCACGGACGGGTGTTCATCTGCCGGTCGTGATGATGACCGGATTTGGCGACATTCCCATGTCAGTTCTCGCCATGAAGCGCGGTGCTGTGGACTTTCTCCCAAAGCCATTCAAGGATCAGGACATGCTCGATGCCGTGTTCGCGGCCATAGAGCGCGGGCGGCAGCAGCGCGCCGTCGATGGTGATGTTTCGAAAGTGCGGGAGCGATTTGAAACACTGTCGGCACGGGAGAAGCAGGTAATGCTACTGGTCACAGACGGAAAGATGAACAAGCAGGTGGCCGGCGACCTCGGAATCAGCGAGATGACCGTCAAAATCCATCGTGGCGCGGCCATGCGGAAGATGGGCGCGCGGACCTTGGCGGACCTGGTCCGGATCGCGGACGTGATCAACCCCAGGCGCCGGCCGTAGGCGCGGAGTAACACTCTCGTATAGGTTGCTTGTAGCGGCATCACATGCCAGTAATGGCGATCCGACTATTCGCCTTAGCTCAAATCCGTGGAAGGACGATGTGTCAAGAGAGTTCCTCATCGCGGTAGTTGATGATGACGAATCATTCCGCATGGCTCTCGTAGATAGCCTTAGTTCACTCGGATATGGGGCACGCGGATTTGCATCCGCGGAGGACTTCATCGCCTGGGAAGCGCGTGCGTCCTATAGCTGCGTCATTGCTGACATTCACATGCCTGGCTTGAGCGGACTTGATCTTGCCCGGCTGCTTACAGGGCGGCGGCGCGGTGTGCCTGTGATTTTGGTCACCGCACGTTCAAATCTGGGCATCGACGATCAGGCGGCAGCAAACGGCGCAACATGCCTGCTCCGAAAGCCGTTCAAAACGGAGGCGTTGATCGACTGTATCGAAAAGGCTCTCAAAGTCTGAGGAGTCCTGAGCGGCCGGCGAGCTCGCAAAAGGCCCGATCCCTACGGGCCGGCTTGTCAACCTTCGATACCTCCCGTTTTCAATAAGTCGACTAATGGCTATCCCCATTCGCTTCCGCCCAAAGACGGCCGCGATGCCTTTAGCGCGTCCTCTGCGCGCCTTCTGTCGTGGTACGCCGAATACATGGTGGCGGGAACAGTCCGCCAAGCCGCTGCCGTTATGAATAGTAGCTATGGTGTTCCTTGCAATTGGGGCGCAATGTGCAATGGCAAACGAGTGCGTTTGGCAACAAAGACTCTGCCCTCGTGCGCCCCGTGGACTGGGCGCGCGACCATGTGCGCGGCGGCAACGCCCCTAATGGGGGTCATCCATGTCATTGTCTACGGCGATTGTCTGTGTCCGTCCCCCAACTCCCGGTCAGCGCCGCACGGCGCGCGCTTTCCTGCTGGCCCTGCTCGTCATCCTTCTCGGCACATTGCCGTTTGCGGCCATCAAGCTGCCGGAAATCAACGCGATTGTACCGACTCTTGCCGCCGCCCTGTTTGTCAGCTACTGCGTCACCGCAGCTTTTCTGTTTGCTCAGTTCTCCGTTTTGCGCCAGTGGGCACTTCTGGTGATTGCGAGCGGCTACCTGTTCAGTGCTCTGATCGTGGTTGCACATGCGCTGACTTTCCCGGGTGCGTTCACGCCCACCGGCGTCCTGGGCTCGGGAATGCAATCCGCCGTTTGGCTCTACTGGTTTTGGCATTCAGGGCTGCCCATTGCCATCATCGGCTATGCCCTGCTCAAAAACACGGATCGTGTGGTGAACGTTCGCTTCACGCGACATGCCATCAGCTTGAGCGTCGCGGGCGTTCTTGCCCTCGTCATTGGGTTGTTCTGGTTCGTTACGCAGCATAACGATCTGCTGCCACTAACCAATATAGACGTTCATCCTGTCGGTCTGTTTCGTCGCATCATCGGCGGGGTGGTGGTCCTGGCGCTGGGCGGCATTGCACTTTCGTTGCTATGGCTACGCCAGCGGTCCTTGCTCGACCTGTGGCTCGCCGTCGCTTTGTGCGCGCTCCTGCTTGAAGTAGGCTTGGGCTCCGTCTTGAGCGCTCGCTACAATCTTACGTGGTATGCCGGCCATTTTTATCAGCTTGTGACAGCCACCATCGTAATGGTGGTATTGGTTGCAGAGATGGCACGACTGTATGACGGCCTCGCTCGTTCGAACACCATGCTGGATCAAGAGCGCTTGAGGCTGCAGCGCGCTATTGATGCGCAAAGCCGCGAGCGCGATGCCCGACTAATGACCGGCGACGCCGTTGCTGCCACGATTGCACACGAGGTGAAGCAGCCCCTTGCTGCTATGATAACGAGATCCGGCACCGGTTTACGCTGGCTCGATCGCGCGGTTCCCGATCTAGATAAGGCGAGAACGGAGTTTACGAAGATCGCAGCTGACGGGCATCGCGCGGCCGCGGTGATCGAGAGCATCCGGGCGAACTTCCGGAAGGATGACCGCGCCAGAGCTTCATTCGACGTCGACAAACTCATTGATGAAGCCATCGCTTTGCTTCAGGACGATCTGAAAAGTCACCGGATATTGGTCAAGGTTGAGCGAAACGCGCGGCTGCTGCGGATGATGGGAGATCGAATTCAGGTTCAGCAGGTGCTCCTCAATCTGATCACGAATGCGATTGAGGCAATGACCACTGTGGATGGTCCACGCGATCTCGCCGTTAGTTCAAATCCTCACGACGATGGGGGTGTAGTGATTTCGGTGGCTGACACCGGCATGGGGGTCGACCCGCAGGACCTGCAGAGGATATACGATCCGCTCTTCACCACCAAATCTCGCGGGATGGGAATGGGCCTATCGATCTGTCGTTCAATCATCCAAGCGCACGACGGTATGCTCTGGGTATTGCCCAACGCACCACGAGGCTCAAAATTTCAATTCGTTTTGGGTGCCAATATCGCATCTCCGTCGGCGGGGTGTGAGCCCTTGGAAGTGGAGACAACACACCGTTTGGTTCCTCCTCGAATGTAGGGCTCGGCTCGGGGTTCTAACTGCTTAACTCGGTCAGCCCACTCACGGATTCAACGGCGTGCGGCGGAAGCCCGGAGTATGCTATCGACCTGGTTCTGCCCTCGATGCAACGTTCGACCTGTCGGAGCGCCAAACCGAGCGCTTCAGAGCCTAGTCACCGAATGGTTTGGCTCGTCTTGTGTGGGCCGCAAAATTGCCAGCATATCCTGCATCGATACGTGCTCTTCGCTGTTAATCTCCGCCGTCCCCGCATCACTTTGCCCGCGCCACGGGAAAGTTGGTCTTTCGAAGTGCTCGCCGAACAGCTTCCGATCAATGCCCACTGATCGCGCCATGTCGGCGGCGCTCGTCAGCTTTGTTTTCATCGCCTTGCCTTCCTCCGACGGGCCGACCGCGCCTCGGCCTCGCGGGAAGGGCGCTCCGACTACGCGAAGGACCGGCCGCAGTCCTTCGTCTTCATGGCGCGCCGGAACCCGATCGAGGAGGCAGTTTTGACCAATTGGAGAATTGCCGCCCTCACATGGGAACCGGACGAAGTGCAGGAAGCACTAGCAGCATTTCTGGAGCGGCTAAACGCTATGGTTGCAGAGGTTGTGTGGCTGCTGCAGTTAAGAATTTGGATCAGATCGTTATGAGTCCGCGGCCTAGCATATAAGGCCGACACGATTTTAGTTTCGTTGGTATTTTTGTTGGCACACACAGAATTCACAGCAATGATAACTTAATTGTTTCAGAGACTTAGATCTATTTTTCGAGTCCTCTTCTGGCACCATTCCATTCTTGATCGCTACCAAGATCAAGGAGTTAAGCCTTTTCAACTAAAGTTGCGCAGGTGCCTTGCAACAAAGGCCAGTCGCGATGCGCGCAAGGGCTTGTTCGCTCAATAGCTCCCAAGAATTCTCCGAAGTCCTCATTTCTAGACGCTTATTCCCGCCGCTCTTGATAGCTGGCCTGCATTGACTCCCTCACCCCCAAATGCGAACATAAAGCGAACAAAATGGAGTCTTGCTGATGATCCGATACGCCGCACCCGCCGCCAGCCACCCCGAGCCTATAAAGGTCCGCGAGGTGTCAGCTGCCAAGCCGGCCATTGAAATACCGCCCCCCAAGCCGGTCATTGAGGTAGCCGCTGCGGCGCCTGCGGCCGGCCTGCTGCTGCCCAGCTCCGAGGCAGACGAGTTCGGCTCCGACACTCTGCCGAAAACCACCAAGCCAGCACGCCGTGCGGCAACAAAGCGCAAGTCCAAGGTCGTCAAGGCAGACGACGCTCCACTCCAGCTTAATCTGGAGACTTAGCCGCAACGATCCGACCAAGGTATGGCAGCGCCTGGGAACTCCCACCATAATCTATGTAGCACTTCGGAATCCCGAAGCGGGGGAATTTCGAGATCCCGAAGTGGGATTTTTTCTTTCTGCCGACGCGCTCGCCTTTGTCCGCAGCCATCGGCCGGCGGAATGGGTCCGGCGCCGCCCTATCCAGGTCAGCCGCTGTCTGTGCCGTCAGCCACTGGAGTCCACCACAACAGCGCGACATTGCAGCAGTCGGCCCGAAGCGTTCACCGCACCGGCTGATAGTGGCTGCGCAGCGGGACCTTGTCGTCCATCGAGATGAAGCCGTCGCGTTCGCAGACATACATCAGCGTCGGCATGCCGCCGGAGCGGAAGATCTCGTCGTAACGGCGGCGGATCTGCACGGTTTCGGTGCGGCAATTGTAGGAATCCTCCTCTTTCTTGTCCGGCTGCGCCTTGACGCCGGGAAGACCCTTATAGGGATAGAGGGGTTGAACGCCGGAATCGACGGATTTCGTCCAGTCGACGGCAAAGGCGGACGGTGGTGCGAGGCTCGAGACGGCAACGAGCGATATCAGAAGCATCATCAACAGCCGCATGGGAACTCTCCTGCCGGCAATTGGCCGCTCTTCCGATGTAGGAAAACCGACGACCGTCATCAAGCGGCCGCAGCGGGGGACTTCCTGAAATAACTTCTGATGACGGGATGTCCGAAGAGACCGGCAAGGATCGCAGAACCGGCGCCGATGACGAAACCGGCGAGAAAACCGCCGATGACGCCGGCAACCAATAGAATCGTCTTTCCGGGACCGTCTCCCTTGACCGGCGGCTCGGCCGGCGAAATGACGCGAATGTTACTCTGGTTGAAGTTCTGCTCCTCGCTCGTCTGGCCAGAGCGTTTCAGCACCGTCTCGTAAATATCGCGCGCCGCCGTCGCCTTGCGCTGCAATTCGTTCAATTCCACCTGCTTGTCGGAGGTACTCGCCTGCAGCGCCTTCTGCACGGCAAGTTCCTTGGCGATGCTGTCCTCGGCCGCCTTCGCCTGCTCGTATTCGCCCCTTGCCGAGGTGGCGAGACGCTGCAATTCACCCTTGATTTCGCCTGATATGCTCTGGAGCGACGAGCGGGCCGCCTGCAGGCGCGGATGACGCGTGCCCATCTGGCTTTCGAGGCTGCCGACGGCGGCGGCCTGGGTGGCATATTGCTGACGCAGGCTGACCAGCGGCGAGGTGACGCCGCCCTCCGCCTGGTTTCCGGCGACGATGTCCTCGACGCGGAGATTGGCGACGGCATCGGCGCGCGCCTTCGCCTGGATGGTCTTTTCCTGTGCCGTCACCAGCATCGTGTTCAGCGAGACGAGCCGCTGGTCGGAGATCAGGTTACCTTCTGTCGCGGCCATGTCGTTGTCGGCGCGGAAGGTTTCGACTGCCTGTTCGGCCTCCAGCACCTTCTGGCGCAGGTCGTTGAGGCGTCCATCAAGTGTCGAGGAGGTGTTTTCGTAAATGCCGTTCGAGGCGCTGTTCTCTTCCTCGGTGAAGGAGGTGACGACCTGGTTGGCAAGCCTTGCGGATTTTTCGGGATCATTGGTCGTGGCGGCAAGCGAGACGACATAGGTGCCGGCCTCACGGGTGATGACCAGCGCCTTTTGCAGTGTGCCTATCACGGCGGCGCCATCCGTGCGGCCGCCGGTGAATTCGGGATCCTGGTCGAGCTTCATGGCTTCAGCGACGCGCCGCAGCACATTGCCCGAGGTCAGGATCTGCACCTGGCTATCGATCAGCGCCGAGATCATTTCCGGCGAGGGACCCGAAGATTGCGCGCTGGTATCGGCAAGGCCGATCTGGCGCGGGTCGAAATAGAGGCTACTGACGGCGGTGAATTTCTGGGCGATGCGCGGCGCCACCGCCCCGCCTGCCACAGCTCCGAGAAGCGCCAGGCCCAGCACGATCAGCCGTCGGCTCCAGATCGCGGCGATACTCGAGCGGAGGTCGAGAAGTGGTGCGGCGGGCGCGGATGCTGCGTTCGACGGCGCTTCGACGACAGGTTGTTTTGGAAGCGGCGGCGGAGGTGCCGGACGCTCATATTGGCGGGTTTCCGCAATACTTGCCGGCGGCACGAAAGGGGGCGAAGCGGGTTCGGGCGACGGCCGGACGAAATCCTCCGGGCGGATGACGGGACTGCGCATGCGCACGCCTTCCGGCGCAGTCTGAGATGGCTCAAAACTGCGCCAGCCAGGGAGCCGGCTTACCCTGTTCCTGTCATACTGGTTCATACGCGCACTCGTGTCCCGCCCAGCGTGAAAGACTGAAGCCGAGGTGCTGATACTTTAGAAATTCTTAGCTAACGGACCGTTAAAATAACTTCAGCGACGCCGACGTTGCGATTGCCGCGATAGCGAGGATAACCATGAGGACGACACGACATCTGACAGCGCTGCTGCTTGCGGCCGCTCTCACCCCGTCGCCGGCCCTTGCGGCTGGGGCTCCCTGTTATCGCGGCGTCAATTTGTCCGGCGGCGAATATGGCGAGCGCGGCGGCATCTATGGCACCAACTATACCTATCCCGGCGAAGACACGATTAGCTATTTCGCCAAAAAGGGCATGACGATCATCCGACTGCCCTTCCGCTGGGAGCGGCTGCAGTCCGCGCTCGGCGGGCGGCTCGACGAGGACGAGCTCAAGCGGCTCAAAGATACCATCGGCCTCATTCGCAAACACGGCATGGCGGTTCTGCTCGACCCGCATAATTTCGGCTATTACGACAAGACCCAGGTCGGCACGGCGCCGGCAACGGATGCCGCCTTCGGGGATTTCTGGGCAAGGCTCGCCGTCGAATTCGCCAATCAGGACGGTGTTCTCTTCGGCCTGATGAACGAACCGCACGACATCAAGGCGACCGACTGGCTGGATGCCGCCAATGCGGCGATCCGCAGCATCCGCGCCGTCGGCGCCCGCAACCTCATCCTCGTGCCGGGCACAGCCTGGAGCGGCGCGTCAAGCTGGGAAAAGGATGTGATCGGCGGCGCTAATGGCACGGTGATGCTCGGTGTGCGCGATCCGCTCGATTTCTACGCCTATGAGGTCCACCAGTATCTCGATGCCGATTCCTCCGGCACCCATCCGACCTGCGAAGGCTCGACTGCTGCGGTCGAGGCGATCGCCGGGGTGACCACCTGGCTGAAGCGGAACCACAAGCGCGGCTTTCTCGGTGAATTCGGCGCCTCCGACGACAAGGACTGCATGAGCGGGTTGACCGAAATCTACGCCACCATGACTGATAATAGCGACGTCTGGCTCGGCTGGTCCTACTGGGCGGCCGGCGAATGGTGGCCGGCGGACGAGCCCTTCAACGTCCAGCCGCGCAAGGGCCCCGAGCGGCCGCAGATGCGGCTTCTTGCCGAGGCGGCAAAAGCCGATACCGGCACTTGCTCCGCCGTCAAGCCTGCGGGGAAATGAGCATGGCAGTCGCCGATCACAGGACAGCGACATTCACTGTAGCCGGCAACCGGCTCGATGCTGCCCGCGGGGCATCACGCACCGATCATACGGTGCTCTGGCTCGGCCTGCTCTCCGTGCTCTACAACGGCATTCTGGCCTTCATCAACCACAACATCGTGCCGCTTTCGATGACGCATGTCGCCGCCAGCGAAGGCCTGATCATGGCGAGCGCCATCATCTACATCCTGCACAAGGGGATCTACGAGACTGACCTGCCGGCCTTCCTGTTCCTGCTGTTCACGCTCATCGTGACCATCTATGTCAGCGTGCTCAACCGCATGCTGTTCATCGATCACTTCCGCAACGTGCTGATCATCTTCTGCTTTACCGGGCTCGGCGGCTGGAGCAACGAGAAAACGATGAAGCTCGCCTTTCGCTGGGCAAGTCTTGCCGTCATGATCTTCCTGATCTTCGAGATCATCAGCGTGCCGTTCTATGTCAGCATCGTCCACCCGTCCGATTATTTCGCCAATACGCGTGGGCTGCTGCCGCTGAGCTACAACACGACGGGCCTCTTTCAGAACGCGCTCGGCTTTCCCGAGCGCTTCTCCTTCGGCATCATCGACCATCGTTCTTCCTCGATCTTCCTCGAACAGGTATCGCTGGCCAATTTCTGCGGCGTGATCGCGGTCTACCTGATTTCGATGTGGGAGAGGCTTGGCCGCTGGGACCGGTTGCTGATGATCAGCACGGCCGTGCTGATCCTGGTGACGAACGACACACGCACGATGCTGATCTTCTGCTTTGCCTGCATCGTCGGCTACTTCGTCTTTCCGAAGATCCCGAAGAATTTCAATCTGGCGCTGATGCCGCTGATCGTCGCCGCCGGCTTCCTCGTCTACGTGATGAAACCCAATGCGACGGGCGACAATTTCACCGGCCGCATCAACCTGACGATGAAGAAGATCATGGAGCTCGATCCGCTTGCCATCCTTGGACTTTCGGTCGACCGGGTCGCCGAATTCGCCGACAGCGGCTATGTCTACCTGATCTACGCGGCGACGATCTTCGGCGTCATCGCCTTGTGGATGTTCGTCTGCCTCTTTCCCGCCGGGCGCACGGCGGCGCAGCGGCGCTGCGCCCATTCACTTTCTCTTTTCATTTTTCTGAATATGATGATCGGGGGAACCGCGGTCTTCTCGATGAAGATCGCCGGTCTCCTATGGTTCGTCGTCGGATATATGCGCTTCCACGACAGCCCGCGCATCCGGCAGGGTCGTCCGGCAGATGTATTGAGTTGACCGCAGCGGCGCCTGTCCGCGCGAGCCCGAGGGAGCAAGACGCTCGATGCTTGTCCAGCTTCAATATCTGCGCGCCATCGCGGCGCTGATGGTCGTCTATTTCCACGCGATATTGCAGCTTGCCAAGGTCAATCCCGCGGTCGACGCCACCGCCTTCATCTATGGCGAAACCGGCGTCGACATCTTCTTCGTCCTGAGCGGTTTCGTGATGTGGCTGACGACGAGCGGACGCGCGATGAGCCCGGTCGATTTCGCCCGGCGGCGCATCAAAAGGATCGTGCCGCTCTACTGGCTGGCGACACTGTTTTCGGCGACTGTGGCGCTGGTGGCCCCGTCATTGTTGAAATCGACGGTGTTCGACCTGCCGCATCTCATTGCCTCGCTGTTCTTCCTGCCATGGGCCAATCCCGCCGATCCCAGCACGATCACGCCGGTGGTCGTTCCGGGCTGGACGCTGAATTACGAAATGTTCTTCTACTTGGTCTTTGCGCTTCTGCTGCCGCTGCAGGAAGTTCGCCGCATCCCCGCGATGTTTGCCGTCTTTGCCGTTATCCTGATCACCTGCCGGCTGCTGCCGGAAACGACTGTGAGCCGGTTCTACCGCGAGCCGATCATGCTGGAGTTTCTCGCCGGTGTCGTGCTCGGCTGGCTCTACGGACAGAAGGTCCTGCTGCCGAACCGCTGGGCTTGGGCGGCCCTTGCCATCGGCTTCGCCTTTCTCTTCATCAACGAGGCGCTGATGCCGCCGGAAAGCCGGTTCTACGCCTGGGGTATTCCGGCGATCTTCATCATCTACGGCGCCGTCTCCATCGATTTTTCCAGGCTGCCGGTTGTGGGATGGCTGAACTACCTCGGCGACTGCTCCTACAGCATCTATATCACCCACGCCTTCACGCTGGCTTTTCTGAGGGTCGCCGCCGATCGGCTGCCGATCGGCATCCTGCAGCAGCCCGTGCTCTTCGTCATCCTCTCGCTGGTGCTCTCGTCGATCGGCGGCTCAATTATCCATGAGATCACGACGCCTCGCCGGAAAGCGGCCGTGGCGAGCCGGCCGCCGGCCTAAAGCGCGTCGAAGGCGAGAATACGCATCCAAGCGGCGCTGACGGTACAGTTTTTCGCGCAACTTCTCCTAAGCTTCAGACTTGGCAAATGAGAGAACTTGCAGAAACGTGATGGTTTCTCTTGCAATTTGTCGCATGAATGAAAGTGCGCCGGCCTATTCGCGGCCCGGGCTTTGATCTAAGCACGGCGGCGGCCTTGGAGAGGGAAAGACATGACAAGTTACGTATTGACGGTATCCTGCAAATCGACACGCGGCATCGTCGCGGCGATTTCGAGCTATCTGGCAGACAAGGGCTGCAACATCGTCGACAGCTCGCAGTTCGACGATCTCGATACCGGCAAGTTCTTCACGCGAGTGAGCTTCATCTCCGAGGAAGGCGTGCCCCTTGCCGAACTCAAGGAAGGCTTCGAGCCGATCTCCAAGCGGTTCGCCATGGATGCCGAGATCCATGACGGCAACGCCCGCATGAAGGTGCTGTTGATGGTGTCGCGCTTCGGCCATTGTCTCAACGACCTGCTCTACCGCTGGAAGATCGGCGCACTGCCGATCGATATCGTCGGCGTCGTCTCCAACCATTTCGATTACCAGAAGGTCGTGGTCAACCACGACATCCCCTTCCACCACATCAAGGTGACGAAGGAGAACAAGCTGCAGGCCGAAGGCCAGATCATGGATATCGTCGAACAGACCGGTACGGAGCTGATCGTTCTCGCCCGCTACATGCAGGTGCTTTCGGATGCGATGTGCCAGAAGATGTCTGGCCGGATCATCAACATCCACCATTCCTTCCTGCCGAGCTTCAAGGGCGCCAATCCTTACAAACAAGCCTACGGCCGGGGCGTGAAGCTGATCGGGGCGACGGCGCATTACGTCACCGCCGATCTCGACGAGGGCCCGATCATCGAGCAGGATACAGCGCGCATCACCCATGCGCAGTCGCCCGACGACTATGTGTCGATCGGCCGCGACGTCGAAAGCCAGGTGCTGGCCCGTGCCATCCACGCCCATATCCATCACCGCACCTTCCTGAACGGCAACCGCACCGTGGTCTTTCCGGCAAGCCCCGGCGGCTACGCCTCCGAACGCATGGGTTGAGCGCCGCCTAAACCTTGCATCTCTTTTGCTGGCGAATGACAATCTCCCGTTGCCTGCCGGCGGCAAGTACTTGATTATCGCGTTCAATAGGTAATCGAATCATGCTGCGGGAGGGGGTGTCATGACCGACGAGGCGCTTGTTGATCGCATGGCGCTGCCGCGTCCCGACGTCACCGCTAGCGACGCGGAAGAGATACTCCTTGCTCATTACAGCCTATCCGGCACGCTTACCGAACTCGGCAGCCAGCAGGATCGAAACTATCGCGTCGATAACGATCGTGGCCGCTACGTCCTGAAGATCTGCCATGCAGCCTACGAGACCCGCGAGCTCGAAGCGCAGAATGCGGCGATCCGTCACCTCAAAAGCCGGCAAGATGCGCCGCGCGTTCCGCAGGTGATCCCCACTAATGACGGGCGGGAGATCGTCGTCCTGACCGTGCGCGGGCGGGGCTATCAGGTCCGGCTGCTGGAATATCTGGAAGGCCAGGGGCTGACAGAACTGACGTATCTGGCACCGGCCTCCGTTGCGGCCCTCGGCGCGCTCTGCGCCAGGCTGGCGCTGGCGCTTGCCGATTTCAACCATCCCGGTCTCGACCGCAGCCTGCAATGGGATCTCAGGCGCGCCGGGCCGGTCGCGGTGCAGCTGCTGTCCGCGATCACCGACAGTGCGGCGCGCGACCGGATCGCCAAGACCATGGTGATGGCCATTCGCCGCATCCAGCCCTTGGCGCCATCGCTTCGGCTGCAGGCCGTGCATCATGACGTCACCGGCGACAATGTCGTCGGCCACCGCGACGCCCGTGGCCATACTATCCCCGACGGGGTGATCGATTTCGGCGACATCATCCGCGGCTGGCTGGTCGGCGACCTCGCCGTCACATGCGCTTCGCTGCTGCATCAGGCGGATGGCGACCCTTTTTATATCCTGCCAGCCGTCACCGCCTATCAGGCGATCTATCCGCTGACCGAGGAGGAGCTGAAGGCGCTCTGGCCGTTGACCGTCGCGCGCGCGGTCATTCTCGTCGCCAGCAGCGAGCAGCAGATTTCGGTCGATCCCGATAATGACTATGTCCGCGGCAACCTCAAGCACGAGCGGGCGATCTTCGATACGGCGATGTCCGTTCCCTTCGAACTCATGGAAGCCGCGATCCTCAAGGCGGCCGGCGCAGACGTTGCCGCCCCGGAAGCATCGGGATGGCTGCCGTTGCTGCCGGACATCGATCCCGCCGGGATCGCTTATGTCGATCTTGGGGTGCGGAGCCCGCATTTTTCTGCCGGCAACTGGCTGAATACCGACATGGACTGGCGGCTGCTTGCCCGCGTGGCAACGGAAAACGGCATCGCAGCGACGCGCTATGGCGAATATCGGCTTTCCCGCGCGAGCTTGGGAAATGCGACGGGACAGGCAACCTGCGCCCTGCATATCGACATTTGCCTCGCGGCAGGCAACGCGATTGCTGCACCCTTTGCCGGCCGCATCGGCTGGAAGGACCAGCATCTGACGCTTGCCAGCGACAGCATGACCCTGCATCTCGATGGGCTCGATCTCTCGGTCGAGGATGGAGCTGAGGTGGCCGCCGGCGATCCGCTCGGCACGGTTTTCGGAGAGGCTGCGTCGCTCGGCGGGTTGCGCGTCCAGCTTTGCAGCGTCGCAGGTCTCGAACCGCCGCTTTTTGCCACGCCGCGCACGGCCGCGGCCTGGTCGGCGCTCTGCCCCTCACCCTCGCTCCTTCTCAGCCCGGAAGCCGATGCACCGAGATCTGATACCGCAGAACTGCTCGCCAGGCGGCAGGCGCATCTCGCAAGGCCGCAGAAGAGCTATTACGCGGCGGCGCCGCAGATCGAGCGCGGCTGGCGAGAGCATCTGTTCGATGTCGAGGGCCGCGCCTATCTCGACATGGTCAACAACGTCACCATTCTCGGCCATGGCCATCCCAGGTTCGCGGCAGCGATCCACGCCCAATGGCTGCGGCTCAACACGAATTCGCGCTTCCACTATGCCGCGATCACGGAATTTTCCGAACGCCTCGCTGCCCTGTCGCCGGACGGGCTCGACGCGGTCTTCCTGGTCAACAGCGGCTCGGAGGCGAATGATCTGGCGCTTCGGCTGGCGCAAGCCCATAGCGGCGCGCGCAAAATGCTCTGCCTGCTCGAAGCCTATCATGGCTGGTCGGCGGCGAGCGACGCCGTCTCCACCTCGATCGCCGACAATCCGCAGGCACCGACCACCCGGCCGGACTGGGTGCATACCGTCGTTTCGCCGAACACCTATCGCGGCGACTTCCGTGGTCCCGATACGGCAGCGGATTATCTCGGCATGGCGACGCCGGTGCTGGAGGCAATTGATGCTGCGGGCGAAGGCCTTGCGGGCTTCATCGCCGAATCGGTCTACGGCAATGCCGGCGGCATTCCGCTGCCGGACGGTTATCTCAGGGAAATCTACGCGCAGGTACGCGCTCGCGGCGGCCTCTGCATCGCCGATGAGGTGCAGGTCGGCTATGCCAGGCTCGGGCATTATTTCTGGGGCTTCGAGCAGCAAGGGGTCGTGCCTGATATCATCACCGTCGCCAAGGGCATGGGCAACGGCCATCCGCTCGGCGCCGTCATCACCACGCGGGAGATTGCGCAATCGCTAGAGAAGGAGGGCTCTTTCTTTTCCTCCACGGGCGGCAGCCCCGTCAGCTGCATCGCCGGCATGGCGGTGCTCGACATCATGGCCGAGGAAAAGCTGCAGGAAAATGCCCGGACAGTCGGCGATCATCTGAAGGCGCGGCTCGCCGCGCTGATCGACCGTCATCCGATTGCGGGCGCCGTGCACGGCATGGGCCTCTATCTCGGCCTCGAATTCGTCCGCGACAGAACGACGCTGGAGCCGGCGACGGAAGAGACGGCTGCAATCTGCGACCGGCTTCTCGAACTCGGCGTCATCATGCAGCCGACCGGCGATCACCAAAATGTGCTGAAGATCAAACCGCCGCTCTGCCTCAGCATCAACAGCGCCGATTTTTTCGCGGACATGCTGGAGAAGGTGCTCGAAGAAGGCTGGTGACACAGGGCTTCCAGCATTAACCAAATCGGTCATTTCGAGGCATGTCGATTTTTAATGAAACGGGCCATTGCCTGATACAGCAAGGCTTCCTATGTCTGCCGCTGTGATCGATCGAACTTCCGATTCTGTCATGCGAATTTAACGAAGGACTGATATGTTTCTTTCTGTAAGTTCGGGCTACGACGGAATGAATTTTTTCAGATCGTCGATATTTTGACACGTTTCGGAATATGTTTCCGATAGGCTATCGGGTAATCTCTACGACGATAGTAGATTATTGAAGACAGCCATCACCGGCCCCGGGCTGTACCGGGACCTCTCAAGTGCAACGCCAACACAAGGAACGAGCATGATAGACATCGATATTCTCGCCGATCTCCTTGGGCGATCTGTGCTTGGCAATGACCGTCCGGGCGCCCTCTCCCGCCCGAACTGTCGAATGTGACGTTCGTCCTCCTTTCAACGGTACCAGACAAGTCAATTCGCCATGGCTGCGCATGTCGCGCGGCAGGAGTTCTATCTATGAAGAAGCAAGTTATCGAATATGCAGGCGTTCCCGTCGGGATCGTCATTCCCGATGAAGACCGGCTGAAGTTCATCGCCGTGAAATTTCATGTCCACGACCTCGACGAGCAGCGTTTCGGCTCGCCCGACGAGGTGCGGCTGGCCATCCATGACCTGATGACCCGCCGTCATCCGAAGCCGCTTCATGCCTGAGGGCATGAGGCCGCTATTGGCATTCGCGGCTTTTCCCGATGTCCGACCGGTCCCGCCAAATGGGGCCGGTCTTGTTTTTTGAGGGCAATTGCAGTCCTATCGGCGGCCTTTCCGCATAAGGATCCGCCCTTGCCCGATCTTCTGAACCTCATCACCGACATCGAAGGCGTTTCCGTCGGCCATGCAACCGACCTTGCGCTCGGTTCCGGCGTCACGGTCATCATCTTCGACGAACCGGCCGTCGCATCCGGCACGGTGCTCGGCGGTGCGCCCGGCGGGCGCGACACCGGCCTGCTCGATCCGTCGATGACCGTCAATGCCGTGGATGCCTTCGTGCTCTCCGGCGGCTCGGCCTTCGGGCTGGATGCCGCCGGCGGCGTGCAGGCGGGCCTGCGCGAACTCGGCCGCGGTTTTGTAGTCGGGCCGCTGCGCATTCCGATCGTGCCACAGGCGATTCTGATGGACCTGCTGAATGGCGGCGACAAGGATTGGGGCCTTCACTCGCCCTATCGCGATATGGGCTATGCGGCGTTGAAGGCCGCCGCCAAGGGCGCATTCGCGCTCGGCACGACAGGTGCCGGCACAGGAGCGACGACGGCCACCGTCAAGGGCGGGCTCGGCTCGGCCAGCGCCGTCAGCAGCACCGGGCATCGCGTTGCGGCGATCGTCGCCGTCAATGCGCTGGGCTCCGCAACGATCGGCGACGGACCGCATTTCTGGGCGGCGCCTTTTGAAAAGGATGCGGAATTCGGTGGGCTCGGCATGCCTGATGTGGCCGACCACCGGATGCGGCTCAAGGGCATGAACACGCCGGCAACGACGATCGGCGCTGTTGTGACCGATGCGCAGCTGACGAAGGCCGAGGCGCACCGGCTTTCGCTCGCCGGCCATGACGGCCTCGCCCGAGCACTGCTGCCGGCGCATCTGCCGCTCGACGGCGACACCGTCTTTGCCGCTTCGACGGCCAAGCATAGAAGAGACGACATGGTGAGCCTGATGGAGCTTTGCCACCTCGCGACCATCGTCATGGCCCGGGCGATTGCCCGCGGCGTCTACGCCGCGACCGCCCTTCCGGTCGAGGGCGCGCAAAAGGCCTGGCGCGACCGCTATCCGAGCAGCGGCTGATTGAATAGGGTCAGACTCTCTACAGATCAATATGCCGAATGGCGGAGAGACGTGAATGCAGATCCGGGCGCTGATGTATTTCGACGAGCTGGTCAGGACCAATTCGATGCGCCAGGCGGCCGAGAATCTCAATGTCGCGCCGACGGCGATCAGCCGGCAGATCGAGAACCTCGAATATCATTTCGGCGCGCCGCTCGTCGAACGCAGCGCCCGCGGCGTCAAGCTGACGGCCGCCGGCGAACTGCTTGCTGCCCGCGCCGGCCGGACGCTGCGCGAACTCGATCACGTGCAGCAGCTGATCGAAGATCTTAAAGGCCTGCAGCGCGGCCGTGTCAGCATCTATGCCAATGGGGCGACCGTCGCCAATCTGCTGGCGCCGGCGCTTGCCGAATTCAGCCTGAAATATCCGAAGCTGCGCTTTACCGTGACAATCACCAGCGCGCGGCAGGCGGTCGATGCGGTCAACAGCGCCGAGGCGGATATTGCGGTGACGCTGTTTGCGCCACCGATGTCCGGCACCAAGGTGCGGCTGCGCTCCGAGATCGCCTATGATCTCATCGTCACGCCGCAGCATCCGGCCGCCGCGCATGCCGAGATCCCTATCGGGCAACTCGCCGACTACGCATTGGCGCTGCCGGATCAATCCTTCGGCTTCCGCCAGGCTTTCGACGCGCTGTTCGAGAAGGAGGGGTTGAGCCTCGATCCCGTCTTCGTCACCAGCTCGCTCGAAATGCTGAAGGAACTTGTGCTCAGCGGGGCTGCGGCCACGCTGCTGCCAGCGCTGACTGTCCGCCGCGAGATCGAGGCAGGTCAGCTCCTTGCCATTCCGCTCGTCGGCAAGACCGGCATCCGCACCCATGTCGATCTCTGCGTTGCACCGGACCGGCAGCTGTCCTTCGCCGCGACGAAACTGCTCGACTTCATCGAGAGGTTCATGCGCGAGCGCACGAACCGCCGGACCGAGACGAAAGACTGACGCTTCGCGCTTGCATTGCCCGCGGATTTGCGGTGTAGCTTTTTCGGCTACACTGAGCACACAAAATCGTCATTGTGTGTGCACCGGCATAGTGTCACTCTCCTCGCAAAAGGTCTTCGTCATCGACGCGCGGCCAGATAAGGGAACATGATGATCAAGCTTTCGTTTGCGCCTTCAGCGCGTTTCGCCCGGCGGCTTTCGCTCGGTGCTGCGCTTTCGGCCGGCCTGGTGATGACGGCGATGACGCCGGCCGAGGCGGCGAAGACCACGCTTAATCTCGGCATGAGCGTCGAGCCAACCGGTCTCGACCCGACGATCGCAGCACCAGTCGCAATCGGCCAGGTGACCTGGCAGAACGTGTTCGAGGGGCTGGTGACGATCGACCAGGCCGGCAAGATCCAGCCGCAGCTGGCGAAAAGCTGGGAGATCTCTCCCGATGGCCTGACCTATACGTTCAAGCTACAGACCGGCGTCAAATTCCATGACGGTGAGGCCTTCGATGCCACTGCTGCCAAGTTTTCGCTCGACCGCGCCCGCGGCGCCGATTCCGTCAATCCGCAGAAGCGCTTCTTCGCTTCGATCGCCTCGGTCGATACGCCCGATGCCGAAACGCTGGTGCTGCATCTCTCGGCGCCGACCGGCAGCCTGATCTACTGGCTCGGCTGGCCAGCCTCGGTGATGGTCGCACCGAAGACGGCTGCCGACGACAAGACGACGCCAGTAGGCACCGGTCCGTTCAAATTCGCCAGCTGGGCGAAGGGCGACAAGGTCGAACTCGCCAGGAATGCCGATTATTGGAACAAGAATGCGGCCGCCAAGCTCGACACGGTGACCTTCCGCTTCATCGCCGATCCGCAGGCGCAGGCGGCTGCGCTGAAATCCGGCGATCTCGATGCCTTTCCGGAATTTGCCGCGCCTGAGCTGATGAGTTCTTTCGACGGCGATGCGAGGCTGGTCACCAAGATCGGCAATACCGAGCTCAAGGTCGTTGCCGGCATGAACAATGCCAAGAAGCCGTTCGACGACAAACGCGTCCGCCAGGCGCTGATGATGGCGATCGACCGCAAGACGGTAATCGACGGCGCATGGTCGGGCCTCGGCACACCGATCGGCAGCCACTACACGCCGAACGATCCGGGTTATCAGGACACGACCAATGTGCTGCCCTACGACGTCGAGAAGGCGAAGGCGTTGCTCGCCGAAGCCGGCTATCCCAACGGCTTCACCTTCACGATCAAATCGCCGCAGATGGCTTATGCGCCGCGCAGCGCCCAGGTGATGCAGGCGATGTTTGCCGAGATCGGCGTAACGATGAATATCGAGCCGACCGAATTTCCGGCGAAATGGGTCCAGGACATCATGAAGGACCGCAACTTCGACATGACGATCGTTGCCCATGCCGAACCGCTCGACATCGACATCTATGCCCGCGATCCCTATTATTTCAATTATAAGAACCCCGCTTTCAACGCGCTGATGAAGAAGGTCCAAGAGACGACCGATCCCGCCGCGCAGAATGCGATCTATGGCGACGCGCAGAAGATCCTCGCCGAGGACGTGCCGGCGCTCTACCTCTTCGTCATGCCGAAACTCGGCGTCTGGGACAAGAAGCTGAAGGGACTGTGGGAGAACGAGCCGATCCCTTCCAACGTACTCTCCGGCGTTTCCTGGGACGAGTAGGCGAACAGTTAAGGCGGATTGAGAGGCATGAACGAGGGGAAGCCGCATAACGAACCGTTCGATGCCGGTCGCAGCCCTCCCCGTTCCACATCGAAAGTGTGGCAAGCATGATCTCACTCCTCGCCCGCCGCTTCGCCGGTCTCCTCGTCACCCTCGTCGTCGTCTCACTGCTGATCTTCGCCGTCATGGATCTTCTGCCCGGTGATCCCGCCTCGATCATGCTCGGCACCTCGGCAACACCTGAAACGCTTGCCGCACTGCGCCACGATCTCGGGCTCGATCAGCCGCTGCTGCTGCGCTACGGGCAATGGTTGACCGGCGTGCTCTCCGGCAATCTTGGCAATTCCTTAACTTATGGCGTGCCAGTCGCGGGATTGATCGTCGAGCGGCTGGCAGTGACGCTGCCGCTGGCGCTGATGGCGATTATGCTTTCTGTGGCGATTGCCTTGCCGCTCGGGGTGCTGGCCGCCTCGCGCCGCGGCGGTGTCTTCGACATCATCGCAACGCTGTTTTCGCAGATCAGCATCGCCGTGCCCGCCTTCTGGGTGGCACTGCTGTTGATCATCCTGTTTTCGACGATGCTCGGGCTGATGCCGGCCGGCGGCTTCCCGGGCTGGAGCGCCGGGCTGATGCCGGCATTGCAGGCGCTGGTTATGCCCGCCGTCGCGCTGGCGATGCCGCAAGCGGGTGTGTTGACGCGGGTGGCGCGCTCGGCGGTGCTCGATACGATGCATGAGGATTTTGCCCGCACCGCCGTGGCCAAGGGACTGTCACGCAGTGCAGTGCTGTGGCGGCATATCGTGCCGAACGCGCTGATCCCGATCCTGACAATGATCGGGCTGCAATTCACCTTTCTCGTCGCCGGCGCGGTGCTGGTGGAAAACGTCTTCAACCTGCCCGGCCTCGGGCGGCTCGCGCTGCAGGCGCTCTCCCAGCGCGACATCATCGTGATGCAGGATGTCGTGCTGTTTTTCGCAGGTCTTGTCATCGTGATGAATTTCATCGTCGATCTCTCCTATCTGGCGATTGATCCCAGGATGAGAAAGGCGGCCTGACACATGGCACCGGTCGTATCCACCGCAATCATGAGCCGCCGCCGGGTCTTTAGACTTAGCCGGCGAATGAACCTGATTTCAGGGGCTGTCATCATCGGCCTGCTGGTCACCGTTGCACTGCTGTCGCTTGTCTGGACGCCGCTGCCGCCGGCGAAAATGCAGATCATCCACAAGCTGCAGCCACCGCTTGCCTTCGGCCTGCTCGGCACGGACCAGTTCGGCCGCGATGTGCTTTCGATGCTGATGGCAGGCTGCTGGAATTCACTGTCGATCGCCATTACCGCGGTGGCGATCGGCGGGACGCTCGGCTCGATCGCCGGCATTTCGGCGGCGGCGATCCGCGGTCCTTTCGAGGCGTTGCTGATGCGCATCTGCGACGTCATCTTCGCCTTGCCGCCGATCCTGTCCGCCATGGTGCTCGGCGCCTTTCTCGGGCCGGGGCGGTTCACCGCGATCGCCGCGATTGCCGTCTTCATGATCCCGGTCTTTGCCCGCGTCACACTCGCGACCTCGCTGCAGGCCTGGAGCCGCGACTATGTGACGGCGGCGCGCGCGATCGGCAATACGCGCCTGACCATTTCGCTACGCCATGTGCTGCCGAATATCATGAGCCAGATCATCGTGCATGGCGCGATCCAGCTGGGGCTGGCGATCCTCACCGAAGCGGGGCTCAGCTTCCTTGGGCTCGGCATGGCGCCGCCGGCGCCGACCTGGGGCCGGATGCTTGCCGATGCGCAAACCTATCTGGCGCTCGCCCCCTGGCTGGCGATCCTGCCCGGCCTTGCCATCGCGCTCACCGTCTTCGGCTTCAACATGCTCGGCGACGGTTTGCGCGATCTGCTCGACCCGCGCGAGGCGAGCCGCTGATGTCCTCCCAAGACGAAAAGCCCGAAAGACCATGCCATGACCGAAACCGACCTTACCATTCGCGAACTCAGGCGGCGCTTCACCGATAAGAGCCTCTCCCCTCTCGAATACTGGCTTTCCCTCGAAGGCCATATAGCGGCCTGGGAGCCTTCGATTTCGGCACTCTACCTCTACGATCCGGAATCGGCGCGCGCGCAGGCGAAAGCGTCGACGGAGCGCTGGGCCAAGGGAGAAACGCTGGGCCCCCTCGACGGCATCCCGGTGACGCTGAAAGAGCTGATCGCCACGAAGGGCCAGCCGGTGCCGCTCGGAACGAGGGCAGTGGAACTGAAGCCGGCGGACGCCGACGCACCGGCCGCCGCCCGACTGCGCGAAGACGGCGCGGTGATCTTCGCCAAGACCACCTGCCCTGATTACGGCATGCTTTCCTCCGGGCTTTCGAGCTTTCATCCTCTCAGCCGCAATCCCTGGAACACCGCGCAGAATCCCGGCGGATCGAGCGCCGGGGCTTCCGCAGCGGCGGCGGCCGGCTATGGACCGCTGCATATCGGCACCGATATCGGCGGCTCGGTGCGCCTTCCCGCCGGCTGGACCGGCATCTTCGGCTTCAAGCCGAGCCATGGGCGCATTCCGGCCGATCCCTATTATGTCGGGCGCTGCGTCGGGCCGATGGCGCGCACGGTCGAGGATGCGGCCTTTTCGATGGCGACGCTGTCACGGCCGGACTGGCGCGACGGCACCAGTCTGCCGCCGAACGATTTCAACTGGATGGATCTCGACATCGACCTATCGGGCATGAAGATCGGGCTAATGCTCGATGCCGGCTGCGGGCTTACGGTGGAGGACGAGATCAGGGTCGCAGTCGAAGCGGCGGCGCAACAGTTCGAGAAGGCCGGCGCGACCATTGTATCAGTCCAGCCGGTGCTGACGCGCGCGATGCTGGATGGCCTCGACAAATTCTGGCGGTCCCGGTTCTGGGGCGATATCGCCGAGCTCGACGACATCAGGCGCGACAGCATCCTGCCCTATATCAGGGATTGGGCGATGGGCGGCGCCGACATCAGCGGTGTCGATGCGGTCAGGGGCTTCAACCAGACGATCGAGATGCGCAAGAGCTGCGGACAGCTGTTTACCGAGGTCGACGCCCTGCTTTCGCCGACCAATCCGATCATCTCCTATCCGGCCGAATGGGCATCGCCGACCAACGATCCGGCCCTGCCGTTCGAGCATATCGGTTTCACCGTGCCGTGGAACATGTCGGAGCAGCCGGCCGCGTCGATCAATTGCGGTTTCTCCCGATCAGGGATGCCGATCGGCCTGCAGATCGTCGGGCCGCGTTTCGACGACATGCGGGTGCTGAGGCTGTCGAAAGCCTTCGAGGACTGGACCGGCGGGGTAAGATCCTGGCCGCGACCTCCGATCAGCTGATCGGGCGGCGATAGCCGGTCGGTTGCTCGTAGAGCCAGCCGATGCGCTCGACGGCGGCCGCGAAATTCTCGCGCGCCACCGTCATGCTATGGCCGTTGGCGTGCAGAATGGTTTCCGGATCCTCGAAGACGGCGACATGGCCCTTCCAGAATACCAGGTCGCCACGGCGGATTTCGGAGCGATCGATCGGCTGGCCGAGGCCCGCCGCCTGCAGGTCGGCATCGCGCGGCGCAGCTCTGCCCGTCATCAGCATCGCCAGCTGGACGAGGCCGGAGCAATCGATGCCGAGGCCGGAACGTCCGCCCCAGAGGTAGGGCGTTTCCAGGAAACGGGCGACTATCTCCACGTAATCGGCGCCATCGAGAGCGCCGATCGGCTGGACGTGCTTGGCAAAGATCGCCGTTCCGTCCTCGAGCACGACGTAGCGATTGCCCCGCGCTTCCGCCTCGCCGGCGACGTAGACGCGGCTTCCCATCGACACGATGGCCTGGTGGGGCTTGCGCAGTTCCGGTTCGGGATAGACGAAGGTGCGCTGCACGGTGACGATATGGGTCGGTGCCGGCCTGCCTTCTAAGAGCGCGTCCGCCGCGACATAGCCGACATAACCGTCCGCGGCGGCTTTCACCCAGCACCAGCCGTCGGCGCGATCGAAAACCGTCACATCCTCGCCGAGAAGCAGTTCCGTATCGATGCCGCGGGCAAGGTCCGGTTCAGGGCGCACGGCCAGGACAGGAACGGCGACACGCGCCGGCGCGCCCTTCACAAAGCGCGACGCCTCGACCTTGCCTTCGAGGCCGGCTTCCGCGAGATCAGGCCGGTAGGCATGCAGGCGGCGGTCGAGCATCGTCATTCGCATTCCTTTCAGATCGGCAGCCGGCGGGCCTGATCTCGTATGAGATCGCCGAGCTTTTCCAGGTAAAGCGCACCGCCGACGGTGCGCTTGATGATCACGTTGCGCCGGTCGGCATCGTCACGCACACGGTCGACCAGGCCCATCTCGCCCATCGTATCCAAGGCGCGGGTGATGACCGGCTTGGTGACATCAAGTGTGGCGGCAAGCCCGCGCACCGTGTGCGGCGGCGGCACCAGATAAATATGCAGCAGGATCGCCATCTGGCGCAACGTCAAATCGCGATCGTCGTGGCGGACCTGATCGAGCGCCGCGCCATGCCAGAGCCCCAGCGCCTGCGAGGCGGTCAGTTCGATCGGCACGGCCCCTCCGGAAGATCGTTACGCTAGCGTTCCATTTTCCGGTAGTTGCCATGCACATGCAAGGGGCGCTGGAAATTGCCGCCTGGCAGGGTGAATAAAATTTTAGCGATCGGCAGCGAGGCGCAGCGCGTGAACAGGGATCACGCGATGCGCCTCAGCGCTTATTTCTAAAGCATGTTGCGCCAAACTGTGCAGCGGTTTTGCGATACGACATGCGTAAAACAAAGACTTAAAGCGCATGGAGTGGATCTGAGAGATCGCGACGCGCTTTAGCATAGCATCAGCGCAAGCTCTCGCGGATATGGTGAAAGAGCGCGCGGATCGCCTGTGCCTCGCCGCCGCCCGGCGAATGTGGTCGTTCGGCTTGAGCCCAGCCGTAAATGTCGAAATGCGCCCAACTCTTCGCCTTGCTGACGAAACGCTTGAGGAAGAGGGCTGCGGTAATCGCCCCCGCCATGCCGCCGGCGGGGGCATTGGTAAGATCGGCGAACTTGGTGCGGATATCCTTTTCGTAGCCGGAATAGAGCGGCAGGCGCCAGATCGGATCGTCGGTTTCCAGGCTCGCTTCGGTCAGATCATGGGCCAGATTGGCGTCGTCGGTGAAGAAGGGCGGGAGATCCGGGCCAAGGGCAACGCGGGCAGCGCCGGTCAGCGTCGCCATGTCGATCAACAGATCGGGTTCTTCCTCATCTGCATAGGCAAGCGCATCGGCAAGGATCAAACGGCCTTCGGCGTCGGTATTGTCGATCTGGACGGTCAGGCCCTTGCGGCTCCGATAGATGTCGCCGGGCCGGAAGGCATTGGACGAGATCGCGTTTTCGACGACAGGGACGATGACGCGCAGGTCGACCTTCAGCTTGGCGTCCATGATCATCAGGGCAAGCCCCATGACATTCGCCGCGCCGCCCATGTCCTTCTTCATCAGCAGCATGGAGGCGGCAGGCTTGATGTCGAGACCGCCGGTGTCGAAGCAGACGCCCTTGCCGACGAGCGTCACCTTGCGATGGCCCCTCTTGCCCCAGCGCAGTTCGAGAAGGCGCGGCGCATCGGCGCTGGCGCGGCCAACGGTATGGACCAGCGGGAAGTTTTGCTTGAGCAGGTCGTCGCCCGTAATAACCGATACCTCCGCCTTGTAATGTTCGGCCAGGCCACGGAAAACGGCCTCGAGTTGTACCGGCCCCATGTCATTCGTCGGGGTATTGATCAGGTCGCGGGCAAGAAAGACGCCGGCGAGCTGGCGCTTGATGTCGGCGGCGTCGGCATCGCGGGGGATCATCAGCGTCGCCGCCGGCGATTTTTCGGATTTGTAACGGTCGAAACGGTAGCTGCCGAGCCCAAAGCCGAGAGCCAGGCGATTTGCCGTCAGCGGCGCGGTCTCGATGTGCCAGTCGCCGGCCGGCAGCGCACGAGCGAGCCGGCCTGTGATGTAAGGCTGCTCGGATGGATTGGTGCCAAGGCCGTAAAGCGCGCCGCCGAGATGGCCTTCGGCCGTCGGGATCAGCAGCAGCGACCCACTTTCGGCCTTGTAGCCTGCCCGGCGCGCCCAATCGAGCGCGATCGGATCGATCGTGCCGGTCTCGATATGGGCAGGCGTGACGGCAAAGATCGGCAGCGTCAAACCGCCCTTCGTGTTGAAAGGGGTCGGTCTCTCGATGAACTGATAGGGGGCCATGATTGTCCTTCGGCGGTCGTAAGGAATCGTTCCTTAACGGTCTGTTAGGGTTAACAGACTATTGCTGGAGCGAAGATTGCGTCAAACCTTTCCCTGTTCCGCTTCGAGGTCAGGCGCCGATTTCGGAATCCAGGAACGCATCATGCCTGCCTCGCTCACCACATTCACGAATCGTATCCTGCAGGGCGCTGCGGCCTCGCTGATCGTCCTTGCGCTTGCCGGCTGCTCGACGACCAAGGACCGGATGACAACTGGCTCGGTGCCGAAGCTCACCAAGCCGGTTGAAGAGATGGACGCGACGGAGCTGCGCTCGGCGACGGACCGGCTCGGCCAGGCCTATGAAAAGAACCCGCGCGATCCCGTCACCGGGGTCAATTATGCCAATCTGCTGCGCATGAACGGCCGCGACACGCAGGCGCTCGCCGTCATGCAGCAGGTGGCCATTGCCAATCCCGGCGACCGCAACGTGCTGGCCGCCTACGGCAAGGCGCAGGCGGCGGCCGGCCAGTTCCAGCAGGCGCTCGACACGATCGGCCGCGCCCAGACACCCGACCGTCCGGACTGGAAGCTGATTTCGGCCCAAGGCGCGATCCTCGACCAGATGGGCCGGGCAAGCGATGCCAGGCAGCGCTACCGCGACGCGCTCGACATCCAGCCGAACGAGCCCTCCATCCTTTCCAACCTCGGCATGTCCTATGTGCTGACCGGCGATTTGCGCACGGCCGAAACCTACCTGCGCTCCGCCGCCGGCCAACCCACAGCCGACAGCCGCGTCAGGCAGAACCTTGCCCTTGTCGTCGGCCTTCAGGGACGCTTCCCGGAAGCCGAGCAGATCGCCCGGCGCGAACTTTCGCCGCAGCAGGCCGACGCCAATGTCGCCTATCTCAGAGGCATGCTCTCGCAGCAGAATTCCTGGCAGAAACTCGCCGCCAAGGACAAGACGCCTAGCGCAGCGGACGGCAGCAATACCAACTGACCGGATCTACTCTGAGCTTGAAGCGTCCGAAGTCACTCGCGCGCCAGCCTATCGATCACTTACCGCCCGCGAGAATGAGCCGGAGGCCGAGGCCGGCCATGACGGCACCCGCGGTGCGGTCGATCCAGCTCTTGGCGGCAAGATAGAGCCGCCGCGGGTGGCGGGCCGAAAAGGCGAAGGCCACGATCGAATACCACCCGGCCTCCACTGCAAAGACGCCGAGCGGCAGCGCGACAATGAGATCGAGAGGCACCGTCCTCGGCAGAAGTGCCGCAAAGAGGCTGGCATAGACAATGATGGTTTTCGGGTTGCTGAGCTGGGTCAGCAGCGCAGTCGTGAAGCTCAATTTCAGCGCGCGGTTGCCGTTGACGGCGTCGGAGACCTCGAGCGGCTGACCGGCGCTCCTCCAGATATTGACAGCGATATAGACGAGATAGGCGCCGCCTGCGACCTTCAGCAGGATATAGAGCCATTCGAACTGCGACAGCAGCGCCGTCAGCCCGGCAAGCGCCAGCACGGCAAAAACGACCCCGCCGGCGCCCATGCCGAGTGCGGCCGCAAGGCCATCCAGCCTCGAACGCGAGATGGCAATCCTGGAGACGACGACGAAGCTCGGGCCGGGGCTCATCGCGCCGACCGCCAAGGCTGCCATGATGCTGACGAAAATGCCCGCAGAAGACATCGGAAACCTCTCCTTTGGATTGAACGAACGCCAGAGCGCTGCGGTTGCATCCGCGGCTGCGATGGTCGTCCATCCCATTTACCAGCTCTGCCGGCGGCGGTCACGCGCGTTTGCCGACGGCGGATCGGACCGACAGTCCTTGATGCACATCGTCCTCTGCCGGAAGCGGTATCCGCTTTCCGGCGCCGGCGCAGCCGTCAGAACTTGTCTGCCACCTGGATGCCGGCCGGACCGAGAATGACGGCGATCAGCACCGGCAGGAAGAACAGGATCATCGGCACCGTCAGTTTTGGCGGCAGGGCGGCCGCCTTCTTTTCCGCTTCGTTCATGCGCTCGTCGCGTCCTTCCTGGGCGAGAACGCGTAGCGCCTGCGCGACCGGGGTGCCGTAGCGATCGGCCTGGATCAGCGCCTGAGTCACCGAGCGCACCAGCTCGATCTGGGTGCGCGTTGCAAGATTTTCGAGCGCCACACGGCGATCCGGCAGGAAGGAGAGCTCGGCCGTGGTCAGCACCATCTCCTCGGCGAGCGCCGGCGACTGCTCGCCGAGCTCTTCCGACACCCGACGCATCGCGGCCTCGATCGAGATGCCGGATTCGACGCAGATCAGCATTAGGTCCAGCGCATCCGGCCAAGCGCGCTTGATCGAGTGCTGGCGCTTGCCCATACGGTTCGAGATAAAGATATTCGGCGCGTAGAAGCCGAGATAACCGATGCCGATGACGGCGAAGAGGCGGATAGCCATGCCCCTTTCGGCGAGATTGCCGAGGCCGAAGACCCAGAAGGCAGCAAGCGCCAGGAAAAGGAAAGGCAGCAGGAAACGCGCCACGAGGAAGGTATTCAGCGCATTCTCCGAGCGGAAACCGGCGGCGCGCAGCTTGTTGACGGTATTGTCGTCGACGAGCGCCTTACGCAAGTTGAAACGCTCGACGATCTGGCGGACCGAGCGGTTGTTCTGGCTCCTGAGCGAAGCCTTGCCAGCGCCGGTTTCCGCGTTCATGCGCGCGCGCTCGCGGGCGCGGATCTGCTCGCGCTCGGTCGAAACAGCCTTCATGCGCTTATTGAGATCGCCGCGCTCGAAGAAGGGGACAGCGATCGTATAAAAAGTAGCAAAGACGGCGATCGCCACGAAAAGTGCGATCAGCATGCTCGGATTGGTGAGCGTTGCGGCAAGGTCCTGCGACATGGTGCTTCCTTCCGGCTAGATATCAAAACTGACCATTTTGCGCATGAAGAAGATGCCGATCGACATCCAGATCGCCGAGAAACCCATGATGAAATGGCCACGCGGATCGGTGAAAAGGATCATCATGTAGTTCGGCGAGGTCAGGTAGACGAGAGTCGCAACGATGAAGGGCAGAGCGCCGATGATGTAGGCCGACGCCTTGGCTTCCATCGAGAGCGCCGAAACCTTGGCTTTCATCTTCCTGCGATCACGCAGGACCTTGGAGAGATTGCCGATCGCTTCCGAGAGATTGCCGCCGGCCTGCGACTGGATGGCGATGACGATGGCAAAGAAATTGACTTCCTGGAGCGGCATGTGGAGCGTCATGCGGGCGCAGGCGTCGGGGATGCTGAGGCCCACCTGCTGCGCCTCGATCACGCGCCGGAATTCGCTTTTCACCGGGTCGGTGCCTTCGGTGGCGATAAGACGGATCGCATCGTTGAGTGGCAAGCCCGATTTGATCGAGCGGATGATGACGTCAAGTGCATTGGGGAGCTCGTTGAGGAACTTGTTCTGGCGGCGCTTGATCAGGAAGCCGAGAACCCAGCGCGGCAGACCGAGACCGGCGACGACGGCGACACCGACCATGACCATCCACGATACACCAACGATAAAGGCAACGAGCAGCAGAACGGAGGCGAAGATGGCGCTGATGAGATAGAATTTCGCCACCGTGATCGTCAGGCCCGCCTGCACCAGCCGGGATTTCATCGACAGGGTTTTCTTGGTTTTTTCGTGCTGACGCTTTTCCAGGTCCTTCAGATTGTCCTGCACCGATTTGCGGCGCTTCGACAGCTCCTGCACCCGGTCGCGGGCAGCCTTGACCTTGACACGGTCGCTTTCGGCCGACTTGACGCGGTTGATGCGGCTTGCCGATTTCTTGTCAGTCTCGATCCGGGAAAACAACAGGGCATAGGCCACCGCGCCCGCGGAGATGGCGGCGAGGACGACGATTGCCAGCACTATCGGATCGAACCCGAACATCCCGCCTATTCCTTCGTTTTCGCTTCCATCGCGTCGAGAGCGGCGGCAAGGCGCTTTTCCTCGTTGAAGTAGCGGGCGCGATCCCAGAAATGCGGCTTGCCGACGCCGGTCGACATGTGCCGGCCGATCAGGCGGCCGTTCGCGTCCTCGCCTTCGATCTCGTAGCGCATCAGATCCTGGGTGATAATGACGTCACCTTCCATGCCGACCACCTCGGTGATCTGAGTGATGCGGCGCGAACCGTCGCGCAGGCGCGCTGCCTGGATGACGATATCGACCGAGGTGGAGATGATCTCGCGCACCGTCTTTGCTGGCAGCGTGAAGCCGCCCATGGCGATCATCGACTCGATACGGCTCAGGCACTCGCGCGGCGTATTGGCGTGGATCGTGCCCATCGAACCGTCGTGACCGGTGTTCATCGCCTGCAGCAGGTCGAAAACCTCCGGTCCGCGCACTTCGCCGACGATGATGCGCTCAGGGCGCATACGCAGGCAGTTCTTGACGAGATCGCGCATGGTGATTTCGCCCTCGCCTTCGATATTCGGTGGGCGCGTTTCGAGACGCACGACATGCGGCTGTTGAAGCTGCAGTTCCGCCGTATCCTCGCAGGTGATGACGCGCTCATCCCTGTCGATATAGTTGGTGAGGCAGTTCAGCAGCGTCGTCTTGCCCGAGCCCGTGCCGCCGGAGATGATGACGTTGCAGCGCACGCGGCCGATGATCTGCAGCACGGTTGCGCCTTCCGGCGTGATAGCGCCGAAACGGACGAGCTGATCGAGCGTCAGCTTGTCCTTCTTGAACTTGCGGATGGTGAGCGCCGGCCCGTCGATCGATAGCGGCGGCGCGATGACGTTGACGCGCGAACCATCCGGCAGGCGGGCGTCGCAGATCGGGCTCGATTCATCGACACGGCGGCCGACCTGGCTGACGATGCGCTGGCAGATCGAGAGAAGCTGCCCGTTGTCGCGGAAGCGGATCTCCGATTCGATCGTCTTGCCACCGACTTCGATGAAGGTCTGGCCAGCACCATTGACCATGATGTCGGCGATGTCGTCGCGCGCCAGCAACGGCTCCAGCGGGCCGTAACCCAGGACGTCGTTGCAGATATCCTCGAGCAATTCCTCCTGCTCAGAGATGGACATCGCAAAGTTCTTGATGGTGATGATGTCGTTGACGATGTCGCGGATTTCCTCGCGCGCGCTTTCTCCGTCAAGCTTGGAAAGCTGCGAGAGATCGATCGTATCGATCAGCGCGGAAAAGACCTGCGCCTTGGTCTCGTAATATTCGTCGGTGCGGGCCGGGCGCTTGCGCTGCGGCGTCTGTAGCGGCGGCGGCGTCACCTGCTGGCGTGCGGGCTCGCGCGAGGGTTCGACCAGAATGGAGGGGGAAGAGACCGCAGGGGCGGCGGCCGGAGCCGGCGGCGGGGGAGCAATCGTCCCTCCAACCTTTCCGAAACCTTCGTTTCCGCGTTTTCCAAACATGCCGCTCGATCCAATCTGCTCGTTCTACTTGCGCTTCAGGAGGCCCAGCAGGCCGCCCTTCTTCGCCTTCTTGATCGCGACACGGCCGGTGACGATGTGCGATATCTGCGAAAAGGTTTCCGCCGTCGGCGACTTCGGGTCGACCTCGGAGATCATCCGGCCGCTATTGGCGGCGTTACCGAAGAGATTGATGTCGAAGGGGATGATCGCGATCGGATCGATCTCCAGCGGTTCACAAAAATCCGACGGCGAAATCTCCGGACGTTTCGGCATGCCGACCTGATTGAGGATGAGATGCGGCGGCCTGTCGTTCGGCCGCATCTTGCGCAGCGCGTCCAGCATGTTCTTGGCGTTGCGCAGGTTGGCGAGATCGGGAACCGCTGTGATGACCACCTCGTCGACGCTCGACAGCACCGAACGAGTCCATTCCGACCATGTATGCGGAACATCGAGCACGGTGACCGGCGCGCTGCGCTGCAGGACATCGAGCACCGGCTGGAAGGCCTGGCCGTCGAAGTCATAGGCACGGTCGAGCAGCGAGGGTGCCGCGAGCAGGGAAAGATGCTCGGAGCATTTCGTCAGCAGGCGGTCGAGGAAGACTTCGTCGAGACGATCGGGCGCGAAGACCGCTTCGGCGATGCCCTGGGCCGGATCCTGGTCGAAATCGATGTTCGCCGTGCCATAGGGCAGGTCGAGATCGGCGAGAATCGTCTCGGTGGAGAAGAGATTGGAGATGCCGAAGGCGCAATTATGCGCGATGGTCGAGGCGCCGGTGCCGCCCTTCGAGCCGATGAAGGCGATGCTGCGGCCGAGCGGCTCGGCGTCCGGATCGACGAAGATCGAGGCCATCGCCGCAAGGATATCAGGCATGGCGACGGGCTGGACCATATATTCGGAAATGCCGTTGCGGATGAGCTCGCGATAAAGCCCGATATCGTTGTAATAACCGATAATGACGACCTTGGTCGTCGGGTCGCAGACTGCGGCAAGCGGCGCGAGTTCGGCAAGCAGGCTCGCGGCATTCGCCTTGGTCTCAAGGATGATGAGGTTCGGCGTCGGGGCGCCGGAAAACATGTTGGCGGCAGCGGCGATGCCGCCGCTGGTGATGCGCATGCTGACCTTCGCCACGCGCCGATCATTGGCGCAGCGTTCCATGACATGCTGGAGGACCTCGCTTTCGCAGAAGGCATGGACGGAGATGCGCGGCAGCGACCGCATGTTTTCCAGATCCGCCATACGCACCGCCTCCTCGGCGTTGCGAAGCTCGCTGGGATTCCTGATTTCGTATTCGATCGCGCTCATCGTTCCGTTCCGCCTCAGAAGCCGCTGTTGCTGTCGGCAACATCTTCGATGGTCGATGTCGTCGTCCGGTATTCCTGGATCGCATTATTGCGCCGCTGCGCGTCGATCGGAGTCATGCCGCGGGGTGCCACCAGATCCTCCGGATTGGCGATCTGGGCGGCCAGATTGTTCTGCGAGGCGCAGCCGAAATTATAGTAATTCTGGTTGGTTAAATCGTTCGAGATGTCCTTGGGCCACTGACCGCATTGCGTGGTGACCGCGGTGGTGCCGGTAAAACTCAGCCGGATCGGCGCCGCATCGCCGGGACCGGCGGCGGCATAGGAAGTGTTGACAATCTTCGAGCTTGCGATCCCCCGCGACGCCAGCTCGGCACGGACCTGATTGCGCAGCTGATAGGCTGCCGCCGAATTGGGCGAACCTTGCGGCGACAGCACGTAAACCGGGCCTGAGGCGCGCGAGATGTAGTTTGCGGCAAAGCCGCGTATGAGATCGCGCTGGGCAATGGTCAGGCGTCGATCGGTGGAGGCGACGGGTATATCAACCGTCTGCTCCGCCTCCGTAACGATGATCGGGTGGCGGGCGCGGTAGTCATCTGGAATGCCGCCAGTCGTCAGTTGGTCGTGCGGGCCGGCACATCCGGAAAGGACGGCCAGCGAAATGACGGCTGCGGCCAGAAGGGCCTTCGAGATACCGAGGTGGGGTGTCATCGAATTCATATGGGCCATCGCCTGATCTCTGTTTTCTGACATTGCTGCCGATCGCGTCCCGCTCATTTGTAGATGAACCCGATCGAGCCGTGGAACTGAGCGTCGGCGACGGGCGCCTCACGACGGCCATAGACCTTGTTGACACGGTTGAGGAAGAAGGTCGCACCATCATTCTCAGGGCTGAAATTGTCGTCGGGCCGGTTGAGCTGATTGCGCGCTACAGGACGCACCAGATAGGGCGTTGCGATGATGACGAGCTCGGTTTCCTGACGCTCGAAACCCTTCTGGCGGAAGAGCGTACCGAGCAGCGGGATCTTCGAGACGCCAGGGGTGCCACCCATCGTTTGAGAAACGTTGTCGCGGATAAGGCCGGCCAGCGCAATCGAACCGCCCGAGGGCAGCTCCACCGAAGTCTCGGCAGAACGGCGCTGATAGGTGGCGTTGCCGCTGCCGGCCACCGGCTCGGAGACGTTGGTCTTGATCTGCAGGCTGATGCGTCCCGATGACAACACGACCGGCTTGAAGGCAAGATTGATACCGTAGTTGAACGGCACGACGGTGACGTTGCCGTCGCTGTCGGTCGTCGAATAAAGCTGCTGGCCGCCGGAATTGAAGGTCGCGGCCTGACCCGATATCGCCGTCAGCGTCGGTTCAGCAAGCGTCTTGACGACCTTGGCCTGCTCCAGCGCGTTGAGGTAGGTCGAAATGTCATATTTGCCGATCGAGCTCTTGAAGAGCGCCGCCAGGCCACCGCCAACCGTCGATGTCGCGCTGTCGGTGCTCGGACTGCCGAGCTGGGCGACCGTCATACCGGAGGAGTTGGAAACCAAATTGTCGAAGCCGAGCTGCTTCAGCACCTCGCGGCGGACCTCGGCAATCGTCACCTTGAGCGTGACCTGGTCCTCGCCCTCAATCTGCAGGAGGTTGACGACCTGCGAGGTCTGACGGTTTTCGGCAAAGAGCGCCACCGAGCTGTCGCCGCCGGTGCCGGATGCCGTCTCGGTTCTGGTCGTCGCCTCGCCGCCCTTCAGGAAGACCTGCGCCAAATCGGCGGCCTGTGTGGCATCCTGCGGCGTGCGCACGGTGCCGGTCAGCACGATGTTGTCGGAGACGATTTCGACGTTGATGTTGGAGTCGGGAATGAAGCGACGGAGATTGACTTCGAGACCGGAGACGTCGCGCTCGATCTCGATATCGAGATTGACGATCTCCTGTCCGCCGGCGCCGAAGATGAAGATGTTCGTCTGGCCGACTTTCTTGCCGAACAGGTAAATGCGCCGCGAGGTGCGGGTGACGGCATCGGCCATGCTTGGATCGGAGACGAGGATATCATGCGCATCCTCCGGCAGATCGACGACGACAGCCTTGTTCAGCCCGAGCTTCAGCCGACGGTGAGCGTCGCGGCCGGTCTGCGAGATGCGGACCAGGCTTTCGGAATCGGCACGCGCCTCACCTACACCGAGAACCGGAACGAAAGAGGCCGGCGCCGTGCCGGAAACGCCGAGTGCCAACGAGAGGCAGCCTGTCAGGAGAAGTCCGGCGTGCCGCGTTGAATTGCCCATTTGCACGTCCTTCTACTCCGCCTTCGGTGCTGCGCTGGCATCCGTGACGATGGCGCCCGATTTGATGACCTGGATGATCGCACTGCCGTTGTCACCGCTCAGGAGGTAGTCGGCGGCGCTGGTATCCTGCTCCTGCGCATCGGCGACTGAGCGCAACGCGAGCGACAGCCGGTCCGCCATCTGCTGGGCGACGGCGAGAACCTTCGTTTGATCAGGGGTGAGTTCGAGCGTCGCGGTCGTGCCGACCACCGATTTCGAGCCGTCGTCCTTTTCCTGGATCTGCTGGTCGATGGCGAGGACGCGGACATTGCTCAACACGGTTTCAGTGATGAGCTTGTCAGCCTCAGTGCCCTTGCGGACCATGATGACATCGACGCGGTCGTTCGGCAGGATGAAACCGCCGGCGCCGGTTGCTACCGATATCTCGGTCGCGACGGCGCGCTTGCCGGCCGGCAACAGCGAGGAGAGGATACGGCTGCTGGAATCGGCGATCTTTTCCGGCCGGATCGGTTCGCCTTCGAAGATCGGCAGACGCACGACGGCGCCCTGCAGATCCCTGATCGCATCCGGCCTATCGGCTTCGCTGATGAGGCCCGGGACGACGCCGCCCTGCGGCCAGGCCATCCAGTGCACCAACTTGTCGTCCAGCCGTGCGCCGACCGGCAGATTGGCGCTCGAGACGAGGATGTTGACGGTGGGTTCCTTCTCGACGACCGAGCGGACCTGGGTGACGACACCGCCACTGCCCGCCATGCGCATTGCCAGGAGGCCGGCGAGGCCGGCTGCCACCACGGCGACAGCTAGGATTATAAGGCGGGCCGGTTTCATCGATCATTCCTCGGGGCACGATATGTTCGCCCTGTAGAATGCTCAGCAATTGGTATAATTATGGTTAATGGAACGCTTACATTTTAAGTTAACGGGCATTTAAAATGCCGTCATTTCAGGCTTTCCAGCGCGGCGATGAAGAGCGGCGAGGAGGGGAAGGCCATGAAACCGCCGATCGCGATCGCGATGCCGTAAGGAACCTTCTTGGCAAGCAGCAGCGAATTGGGGATCGGAAGGCCGATGGCCAATATCGTATTTGACTGTGACCGGATCAACAGGATCGCCAACGTGACCAAGCCGCCGATGGCACTGACATAGGCCAGAAAAGTCAGCAGAGCAGGCTCGCAACCGAACCAGAGCGCGGCTGCGCTCAAAAGTTTCGCATCTCCACCGCCCATCACATTGAGCGCAAACAGGGCAAAGCAAATGCCGAACACTATGGCGGCGCCCAGCGCATGCATTCCGATTGCCGGAAGAGCCACTCCACTCAATGGCGCCAACACGGCGAATGAAATCACTATGATCAACGATACCCTGTTCGGGATCGTCATCGTCAACAGATCGGATATGGCCGCAAAAGCAAGGCAGAGCGGAAAAACCAGAAGGATTGCGGCTACGATCATCTTCTCACCTGCCTCAAATTCTTATCTGCCCAATACAGATAGGCTCACGGCATTTCGCTCGTGAGCCCGATCTTCTAGACAGAGCTACGCTCTGGCCAATCAGGGGGTGACAGCGTCGTCCAGCTTGGTACCCAGCGTGGTGAACGTGCTGTTGAGCTTGTTACCGAGCGTGGTTGCGCCAGTAACGAGCGCTACGGAAATGAGGGCGGCGATCAGGCCGTATTCGATTGCGGTCGCGCCGGATTCGTCCTTGAGAAAACGGCTAAAAAGCTTGGTCATGGTAACTCCTAACTCCAGTTGATGTTCAGCACGTCCGCCAACTGTTTGCCGTTGATCGGATGACTGCAACCTAGCGAATGGCCGTTTCCATCGGCTTAAGGAAAAGAGTTAACGACATGTGAACGAGACAACAGGCCTTTGTAGAGTCAGTATTTCCTTACACACTTACCTCAATATTTAACAATATTCCGGGAATAATCGCTGCATTCATCCGGAAATAGCACAAATTGCGTCTCCAACCGCGGCGTGCGCCGTCCCGAAACCGTGCCAGATCGGAGCATTACGCTTCATCCTGGAACAGAGCGGCAAGCTTAAGGCTTCGTTCACCATTTTTTTCCATTCTATGCGCATATTGCGCTGTGATCGTGAAAGAGGACCAAATGTCATCGAGCGGCAAAACCATTTTCTTTGCCGGCATGATCGCCGTTTTCGGTATTTCGGGAGTTTCCGCGGCCGCAGACGATGAGATGCTGCGCGTCTATATGGATCACGCGCGCGTATTGAAGCTCGACCGCCCCGTCAGCAAGGTGATCGTCGGCAATGCCAAGGTCGCCGATGCGACCGTCGCCGACGCCAAGACCATCGTGCTGACAGGACGCAGCTTCGGCACCACCAATCTGGTCCTTCTCGATGCCGACGGCAATGCGATCCTCGACGAGCGCATCCTGGTGTCGATCGACGAGGGCAATACGGTGCGTGTCTACCGACAGACCGAGCGCTCCGTGCTGTCCTGCACGCCGAACTGCGAGCAGCATGCGCAGCAAGCGGCCACCACGACCGCCTCACCCTGAGTACTATCTGGAGCTTCCTCGACCATTCGTTAAAATCGTCGTGTCAGGTTGAAACGGAAAATCAACGAACAGACCGTAGTCTGCCGAGTGGAAATTATCGCTCGGGTCCAGGCAATGACGGCAATTGATCAGCAGACGGATAAGCGGCGCGCCTTCGCTCCGTTCCGTTCCTCACGGTTTCGCGCTCTCGCCCGTTCGCGCGACGGCGCGGCGGCGATCGAATTCGCTCTGCTCGCCATTCCCTATTTCCTGGTGATTTTCGCAATCCTCGAAACTTTCGTCGCCTTCGCCGCCGAAGAACTCGTCTCCAACGGCGTTGATACGATGAGCCGCAGGATGCGAACCGGACAGATCACCTATAATCTCGGCCGCACGACCGATATGAACCAGGCGCAATTCCGCCAGGCTTTCTGTAACGAGATCTCAATCCTGGTCCGCTGCTCGGCGAGCGAAGTCGCCACGCCGAGCAAGCTCTACCTGGATGTGCAGACGTTCAGTACCTTCTCGGCCATTCCGACGACGATCCCCAAGCTTTCCGCCGACAAATATGCCGATATCAATACGGCGGCCTTCAAATATGGGCCGGGCGGCGCCGGCACGATCAATATGGTCCGCGCCTATTACCGCTGGGAAATCATCACGGATCTGGTCCGGCCCTATATCACCACGATACGCCCCTCCGACGGTTCGATGCCGAGCCAATATCTGATCGTCGCAACCGCGGCCTTCCAGAACGAACAGTATCCATAATGGCGTTGCGCAACCCGTTCACCAGATTGGTCCTGACGGCGCGGCGACTGGCCCGAGACCGCAAGGGTGCCGGAGCGATCGAATTCGCGATCCTCTTTCCCGTGCTGATCATGCTCTATATCGGTGCTTTCGAGATCACGATCGGCCTCAGCGTCAGCAAGCGCGCGACACGCGCTGCGGGGACGGTGGCCGACCTCATCACCCAGCAACAATCCGTAACGAAGAGCACGCTCGCGCAGATGCCATCGGTCGCAACCGCGATCTTCATGCCCTACAACTCGACGTCGCTAACGCTGAAGATCACCGGCATTAGCATCGATGCCAGCGCCAATGCGAAAGTGCTTTGGTCCTGGGCACGGGACGGGACGGTGCCCTATGCCAAGAATGCCACGGTGACCAACGTGCCGTCTGATATGAAGACGGCGAACAGTTTCCTGGTCCGGACCGAGCTCAGCATCCCCTATACGATGTTCCTGTTCGCCCCGAACTTCATGCCGGACGGCATGCGCACGATCACCATCAGCCGCAGTTATTTCTACCGCCAGCGGCAAGGCGACTCGATCCCCTGCGGCGACTGCTGACGGCCCTTCCCACTTCTCGAATTTGCCAAGCCGGCCGCAGCATTATATGGCTGGATTTCAGCCGCCTCCGACATTCCAGAGGCCGGCGATCGGCTCTCTCGGGTGTAAAATGGCGCGTGCCTTTCTTTTCGTTCTGGATTCCTTCGGCGTTGGCGGAGCGCCGGATGCGTCGGCCTATGGTGACGAGGGCGCCGATACGCTCGGCCATATCGCCGAGTTCTGCGCAGCCGGCGCCGGGGACCGCGCCGGATTGCGCGAAGGGCCGCTTTCCCTGCCCAACATGTCGGAACTCGGGCTGATGCACATTGCACGGTCGGCCTCCGGCCGGTTTCCTGCCGGCATGCCCGTCCCGGAGAAGGTCTACGGCATTTATGGCGCCGCCACCGAAATCTCACGCGGCAAGGACACGCCATCGGGCCATTGGGAGATCGCGGGAACACCTGTCAATTTCGATTGGGGTTATTTCCCGATCGAGGGCGACGCCTTTCCTCAGGAATTCATCGAGGCGCTATGCAAGGAAGCCGGGGTGTCCGGCATTCTCGGCAACTGCCATGCCTCGGGAACAGAGATCATCGCCCGGCTCGGCGAGGAACATATCCGCACCGGCAAGCCGATCTGCTATACCTCCTCGGATTCGGTCTTCCAGGTCGCTGCGCACGAGGTGCATTTCGGCCTCGATCGTCTGCTCGCCTTCTGCCGTTTGGCCAGGGGGCTGCTCGATCCCTACAATATCGGCCGCGTCATCGCCCGGCCCTTCATCGGCCAGTCCGTCTCTACCTTCCAGCGCACAGGAAACCGGCGCGACTTTTCTGTGCTGCCGCCGGAGCCGACGTTGCTCGACCGGCTTATCGAGCACGGCCGGCACGTGCATGCTGTGGGAAAGATCGGCGATATCTTCGCGCATCAGGGTATCTCGCGGGTCATCAAGGCGAACGGCAACGAGGCGCTGATGGATGCGTCGCTTTCGGCGATTGACGAGGCTGAGGACGGCGATCTCGTCTTCACCAATTTCGTCGATTTCGACATGATCTACGGCCATCGCCGCGACGTGCCGGGTTATGCCGCAGCCCTCGAGGCCTTCGATGCGCGCTTACCCGAAGTCCACAAGAAACTGAAGCCCGGCGATCTCGTCGTGCTCACCGCCGATCATGGCTGCGATCCGACCTGGCGCGGCACGGACCATACGCGCGAACGCGTGCCTGTTATCGCCTATGGCCCGGGCATCCGGTCGCGTTCGATCGGCGTGCGCCGCAGCTATGCCGATATCGGCGAGAGCATCGCACGGCATCTCGGCATCACGGCCGGACCGCACGGAAGGAGCTTTCTGTGACATCGCATTTGAAGAAGGTCGAACTGCACTGCCATCTGGAGGGTGCGGCCCCTCCAGCTCTGACCGCGGCGCAGGCGCAGAAATATGGCGTCGACATCAGCGCTGAACTTCGCGACGGAGCCTATGTCTGGCATGATTTCGCAAGCTTCCTCGAATGTTACGACAAGGTTTCCGAGGTCTACAGGACCGAGGAGGACTATGCGCTTCTGACCGAAACCTATCTCGACGAACTCGCCGGCATCCATACGATCTACAGCGAACTCATCGTCTCGCCCGATCACGGCAAGCGCATCGGCCTGGGGGCCGACCCCTATATTGCGGGTATCTGCGAAGGCATCCGGCGGGCCAGGGAAAAGAGCGGCATCGAGGCCCGGCTGATCGTCACCGGCGAGCGGCATTTCGGTCCGGAGAGCGTGATTGGTGCTGCCGAATATGCTGTTAAGGCCGGCAATCCTCTGATTACCGGCTTCAACCTTGCCGGCGAGGAGCGCATGGGGCGCGTCGCCGATTATGCCCGCGCCTTCGATATCGCCCGCGATGCCGGCCTTGGGCTAACCATCCATGCCGGTGAGGTCTGCGGCGCCTTCAGCGTCGCCGACGCGCTCGATGCGGTGCGCCCCTCGCGCATCGGTCATGGCGTGCGCGCCATCGAGGATCTCGACTTGGTGAAGCGGCTTGCCGATCTCGGCACCGTGCTCGAGATCTGCCCAGGCTCCAATATCGCGCTCGGGGTCTTTCCCGATTTTGCTTCCCATCCGCTGCGCCGGCTGAAGGAAGCAGGCGTGGGGGTGACGATCAGCTCGGACGATCCGCCTTTCTTCCATACCTCGCTTAAGCAGGAATACGAATTTGCCGCAGGGGTTTTCGGTTTCAGCGACGCCGAGATCGACGCGATGACACGCACTGCGATCGAGGCGGCCTTCGTCGACGAGCAGACGCGCAAGGTCTTGCTTGCCCGGCTTTGAGGGTAGAGGTTGGGGAAGATCGGCGCAAATTGACCACCACTCTTGCGGTCAGGCCGATTTCCGTGAAAGAAACATTCGATAGAAAGAATGAAAGGCTTCCCCATGGACGGCGTCACGGTCATCGATCATCCGCTTGTGCAGCACAAGCTCACCATCATGCGGCGCAAGGAGACATCGACGGGAAGTTTCCGGCGCCTGCTGCGCGAAATTTCGACACTGCTCTGCTACGAGGTGACCCGCGATCTCGAACTGACAATGGAAACGATCGAGACACCGCTGCAGACGATGGAGTCGCCGATCCTCGAAGGCAAGAAGCTGGTCTTCGCCTCGATCCTGCGCGCCGGCAACGGATTGCTCGAAGGCATGCTCGATCTCGTGCCATCCGCGCGCGTCTCGCATATCGGCGTCTATCGCGACCACGAGACGCTGCAGCCGGTCGAATATTACTTCAAGGCGCCGGAGGACGTGGCCGAGCGACTGATCATCGTCGTCGACCCGATGCTTGCAACCGGCAATTCCTCGATCGCGGCGATCGACAAGCTCAAGGAGCGCGGCGCCCACAATATCCGCTTCCTCTGCCTGCTTGCCGCGCCGGAAGGCATCCGCAACTTCCGTGCGGCGCATCCCGATGTTCCGGTTTTCACCGCCTCGATCGACAGTCATCTCAACGAGAAGGGCTATATCGTGCCCGGTCTCGGCGATGCCGGCGACCGCATGTACGGCACCAAGTAATTTCAGCCTTCCTTTACCAAATCGAAAGACTTTACGGCCCGGTGGTTCGCTACGGGCCTTTCGGCGTCGATATTAGCAACTTATCAGCACTTGAGGTTTAGGAGGTCTGAAGCATGAGGCCCCGCATGAAGCGGGGTTTATACAGGAAGGATTTCTGTTTCATGCTCGTGCGTACCGTCCTATTCGCCAGCATCGCCGCGGTGCTCGCCACACAGGTGCCTTCCTTCTTCGGAGGCACCAGCCAGCAGCCTGCTGACGCTCTCTCCGCCAATTATGTATCGACCGAAACCGACAAACCGGCCGCACCGGAGCCCGTCTACGGCAGCAATGCGATCCGCCTGCAGGCCGATGCACAGGGCCACTATACCGGCAGCTTCAAGATCAACGGCAAGTCGGTGCAAGGCCTGATCGATACCGGCGCCACCTATGTGGCGCTCAACGAGACGCTCGCCCGCCGACTGGGCTTCACCGCCAACCAACTCGATTTCCGTTATGGGGTGAACACTGCGAACGGTCAGACGAAAGCCGCGCATGTGACACTCGACCGGGTCGAAATCGGCGGCATTCGCGTGCGCGATGTCGAAGCCTTCGTCCTGAGGGACGATGCGCTGACGACGACGCTGGTCGGCATGAGTTTCCTGCAGAAGCTCGCCTCCTATTCCGTCGCCGACGGTTCGCTCAGCCTCAAGCAGTAAACTGCGTCAAACAAGGCCTGCAATCACCGGCGTCGTCTCCGGCTTGTCGTCAGTAATGCGGTAGTGCATGGCAAGCGCCGCAGCCGCCCTCTCCGCCGCGGCTTCGTCAGCGGCATGAACGAGAGCGATCGGTTCGCCCGCGGTCACACGGGTGCCAAGCGGCAGAAGTTCGGAGAAGCCGACGCGATGGTCGATCCGATCCGACGGATGGCGTCTTCCGCCGCCGAGATCGATGACGCTGAGGCCGACACCGCGCGCATCACAAGCGGAGAGCCAGCCGGACCGGGCGGCCAGGACAGGTTTTTCCACAGGCGCCCTGACCAGATATCGGTCGGGATTTTCGATGAGATCGGCCGGGCCGCCGAGCATCGATACCATACGCGCGAAGACTTCAGCCGCCTTTCCCGATGACAGGGCCTGACGTGCCATCCCCTCGGCTTCATCAGGCGAAGCGGCGATGCCTGATTTCACCAGCATCTCGGCGGCGAAGGCGAGAACGACGATGTCAAGCCGCGTGTCTCTTTTCCTGCCTGCTAGGAAATCCAGGCAGTTGCGCATCTCGACGGCATTGCCGGCACTATCGGCGAGCGGCTGGTTCATGTCGGTGATCAGGGCCGAGGTCTTCACGCCTGCGCCATTGGCCACCTCGACCAGCGACTGCGCCAGGATCTCCGCCTGGCCGCGGTCAGCCATGAAAGCGCCGTTGCCGACCTTGACGTCGAGCACCAGCGTCTCGAGCCCGGCCGCAAGTTTCTTCGAGAGAATAGAGGCGGTGATGAGGGGAATGGAATCGACGGTGGCGGTCACATCGCGCACGGCATAGAGCCTGCCGTCGGCGGGCGCCAAGGTGCCAGTCTGGCCAATGATGGCGCATCCCGCCTTCTTCACGACCTTGTGGAACAGGTCGGCGTCCGGGGTAATCCTATAGCCGGGAATGGATTCGAGCTTATCCAGCGTGCCGCCGGTATGGCCGAGACCGCGTCCGGAGATCATCGGAACGGCGAGGCCGCAGGCGGCTGTGATCGGCGCCAGCATCAGCGAAACATTATCGCCGACGCCGCCGGTCGAATGTTTGTCGGCGATCGGACGGTCGATATCGGCCCATTGCAGCCTGTCCCCGGAATCGGCCATCGCCAGCGTCAAGGCCACGATTTCGGCCCGCGACATGCCCTTGAACCAGACGGCCATGGCGAATGCGCCGATCTGGCCTTCCGACAATTGACCGGCAGCGAGTGCCGCGATGAAGGACCTGATATCGGCGGCGTCAAGTTCGTCGCCATCGCGCTTACGCCGAATGATCTCCTGCGGAATCATTTCAGTAGCTCGACGCCGCAGCCGGTGCTGACTGTGTTCCGCTTAGAACCGCCAGGATATCGTCAAGCAGGTCGGAAGCGCCGAAGCGGAACGTCGACGGCATCGCCCAGTCCGGTGTCATGATAGTTTCGGCAAGGCTCAGATAGAGTGCGGCATCGGCCACCGAGCCGATACCGCCTGCCGGCTTGAAGCCGACCTTGCGGCCGCTTTCGCGGATAGCTCGGATCATGATGTCGGCGGCTTCGAGCGTCGCATTGACGGCGACCTTGCCGGTGGAGGTCTTGATGAAATCGGCGCCGGCTTCAATTGCGAGTTCGGAGGCACGGCGGATCAATGCCGCATCCTTCAGCTCGCCAGTCTCGATGATGACCTTCAGAAGAACCGGGCCGGCGCATTCGGCGCGCACGGCCTTGACCATGTCGGTCACCGCCTTCTCGTTGCCGGCGAGCAGCTTGCGGTAGGGAATGACCAGATCGATCTCATCGGCTCCATCGGCAATCGCCTCGCGTGCTTCAGCAGCGACATCGGCCACTTCCATATCGCCGGAGGGGAGGTTGACGACCGTCGCGATACGCACGGCGTGGCCTGTGCCAAGGATATTGCGGGCCTGAGCGACGAACCGCGGCCAGATGCAGATCGCAGCACTGTTGCCGTAGGGCGTCTGCGCGCGGGTGCAGAGCGCGTCGATCTGCGCCTCGGTGCAATCATCCTTCAAATTGGTGAGGTCGAGAAGAGAAAGGGCGACAGCCGCCGTTTCCCGGTTGGAATAGCTATTCATCTTCGCTTCCTCTAGAGCATGATGCCGAAAAGTGTGCGCGGTTTTCGGACGACATCATGCTCTAACTGTATAATTTAGAACAGGATTCAGATTTTAGGCCGACCCGGCCTAAAATCATCCTGTTCTAGCCGCAATCATGTCTTTCAGGATCGCGGCGAGACGGGCGCCGCCGATGGGCGCCATGTCCTTGGTTTCTTCATGGCTAAGCTCATTGCCGGTCATGCCTGCCCCATAGTTGGTGATAACGGAGGCGGCGGCAACCCTCAGGCCCAGCATTCTTGCGATGATCACCTCGGGCACCGTCGACATGCCGACGGCATCGGCGCCAAGGATGCGCGCCATGCGGATTTCCGCCGGCGTTTCAAAGCTTGGACCGGAGAACCACATATAGACACCCTGCGCCAGCTCGATTTTAAGCTTTGCCGCTGCCCTCTGCATCGCCGCGGCAAGTCCGGCATCATAGGCATTGGTCATGCCGACGAAACGATGATCGCTTTCCTCACCGATCAGCGGGTTCATGCCGGAATAGTTGATATGATCGGTGATCTGCATCACCGAACCGGGCGGCATGTCGTCACGCAGCGATCCGGCCGAATTGGTCAGGATCAGCGCTTCGACGCCGAGCGCCTTCAGCACCTCGATCGGCAGGCGCATGGCGTTGGCATCGCCCTTCTCGTAATAATGCACGCGGCCGGAGAGCATGACGACAGGCACGCCGCCGAGGCGGCCGGCGACGACTTCGCCTGCATGGCCGGAGACCGCGCTGACGGGAAAGCCCGGCAGGTCGCGATAGGGAACACGGACGGCGCCGTCCAGCTCACCGACGAGGGAGCCGAGACCGGAGCCGAGCACGATGCCGTGGCGCGGCTTGATTCCGCCGAGCAGTGCGGCGAGCAGGCTGACCGTCGCCTTCATCCGAGTTCAGTCTCGAAGCTGAAGGGAAGAAGCTCTTCCATCGTCATGGTCTTCTTCACGCCTGTTTCATCGCAGAGGTAAATCTTCGTCCCCTTGGAGGCGAATTCGGAGATCTTCTGGCGGCAGCCGCCGCAGGGCGGGCAGAGCGGCAGCTTCTCGGCAATGACGGCCATTTCAACGATCTTCTTCGCGCCACCCATGATCATGGCGCTGATCGCCGTCGGCTCGGCGCACCATCCTTGCGGAAAGGAGAGGTTTTCGATGTTGGCGCCGGTATAGACCTTGCCGTCCTCGGCGCGGATCGCCGCGCCGACCGGAAATTTCGAATAGGGCGCATGGGCAAAGGCCATGGCGCCGCGGGCGGCTTCGAACAGATCGTGAGACATATCAACGCTCCTTCGTATAGGGCACGCCACCGGCCTTTGGCGGAGTCGCAACGCCGATGAAGCCAGCAAGCAGGACGCAGGTCAGGACATAGGGCAGCGCCTGGAAAACCTGAACCGGCACTTCGCCGATTAGCGGCACCTGCTTTCCCTGCATGAAATTTGCCAGCGCATCGAGGAAGCCGAAGAGCAGGCAGGCAAACATGACGGGTACAGGCTTCCACTTGGCGAAGACGAGAGCTGCGAGCGCGATGTAGCCCTTGCCGGCCGACATGTCCTTGATGAAGGCGGCGGACTGAGCGATTGCCAGATAGGTGCCGGCAAAGCCGCAGAGAATGCCGGCACACATGACGGCGCGGTAACGCAGCCAGGCGACCGAGATGCCGGCCGTATCGACCGCACCCGGGTTTTCGCCGACGGCGCGCAGCCGCAGGCCGAAACGTGTGCGGTAAAGCACCCACCAGGAAAACGGCACGGCGAGGAAGGCGAGATAGGTGAGGACATTGTTGCCAGATATGACGTTGGCATAGATCGGGCCGATGATCGGTATGTCGCGAGCAGTATCGGCGCCCGGCAGGATGATCGGTGCGAAACGCGACTCCGGCGACAGCTGCGGCGTGCGTCCGCCCTGGCCAAACCAGGCCTGCCCAAGCACGATGGTGATGCCGGCGATGAAGAAGTTGATCGCGACACCGGAGACGATCTGGTTGCCACGGTTGGTGATCGAGGCAAAACCATGCACCAGGCTCAGTGCCACCGAACAGAGGATGCCGGCACCGAGCCCGAGCCAGGCCGAATCGGTGAGATAGGCAACGCAGGCGGCGGCAAAGGCCGAGCCCAGCATCTTGCCCTCAAGGCCGATATCGAAGATGCCGGCGCGCTCCGAAAACAGACCGGCAAGGGCAGTGAAGATCAGCGGGATCGACAGGCGGATGGTCGAGCTCAGAACGCTGATGAAGATGTCATAATAATCCATCGCCCGCTCCTTAACCGCGCTTGAACTGTTGGTAGAGGCGCACCATTGCCGGCCGGAACATGTATTCCAGCGCGCCGGCAAAGAGGATCACCAGACCCTGGATGACGAGGATCATCTCGCGGGTGATGTTCGGCATTTCGAAGGAAATCCAGTCACCGCCCTGGTAGAGAATACCGAAGAGGATCGCCGCCACGATGATGCCGAGCGGATGGTTGCGTCCCATCAGCGAGACGGCGATGCCGACGAACCCGGCACCACCGACGAATTCCACCTGCAGGCGGGCCGACGAGCCCATGACGGGGTTCAGCGCCATCATGCCGGCAAGCGCTCCGGAGAGCAGCATGGCGATGATCACGGTGCGGGCATAGGGGATGCCGGCATAGGCCGCCGCCGTCGGGCTGACGCCCAGCGTGCGCATCTCGAAACCGAGCTTGGTGCGCCAGACGAGCAACCAGACGAGGTAGCTGACAACGAGCGCAATGATGAAGGAGACGTTGAACGGGGCAGCCCCCAGCTTGGCGCCGAACAGCTGCATAACCCAGCCGAGCTTCGGCAATTGGCCGCCTTCGAGGAAGGTGCGGGTTTCCGGCGCCATCTTGCCGGGCACGATCAGCACATGCACCAGGAGATACACCATCAGTGTCGCGCCGATATAATTGAACATGATCGTCGTAATGACGATGTGGCTGCCGCGTTTTGCCTGCAGGAAGGCCGGGATGAAGGCCCAGGCCGCACCAAACAGGCCGGCGCCAACGACGGCGATCGGCATCGTCACATACCATGGCACGTAACGATCGAGCGCCAGCGCCACCAGCGCGCAGCCGAGGCCGCCGACATAGGCCTGGCCTTCGGAGCCGATGTTGAAGAGGCCGGAATGGATCGCCACCGCGACGGAGAGGCCGGTGAAGATGAAGCTCGTCGCGTAATACAGCGTGAAGCCGATGCCTTCGCCATTGCCGAGCGCGCCCTGGATCAGCAGCGACAGCGCATCGAGCGGGCTTTCCCCGATTATCCAGACGACGAAGCCGGAGATCAGGAAGGCGACGACGAGGTTCAAAATCGGGATGAGGCCGTAATTGATCCAGTTTGGTAGTGGAACGGAAGCAGTGCTCATAAAGGCCTCACGCGGCAATGCCGGCCATCATCAGGCCGAGGGTCTGTTCACCGGCATCGGGCGTCTTCTCGCCGACGATATGGCCGGCAAACATGACAAGGATACGGTCTGAAAGGGAGCGGATTTCATCGAGTTCGACGGAGACGAGCAGGATCGCCTTGCCTGCGTCACGCATTTCGATAATCCGGCGGTGGATGAATTCGATGGCGCCGATATCGACGCCGCGTGTCGGCTGGCCAATGATCAGCATCTTCGGATCGCGTTCGATCTCACGGGCAACGACGATCTTCTGCTGGTTGCCGCCGGAGAAATTCGCCGTCTTCAGCCGCGGGTTCGGCGGTCGGATATCGTATTTTTCGATCTTTTCCATTGCATCCTTGCGGATCGCATCGAGATCGAGCAGCGGGCCTTTGCTGTAAGCCGGGCGGCGATGGTAGCCGAGCACGGAATTTTCATATTCCTCGAATTTCAGCACTAGGCCCATATGGTGGCGATCCTCGGGAATATGAGCGAGGCCGAGATCACGCAGGCGGGCGGGATCGGCCTTGTCGATCGTCTGACCGTCGAGAAGAATTTCACCGGAGGTCGGCTTGCGGATGCCGGCAATCGCCTCCAGCAATTCGGACTGGCCATTACCGGCGACACCGGCGATGCCGACGATCTCACCGGCGCGCACGTCGAAGGAGACGTTGTCGACCATGGTGACGCCGCGATTATCCTTGACCGTGAGGTTGCGGACGGACAGCACGGCGGCTTGCGGGTTCGCCTCGCCCTTCTGCACGCGCAGCAGCACGCGGCGGCCGACCATCAGCTCGGCCAGTTCCTCCACCGTCGTCTCCGACGTCTTGCGGGTCGCGACCATTTCGCCGCGGCGCATGACCGAGACCGTATCGGTGATTGCCATGATCTCGCGCAGCTTGTGGGTGATGAGGATGATGGTCTTGCCCTGATCGCGCAGCACCTTGAGGATGCGGAAAAGGTGATCGGCCTCGGCCGGGGTCAACACGCCTGTGGGCTCGTCGAGGATCAGGATCTCGGCGCCGCGATACATGGCTTTCAGGATCTCGACACGCTGCTGCAGGCCGACCGGGAGTTCCTCGATCAGCGTGTCGGGATCGACCTCCAGGCCATATTCCGTTTCCAGCCGCTTGAGCTCGGCGCGGGCCGAGGCAACACCCTTGGCCAGCAACATGCCGCCTTCGGCGCCAAGCATGATGTTCTCGAGCACCGTGAAATTGTCGACCAGCATGAAATGCTGGTGCACCATGCCGATGCCGGTGGCGATCGCCGCCTGGCTGTCACGGATGGTGACGGGATTGCCATTGACGCGGATCTCGCCGCTGTCGGCATGGTAGAAACCATAGATGATCGACATCAAGGTCGATTTGCCGGCGCCGTTTTCGCCGATGATGCCGTGGATCGTCCCCTTGGCAACGGTGAGGTTGATGTCCTTGTTGGCGTGGACGGCACCGAATTTCTTGTCGATGCCGACAAGCTCGATAGCGGGCTTATCTGTCACTGCAGACTCCAAATAGGAAAAGGGCGTATGGCGAAAGTCCCCTCCGCCATACGCCCGATCTCAATCGTCGATCACATTCGGGCGAGGATCACTTCGGGCAAGCGTTGTCCGAGGTGTAATCGTGAACCTTGATGGTTCCCGCAATGATGTCGGCCTTGGCCTTGTCGACGGCAGCCTGCATTTCCGGCGTGATCAGAGACTTGTTGTGCTCATCGATCGCCGCGCCAACACCGTCTTCCTTGACGCCGAGCGCCTGGACGCCACCGGTGAACTTGTCGTTCTTGGTGTCGTTATAAGCATTGTAGACGGCGAGGTCGACGCGCTTGACCATCGAGGTCAGGACCGAGCCCGGATGCAGGTAGTTCTGGTTGGAGTCGACGCCGATCGACAGCTTCTTGTTGTCGGCGGCCGTCTGCAGAACGCCGAGACCGGTGGCACCAGCTGCCGCGTAAACGACGTCAGCGCCCTGGTCGATCTGGTTCTTGGTGAGCTCACCGCCGCGGACCGGGTCGTTCCAGGCAGCGCCCGTGGTGCCGGTCATGTTCTGGAAGACTTCGATATCGGCCTTGACGGAGCGTGCGCCCTGCTCGTAGCCGCATTCGAACTTGCGGATCAGCGGAATGTCCATGCCGCCGACGAAGCCGACCTTGCCTGACTTCGACGCCATGCCGGCGAGAACGCCGACGAGGTAGGAGCCTTCTTCTTCCTTGTAGACAACCGAGCGGACGTTCGGCTTGTCGACGACGGAGTCAACGATGATGAACTTGGTATCCGGGAATTCGGCTGCAACCTTCTCGATGGCCGAAGTCCAGGCGAAGGAAACAGCAACCACCGGATTGAAACCGCGGCTTGCGAAATTGCGGATGGCCTGTTCGCCCTGGGTGTCGCCCGTCGGCTCGAAGTCGCGATAGGCAATGCCCGTCTCGGCCTTGAACTTCTCGGCACCGTTATAGGCCGCCTCGTTAAAGGACTTATCGAACTTCCCGCCGGTGCCGTAAACCAGCGCCGGCTTGACATCGGCGGCAAGCGCCGTCGTCGACATGGCAGCCACGGCAAAGAGAGTGAGAAGGGATTTTTTCATTGTGCAGCCCTGTTGTTGCTATTCGTTAGGGGTCCTCCCGCAAGCCCTTTCCGGGCATGTCTGCGGAACCACCGACCTCCCCCCGGAGGCCTGGCTGCGCGCATCCTTGCATGGCTCACGGAAAAATTCACCAGAAATTTTTCAGCTGGTAAAGATTTGCAGCGATTGCCGAAAATCAGCTCTTCGGGGCTGATTTTTGGACATTCCTTGCATCAGAATGCGGATTTTCTAGCCAATCCGACGGCAGATACCGAGGTCGAAGAGCTGGCGATGCCCAACGGGATTTCCCGCCGGATCGTGCCGGTAAAACCACCTTGCTATGCGGTGAAGCGACCGGCCACCGGCGGCTTCTTGTAGCCGATCATCCACAGAAGCAGCGCGATCACCAGGAAAACGGCAAAGGCCGGCTGGAGCATCAGCCACTGGAAGATCAAGGTGTAGAAACGCGGGTGGATATAATAGGAAAGGGAGGATTGCAGCGACGTAAGGGTTGTCGGACTCACATCCTGCCAGGCATCGGAGATCGGCGTCATCACCACGGAGGACGCCGCAACCGACTGGATCGAATCGATGGTCCCGGCAATAACCGCCGCCGCAAGCGCGACAAGACTCGCCAGACGCAACAGGAAACGCATCAATTCCTCCGACGCTCGATATGCCGGACAATTCCGGCCGGCCGCGCCATTCTCCACCTTAGAGAATTACATAGTCGTCGATGAGGTGAAGCACAATGGAGTGGCCGAGGCGAGTTTTATCGGAAGAAGTCAAAAAACTGTTAGATTTCGGTTGATCGACAAAAATTCATCGGTATATATCGCGCCGTTCCGACGATTTGCTCCTATCCGGGCGCGAACGCCAAAAAAGGACAGGTGGCCGAGTGGTTTAAGGCGCACGCCTGGAACGCGTGTGTACGTGAAAGCGTACCGTGGGTTCGAATCCCACCCTGTCCGCCATATCCCTCATTTTCAATATTGATTCAAACCGTATCGAGAGCGGGACGCGGAAGCGTTGTGGCGGCACGCTTCGCTGGAACAAGCCGGTCGTCCGCATATTCTCAAGGGCGCTGAAGCAGGGCGCGTCCAATCGGCTTCGGATTCTCGCTGCGCAACACGAGAGATGTCGTCACGGCCCCAAAACGCGCGATCGTGTCAACGATCGTTTCCAGCTCTCCCGGCGACGGAACCAGCACCTTCAAGAGAAAACAGTCCTCTCCGGTGAGGCGCAATACTTCCATGACCTGCGGCATCTCCGCGAACTGTTTCAGGCAGGCTTTGATATGCTCATGCGTCGTGCGCAGGCGAAGCACAGCCGTCATTCCAATTCCCAAAGCGGTGGGGTCGATACGGGCCGAGTAACCGACAATGATGCCGCGGTCTTCCAGCCGCTTGACCCGTTCCGATGCTGCCGGCTGAGAGAGCCCGACCCTTCGACCGAGTTCGGAAATCGCAATGCGGCCATTTTCCTGCATCGCTTCGATAATGGCGATATCGGTTGGATCGAGCAGTACCCGATTGTTTTCCTGAAAAGCCATGGGATCACCTTGAAATCATCGGAGAGAGACGCGGTTTTCCGATGATCATTCATTCCGAAGCAAATGAAAATGCATCATTTTCACCTGCACGGACGATCAGAGGAAAAGACATGAAGGACATCATCATATTGCCGGGGATTGGCGGTTCGGGCGAGGCTCATTGGCAAACACGCTGGGAAAAGTCGAACCCGGAAATGCGACGTTTTCAACCAGCCGATTGGGAAAAACCCGATCTGGCGGACTGGATTTCAGCCCTGGAGCGCGCCGTCGGCGCATCGGCAACCCCTCCCCTGCTGGTCGCCCACAGCCTTGCCTGTCTGCTGGTATTGGCAGCAGGCTTCTTCGCTTGCCGTTGCCGGAGCATTTCTTGTGGCGGTCCCGGATCCGCAGTCCGCGTCATTCCCTGAGGAGGCTGCCGGATTCGCCGATCCGCCGCCGCAAAAGATGCGCTTCCCCACTCTGATCATCGCAAGCGCCGATGATCCTTTCGGCACGCTCGATCATGCCCATGCGCGAGCGGATCTGTGGGGCAGCGGTCTTGTCGCGATCGGTCCTTTCGGCCATATCAACGGGCAAAGCGGCCTTGAGGACTGGGGCCAGGGAAAGGCCTTGCTGACGGCGTTTTCCGCCGGATTGGCAAAATCTGATCGGCCTTGATCTTGTTTTCGAGATCACGATCAAATGGCCCAAACAGGCCTTACCTGTGCTGGACGTGTCGGGACGGAGCAACGAAATGCCCCGCTCGCAAGCGTGCGTTCGGGGCTCGTCGAACCCGTCGCTCCGGCGGCGCGGCGAGGTTCAAAGCGTCGAAAGATTCCTGATTTTTTACCATGCGAGTTCACCGCGTCTTTGCACGTTTGGGTTTACCTTCTGCCAAATTTAAAAAAACAGAGGTAAAACAGGTGGAAGAACTTTCGGTAAAGTCGAAGATCATCAAATCCGTCTATTTCAGCCAGGAAGACGGGCGGCTCAGGATTTGTTTCAAGAATGGCGAGGAGCGTCTGTTCGAAGGCGTTCCCTCCTCGGAAGCGCATGCGATGACGGTGGCGCCGTCTCCCGGCCATTATTATCTCGACCGGATCAGAACCCGGTTTCGCAGATTGGCAGCCTGAAAACCCGAGCGGATAGCGCCAGCACGCATTGCGGGATTGCGCGAGATCGGGACGAGGCCGGTGGATATTAACCGGCTGTTAACCCTCGATATCATCTGGGTTGGATAGCCCCTGCCGGAAAGCGGCAACCTGTCGGCGCTGCCGGCCTGTTCAAGGTCGGCCAGCCGGGAGGCTCGGCGGCGGACCCCAGCCAGGAAGTCGAGCCTCCCCGTCACGGGTGCTCGTTGTGTGCGTGATGACGAAGCGCATGAGCGGCTCGCGGACGCCGCCATGCTCTGCTTGTCTGATTGAGATGACCCCGGGCCGGTTGCGACCTAATCGTCCCCCGAACTAACGAATTGGGGCTAATCCTGTGAAAAACCCGAATTGTCGCATCCGGACTCGACAATGCTTTATTAGCATGATTGCATAAATCGGGATAAAGACGGGGGTAATGATGTTCGAGAATCTGCTTGAGATGCAGGAGCGTGGCGCACGGGACCGTGCGCGTGGCCGCAGTCTGGCCGACAATCCGATGTCGAAGCCGGATATCCTGCCGATTACCGATTTTCAGGAATGGTACTCGATGTTCGACGCCTGGCGCTTCGGTTGGTCGATCGAGGATGCGATGGCGGGGCACATCAATATGCCCCGGGATGGCGGCACATTGGCCCAGACCTACACCAGAACGGTCTGATCGATCCTGTCCTCGGCGCCGAAGAATTTCAGGTAGCGCTCGACCTCGGCCGGTTCGCCAGTCGCCTTCTGCGGATTGTCGGAGAGCTTCACCGCCGGCCGGCCGTTGGCGTCGCTGACCTTGCAAACGACGGAGATCGGGTTGAGGCCGGAGATCTCGATCGGCGCGCAACCGGAAAAATCATTCGTCAGGTTGGTGCCCCAGCCGAAGCTCATGCGCACGCGGCCTTCAAAATGCCGGTAGGTATCGATGATGGCGTCGACATCGAGGCCGTCGGAGAAGATCAGCAGCTTCTGGCGCGGATCGCGGCCCATCTTCTTCCACCAGTCGATAATCTTCTCGCCGCCTTCGATCGGCGGGGCACTGTCCGGGCGGAAACCGGTCCAGTCGGCGACCCATTCCGGCGCATCGCGCAGGAAGGCGGCGGTGCCAAAGGCATCGGGCAGCACGATCAGAAGGTTGCCGCCATAGAGCTTGTTCCAGTCGCGCAGGATCTTGTAGGGCGCGTTGCGCAACTGCTCGTCGGTTTCGGCAAGGGCGGCGGCCACCATCGGCAGCTCGTGAGCATTGGTGCCGACCGCCTCGAGATCGGAATCCATAGCCAGCAATACGTTGCTGGTACCGGCAAAAGCAGGCCCGATGCCTTCCTTCAGTGCCTCGACGCACCAGCGCTGCCAGAGGAAACTGTGACGGCGGCGGGTGCCGAAATCGGAGATCCGTAAGCCCGGCAATTCCTTCAGCCGCTCGACCTTCGACCACATCTTCGCCTTGGCCCTGGCATAGAGCACATCGAGGGTGAAGGGACCGAGCGCCTTCATCGCCGAGCGCGACCGCAGCTCGTTGACGATGGCGAGCGCGGGGATTTCCCACATGGTGGTTTCCTTCCACGATCCGTGGAAATCCAGCACATATTGCCCGTCCTTCTTCGACAGCTCGTATTCGGGCAACTGGAAATTGGAAAGCCAGGCGAGGAATTCCGGTTCGAAAATCTGGGCGCGACCATAGAAGCTGTTACCCGCAAGCCAGATCATCTCCTTCTTGGAGAGCCTCAGCGTGCGGGCATGATCGAGCTGCTCGCGCAATTCGCCTTCGTCGAGCTCCTCTGCCAGACGCACCCGTTTGGTGCGGTTAATGAGGGTGAAGGACGCGTTCACGTCAGGATAGAGCTTCCAGATCATCTGCAGCATCAGGAGCTTATAGAAGTCGGTATCGATCAGGCTGCGGATGATCGGATCGAGTTTCCAGGCGTGATTGTAGACGCGTCTTGCGATATCAGTCCTGGCCATGAAATTCCTGCCCCTGTCCACTCCGGTCAGGTGCTGCCAAATTCCCGGGTATTGCCAAGTTCCGGGCCAGCGCACGAAACCGGCTCGTGTGCCTTCTTATCGAAAAATCGGCGGCTAAAGTCCAGACAAAACAATAAACGTCCCGCCGCAGTATCACGGCGGGACGTGAACATGGTTTTGCTCACGATTATCGGGCCGGCGTTGCGGGCGCCACATTCGGAGCGGCCGGCGTGGTGTTCGGCGTTTCGGTTGGAACGGCAGTGCCGTTCTGTAGCGCCGGCGCGGCGGGCGGAGCAGGCTGCTGCGACTGAAGCTGCTGGCCCGGCTGCTGCGGCGCCACCTCGTTCGCTTCGCGCTTGCCCCAAATCTCGACCGGTATCCAAACAACGAAGGCAAGCACCAGCGCGACGATCAATACGGTCAGAATGCGATAACCCGTGCGTCCCTGCCTTGCCTTCACCGGCGGGATCAGCTCTTCCTTGTGAAGCTTGCCATCGGACTTTTCCCAGCGTGTTTCCGTCTGATGCGCCATCATCGTCTCCTTCCGCTGTCTTAACCGGCCTTGCCGGCCGCAAGAATTTCCGCAAAGGAAACGGGTGGCTGTCTGGAAGGTTCCGAAAGCTCAATAGCCGGCGGCGCGGTCGACCACGAATTGCAGCGGCTCGCCGCGCTCGAAACGGGCAATCTGCGTCTCGACATGACGGAACAGCGCATTTTCTTCGGACACCGCCGCGTCGTGCGGCGTGAGGAAGACGTTCTGCAAGTCCCACAATGGGCTGTCTGATGCAAGCGGCTCGGCCTCGAAGACATCGAGGGATGCGCCGCCGAGGGTGCCGTTGCGGATGGCGGAAACGATATCGGCCTCGACCTGGCTCTTGCCGCGGCCGGCATTGATGAAGACCGCTTGCCCAAGCGCGCCGTTGCGGCGCAGCTTCGCTAACAGCCCGGCGTCATAGAAGCCTGATGTTTCAGGCGTCAGCGGCAGCAGGCCGACGAGGATGTCGGTCCTTGCGAGGAAGTTGTCCAACTCGCTGGCATCGAAAGTTTCGACGCCGTCGATCTGTTTGCGGCTGCGCGACCAGCCGATAACGTTAAAACCCATCACCCTCAGCTTGGCGACCGCGTCCTGCCCGAGAATGCCGAGGCCCATGACGCCGACCGTCACCTCAGCCGCCTCCGGCGCGATCAGCTTGGCCCATTCACGTTGCCGCTGGTGGTTGTCATGGGCGTATTGTCCGCGCAGATGCATCAGGCATTGCATGACAACCCATTCACTCATGCGGGTCGTCAGGCTGCGATCGACGAAGCGAACGATCGGGATCTCGGGCAGGCCGGCCATGCCGATGATGTGGTCGACGCCGGCGCCTCCCGAAAAGATTACCTTGAGGTTCGGCGCCCGCGCGAAAAGGTCGGCATCCGGTTTCCAGAGAAGCGCGTATTCGACCGCGCGGAGATCGCGGGCCTGATGGCCCGGATCGGCGAGATTGATGCTGCCCCGGTCGGCAAACGCCGTCTTCAGCACGCGGGCGACGCCTTCGGGATTGAACTTGATATCGACGAGAACGGGAGGACGGGCGGACATGATCTTCTTTACTGCTGCACGGCGAGCGTCGGCACCGCCTCGATGTTGAAAGCGGCCGCCATCAGCGCCCTGGTGTAATCATTCTTCGGCGCGCGGAAGATTTCCGAGGATGGTCCCTGCTCCACCACCTTGCCGAACCGCATGACGATGACGTCGTTGGCGAGCGCCTTCACCACCTTCAGATCGTGGCTGATGAAGAGATAGGCGAGGTCGTGCTTCTTCTGCAGATCGCGAAGGAGATCGACCACCTGCGCCTGGACGCTCATGTCGAGCGCGGAGGTCGGCTCGTCGAGCATGACGAAGCGCGGTTTCAGCACCATGGCCCGGGCGATGGCGATGCGCTGGCGCTGGCCGCCGGAGAATTCGTGCGGATAACGCCAGCGGGTCAGGGGATCCAGACCCACCTCCTCCAGCGCCCAGCAGACGCGCTGGTCGCGTTCTTCCGATGTCAGGGAGCGCTCATGCACCTTCAGCCCTTCAGCGACGATATCGCCGACCGACATGCGCGGGCTGAGCGATCCGTAGGGATCCTGGAAGACGACCTGCAGCTGGTTGCGCAGCGGCCGCATCTCACTGAACGAGTAGCCGGCTATATCCTTGCCGACGAAGGCGATCCGTCCTTCTGAGGAAATCAGCCGGGTGAGCGCCAGGCCGAGCGTGGTCTTGCCGGAGCCGGACTCGCCGACGACGCCCAGCGTCTGGCCGGCGCGCAGCGAAAGGTCGATGCCGTCGACCGCCTTAACGTGATCGACGATACGGCGCATCAGCCCTGATTTGATCGGGAACCAGACGCGGATATCCGACCCTTCCATCACCATCGGTTTCGAGGGATCGGCCAGCGGTGGTTCGCCCCGCGGCTCCGAGGCGAGAAGGTGCCGGGTATATTCATGCTTCGGATTGGCGAAGACGTCTTCGACCGTTCCGGTTTCGACGATCTTGCCCTTGGTCATGACGCAGACGCGATCGGCGAATTTGCGCACGATGCCGAGATCATGGGTGATGAACAGCATCGACATGCCGTGGACGGCCTTCAACTGCCGGAGCAATTCGAGGATCTGCGCCTGCACGGTGACGTCGAGGGCGGTGGTCGGCTCGTCGGCGATCAGCAATTCCGGCCGGTTGGCGAGCGCCATGGCGATCATGACGCGCTGGCGCTGGCCGCCTGACAGTTCGTGCGGATAGGCCTTCAACCGCTTCTCCGGCTCGCGGATACCGACCTGGTTCAGCAATTCCAGGACGCGCTGGCGCGCCGGCTGGCCGGTGAGGCCCTGGTGCAAGGCCAGGATCTCGGTGATCTGCTTCTCGATCGTATGAAGCGGATTGAGCGAGGTCATCGGCTCCTGGAAGATCATGGTGATGTCGTTGCCGCGCACTTCCCGCAGTGCCCGCTCCGACGCCTTCAGGAGGTCCTTGCCCTTGAAGAGGATTTCGCCCGAGGGATGGCTTGCGGACGGATAAGGCAAAAGCCGCAGAATCGAATTGGCCGAGACCGACTTGCCGGAGCCGGACTCGCCGACGAGCGCCACGACCTCGCCTTTGGCGATATCGAAGGAGATATGATCGACGGCGAGCGAGGTCTCGCCGCCCTGATGAAAGGCAACCGAGAGATCGCGGACGGAAAGCAGCGGTTCTGGCATATCACTCATTGAAACGTCTTCCTCGGATCGAAGGCATCGCGCACGGCTTCGCCGATGAAGATCAGCAGGGAAAGCATGATCGACATGGCAAAGAAGGCCGTCAGCCCGAGCCATGGCGCCTGCAGATTGGTCTTGCCCTGCGCGATCATCTCGCCGAGCGAGGGGGAGCCCGGCGGCATGCCGAAGCCGAGGAAATCGAGCGAGGTCAGGGTGGTGATCGAGCCGGAGAGGATGAAGGGCAAGAAGGTCAGCGTCGCGACCATGGCGTTCGGCAGCAGATGGCGCCACATGATGGTGCGATTGTTGACGCCAAGCGCGCGGGCGGCGCGGACATATTCGAAATTGCGGGCGCGCAGGAATTCGGCGCGCACGATGCCGACGAAGCCGACCCAGGAGAAGAGCAGCATGATGCCGAGCAGCACGAAGAAGCCGGGCGGCAGGAGTGCGGCGATGATCAGCAGGATGTAGAGCACTGGCATCGACGACCAGATCTCGATAAAGCGCTGTAGCAGCAGATCGGTCCAGCCGCCGAAATAACCCTGCACAGCACCTGCCGTCACGCCGATGATCGCCGAGCAAATGGTCAGCACCAGGCCGAAGAGCACCGATATGCGGAAGCCGTAGATGACGCGCGCCAGCACGTCGCGCGCCTGGTCGTCGGTGCCGAGCCAGTTGAGATTGCCGAGGGTGCAATCCGGATCGTTCACCCCTTGCGGGTAGCCGGCGCAGCGCTCCTCCTTCGTCATCAGCCAGAAGGGGGCCGTGGGCGCCGAATGCGGAATGTTGGAATTGACCGAGCGGTAGGAATAGCGGATCGGCGGCCAGATCATCCAGCCATTGGCATTGATCTCGTCGGCAATGACCGAGGAACGATAGTCGGTTTCGGCCAGGAAGCCGCCGAATTTCTCCTCGGGATAATCGATGAGGACCGGAAACAGGACCTCGCCCTTGTAGGAGGCTATGATCGGCCGGTCGTTGGCGATGAACTCGGCAAACAGGCTGAGGACGAACAGCAGCATAAACAACCACAGCGACCAGTAACCGCGGCCGTTCGCCCGGAAATTATGCCAGCGGCGGATATTGGTCGGCGAGAGCAGGCCCTTGCGCGGCGGCTTGACGGGTGTTGCGACGGCAGGATTTGCGGCGGCGTCCATCAGACATCCCTCCGCTCGAAATCGATGCGCGGATCGATCCAGGTGTAGATCAGGTCGGAAACCAGGCTGACGACGAGGCCGAGCAGCGAGAAGATGTAGAGCGTGGCGAAGACAATCGGGTAGTCCCGGTTGACGACTGAGAGATAGCCGAGACGGCCGAGGCCATCCAGCGAGAAGATGTTTTCGATCAACAGCGAGCCGGTGAAGAAAGCGGAAATGAAGGCGCCGGGAAAACCGGCAATGATGATCAGCATGGCGTTGCGGAAGACATGACCGTAGAGCACCTGCCGCTGGTTTAGGCCCTTGGCGCGGGCGGTGACGACATATTGCTTCTTGATCTCCTCGATGAAGGAATTCTTGGTCAAAAGCGTCGTCGTCGCGAAGGCCGACAGGGAAAGCGAGATCAGCGGCAAGGTAAGGTGCCAGAAATAGTCGAGCGGCTTCTGCCACCAGGCCAGCTGGTCGAAATTGTCGGAGACCAGGCCGCGCAGTGGAAACCAATCGTAGAATGAGCCGCCGGCGAAAAGCACGATCAGGAGAATGCCGAAGAGGAAACTCGGTACGGCATAGCCGACGACGATGACGCCCGACGTCCAGACATCGAAGGTCGATCCATCCTTGATCGCTTTGCGGATGCCGAGCGGGATGGAGATGGCATAGGAGAAGATCAGGATCCAGATGCCGAGCGAGATCGACACCGGCAGCTTCTCCTTGATCAGTTCGAGCACGGAGGTGTTGCGGAAGAAACTCTCGCCGAAATCGAAGCGGATGTAATTCCACATCATCTCGCCGAAACGCGTCAGTGGCGGCTTGTCGAAGCCGAATTGCTTTTCAAGCTTGGCGATCAGTTCCGGATCGAGCCCCTGGGCACCGCGATATTTCGAGCCTTCGTCGCTGCCGCCGCTGAGGAGATCGCCGCCGCCGGACAGGCGCTGGTCGGCACTGTCGGCCTGACCGGTCAACTGGGCGATTACCTGCTCGACAGGACCGCCGGGGGCGAACTGAATGACGGTGAAGGAAATCGCCATAATGCCGACGATGGTCGGGATCATCAGAAGCAGGCGGCGAAGGATATAGGCGCCCATCAGCCTTCAGCCTCCGGGAATGTTCTTCTTGTCTGCCTGCCGTCCAGTCTCATGCCGCTCAATCCGCCAGCCTTCCCTTGCCGGCCCTGCCGGCTTGTCGTGATTCGCTCGCGCCATTTGGAGCCGAGGGCCCCTGCATTGCAAGCCCGCTCATTTTGCCGAGGTGGACCACCAGGCATCAGGGAAGCCAAGGCTGTACGCCGGAAACTCGGCCGGATGCGTGACCGTGTTCCAATAGGTGATGTTATAGCTATCACGGTAGAACAGCGGGATGACGTAGTGATTTGCAAGCAAGACCCGGTCCATCGCCTTGATCGCTGCGACCTGTTCATCGCGGTTCGGCGCGAAGATGATCATGCGAATGAGCTCATCAACGGCGGGGTTGGCTATGCCGGCATAATTGCGAGAACCCTGTTGGTTGACCGAACCGGATCCCCAATAGTCGGCTTGTTCGTTGCCCGGATTCATGGTCTCCGCCCAGACATTCCAGATCATATCGAAGTCGAAGCTGCGCTCGCGATTGACAGCTTGCGAGGCGTCGACTGTTCGCACCCGCGCATCGATACCGATTTTCCTGAGATTGTTTGCATATGGCACCGCCCAGCGCTCCAGCATGGGGCTCGACAACAGGATCTCGAAACTCATCGGCTGGCCAGTCTTGGTATTGACCATCCGGTTGCCCTTGAGCTCCCAGCCGGCTTCTTTCAGCAGTGCAATCGCCTTGCGGAGGTTGTCGCGACTCTTCTGCGGATCGCCGCCGACAGGATTGGTATAGGGCGTCGTGAAGACTTCGGGCGGAACCTTATCCTTCATGCCCAGCAGAATTTCCAGTTCTCTACCCTGTGGAAGGCCGGAGGAGGCGAGCTCGGTATTCCAGAAATAACTGTCGATGCGTTTGTAACTGTTAAAGGCAACGGTGCGATTCAACTCTTCGAAATCGAAGCCGTAGTTCAGGGCCTCGCGAACTCGCTCGTCCTTAAACAGGTCACGACGCATGTTGGGCACCAGCGCTTGTAGGATACCGGTGGCGCGTAGCGGGTTAGCAACCTCTTCCTTCTTGACGCGTCCTTCCTTCACCGCGGGAAAATCATACCCTGTCGCCCACCGGGCAGCCGTTGTCTCCTGCCAGTAGTCACTATTACCAGCGCGAAACGCTTCGAACTCGACATCCCGATCACCGAAATAGGTGTAGATGATGTTGCGGAAATTGTTCTGGCCGACATTTACATTGAGGTCCTTCGCCCAGTAGTCGTCACGTAATTCATAGCGGATTGTCGCGCCGGGCGAGAAGGAAGCAATCTTGTAAGGCCCCGAACCCATCACTGGCTCGAGCGTCGTCTTTGAGATATCGCGTGGCTTGCCGTCCGGTCCCTGCCCCTCCCACCAATGTTTCGGCACGACCACCAACTGGCCGAGAATATTCGGGAGCTCCCGGTTGTTCTTTTCGTCGAAGGTGAAGGTGACGTCGCGATCGCCGGTCTTTTCGGCTTTCACCACGTGGCGGTAATAGTTCGCCGTGAGGGGGTTTAATTCCTTCGTCTTATCCAGACTGAAGATGACGTCCTCGGGTATTACCGGCTGACCATCCGCCCATTTCGCTTCCTTGCGCAGGCGGAAAGTCGCGCTCGATACGTCTGCGGGAAAAGACAGTCCCTCGGCAAGCAGACCGTAGGAGACGAGGAGCTCGTCGTCGGCGGGCTTCATCAGCGTGTCGTAAACGAGCGTCAAGCCCACCGCCGCCTGACCTTTGGCAAGCAATGGGTTGAAGGTGTCGAAGGCGCCGCTTGCGGAGAGGCGCAGGTCTCCGCCTTTCGGTGCATCGGGATTGACGTAGTCGAAATGCGTAAAGCCCGGCTTGTACTTCATCTCGCTGATGACCGAGCTTCCGATCTGAAAGGGCTGGTCCTGACCCGTTGCCTGCATCGGCGCCAAAGCACCCGCAAGCGACAGAAACAAACCGATCTTCGACCACAGAACCGCCATTCACGCTTTCCCCTGATTATTGATGGGTTCGACAATACGAAAAATACGGGCGAAAAACAGGAGAGAGTTTGGTTTTTGCCGGGCGCGCGAAATTTCGAGCATCGGGTCCGTGTCGGAGTGTCGCCTCTTCGGGCCGCCTTCACAGCATGCGGCGATCCGTCACCGCCTCCCTCGATGGCGGCTGGCCAAAACATCGATTCACCAAAATCGCTTTTCACGATAGATTCGATCGCAAATCACTTCGGCAGCGGCTCAAGGGAACAGTATGGCTTTCGGCTTCGCTCAGGCTTTCAGGACAATCAGCAAACTGACGCTTGCCGGCGCAATCGGCGCAAGCCTTGCCGCCGGCGACGTCGGCGCGGAGCAGAAGACGCCGAGCCCGGGCAGCGCCAAGGGGCAGTTCGGCGCCGTCAGCCTGCCGACGCAAGGACCGGCGCAGCCGATCGGCTTTTACGCGAAGGGCTGCATGACGGGTGCGGTGGCGCTGCCGACCGACGGGCCGACCTGGGAGGCGATGCGGCTTTCGCGCAATCGCCGCTGGGGCAATCCGGCGATGATCGCGCTACTCGAACGTCTTTCGCAGGACGGGGTCAAATATGCCGGCTGGCCGGGCATTCTCGTCGGCGACATTGCGCAACCGCGCGGCGGGCCGATGTTCAACGGTCATGCCTCGCATCAGATTGGCCTCGATGCCGACGTCTGGTTTACGCCGATGCCCGCGCGCCGCATGACGGCCGAGGAGCGCGAGAATCTACCCTTCACCACCATGCTGCAAAAGGACAAGTTCCTGACCGTCGACCCCAAGGTATGGACGCAATCGCGGGCGCGGCTGCTGATGCTGGCGGCAAGCTATCCCGAGGTCGAGCGTATTTTCGTCAATCCGGCGATCAAGAAGAAGATGTGCGACACCTGGACGGGCGACCGCACCAATCTTGGCAAGCTCCGGCCGGAATACGGCCATGACTCGCATTTCCACATCCGCATCAAGTGCCCGCCCGGTGCTGCGGGCTGCACACCGCAGGCCTCTGTCGCCGCCGGCGACGGCTGTGACAAGTCGCTCGCCTGGTGGTTCACGCCGGCGCCCTGGGCACCGCCGAAGCCGCCGAAGCCCGGCGCCAAGCCGCCGAAGCCGCCGCGCGAGATGATGGTTTCCGATCTGCCCAAGGCCTGTGCCGCCGTGCTCGATGCTGCTTCCGTCTCGATACAGGCCGCCACCTATGGCGGACCTTCCGCCGCAAGCGCGCTCACCACCGCGCCGGCAGCAGCGCCTGCCGCCGACGCCGACGGCGCTTTGCCCGATGTCGGCCCGGTTCCGAACGACAAGCCGGCGATACAATGAGTAAGGCCCGGGGTGCGTTGTCTTTCAAATCGCAAACTCTTGGTATAGAAGCCATCAAATCGATTGAATTGCTCGGGCGGAGGGGTTTATGGCCGGCGGCAAATGCCTTGCATTGATTGCGCATGACCAGAAGAAGGATGACATGGCGGATTTCGCCCGCGCCAACAGGGACATTCTCTCCCGCTGGAAGATCGTCGCCACCGGCACGACAGGTGGACGCGTGCTCGACGCCGCCCCCGATCTCGACGTCACCAGGCTGAAAAGCGGGCCGCTCGGCGGCGACCAGCAGATCGGCGCGCTGATTTCGACCGGCGAGGTCGACGCCCTGATCTTCTTCGTCGACCCCTTGACGCCAATGCCGCACGATGTCGACGTGAAGGCATTGATGCGGCTGGCGATCGTCTATGATATTCCGATGGCGCTCAACCACGCGACCGCTATAAAACTTCTTCCCACACTCGAAGCCTGATCAGCACGGAACCGGCCATGCCAAAACCGAACAACAGCACCGCTCCGCTGCCTTTCCCGATCCTGATCGGCGATATCGGCGGCACCAATGCCCGCTTCTCCATCCTGACCGATGCCTATGCCGAGCCGAAGCAGTTTCCGAACGTGCGCACGGCGGATTTCGCCACGATCGACGAAGCGATCCAGAAAGGCGTGCTCGACAAGACGGCCGTGCAGCCGCGTTCGGCGATCCTCGCCGTCGCCGGCCCGATCAACGACGACGAGATCCCGCTGACCAATTGCGACTGGGTGGTGCGGCCAAAGACGATGATCGAGGGCCTCGGCATGGAGGACGTGCTCGTCGTCAACGATTTCGAGGCGCAGGCGCTGGCAATCGCCGCTCTTTCGGATGAAAACCGCGAACGCATCGGCGACGCTACCGGCGACATGATCGCCTCCCGCGTCGTGCTCGGACCCGGCACCGGCCTCGGCGTCGGCGGGCTCGTGCATGCCCAGCACACCTGGATCCCGGTTCCCGGCGAAGGCGGCCATGTCGATCTCGGACCGCGCAGCAAGCGCGACTATGATATCTTTCCGCATATAGAGACGATCGAAGGCCGGGTTTCGGCCGAGCAGATCCTCTGCGGCCGCGGCCTCGTCAACCTCTATCATGCCATCTGCATTGTCGACGGCATCCAGCCGACGATGAAGGATCCCGCCGATATCACCTCTCACGCGCTTGCCGGCAGCGACAAGGCGGCCATAGAGACCGTCTCGCTGTTTGCCACCTATCTCGGCCGCGTGGCGGGCGACATGGCGATGGTGTTCATGGCGCGCGGCGGCGTCTATCTCTCCGGCGGCATCTCGCAGAAAATCATCCCGGCGCTGAAAAAGCCGGAATTCCGCATCGCCTTCGAGGACAAGGCGCCGCATACGGCATTGCTCCGGACCATCCCGACCTATGTGGTGACGCATCCCTTAGCAGCGCTTGCCGGGCTTTCCTCCTATGCGCGCATGCCGGCGAATTTCGGCGTCTCGACGGAAGGCCGCCGCTGGCGACGCTAGCCCGGCGCGCAAAGTAAATAGAGCGTCCCTGGCGCGTCCTATCCGGACGCGCGGCGCTCTAGCCAAACCGGTCCCAACTCTTTATAGACCCCGGCAAAAGTGCGTGTCGCCCTCGCGAGGCGCTTGGTCCGAGACAGGAAATCCTATTTGGAAGCGGCGGAAAGCAGAACGCAGAGCGTCAGCAGCGATACCGTAACCGGTATCCTGAAGCGCATCATCGCTGAAAACGGCCGCGACCATCTCTGGGGCTATGTCTTTGCGATTGCCTGCCTCATCGTGGTGGCGCTTTCGACGGCGTTTACCGCCTGGATCATGCGGGCGATCATCGACGAGGCCTTCGCCAATCGGCGCGCCGACGTCGTCTGGATCATCTGTCTTTCGATCTTCATCGCCTTCGTGCTGCGCGGTTTTGCGAGCTACGGCCAGGCGGTGGCGCTTTCCAGGGTCGGCAACGATATCGTCGCCCGCTACCAGCGCCGGCTCTATGCGCATCTGATGACGCTTTCGGTCGGCTTCTTCAGCGAAGCGCGCTCGGCCCATATCGCCGCGCAGGTGAGCCAGAACGTCAGCGGCATCCGCGACGTGCTCAACCTGACAATCACCTCGACGGTGCGCGATCTGCTGACCTTCGTATCGCTGCTCGCCGTGATGATCCTGCAGGATCCGCTGCTCAGCCTTGCCGTGTTCATCATGGCGCCGCCGCTGCTTTACGCGCTGCGCTATGTTTCGAAGCGGCTGCGCTCGGCGACCCGCGAGGCCGTGCATCTGAACAGCCACGTGCTCGGCGCGATGCAGGAGACGATCCAGGGCATCGCCATCGTGAAGGCCTTCACGATGGAAGAAGAACTGGAGCGCAAGGTCAACAAACTCATCAAGGGCGCCGAAAGCCGGGCGAACCGGATTGCCCGGCTTTCCGAGCGCACGTCTCCGCTGACGGAAAGTTTCGCGGGCTTTGCCGTCGCCAGCGTGCTTGCCTATGCCGCCTACCGCTCGATCTACTTTAATGTGCCACCCGGCGCCTTTTTCTCCTTCGTGACCGCGCTGCTGCTTGCCTATGACCCGGCTCGACGGCTTGCCCGCCTGCAGGTGCAGATGGAGCGCGCCGTCGTCAACGCGCGGATGATCTACGAGTTGCTCGACATGGAGCCGCGCCAGCGCGACCTGCCAGATGCCCGGCCGCTGACCGTGACGCAGGCGAGGATCGAATTCCGCAACGTTTCCTTCGCCTATGGCAACGAAAGCGTGCTCAGCGGCGTGAGCTTCATCGCCGAGGGCGGGTCGACCACCGCACTGGTCGGTCCCTCGGGTGCCGGCAAATCCACCGTCATCAGCCTCATTCCGCGTTTCTACGATCCGCGCGAAGGCGAAATTCTGATCGACGGGCAGGACATCGCCCACATCACCAAGAAGTCGCTGCGCCAGCAACTCGCCTATGTCTCGCAGCAACCCTACCTGTTCGAGGGCACGATCCGCGACAATATCCGCTATGGCCGGCCGGAGGCGACCGATGCCGAAGTGGAAGAGGCGGCCAGGCTTGCCTATGCGCATGATTTCATCTCGGCACAGCCGCAGGGTTACGAGACGCCGGTCGGCGAAAACGGCGTGACGCTTTCGGGCGGCCAGCGCCAGCGCCTGTCGATCGCACGCGCCCTGGTGCGCAACGCGCCGATCCTGCTTCTCGACGAGGCGACCTCCGCCCTCGACACCGAATCCGAAGCCGCCGTGCAGAAGGCGCTCGACGAAGCGATGACCGGACGCACCGTCGTCGTCATCGCCCATCGGCTCTCGACCGTGGTGCGCGCCGACAAGATCGTCGTCATGCAGCAGGGCCGCGTCGTCGAGGAAGGCAATCATGAGACGCTTGCGAAGGTCAGCGACGGTCTTTACGCTCGCCTCAACAACCTGCAGAGGCCCTCGGCCTCCGATTCATACTGACCTGGTGAGACTGACATGAGCGATGCTGCGATGAAACTGGTGGTGGTTGGCGCAGCAGGACGCATGGGGCAGACGCTAGTCCGGCTCATCCATTCCATCGACGGCGTGACGCTGCATGCCGCGGTCGAGCGCGCCGGTTCGCCCTTCGTCGGCAAGGATGCCGGCGAGATCGCCGGTCTCGGCCCGACCGGCGTCATCATCGGCGACGATCCGCTCAACGCCTTTCTCGATGCCGAAGGCGTGCTCGACTTCACCTCGCCCGCTGCAACAGTGGAATTCTCAGGCCTCGCCGCGCAGGCTCGCATCGTCCATATCGTTGGAACGACGGGCTGTTTACCCGATGACAACGCCAGGATCGCCGCGGCAGCCCGCCATGCCCGCATCGTCAAATCAGGCAATATGAGCCTCGGGGTCAATCTGCTCAGCGTGCTGGCAGAGCAGGCAGCGCGGGCGCTCGACCCTGATGACTGGGATATCGAGATCCTGGAAATGCACCACAAGCACAAGGTGGATGCGCCTTCCGGCACCGCCCTTCTCTTCGGCGAGGCCGCGGCAAAGGGGCGCGGCATCGATCTGGCCTCGAAGTCGGTCCGGGTGCGCGACGGCCATACCGGCGCCCGCGAAGCCGGCACCATCGGTTTTGCGACGCTGCGCGGCGGCTCCGTCATCGGCGAGCATTCCGTGCTTTTCGCCGGAGAAGGCGAAATCGTCACCTTGTCGCACAGCGCGGCCGACCGCTCGATCTTTGCGCGCGGCGCCATCAAGGCGGCGCTCTGGGCGCGCGACAAGAAGCCGGGTCTCTATTCCATGCTCGATGTGCTCGGGCTTTCTTCCTCATAACGATACTACGGAGGCATATTCATGAGCGGTACCCTCGTCCTCGTTCGCCACGGCCAGAGTGACTGGAACCTGAAGAATCTCTTCACCGGCTGGAAGGATCCCGATCTGACGGAGCTCGGCATCCAGGAAGCCAATGCCGGCGGTACGGCACTTGCCGAATACGGGATCAAATTCGACGTCGCCTACACCTCGGTGCTGGTGCGTGCGCAGCACACGCTGAAACTCATCCTCGACAAGGTCGGCCAGCCCGATCTCCAGACGATCCGCGACCAGGCGCTGAACGAGCGCGACTATGGCGATCTCTCCGGCCTCAACAAGGACGATGCCCGCGCCAAATGGGGCGAGGAACAGGTGCACATCTGGCGCCGTTCCTATGACGTGCCGCCTCCCGGCGGCGAAAGCCTGCGCGACACCGGCGCCCGCGTCTGGCCCTACTACCTCACCGAGATCCTGCCGCGCGTGCTCAGGGGCGAGAAGGTGCTGGTGGCCGCACACGGCAATTCGCTGCGCTCGCTGGTGATGGTGCTCGACAAGCTAAACAAAGAAGGCGTGCTCGCCCTCAACCTCGCGACCGGCGTGCCGATGGTCTACAAGCTGAAGGCGGATTCCACCGTCGCTTCAAAGGAAGTGCTCGGCGACATGTCGGGCGCGCATTGATCTCAGCTGATCTTTCCCCGCTTCGGCGGGGAAAGACGCTCAGTTCTCGATGGTGAACTGCACCCGGTCGGCCGCGAAACGGCTGATCGAATATTGCACCGGCACACCGTCGAGATCGGTATTCATTGCCTTGGCGATCAGAAGGATGGCACCGGGAGTGAGTTCGAGATCGGCCATATCGGCTGCGCTCGCATGAGCGGCCGTCACCTCGGTCGTCGCCCGGACATAATCCGGCAGGCCGAGTTCGGCGAAAGCCTTGGTGATCGATTCCCCCGCCCGGTACGCCTCGCCGATACCGGCGAAGCGTTCGGCCGGAAACCAGCTCGTCGCCCTTGAAACCGGCCGCTTGTCCGCCTGGCGCAATGTTTCCAGGCGGATCACTGGCTCACCCTGCTTCAGGCCCAGCCAGCGGGCGACCTCTGCATTCGCTTCCTCTTTCGCCTCATCGAGCAGAAGGCCGCGCATTTCACGCGCCTGATCGCCAATGCCGGCGGTAAAGCGCGTGCGCCTTGTGATCGGGAAATTCAGCCGCTCCTTGCGTTCGATCAGCGTGCCGCGACCTTGTACCGCACGGACGATCCCCTCCTGCGCCAGTGCCGCCAGCGCACTGCGCACCGTATGCCGGTTGACGCCGAATTGCACCGCCAACATGGTTTCCGGCGGTACCATTCCCGTTTCGTCATAGGCTCCGTTGCTGATCGCCTCGCGAATCCGATCGGCGATCTGGCGCCACAGCGCCACGCCGGTTTGCCTTTGCACCTGCTTCAATCCCGCCATTCCACCCCTGCCCGCCATTTCTCGCCTTCTGCATAATTCGATCCTGAAAACGATCCCGATTTCAGGATCGAATTATGCAGCAATTCAAAGTGCTACAGCGTCCTTTGCGCGTCTGAAAAGACGCGCGGCGCTGTAGATGTCACACGCTTGTCACGACATCGATTTAGAGCTAAATGTATCTTGTATGGTTGTCTATATCAATAGACATTTTAAGGGAAGCGGCGATGATACCAGCGGACAGGAAAGACGCTGCGTCACAGACGGCATCCGGGCGCAAACGCGCCGCCGATCTGCTGGCGCGTGCGGAACGCAGCGAACTCACGGCGGTCTTCGATGCGCTGCCGCAAAAGCCTGTGGCCCATCGGGTGCGCGGACCGGAGACCGGGCTGGTGATGGTGCGCGGACGCATAGGCGGCGGCGGCGCTCCCTTCAATCTGGGCGAAGTGACCGTGACGCGGGCCACCGTCCGGCTCGACACCGGCTCGGTCGGCCATGCGCAGGCGCTCGGCACCGACCGCGAGAAGGCCCAGCTTGCGGCGATCTTCGACGCGCTCTGGCAGGAGGACGCGACGAAGGATTTTGTCGAACAGGCACTGCTTTTGCCGATCGCCGAACGGATCGCCGATGCCGAACGCCGCAAGACGGACGAGACGGCGGCGACACGCGTCGATTTCTTCACCATGGTGCGGGGAGACAACTGATGGGCCTGAAGACAGAAGCTCTGACCGGCGGCTTTGCCGAGCCGGTCTTCCATGCCCAGAGCGTCTTCAAGATGCTGATGGACGGCATGGCCCGCCCCGGCACGATCCAGACCGTTCAGCCCGATGTCGCTCCGCCGGCACCGCTCGGCATCGCCGCCGGCACGATCGCGCTGACGCTTTGCGACCACGACACGCCCGTCTGGCTTTCCCATGGACTGGTGAAATCCGCCGTGCCGGAATGGCTCGGCTTCCATACCGGCGCGCCGTTGACCACCGAAAAGGCCGAGGCGCGTTTTGCCTTCACCGAGGCCGGCACCGCACTTTCCTCCTTCGGCCTCTTTGCATCAGGCACGCAGGAATATCCCGACCGCTCGACGACTGTTGTCATCGAACTCGCCGAACTCGAGGGCGGCCGCAGGCTGGCCCTGATGGGTCCGGGCATCCAGAGCGTGACGGAGATCGCGCCCATCGGCCTGCCGGAGACCTTCCTGCGGCTCTGGACCGAGAACCGTGCGCTCTTTCCGCGCGGCGTCGACATCGTGCTGACGGCGGGCAGGCGTTTCCTCTGTCTGCCGCGCACCACCAAGATCACAGCAACGGAGATCTGAGCTCATGTATGTTGCCGTCAAGGGTGGCGAGGCCGCCATCGCCAATGCCCACCGCCTGCTGGCCGACCGCCGCCGCGGCGACCGTTCGCTGCCGGCGATCGGCATCGAACAGATCGTGGCGCAGCTGGCGCTCGCCGTCGATCGCGTCATGGCCGAGGCCTCGCTTTTCGACCGCACGCTCGCAGCACTTGCCATCCGCCAATCACGCGGCGATATGATCGAGGCGATCTTCCTGCTGCGCGCCTACCGCACGACGCTACCGCGTTTCGGCTATTCCAGGCCGCTCGACACGGCTGATATGACGATCGAACGCCGCATCTCGGCGACCTACAAGGATCTGCCGGGCGGCCAGCTCCTCGGCCCGACCTTCGACTATACCCACCGGCTGCTCGATCCCACACTGCTTTCGGACGAGGCAGTCGAGACGCCCGCTCAGCGTGCAGCCGAGACCGGCCGCGTCATGCGCGTCTCCGAAATCCTCGGCGAAGAGGGCCTGATCGAGGCCGACGGCGACATGCCGGAAGATCATGAGATCGGCGATCTGACCCGCGAGCCGATGGAATTCCCGATGACCCGCGATCTGCGCCTACAGGCGCTTGCCCGTGGCGACGAGGGCTTCCTGCTGGCGCTCGGTTATTCCACCCAGCGCGGCTACGGCCGCAACCACCCCTTCACCGGTGAAATCCGCATCGGCGACGTCGAGGTGGAATTCGACGTGCCGGAACTCGGTTTCGCCGTCTCGCTCGGCACGATCCAGATCACCGAATGCCAGATGGTCAACCAGTTCAAGGGTTCGGCCAAGGCGCCGCCGCAATTCACCCGCGGCTACGGCCTGGTCTTCGGCCAGAGCGAGCGCAAGGCGATGGCGATGTCGCTGGTCGACCGGGCGCTTCGCGCCGAAGAGCTCGGCGAGGATATCACCGCGCCGGCACAGGACGAGGAATTCGTCATCTCGCACTCCGACAACGTCCAGGCGACGGGCTTCGTCGAGCACCTGAAGCTTCCGCATTATGTGGATTTCCAGGCCGAACTCGATCTCGTCCGCCGCATGCGCCGCGAATTCGAAGCCACCCGCAACGGTGGCGAAGACATGAAGGAAGCCGCCGAATGACCGATCTGGCCAGCTACAACTTCGCCTATCTCGACGAACAGACCAAACGGATGATCCGCCGGGCCATCCTGAAGGCAATCGCCATTCCCGGCTACCAGGTGCCCTTCGCCTCGCGCGAAATGCCGATGCCCTACGGCTGGGGCACCGGCGGGGTGCAGGTGACGGCCTCGATCATCGGACCTGATGACGTGCTGAAGGTCATCGACCAGGGTGCCGACGATACGACCAACGCCGTTTCCATCCGCGCCTTCTTCCAGAAGGTCGCCAATGTCGCGGTGACGACGCATACCAAGGATGCGACGATCATCCAGACGCGCCACCGCATTCCCGAAGAAAAGCTTGGGGTCGGGCAGGTGCTCGTCTACCAGGTGCCGATCCCCGAGCCGCTGCGCTTCCTCGAGCCGCGCGAGACCGAGACGCGCAAGATGCACGCGCTCGAAGAATACGGTCTCATGCATGTGAAGCTCTACGAGGATATCGCCCATAACGGCCGCATCTCGCGGACTTACGCGTATCCGGTGAAGGTCCACGGCCGCTATGTCATGGACCCGTCGCCGACGCCGAAATTCGACAATCCGAAGATGCACATGTCGGACGCGCTGCAGCTCTTCGGCGCCGGACGCGAGAAGCGCATCTATGCGGTTCCGCCCTATACCGACGTCGTCAGCCTGGATTTCGAGGACTATCCCTTCGATATCCAACGTTTCGATAAACCCTGCGCCCTTTGCGGTGCGGAGGATGTCTATCTCGACGAAGTGGTTCTCGACGACAAGGGCGGGCGGATGTTCGTCTGCTCCGACACCGATCATTGCGAAGACCGCCGCGCGCACGGACATGCCGGCGAGATGCTGGCCCGGGAGGCTGCAGAATGAGCGATACTCCGCTTCTCAAAGTCCATGACGTTTCGAAATTCTACGGCAACCGCATCGGCTGCCGCGATGTCTCCTTCGAGCTCTGGCCCGGCGAAGTGCTTGCCATCGTCGGCGAGTCCGGCTCCGGCAAGACGACGCTGCTCAACTGCCTCTCCACCCGGCTGCTGCCGAGCACCGGCAGCGTCGAATATCACATGCGCGACGGCAGCTACCGCGACCTCTACCGCATGAACGAGGCCGAGCGGCGCTTCCTGATGCGCACCGATTGGGGCTTCGTGCACCAGAATCCGGCGGATGGCCTGCGCATGACGGTGTCGGCCGGCGCCAATGTCGGCGAACGGCTGATGGCGATCGGCGACCGGCACTACGGCAAGATCCGCGCTTTGGCGATCGACTGGCTCGAACGCGTCGAGATCGACGCCGACCGCATCGACGATCAGCCGCGCGCCTTTTCCGGCGGCATGCGCCAGCGCCTGCAGATCGCCCGCAACCTTGTCACCGGGCCGCGCCTCGTCTTCATGGACGAGCCGACCGGCGGCCTCGACGTCTCGGTGCAGGCGCGCCTGCTCGATCTGGTCCGCGGCCTCGTCAACGATCTTGGTCTCTCGGCCATCATCGTCACCCACGATCTCGCCGTCGCCCGCCTGCTCTCGCACCGGATGATGGTGATGAAGGACGGCTACGTCATCGAACACGGGCTTACCGACCGCGTGCTCGACGATCCGCGCGAACCCTACACGCAGTTGCTCGTCTCCTCGATCCTGCAGGTCTGAGGTCCTAAACCAAGGAAGAAGAAATCATGGCAACGCCCCTCGTCGTTTCCGAAGTCTCGAAGAGCTTCACCATGCATCTGCGCGACGGCATCAAGCTACCTGTCGTCTCCGATGTCGCCTTCTCGGTCGCATCGGGCGAATGCGTCGTGCTCGGTGGCCCATCGGGCATCGGCAAGAGCTCGCTGCTCAAGATGATCTACGGCAATTATGCCGTCGACACCGGCCAGATCCTCATCCGTCACAATGACCGCATCGTCGATCTCGCCTCCGCCGATCCGCGCACCGTGCTCAACGTCCGCCGCGATACGCTCGGCTATGTCAGCCAGTTCCTGCGCACCGTGCCGCGCGTCGCGGCGATCGACGTGGTTGCCGAACCGCTGGTGGCACGCGGCGAGGACGCCGTCACCGCGCGGGAAAAGGCGGGCGCCCTGCTTGCCAGGCTCAATCTGCCGGAAACGCTCTGGCAGCTTCCGCCCGCCACCTTCTCCGGCGGCGAGCAGCAACGCGTCAACATCGCGCGCGGCTTCATCACCGAGCATACGATCCTGCTTCTCGACGAACCCACAGCCTCACTCGATGCCAGGAACCGTGCCGTCGTCGTCGGCATGATCGCGGAAAAGAAGAAGGCGGGGGTGGCCCTTCTCGGCATCTTCCACGATGAAGAGGTGCGCGAAGCCGTCGCCGACCGCATCCTCGACGTCCAGCAATTCTCACCGAGAAAGATCGCTGCATGAGCCGCAAGCTGGATATCGAGCCCCATTTTCATGAGACGGCGTCCGTCAGCGATTCCACCTTCGGGCGCTATACGGAGGTCTCTGAACGCTGCCGCATCAGCGAGGCCACGTTCGGCGACTATTCCTACATCATGCAGGACGGGTCCGTCTGGTGTGCGACGATCGGCAAGTTCGTCAATATCGCCGCCGCCGTGCGTATCAACGCCACCAACCATCCGACCTGGCGCGCGACGCTGCATCATTTCACCTATCGCGCCGCCGACTACTGGCCGGACGGCGACATGGAGACGGACTTCTTCGCCTGGCGGCGCGCAAACCGCGTGACGATCGGCAACGACGTCTGGATCGGCCACGGGGCGACCATTCTGCCGGGCGTCAACGTCGGCAACGGCGCGGTGATCGGAGCCGGCGCCGTCGTCTCGAAGGACGTCGCGCCCTATGCGATCGTCGGCGGCGTGCCGGCAAAGCTCATCCGCGAGCGCTTTCCGAGAGAGGTCGGCGAACGGATGGACAGGCTTTCCTGGTGGGACTGGGAGCACGACCGGCTACGCCAGGCGCTCTCCGATTTCCGCAACCTGAGCGCGGAAGATTTCCTATCCCGTTACGGCGGTTAAACCCCCGATATAGGGGCGGAGAATTGTGACAGGACTTACACAAATATGACATGTGAGGTTCATCAAGCGGGACTAATGCGATGCTGACCAAGGCCTGAATCGCAAGGGAAGAGCATGATGTTCGAGCTGAAGAATGTCACACGTCGTTTCGGAAAAAAGCTCGCCGTCGATTCCGTCACGCTCGCCATTCCTCAGGGCCAGATGGTCGGCATTATCGGCCGCTCCGGCGCCGGCAAGTCGACGCTGCTGCGCATGATCAACCGCCTTCAGGAGCCGAGCTCCGGCTCCATTCATTTCGCCGGCGTCGAGGTCTCCGGGCTTCGCGGCCAGGCGTTGCGCAACTGGCAGCGCGACTGCGCGATGATCTTCCAGCAGTTCAACCTGGTGCCGCGCCTCGACGTCCTCACCAATGTCATGCTTGGCCGCCTCAATCATCGCTCGACGCTTATGAGCCTGCTCAACATCTTCACTCGCGAGGAACGCGTGCATGCCATCGCGGCTCTCGAACGCCTCGGCATCGAGCAGACGGCGCTGCAGGCAGCCGGCACGCTTTCCGGCGGCCAGCAGCAGCGCGTGGCGATTGCCCGCGCTCTGATGCAGAACCCGAAGATGGTTCTCGCCGACGAGCCGATCGCCTCGCTCGATCCGCTGAACGCCAAGATCGTCATGGATGCGCTGCGCGATATCAACGAGCGCGAGGGCATCACCGTCGTCACCAACCTTCACACGCTCGACACCGCCCGCAACTATTGTGAGCGCATCGTCGGCATGGCCGGCGGCCGCGTCGTCTTCGACGGCAAGCCCTCGGAGCTGACCGCGGAAGCGGTGAAGGAAATCTACGGGACGGACAAGGACGGCGCCGGCATCGACGAAACGGTGACCTCGACATCGATCAATATCGCCCCCGAGTGGGCAGACCATCAATCCGCCGGCACACAGCCGCTGGCGCTGGCGCTGGCCGGCCTCTGAGAGAGGCAGCCGCGATCGAGCGCCCGCGTCAAGGGCACACTTCTTCGTAACGGGAAGGCCGGGGACACCGGTCAATAGGAGAGAACATGTTGAAGAAAGCACTCTTTGCGGCAACGGCGCTCTTCGCGCTCGCCGGCGCTGCCCACGCTGCAGACCTCAAGGAATTCCGCATCGGCATCCTCGGCGGCGAAAACGAAACCGACCGCCTGCGCAACTATGCCTGCCTTGCCGACCATCTGAAGCAGGAATTCGGCTTCGAGAAGGTTTCGCTCTTCCCGGCCGCCGACTATGACGGCGTGATCCAGGGCCTGCTCGGTGGCACGCTCGACTTCGCCGAACTCGGCGCCTCCGGCTACGCCGCCGTCTACATCAAGGATTCGAAGGCTGTCACGCCGATCCTGACGACGCAGCAGAAGGACGGCTCGACGGGTTATTACTCGATCGGCCTTGCTCTGAAGTCCTCCGGCATCAAGTCCATCAAGGACGCCAAGGGCAAGAAGCTCGGCTACGCCGATCCGGATTCCACGTCCGGCTACCTCGTTCCGCTGACGCAGATCCCGAAGGACACGGGCATGCCGAACGACAAGTTCTTCGCCTCGACCCAGTTCAACGGCGGTCACGAGAACAACCTTCTCGCTGCCTATGACGGCAAGGTCGACATTGCCGTCGACGATAGCTCGGGCATCGGCGACTTCAAGGACGGCTACACCTCCGGTACCTTCCGCAAGGAAGTCGACAAGGGCGCCGTCGATCCGAACAAGCTGGTCGAAGTATGGCGTTCGCCGCTGATCCCGAACGGCCCGCTCGTCGTTCGCAATGCTCTCGGCGAAGAGTGGCAGACGAAGCTTGCAGCCTTCTTCACGGCTCTGCCGGAGAAGGATCACAAGTGCTTCGCCGCTGTCGAAGGCGGCGATTACAAGGGCTACTCGCCCGTCAAGCACGACTTCTACAACGCTGTCGTTGAAGTCCGCAAAGCTGCCATCGGGGGCTGATCGAGCCGTTTCGAATGAGGGCGGCCGGCAACGGCCGCCCTCTATCTTTTGACTACGGCGCCGCGCGTCTTAGACGCGCAAAGGACGCTGTAGCACTTTGAATTGCTGCGTAATTCTATCCTCAAATCGATTCCGATTTGAGGATAGAATTATGAAGTAGGCGAGGCGTTGATGACTATTGCCGATACACAGCCGCAGATGCAGAGCACCAAGGAGATCGGCACCGCCTGGGACCGGATGGTCGCCAAGCGCCGCTTCTATACCGTCCTCGGCCTAGTTATCCTGATTGCGGCTTTCGTCAGCTCCGTCCGCTTCGCCGACGAGAGCAATGCCGGCCATTTCTTCGACCGTCTGCCGCATCTCTTCGACTTTCTGAGCTGGCTCATCCCCAGGGATTGGCACGACGTCTGGCGCGCGCTGTTTGATATAGCGAGCGTCAACGACAAGGGCGGCGAGGAATTCAATTTCGACAGAGGCCGCGTGTATATCTGGGGCGCCTTCTACATTCCCGAATATTTCGAGCTGATGATCGTCACCATCAACGTCGCGCTGATCTCGACGATCATCGCCTTCGTCTTAGCCGTCCCATTGAGCTTCTTTGCCGCGCGCAACCTGACGAATTCATGGCCGTTGCGCATCTTCACCAAGCGGCTGATGGAGTTCCTGCGCGCCTTCCCTGAAATCGTCATAGCCGGGCTGTTTTCGGCGATCCTGTCGATCGGGCCGGTCGCCGCCATCATCGCCATCACCCTGCACACGATCGGCGCGCTCGGCAAACTCTTCTACGAAGTGGCCGAAAATATCGACATGAAGCCTCACGAGGGCATGAAAGCCGTGGGCGCCAACTGGTGGGAACGCGTGCGCTTTGCCGCCCTGCCGCAAGTGCTGCCGAATTTCACCTCCTATGCGCTGCTGCGCCTTGAGATCAACGTGCGCGCCTCGACCATCATCGGCGCCGTCGGCGGCGGCGGCATCGGCGAGGAGCTGAAGCTTTCGATTTCGCGCGGCTTCGGCGCCAAGACGGTGGCGCTCGTTCTGCTGCTGTTCGTGACGATCGTCGCCGTCGACCAGTTCTCCGCATGGCTGCGCCGCCGCCTCGTCGGCGAGCACGCCTTCCTCCTGCAACATTGAGGCCGCCATGACGGTGATCGACGCAAACCGCATGCATGAGATAGAAACGCGCTATCCGGATTATTTCCACCGGTCGTTCCGCCAGCGTTTCGGCGGGCTGATGATCCTCATCGCGACACTGCTCTACAGCCTCTATGCCGTCTGGTTCTTCGACCTGCCCAAGCTTTTTGCCGAAGCCCATTGGGAGCGCATCGGCATCTATCTCAGCCAATGGGTGAGCTACGACGTTCAGCCGGAATTCCGCATTGGGGATGACGGCTTGATCGACATCCGTTATCCGCGCTTCTCGCCGCTTGGCGACAATCCGCATCCGGACTGGCTGGTCAACAATCCCGACGGCAGCATCACCGTCTCGATCAGCGGCACCAGCGGCAGCGTCACCGTCTCGAAGAGCGAGACGATCGTCACCGCGCATGGCATCAGCGTCCCGGTGGAAGTTTCGAGCGGTGCGCCGAAAGTCGTCGGACCGGTACCCGGCTGGATGACAGTCTATGATGACAACGTGCTGGCGGATCTCGGCTTTGCCGGCAATGTCAGCATCTCAGTCGACCGGGTGAAGATCCGCAAACGTTTCATCGGTTGGGCGAATTTCATCTTCGACACGCAATCATCCTTCTTCGACAAGCCGGTCGGCGAGGTCGTCAGCCTCATCGTCTCCGGTCCGCGCATCAAGCCCAACCAATCCAACCTGTCGCTCGCCTTCGACGATATCTGGAACAACAGCGAATGGCAGCACGGCGACGTCTGGACCAAGCTTTTCCAGACGATCGTCATGGCGTTCCTCGGGACGCTGCTCGGCTCACTTACCGCCTTTCCGCTCGCCTTCCTGGCAGCGCGCAACATCACGCCGAACCGCCTGCTGAACCAGATCCTGAAGCGCTTCTTCGATTTCTTGCGCTCGGTCGATATGCTGATCTGGGCGCTGTTCCTGACGCGCGCCTTCGGCCCCGGCCCGCTCGCCGGCAGCGGTGCGATCTTCCTCACCGAGACCGGCACGCTCGGCAAGCTCTATTCCGAAGGACTCGAGAATATCGACAACAAGCCGCGGGAAGGCATCAAATCAACAGGCGCTCAGACCGTGCTCGTTCATCGTTATGGCATTATGCCGCAGATCGTTCCCGTCTTCGTCAGCCAGACGCTCTACCAATGGGAATCGAACGTGCGCGGCGCGACCATTATCGGCGCTGTCGGCGCCGGCGGCATCGGCCTCAAGCTGTGGGAGGCCATGCGCACCAACGCCAACTGGGAAAACGTCGCCTACATGGTCATTCTGATCCTGATCGTCATCTTCATTTTCGACACCGCCTCGAACGCGCTGCGCCACCGGCTGATGGGCACGAAAGCCCACTGACCCATCCATCAAAGCAGTGGCGGCGCTGCCGCCATCATCATTCTGTCACGGAAATCTTTTAGCCGGGAGCCTGCTTGCGGTTCGCCGCCAAATCACTGCACAGTGCCCTCCCCGTTTGGACGATCTCCAGGATAAACGCCTTGCGCTACGCTCTCTATTTCTCGCCGCCGAAGGATGATCCCCTGACCGGCGCGGCCTCGCTTTGGCTCGGCCGCAATGCTTTCACCGGCGAGACCTACCCTGCACCGGAATATGAGCAACTGGGGGCGGCAGAACAGTTCGAGCTGACTGCCGACCCGCGCCGCTACGGCTTTCACGCCACGATCAAGGCGCCCTTTTCCCTCGCCTCCTCGGTCACCGAGGAGGATCTCATGACCGTTGCCGAGGATTTTGCCCAGCGCACGCAAGCCTTCGAGATTCCTGAGCTCGTGCTCGGCCAGCTCGGCCGTTTTTTTGCTCTCGTTCCCGGTTCACTTCACCAACCTCTTCAGGATTTCGCCGCGAAGGTGGTAAGGTCCTTCGAACCGTTCCGGGCAGCGCTTTCCGAGGCCGATATGGCGCGGCGCAATCCGGAGAAGCTCAGCGACAGCCAGCGCGCCCATCTGCAGCGCTGGGGTTATCCTTACGTCATGGAGGATTTCGGCTTTCACATGACGCTGAGCGGCCAAGTGCCAGAGACACGTGCTCAGGTGATGAAAGCGATCCTGACAGAGCGTTTTGCCGATTTCATCGGCCGGCCGCTTTCGATTTCCGGCCTTGCCGTCTTCATCGAGGAGACGCGCGGTGCGCCGTTCAAAGTTCATTCCTGGCTGCCGCTTGCCGGCGCCAAAAGCTGAAAGACCTGACGACATGAGCAAAGAGACCGTGTTTTCCAACGCCCGCATCGTTCTCGAGGATGACATCCTCTCAGGCTCGATCCTCATCCGCGACGGCAAGATTGCCGACATCTCCGAGGGCAACTCGGTAGCCGGCGAAGATTTCGAAGGCGACTACGTCATTCCAGGCCTCGTCGAGCTGCACACCGATCATCTCGAAGGCCATTATCAACCGCGTCCCGGCATTCGCTGGAACAAGACCGCCGCAGTTCAAGCGCATGACGCCCAGATCGTCACGTCAGGCATCACCACGGTGTTCGACTGCCTGCGCATGGGTGCGGACGAGGACGGCGGCTTCGAACATGGCGAGATGCGCGAGATGGCGGACGCCATCCAATCGGCGGAGAAGGAAGGCAGGCTGCGCGCCGAGCACCTCATCCACCTGCGCTGCGAGGTCTCGGCCGACAACGTGCTCGAACACTTCGGCGATTTCGAAAACGACCGGCATGTGCGGCTCGTCTCGCTGATGGATCATGCACCCGGCCAGCGGCAATTCCAGACGATGGACCAATATATCTTCTACTACCAGAAGAAGCGGGGCCTGAGCGACGAGGCGTTCGCCCGTTTCGTTGCCAAGCGTCAGGCAGAATCGGCGCGCAATTCGACGCCGCATCGCAATGCCATCGCCAAGGTCTGCGCCGAGCGCGGCATCACCGTGGCAAGCCATGATGACGCGACGCTCTCGCATGTCGACGAGGCAATTGACAACGGTGTGCGCCTGGCCGAGTTCCCGACCAGTTTCGACGCCGCCCGGGCGTCGCACGAGCACGGCATGAGCGTGCTGATGGGCGCGCCGAACATCGTGCGGGGCAAGTCGCATTCCGGCAATATCGCCGCCCGCGACCTTGCCGAGATGGGCGTGCTCGACGTGCTTTCCTCCGACTACGTACCGCTCAGCCTGCTGCATGCGCCCTTCATCCTCGCCGACGAGGTGGAGAGCATCAGCCTACCGAAGGCGATCGCCATGGTGACGTCGACGCCCGCCCGCACCGTCAGCTTCGACGATCGCGGCCGGATCGCAACCGGGCTGCGCGCCGATCTTGTCCGCGTCCATCGTTCGCACGGCGTGCCGGTGACACGCTCCGTCTGGCGCCAGGGACGCCGTGTCGCATGATGCCGCACGAACCCCACGCAGGAGCCGGTGCCGAGCGCGGCATCATGGTCGTTGTCGTCGGTCCGAGCGGTGCTGGCAAGGACACGCTGATGAACCTCGCCGCCCGGCGTTTTGCCGGCCGTGAGAACGTGCATTTCGTCCGCCGCGTCATCACCCGCCACCGCGATGCCGGCGGCGAGGACCATCTTTCCGTCTCCCTCCAAGGGTTTGCCGCCATGGAGCAATCAGGCTCCTTCGCCGTCTGGTGGGAAGCGCACGGCCTGAAATACGGTATTCCCGCCGAGGTCTCGGTGGCGCTGTCGAGAGGACATGTCGTTGTCGCCAACGGCTCGCGCTCGGCGCTTCACCGCTTCCAGGCCGCCTTCCCGCGCCTGAAAGTCATCAACGTCACCGCCCGCCCCGAGGTGCTCGCCGGCCGGCTGGAGGCGCGCGGACGCGAGACGCATGAGGACATCATGGCCCGGCTCGCCCGCGGACCGCTGACGGTGCGCGGCGAATATGACGTGGTGGAGCTCGACAATAGCGGCTCGCTCGAAGAGGCCGAGCAGAAGATGATCGAGATCCTGGACGGATTGCTGACCAAGGCACACTGACCAAGCTCGAGGGAAAAGGCATGCGCGCCATCAAAGTGGTCGACTACGATCCCTCTTGGCCACTGCTGTTTGCTGAGATCAGCACCGAGATCTCGATCCTGCTCGGTGACCGCCTGCTTTCCATCGATCATTTCGGCAGCACATCAGTGCCTGGATTGGCGGCCAAGCCGAAGATCGACCTTGATGCCGTGATGATATCCGACGAGTTCCTGCCGACAGCGATCGAGGTGGTGCGCGCTGCCGATTTCGTCTTCCACGGCGATACCGGAGAGCAACGATGGGCTTTCACCCGTGATCATCAAGCTTATGGCTTCAGGCTCTATCTTTGCGGACCCGACAATCGCGGACATCGGGACCGCATTCTGTTTCGCGATTATCTCAGGGTTCACCCCGAGAGAGCCAAGGCTTATGCCGAGCTGAAACGCCGGCTGGCCGCAGAGGCAGGTGGCGATTGGGATTTTTACACCGCCGGAAAAACCACGTTCGTCAGCGAGACGCTGCGGTTGGCAGACTTGAGGACGTGGAGTGCGCAGTCGCACTCCGCGCCCGATTAATCGCCGTCACCCCGTCCCGATACGATCTCGCGCTTGCCGACGTGGTTGGCTGGGCCGACGAGACCTTCCTTTTCCATGCGTTCCACCAATGAAGCAGCGCGGTTGTAGCCGATGCCGAGGCGGCGTTGGATGTAGGACGTCGAGCACTTCTTGTCGCGCATGACGACTTTGACCGCCTGCTCGTAGAGTTCGTTCCCATCTTCCGAGGCCATGGCGCTCTTGTCGAAGACGGCGCCGGCTTCTTCCTCTTCCGTCTCTTCCTCCTCGTCGGCGGTGACGGTGTCGAGATATTCCGGGCGGCCCTGGGTTTTCAGATGGGCGACAACCTTTTCCACTTCCACATCCGAGACGAAAGGACCGTGGACGCGGGAAATCCGCCCGCCGCCCTGCATATGCAGCATATCTCCCTGACCGAGCAGCTGCTCGGCGCCCTGTTCGCCGAGAATGGTGCGGCTGTCGATCTTCGAGGTCACCTGGAAGGAGATGCGGGTCGGGAAGTTTGCCTTGATCGTGCCGGTGATGACGTCGACCGACGGACGCTGTGTCGCCATGATCAGATGGATGCCGGCGGCGCGGGCCATCTGGGCGAGGCGCTGGATTGCCCCTTCGATGTCCTTGCCGGCGACCATCATCAGGTCGGCCATCTCGTCGACGATGACGACGATATAAGGCATCGGCGTCAGGTCCAGCGCCTGGCTTTCCTCGATCGGAACACCGGTGCCCTTGTCGAAGCCGACCTGGACCATGACGTGGATGGTCTCGCCCTTTTCGCGGGCCTGTGCCATGCGGTCGTTATAGCCATCGATATTGCGCACGCCGAGGCGCGACATCTTGCGATAGCGCTCCTCCATTTCGCGCACGGCCCATTTCAGCGCCATGACCGCCTTCTTCGGATCGGTGACGACGGGCGTCAGCAGATGCGGGATGCCGTCATAGACGGAAAGCTCAAGCATCTTCGGATCGACCATGATCAGGCGGCACTGTTCCGGCGTCATGCGGTAGAGCAGTGACAGGATCATCGTGTTGATGGCGACCGACTTGCCGGAACCAGTGGTGCCGGCGACGAGCAGATGCGGCATCTTGGCGAGCTCGGCGATGACAGGCTCGCCGCCGATGGTCTTGCCGAGGCCGAGCGCCAGCTTGTAACCGCTCTTCTCGAAATCCTGGCTTTCGATCATCTCGCGGAAATAGACGGTTTCACGTGTCACATTCGGCAATTCGATGCCGATGACATTGCGGCCGGGGACGACGGCCACGCGGGCCGAAAGCGCCGACATCGAGCGGGCGATATCATCGGCAAGGCCGATGACGCGCGACGATTTCACGCCCGGCGCCGGCTCGAATTCATAGAGGGTGACGACAGGACCGGGTCGGACATGGATGATTTCGCCCTTGATGCCGAAATCTTCCAGCACGCTTTCCAGAAGCCCGGCATTCTGCTCCAGCGTCTCTTGCGACATGATCTCGCCGAGGCGTTCCGGCGGCTCCTGCAACAGGGCACGCGGCGGGAATTGATAGCCGGATGCGTCGATCCTTTCGGGCCTCGCGGCCAGGCGCGGCGACGGCAGGACCGCGGCGACAGGCGGCGTGCGCTGCGGCGCTGGTGCTGCCTGAGGGGCTGCTGCGATTTGAGGGGCTGGCGCGACCTGAGAGGTTGGCGCCGCCTGAGGTAAGGGCGCGACCGGTGCCTCGACAGCGATGCGCCTGGGTCTTTCCAGGGACGGGGCGGCCGGAGGGCGCACAGCGACCTTTGCGGAGATCGCAGCGGGCTGCGGGACCGGGCGGGAGGTGACGGGAGCAGGGGCCGACCGGCCGGGGCGCCATTCCATGATCCGGAACAGCGACGTGATCGATTCGGGCGAGGTCTCGGTCTTCGGGAACGATATCAAGGGCGGTGCGCGAACCGGCTCGGCCTCTTCGAAGGCCATGACTTCCCAAAAGGCGAAATCCGAAATGGAGGAAAGCTCGGCGCTGGCGCGGAAAGCCGGCGCGCCGGGCTCGTCAGGCAAAGGTGACGGCTGCAGTTCGACCCTATGCGGTGCTACGGAAATTTCGTCCGGCTCTGGCAGATAGATATCGAAGGGCACGTCGACGGCAACCGGCTCTATCCGTATCGCCTGCTGTCCAATCTGCGAATCATCGCGAACGGGCTCATTCGGCGCGCGCCGCCTGCTGATCAGCGTTTCCGGCGTGCGGGTGAAACGGACATTCGGCGCGAGGGAAAAGTTACTCTGCCAGATGGGTGCCGCCGGCTTCTCCCCTGGGTTTTCCGCCGGAAGGTCCGTTTCAATCTCGCTGGAAAAATCTCCGGCATCCGTCAAATTGGTTCTGGGAAAACGCATGCGTCCGCTACTCACTCATGCTTTGCAAATTACGACCCTACCGGGATAGAAAAGGAAGGTTAATAAGTTCCTTCCTGCCGTATCGTTCCGATACGATCCCCTGGGATAAATCGCTGCACTTTCAATGAGTTCTGGCAGTGAGAAAAATCTTTGCCAATTTTGGGGAGCCGCTCTAAAGCGCGTCGCAATCTTTTGGATTCGCTCCTGGCGCTTTAGGCTTTATTTCCACGCATGTCGTTATCGCAAAACCGCTGCACAGTTTTGCGCGACATGCCTTAGTGCGCCTCGTCCCAATTGGTGGCGGCGCGTGCATCGACCCTCAGCGGCACACGCATTTCCAGCGCCGGCATGGTGGCGTTTTCCATCACCGAGACGATGACCGGCATCGCCTTTTCGACATCTTGGTCCTCGACCTCAAAGATGAGTTCGTCGTGCACCTGCAGCAGCATGCGGACGCGATCGGCAAGGCCGACTTCAACAAGCGCCGGCTCTATCTTGATCATCGCCCGGCGGATGACGTCGGCAGCCGAACCCTGGATCGGCGCATTGATCGCCGCACGCTCGTTGAAGGCGCGCACGGATGGATTGGACGAGCGGATGTCGGGATAGTTGATGCGGCGACCGAAGATCGTTTCGACATAACCCTTGTCGCGCGCCATGGCCTTTCGGCTTTCCATATAGTCGCGGATGCCGGGGAAACGCTCGAAATACTTCTTGATATAGTCGCCGGCTTCCGAACGCTCGATCGAAAGCTGATTGGCAAGCCCGAAGGCCGAAATGCCGTAGATGATGCCGAAATTGATTGCCTTGGCGCGGCGGCGCACCTCGCCCGGCATGCCTTCCACCGGCACGCCGAACATTTCCGAAGCCGTCATGGCGTGGATGTCGACGCCATCTTCGAACGCCTTGGTCAGCTGCGGGATCTCGGCCACATGGGCAAGCACGCGCAGTTCGATCTGGCTGTAGTCGGCGGAGATCAGCTTGTGGCCAGGCGTCGAGATGAAGGCGGTGCGGATCTTGCGGCCTTCTGCGGTGCGCACCGGAATGTTCTGCAGGTTCGGCTCGGACGAGGACAGGCGCCCCGTGGTCGTCGAAGCCAGCGAGTAGGAGGTGTGGACCCGCTTTGTCTCGGGGTGAACGTAACCTGGAAGCGCGTCGGTATAGGTGGATTTCAGCTTGGTGACCTGGCGCCAGTCGACGATCTTGCGCGGCAATTCGAAACCGGCGGCGGCTAGATCCTCGAGCACCTGCGCGGAGGTGGACCATTGGCCTGTCTTTGTCTTGCTGCCGCCGGAAAGGCCCATCTTGCCGAACAGGATATCGCCCAGCTGCTTCGGCGAGCCGATGTTGAAACGTTCGCCGGCCAGCACGTAGATCTCGTCCTCCAGCCTTGCTGCACCCTGGGCCAGCTCGCCGGAGAGCCGCGACAGGATCTGCCGGTCGACGGTGATGCCGCGCGCTTCCATACGCGCAAGCACGGGCAATAGCGGCCGCTCCAGCCGTTCATAGACGCTGGTCAGCCCTGCTGCCGCCAGCCGGGGCTTCAGCACCAGCCAGAGGCGCAGAGTCACGTCGGCATCTTCGGCGGCATACTGGGTGGCGCGGTCGATGTCGACCAGATCGAAGGTGACATTCGCCTTGCCGCTGCCCGCCACGTCCTTGTAGGGGATCGGGGTATGGCCGAGGAATTTTTCCGAGAGCGGATCCATGCCATGCGCGCCGGTGCCGGCGTCGAGCACGTAGGAGATCAGCATTGTGTCGTCGAAACTCCTGGTCTCGATGCCGTAGCGCTTCAACAGCAGGTAGTCGTATTTCAGGTTCTGGGCGACCTTGAGAACCGATTCGTCCTCCAGCAATGCCTTCAGCCGCGGCAGGGCATCGCGCATCGGGATCTGGTTGTCGGCAAGGCCGCCGCCGAGCAGATCGCCGACGCCGTTCTTATGGACAAGCGGCACATAGGCGGCGCGGATCTTCGTACCGGTGGGATCGGCCGTATTGTCGGCGATCGCCAGCGAAAAGCCGACAAGTTCGGCCTGCATCGCATCCAGCGACGTGGTCTCGGTATCGAAAGCAACGAGGCCGGTAGCGCGCGCATCGGCAATCCAGCGGTCGAGCGTCGCCAGGTCGCGGATCGTGACATAGGCCGAATGATCGAAGGGCAGCGTTGCAAAGGCCTCGGCCCGCGCCTTGGCAAGATCGGCAGGCGAAAAGGCGCCTTCGACCGCGCTCTTCGCCTTCGCGCGCGGCGGCACCGGCACGGATTCGCCCGAGACATCGGGGATGCCGCCGGCAACGGGCTCGGGCTCCGCGGCATCGAGATCCGGGCCGCGGGCCGTCTCGCCCCATTCGATGCGGACGGTCGCCGGTTCGATGGCGCTCGCATCGCAATCGCAGGCCTCGGCGACGCGGCGCGTCAGCGTGGTGAATTCCATCGTCTTCAGGAAGCCGATCAGCTTGGGGCCGTTCTGCGGTTCCAGAACGAGCGCGTCGAGATCGAGATCGAGCGGCACATCGGTGCGCAGCCGCACGAGGTCGCGCGAGAGCCTGGCCATGTCGATATTGGCAAGGATCGTCTCGCGGCGTTTAACCTGCTTAATCTCGGTGGCGCGTTCGAGCAGCGTGTCGAGGTCGCCGTATTCCTCGAGCAGCTGGGCGGCGGTTTTCGGGCCGATGCCCGGAATGCCGGGAACGTTGTCGACGGAATCACCGGTCATCGCCTGCAGGTCGATCATCTTTTCCGGCGGCACGCCCCATTTCTCGATGACATCGGGAATGCCGATCTGCTTGTCCTTCATGCTGTCATACATATGGACATAGGGGCTGACGAGCTGCATCAGATCCTTGTCGGAGGAGACGATGGTGACATCGGCGCCGGTTGCCTCGGCCTGGCGGGCATAGGTGGCGATAATGTCGTCGGCTTCGAAGCCTTCGGTCTCGATGCAGGGCAGATTGAAGGCGCGGGTCGCCTCTCTTATAAGGCCGAATTGCGGGATGAGCTCTTCCGGCGGGGCGGAGCGGTTCGCCTTATAGGCGTCGTAGAGATCCTTGCGAAACGTCTTGGCGGAATAATCGAAGATGACGGCAAGATGTGTCGGCGTCACACCGACATCGGTATTGCGCGCATCCCTCAGCAGCTTCCACAGCATGTTGCAGAAACCGGACACGGCGCCGATCGGCAGGCCGTCGGTCTTGCGGGTCAGCGGCGGCAATGCATGAAACGCCCGGAAGATGAATCCGGAACCATCGACTAGGAAGAGGTGATCGCCTTTTTTCATGCGTGCATGGATAGCGCGGGCATCGGACGAGGTCCATATAGAGTTCGGCATAAAGTTCGGCGCGCGAAAAGGATTATGGCGTTCGGAGCGTCACACAGCGCCGCGCGTCTTTTCGGACGCGCAAAGGACGCTGAGCACTTGGCGTTGCTGCATAATTTTATCCTTCCATCGATTCCGATCTCAGGAATTGTGCGGCAGCGATTCCAGCTCACCAAACTGTTACCGATTTGTAACGATCGCCCTCCCTTGAAAAACCACATTCTGAGCCACAAATCCATGTCACCGGCGCTTGATTGCGTCGCGGGTCTGATTACCGGCTTGTCCCCCGCCGCGTCAGGCTTGGACAAAGGCCTTATCCCCCTCTCCGGGCCTTTGTCCCCACTTTAAAGTCGCCATGGCCAACCTCCAGGCCATGGCGACTTTTGTTTTTTCGAGGCACTCGAAATTATCATCACGGCTTGCATGTTAAGGAGCATCGTAATGCGATTTGCTGCATTGTCTCCGGCATGGTTTTGAGCCTAACTTGCAATCATGGGATTTAACCGCATGGATTCGGGAGCCTACCTTGCCAGCCAGCTGGCGAAGGGTTTTGCCCGCTCGCTGCACCAGCGCGCGGTCGGGCTTGGTTTTTCTCCGGGCCAGTTCCCCATCCTGCTGGAACTCTGGGCCGAGGACGGGCTGACCCAGAAACAGCTTCTCGAGCGGGTCGATATCGAGCAGGCGACCATGGCCAATACGCTTTCGCGCATGGTCCGCGACGGGCTGATCGAGCGCCGGCCGCATCCGTCCGACAAGCGGGCGCAACTGCTCTTCCTGACGCCGAGGGCGCGCGCCATGGAGGCCGAGGCGATCGAGACCGCGCGTGAGGCCGACCTTGCGCTGTTTAAAGGTTTCCGGGTTTTCGAGCGCGAGCTGACGCTCGAATATATCCGCCGGCTGCTGGAAAACGCCAAGGCGCTCTGACCGCTGCATAATTTTATCCTTAAATCATAATCGATTTAAGGATAAAATTATTCAGCAATTCAAAGTGTTACAGCGTTTTTTGCGCGTCTGAAAAGACGCGCGGCGCTGTAAGATCACTCGCCGGCACGCTGTGCGCGTCGCAATAGGGACACGCCGGTTTCGATCTGCATGGTCAGGACGTTTTCGTCGGCGGCAAGCTTGACGCTCGGCTCGATATCCGGCTTGCCGAGTAAAAGGCCCTGCACTTGCGCGCAGCCTTCCTCGACGACGATCCGGCGCTGCATCTCCGTTTCCACGCCCTCCGTCACGACAGGCATGCCGAGGCTATGACCAAGGCCGATGATGGCGCGCACGATCGAGCGTGCCGACGCATCATGTTCCAGCACGCCGGTGAAACTGCGGTCGACCTTGATCTTGTCGAAAGGGAATGAACGCAGGTTGGACAGCGAGGAAAAACCGGTGCCGAAATCATCCATGACGATGTGCACGCCGAGCTTGTGCAGCCGCAGCAGCGTCGTCATCACCCGGTCGCGATCGCGAATGAGGGCCGCCTCGGTGATCTCGAGCTCCAGCCGGCTGGGCGCAAGCCCGGTTTCGGCGAGGATCGACTCGATCCGCTCACAGAGGTTCGGCAGCATGAATTGCACCGGTGAGAGATTGACGGCGATCATCAGCGGCAGCGGCCAGCGCACGGCCTCCCTGCAGGCCTGCAGCAACACCCATTCGCCGAGTTGGACGATCGAGCCGCTTTCCTCGGCGATCGGGATGAAGATATCGGGCTCGGTCAGGCCGTAACCTGGCCGGTTCCAGCGCATCAGGGCCTCGTAGCCGCCGATCTCGCCGCTCTGCGCATCGAGGATCGGCTGATAGCTGACATGGATCTGGTTGCGGGAGATCGCATGGCGCAGTTCGCTTTCGATCTGGCGGCGGTTCCGTGCCGCTTTGTCCATTTCCGCGTCGAAGAAACAGACCTTGCCGCGACCGTCATGCTTGACGCGGTAGAGTGCAGTATCGGCATTGTTGCAGAGCTCTTCAGCAGCAGCGCCATCCGCGGGATAGAGTGCGATGCCGAGGCTGACGCCGACGGCTGTGGGGTCACGCGCCGTGTCCATCTCGGCGGCGAATTCGTCGAGGATATCAGCCGCAAGCTTCTGCGCCGCCGCCGGCTGTTGCCCGGCGGGCTGAATGATGGCGAATTCATCGCCGCCGAGGCGGGCGACCGTATCGCTCTCATCGGCCACGCGGCGCAGGATCGAGGCGACCTTGCGGAGAATCCGGTCGCCTTCGGCATGGCCGAAGATATCGTTGACGGCCTTGAAGCGATCGAGGTCGAGATAGAAGAGGGCAACCTCGCTGTTCTTTCGTTCAGCCATCTGCAGCGCCTGCCGGATGCGGGTATCGAACAGCGACCTATTCGGCAGATCGGTGAGCACATCGTGGTGGGCGAGATGCTCGATCATCTCCTCGGCCTGCCTGCGCTCGGTGAGATCACGCACCGCAAGCACCTCACAATTGTGCCCGCGATAGACGATCCTGCTCGCGGTCACTTCGACGGCGATCTCCCTGCCGTTCCTGGTGTTGAGCAGCGTCTCGCTGGGTCTGTTCTGCCCAGTTCCCTGAATAGCAGACAAAACAGCCGAGGGCGCCTTGCCGGCAAGATCGGCAAGCTTCCAGCCGGAAAGCCCCTGGAAGCGTTCATTGGCATCGATGATCCGGCCTTCCCGCAGGATCAGCAGCCCTTCCTGCGAGGCATTCGCGAGCCCCCTCAGATCCGTCAGGTGGCTTTCGATAAAGACCACCGCGAGGGCAATCAGAATGAGCGTCGTCGCCGCCACCACGACGATCACAGCAAGCAGGCTGGCGTCGAGCACCGTTGCCGGAACTTGCTTGCCGGGATCCGGCACGAGTGTGATGCTAGCCATCGAGATGAAATGGAGAGCGCAGATCGCGAGGACGAAAGTGATTGACGAGGCGAGGAGCCGCCTCAGTCCCTTCAATTGGAAAAAGGCGTGGAAGGCGGCGCCCGACAACAGCGCTCCTGCGAGAACCGCACTCAGCGTCATCAAGGGATCATAAAGGATGACCGCCGGCGTTTCGATCGCCTGCATGCCGGTCAGGTGCATGGAGGCGATGCCGAGCGCCATCAGGACGCCGCCGCGGATGCGAGAAAACCTGCCGCGGCTTTCCGAAGCGACGAGGATCGCCGCCCACGAACCGACAACCGACAGGAGGAAAGAAAGCGTCGTCAGGCCCAGTTGGTAGCCGATCGGCATGCCGCCGTCATAGGCCAGCATTGCGATGAAGTGCGTTGCCCATACGCCGGTACCGAAAGCGAAAGCCGAGGCGCCGATCCAGAGCTTGCGCCGCCCGGCATCGCATTCCTGGGCGCGGGAAAGCAGCAGCATAGCCGCCGTAGCGCCGACCAGGCAGACCGCGGCGGCCGCAAGCACCAGCCGCCAATCGTGGTTGTCCCGAATACATGTAATGACCGAAAACATCCGAACCTCGCACAGCTGAATTCAGTCAGGCTATTTAGGTTATGCTAAATAACGGTAAATTGAATTAGAATTCTCTTCTATATTATCCAGCAAATCTTCTTGATATTAGTCTATGCCCCGCCGGTCTTTCGCGCCGCCGATTTTTTGTTTTTCCGCCTCGCCTGCCTATCTGGTTTGGTCTATCGTCCGGCCGAATTTCAAAAAGGAGTCGAAAATGACCGATGTACGTCAAGTGCTTGCGCGCGCGGATCAGAATCTTCCATCGAGCCTCGACAAGCTGTTCGAGCTTCTGCGCATCCAGTCGATATCCACCGATCCCGCCTACAAAGCCGAATGCCGAAAGGCTGCGGAATGGCTCCTCGCTTATCTCGGGACGCTCGGTTTTACGGCCTCGGTGCGCGATACACCAGGCCATCCGATGGTCGTCGCCCATCATGCCGGCGCGTCCGCCGATGCGCCGCATGTTCTCTTCTACGGCCATTACGATGTTCAGCCGGTCGATCCGATCGAACTCTGGGAAAACGACCCGTTCGAGCCATCGATCAAGGATGTCGGCGAGGGCCGCAAGATCTTGACCGGCCGCGGCACCTCCGACGACAAGGGCCAGTTGATGACCTTCGTCGAGGCTTGCCGCGCCTATAAGGAGATCAACGGCGCGCTTCCCTGCCGCATTACCATTCTCTTCGAGGGCGAGGAGGAATCCGGCTCGCCATCCCTGAAGCCCTTCCTCGAAGCCAATGCCGCCGAACTCAAGGCCGATTATGCGCTCGTCTGCGATACCGGCATGTGGGACCGCGACACGCCGGCGATCGCCGCTGCATTGCGCGGCCTCGTCGGCGAGGAAGTGATCGTGACGGCGGCGGACCGCGACCTGCATTCCGGTCTCTTCGGCGGCGCGGCGGCCAATCCGATCCATATTCTCGTCGAGGCTCTTGCCGGCCTGCATGACGAGACGGGCCGCATCACGCTTGACGGCTTCTATGAAGGCGTCGAGGAGACGCCTGACAACATCAAGGCGTCATGGGAGACGCTCGGCAAGACCGCGGAGAGCTTCCTCGGCGAAGTCGGCCTTTCCATTCCATCCGGCGAGAAGGGCCGTTCGGTGCTGGAACTCACCTGGGCCCGGCCAACCGCCGAAATCAACGGCATCTGGGGCGGGTATACCGGCGAAGGCTTCAAGACGGTGATCGCCGCCAAGGCTTCGGCCAAGGTTTCGTTCCGGCTTGTCGGCACGCAGGATCCGGCCGCCATCCGCGAGGCTTTCCGCAGCTATATCAGCTCGAAGATTCCCGCCGATTGCTCGGTGGAGTTCCATCCGCATGGCGGCTCGCCGGCAATCCATCTCTCCTATGATTCGCCGGTTCTGACCAAGGCGAAGAACGCGCTTTCCGACGAGTGGCCGAAACCCGCCATCGTCATCGGCATGGGCGGGTCGATCCCGATCGTCGGGGATTTCCAGAAGATGCTCGGCATGGAATCGCTGCTCGTCGGCTTTGGCCTCAGCGATGATCGCATCCACTCGCCGAACGAGAAATACGAGCTTATCTCCTACCACAAGGGCATCCGCTCCTGGGTGCGGATTCTTCAGTCGCTCGCTGCCTGAAGGAAAAGGCGCGGCTTCCATCAAGACGCGCCACGCAAAGTCGCGACAAACAAAAAGGCCGGTTCGACCCGGCCTTTCGTCATCCGCTCATCTCAGTGCCAGTTCATCCGTGGTCAAGGAGCAAGCGGGTATTGCAATGAGACTGCCGCCGAAAGGTTAACGGACCGTTAACAGTGCCCGCCCTTGCCGGAAGCACTACTCGCGGCTCAAGGGCGCTGACAGACATTTCGCCGTTCAAGCTACGTTCATCGCGAGCGACGTATAAGCCATTGAAAGATAAGACGAATGATAACGCCCTAAAAACACCTGCGGGCGATCCGTCTATCTTTTGTTTCAGTGGCATATGCCAAGGAAACGCGGCCCCAGCGCTGCCTGAAAAACGTGCCAACAAGGACTGAGAAGCGTGAAAAATCTCTTTGTTAAAATCGCAGCGGTCGGCCTGCTTATGCTGGCGCCTGCCGTAGTGCAGGCTGCCGAGGGCTACTCGACGGCGAACGTCAACATGCGTGCGGGTCCGAGCACCCGTTATCCTGCCGTCGCGGTCATCCCGGCTGGTTCTTCCGTCGAGATCCGCGGATGCCTTTCCGACGTCAACTGGTGCGACGTGGAATTCTACGGCGGCCGCGGCTGGGTTTCCGGCCAGTACGTGCAGGCCCTCTACCAGCAGCGCCGCGTCTATGTCGGCCCGCAATATTACCGTCCGCTCGGCATTCCGATGATTCGCTTCAGCGTCGACAATTATTGGGACCGCTACTACCGCAACCGCGATTTCTATCGCGACCGTGACCGCTGGAGCCGCGGCCCGGACTATTACTACCGCGACCGCGACAATCGGGATCGCGATAGAGATCGGGATAACCGGGATCGCGACCGGAACTGGCGCGAGCGGGATGGCGACCGAGATGGGCGCGACCGCGATCGTGACTGGCGCGACGACAATCAAAGGGACGATCGGCAGAGGGGCGATCGGCAAAGAGGTGAACGGCAGAGGGACGACCGGAGAGGCGATGATCGCAGGCCGGACCGCAGGGACTTTGATTGCCGCCCCGGCGATCCCTCCTGCGACGAATGAAACACAAAGGGGACGGCAGCGCCGTCCTCTTCCGAGGCTTGAAGCCAAGGGAAAACACCCAAGAAAAAGCCCGGCGCTCCCATGAGGGATGCACCGGGCCTGATGTCGATCGGCGCGTGTTGAGGGGAGACGGCCGATCATGCGCGGGACGTGAGGGGTTGTCCCGCTTGTACTTAAACAATCGCGGAGCCTATTGGTTCCGCCTCCTGCATAATTCCTTAAATCGGAATCGAATTTAAGGACGAAATTATGCATGAATTCAAAGTGTTACAGTGTCCTTTGCGCTTCTCGAAAAGACGCGCGGCGCGGTAATCCACGTCGTATCGCACGTAACTCACGCCACGCACTTCGGGGCCTTTGTTTTCACGACGCGCGCCGCTTCGCCGGCGAACGCAAGACAGGAACCGCGGGGGAACTCGAATGCGGTCACCGACAATTTGATGTGAAGCCATCGCGAGGCTCTTGTTTTGCGGGATTCTTTATTGCAGTTTTGTGGCGTTGCGGATTGATTTTAATCCGTTCGAGGCTGGACCCTGATGACGCAAGACTACCTGGCTTTCTTCGGGCTTTTTGCCCCTCGGGCAGCCGCCGCAGATGTTACCGTTTGGCATAAACACAACCCCATCCTGCCTGTACGCCTTACCGATGGGGCGAACCTCAACCCTTCCGGCCAGATCTGGCGCCGCTTTAATCTGGGCGAGTGGGAATATAAGCAGGACCCGGAAACGCTCGACGATTACGAGGCCCGGCAGTTCTGAAGGCCAATGCTGTCGCCCGGCGCGATCTGCTTTACTTTCCATTATTAACACCCCGTTAAATCGCCGCATTTACAGTTCAGTCGGATGATCACGGCGGCACTCAAAGTGCTCCAGCGTCCTTTGCGCGTCTGAAAAGACGCGCGGCGCTGGAGAAGAGCACCGTTATGCGAAGCTGGCTTCGCGATCGAACATGGGGTGTGACCGGTCCGCGATGGCAGGCAGAGGCAGATCAGGCGACAGAATAGAACCGTCCTTCAGCGGCCGCCCGGCACGCGACGATGACGAATTCTCGCTTGATGCCGACGATCGCATTGCCGGAGGCCGATCCCAACGCCGCGGCGGCTCGAAACCCCCGCCGCAACGTGCAGCCCCCCGGCGGCGGCGCGAGCCGCGGGAGCGTGAAGGCGGCGGGTTTTTCGGATTCCTGCGCCGCGTGATCTACTGGTGCGTCGTGCTTTTCATCTGGGCGGGCATCGGCGTTGCCGGGCTTGTGGTCTATTATGGCTCGCGCATGCCGAGCGCCAGCACATGGGCGATCCCGGAACGGCCGCCGAATGTGAAGATTACTGCCGTCGACGGCAGCGTCATCGCCAATCGCGGCGCGACCGGCGGCGAGGCGCTGTCGCTCGAAAACATGTCGCCCTATATTCCGGAAGCCGTCATCGCCATCGAGGATCGGCGTTTCTATTCGCATTTCGGCGTCGATCCGCTCGGCCTCGGCCGGGCGATCGTGACCAACTTCACGGCCGGCCACATGGTGCAGGGTGGCTCGACGCTGACGCAGCAGCTTGCCAAGAACCTCTTCCTCTCCCCGGACAGGACGCTGGAACGTAAGGTGCAGGAGGTGCTGCTCGCGCTGTGGCTGGAGCAGAAATACACCAAGGACCAGATCCTTGCCATGTATCTCAACCGGGTGTTCTTCGGATCGAACGCCTATGGCGTCGAGGCGGCATCACGCCGCTACTTCAACAAATCGGCGCGTGACGTGAACCTCGGCGAGGCCGCGGTGCTGGCCGGCCTGCTCAAGGCGCCGTCGCGGCTTTCGCCGGCCCGCGATGCCGACGCGGCGAATGCCCGCGCCCAACTCGTGCTCGCAGCAATGCGCGAACAGGGCTTCATCACCGATTCCGAGGTCAAGACGGCGATGTCACAGACCCCGGCCTCGGCCAAGAGCTACTGGTCGGGCGCCGGGCACTACGTCGCCGACATGGTGATGGACGAGCTGCCGGGTCTGATCGGCGACGTCAAGGAAGACGTCATCGTCGATACGACGATCGACAAGTCGCTGGAAAAGAAGGCCGAGCAATCACTGGTCGACGTGCTCGACAAGGAGGGCGGGAAGCTCGACGCCTCGCAGGCGGCCCTCGTCTCGATCGACGGCACCGGCGCGATCCGGGCGCTCGTCGGCGGCAGGGACTATGCGACGAGCCAGTTCAACCGCGCCGTCAAGGCCAAACGCCAGCCGGGTTCCTCGTTCAAGCCCTTCGTCTATGCCGCAGCACTCGAGAAGGGGCTGACGCCCTATTCGGTGTTCAACGACGCGCCGATCCGGATCGGCGACTGGACGCCCGAAAATTACGAGAAGAAATACAATGGCGAAGTGACGCTGGCGACCGCGCTGGCCAAGTCGCTGAACACGGTGGCCGCCCAGCTGGTGATGTATGACGGGCCGGATCAGGTGATCAAGCTTGCCCACCGGCTCGGCATCGAAAGCGAGCTGCAGCCGAACGCCTCGATCGCGCTCGGCACGTCCGAGGTGTCGCTGATGGAACTTACCGCCTCCTATGCCGCCTTCATGAACGGCGGCTACAAGGCGACGCCGCACGTCATTCGCCGGGTGACGACTGCCGAAGGGAAGGTTCTCTACGAAAATACCTATGACAGCCCACCGCGCGTGCTCTCCGAGCAGATCGTCGCCGAGATGGATGCAATGATGATGGGCGTCATCGACAACGGCACCGGCAAGAGCGCCAAGATCCCAGGCTGGCAGGCGGCGGGAAAGACCGGCACAACGCAGAATTCGCGCGACGCGCTCTTCGTCGGCTTCACCAGCAACCTCACCACGGGGGTCTGGTTCGGCAATGACGACGGCAAGCCGATGAAGAAGGTGACAGGCGGCGGCTTGCCCGCCAAGGCCTGGAAGGAATTCATGATCGCCGCCCACAAGGGTCTTTCGCCGGCACCGCTCTTCGGCAACGGCCAGTTGATCGCCGATCCGAACAATGGTCAGCCGATGGCGCAGGCAGCCCCTGGTGATGGACAAGCGGGCAGTGGGCAACCGATGACGGCCGAGGCGCCGCCGTCAACGATCGGCGGTATCATTTCCGGCGTCTTCGGCGGCGACGACAATGCAAACCGCTATCCGCAAGCGCCTGTCCGGCAGCAGGCGGCAAGCTCCGGCAATGGCCCGGTTCCGCCCGCAGACATTGCCGAAGGCGGCGGCTCGAACTATGAGGGCGTGGTGCCACCCGGGGATGTCGGAGGCGCGCAGACAACCTCTTCCGTCCAGCCGCGGCGCACGACGCTGCTCGATCTGATCATGGGCCAGTGAGATCTTTGCTGCACGTCCAACACAAGCCCGATGCTCTAAAGCGCATCGCGATCTTTCAGAGTCGCTATCGCGCTTTAGGTCTTTGTTTTACGCATGTCGTCGTCGCAAGACCGCTTCACAGTTTTGCGCGACATGCTCTAAAAATCGGCCGCTTTCCGGACATGGGGCGACCTCTTTCCCGGCTACTGTAAAAATTGAACGCAACACATTCGTTTTGCTGGATTCCGGGGCATTTCTCGCCTTGCAGTCCAGAAAACCGCTCCTTATATACGCCGCATCACCGCAATCACGATTGCGTAATCGCAAGTAGACCCATCCCGTAAGGGGCTGTCAGGGAAATGCCTTCTCGGGGTTCCGACAGCTTGCTTCAAGGAGAGAATGACATGGCAAAAGTAATTGGTATCGACCTTGGAACGACGAATTCCTGCGTCGCAGTCATGGACGGCAAGGACGCGAAGGTTATCGAAAATGCGGAAGGTGCACGCACGACCCCTTCCATGGTGGCATTTTCCGATGATGGCGAACGCCTCGTCGGCCAGCCGGCCAAGCGCCAGGCAGTCACCAACCCGACGAACACGCTCTTTGCGGTCAAGCGCCTGATCGGCCGCCGCTACGAAGATCCGACCGTCGAGAAGGACAAGCACCTCGTTCCCTTCACCATCGTCAAGGGCGACAATGGCGACGCCTGGGTCGAAGCCAATGGCAAGGGCTACTCGCCCGCACAGATTTCCGCGATGATCCTTCAGAAGATGAAGGAAACCGCCGAATCCTATCTCGGCGAAAAGGTCGAGAAGGCCGTCATCACCGTTCCCGCCTATTTCAACGACGCGCAGCGCCAGGCAACCAAGGATGCCGGCCGCATCGCTGGTCTTGAAGTTCTGCGCATCATCAACGAGCCGACCGCTGCAGCCCTCGCCTACGGCCTCGACAAGAAAGAAGGCAAGACAATTGCCGTCTACGACCTTGGCGGCGGCACCTTCGATATTTCGATCCTCGAGATCGGCGACGGCGTCTTCGAAGTGAAGTCCACCAACGGCGATACTTTCCTCGGCGGTGAAGACTTCGACATGCGTCTCGTCGAATATCTCGTTGCCGAGTTCAAGAGGGACAACGGCATCGACCTGAAGAACGACAAGCTTGCCCTGCAGCGCCTCAAGGAAGCTGCGGAAAAGGCAAAGATCGAGCTTTCGTCCTCGCAGCAGACCGAAATCAACCTGCCGTTCATCACGGCCGACGCCTCCGGCCCGAAGCATCTGACGCTGAAGCTGACCCGTGCCAAGCTCGAGAGCCTAGTCGACGATCTCGTCCAGCGCACGATCGCGCCGTGCAAGGCAGCGCTCAAGGATGCCGGTGTCACCGCTGCCGAAATCGACGAAGTGGTTCTCGTCGGTGGCATGAGCCGCATGCCGAAGGTACAGGAAGTCGTCAAGCAGCTGTTCGGCAAGGAGCCGCATAAGGGCGTCAACCCGGATGAAGTGGTGGCGCTTGGTGCTGCCATCCAGGCCGGCGTTCTGCAGGGCGACGTCAAAGATGTCCTGCTCCTCGACGTGACGCCGCTGTCGCTCGGCATCGAGACCCTCGGTGGTGTCTTCACCCGCCTGATCGAACGCAACACGACGATCCCGACGAAGAAGAGCCAGACCTTCTCGACCGCCGAAGACAACCAGCAGGCCGTGACCATCCGCGTTTCGCAGGGCGAGCGTGAAATGGCTGCCGACAACAAGCTGCTCGGCCAGTTCGACCTCGTTGGTCTGCCGCCGTCGCCGCGCGGCATGCCGCAGATCGAAGTCACCTTCGACATCGACGCCAACGGCATCGTGCAGGTTTCGGCCAAGGACAAGGGCACCGGCAAGGAACAGCAGATCCGCATCCAGGCTTCCGGCGGTCTTTCCGACGCCGACATCGAGAAGATGGTGAAGGATGCCGAAGCCCATGCCACCGAAGACAAGAAGCGCCGCGAGGCCGTCGAAGCCCGGAACCAGGCTGAAAGCCTGATCCATTCCTCGGAAAAGTCGCTGAAGGATTACGGTGACAAGGTTTCCGAGGCCGACCGCACCGCGATCTCGGATGCGATCGCCGCGCTGAAGACGGCGTCGGAAGCGTCGGAGCCCGATGCCGACGACATCAAGGCCAAGACCCAGACGCTGATGGAAGTGTCGATGAAGCTCGGCCAGGCGATCTATGAAGCACAGCAGGCCGAAAGCGGCGCTGCTGGCGATGCCTCCGCCGAAGGCGGCGACAATGTCGTCGATGCCGACTACGAGGAAATCAAGGACGACGACCGCAAGAAGTCCGCGTAATCCGCGACGGCGTGGTTATGCTTCAACACCTGATCCGGCTGCTCACCATGGCAGCCGGAAAATCCATTTCCGGGGTTTAATCCTTAATGGCAAAAGCGGACTTTTACGAAACTCTGGGTGTAGCCAAGTCGGCGGACGAGAAAGAGCTGAAAAGCGCCTTCCGCAAACTGGCGATGAAATTTCATCCGGACAAAAACCCGGATGACAAGGACGCCGAACGGAAGTTCAAGGAAATCAACGAAGCATACGAGATGCTCAAGGACCCGCAGAAGCGGGCGGCCTATGATCGCTATGGCCATGCGGCCTTCGAGCATGGCGGCATGGGCGGCGGTGGCGGCGGATTTGCCGGCGGCGGTTTCTCCGACATCTTCGAGGATATCTTCGGCGAAATGATGGGTGGTGGGCGCGCTCGCCAGCGCTCGTCGGGCGGGCGCGAGCGTGGTGCCGATCTTCGCTACAACATGGAAATAACGCTGGAAGAATCTTTCTCCGGCAAGACGGCGCAGATCCGCGTTCCCACCTCGATCACCTGCGACGTCTGTACGGGTTCGGGCGCCAAGCCCGGCACGCAGCCAAAGAACTGCGGCACCTGCCAGGGAACGGGGCGCGTGCGCGCGGCACAGGGCTTCTTCTCGATCGAGCGGACCTGCCCGACCTGCCATGGCCGCGGCCAGATCATTCCCGATCCCTGCCCGAAGTGCCACGGCCAGGGCCGGGTGACGGAAGAGCGTTCGCTCTCGGTCAACATCCCTGCCGGCATCGAGGACGGCACGCGCATCCGGCTGCAGGGCGAAGGCGAAGCCGGCGCCCGCGGCGGACCAGCGGGCGATCTCTACATCTTCCTGTCGGTCAAACCGCATGAATTCTACCAGCGCGACGGAGCCGATCTCTATTGCGCGGTTCCGATCTCGATGACGACGGCCGCGCTCGGCGGAACCTTCGACGTAGCGACGCTTGACGGCACCAAGTCGCGCGTAACCGTGCCTGAGGGCACGCAGGTCGGCAAACAGTTCCGCCTCAAGGGCAAGGGAATGCCGGTGCTGCGTTCGGTGCAGACGGGCGACCTCTACATCCAGATCCAGATCGAGACGCCGCAAAAGCTCACCAAGCGGCAACGCGAACTGCTTCAGGAATTCGAGCAGCTTTCTTCCAAGGAGAACAATCCGGAATCGACGGGCTTCTTTGCCCGCATGAAGGAATTCTTCGAAGGCTGAGCCGCAATCGACACGCCTATTTCGAAAGCCGGGGACGGAAACGTCTCCGGTTTTTTTGTTCCAGGAATCCCGATTTGCGACATTCGCCGCCCGCGCCGGCCAATCTGTCCCGGATCGATACGGCGGCGGACGGGAAGACGACTTGCGTTAACGCAGCCAGATGATGCCGCTTGCAAGTTTTCCAAATGAATTCAGTCTCTGCGGTCAGCGCATAACTCCGAAGATCGGAATCTCCTTTTGGGGTTATGCACCAAATCAAAGCGATAGAGCGTCCTTAGCACGGCGCTCTAGCGGGGGACAACCAAACCAAGGGTATCGACCATGGCGCCAGCCTTTTCCTCTCAGTCCGAAGACGTCGACGTTCTCGCCGGCGCCATCTACACCTGGTGCGCCGAGCGCAACATCAAGCTTCGCAGCCAGCAGGGCCTTTCAATCGCCAACATCGCGATCGACCTCTATCATGCCGGCCACCAGACGCAGGACGATCTGCTGATGGCGCTGCACGAATGCGAGATTCACTGAAGCGCGCGGCATCGAACCTGAACCGGGCGACCTGCTTCCCGGTCTTCGCCTTGAGGCACGCCGTCCTTCCAAAACCGCTGTACACCCGCATCGGTCCGAGATCATCCAGACCTTGAACAGGTCGTGCTTTCGGTGGGAATCCATTGCCCGCTGCATAGCTTATCGGAACCGATGCAGGGATAAAATCATGCAGCAATTCAAAGTGCTAGAGCGTCCTTGCGGCTCTCGAAAAGATGCCCGGCGCTGTCGTGGAATCAAGCGGCGGTTTCGGCCACTTCGCCAGTCATGAGGGTGACGATGGTCTTGACCGCTTCCTTGCCTGCCGGTGAGTTCAGCTTGTCGTAGCTCAGCGCAAGCGCATAGGCGTCGGGGCTGAGTTCGACACGGCTGCCGAATGGTGACATGCCGGCGCCCTCGAAAAGAGCAGAGATCTCAACGTCGAGAAAAACCGCGATCTGATGCAGCTTGCTGGCGGAAACGCGGTTCGTTCCCTTTTCGTATTTCTGGATCTGCTGGAAAGTCAGTCCGAGTGCTTCGCCAAGCTCAAGTTGGGAAACACGGCGAAGGGCGCGAAACTGTCTGACGTTGCGACCGACGATAATATCAACCGGATCTGGCACTTCATCACTCTCTTATACATAAACGTTCCGTTTACCATATCGTCTGCACCAGATAACTCAACCCTGCAGTTGCAAAATTCAACCGACTTTTTTTGGGCTTTACGTTACGTCAATAGCCTTAAAGGATGGCAGCAAACCCTGAATATCCGGAGCTGGGAGGCATTGACAATAACTGTCGACAGTATCAGCTTGGCGATGTCAGACCATCTCCGGTGGTTGTATTTTTAGCAGAATTTCGAAAGTGTCATGGCTGCCGTTACACCGGGAAGATGTCGGACACCAGGACTTCGGTCACGGGATCTCTGGAATATATGTCCTGGGTGGCGCCAGCCGCCGCGTCCCTGACTTGCGGCAGCACCGACGGTACGATCCCACGGCCAAAAAGCTGCCAGCCTTGCCATCAGCGCCGCTTCGGCTTAGCTGTCACGCTTTACGATTCCGGACATTCGATGCCGCACAAGGTTTCTCTTTCCCGTCTGAAGCTGACAGACTTCCGCAACTATGCGGCGGCGGCCCTTACCCTTGACGGTCGGCATGCCGTACTGACGGGAGATAACGGCGCCGGCAAGACCAATCTCATGGAGGCCGTCTCCCTGCTTTCGCCTGGCCGCGGCCTGCGCCGCGCGGCTTATGGCGATATCACCCGCGTCGGCGCCGCCGGTGGCTTTTCGATCTTCGCCGCGCTCGACGGCATGGAGGGTGACGTCGAGATCGGCACCGGCATCGAAACGAGCGAGGAGACCATCGCCCGCAGGCTGCGCATCAATGGCACGACGGCAAAGACTGCGGACGAACTGACCGACCATCTGCGCCTTCTCTGGCTGACACCGGCGATGGACGGGCTCTTTACCGGCGCCTCTTCCGACCGACGCCGCTTTCTCGACCGGCTGGTGCTGTCACTCGATCCCGCTCATGGCCGCCGCGCCAGCGATTTCGAGCGCGCCATGCGCAGCCGCAACAAATTGCTGGACGAAGGCCGCTTCGATCCGTCCTGGCTTGCCGGCATCGAGGAGCAGATGGCAAGCCTCGGTATCGCCATGGCGCTCGCCCGGCAGGAGATGCTCGGCCTCCTGACCCGGCTGATCGAGGAAACACGGGAGAGCTCGCCCTTCCCTTCGGCATCGCTGCAGCTCTCGGGCTTCATGGACGGTCAGTTCTCGCGCCCCTCGGTCGACCTCGAGGATGACTACGCGGCGATGCTGGCAGAGAGCCGCTACCGCGATGCCGGCGCTGGACGCACGCTCGAGGGGCCGCACCGGGCCGACCTCATCGTGCATCACCGCGAAAAGGCGATGGAGGCGGAGCGTTGCTCCACCGGCGAGCAGAAAGCGCTGCTTGTCGGCCTGGTGCTTGCGCATGCGCGGCTCGTCGGCAATCTCACCGGCCATGCGCCGATCCTGCTGCTCGACGAGATCGCAGCGCATCTCGACGAGAACAGACGCGCCGCGCTGTTCGACCTTATCGACGGGCTCGGCGGCCAGGCCTTCATGACCGGAACAGATCGCGCGATGTTTTCGGCACTCGGCGACAGGGCGCAGTTTTTCACGGTTTCCGACGGAAGAGTGTTCGAATGACGGAGGCGGCTTTTCCCGGCGTCGGGCGTCATGATAACATCGGCGCCATGGAACCGCTCAGCCCGGAAGAAATAGCGCGGTATCACCGCCACATCCTGCTCCCCGAGATCGGCGGCGCCGGCCAGCAGAAACTGAAAGCCGCCCGCGTGCTGGTGATCGGCGCCGGCGGCCTCGGTGCACCGGTCCTGCAATATCTGGCCGCAGCCGGCGTCGGCACGCTCGGTATCGTCGACGACGACCGGGTGTCGCTGTCGAACCTGCAGCGCCAGGTGATCCATGATTCCGGCACGATCGGCGAGTTGAAGACGGAGAGTGCCGCCTTCGCCATCGCCAGGCTCAATCCGCATGTCCGACTGATCCGCTTCGAGGAACGCTTTTCCCCGGAGGCCGCCCGCCGTCAGCTCTCCGGTTTCGATCTACTGATCGACGGCTCCGACAATTTCGACACGCGTTATGCCGCCGCCGATGCGGCGGAAGAAGCGCGCATCCCGCTCGTCAGCGGCGCCGTCGGGCGTTTCGATGGTTCGCTGACGGTTCTCAAGCCCTATGAGACGGCTGAGGACGGAACGTCCAACCCTAGATATCGCGACCTGTTTCCGGAAGCGCCGCCGGCGGGTCTGATTCCCTCCTGCGCCGAGGCCGGCATCATCGGCGCGCTCACAGGCGTCATCGGCACGATGATGGCGATGGAGGCGATCAAGCTCGTCACCGTCACCGGCGAACCGCTGGTCGGACGGTTGCTGCTCTACGACGCGCTCTCGGCCCGCTTCGACACGGTTCGCTACAAACGACGCCGTACAACACAAAGACCAGCCGGATGACGATTATTCGTCTTGATCATAGCTTCACGCGCTGGGACGAACTGCTGACGCTCGTCCTTTCCGCCTTCGCCTCGATGAACGGCAGGATCGACCCGCCATCTTCGGCGCTCAAGCTGACGACGGAGTCACTGGCCGAAAAGGCCAGGGCCGAGATCGGCCATGTCGCCATCGACGGCGAAAAGCTGATCGGCTGCCTCTTCCTGCGGCCGGAGGCCGATTGTCTCTATGTCGGCAAGCTCGCCGTCCTGCCTGAGATGCAGGGCAAGGGCCTCGGCAAGCGGCTGCTGGCGATTGCCGAGGAAACGGCTGCGGCGCTCGGTCTTCCCGCTTTGAGGCTGGAAACGCGGATCGAACTCACCGACAATCACGCCGTCTTTGCCGCCTGTGGATTTTCCAGAACCGCCGAAAAGGCGCATCCCGGCTTTGCCAGGACGACATTCGTCGAGATGCGCAAGGTCCTTGCGCCTCCAATCTGCGTCGCCTGATTTACAGCGTTTTTCAACGACCCGGCAGCACGCGGTTCGGCGGCCTGTGACCGTCGATGAAGGTGCGGATGTTGATGATGACCTTGTCGCCCATGTCGATGCGGCCTTCGATCGTCGCCGAGCTCATATGCGGCAGCAGCACGACCTTGCCCTCATTGGCGAGCTTGACCAACTTCGGATTGACGGCAGGCTCGTTCTCGAAGACGTCGAGGCCGGCGCCGGCGATCCGGCCCTCCCTCAGGCATTTGATCAGCGCAGCTTCGTCGACCACGTCGCCGCGCGCGGTGTTGACGAGATAGGCCGTCGGCTGCAGCAGCGCCAGACGGCGGGCCGAGATCAGGTGGAAGGTCGCCGGCGTCGACGGACAATTGATCGAAACGATGTCGACGCGGGCGAGCATCTGGTCGAGGCTTTCCCAATAGGTCGCCTCCAGTTCGTCCTCAACGGCCGGATTGACGCGCTTGCGGTTGTGATAGTGGATCGACAGGCCGAAAGCCTTGGCGCGGCGGGCCACCGCCGTGCCGATGCGGCCCATACCGACGATGCCGATTCGCTTGCCGTGAATGCGCCGACCGAGCATCCAGGTGGGAGACCAGCCTGCCCATTCACCCGGCTTGTCGGTCAGCACGCGCGCACCTTCGCCGAGCCTTCTCGGAACCGCGAGAATCAGCGCCATGGTCATATCGGCGGTGTCTTCGGTCAGGACGTTCGGCGTGTTGGTGACGGTGATGCCCTTGCGCGCCGCCGCCTCGACGTCGATGTGATCAGTGCCATTGGAGAAGCTCGCAATCAGCTTCATCTGCGGTCCCGCCTGGTCGATCAGCGCCGCATCGATGCGATCGGTGACGGTCGGCACCAGTACGTCGGCGGTCTTGACCGCGGCGATAAGCTCGGGAACGGAACGCGGCGCGTCGTCGATGTTCAGCTCGGCGTCGAAGAGTTCGCGCATGCGGGTTTCGACGGCATCCGGCAGCTTGCGGGTGATGTAGACCTTCGGTTTTTTCTTCGCTGTCATGGCTGCCTGTGGTGCCTTGTTCAGAGGTCTTTAACCAAGAGGGGTGATAATTTTCCCATTCCGGGCATTTTCTACCAGACCCGCACGCGAAGACAAACAAAACTCGCGGTGCAGCCGGGGAATGTCAAAGCCCGGACCGCGAGCAGGCCGGGCCTGCCCGCGAATTCGAGCAAACGGAAACTTCCATGCGCAGCAAAGTCCTGAAGTCCTGCCTCGCCCTTGCCATCGCACTGGCCGCATCCATGGGAAGTGTCGAATTCGCCCATGCGCAGGCGGCCAAGGGGCCAAGCGGACTGCCATTGCCGCGTTTCGTCACGCTGAAATCCAAGCGCGTCAACCTGCGCATCGGTCCGGGAACGGATTACGCCGTTTCGTGGATGTACCTGAAATCCGGCCTGCCGGTGGAGATCATCCAGGAATACGACAACTGGCGCCGCATCCGCGATGCCGACGGCACCGAAGGCTGGGTCAACCAATCGCTGCTGTCCGGCCAACGCGCGGCGATTGCCGCCCCGTGGATGAAGACCAAGGGCAAAGGCGTCTATGTCAATCTGCGCCGCGAAGCGCAGCCCTCCGCCTCGATCGTTGCCAAGCTAGAACCCGGCGTGATGATCACCATTGGCGAATGCAACGGCGACTGGTGCCGCGCCGAAACCGACGGCGCCTCGGGCTGGGTGGCGCAGTCGGAGATCTGGGGCGCCTATCCTGGCGAAGCCTTCAAATAAGCCCCGCCCGTTTGGCTGCCTCGGAAAGCGAGGTCATCGGGCGCGGGCCGATCTGCTGGATGACGATGCCGGCAGCCAGGCAACCGAGCTTGCCGCAATCTTCCAAAGAACGTCCCTGGGTGTAGCCATAGAGGAAGCCAGAGGCGAACAAATCGCCGGCACCCGTCGTATCCACAACTTCCTTGATCCGGATCGCATCGACGTAAAAACGCTCACGGCCCTTCAGGATGACGGCACCATTCTCGCTCATCGTCACAGCGGCGATTTTGCAATCGGCGGCGATCCTGTTCAGCGCCTCCTCGAAATCGTCGGTCTCGTAGAGCGACAGCGCTTCCTGGCGATTGGCGAAGACGATATCGACCTTGCCGGAGCGCATCAGATCGAGGAATTCGCCGCGATAGCGGTCGACGCAGAAACTGTCGGACAGCGTCATCGACACTTCGCGGCCGTTTTCATGGGCGATGCGGGCACAATCGAGGATGGCTTCCTTGGCGCGCGGCGGATCCCAGAGATAACCTTCGAAATAGGTGACCTTGGCGTTGGCCACGACGTCGGTCTCGACGTCTTCCGGGCCGAGCTCGACGCAAGCGCCCAGATAGGTGTTCATCGAGCGCTCGCCATCCTCGGTGACGAAGATCATCGAACGTGCCGTCGGCGGGAAGGTGCCCTTGGGCCGGGTCTGGTAGTGGACGCCCTGGGCGCGGATGTCGTGCGCGAAGATATCACCGAGCTGATCTTCGGCGACATTGCCGAAATAGGCAGCTTTGCCGCCGAGGTTAGCCACGCCAGCCGCCGTGTTACCGGCGCTGCCGCCGGAGGCTTCGAGCGCCGGTCCCATGCGCGAGTACAAGAGTTCAGCGCGTTCGGCATCGATGAGGTTCATCGCCGCCTTGGTGATCTGGTTGTCAATGAGGAACTGGTCGTCGCAACGGGCAATGATATCCACGATTGCGTTGCCGACTGTCAGAACATCGAATCTTGTCATGAAATGGGGGGTCCCGGATTTTGTGATAGCCGGGGTTTGGTCTTAGCGAAATTTCCGCGGTTTGGAAGGATAAATGGTGGATGGCGCATCTATTTCTTCGCAAAAGTGCCGCCTATTCGTCATGTCCCTGTCATCTTCCAAATCTAGAAATACTCGCAAGAAGACCGGCATGAGCAGCTTTCAGTTGCAGCCGGGCGCACGAGGGATGATCCCTTCGATCTTACCGGCGCGACGCTGACCACGGATGAACTGGCAGCTTCGTGATCCGGGTTTCCGGCAAGACCGGAGCGGAAAAGCGGGCTATGCCCGCTTTTTTTGTTTTGCCGATGCGCCTGATTGGACGGCGATTGCCTTTTCAATCCAAGCGGTTTGCTGCTACTGCATAATTCCTTAAATCGGAATCGATTTAAGGATAAAATTATGCAGCAATTCAAAGTGCTACAGCGTCCTTTGCGGCTCTCGAAAAGACGCGCGGCGCTGTAGACGTCGAATACTCCCCCGCGCAGAGCAACCTCCCCCATGTCAGCCATCATTCTCGACGTCCTTCCCATCTTCATCCTGATTCTCATCGGCTGGGTGATCGTCCGCAGCGGATTGATGGCGTCGAATGTCGGCGAAGCGCTCAGCGAATTCGTCTTCAAGATCGCCGTGCCGCTTCTGCTCTTCCGCACCATCGCCGAGGCGGATTTTCATGGCGCCTCGCCCTTCCGACTCTGGATCGTCTATTTTTCCGGCGTTGCCATCACCTGGACGGCCGGCCATATCGCGGCCACACGCCTCTTCGGCCGCGACGAACGGATCGGCGTGCTGGCCGGCGTTTCCTCGGCCTTCGCCAACAATATTTTCATCGGCCTGCCGCTGGTCGAGCGAACCGTCGGCGACGAAGGGCTGGTGGCGCTGTCGATCCTGCTTGCCGTGCATCTGCCGGTGATGATGGTCGCCGGCACGGTCCTGATGGAGCATGCCGAGCGCAAGATCGCCGGCAAAAGCGATCGCAGCATGGTGCTCGTGCTTCGCCAGATCGCGGTCAATCTCGTGCGCAACCCGCTGGTGATCGGGCTTGCGGCCGGCATGGCAATGCACCTTTCCGGTCTCACCATGCCGACGACGGTGGCAACGGTCGTCGGGCAGATCGCCGGCATTGCCGGTCCGGCGGCGCTGATATCGCTTGGCATGGCGCTGGAGAGATACGGCGTCTCCGGCAATCTCGGCATCGCCAGCGTCACCTCGACCTTGAAGCTGCTGCTGCTGCCCGGCTGCGTGTGGGCGGCGAGCCATCTCCTCGGTCTCAGTCCCGAATGGACGGCAGCAATCGTGCTGACTTCCTCCGTCCCGACAGGCGTCAACGCCTGGCTGATTGCCAATCGCTTCGGCGTCGGTCACAGCCTCGCCGCCTCGACGATCACGGTGACGACGGCGCTCGGCGCCATCACGGTCTCGCTCTGGGCCTATTTCCTCGGCGCCTAAAGCGCGTCGTAATGTCGTTAGCGCAAAACCGCTGCACAGTTTTGCGCGACATGCTTTAAGCGGCTCTCTGCACAACGAAAAGCCCGGCTTGCGGGCCGGGCTTCGATGTCATGCGATTGTCTGCCACGTCACTGCGTTGCGGCGTTCGGATCCGGCAGCGGCACCGGCGAATCGGCGAGCGTGTGCAGGTAAAGAATGACGTTGGCGCGGTCCTGATCCTTCGCCAGACCGGCGAAGCCCATGGCGGTGCCCGGAACGTCCTTCTTCGGCGCCAGCAGGAACTTGTTGAGAAATTCGAAAGTCCACTTCTCGCTGCTGCCCTTGGAGAAATCCTTCATGGCAGCGGAATAGGCGAAGCCTTCATGCGAGGCGATCGGGCGATCTACGACACCAAAGAGGTTGGGACCGACCTTGTTCGGTCCCCCTTTGGTGCCGTCATGACAGGCCTGACACTTCTTGAAGACCGTTTCACCGGCCTTGGCATCTGCAGAAGCGAGCAATTGCGCGATCGGAACAGCAACGGCAGGCGCAGCCTCACCACCAGCGGCGGGCGCCTCTTCGGCAACGATCGCGAAACCTTCCTTTTCCGGTGCTTCGGAATGGAAGATCCCTTCGGACGCGATGGAGACCGACATCAGAACGAAAATCGTTCCGAGCAGCGCCCCCACGGCCGTATTGACGTATGAATTCATCTGCAATGCTCCCCTTGCAGCCGGCAGACCATAAACCGGACCATCTTGAAATCGCGCGGAACCTATGTCTTTTGGTTGATCGTTGCAACTGTCTAAATGGTCTTGTGCGTGAGACTTTTTGACACTTTTCAGCCCGGAATAGAAGGCCCGAACAATGAGTGATTCAAATTTAGACGGCGTGCTCGTATTGATCCCGGCGCGCATGGCCTCCACCCGGCTTCCGGGCAAGCCGCTCGCCGATATTTGCGGCCTGCCGATGATCGTCCAGGTGGCGCTACGCGCCAGGGAGGCAGCCATCGGCCGCGTTGTCGTCGCCGTCGACGATGATCGAGTGTTCGATGCCGTCGCCGCCGCCGGCTTCGAAGTCGTCATGACCCGCGTAGACCACCAATCGGGTTCTGATCGAATCTTTGAGGCGCTGAAGAAAGTCGATCCGGACGGAAAGGCGAAAATCATCGTCAACGTCCAGGGCGATCTGCCGACGATCGATCCCGAAACGGTGCGCGCGGCTTTGCGCCCTCTCGAGAACGAGGCGGTCGATATCGGAACGCTGACAACCGAAATCGACAATGAGGAGGACAAGACCGCGCCGCACATCGTCAAGATCGTCGGCTCGCCGATTTCCGACGCCCGGCTGCACGCGCTCTACTTCACGCGGGCAACGGCCCCTTACGGCCAAGGGCCGCTCTACCACCATATCGGCCTCTATGCTTATCGGCGGGCGGCGCTCGAACGGTTCGTCTCGCTCGGTCCTTCGACGCTCGAAAAGCGCGAATCGCTGGAGCAGCTACGGGCGCTGGAAGCCGGCATGCGCATCGACGCCGAGATCGTTGACACGGTTCCGCTCGGTGTCGATACTCCCGCCGACCTCGAAAAAGCGCGGCGCATCCTCTCCGCAAAGTCGAACTGACGGAACCATCATGAACATCAAGACCAACAGGATCGCCTTCCAGGGCGAATTCGGCGCCAATTCCGATATGGCCAGCCGCGACATGTTTCCGACCATGGAGCCGCTGCCCTGTCAGACCTTCGAGGATGCGTTCACGGCAGTCGACAACGGCGACGCCGATATCGCGATGATCCCGATCGAGAACACGATTGCCGGGCGCGTCGCCGATATCCACCATCTGCTGCCGGAGTCGCGGCTGCACATTATCGGCGAATATTTCATGCCGATCCGCTTCCAGCTGATGGTGCTGCCCGGTGTCACCAAGGACGAGATCCGCACGGTGCACAGCCATATCCACGCGCTCGGCCAGTGCCGGAAGATCGTTCGCGCCAACGGCTGGAAGCCGGTGATCGCCGGCGATACGGCAGGGGCGGCAAAGCTCGTCAAGGAAACCGGCGACCGCTCGATGGCCGCCTTGGCACCACGCCTTGCCGCCGATCTCTACGGGCTCGAGATCATTGCCGAAAATGTCGAGGATACCGAAAACAATGTCACCCGTTTCGTCGTCCTGTCCCGCGACGAGGAATGGGCGCAGCGGAATTCGGCGGAAGAAAAGGTCGTCACCACCTTCGTCTTCAACGTCCGCAACATTCCGGCCGCGCTCTACAAGGCGCTCGGCGGTTTTGCCACCAACAACATCAACATGACGAAGCTCGAAAGCTACCAGCTCGGCGGAAAATTCGTGGCGACGCAGTTTTATGCCGATATCGAAGGCCATCCGAACGATCCGAACGTGCGCCGGGCGTTGGAGGAACTGCGGTTCTTTTCCGAGAAAGTCCGCATCCTCGGGGTCTACAAGGGGCATGCGATGCGAGGCCTGCTGTAAGGCAAGCCCCGCAAGTCGCCTGAATTATTTATCCGGCTCACAGACACGCAGCCGATGCCCATCCGGATCGAGCACGACGAAGGTCGGGCCGAAATCCAGTTCGGTCAGTTCCTGGGCGATCGGCAGACCGCGCTGGCGCCAGTCCTCATAATGTCTGGCGACAGCATTTTCTCCCTCGACCATGAAGGCCACTTCGCCGCGGTTGCCGATGGCGGAGGGCTGCGGTTCGACCTTGCTGCGCCGCCAGAGACCGAGCGTGAAGCCACCCTCGAGCGGAAAAGCGACGAAATTCGGCGCCTCCACGGCCGGTTCGCGATTGAGCAGGTTCCGGTAGAAACTGGCGCTTTCACCGGGGTCCTTGACGTAAAGAATGATGAGATTGGGGCTGGTCATTTCGGTTCTCCCGTTATTTAAGAATGGCGCCGCGAGAGGCCTCGTCTGCTGACAGATTATGGCAGCAGATTACCGAGGGCGTTGCGATCGCAACGCCCCGTTCTCGTCGGGCAGAGTGTTGATAAGGATGGGCGGCCTAAAGCGGTCGCGCATGTCGTTGTCGCAAAACCGCTGCACACTTTTGCGCGATATGCTTTAGAGCGGAAAACGGTCCTCGCAGCGCGGGTCGCGTCCGTCGATGAAGCCGAGGTCGCGCTTCAAGTAATCCGGTGTCGCTTCAAGGTCGAGGCCGGTGCGGTCTCCTCTGCGAAATCGGAAAATGTTCATGACCAGGTCCAGCAGGCCGGACGGCGCTGACTGGCGAACATCGGCAAAAGTCTCGGCCGAAATGACATCGGCAAAGGCCTCGGCCGCAAAACGGTCGTTGGTGAAATGAATGGCTGGAGGCGTTACCATGATCAGTACTCCTTCCTGGTGGATTGGCACTGATAATAACTCCATCTGCTGACAGTTTATGGCAGCAGCGTTCAGTTCTCCATCGGCACGTCCTGCGTCTCGCGCCATTCCTTGAGGAGCACCGTGCGGCGGCGCGGATAACGCCCCTCATGCAACGCCATATCGATGATGCGATCGGTGCGGAAATGGCGAAAATCCTGGCGCAGTTCGCACCAGGCCATGAGGACGCGCACATGCTCGAAATAGCCGAGCGCGAAGGGCCAGACGCGGCGGCGCGAAATACGACCCTGCTCGTCGCCATAATGCAGTTCGAGGATACGCTCCAGGCGGATCGCCCTACGGATGGCCGAGACATCGGCCTTGTCCTCGTCCCTGCGTTTAGGGCCGACGAAAAGCGCTGCCGAATCGATCATCTCTCGCATATCGGCCGGCAGCACGGCGGCAATCTTGGCCAGCGCGTCGGCGCCAGCGCCGGCAAGGCGCGGCTCGGCGGCGCGGGCAACCCAGCGCGAGCCGAGCACCAATGCCTCCAGCTCTTCTTCGGAAAACATCATCGGCGGGAGCATGAAACCGGGCTTCAGCACATAACCGATGCCGGCTTCGCCTTCGATCATCGCACCCTGGGCCTGCAGGCTGGCAATATCGCGATAGAGCGTGCGCAGGCTGACACCGGTCTCCTCAGCGAGCACCGAGCCGGTCACCGGCCGCCGGTAACGCCGGAGCGTCTGGAGCAGCGTCAGCAGCCGTTCCGAGCGGGCGACCGGCATGGCGCTACCGCTTCCACTCCACCCAGTCACGCATCAGGCGGTGGGCGATCGCCCCTTTCGGCGGCGAGGCCTTGCCTGTCGCGCTCGGGCGTTCCAGCATCTCGATCGTTTCCTCGCGGGTAAACCAGCGACAATCCTCCAGTTCCGTCTCATCGCGGCTGATTTCGGTGGATTTCGCCTCGGCGTAACAACCGATCATCAGGGAATGCGGCATCGGCCAGGGCTGCGAGGCGTGGTAGCGGATGCGGCCGGTGCGGATGCCCGATTCCTCCAGCGTTTCGCGACGCACGGCGTTCTCGATGGTCTCGCCGGGTTCGAGGAAGCCGGCAAGACAAGAATACATGCCGGGCGCGAAATGCGGGCTGCGGCCGAGCAGGCAGAGGTCGCGCTGCTCATCGACCGTCAGCATGATGACCACGGGGTCGGTTCGGGGGAAGATCATGTGCTCGCAGGCGGCGCAGACGCGCTTGTAGCCGCCGATGTGGATCTCCATCGCCGAGCCGCAGCGGCCGCAGAAGCGATTGTCGCCGTTCCAGCGGATGAGGCTTGCGGCCTGGGCGAATTCACCGAGCAACACTTCGTCGATCAGCATTTCGCGAAACAGCGTGCGGCCGTCGGCAGGCTTGTACTGGCTGGTGAGGTCGTCGACATCGATGCCGACGGGAACGGCAAGGCGCGGCTCGCCGGTCTTGCGGTAGCCGAGAAGCACCGTTTCATCCCAATCCGGCTGCAATCCCTGCAGCTCATAGCGGGCAAAGAGCGGGTCGAGCACCTGGCCGTCATGCTTCAGCACCAGCTTATCCCCCGCGAAGGCGAAGATATGGGTGCCTTCCTTTGCCAGCGCCTTTTCGACGGATTGTTCATCGCGATGTTCGGAATCGCGATTGAGGTCGTTGGCGGCAAAGGCCGTGAGATTGCTGGGTTCCGGATGCGGCACATCCGAATCGAAAAGCGAATGACTCATGATGAAAGGGCTTCCCGCAGCTTCGCTATAAATTCGTCTCTCTTTCCGTCCTCGTAGGGCTCCGCGCGCCCGAAGCCCCAGACGGGACCCGGCCAGTTGGCATCGCCTTCGAAGCGGGCAATGATATGAACATGAAGCTGGCGGACGATATTGCCAAGAGCCCCGACATTGATTTTTGTCGCGCCGGTGATCTCCTTCAGCGCCTTGGCGACCAGCTCCGTCTCGAAGGCAAGCAGCACCTGGTCGAGCGGCGTCAGCTCGAAGATTTCCGTGATACCAGCCCGGCGCGGCACGAGAATGAGCCAGGGCCAGCGGGCATCCCTCGACAATCTCAGATCGCAGAGACCGGTGACCATGATGCTGACGCTGTCGTTTTCCAGCCGAGGGTCGAGCGCGAAACCTTTCAAAGGGCATTCTCCTCATGTTTTCCAACGACTAGCAGTTTTTTTGCATGTTGGCTTGCTTTTGATGACGATATTGCCGATATGTGCATCCGGGAGGTTGGTGGTGGACGAGCCACTCGCCAACCGGGTCAGGTCCGGAAGGAAGCAGCCCTAACGAGCCCGGCACGGGTCATCGTGCCAGCCTCCCACCTTCTCTCCACGAAGTGCCCGACGATCCGGGCGACAAGCAGGGCGATGAGCGACACCGAGCGACAATCAAAAGATGCCGCCTCGACGGGCACCGGATACCGGGTGCTGGCTCGCAAATACCGCCCCAAGGATTTCACGGACTTGATGGTCGGCCAGGAGCCGATGGTCCGTACCCTCACCAACGCCTTCGAAACCGGCCGCATCGCGCAAGCCTATATGCTGACGGGTGTGCGCGGTGTCGGCAAAACGACGACGGCGCGCATCCTGGCGCGGGCGCTGAACTACAAGACATCGGAAATCGACAAGCCGACGATCGACCTTCGCACGCCGGGCGAGCACTGCCAGGCGATCATGGAAGGCCGGCATGTCGACGTGATCGAGATGGATGCCGCCTCCCATACCGGTATCGACGATATCCGCGAGATCATCGAGCAGGTGCGGTACCGACCGGTTTCGGCGCGCTACAAGGTCTATATCATCGACGAAGTGCATATGCTGTCGACGCAGGCCTTTAACGGCCTGTTGAAGACGCTGGAAGAGCCGCCGGAGCATGTGAAATTCATCTTCGCCACTACCGAAATCCGCAAGGTTCCGATCACCGTGCTGTCGCGCTGCCAGCGCTTCGACCTGCGCCGTATCAGCGCCTCCGATCTCGTCGGGCTGTTCACGACGATCGCCGCCAAGGAAGGCATCGAGGCGGAAGCCGATGCGCTGGCGATGATCGCGCGTGCTGCCGAAGGTTCGGCGCGCGACGGCCTGTCGCTGCTCGACCAGGCAATCGCCCATGGCGCAGGCGTCGTGCAGGCGGAAGCCGTGCGCGGCATGCTCGGCCTTGCCGATCGCGCCCGGATCGTCGATCTCTTCCAGCATATCGTCAAAGGCGATGTGGCCGCCGCGCTCGGCGAGTTCCAGAACCAATACGAAGCCGGCGCCAATCCGGTGGTGGTGCTGACCGATCTTGCCGATTTCACCCATCTGGTGACGCGGCTGAAATATGTGCCGGATGCGGCAAACGATCCTTCGCTCAGCGAGGTCGAACGCACCAAGGCGGCGGAATTCGCCAAGGGCGTTGCGGTGACGACGCTGTCGCGCATCTGGCAGATGCTGCTGAAGGGCATTCCGGAAACGGAAGGCTCGTCGCGGACGGCAGGGGCAGCCGAGATGGTACTGATCCGGCTTGCACATGCCGCGCATCTGCCGGCGCCCGAAGATGCGGCGCGGCGGCTTGCTGAATTTTCCGGCGACAATTCCGGCCCGCGGCCTGCGGCTCCGCCGTCCGGCAATGGCGGCGGCAACGGGACACGGGTTTCCTATCAGAACAGTGTCGCGGCGCGTGCCGCGGAAGCCGCACCGAGCCCGCCACAGCCTTCGGCGCCGGTCGCGATGCTGCGTGCCGTGCCGAGCAGCCAGCCCGAGACCATGTCTGTCGGGCGGATCGAGCCAAAACCGGCGGAAGCCCTAAAGCCGCTCGTCCCGGTCAATTCGGTCAATGATATCGTCAACCTCGCCACCGAGAAACGCGATCCGAAGCTGAAGGCGATGGTGCGCACCTTCCTGCGCCCCGTGCGGATCGAAGCCGGCCGGCTCGACGTCAGCTTGGCTCCCGGTGCGCCGACGACGCTGCTCAACGAGCTTGCCGTCAAACTGAAGGAATGGACCGGCATCCATTGGATCGTCAGCCTCAGCCGCGACGAGGGCCAGCCGACGCTTGTCGAAGCGGAGGCCAGGACCAGGGAACAGCATGTGATCGACGCGCGCCAGGACCCTGACGTAGCGGCAATCCTTGCGCATTTCCCCGGTGCCAAGATCATCGACGTGCGCGTACGGGCGCCCGAACCGGAGGAGGAAGGCGAGGCGACGCCGCCGGCGGCCGCCGAATCCGAGGAAGGTGACATCCTGCCCGGCGACGACATAGAATTCTAAAGTTTCAACAAGGAGCGAGACGATGCGCGACATCATGGGCATGATGGGCAAAGTCAAGGAAATGCAGGCCAAGATGGAGCAGATGCAGGCGGAGATCGCCGAGCTCACGGCCGAAGGCAAGGCGGGCGGCGGGCTCGTCGCCGTCGTCATATCGGGCAAGGGTGAGCTGAAAAGCCTGAAGATCGATCCGTCGCTGTTCAAGGAAGACGATGTCGAGATCCTCGAGGACCTGATCGTCGCCGCCCACAAGGACGCCAAGGACAAGGCCGAGGCGCTGGCCGCCGAGAAGACCAAGGCCCTGACGGCCGGTCTGCCGATCCCGCCCGGCTTCAAGCTGCCGTTTTGATCTATACGCCACGTATGCCCGGTGGTCAGCGGCCGGCTTCCAACAACGCTCGAAGCTTGTAGTGGATCGGTGAGGCGAGATATCGCGCCCGGTCCGCCTCCGAAAGCCTCCGGCCGAAAGTTTTCATCAGCTCCGGCATCGTCACCTTCTCCCCCGTAAAGAGTCGATGGTCGACTGGCATTCCGGCCTCGGCCACACCGCCTTTGATGACGCGGCAATAGATGCCGGGACGGGCGGCGGCGGTGTAGCGCGCGACGAATCTCGGATCGGCCATCCTGGCGGCGAAGGTGGCGCAGGGAATGCGGCATGACGTGACTTCGAGGACGAAATCGCCGGCGACGAATCGGTCGCCGACTGAGACGTCGCGATTGTCGAGATGCGATATCACCATGTTCTCCCCGAAAGTGCCGGGCTCATAAGGCCTGCCGAGCTCCCTGCTCCACCAGTCGAGTGTCAGCGATCCCTCGACATAAACAGCCTGGTCGACGCCGCCATGGTGTTTGCGGTTGCAGATCGCATCGCCGACAAGACCTTCGGCGTCGATCACCACGGCGCCATTGACGGCATGTTTGAAGATGCCGGTCTTGTAGCTCTTGCCGGGCAGTCTTTCGGGATTGCCGGTGCACAAGGCCAGGATTTTCATGAGACGGGCAATCCTTCCGCGATTCCGTTTCCGTTCCATATCAGCTAAGAACGGCGCATGGCAAAACGAGTCACCGGCCCCGAAATCGAAAAACTCATCCAGCTTCTGGCGAAGGTGCCGGGCCTCGGGCCGCGCTCGGCGCGCCGGGCGGCACTGCATCTGATCAAGAAGAAGGACCAGCTGCTCGGCCCGCTGTCGAATGCGATGGGCGAGGCCTATGACAAGGTGAAGATCTGCTCGCGCTGCGGCAATGTCGATACGGTCGATCCCTGCATTGTCTGCACCGACACGCAACGCGATCAATCCGTCATCATTGTCGTCGAGGACGTATCGGATCTCTGGGCGCTGGAGCGGGCAGGCGCGATGAACGCCGCCTATCATGTGCTCGGCGGCACGCTGTCACCGCTCGACGGGGTCGGTCCTGACGATCTCAATATTCGCGGCCTGATCGACCGGGTCGGCGAAGGCGGCATCCGGGAACTGATCATCGCGGTCAACGCCACAGTCGAGGGACAGACGACGGCGCATTACATCACCGATCAGTTGCAGGGGCTCGACGTGAAGATCACACGGCTGGCGCATGGCGTGCCGGTCGGCGGCGAACTCGACTATCTCGACGAGGGCACGCTTGCGGCGGCACTTCGGGCGCGGACGGTGATATGAGAGGCTTGTCTATGCCGAAGAGCACGGGGATATTCGCACTCGCGTTGGCGGCAGCTCTCTTGCCCCTCTCCTGTTACGCGGCCTCTTCGAAAGCCGATGTCGAGGCGCAGTTCGAGAAATGGGTGCAGAGCGAGCTCTGGCCGGAGGCGAAGGCCAACGGCATTTCGGAGAAGGTCTTTCAAGCAGCTTTCTCTGGCATCACGCTGAACTGGAATTTGCCCGATCTCGCTCCGCCGGGCTTCCCGCCGCCGAAGGAACAGAAGCAGACGCAGGCCGAATTTTCCTCACCCGCTCCCTATTTCAACGAAGACCAACTGAAGAAGCTTGCCGCAACGGGACGCGGCTTTGCCGCCCAATATGGCTCGACGCTGAAGCGGATCGAAAAGACCTATGGCGTGCCGGGCTCGATCGTGCTGGCTATCTGGGGCCGGGAGACGGGCTTCGGTGCGGCGAAGATCCCGAATTCGGCGATCGAGGTGCTGGCGACCAAGGCCTTCATGTCGACGCGCAAGGAGATGTTCCGCACCGAGCTGGTGGCCGCACTCCATATTCTCGACGGCGGCGACGTGACACCTGCCAACTTCAAGGGTTCGTGGGCGGGCGCACTCGGCCAGCCGCAATTCATGCCGACGAGCTATCTGAAATATGCGGTGGATTTCGATGGTGACGGTCACCGCAATATCTGGACCTCGGTGCCCGATACACTCGCCTCGATCGCCAATTACCTGGTCAAAAAAGGCTGGCAGCGCGGCCGCGACTGGGGCTTCGAGGTGTCGATACCGGAGGCGGTCTCCTGCGCACAGGAGGGACCCGATCTGACAAAGCCGCTGTCGCACTGGGCCTCACTCGGCATCGACCGCATCTCCGGCAAGGGCTTTCCCTCAGGCGAGATGAAGGCTGAGGGCATGATGCTGGTACCGGCCGGCCGCGACGGACCGGAATTCATCGTCACCCCGAATTTCTACATCATCAAGGAATATAATAATTCCGATCTGTACGCGCTCTATATCGGCAATCTGGCCGACCGCATCGCCTATAATGGCGGCGCCTTCCAGGGCAGATGGGGCGATGTCGGCAAGATGCTGCGCTCGGACGTCGCCGCCATGCAGAAGGCGCTGGAACGGCAGGGCTATGATGTCGGCGGTTCCGACGGCCTGCCGGGCTACAAGACGCGGCGTTCGATCGGCCAATGGCAGACAAAGAACGGCATGAAGCCGACATGTTTTCCGGAGGCCACGATGAAGGGCAAGCTGAAGTAACCGGCTTCAGAGAGTGCGTTTCAAACCTTCATGGCTGGCGACGAAACCGAGCTTCTCGTAGAAGCGGATTGCATCCCCTCGCGTCTTGTCCGATGTCAGCTGCACGAGGCCGCAGCCACGCTCGGCGCATTGGGCGATCGCCCATTCGATGAAGTGCGAGCCGAGGCCTGAGCCGCGAAGATCGCTTGCGACACGCACGCTTTCGATCTGGCCGCGCCACATGCCCGTCCTGGAAAGGCCTGGAACAAAACTCAGCTGCAGACAGCCGACGACCCGATCGGCCGCATCGGTTGCGACGGCCAGAAGCTGATTGGCGTCCGCCTCGATCGCAGCGAAGGCCGAGAGATAACGCGCGTCGACGGGATCAGAAACGATCTCCCTGGTGCCGCCGAGATCGTCATCGGCCAGAAGCCGGACGATGGCAGCAAGATCGGACGGGCGGGCGAGCCTGAATTTGTACATGCTTGATCTATGCATAGCTGATCTCAATGATGCAGATCGATCGGCGCCTTGTGGAAGACGTCGTCACCCGGTGGAATGGCCTGGCGTTCGATCATCCGGTGGACATGCAGCGGACCTTCGCCGCGGTGAAGCGCACGAAGCCTGTCGGTGTTTTCGGCATCGGCCTGCGTGCGCCGCTGGTTGTGTCTTATGTATTCGACCCAGGTCGGCGTATGGTAGGTTTCCGTCCAAAGGCTGGGATTTTCTAGATCCCGCATCAGCGCCCAGTTGCGGGCCCCGTCGCGGATGCGGATACGGCGGCGCTCGCCCATCAATTCCATGAACTCGGCAAGGTCCTCATCGGCAATCTCGTAATCGACCTGGATGACGATCGGCCCGCTGCGTGGCGTGATGTCGAGACTGAGGGCCGGCTCGGTGAAGCGGTTCAGCGGGTCGAGATTGAGCGAGGCGAAGGCCGGCATCGAAAGACGCAGGCCGATGGCGATGCCGAGCAGCATGACGACGGATGACATCAGCAGCGCATCGGCGACGCCATAGCGATCGGCGGCAATGCCCCACAGCCAGCTGCCGCCGGCAATGCCACCGAAGGTGACGGTCTGATAAAGCGACAACGCACGGCCGACCACCCAGCGCGGCGTCGAAAGCTGAACGATGGTGTTGAAGAGCGAAAGTGCGGAGACCCAGCAGGCGCCGGAGACGAGCAGCCCGGCAGAGGTGAGGAGGGCACTCGGGCTGAAGGCTGCGATAACAGCACTCAGTGCAAAGCCGGCAAAGGAGAGGCGGATGATCATCTCGCTGGAAAGCACCTCGCGAAGCCTGGCATTCAGCACCGCGCCGCCGATCGCGCCGATGCCGAAGGCGCCGAGCATGAAACCATAGGTCAGCGGCCCGCCGGCAACGAGATCGAGGGCGACGACCGGCAGCAGCGCCAGGATCGAGCTGGCACCGATGCCGAAGAGCAGCCCTCTGACAAGGACCTTTTCGAGATTGGGCGACATCGAGACATAACGCAGGCCGGCGAAGATGGCGCTGCCGAGTGCCTCCCGCGGCAGGGTCGAGACGGGCGCGGCTGGCCGCCAGCGCAGCAGCGCATAAATCAACGCGAGGTAACTCAGCGTGTTCACCGCGAAGGCCGCGGCCGCGCCGGCAGCCGCCACGATGACGCCGCCGATTGCCGGGCCGACGCTGCGGGTGATGTTGAAACCCATGCTGTTCAGCGTGACCGCGGCCGGCAGATCGGCGCGCGGCACCATGTCGCCGACCGAGGCCTGCCAGGAGGGATTGTTGAGCGCGGTGCCGCAGCCGATTAGGAAGGTGAAGAAGAGCAGCAGCCAGGGCGTGATCCAGCCGAGAAGGGCTGAGGCCGTCAGCAGCGCCGAGACGGTGAGCATCATGCACTGCGCCGTCAGCATGACCCGGCGGCGGTCATAATTGTCGGCCAGAGCGCCCGATATCAGCGAAAACAGCATAATCGGCAGCGCCGTCGAGGTCTGCACCAGTGCGACCATGTCCTCCGAGGCGGTGATCGTGGTCATCATCCAGGCGGCGCCGACCGCCTGGATCAGGCCGCCGAAATTCGAAGAAAGGCTCGCAAACCAGATGGTGCGGTAGGTATCGTGCCGCAAAGGCGCCAATGTCGACGAAGTGTAGGCCACGATTTCTCCCGCTTTTGTTATTGCGCGCCAACGGCAATATATGCGCAAGACCGGCGCTGGCCATAGGCCTGTTCACGTCGCCGGAAGGGAATTGGCCGAATCGGTCGCAGACCTTGCAATTTCGGAAAAACCCGACTATATGCCTCTCAAATTCTTGATCGCTTGATGAAGAGTGGGCCGCAAGGACCCGCTCTTTTTTATTACCGCGATCGCTTGAACAGCATGAAATTGCGAGGAGCGCACCGCTTGTCGGACATGACAAACGCAGACAACGAACTTGAGCCGCGGCTGATTACCGAAACCGGGCTCGACCAGCGTCTTGCCGATATCATCGAACCCGTTCTCGTCGGCATCGGCTTTCGGCTTATCCGCGTCCGTATGCTGAACCAGAACGGCGCGACGATGCAGGTTATGGCCGAACGCAACGACGGCACGATGTCGGTTCAGGATTGCGAAGAAGTCTCGATGGCGATTTCTCCCGTCCTCGATGTGGAAGATCCGATCGATAAAGAGTATCATCTGGAAGTGTCTTCGCCCGGCATCGACCGTCCGATGGTGCGGAAATCCGATTTCGTCCGCTGGCAGGGCCACCTTGTGAAATGCGAGACATCGATCTTGATCGACAATCGCAAGCGCTTCCGCGGCAAGATCGTCGAAGCAGGCGCAGATGGTTTCACGCTCGAGCGTGACCAGGTTGCCTATGGGGAAGAGCAGAAGGTCACCATTCCCTTCACGGCGCTTAGCGATGCGAAGCTCATTCTGACCGACGACCTGATCCGCGATGCGTTGCGCGCCGACAAGCTGGCGAAAGCCCAGGCCGCCAACCAGAACGAAGCAGAAGACGAAGAATAACCGATCAACAGACCGCTCTAGGGACGGGAACCCGGCGAGTAAAGACGGAGAAACAAGACAATGGCAGTCAGTGCGAACCGGCTCGAACTTCTGCAGATCGCAGATGCAGTGGCGCGCGAAAAAGTCATCGACCGCGAGATCGTGCTGGCCGCAATGGCCGATGCCATCCAGAAGGCGGCACGCTCCCGTTACGGCACCGAGTCCAACATCCGGGCCGACATCAATCCGAAGACCGGCGAAATCCGTCTGCAGCGCCTGCTTGAAGTCGTCGAGAAGGCCGAGGATTATTCGACGCAGATCCCGCTGGAGCTTGCTCGCGACCGCAACCCGGACGCCGCACTCGGCGACTTCATCGCCGATCCGCTGCCGCCGATGGATTTCGGCCGTATCGCCGCACAGTCCGCCAAGCAGGTGATCGTGCAGAAGGTGCGTGAAGCCGAGCGTGACCGCCAGTTCGACGAATTCAAGGATCGCGTCGGCGAAATCGTCAACGGTACCGTCAAGCGCGTCGAATACGGCAACGTCATCGTCGATCTCGGCCGTGGCGAAGGCATCATCCGCCGCGATGAAATGATCCCGCGCGAAAACGTCCGCTATGGCGATCGCGTCCGTGCCTATGTCTATGATGTCCGTCGCGAGCAGCGCGGCCCGCAGATCTTCCTGTCGCGCACGCATCCGCAGTTCATGGTGAAACTCTTCACCATGGAAGTGCCGGAGATTTACGACGGCATCATCCAGGTGAAGTCGGTCGCCCGCGATCCGGGTTCGCGCGCCAAGATTGCGGTGATCTCGAACGACAGCTCGATCGATCCGGTTGGCGCCTGCGTCGGTATGCGCGGCTCGCGCGTTCAGGCCGTCGTCGGCGAGCTCCAGGGCGAGAAGATCGACATCATTCCATGGTCGCAGGACCCGGCGACGTTCGTCGTCAACGCCCTGCAGCCGGCCGAAGTCGCCAAGGTCGTTCTCGATGAGGATGCAGAGCGTATCGAAGTCGTCGTTCCCGACGAGCAGCTGTCGCTTGCGATCGGCCGTCGCGGCCAGAACGTCCGCCTCGCCTCGCAGCTGACCGGCTGGGATATCGACATCATGACGGAGGCCGAGGAATCGGAACGCCGCCAGAAGGAATTCAACGAGCGCACCAACCTGTTCATGGATTCGCTCGATGTCGACGAGATGGTCGGCCAGGTTCTGGCTTCGGAAGGTTTTGCCGCGGTTGAAGAACTGGCTTATGTCGATCTCGACGAAATCTCTTCGATCGACGGTTTCGACGAGGAAACGGCGCAGGAAATCCAGCAGCGCGCCCGCGAATTCCTCGAGCGTCTCGAAGCCGAGATGGACGAGAAGCGCAAGGCGCTCGGTGTTCAGGACGAACTGCGTGAAATCAACGGCATGACCGCCCAGATGATGGTGGCGCTCGGCGAAGACGGCATCAAGACGATCGAGGACTTTGCCGGATGTGCTGCCGACGATCTCGTCGGCTGGACGGAGCGCAAGAACGGCGAAACGAAGAAGTTCGAGGGTCTGTTCTCGAAGTTCGACGTGTCGCGCGTCGAAGCAGAACAGATGATCGTCCAGGCCCGCCTTTCGGCCGGCTGGATCACGCAAGAGGACCTGGATAAGGGGACCGAAGAAGAGGTCACCGAAGCCGAACAAGAAGCATGATGACCGCGCATGAACCGGACGCTCCTCTCGAGGACGACGATCTTGCAGGTTATGACGTGAACGGACGCATGTGCATCGTGACGCGCGAAAGCGGATCGCCGGAAGAGTTGATCCGCTTCGTCGCCGCTCCCGATGGAACAGTTGTCGCCGACCTGAAGCGCGAGCTTCCGGGACGTGGTTGCTGGGTGAAGATCGACCGGTCGCTGGTCGACAGGGCAGTGGCGAAGAAGCTCTTCGCCCGTGCACTGAAGACGGATGTAAAGGCGGCGGACGATCTCGGCGCGAGTGTCGATCGGCTGCTCGCGGCGCAACTGATGCAGATGATGAACATGGCGCGGAAAGCCGGCCAGTTCGTCAGTGGATCCTCGAAAGTGGATGCCGCGGTTAGAAGCGGAGCAGCCCTTGCGGTGTTCCACGCGACTGGGGCAGCGGACGATGGCGTCCGGAAAATCGACCAGGCCCGCAAGGCCTGGCACCTCGGAATGGAGACCGAGGAGGAGATACCTTCCTTCCGTCTCTTCTCGGAGAGCGAAATGGAAGGCCTGATGGGCCAGAATGCTTTTATCCATGCCGCAGTGCTTGCAGGGCAGGCGGGTGAAGGTGTAGTGAAGCGCGCAAAGATGCTCGAACAGTACCGTATTGGCGGTCAGTCCCGGGCAGCGGGCGGCGCTGGCCGGCAAAAACAATGAGGCGGTCACCGGCATCGGCCGGTCCCATACTCATTGATCGACAGTATTGAACGACAGGGTCTGATCTAGTCATCGCTCCCTGTCCGAAGGAACGGGAACGAATGACCGATAGTAACGACGACAAGACAATCAGCGTAGCGGGCAAAAAGACACTCACCCTGAAACCATCGGGGATGAGCCAGGGCACCGTTCGCCAGGATATGGGTCGAGGTCGCACCAAGGCGGTCGTCGTCGAGACCCGTAAGCGGCGCCCGATGCGCCCGGAAGATGAAAAGCCGATCACACCCGTCGCTCCGGCGGCCCCCGTCCGCGCAGCCGAACCGGCGCCCGCACCCGTGCAGGCGCGTCCGCAGCAGCCGACGCCGGCTCCGCGGGTTCAGCAGGGCAACAACAACCAGACGAACCAGCGTCCGCCGCAGCAGTCTCACCAGCCGCCGCGCCAGAACGATCGCCCGCGCCCGGTGGTGCTGAACCATCTGTCGCCGGAAGAGATGGACGCCCGCCGCCGCGCGCTTGCCGACTCCCAGGCGCGTGACGCCCAGGATGCGATCCGCCGCGCCGAGGAAGAAAAGCGCCGTGCCGCAGAAGAGGTGATCCGCAAGGCCGCCGAAGCGGAAGAAGCTGCCCGCAGGGCCGCTGAAGAGGCTATCCGGCAGGCTGAGGCACCCGCTGTCGCAGAACCCGCAGTCGCAGAACCGGCTCCGACCGAAGCACGCTCCGACGCGCCACGGCCGCCGCAGCCCGCATCGTCGGCACCTGCTGCACGCCGGTCCGATGCGGCTGGAGCACCTGCTGCCCGTCCGGCACCCGGCGCTGCCGTCCCCGGCGCCGTTCGCGGCCGTCGCGAGGAAAAGGAAGACGACGATCGTGGCGCAGCGCGCGGCGGTCCGGTCCGTGGCCGCGTCGTTCGCCCGGAACCCGCAAAGCCGGTCACGACTCGTCCGAAGACGGATGAAGAGCGCCGTCGCGGCAAGTTGACGATCACCACTGCCAACGTGGACGGCGAGGACAATGCCCGCGGTCGTTCGCTTTCGGCGATGCGTCGCCGGCAGGAGAAGTTCCGCCGTGGTCAGATGCAGGAAACCCGCGAGAAGATCTCCCGCGAGGTGGTTCTGCCCGAGACCATCACCATTCAGGAACTGTCGCAGCGCATGTCCGAACGCGCCGTCGACGTCATCAAGTACCTGATGAAGGAAGGCCAGATGATGAAGCCGGGCGACGTCATTGACGCCGACCTTGCCGAACTCATCGCCGGCGAATTCGGCCATACGGTCAGGCGCGTGTCGGAATCCGACGTCGAACTCGGCATCTTCAACGTGTCCGACGAGGATGGCGAACTGGTTTCGCGCCCGCCGGTCGTTACCATCATGGGCCATGTTGACCACGGCAAGACCTCGCTGCTCGACGCCATCCGCCATGCCAACGTGGTCTCCGGCGAAGCCGGTGGCATCACGCAGCATATCGGCGCCTATCAGGTGGAGCAGAACGGTCAGAAGATCACCTTCATCGATACGCCCGGCCACGCCGCCTTCACGGCAATGCGTGCCCGCGGTGCGCAGGCGACCGACATCGCGATCCTGGTCGTCGCAGCCGACGACAGCGTGATGCCGCAGACGATCGAATCGATCAACCACGCCAAGGCGGCCGGTGTTCCGATCATCGTTGCGATCAACAAGGTCGACAAGCACGAGGCTGATCCGCAGAAGGTCCGTAACCAGCTGCTGCAGCACGAAGTCTTCGTGGAATCCATGGGCGGTGAAGTGCTTGACGTCGAGGTTTCGGCCAAGACCGGCAAGAACCTCGACAAGCTGCTCGAGGCAATCCTGCTGCAGGCGGAAATTCTCGATCTCAAGGCCAATGCGAACCGGACCGCGGAAGGAACGGTTATCGAAGCCCAGCTCGATCGTGGCCGTGGTTCGGTCGCGACCGTGCTCGTCCAGAAGGGCACGCTGCGTCCGGGCCAGATCATCGTCGCAGGCGACGTCTGGGGCCGTGTGCGCGCTCTCGTCACCGACAAGGGCGACCATGTGAAGGAAGCCGGTCCGGCAACGCCGGTCGAGGTTCTCGGTCTGTCCGGTACGCCGCAGGCGGGTGACAAGTTCGCCGTCGTCGAAAGCGAAAGCCGCGCCCGCGAAATCTCGGAATATCGTCAGCGTCTGGCCCGCGACAAGGCGGCTGCCCGCCAGTCGGGACAGCGCGGTTCGCTGGAACAGATGATGATGCAGCGCCAAAGCGTCGGCATCAAGGAGTTCCCGCTGGTCATCAAGGGCGACGTGCAGGGCTCGATCGAAGCGATTGCCGGCGCGCTGGAGAAGCTCGGCACCGACGAAGTCCGCGCCCGCATCGTCCATTCGGGTGCCGGCGGCATCACCGAGTCGGATATCTCGCTCGCCGAAGCCTCGAACGCGGCCATCATCGGCTTCAACGTTCGTGCGAATACGCAGGCACGCCAGTTCGCCGAACGCGAAGGCATCGAAATCCGCTACTACAACATCATCTACGACCTCGTGGATGACGTGAAGGCAGCGATGTCGGGCCTCTTGTCTCCAGAGCGACGCGAAACCTTCATCGGCAACGCCGAGATCCTCGAGGTGTTCAACATCACGAAGGTCGGCAAGGTCGCAGGCTGCCGTGTCGTCGAAGGCAAGGTCGAACGTGGTGCGGGCGTCCGCCTCATCCGCAACGACGTTGTCGTTCACGAAGGCAAGCTCAAGACGCTCAAGCGCTTCAAGGACGAAGTGTCCGAAGTGCCGATGGGTCAGGAATGCGGCATGGCCTTCGAAAACTACGAAGACATGCGCGCCGGCGACGTCATCGAGTGCTTCCGCGTCGAGCATATCACGCGCACGCTCTAAACTGCTGCGCCTGAGCTTTCCGAAAGCCATCCGCCACCGGCGGATGGCTTTCGGGCATCTGCCGCCTTGACCTTTTCGACCAAAAGAGTCATGGACGCTCTCCTTTGACGGGTTCGATTCCCAGCCGCATCGGCAAATAGAGATAACAATGACCAGAGCAACTTCTTCCGCGCCTTCGCAGCGCATGCTGCGCGTTGGCGAACAGGTTCGCGCCGCTATCACCCAGGTGCTGCAGCGCGGCGAAGTGCGTGATGACGTCATCGAAGCGACCGTGATCTCGATCTCGGAAGTGCGCATGTCGCCGGACCTCAAGATCGCTACCGCCTATGTGACGCCGCTCGGCGTTTCAGACCACAGCATCGTCATCGAGGCGTTGAACCGTAATGCAAGGTTCATCCGCGGCCGGCTCGGGCAGCAGCTCCGGCAGATGAAATACATGCCGGAGGTGCGCTTCCGCGACGATACCAGCTTCGACAACTACAAGAAGATCGACGAGCTGCTGCGTTCGCCCGAGGTGAGCCGCGACCTCGACGGCGATAATGACGAACAATAAACAGAAGAGACGCATGTCCAAACCACGCAAACCCAAGGGCCGGCCGATTTCCGGCTGGCTGATCCTCGACAAGCCGGTGGATTTCGGCTCGACGGAAGCCGTTTCCAAGATCAAATGGCTCTACAAGGCGCAGAAGGCCGGTCATGCCGGCACGCTCGATCCGCTCGCCTCCGGCATGCTGCCGATCGCGCTCGGCGATGCGACGAAGACCGTTCCCTACGTGATGGATGGCCGCAAGATCTATGAATTCACGGTGAGCTGGGGCGAGGAGCGCGCGACCGACGATCTCGAGGGCGAAGTGACTGAGAGTTCGGACAAACGCCCGAGCGAACAGCAGATCCGCGATATCCTGCCTCGATATATCGGCACCATCAACCAGGTGCCGCCGCAGTTTTCCGCTATCAAGATATCGGGTGAACGCGCCTATGATCTGGCGCGCGAAGGCGAAACCGTCGAAATCCCCTCACGTGAGGTCGATATCTTCCGGCTGACCTTGCTTGCCTGCCCGGACGCCAATAGCGCACATTTCGAAGTGGAATGCGGCAAGGGCACCTATGTCAGGGCGCTGGCGCGCGATTTCGGCCGCGAACTCGGCTGCTACGGCCATGTGTCCGGGCTGCGGCGCACCTTCGTCGCGCCCTTCGCGGAAGAGGCCATGGTGCCGCTCGCAGATCTCGTGGCACTGGAGGCGATCGAGGATATGGACGAGCGGCTGGCGGCCCTCGACGCGCTGCTGATCGACACCTGCGAAGCGCTATCGGCCCTGCCCCATCTCGTCATCAACGACGACCAGGCGCACCGGCTGAAGATGGGCAACCCGATCCTGGTGCGTGGCCGCGATGCGCCGGTTGCCGAAAGCGAAGCCTATGCGACCGCCCGCGGCAGGCTGATCGCGATCGGCGAGATCGGCCAGGGCGAGTTTCGCCCGAAGCGTGTTTTCGCCTGACCCCACAACGATAGCGATTGTCAGCCGGTAACGATGCGATATCTTCCCTGTCGGGCCGCCATAGCGGCCCGAGGGGCCATGGTGGCCCGACAGGAGAAAGAATATGCGCGTAACTGCTATCGGAATACTGACGTTCTTTTCGATGTTCCTGACCGTGGCCAACGCTCGATCCGCCGAGCGCTGGGCCGAGCTCCCGGCCTTTCCTTCGATGCCGGCGGCAAAGACGAGCGGCATGGCCGAAGTGAACGACATCAAGATGTATTACGCCGAATACGGCGAAGGCGACCCCATCCTGTTCATTCACGGCGGACTTGGAAATGCCGAGGTCTGGGCTCATCAGGTCGCCGATTTTGCCAAGGACCACCTGGTCATCGTTGCCGACAGCCGCGGCCATGGACGCTCGACGCGCAGCCAGCAGCCCTTCGGTTACGACCTGATGACATCGGATTATGTGGCACTTCTCGACTATCTGAAGATCGACAAGGTGACGCTTGTCGGATGGTCGGACGGTGGCATCATCGGCATCGACATGGCGATGAAACATCCGGAGAAGCTGACGCGGGTCATTGCCCAGGCAGCCAATGTCACGACAGAGGGCGTCAAGCCAGACGTGTTGAACGACAAGGTCTTCAACGACTACATCAACGTCGCCGGCGAATATTACAGGAAGCTGTCGCCGACGCCGAACGAATACGACGCCTTCGTCAAGCAGATATCCGAAATGTGGGCAACCCAGCCGGCCTGGACGGCCGCCGATCTTGGCAAGATCTCGGTGCCGGTCACACTTGCCATCGGCGATCATGATGAAGCCGTAAAGCTCGACCATACGGAAATGATGGCAAAACAGATTCCGGGCGCTAAACTCGTCATCCTGAAAGATGTGAGCCATTTCGCCATGCTGCAGGATCCTTCAGCCTATGACGGGATGATCCGGGGCGCCATGGCGGGCCGTTGAAGCCGCCAAGGACGACCCCTCTTTCCATCGATCCATATTTGGTTTATAGGCAGCGCCAGCATCGGGTACGCCCGTTTGCATTCACGGCCAAAGCTGGACGACATCCCGGCTTTTGGCGACTCTATCTCCTCCTCTTAGAAAGGATCACCCGATGTCGATCACTGCTGAGCGCAAGTCTGCGCTGATCAAGGAATATGCGACCGTTGAAGGCGATACCGGTTCTCCGGAAGTCCAGGTCGCGATCCTGACCGAACGCATCAATAACCTGACCGAACACTTCAAGGACCACAAGAAGGATAACCATTCCCGCCGTGGCCTGCTGACGATGGTTTCGAGCCGCCGCTCGCTTCTTGATTATCTCAAGAAGAAGGATGAAGGCCGCTATTCCAAGCTGATCACCAGCCTGGGTATCCGCCGCTAAGATTATCCGGCGGGCGCTTTCCAAGCGTCCGCCGGATGTGTTTCGGGACACGGCTCCCGATGAAATGTTCCAGCCGCGCCCTATTTTACGCGGTGGAAAGACCGGTAGACCCGGATGGGCCGGATCTGCCAAACCAACCGTTGACCTGTCATGGGGCAGGATTGCCGGATGCTTTCGGCCAAGGCTTATCAATGAGCTTTGGCCCGGTTTCTCAAGAACTCCTGAGGAAGCCGAGGATGAAAAGCCTCCCGTTGTCTTGCCCGTGATACGTCACATTGATTGCGGTCGACTGTGCGCTGCGCCTTGATATCGGCGATGGCGCGTGCTCCCGCATTGAAGGACAAGAGATGTTTGATACACACACAGTGGAAATCGAGTGGGCCGGCCGCCCGCTGAAGCTCGAAACCGGCAAGATCGCCCGTCAGGCCGACGGCGCGGTTCTCGCCACCTACGGCGAAACCGTCGTTCTCGCCACCGTCGTCTCGGCCAAGTCGCCGAAGCCCGGCCAGGACTTCTTTCCGCTCACCGTCAACTACCAGGAAAAGACCTACGCTGCCGGCAAGATCCCCGGCGGCTATTTCAAGCGCGAAGGCCGCCCGAGCGAGAACGAGACCCTCGTTTCCCGCCTGATCGACCGCCCGATCCGCCCGCTCTTCCCGGAAGGCTACAAGAACGACACGCAGGTCGTCGTCACCGTCATCCAGCACGACCTTGAAAACAATCCCGACGTGCTGTCGATGGTTGCCACCTCGGCAGCGCTGACGCTGTCCGGCGTTCCCTTCATGGGCCCGGTCGGCGGTGCGCGCGTCGGCTACATCAACGGTGAATACGTTCTCAACCCGCATCTCGACGAGATGGACGAATCGAGCCTCGACCTCGTCGTCGCCGGCACCTACGACGCCGTGCTGATGGTGGAATCCGAAGCCAAGGAACTCAACGAAGACGTCATGCTCGGTGCCGTCATGTTCGGCCACAAGGGCTTCCAGCCGGTTCTCGACGCGATCATCAAGCTCGCCGAAGTTGCCGCCAAGGAGCCGCGCGACTTCCAGCCGGAAGACTACTCCGCTCTCGAAAGCGAGATGCTCGGCCTTGCCGAAGGTGAACTTCGCGAAGCCTACAAGATCACCCAGAAGGCCGACCGCTACGCCGCCGTCGACGCCGTCAAGGCGAAGGTGAAGGCACACTTCCTCCCCGAGGAAGGCGACGCCAGGTACACGGCCGAAGAAGTCGGCGCGATCTTCAAGCACCTGCAGGCAAAGATCGTCCGCTGGAACATTCTCGACACCAAGAGCCGCATCGACGGCCGCGACCTCGAAACCGTTCGTCCGATCGTTTCGGAAGTCGGTCTTCTGCCGCGTACGCACGGTTCGGCGCTGTTCACCCGCGGTGAAACGCAGGCGATCGTCGTTGCCACGCTCGGCACCGGCGAAGATGAGCAGTATGTCGACAGCCTGACGGGCATGTACAAGGAGCGCTTCCTGCTCCATTACAACTTCCCTCCCTACTCGGTTGGCGAGACCGGCCGCATGGGCTCCCCGGGTCGCCGCGAAATCGGCCACGGCAAGCTCGCATGGCGCGCGATCCGTCCGATGCTGCCGACCGTCGAGCAGTTCCCCTACACGCTGCGCGTCGTCTCCGAGATCACCGAGTCGAATGGCTCGTCCTCGATGGCGACTGTCTGCGGTACCTCGCTCGCTCTGATGGACGCCGGCGTTCCGCTGGCAAAGCCGGTGGCCGGTATCGCCATGGGTCTGATCCTGGAAGGCGATCGCTTCGCTGTCCTCTCCGACATTCTCGGTGACGAAGACCACCTCGGCGACATGGACTTCAAGGTCGCCGGTACCGCCGACGGCATCACCTCGCTGCAGATGGACATCAAGATCGCCGGTATCACCGAAGAGATCATGAAGGTCGCCCTTGGCCAGGCCCAAGGCGGTCGTGCCCACATCCTCGGCGAAATGTCCAAGGCCATTACCGAAAGCCGCGGCCAGCTCGGTGAATTCGCTCCGCGCATCGAAGTCATGAACATCCCGGTCGACAAGATCCGCGAAGTCATCGGCTCCGGCGGCAAGGTCATTCGCGAAATCGTCGAAAAGACCGGCGCGAAGATCAACATCGAGGACGACGGCACCGTCAAGATCGCTTCGTCCTCCGGCAAGGAGATCGAAGCGGCCCGCAAGTGGATCCACTCGATCGTCGCCGAGCCTGAGATCGGCCAGGTCTACGAAGGCACGGTCGTCAAGACCGCCGACTTCGGCGCCTTCGTCAACTTCTTCGGCGCCCGCGACGGTCTCGTCCACATCTCGCAGCTCGCTTCCGAGCGTGTTGCCAAGACGCAGGACGTCGTCAAGGAAGGCGACAAGGTCTGGGTCAAGCTGCTCGGCTTCGACGAACGCGGCAAGGTTCGCCTGTCGATGAAGGTCGTCGACCAGGCCACCGGCCAGGAAATCCCGAACGAGAAGAAGAAGGAAGAAGCGGCCGAATAAGCCGCCTTCCAAATTTAATATCGGGCGCGGGAATGCTTCCGCGCCCTTTTTTGTATCCTAAAGCGTGGCGCGATCTTTCAGATTCGCTTGCCACACTTTAGGTCCTTGGTTTTGCGCATGTCGTGATCGCAAAACCGCTGAACACTTTTGCGCGACATGCTTTAAGACGAGACGAGGCCCATGAGCAGCGAGACGCTGAAGACCCTGTTCCATCCCTTTGCCAGCGGCACAGTCGAGGCGCCCGGCGAGGGCGAGCGCGTGCTCTTCCTCGGCGCCGAGGCAGGCTTTGCGCTGCCGGAAGGCTTTGCCGCCTCGCTCAGCGCCGTCCAGGGCTTCCGGCCACTCTATCGGCAACTGCTGGCGCAGCGCATCGAAGCAAAGCCGGAGATCGACGGCGAGGACTACGATGCGGCTCTGGTGCTCTGCACCAAGCACAAGGGTAAGAACGAGGGCAATCTCGCCGCCGCTATTGCCCGCACACGGGTCGGCGGCCTGATCGTCGTTGCCGGCGCGAAGGAAGACGGCATCCAGCCGCTGCGCAAGCGGATGGAAGGTTTCAATCTCGCAGTCGACCATATGCCGAAATATCACGGCGTCGCCTTCTGGTTCGGCCGGCCGGCGGATGCCGATGAGATTGTCTCCAAGCTGGCAAAGGCGCCGGTGCACGTCGACGGCCGTTTCAATGCAACCGCCGGCATGTTCTCGCATGACCGCATCGATGCCGGATCGGAACTGCTGGCCTCGCGCCTACCGCAGGATTTCACCGGCGACGTTGCGGATTTTGGCGCCGGATGGGGCTATCTCTCGGTCGAGCTGGCCCAGAAGTCGCGTGGACTGACGCGCCTCGACCTCTACGAGGCCGATCACGCGGCTCTTGAGGCTGCCAGGGATAATCTGGCGGAGAACTGCCCGAACGCGCCTGCGCGCTTCTACTGGCACGATCTGGCGGGTGAGCCGGTCAAGGACAAATACGATCTCGTCATCATGAACCCGCCCTTCCATGAGGGGCACGCAGCCGAGCCGGCACTCGGCCAGGCAATGATCAAGACTGCCGCGTCCGCCCTTCGCGGCGGCGGCCGCCTGATGCTCGTCGCCAATCGCGGCCTGCCTTACGAACCGGTTCTGGCGGCGAATTTCAGGGAAAGCGGCGAAACCTGCCGCAACGCCCGCTTCAAGGTGCTGTGGGCGAAGAAATAGGGCTCAAGCAGCCTCGATCCGATCACTCTTATCGATAGAAAAAGGCCGTGCGCATCATCTGCGCACGGCCTTTGAGTTTCGATCGAATGGTGTTTATTCGACGTCCGCTTTGCGCAGCGTTTCCAGCGTCGGCATGGAGGTGACGTTGAAGCCGGCGTCGACGAAGTGGATTTCGCCGGTGACGCCGGAGGAAAGGTCGGAGAGCAGGTAGAGAGCCGAGTTGCCGACCTGATCGATGGTCACAGTCTTGCGCAGCGGTGCATTGCGCTGGTTCCAGGAGAGGATCGCGCGCGCATCCGAGATGCCGGCGCCGGCAAGCGTACGGATCGGGCCGGCGGAAATGGCATTGACGCGGATTCCGCGCGGGCCGTAGTCGGCGGCGAGATAGCGCACCGAAGCCTCGAGCGCAGCCTTGGCAACCCCCATGACGTTGTAATTCGGGATGACGCGCGTCGAGCCATTGTAGGTCAGCGTCAGCATCGCACCGCCATCTTCCATCAACGGAGCGCAGCGCTTGGCGATCTCGGTGAAGGAGAAACAGGAAATGACCATTGTGCGGCTGAAATTCTCACGCGTCGTATCGGCGTAGAGACCCTTGAGCTCATTCTTGTCGGAAAAGCCGATGGCATGGACGATGAAATCGAGCTTGCCCCAGCGCTCCTTGATCGCGTCGACCACGGCATCGACCGAGGCGGTGTCCTCGACGTCGCAGGGCAGCACGAAATCCGAGCTGACCTCGGCAGCAAGCGGCTTGACGCGCTTGCCGAGCGCATCGCCCTGATAGGTGAAGGCGAGTTCCGCACCCTGTGCGGCGAGAGCTTTTGAAATCCCCCAGGCGATCGAGTGGTTGTTGGCGACGCCCATGATGAGCCCGCGCTTACCCTGCATAATTCCCGTCATATTATTATCCGTTATAGCGCTGGAAGACGAGCGTGGCGTTGGTGCCGCCGAAGCCGAAGGAATTGGAGAGGGCAATGTCGATCTTGGCGTCGTCGATGCGCTTGCGGACGATCGGGACACCTTCGAATTCGGGATCAAGCTCGGTGATATGAGCGCTTTCGCCAATGAAGCCTTGCTGCATCATCAGCAGGGAATAGATCGATTCCTGCACGCCGGCAGCGCCAAGCGAATGGCCGGTCAGCGACTTGGTCGACTGGACATGCGGAATCTTCGAGCCGAATACCTCGCGGATGGCGCCGATTTCCTTGCTGTCGCCGACCGGCGTCGACGTGCCGTGGGTGTTGATATAGTCGACGTCACCTTTGACGGTGGCGAGCGCCTGGCGCATGCAGCGGATAGCGCCCTCGCCCGAGGGGGCAACCATGTCGTAGCCGTCCGAGGTTGCGCCGTAGCCGACGATTTCGGCATAGATCTTTGCACCGCGGGCCTTGGCACGCTCCAGCTCCTCGAGCACCAGCACGCCGGCGCCGCCGGCGATGACGAAACCGTCGCGGTTGACGTCATAGGCGCGCGAAGCGCTGTCCGGCGTGTCGTTATATTTGGAGGACATGGCGCCCATGGCGTCGAAGAGATTGGACATCGTCCAGTCGAGGTCCTCGTGGCCGCCAGCGAACATCACGTCCTGCTTGCCCCACTGGATCATCTCGGCGGCGTTGCCGATGCAATGCGCCGACGTCGAGCAGGCCGACGAGATCGAATAATTGACGCCGTGGATCTTGAACCAGGTGGCGAGTGTGGCCGATGCGGTCGAGGACATCGCCTTCGGCACGGCGAAGGGGCCGATGCGCTTCGGGCTGTTGTTCTTCACAGTGATTTCGGCAGCCTCGATGAGGGTGCGGGTGGACGGGCCGCCGGAGCCCATGATGATCCCGGTGCGTTCGTTCTGAGCGTAGTCTTTCTCTTCCAGGCCGGAATCGGCAAGTGCCTGTTTCATGGCGACATGGTTCCAGGCACCGCCCTGCGACAGGAAGCGCATGGCGCGGCGGTCGACCAGTTCGGCAAGTTCCGCCGAACCGAGCTTCGGACTGCCCCAAACCTGGCACTTGAATCCATGTTCGGCGAAATCGCTCGAAAAGGAGATACCCGACTTTGCCTGCCGCAAGGATTCGGTGACTTCGGCCGCGTCGTTTCCGATCGAGGACACGACACCCAGACCTGTGACAACTACCCGTCTCATCTGATCAAACCTTTGTTGTTTTCGTCAGCCGCTCGAAATGCGGTTTCAGGCCGTCTTGTCTTTCGATAGACCGACGCGAAGGTCGGCCGCCTGGTATATGGTCTCGCCATCCGCCTTCAGCCAGCCGTCAGCCGTGCCGAGGACCAGACGGCCGCGCATGACACGCTTGAAGTCGATGCCATATTCGATCAGCTTCGTCTGTGGCCGGACCATGCCCTTGAATTTCACTTCGCCTGTTGAAAGCGCCATGCCACGGCCTGCCTCGCCGAGCCAACCCAGAAAGAAACCGGTCAGCTGCCACATGCCGTCGAGACCGAGGCAGCCTGGCATGATCGGATTGCCTTCGAAATGGCAGGGAAAATACCAGTCGTCGGGGCGAACGTCATATTCGGCCCGGAGGTAGCCCTTATCGAAGGTGCCGCCCGTTTCGGAAATATCCGTGATGCGGTGAACCATCAGCATAGGCGGCAGGGGCAGCTGCGCATTGCCGGGGCCGAAGAGCTCGCCATGGGCGCAAGCAATGAGTTCTTCATACGAGAAGCTGGACTGTCTGGTCGTCATAAAGTTTCTTTTCCCCCCGCATCAAGCCGATGGATGTGAACGTGTAGTCCAAGTTCTTCAGAAAATGAAGCACAAGCAAGGCAGCTTCATTCATCTCCCCGGACCAGGCTTGCGCCATTATTTGGTGGTCGCATACAGGAAGGCTAGGGCCGGGACCAGACCTATTTGCGTCAAAAGCCCGTTTTTGCCGCGTTTATCAGGCTCGTGTCCCCATTGAACTATTGAAAGGCTCCGATGCAAAAGTTATACCCCTTAAAGAAACATGATTGCTTTATGCCAGAATAACCGGAGTTGGTTTTGATGACGGGTGCACTCCCGATCGCAATAGAGGTAAGGCTGCGCGGTGCGGGCCTGCGCCCTACTCGCCAGCGTGTCGCGCTTGGCGACCTCCTGTTTGCCAAGGGCGACCGGCATTTGACCGTCGAGGAACTGCATGAGGAGGCTGTTGCCGCCGGTGTGCCAGTGTCGTTGGCAACCGTCTACAACACGCTGCATCAGTTCACGGAAGCCGGTCTCATCCGGGTTCTCGCCGTCGAGAGCGCCAAGACCTATTTCGACACCAATGTTTCCGACCATCACCATTTCTTCGTCGAAGGCGAAAACGAGGTGCTCGACATTCCCGTCAGCAACCTGACGATCGCCAATCTGCCGGAACCGCCTGAAGGCATGGAGATCGCCCATGTCGACGTGGTGATCCGCCTGCGCGCGAAGCAGGGCTGACGACACCTCTAAAGCGCGTCGCGCCGGATCGGCTTTTATGTATGTCGGTGTCCCAAAACCGCTGCGCACTTTTGGGCGACATGCATTAGGCTTCACATGACATCGTCCGGATGCCGGCCAGGCTTGTGCCTGTAGGTCGGGAAGGTCCAGCCGAACCACAGGGCTCCACCGCGCACCGCAAAGGCCGCCACGACGCCGCAGGCAGACGCCAGATAAAGCTGCATTCCGAGCGCATTGGCGAGCGTGAAGACGCCGGCACCGATGAGGGCTGCGGTCACGTAGATTTCCGGCCTCAACAACACCGAAGGCTCGTTTGCCATCAGATCGCGCAGGATGCCGCCAAACGTCGCCGTCAGCGTGCCGGTGACGATCGCGATGGTCGGCGAGCCGGTGGCGGCGAGGCCCTTGGCGGCGCCGATCACGCAATAGGCGGCAAGGCCGATCGCATCCAGCCAGATCAGCAGGCGATAGCGCGATTCCAGCAGATGGGCGGTGAAGAAAACAATGACGCCCACGATGCAGCAGACTAGGATATAGGCCGGGTTCAGAACCCAGAAGACCGGCACGCGGCCGAGCACGATATCGCGCACCGTGCCGCCGCCCGTTCCCGTCACCATGGCGAAAAACAGAAAACCGATCAGGTCCAGCTGCTTGCGCGAGGCGGCGAGCGCGCCCGTCGCGGCAAACAGCGCAATGCCGGCATAATCGAGATAGACGAGCAAGGACATGCGAACCTCGGAACCGGCAGAAGTTTCAGAGCATGATGCCGAAAAGTGTCAGCGGTTTTCGGACGACATCATGCTCTACCTGTTCTCGGGAAAGAACCACGGCGGCAAGGGCGGCGCAAGGCGGCGGCGTCATAAAGCGAAGGTCTTTATTTGATGCATGTCGTTGTCCCAAAACCGCTGCACACTTCTAGACGACATGCATTAGAACAGGATGATTTTAGGCCGGGTCGACCAAAAATCTGAATCCTGTTCTAAATTATATAGTTAGAGCATGATGTCGTCCGAAAACCGCTCACACTTTTCGGCATCATGCCCTAGGCTACAGAGCCTTTATCCAAAAGAGGAAAGCCGTGAAAACGCTGGTGCTCGCCGTTCTGAATATCGTCCTGCTGCTTGTCATGCCGGCTGTCGCCTTCGGCCAGCAATCGCTGATTTCCGATCCTGAGATCTACGAGAAGAAACACTTCCAGGAGCAGTGCAAGACGGCCGAATTTGCCGACGGCTTCATCATCCGGCAGGACATCAACAATGACGGCCTGATCGACGCCGTGGTCAACGAGGGCCAGCTGACCTGTGACGGGCAGAAGGGGCCGCAATGCAATGACGACGGCTGTACCTATAATTTCTACCTGCAGGTTGCCGAAGGCGGTTATTTCATGATCGCGACGGCGCAGATCTATGGCTACGATTTCGTCCAGCGCTTCGGCAACATGGTGCTGGCGATGAAGATGCATCCGCGTTTCTGCGACCGCACCGAAGGTGATCCCTGCATCGTGACGGCCCGCGTCCGCGGCACGAAATTCGTCACCATCTCGAAGAAATAGCTTAGCGCAAGACCCGAAATCGGAATCGATTTTCGAGTCATTCGCAAATTCAAAGTGATAGAGCGTCCTTGGCGCGTCCTGTTGGACGCGCGGCGCTCTATTGCGGATAAAGTTCCGACGTGCGGCCAGCGAGATAATAGCCGACCAGGCCGTACCATTCGCGGATTGCCGTCGCCAGGTTCTGCGCGTTGAGGTTCGGCTGAGTGAAATCGAGCCCGAGCCTCACCTGGCCGTCGGTGCGATAATCGGTCGGCCAGGGCGCGATATCGATGCCGAGCTTGCGGAAGATGCCGACGGACCGCGGCATGTGGAAACCCGAGGTGATCAGCAGGCAATTGGAAAGCCCCTGGCTTGCCAGGAATTCCTTGGTGTTAACGGCATTTTCGAAGGTCGTGCGCGATTGCCTCTCTTCGATCAGGCGATCCCTGTCGACGCCGAAGAGCGGGAAGAACCGCTCGGATGCCGCCGCATCGCCTTCATAGATGCCCGAAATGGAGCCGTCGCCGCCCGATACCAGAATGCGCGACTGCGGAAATTTCTGCGCAAGCCGCAAGGCTTCGATGAAGCGGTCGGCCCCGCCGTTGAATTCTATGCCGTGGCGCGCCGTGTTCACCTCATTTTCGAAGGCGCCGCCGAGCACGATCATGCATTGCAGGCTACCCGGATCAGCGGCGGGCTTTGCGAAGCGCTGCTCGAGACCCTGCATCAGAAGGTTGCCGGCCGTGGTGTAGAGCGTGACGAAAAGGATGAGGGCCGCACCCGTTGCGCCGAGGATACTTAAGGTACGCCAACGCAGAAGACCGACAAGCACGGCAAAGAAGACGAGGAAGAATGCCAGCGACAGCGGCTGAGCGAAAATCCAGACAAGCTTCGAAATCAGGAACAAGACCCACTCCTTGGGGATTGGCGGCGGTCCTTTCTATCCGATTCGACGGTAACAGGAATGCGACGGTTCTATTTCACGCGCGCAGCGGCCGATCGATGTGGCGCTATCTTCTGGTTGAAGCGCCGCTGAAGCGGCCGCGGGATGAGCATGGCAGCAAGTGCAAGCACCATGGCGAAGAGGGAGACCAGCCACAGTGCATGCGCGCCCGTCAGCCGCGTCAGGACGGCGCCGACGATCGCGCCAAGCATCATGCCCCCCCAGGGCACAATCTGGATCGTCCATTCGATATGGCGGTCGCCGATGATCCAGCGGCCGATGCCGCGGCCGAAGCGCGACAGGGCGCCGGTCACATAGGTTAGGCCGATCGGCAGGCCTTCGATGTGTTCGACGGCAGCGTTCACCATGCCCATGGAAAAAACGATCATGTAGAACCGCGCGAACAGCATGTTCTGCACCGTCATCATCGAGGCGAGCGCCAGGACGAGACCGACGCAGCCGAGCACCACGAAGATGCGGCGCTCGGAGACATGAGCGATGACGACCCCAGCCGCATTGCCAAGCACGAAAACGACGATGGCGGAGATCAGGACCGCCGCGTGATAAAGATTGCCCTCACTCAAGGCCAGTGCCGCCCGCGTCGTGTTGCCTGTCATGAAGGAGACGAAATCGCCGGTCAGCAGAAGACCGGTCGCATCGGTCATGCCAGCCAGAAACGAGATCGAGCCGACGAGGGCGAGCCCGGTCAGGGTTCGTCGGGTCCGGATGATGCGACGGCGTCTTGATCTGGTCATTGGCTGAGGGTCCTGGAGCCGAATCACTGAGATTCCAGCAACGAACATACATCCTCTCATTGAGGAATTGGCAAAGGCGGTCGGAAGCGGATGGGAGCGGACTTGAACGGCAGCACATTTTCGGCCATAGAAACGGCGTTGCTTTAGATCGAAGCTCCGTAAGCGTTTACGTCAATCAACGCGCAACCCGCCGATCGGCGCTGCGCAATTGTCTGATCGGCACCTTACGGAGATCAAAATGCCCAAAGGCAAACTCCCCAAACGTTACAATACGGTGGTCATGCCGCTCATCCTCTCGCTGTTGATGACCTCAGTCGTCTCGGCGATCAGCATCGTGAGAGCACAAGGCCTGACCGCGCCTGCCCTTGCCATGTGGCCCTCCGCATGGGCGCTCTCCTGGGCGATCGCCTTTCCCGTCCTGCTATTGGTGCTGCCGGTGGTCAAGCGGGTGACGGCTGTTATCGTCGAGATGTGAGCGCAAGGCGCCGGCGGGCTGCGCAGGCGGCCTGCCGGAGTTGCGGTCGGGGCAGTTAGAGTCTTTTCTTTGCGAATGCCCTGCCCGACGCCGACTTCAGATATTTCTCGAAAGCAAAGGCCTGCGCTTCATCGGAAAAAGCGACATAGGTCTTGAGAGACCAAGGGACGTATTTCGAGGTATGAGAGACCTCCCCGGCGTTGTGCTTCGCCAGGCGCGACTTCAGGTCACTCGTCACGCCAACGTAATAACGATCCGGAAATTCGACACTCTGGAGAATGTAGACATACTTCATGGAAGGATCATAGCCCGCCTATGTTGCTTCGCAACTTCGGCGCGGCAGCCTCCGCTTCCTTCTCGCCCTCGTCCGGTCAAGCCTTTCGGCTTGCCGAGCCGAAGCTCGAAGAGCGTAGGCTGGTGGAGCTAAGCGGGATCGAACCGCTGACCTCTTGCATGCCATGCAAGCGCTCTCCCAGCTGAGCTATAGCCCCATCAAGGTGGTCCGGCTCGAGGCCGGTCCTGGGATACTCCTCAAGGCGTGCCCTGCGGAGTGGCGGCTTATTACTTCCGGTTTTCAGAGATAGCAAGCCTAAAAAAATGCGGCCCGGAGAATTTTTTCCTCGCCGGGCCGAAATGCAGTCGTCAGACTTCGTCGTCGTCGCCGGTCACGCCGATGATGTCGCTCATGTCGTCATCGTCGTCGTCTTCGTCCGGTGTGAGGAAGGTATCGTCGTCGTCGTCGCCTTCGATTTCAACATCGTCATCGCCGATATCGGGAATGTCGTCGCCGCCGGCGGCTTCATCGGCATCTTCCAGCGAAACCAGTTCGACTTCGGTGTTTTCAGTATCGACTTCCGCGACCTCGTCTTCTTCGGCAACTTCGGCGATCGCCGAGGTTTCTTCGAAGAAGGACAGAGGATAGGACTTGCCGGTATAAGGAGAAACGATCGGATCCCGGTTCAGATCATAAAACTTCTTGCCGGTTTCCGGATCGGTACGCTTGGTTCCAAGTTCCGCTTTCGCCACTATAAGCCTCGTGTGAATGACCGAATAAGAGATTCGGCAAATGCCGATCAAGCCGGCGTTCCATCGGAATTTATAAGCCGGTCCCCTTAATCGCTGTGGCTTCCCATGTCAAAGCCAAACTTTGCGATCGGAGCCCGGGGTTTTTGGCAAGCCGACGGATGACCGCCCGGCGCGTTTGTGTTAACGAGCCGCAACAGCTGCAGAAGCGGACGGGAATTGCGACCGGCCAAGCCTGTCTTGTGGCAAAAATAGACTGCATTTGCAAAGGATTACGCATGTTGCACGGCTCTGCGCCCAGGCCCGCCACCGCCCGCAAATCCGCCGGTCTTACGGGCAGCGTGCGTATTCCGGGCGACAAGTCGATCTCGCATCGTTCCTTCATGTTCGGCGGGCTTGCTTCCGGCGAAACCCGGATCACCGGCCTGCTCGAAGGCGAGGACGTGATCAATACCGGCCGGGCAATGCAGGCAATGGGCGCCAGAATCCGCAAGGTGGGCGAACAATGGCTGATCGAGGGCACCGGCAACGGCGCGCTGCTTGCACCTGACGCGCCGCTCGACTTCGGCAATGCCGGCACCGGCGTGCGGCTGACCATGGGCCTCGTCGGCACCTACGACTTTCGCTCCACCTTCATCGGCGACGCCTCGCTTTCGAAACGGCCGATGGGCCGCGTGCTCAATCCGCTGCGCGAAATGGGCGTGCAGGTCAGCGCCTCCGAGGGCGACAGGCTGCCGGTGACGCTCAGAGGCCCGGGAACGCCGAGCCCGATCCGCTATCGGGTGCCGATGGCATCCGCCCAGGTGAAATCGGCCGTGCTGCTTGCCGGGCTCAATACGCCGGGTGTCACCACGGTCATCGAGCCGGTGATGACGCGCGACCATACCGAAAAGATGCTGCAGGGTTTCGGCGCCGCCCTTTCCGTCGAGACGGACGAGGAGGGCGTCCGCACGATCCGGCTCGAAGGCCGGGGCAAGCTGACGGGCCAGGTGATCGACATTCCCGGTGATCCTTCTTCCACCGCCTTCCCGCTGGTTGCAGCGCTGCTTGTCCCCGGCTCCGACATCACCATCGTCAACGTGCTGATGAACCCGACCCGTACCGGGCTGATCCTGACGCTGCAGGAGATGGGGGCTGATATCGAGGTGCTGAATGCGCGTCTAGCCGGCGGCGAGGACGTGGCGGATATGCGCGTGCGCCATTCCGAGCTCAAGGGCGTGACCGTTCCCGAAGATCGCGCTCCGTCGATGATCGACGAATATCCTATTCTCGCCGTCGTCGCCTGTTTCGCTGAGGGCGTCACCGTCATGAAGGGGCTTGAGGAATTGCGCGTCAAGGAGTCCGACCGTCTTTCCGCTGTGGCCGACGGACTGAAACTCAATGGCGTGGATTGCGACGAAGGCGAGGATTTTCTCATCGTGCGCGGCCGGCCTGACGGCAAGGGCCTCGGCAACGCTGCCGGCGACAAGGTCAGCACACATCTCGACCATCGCATCGCCATGAGCTTCCTTGTCATGGGGCTTGCCTCGGAGCATCCTGTCACGATCGACGACGCGGCGATGATCGCGACCAGCTTTCCTGAATTCATGCAGCTGATGACCGGCCTTGGAGCAAGGATCGAGGAGGTGCCGGAATGATCTACCAGCCGCGGCAATTCCGCGAAAACAAACTCATTCGCCGTTTCGGCGCGGTGCCGCAGGATTGATTTGATGACAAACAAGACCTTCATTATCGCCATCGATGGCCCGGCGGCAGCCGGCAAGGGCACGCTCTCACGCCGCATCGCCGACCAATACGGCTTCCATCATCTGGATACCGGCCTGACCTATCGCGCCACGGCCAAGGCGCTGCTCGATGCCGGCCTGCCGCTCGACGACGAGGCGGTGGCGGAAAAGATCGCAAGAGAGGTTGAACTCGCTGGATTGGATCGCGATATACTTTCCAAACATGAGATCGGCGAAGCCGCCTCGAAGATTGCTGTCATGCCGGCGGTGCGCCGGGCTCTGGTCGAGGCGCAACGGCGGTTTTCGGCGAAAGCGCCGGGAACCGTGCTCGATGGGCGCGATATCGGCACCGTCGTCTGCCCGGATGCGCCGGTGAAACTCTATGTAACGGCGTCGCCGGAAGTTCGCGCAAGACGCCGTTATGACGAGATCCTCGGCAAGGGCGCTGCGGCAGATTTCGATGCGATCTTCGAGGACGTCAAGCGGCGCGACGAACGCGACATGGGACGGGCCGACAGCCCTTTGAAACCAGCGGTCGATGCGCACTTGCTTGATACGTCGGAAATGAGTATAGAGGCCGCGTTTCAAGCTGCTCAATCGATCATCGATGCGGTCTTGAGCCGAAATGCCTAAATTCAAGCGATTTTGCGTGCTCTGAGCATGGATCGCTTCTAATATAGCAAGCCTGAAATTCCGTCCAAGCGCCGGATTGCCTTCGTGAGAGGGCGGACTGGGTTCAGGCCCGTTCAACGCAAACCAACCGGCGCATACGTGTCCGCTTCCGTTTCAGGACACGCAGGAGATTTTATGTCAGTAGCTACCCCCTCCCGCGAGGATTTCGCGGCTCTTCTCGAAGAGTCCTTTGCCAAGAACGACCTGGCCGAAGGCTATGTCACCAAGGGCATCGTCACGGGCATCGAGAAGGACGTCGCCGTTGTCGACGTCGGCCTGAAGGTTGAAGGCCGCATCGCGCTCAAGGAATTCGGCGCGCGCGCCAAGGACGGCCTGTTGAAGGTCGGCGACGAAGTCGAAGTTTATGTCGAGCGCATCGAAAACGCGCTTGGCGAAGCCGTTCTGTCGCGCGAGAAGGCTCGCCGCGAAGAAAGCTGGGTCAAGCTCGAAGCCAAGTTCGAAGCTGGCGAGCGCGTCGAAGGCGTGATCTTCAACCAGGTCAAGGGCGGCTTCACGGTCGACCTCGACGGTGCGATCGCCTTCCTGCCGCGTTCTCAGGTCGATATTCGCCCGATCCGCGACGTGACCCCGCTGATGCACAATCCGCAGCCCTTCGAAATCCTCAAGATGGACAAGCGCCGCGGCAACATCGTGGTTTCGCGCCGTACGGTTCTGGAAGAATCCCGTGCCGAACAGCGTTCTGAAATCGTTCAGAACCTCGAAGAAGGCCAGGTTGTTGACGGCGTCGTCAAGAACATCACCGATTACGGTGCGTTCGTTGACCTCGGCGGCATCGACGGCCTGCTGCACGTCACCGACATGGCATGGCGCCGTGTGAACCATCCGTCGGAAATCCTGAACATCGGCCAGCAGGTCAAGGTTCAGATCATCCGCATCAACCAGGAAACCCACCGTATCTCGCTCGGCATGAAGCAGCTCGAGAGCGATCCGTGGGATGGCATCCAGGCCAAGTATCCGGAAGGCAAGAAGATTTCCGGTACCGTTACGAATATCACCGACTATGGTGCATTCGTCGAGCTGGAGCCAGGCATCGAAGGCCTGATCCACATCTCGGAAATGTCCTGGACCAAGAAGAACGTTCACCCCGGCAAGATCCTGTCCACGAGCCAGGAAGTCGAAGTCGTCGTTCTCGAAGTCGATCCGTCCAAGCGCCGTATTTCGCTCGGCCTCAAGCAGACGCTGGAAAACCCGTGGGCAGCATTCGCCCGCAGCCATCCGGCCGGCACTGAAGTCGAAGGCGAAGTCAAGAACAAGACCGAATTCGGCCTGTTCATCGGCCTCGACGGCGATGTCGACGGCATGGTGCACCTCTCCGACCTCGACTGGAACCGTCCGGGCGAACAGGTCATCGAGGAGTTCAACAAGGGTGACGTCGTCAAGGCCGTCGTTCTCGACGTCGATGTCGAGAAGGAACGCATCTCGCTCGGCATCAAGCAGCTCGGCAAGGATGCAGTCGGCGACGCCGCTGCTTCTGGCGACCTGCGCAAGAATGCAGTCGTTTCCTGCGAAGTCATCGCGGTCAACGACGGCGGTGTCGAAGTGAAGCTCGTCAACCACGAAGACATCACTTCCTTCATCCGTCGCGCCGATCTCGCCCGCGACCGCGACGAACAGCGCCCTGAGCGCTTCTCGGTCGGCCAGGTCTTCGACGCCCGCGTCACCAACTTCTCCAAGAAGGACCGCAAGATCATGCTGTCCATCAAGGCTCTGGAGATTGCGGAAGAGAAGGAAGCCGTTGCCCAGTTCGGTTCGTCCGACAGCGGCGCTTCGCTCGGCGACATCCTGGGCGCAGCCCTGAAGAACCGCGGCGGCGAATGAGCCTCGCATCCGCCTTTGAATTGAAGAACCCGCCGGAGCGATCCGGCGGGTTCTTCATTTTCAGGCGATCAAAGTGTTATTCCCAGCCGACCATGCGCTGATAGAGCGCATAGACCGGGTCGTCGGCCGGGCGGCCGGGCTGATAAGCCAACGGTTCGGCATCGATCATCCTCGGCGTCCTCCGCTCGGGTGCCGCGTCGGTCGTTTCGGCATCGGGCTCGGCATCCTCGCCACCGGACCGTGCCTGCTGCTGATCCTCGGACGCGTCGTCGCGGTGGTTCTGATGCTGGTGGTGCGTTTCGCCCGCCTTCTCGTTCGATGGCGTATCCTTGGCGAATTGGTAGGGCAGCTGGCTATAGGCAAGGCCCTCCGGCATCTTTGCCGCCAGCGGCACATAAGAGGCCTCGGCCGTCTCGGGGATCGGCATCATCTGCGGTTGCGCGGAGATTTCTTTCGGCTGACGGGCTGCCGCCGCCGCGGCCTCAATATCCATCTGCGGTGGGCGGAGTGCTGCTGATTGGCGGGGATCGGGTGCTGTGAATTCGGCCGGCTGCCTCAAGGTCTCGGTCGCATCGCTGATGACGGCGTCGTCGAGGATCGCATCAATCTCCACTGCCGCCTCGACGGCAACATCCTCCAGCACGGTTTCGACGTCTTGCTCGCGGATGATCGTGGCGATCAGCTCGGAGACTTCTTCGGTCATGGAGGCAACGATTCCTGCCCAGTTCCTGGGAATGACAGGATCGACCTTTTCCGACATCGCGTGGGGTTGGATGGCAGGCGGCTCCGGCGTTTCCTGCGTATCGTCGGCCGCTGCGGCTTCCGTCGACAAGGGTTGCCGGGTTTCGATCTCCTGCGACGCAGACTTTTCCGGGGCGACCTCGCTTGCCGTCGCAGGGGTGGGCTGAGCCCGGTTTTCAGCCTGCGACGTTTCGGGATCGGCAGCTTCCACGGATTCGGCGATAAGCGCTTCTTCGGTGGTCGTCAGAGCTGCGGCCTCGATCAGCGAATCGGCCGGCGCGGCCACCTTGTCTGCCGGCTGGCGCATGGCGGCAGGCAGGCTGTCCTCATGCAGCCGGATCTCGGGGCGAGCTTCGGCGCGCATCGGCGAAGCGTCATTCTGGCCATAGGAGCGGACGACGGCGCGGGCGGCGAGGTCGCGATCCTTGTAGCGGACGATTTCCAGATAGGCGACGATGCGGGCGGCTTCAGGGCCTGTCGGGTTCTTCAGGGCCTCGGCGATTGTCCGGAGCGGCACGCTATGCCCCTGCTCGGTGAGCTGGCGCTCAACCTCGTCGATCCCAGCGGTTGGCAGCTGCCGGATGGCATCGGCCAGCCGAGAGGCGAAGGCAAGATTGCTCTCGTCCTCGCCACGATCCAGCGAGATCGAGCGGCCTGCCGCATCGATGACATCGAAAAGGGCTTCGACCATGCGCTCGCGCGCCGCAAGGAGCAGAATATTGAGCTTGCCGGCAATGGCGGAATTGAGGTCTGCGGCTTCGACGGCGTTGACGGGCGGGGGGGCAATCACGGAGTGGCCGAGACCGCTGGCGACGATCGCCGCTGTCTGACCCTGGGACGAAAAGCTTGCATTGGACGCTGCACGAACGGGAGTCAACATGGCATGCTCCTTTCGTAAAGTGACGATGAAAGCAGGCTCTAGAAAAGGACCGCGCTCATCCGGTCCCCTTGCATCCCAGCAGATCCTCCTGTCCGCATGACGCAGTTTCGGCGTCATCGAATGCATAAAAATTAACAGGAATGTTAATAAACAGGCGTTAATGAATCGCTAACGGCCGCGGACAAGCCTGTCCACGGCCGTGTTTTTCATGCATGTCGCAGAATGAAGGCCATTCGCTCAGCTGTGGGCGAAGATATCGGCCTCTTCCCAGCCAAGCAGGTCGAGCTTGGCGCGGGTCGGCAGGAATTCGAAGCAGGCCGTCGCATGATCGTAGCGGCCGTCGCGGATGAGGCGTTCCGTCAGCTTATCGCGCAACGCATGCAGATAAAGCACGTCGGACGCGGCATATTCGAGCTGGGCCGGAGACAGCGTCTCGGCCGCCCAATCGGAAGATTGCTGCGCCTTGGAGACATCGACGTCGAGCATCTCCTTGAGATTATCCTTGAGGCCGTGGCGATCCGTATAAGTTCGGATCAGGCGCGAGGCGATCTTGGTGCAGAAAACCGGGGTCGTCGTGACGCCGAAAGTATGGAAGAGCACGGCAATATCGAAGCGGCCGTAATGAAAGATCTTCTGATGGGTGGGGTCTTCGAGCAGGGCGACAAGAATGGGCGCCTGCTTCTGGCCGGCGGCGATGCGGATGATATCGGCGGTGCCGTCGCCCGGCGAAAGCTGGACGACGCAGAGCCGATCGCGGCGCGGCACCAGGCCGAGCGTTTCGGTGTCGATTGCTATCGCGCCGGTGTAGCGGGCGGCATCGGCCGCGGAAATATCGCCTTCGTGAAAACGTATGGTCGCCGCCATGAGACTGTCTTTCGTTCGAATGCATCCCCTACAGCGCCGCGCGTCTTTTCGAGAGCCGCAAAGGACGCTGTAGCACTTTGAATGGCTGCATAATTTTATCCTCAAATCGATTCCGATTTAAGGAATTATGCAGCAGCGCTATAGCGCAAAGGCGCAGAATGCGAAACCGCTTTCCTGCCACTAGAGTGCCGTGCGTCCTCTCGGACGGATTTAGGACGCTCTACCTCTCTTAATCTTCGCATCGTGCTGGCGGTTCAGAAAGTCGGCGGCGTGTTAATCCAGAGAAGCACGGTTTCGCCATCGTGGCGATTGCGCCAGGAATGGTCGCGGCGGCTTTCGAAATAAAGTGAATCGCCAGGCCCGAGATCGAAGAATTGATCGCTGTCGAGCACCAGTTCGAGCCGGCCGGACAGAACATGCATGAATTCCTCGCCCTCGTGGCGATAGGCGCCTTCGCTGGCAGCACCCGGCGCCAGCACGAAACGATGGCAATCCATCATCCTGCGGCCTTCGGCAAGGAGCTGCACCGTGACACCCGGCGTTGTTTCCGGCCACTTGCGCCATTCGCCCGCGCGCACCAGCACCGGCACGTCCCCATTTTCTTCGCCGGAAAGGCGGGAGACGGTGGTGCCGTAATATTCGGCAAGATCATGCAGCGTCTTGAAACTGACGCCCTGCGAGGTGCGCTCCAGCGTCGAGAGCGTCGACGAGGTGACGCCGATGTCGCCGGCCACCTGATCGAGCGTCTTGCCGCTCGCATGGCGCAGGCTGCGCAGCTTGCGGCCGAGGCCGTTGTCCTGGCTCGCCTCGGTGCTATCGGCGGAGGGCTCCTCGCTCTCCAACGCCTCGCGGATTGCCGCGGGATTGAGACCACGCTCGACACGATACCAGGAGATGCGCTTCAACCGCGCCACATCGTCGGCGCTGTATTGCCGATGGCCGGTTTCCGAACGGCCGGGAACCACCAGACCCTGGCTTTCCCAGAGGCGCAGCGTCGAGGCCGAAACGCCTGCCAGCCGCGCGGCTTCCGCCACCTTGTAGCGTACAGGTCCATTATCGTTCATCCGAAAGTATCCCCGATTCCAATCGCCCCAGAGCCTTCATCAAAAAGCGCGATGTTTGAAGCAAAAAATGTCGCTTGATTTCTTGCAGGAAAAATGTAGGAACTTTCTACACATCTTGCAGAACTTATGCAAGATAGTTCTGAAGCCCCTTTTCAGCGCAGGAGCGCATCGATGAACGCGATCAACCTTACGGACCGGAAGAACGCTGCTATTTCACGCGGCGTCGGCATGACGACACAGATTTATGCGGATCGCGCAGAGAATGCGGAGATCTGGGACAAGGAGGGCCGCCGTTACATCGATTTCGCCGCCGGCATCGCCGTTCTCAACACCGGCCACCGCCATCCCCGGGTCATCGCAGCGGTCAAGGATCAGCTCGACCGCTTCACCCATACCTGCCATCAGGTGGTGCCCTATGAAAGCTACGTCCATCTGGCCGAACGGCTGAACGTGCTGGTGCCCGGCGACTTCGAGAAGAAGACGATCTTCGTGACGACAGGCGCCGAAGCGGTCGAGAACGCCGTCAAGATCGCGCGCGCCGCAACCGGCCGTTCGGCCGTCATCGCCTTTGGCGGCGGCTTCCATGGCCGCACCTTCATGGGCATGGCGCTGACCGGCAAGGTCGTGCCCTACAAGGTCGGTTTCGGCGCGATGCCGGGCGATGTGTTCCACGTTCCCTTCCCGATCGAGCTGCACGGCGTCACCGCCGATCAGTCGCTGGCGGCGTTGAAGAAGCTCTTTGCCGCCGATATCGATCCGCAGCGCGTCGCCGCCATCATCATCGAGCCGGTGCAGGGCGAAGGCGGCTTCTATGCGGCCCCCGCCGCCTTCATGAAGGCGCTGCGCGAGCTCTGCGACCAGCACGGCATCCTGCTGATCGCCGACGAGGTGCAGACCGGTTTTGCCCGCACCGGCAGGATGTTCGCAATGGATCACCACGAGGTGGCGCCTGACCTGACAACGATGGCAAAGAGCCTGGCCGGCGGCTTTCCGCTCGCCGCGGTTACCGGCCGCGCCGAAATCATGGATGCGCCGGGACCGGGCGGGCTCGGCGGCACCTATGGCGGCAATCCGCTGGGTATCGCGGCCGCCCATGCCGTGCTCGACGTCATTGTCGACGAGGATCTCTGCAACCGGGCCAACCAGCTCGGCGGGCGGCTGAAGCAGCGGCTGGAATCGTTGCGCGAGACGGTGCCGGAGATCGTCGACATCCGCGGGCCGGGTTTCATGAACGCGGTCGAATTCAACGACCGGACGACGGGACTGCCGAGCGCGGAATTCGCCAACCGGGTGCGGCTGATCGCGCTCGACAAGGGTCTGATCCTGCTCACCTGCGGCACCCACGGAAACGTCATCCGCTTCCTCGCGCCGATCACCATCCAGGACGAGGTCCTCGGCGAAGCGCTCGATATTATCGAAGCCTCAATGCTGGAGGCGAGCGCGGGCAAGTGACCGCACCGAACCCGGATTTCAGCGGCTGCCGGCAACCGGCAGCCGCACTCCCAAGGAGGATATGACATGGCTTTCACCAACGCGCTGACCAAACACGTTCACTTCTCCTCGCCGCTGCTGCGCGATGCCGGCTATATCGACGGGGTCTGGACATCAGGCGATGCCACTCGGACATTCGACGTTCTGAACCCGGCAACCGGCGAGCTACTCGCCTCGCTGCCCGATATGGGTGCGGCCGAGACGCGGGCGGCGATCGATGCGGCTCATGCCGCCCAGCCGGCCTGGGCGGCTCGTCCGGCCAAGGAGCGCAGCGCGATCCTGCGCAAATGGTTCGACCTGATGGTTGCCAATGCCGACGAACTCGCCGCAATCCTGACCGCCGAAATGGGCAAGCCGTTCCCGGAAGCGCGCGGCGAGATCCTCTATGCCGCGGCCTATATCGAATGGTATGCGGAAGAAGCCAAACGCATCTATGGCGAGACGATCCCCGCGCCTTCCGATGATAAACGGATGATCGTCATCAGGCAGCCGGTCGGCGTCGTCGGCACGATCACGCCGTGGAATTTCCCGGCGGCGATGATCACCCGCAAGATCGCCCCGGCGCTTGCCGTCGGCTGCACCGTGGTCTCGAAGCCCGCAGAACAGACGCCGCTGACGGCGATAGCACTTGCCGTACTCGCCGAGCAGGCCGGCATTCCGGCCGGCGTCTTCAACGTCATCGTCGGGGTCGACGGCCCGGCAATCGGCCGCGAACTCTGCGGCAACGAAAAGGTGCGCAAAATCAGCTTCACCGGTTCGACGGAGGTCGGCCGTATCCTGATGCGGCAGTGCGCCGACCAGATCAAGAAGGTGAGCCTGGAGCTCGGCGGCAACGCGCCCTTCATCGTCTTTGACGATGCCGATCTCGACGCTGCCGTCGAAGGCGCGATCGCCTCCAAATACCGCAATGCCGGCCAGACCTGCGTCTGTGCCAACCGCCTCTATGTCCAGTCGAACGTCTATGACGCCTTTGCAGCCAAGCTTGCCGCCAAGGTCGCCGAGATGTCGGTCGGCGATGGCTTCAAGCCGGGTGTCGTGATCGGACCGCTGATCGACGCGCAAGGCCTTGCCAAGGTGGAAGATCATGTCAGCGACGCGCTTGCCAAGGGCGCCAAGGTGCTGACCGGCGGCAAGCGCATCGACGGCGCCGGCACCTTCTTCACGCCGACGGTGCTGACCGGCGTTGCGCGCGGCATGAAGGTGGCGCGCGAGGAGACCTTCGGGCCGGTGGCGCCGCTCTTTCGCTTCGACACAGTCGAGGATGTCATTCAACAGGCAAACGACACGGAGTTCGGCCTCGCCGCCTATTTCTACGCCGGCGATCTGAAAAAGGTCTGGCGGGTGGCGGAAGCGCTGGAATACGGCATGATCGGCATCAATACCGGCCTGATGTCCTCCGAGACGGCGCCCTTCGGCGGCATCAAGCAATCCGGCCTCGGCCGCGAAGGCTCGCGGCACGGCGCCGACGACTATCTGGAAATGAAATATCTCTGCATCGGCGGCGTCTGATTCACCATCCTAATGAGACAGGCACGCGGCATTGCGCCGCGTGCCGTCAATAATGCGGCGGGCGGGTGATGCCAGGAGCTTCCAGCGACTGCTCCTCGAGCGACAGGAAGCGTTCGGTGAGCCGGTCGAGCTTGGTGCGCATCTGTTCGACCGTCTTCCACTGCTCGGCGAGCTGATCGGAAAGCTCTTCGATCGTCTTTGCCTGGTGGGCCAGCATTTCTTCCAGCTGGGTGATGCGGTTCGTCTCGTCGGACATTAGAGCCTTTCCGGGTTAGATTGCAGGATTCTGCCGGAGCAGATTTTCGTCAGGGCAAAGGCGATTGGCGAAGGGCATACCTCTTGGTACGTCCGAGCCGATCGCCTTTGCCCTGGCGGAAAGATGCCCGGCCCACCGGCCGCACTGCTTCGCTATGCGAAGCAATAGGTGCGTCCGGCGCTTCTAAGTCTTGCAGATTTGCCAGGCAAATCTGCGGGAAGGTTGGCTGAAACGGGCCGGCTGATCGACCGGCCGGCTTGGCCGTAGAGCTTGGCTACGACGCGCGCCTGACGGTCGACCATCCGACTCCGTTTGAGCCAACAGAATGCTACAATCTAACCCGGAAAGGCTCTAGACCCTCCTTTGCCGAAACCGGCAGAACAGATGGTTCTGCAAAGCGGAAATAGGCCGCCGCGTCAATGCTTTCCCTACCCGGCGCAGCCATGCGCAAAACTGTACCGTTTGGTTACTAAAAGACCTTGCCGTGCCTGATGTTGTGGGGTAGGCCCTTAGCCATCAGGGAGGAATACTGATGGATGCAGGAAACGGCTTTCTTCATCCGGACCGGCTTTTCCCGGCTGATCCGGCAACACGGACCATCGCGCGAGACCTCTACGAGACAGTGCGCAATCTTCCGATCGTCAGTCCGCACGGGCATACTGAACCTTCCTGGTTCGCCGACGACAAGCCCTTTGAAGACGCGGCCTCGCTGCTGGTCATTCCCGATCACTATCTCTTCCGCATGCTGCACAGCGTCGGCGTCACTTTGGACGAACTCGGCGTGCCGCGGCTCGACGGCAAGCCGGTGGCTGAGGGGCGGGCGATCTGGCGGACATTTGCCGCACATTATCATCTCTTCCGCGGAACGCCTTCGAGCCTCTGGGTCGACCACGCCATGTCGGCCGTACTCGGCTGCACCGAGCCGCTGACGGCTGACAATGCCGATGCGCTCTACGATCATATCAATGCCCAGCTTGCCCTTCCCGAATTCCGCCCGCGGGCGCTGCATCAGCGATTCGGCATCGAAACGATCGCGACGACGGATGGGGCGCTCGATCCTCTGGCGCATCACCAGAAGATGGCGGCCGACGGATGGATCGGCAAGGTGCGCACCACCTACAGGCCGGACAGTGTCACCGATCCCGACGCCGTCGGCTTCCGCGACAATCTTGTCAAGTTCGGAGAGATCACCGGCACCGACGTGACGCGCTGGGACGGTCTGATCGAGGCGCATCGGCGCCGACGCGCCTATTTCCGCCAGTTCGGCGCCACCGCGACCGATCACGGCGTGCCCACAGCCTTTACATCAGATCTGCCGCTTGCCGAAAAGCAGGCGCTGCTCGAGAAGGCGCTGAAGGGGCCGCTTTCGGCCGGGGAGGCCGAGCTCTTCCGTGGCCAGATGATGACCGAAATGGCCGGGCTTTCGGCTGAGGACGGCATGGTGATGCAGATCCATGCCGGCTCCAGACGCAACACCGACCGCGGACTTTTCTCGACCCGAGGCCCCAATATGGGCGCCGATATCCCGACAAGCACCGACTGGGTCGGCGGCCTGAATGCGCTGCTTTCCAGATACGGCCACGCGCCGGGGCTGCGCGTGCTGCTCTTCACGCTCGACGAGACGACCTATGCGCGCGAGATGGCGCCAATGGTCGGCCATTGGCCCTGCCTGATGATCGGCCCGCCCTGGTGGTTCCACGACAGCCCGAACGGCATCCGGCGCTACCTCGACCAGGTCGTCGAGACGGCCGGCTTTGCCAATATGGCGGGTTTCAACGACGATACGCGTGCGCTGCTTTCGATTCCGGCCCGGCATGACGTCTGGCGCCGCGAAGTCTGCCGTTTCCTCGCCCAGCTCGCCGCCGAGCACCGGATTTCCAAGCGGGAAGCCGAAATCGTTGCAGGCGAGCTCTCCTATGGCAATGCGAAGAAGGCCTACAAGCTGTGAGCGAACGACTGCAGACCCTTTCCGGCCTCGCCCCGACGGCGAAGCTTCCCGCCTATGACCGTAACCAGCTGAAAAGCGGCATCCTGCATCTCGGGCCGGGCGCTTTCTTCCGCGCGCATTTCGCGCCGTTTACCGATGCCGCACTTGCGGCAAGCGGCGGAGACTGGGGCATCGAGGTGGCGAGCCTGCGCACTGCCGATGTCGCCGATCACCTGAACGAGCAGAACGGCCTCTATACGATGCTGATCCGCGATACGTCGGGCACGGTGGCGCAGGTGATCGGCCCCATTCTGCGGGCGCATGTGGCGACACGTGATCCGGCAGGACTGCTCGATCGGCTGGAAGATCCGGCGATCCGCATCGTCAGCCTGACGGTGACGGAAAAGGCCTATGGCCTGGATACCGCGACGGGAGGGCTCGACCTCAACCATGCCGATGTGGCGGCTGACCTTGCCAACCGTCATGCGCCGCGCGGCGTCATCGGCTATCTGGTCGAGGGACTTTCCCGGCGCCGGGCGAAGGGCCTCGCCCCCTTCACACTGCTCAGCTGTGACAATCTTCCGAGCAACGGCGCCGTTCTGAAACGACTGGTTCTCGATTTCGCCGAACGCGTCGACCCCTCACTTCGTCAATGGATCGAGGCAAATGTGCCCTTCCCCTCGACCATGGTCGACCGCATCACGCCGGCGAGCACCGAGGCGACCTACCAGGATGCCGAACGGCTGACCGGACGGCAGGATCTGGCGGCGATCGAGACCGAACCCTTCACGCAATGGGTGATCGAAGATCATTTCGCCAATGGCCGGCCGGCCTGGGAGAAGGCCAGCGCCTTGATGGTCACGGATGTTTCGGCCTATGAGAAGATGAAGCTCCGGATGCTGAACGGCGCGCATTCGCTGCTCGCCTATCTCGGTTATATCGGTGGCTATGAATTCATCCGCGACGTGATGGATGATGCCGGCCTGGCGGCCCTTGCCTACCGCCACATGCATGCGGCCGCAAGAACGCTCGATGCGGTTCCCGGCATCGACCTCGATGACTATGCCAGCGAATTGATAGCGCGCTTTGCAAACAAGGCGATTGCGCATCGCACCTATCAGATTGCCATGGACGGCACGCAGAAACTGCCGCAGCGGCTGCTGGAACCGGCAACCGAGGCACTGGCGCATGGCGACAAGGCGGAGACCTATGCGATCGCCGTTGCGGCATGGATGCGCTATGCGATCGGCGAGCACGGCAACGGCGAGCGCTATGAACTGCGCGATCCCCGTGCAGGCGAAATCGCCGCTCTCATCGCCGATGTCCCGCGCACCGGCCTGGCGATCTCGGCGGCTCTTTTCACCCTTCCCGGACTCTTCCCGGCAGCTTTGACAGGACACCGCGCGTGGACGCAGGACGTCTCCGACAAGCTGGAGATCCTGATTCAGGACGACCGGCTGCCGCTGTTCTAGACCCGGCTACGCCTTGATGCGCGCCATATCCGGATCGTAGAGCGGCGACAGCGACACCTTGCAGGGGATGCGTTCCCGCGCGACATCAAGCTCATAGGTGCCGGAGAGGACGAAATCCTCGGTCACGCCGTCGGGATTGCGGACGTAGCCGTAGCCGATCGGCTTGCCCAGCGTATAACCGAAGCCGCCGCTCGACAGCCAGCCGACGCGCTTGCCGTCGCGATAAATCGTTTCGCGGCCGAGCAGCACGGCATCGGCATCCTCCGGAATGAAGCAGGCGAGGCGCTTCTTTACCCCGCCCGCAAGCTGCCGTTCGATCGCCTCACGGCCGCGGAACGGAATATTCTTTCGCATCTTCACCGCCCAGCCGAGACCGGCTTCAACAGGCGTATGGTCGGGACCGATGTCTGGTCCCCAGGCGCGATAACCCTTTTCCAGGCGGCAGCTCTCAATGGCGCGGTAGCCGGCATTGACGAGGCCGAGCTCGCCGCCTGATGCCATCAGCACGTCATAGACCGTGGTCGCATACTCGATGGGAACATGCAGTTCGTAGCCGAGCTCGCCGACATAGGTGATGCGCAGCGCCCGCACCGGGCAGCCCGATATGCCGATGGTCCTGACCTTGCCGAAGGGGAAGGCAGCATTCGAGACATCGCTGCCCGTTACCTTTTCCAGCACGGCGCGCGAATTCGGTCCCATCAGCGACAGCACGGAATAGGCTGAGGTGACGTCGACCAGCTCGGCATGCATTGCCGCCGGGATATTGCGTGCGATCCAGTCGAAGTCATGGGTGGCGAAGCCGGTACCGGTGACGATGTAATATTCGTTCTCGGCGATGCGGGCGACCGTCACGTCGCATTCGATGCCGCCCTTGTCGTTCAGCATCTGCGTGTAGACAAGCGATCCCACAGGCCTTGCGACATCGTTGGCGGCGATCCAGGACAGCGCTGCCTCGGCATCCCTGCCCTTCAGCACGAATTTGGCAAAGGAGGTCTGGTCGAAGATGACGGCCGCTTCGCGCACGGCCTTATGCTCGCGGCCGACGGCGTCGAACCAGTTCTGCCTGGTGTAGCTGTAGATATCCTTCGGCTCCTCGTTGGCGAAGAGATCGGCAAACCAGTTCGGCCTTTCCCAGCCAAGCTTTTCGCCGAAACAGGCGCCCTGCGCCTTCAGCCGGTCATAGAGCGGCGATTTGCGGCAGGGGCGGCCGCTCGAATGTTCCTCGAACGGCCAGGCCATGGTGTAATGTTTGCCATAGGCTTCGAGCGTGCGTGTCCGCACCCAGTCGGTATCGAAATGCGGCCGGCCGAAACGGCGGATATCGACCGGCCAGAGATCATAAGGCGGTTCGCCCTTTGTCACCCATTCGGCAAGCGCCATGCCGGCGCCGCCAGCCGAGGCGATGCCGAAGGCGTTGAAACCAGCGCCGACGAAGAAATTCTTCAGCTCCGGGGCCTCGCCGAGAATGAAGTTACCATCCGGCGTGAAGCTTTCCGGGCCGTTCAGCAGCTGCTTGACGCCGACATTTTCCAGCGCCGGGACGCGGCCGAGTGCCTGTTCCATGATCTGTTCGAAATGGTCGAAATTGCTGTCGAGCAGCGTGTAGTGGAAACCCTCGGGGATGCCGCTCTTTGCCCAGGGAATGGGGTTCGGCTCGTAGCCGCCCATGACGATGCCCCCGACCTCCTCCTTATAGTAGGTCAGGCGATCGGGATCGCGCAGCGTCGGCAGGTTGGAGGGTACGCCGAAGGATTCGGTGATGATGTATTGATGCTCGACGGAGACCAGCGGTACGTTGACGCCGAAGCGGGCGGCGAAGGCGCGCGTCCATTGGCCGGCGCAGACGACGACGCGCTCGCATTCGATGCGCCCTTGCGCCGTGACGACGGCGCGGATCTTTCCCTTGTCGATTTCAAGGTCGAGGACTTCCATATCCTCGAAGATCGAAACGCCTGACATGCGAGCGCCCTTTGCCAGCGCCTGGGTGATGTCGGAGGGATTGGCCTGGCCGTCGGTTGGGAGGAAGGCGGCGCCGACGAGATCGTCTGTTGTCATTAGCGGCCAGAGATCGAAGGCTTCCTGCGGGGTCAGCAACTGCATTTCGAGGCCGAAGGACTGGGCGGTAGTCGCCTGGCGCCTGACCTCGGTCCAGCGTTCCTCATTACAGGCAAGGCGCAGGCCGCCATTCATCTTCCAGCCGGTGCCGAGACCCGTTTCCGCCTCCAGCCGCTTGTAGAGATCGACCGAATAGCCAAGAAGCTGGGTGATGTTGGCGCTGGTGCGCAGCTGGCCGACGAGGCCGGCGGCGTGGAAGGTGGTGCCCGACGTAAGCTTCTTGCGCTCCAGCAGGACGGTATCGGTCCAGCCAAGCTTGCCGAGATGATAGGCCGTCGAGCAGCCGATGATGCCGCCGCCGATGACCACGGCCTTCGCCGTCTTCGGTAATTCCTTCGTCATTTATTGGTCCTGTTCAAAGGCTTGATAGGCGCGCTCGAAGCGCGCGATATTTTCGGCGGTGTAGCCGGCGTAATCGAAATCAATGGTGGAATGAATTTCCGAAATCATGCTCCAGAGCGCCTCGCGCAGCAGCGAGGCGCATTTCATCGCGGCATAGCGCCTGCTGAGATTATCGGTCAGCGGCTGGTCGAAATAGGTCTCCAGCATCGTGCGCTCGGCCTCTTCCGAGAGTTCGTTGTTGGAGGCCAATCCGCCAAGATCGAAAAGCGGCGTGTTGAAACCGGCATAGTCCCAGTCGATCAGCCAGAGCCGTTTGCCGTCATCGAGAAAGTTGGCGGCCAGCAGGTCGTTGTGGCCGAAGGCGATCTCGAAAGGTCCTGCCGCTTCTTCCAACATATCAGCCCTGCCGAGGAGCCCCGGCAGCAACGGAAGATAGGCGCTCTTCGACGCCTTCAGATTGGCGGCGTAGTCGCGGATGACGTGGAAGACCCAGAAGATCATCGCCTGGCCGCGGAAATGCCGGGCGATGTCGCGATGGCAAGCGCGGACCAGCGGCACGACCTGGGCCAGCATTTGCGGCCTCCTGATATCCTCCGGCGAAAGCGCTCTTGCCTCGATATATTCGAGCACCAGGACGCCCGGCGAATGGTGGATGACCGCCGGCGAAATACCGGCTGCATGGGCGGCACGGCTTGCGGCAAGCTCGTTCTGCCGGCTGATGTGGTGGATCGGAATATCGGTGCCGAGCCTAACCACGCAGCGCGCGACGGCGTCGCTGACCAGATAATTCCTGTTGGTGATGCCGCCTGCTATCGGCGAGATTTCGATCGGGCCCTGCCAGATACCAAGCGCATGAATCCTATCTTCAGGCGTCATGCTTATCCCCCAGAGCATGATGCCGAAAAGTGTGAGCGGTTTTCGGACGACATCATGCTCTAACTATTTAACTTAGAACAGGATTCAGATTTTAGGCCGACCCGGCCTAAAATCATCCTGTTCTAGCGACCCCTTCCGAAATGATGGGGCAGAGGAGGATCTGATGTCAAGCGGCGGTGCGCTTAGATCGTCTTGCCGGCCGCGTCGAAGACGTGACAGCGGGCCGGATCGAAGGAGGCCTTCACATTGGCGCCGCGCTCCACCTTCTGCTGGCCGTCAAGCGCGACGGTCAGGAGTTGGTTATCCGGCGTCGTGGTGTAGAGCATGGTGGCACCGCCGAGATTTTCAACGAGATCGACGTTGACGGTCGAGAGCGCGATTGTACCTTCGGCCAGCGAAAGATGCTCGGGACGGATGCCGAACGTGACGTCCTCTCCCGCCCCGCCGTTCAGGCGGCGCGGCAGGCGGACGGAATTGCCGCAGACATGGATGCTGGTTTCGGCCTCGCCGACCTGCTCGATGCGGGCCTTCAGGAAATTCATCTTCGGGCTGCCGATGAAACCGGCGACGAAGCGGTTGGCCGGATTGTTATAGAGATCGAGCGGCGCGCCGACCTGCTCGATACGGCCGGAATTCAACACCACGATCTTGTCCGCCATCGTCATGGCTTCGACCTGGTCATGGGTGACATAGATCATCGTATTGCCGAGGCTGCGGTGCAGGCGGGAAATCTCGACGCGCATCTGCACGCGCAGTTCGGCATCGAGGTTCGACAGCGGCTCGTCGAACAGGAAGATGCGCGGCTCGCGCACGATGGCGCGGCCGATCGCGACACGCTGGCGCTGGCCGCCGGAGAGCGCCTTCGGCTTGCGCTCCAACAGCTTCTCGATCTGCAGGATCTCGGCGGCGCGCTTCACTTTCGGCTGGATATCGGCCTTCTTGTAACCCGCCGTCTCCAGGCCGAAGGCGAGGTTCTTGTAAACCGACATATGGGGATAGAGCGCATAGGACTGGAAGACCATGGCGATGCCGCGCTTGGCCGGCGCCACCTCGTTCATGCGCTCGCTGTCGAGCAGCAGCGCGCCGCCCGAAATCTCCTCAAGGCCGGCAATCATGCGCAGAAGGGTCGATTTTCCGCAGCCGGAGGGGCCGACAAAAACGACGAATTCGCCGGGATCGATCGTCAGGTCGATGCCATGGATCACATCCATCGCGCCGTAGCGCTTCTCGACCTTCTGAAGAACGACACTGGTTGCCATCTTCTCAAAACCCTCTCTTTTTATTTTGTCGGTTACTTCGTTCTTGCGCGCCAATCGGCGTATTTCGGACTGTCGGGGCCGACCGGCAGCGGCACGTCAGCGCCGCTGTCGGAAGACTGGTAGATGGCCGTGACGAGTTCCAGTGCACGGCGGGCATCCACCGTCGTCACCGGCAGCGGCGCATGGCCGCTGAGGAAGGCGTGGAACTGGCCCATCTGGGTGGTGAAACGCGGCGCAACCGGCTGCCAGTCGCCAACCACCTTGTCGATCTGTTCCCGGACGTCGTCATTCGCGGCGATGATCTTCCAGGGATCCTTACCTGGCGTATAGGGCTCGTGGCTGCTTTCGAAAGTGACATTCTCGAAATGCAGCCTGAGCCGGCTAATCTGCTCCTGCGAACCAAGGGTGCAGGAAAGCGAGACAAAGGCGCCGTTTTCCATCAGCAGGCTGGCGGAGGCACAATCCTCGACCTCGATATCATTGACACGGGTGGCGACGCGGCCGAAGACCCTTGCCGCAGGCCCCATCAGATGCATCAGCATGTCGTGCAGATGCAGCGCATGGGTGACGAGAACGCCGCCGAGCTCCGTCGCCCATTTGCCGCGCCAAGGCACGGCGTAATATTCCGGCTTGCGCAGCCAGAAGGTTTCGACCGAAGCGCTATAGGGCTTGCCAGCAATACCGGCGTCGATGATCCGCTTGGCCTTCTGGATGCCGTCGCCGTAACGGTACTGGAAGATCGGCATCAGCACGCCTTTGGCGGTCTTTTCCGCTGCCATGATGGTATCGACAGCGGCAAGCGAGCCCGTCAGCGGCTTTTCGCAGACGACATGTTTACCGGCAGCCAGGGCTGCGACCACCTGTTCCAGATGGATGCCGGGAGGAGTGCAGATATCGATGATGTCGATCGTGTCGTCGGCCAGCAGTTCCGCGAAGGAAGTCGTACGTCGTTCGATGCCGAACTCGTCGCCGACCGCTGCCATGCGCTGCTCGTTCAGGTCGCAGATCGCCACGACCTTGAACTTGTCGGAATGCGGCAGGTAACCCTCGACGATATGGGAGCGGCCGATACCGCAACCAACGATCGCGACCGTCCTGATGCTCATGTCGCTCTTTCCCGTTATCGCCATCAACGCTTCATGCCCGTTGTGGCGATGCCCTCGATCAGCAGGCGCTGGAAGAACAGGAAGAAGAAGAAGACCGGCACGAGCGTCAGGGTCGACATGGCGAACAAACCGCCCCAATCCGATGCACTGGTGGAATCCACGAAAGTGCGCAGGCCGAGCTGGATCGTGTAGGTGTTCATATCGTTCAGGTAGATCAGCGGACCGAAGAAATCGTCCCAGGTCCAGATGAAGGAGAAGATGGCGGCCGTTGCCAAAACCGGCAGCGATAGCGGCAGCATGATCTTCCAATAGATGCGCCAAGCGCTGCAGCCATCCATCATCGCCGCCTCATCGAGTTCGCGCGGGATGCCGCGGAAGAACTGCACCATGAGGAAGATGAAGAAGGCATCGCTTGCCAGGAACTTCGGCACAACAAGCGGCAGGATGGTGTTCACCCAGCCGAGGTTGAGGAAGAGTACATATTGCGGGATCAGCGTCACATGGTAGGGGATCATCAACGTGCCGAGCATGATCGCGAACCAGAAGTTCCGGCCGGCAAAACGCAGCCGCGCGAAGGCGAAGGCGGTCAGCGAACAGGCGATGACATTACCCGTCACCACCAGCAGCGAAATGACGAGCGAATTCCAGAAGAACCGGCCGAAGCTGACATCGAGACCGACCCAACCGCGCGCATAGGAGGAGAGATCGATCGACGACGGGATGAGCGAGGTCGACGAGAAGATCTCGTTTTCCGGCCTTACCGATGCCGAAACCATCCACAACAGCGGATAGAGCATGAGAAGTGAAGCGGCGATCAGCAGGGCGTGGATGATGAGCGACGCCGGCAGGCTGCGTTTGGTGATGTCGGATGGCGGCCTGGCCGCAGTGACGGAAGCGGTCATCTCAGTCATCGTAGTGCACCCAATAACGTGAGGTCAGGAAGGAGAAGGCGGTGAAGATCGCGATGATCACCACCAGGATCCAGGCGAGTGCCGAGGCGTAGCCCATGCGGAAATTGCCGAAGGCTTCCTGATAGAGGTAGAGCGTGTAGAAGAGCGTCGAATTGATCGGACCGCCCGTGCCGCCGGAGATGATGAAGGCTGGTGTGAATGCCTTGAAGGCTTCAATCGTCTGGACGACGGCGTTGAAGAAGATCACCGGGGTCAGAAGTGGCAGCGTGATCTTGTAGAATTGCCGGAACTTCGAGGCGCCGTCGAGGCTGGCGGCCTCATACATATCCTGCGGGATCTGGCGCAGGCCGGCCAGGAAAATAATCATCGGCGAGCCGAACTGCCAGACCGACAGAGCCACCAGCGTGTAGATCGAATAGTTCGGATGCGAGATCCAGCTTGGGCCTTCGATGCCGAAATGCGAGAGTGCGGCATTGACGAGGCCATCGCTGGCGAAAAGCTGACGCCAGAGCACGGCGATCGCCACGCTGCCGCCCAGCAATGAGGGGAGATAGAAGATGGCGCGGTAGATCGACAGCCCACGCAGGCCGCGGTTCAGGGCCATGGCGACCAGCAAGGCGAAGGTCAGTTTGAACGGCACAGAGAAGACGACATAAGTCAGAGTGACGTGCATGGCGGCCGAGAATTTCGGATCGGCCGTGGCGATGCGCACATAATTCGCCATTCCAACCCACCTCGGCGACTGTAGCATGTCGAAGTCGGTGAAGGAGAGGTAGAGCGAAATCAGGGCCGGCCCGAGCGTCAGCCCGAAAAAGCCGATGAGCCACGGAAGAAGGAAGAGATAGCCGGGAGCATTGGCATTCCAGAGACGCCTGAAGCGTCCTTCGGCCACGGCCCCCTGATATCTTTCCACATTTATGGCCCCTGCGGGCGTGCGCATCGCATTGCTCATACGGGATCAGCCTCGTGCGAGAATCTGCGTGATTTCATCGACAAGCTGTTTGCCGCCATCGGAAGGAGATACCTGTCCAAAGGCCACTTGTTCGGCGATGTTGCGTAGGGTCAGCTCGCCTTCACCGGCGCCGGCGGGCGGTGGCGGCGGCAATTTGCCGGCGAGTTCGCCAAGGCCGCTGACATAGGCCAGCGCAATCTTGCCGTTCTCGTCGAGCTTCGCCGCGACGACCTCACGCATGGCGCTCGATTCGGGAATGCCGCGTTCGACATCCAGAAGCAGCGCTGCCTCGGGATCCTTGACGAAGAAATTGACGTAGTCCACGGCCAGGTCCACAGCTTTCGACTGGGCGGAGACCGAGAAGAACATCGACGGCTTGCGGTAGTGGCCGCCCTTCGAATCCGCCTTGACGCGCATGTAGTTGGTCAGCGCCAGCTTGTCCTTGTTCATTGCCTGATAGGCGACGAACTGGTTGGAATGGGCGAAACCAGCGGCCGACTTGCCGAGCGATACCGTGTTGGTTTCGATATCGTTCTTATCGAGGGCCTGGACATCGGCAGGAACGCAGGCGCCGGCAGCCCGGAACTTGGCCCACATGTCGTACCATTCCGAGGCATCGTCCACGCCGAAGGCGATCTTGCCGTCGGCAGTATAAAGCGCCTTGCCGCGCTGACGCAGCCAATTTTCGAACAGTGGTTCACCGCCGCTGCCGTCGGCCATGCCGAACATGCCCTTGCGTTTGCCCGCCTTGGTGATCTCCGCACCAATGCGGCCGAATTCTTCCCAGGTGGTTGCCTGGGTCGGCAGATCGACGCCGGCCTCCTTGAAGGCAGTGGTGTTCAGGACCGTGGCCGCCGAATTCGCCCCGAGGCTGACGCCGTAGAGGTGGCCGTCGACACTGCCGCCTTCGATCTGCGCCTTGTCGAAATCGTCGAGGTTGAGCTTGGCCGGCATATAGGATTCGAGCGGGGCGAGCGCGCCGCGCCGCGCATACTGGACGATATAGCGATAGTCCATCTGGATGACATCGGGCGCGTTGCGGCCGGCGACCTGGGTCGCAAGGCGCGGCCAATAGTCGCCCCAGCCGAGGAATTCGCCGGTGATCGACGTGCCCGGCTTCTTCGTCTGATAGAGCTGCGATACCTTGTTGGTGCGATCGGCGCGCGGCTGCGAGCCCCACCACAGGAGACGCAGGCGCGTTTCCTGTGCCAAAGCGCTGGTTCCCAGCGCCGAGAGCGAAAGAAGCGTCGCTCCTCCCGCAACGAAATTACGTCTGCTTACACGTAGGCTCATTTTTTCCTCCTCCAAAGGGAAGCGCCTCCACACGCTTCCGAACCTAGTTACCCTTGCATAAATAACTAATTGGTTACAAGCTACGGGCAAAGCGGCGAGCGTGTCAAGCGGTGTCGCTCGCGGGCCGTTCAAATTCGGTTTTTACAATTTCGCACCGAAGGCTTATGAGCGCAACATGTGAAGACGGAGGTGGAGAGATGAACGACAGCGGGGAGAAGGGGGCGAAGAAACGGTCTCGACGCCCGGTCGCGGAACGGACGGCCCACCGCGATCCGGAGCGGACACGCGCTGCGATCCTCGAAGCGGCAACCCGGGAATTCGCTGAAAACGGCATGGGTGGGGCTCGCGTCGATGCGATCGCCGAGCGCGCTGGCACCAACAAGCGGATGCTCTATCATTATTTCGGCGACAAGGAGCAGCTCTACCTCAAGGTGCTCGAAGAAGCCTATGTCGGCATCCGCACCGCCGAGCGCGCGCTTCATATCGGCGACCGCAGCCCGGAGGAAGGCATCGGCGAACTGGCACTCTTCACCTGGCGTTATTTTCTCCAGCATCCGGAATTTCTCAGCCTGCTCGGCACGGAAAATCTGCATCGCGCCCGCTGGCTGCGTCAGTCCGTCCGGCTCAAGGAACTGCATTCACATTTGATCGGTGAGCTTTCTCAAGTGCTCGAGCAGGGAAAGAAGCAGGGCGTCTTCATCCAGACCGCCGATCCCCTGCATGTCTACCTGACGATCGCCTCGCTCGGTTATTTCTACCTTTCCAACCAGTACACGCTGTCGACGATCTTCGGCCGCGACCTGATCGAGCCGACCCATCTCAATGCCTGGGAGAGGCATATCGTCCACGTCACGCTCGCCTCGATCAAGCGTTAGAGCCTTTCCTGGTCTCGAAAATCGGATTTGACTATTGACAGCCGCTCCGATCTTCTGCCATCAAGTAACTGTTTAGTTACCGGCTTGGGAGGGCCGGGCCAGGATGCCCGCTCCCGCCGCAAAAGATTGCTGGGAGGAAAAAATGGCACGCTTGGGGATCATCTTGCACGGCGTCACCGGCCGCATGGGGTACAATCAGCACCTGGTGCGTTCGATTCTCGCTTTCCGCGACCAGGGCGGCATCACGCTCAAATCGGGCGAGAAACTCGAGATCGACCCGATCATCGTCGGCCGCAACGGCGCCAAGATGGAAGAGTTGGCGAAGAAGCACGGCATCAAGCGCTGGTCGACCGATCTCGATGCGGCTCTTGCCAATCCCGACGACACGATCTTCTTCGACGCCGGCACGACGCTGATGCGAGCCGAGCTGCTGTCCAAGGCGCTCGATGCCGGCAAGCATGTTTATTGCGAAAAGCCGATCTCCGACGATCTGCAGGTGGCACTCGACCTTGCGCGCAAGGCGCGCGGCTCCGGCCTCAAGCACGGCGTCGTGCAGGACAAGCTCTTCCTGCCCGGCCTGCGTAAGCTGGCGCTGCTCAGGGATTCCGGCTTCTTCGGCAAGATCCTCTCGGTGCGCGGCGAATTCGGCTACTGGGTTTTCGAAGGCGATTGGGGCGTGCCGGCTCAGCGCCCGTCCTGGAACTACCGCAAGGGCGACGGCGGCGGCATTATTCTCGACATGCTCTGCCACTGGCGCTACGTGCTCGACAATCTGTTCGGGGAGGTCAAGGCTGTCTCCTGCCTCGGCGCCACTCATATCGGCCGGCGCATCGACGAGCAGGGCAAGCCCTATGATTGCGACACGGACGATGCGGCCTATGCGACCTTCGAGCTCGAAGGCGGCGCGATCGCGCAGATCAATTCCTCCTGGGCCGTTCGCGTCCGCCGCGACGACCTCGTCACCTTCCAGGTCGACGGCACACATGGTTCGGCCGTCGCCGGCCTGACGAAATGCTGGAGCCAGCACCGCGTCAACACGCCGAAGCCAGTCTGGAACCCGGACCAGCCGCAAACGATCGACTTCTACAAGACCTGGGACGAGGTTCCTGACACGCAGCCATTCGACAACGGCTTCAAGGCCCAGTGGGAAATGTTCATCCGCCATGTCGTCGAAGATGCGCCGTGGCCCTATGGCCTGGAAGCCGGCGCCAAGGGCGTACAGCTTGCCGAACTCGGCCTGAAATCATGGGCCGAGCGCCGCTGGCTCGATGTTCCCGCACTGGAGTTCTGAGCCGTGACGACGATCAATCTCCCTCTTGACGGCACGATCGTCCCCTACACGCTGACAGGCACGCCGATCGCGCTCGCCAAGCGCGACGCCAAGGCCTTTCCACGCATCGCCTTTGCCGCGGCCCATGTCGTCGCCGATCCGCTCGCCGACAACGATCCGTGGCTGACGCCGGCAATCGATTGGGAGCGGACGCTCGCCTTCCGCCATCGGCTCTGGGATCTCGGCCTCGGCGTTGCCGAAGCGATGGATACGGCGCAGCGCGGCATGGGCCTCGGCTGGCCGGATGCGCGCGACCTCATCCGCCGGGCGCTCAGTGAGGCGGCCGGGCGCAAGGACGCGCTGATCGCCTGCGGCGCCGGCACCGACCATCTGACGCCGGGACCTGACGTCACTATCGACACGATCCTCAGGGCCTACGAGGAGCAGATCGAAACGGTGGAGGCGGCCGGCGGCCGCATCATCCTGATGGCAAGCCGGGCGCTTGCCGCCGCCGCCAAAGGACCGGACGACTATGTAAGCGTCTATGACCGCATCCTCCGCCAGGTCAGGGAACCCGTCATCATCCATTGGCTCGGGGAAATGTTCGATCCGGCACTCGAGGGTTATTGGGGCAATGGTGATCATATCCAAGCCATGTCCACCTGCCTTGAGGTGATCGAAGCCCATGCCGACAAGGTCGACGGCATCAAGATCTCGCTGCTCTCCAAGGAGAAGGAAGTGGCGATGCGCCGCCGGTTGCCGAACGGCGTGCGCATGTATACCGGCGACGATTTCAACTATGCCGAACTGATTGCCGGCGACGAAGAAGGCCATTCCGACGCGCTGCTCGGCATTTTCGATGCGATCGCGCCGGCAGCCTCGGCAGCCCTCGAAGCGCTCGGCCGCAAGAGCAACCATGAATTCTTCGATCTGCTGGAGCCGACCGTGCCGCTGTCGCGCCACATCTTCAAGGCGCCGACCCGCTTCTACAAGACCGGCGTCGTCTTCCTCGCCTATCTCAACGGCCTGCAGGACCATTTTGTCATGGTCGGCGGCCAGCAGAGCACCCGCTCGCTGACGCATCTGGCCGAACTCTTCCGCTTGGCCGACAAGGCACGGGTTCTGGCAGATCCCGAACTTGCTGCAAGCCGCATGCGTCAAGTGCTCGCCGTCCACGGCGTCAACTGAAGCGCTGAGGTGATGGGAGGAGAATGACATGCAGGTCGAAGGGCTTTCGATCAATCTGGCGACGATCCGCGAACAGTGCGGCTTTGCCCAGGCCGTCGATATCTGCCTGAAACACGGCATCACCGCGATCGCGCCCTGGCGCGACCAGGTTGCCAAGGTCGGTCTCGATGAAGCGGTGCGTATCGTCAAATCCAACGGCATCAAGCTGACCGGGCTTTGCCGCGGCGGCTTCTTCCCGGCGGCAAACGATGCCGACTGGCAGAAAAATCTCGACGACAACAGGCGTGCCATCGACGAAGCGGCGGCATTTTCAGCCGATTGCCTCGTGCTCGTCGTCGGCGGCCTGCCGGGCAGTTCGAAGGACATCGTCGCCGCCCGCCAGATGGTGTTCGACGGCATCGCCGCCGTGCTGCCGCATGCGCAGGCCTCGGGTGTAAAGCTCGCTATCGAGCCGCTGCATCCAATGTATGCCGCCGACCGTGCCTGCGTGAATACACTCGGCCAGGCGCTCGACATGTGCGAGCAGCTCGGGGAGCATGTCGGCGTTGCTGTCGATGTCTATCACGTCTGGTGGGACCCCGATCTTGCCAACCAGATTGCCCGCGCCGGGCGCATGAAACGCATCTTTGCCCATCACATCTGCGACTGGCTGGTGCCGACAAAGGACATGCTGCTCGACCGCGGCATGATGGGCGATGGTGTGATCGACCTCAAAGGCATAAGACGGATGGTGGAGACCGCCGGTTTCTTCGGCGCGCAGGAGGTGGAGATCTTTTCGGCCGAAAACTGGTGGAAACGCCCGGCCGAGGAAGTGATCGCCACCTGCGTCGAGCGCTTCAGGAGCTGCTGCTAAAGCATGTCGCACAAGAGTGTGCAGCGGTTTTGCGACCATGATGTGCGAAAAACCAAAGACCTGAAGCGCGGGCCACGCGAATCTGAAAGATCGCGACGCGCTTTAGGCCTGATTTTCAGTATTTGTTTCATCACGCATGCAGGAGGATCATTCGATGGAAAAACGCCGTTTTGCCCTGATCGGTACGGGAAACCGCGGCACCACCATGTGGGGCAAGGATCTGCTTGCCGGCTGGCGCGAGCATGTCGACCTGACCGCGATCGTCGAGAAGAATTCGCTGCGCGGGGAACGCGCGCGCAACATGATCGGCAGCAATGCACCGCTCTACGAAAACATCGATTCGATGCTCAACGAGCAGAAGCCGGATCTGGTCATCGTCTGTACGCCCGACCATACGCATGACGACATTGTCGTGCGGGCGCTGGAGTCCGGCATCGACGTCATTACCGAAAAGCCAATGACGACCTCGGTCGAAAAGATTCGCCGGATTCTGGATGCCGAAAAGCGCACGGGTCGCCGGGTCGACGTGTCCTTCAACTATCGCTATGCGCCGACGGCTGCGAAGATCAAGGAACTGCTCAATGCCGGCGAAATCGGCCGGGTCACCTCGGTCGACTTCCACTGGTATCTGAACACCAAGCACGGCGCCGACTACTTCCGCCGCTGGCATGCCTATACGGAAAATTCCGGCAGTCTGTTCGTCCACAAGGCGACCCATCATTTCGATCTGCTGAATTGGTATCTCGACAGCGATCCCGACGCCGTCACCTCCTTCGCCGACTTGCAGAATTACGGTCGCAAGGGCCCGTTCCGCGGCCCGCGCTGCAAGCTCTGTCCGCACACGCATGAATGCGACTACTACCTCGATCTCGAGGCCGATCCCTTCCTCGATTCACTCTACGAGGATCCCTCGAAGATCGACGGCTACTTCCGAGACGGCTGCGTCTTCCGCGAGGACATCGACATTCCTGATACGATGGTGGTGTCGCTCCGTTACCGCAACAACGTCCATGTCTCTTATTCGCTGAACACCTTCCAACCGATCGAAGGCCATCACCTTGCCTTCAACGGCACCAAAGGGCGCATTGAGCTTCGTCAATATGAGGCCCAGCCCTGGGAAGAGCCGAAGGAGGACACCATCCTCCTCATCCGCAATTTCCCGAACGGCAAAGAGGCGGTGGAGCGCATCGTCGTTCCGCATTTCACAGGCGGCCACTACGGCGGCGACGACCGGATGCGCAACATGATCTTCAAACCCGATATGGAAGACAGGCTCGCCCAGCGCGCCGGCACGCGGGCGGGCGCCATGTCCGTGCTTTGCGGCATTGCCGCGCTGACGAGTTCGCGCACCGGCAAGGTGGTCAACATTGCCGATCTCATGCCCGAACTTGCCAATGACGGTTCGCCAAATTCGCTGAGGACGTCGCGCTGATGCCTGTTGCCTAGAGGGTTTCCGTTTTTCTCCGAATCACGGAAATGCTCTATCTCTTTGTTTTTACGCAATTCCGAACTCTAAGCCGCTCGACGCGCCTCAGGCGATGTTTTCGAGATTTGCCTGATGGATCTGGTAGAGCAGCGGCTGACCGGTCACGAAGCGCTCGATCTCGTCCACTGCCATCTCGCCGAGGCGCGTCCGTTCCAATCCAATAGCGCCGGCAATGTGCGGTGTCAGAAAGACGTTCGGCAGATCGTAGAAAGCCGAACCCGCCTCCGGGATCTCCGGATCGGTGACATCGAGGACCGCGTCGATACGGCCGGTCTTGAGCGCCGAAAGCAGCGCGGCCTCATCGATGAGAATGCCGCGCGCCGTGTTGATGAGCGTCGCGCCGTCCTTCATCAGCGACAGCCTTCGCGCATCGATCATATGCCGCGTCGACGGCAGCGACGGCGCATGCAGGGAAACGATGTCCGCTTGCCGCATCAGTTCGTCGAGATCGACCTTTTCCGTTCCGAGGCCGGCTGCCTCGGCGGCATCAAGCGTCGGATCGGCAAGCAGCAGTCTATAGTCAAAGGGTTTCAACAGCTCGATGACGCGCCGGCCGATGCGCGAAGCGCCGACAATGCCGACGGTGCGGCGGTAATTTCCGATCGCTTCGCGCTGCATGGGATGGGTGCGGTTGCGGTTTCGGTCGGCGACGTAGAGATCGCGGAAACGGAAAACGCGCTTGCCGGCGAAGATGATCGCCGCCAGCGTGAATTCGGCCACCGGCACGGCATTGGCCTCGGCCGAATGGCTGACCGGGATGCCGGCTTCGAAGATGGTGTCGTCGATGACGCCTTTGACCGTGCCCGCCGCATGGACGATGAGCTTAAGATGCGGCGCCGCGGCGAGGATTTCGGGCCCGACATAAGGCCCGCCCCAGCCGGTGATCAGGATTTCGGCTTGGGCCAGCAGACGTCTCGCACGCTCGTCGTCGAAGCGCTGCAGCGGTTTGGGATCCAGCAGGCGACCGATGCCACTCAGCCGGCGCAGGACCTCATCCGGCAGCACATGCTCCGTGCGCGACGGTTGCATGGCAAAGACGATGGCCGGCTGGCTCATGGCATCTGTCCCGGTGCTTCGATGGCGCTGACTGTCACGCCCTTTTCCTTCACCAGGGCCTCCACCGCTGCAATGTCAGGCGCTTTCGGCGGATTCGACCAGACAGACGAGACAGCAGCGGGATCGTCAAGTGCCAGCACTGCCGTCACCAGGATGGTTTCACCGGCCGGAATCTGCCCGCGCAGCTGCGGCACGAGGGTTTTCGCGACGATCACATTGGTATTGGGCATTGCCTTCTGGACAAGCCCCGAACGTTTGACCGAAGAGCCGAGATCGAGAATGCCGGTGAAATCGGCTTCGCCGATCGCATAGGCAACCCCATTCGACGCGGATAGCGTATCCAGCTCGAAATCCCGGCGGCCGATGGCAAATCCGCCTTCGGCAATCCGCAACGGCCGGCTTGTCCTGATCCGGTGGAGGCGGATGTGCCAGGGTGCGGCCGGCACGAGCCAGGTTTCGACGTCGACATCTGGGAAAGGCGACCATTTCGCATAGAGCACGTCGCCTGCGAGCCTGGCTTCCTCGTTCGTTTCGCGCACGCGGTAGTGAAGGCCGTCATCGCTGAAGGCAAGCGCTGAATCGAAGGCGGCAAGCGCAAAGGCACGCTCATCGGCCTCGACACTGAAGCCGTATCGAGCGGAATAAGCAAACTTCGCATATTTTTCCGTGCCGCACCGCATCTGCAGGTTTTCCTGGCCGGAAGACAGCGCCACGACATCGCCGCCCGCCCGCATGATCACCATGCCGGGATGACGCTGGGGAACGATATCAGGCGCCTGCTCCGGCACTTTTTCCTTCGCCGTCCAGAATGGGTGATCCTCAGCGACCGCCAGCGGCAGGAAGGCCTTGAAGGCCCAGTAGGGCGAGCCGGCGGAATTGTAACTCTCCGACATCAGCAGGTTCGGATAGCCGAAGCCGATCGACAGCACGCCGTCGCGATCGGCAATCGGCTTGTCCTTCCACCAGCGCAGATGCTGCAGGCAGAGATGCTTGACCTCGCCCCAGGGCAGAGCCTCGACATCGGCAAAGGCGAGCGCGGACCAGAAGCCGCCGCAGGCAAAACGATAGGTCAGGCTGCGGCCGAAGGGGATCGTCGCCCCGTCAGCGGCAAACCAGTGGCGGAAATCCCGGGCGAAGAGGACCGCGCGCTCGCGGTAGCGCTTTGCATAATCGTCGTCGACGAGCTTCGAATAGATCAGGCCATAGAAATGCATGGCGAAGGGAATGTAGTGGTCGATACGGCGCACGTTTCCGTCGCGATACCAGCCGTCGCCGATATAAAAGCCTTCGAGCTCCTCAAGATATTGCCGCGTCAGGCTGCGGTCGAAATCGGCGCCGAGACGATCGAGCGCGATATCGACGAAGATCCGGAAGAATTTCCAGTTGTTGTCGGCATAATCGAACTGCCTGACATGCTTGAGATAGGCGACGACATTGCTGCGGGCGCGCGCATCGAGCGGCTCCCAGATTTTTTCGGGCACCAGTGCCAGGGCAAAACCGAGAGCGGCAAGCTCGACCATCCGCTGATCGCGGCCATTGACCGTTCCCCAATATTCCGGATGGGCGGGATCGGTGCCATTTGCGAGACCCTCGGCGAAACGATGCCAATGGGCGAAGTCGCCCTTGCCTGCGCCAAGCGGCGCTAATCCCCAGAGCGGGCGGGCGAACCCTTCGAGATCGGCCGCTGCCCGGTCGAAATGGGCGCCGCCGCCATTGAGGGTGACGCGGGCATTGCCGTTCGAGAAACAGGCAAGCAGCGGATCAAAGAGCGCAAGCAGCGCACGGCTCATATCGGCGCGGGTTTCCAGCGGATTGCCTGCGAGCGGGTTGGCGCTGGCGGGATCATAGGTCATCGGCATCACTCACGGGTTTTCGATGTTCGGAACGGTTCCTCCCGGAATGGGAATGACCGCCTGGCAGATATGGCGCGCAGCGGCCGTCCTGTTGCGGAAGCGGGACAGCATCAGCGAAACGGCTTCGCGCCCGAGGGCAGCGCGGTCGACGCGCATGGTGGAAAGCTGCGGACTTGTCATCAGCGCGCAGGGCAGATCGTCGAAACCGACAATCGCGAAATCCTCCGGCACACGCAGCCCGGCCTCGGTGACGGCTTCGAGCACGCCGACGGCGATAAAATCATTCATACAGAAAGCGGCGGTAAAACCGGCATCCTCGGCAAGTGCGGCGGCGGTGCGTTCATGCGCCTCCCGGCTGGCGCTGCCGTCAAGGGTCAGGGACACGAGACGGCCCTCTGCGCCGGGGACGGCGGCGATCGCCGCCTCGAAGCCGCGCACGCGCTCCCGGATCGTGTGGCGGTGGGAGCCGCTCAGATGCAGGATCCGACGATGGCCGGTCTCGGTCAGCCGGCGGGTGGCCTCGTAGGCGCCAAAGAAATTAGCCGGCGAAACGCCGTCAAACTGCATCCTTGGATCGGTGCCGTTGACAAGAACGGTCGGTGTCATGCTGGCTTGCAGCCAGCCACGCAACGTCTCGTTCGGATCGATACCGACGAGAAAGAGACCTTCAGCTCCCGCGGTCTGCATATAGTCGCGCACGGCATCCGGCGTGATACGATCTTCGCGGACCAGCCGGACGTCGAAGGGCATGCCCGCTTCCGCAGCGCCGGCGCGCAGGCCGTCGACGATCGCTTCATAGAAGACGCTGAGAGTGCCGGTGACGCCGTCGCTGGCAATCAACGCCAGCCCGCCGGCAACGGCTTCGGAAGCCGGTTTGACGGGATAGCCGTTCTCGGCTGCCACCTTCAATATCTGGCGCCGGACGGTATCGCTGATACCAGGTTCGTTGGCGAGCACGCGCGACACCGTGGAAACGGAAACGCCGGCCAATGTGGCTATATCGGCCTGACGCGGCCGTCTGATCTTTTGGTCGTTCATAGGCAAACATTATGCAAATAATGCAAATTTGCAAGAAAATGGTTGCTTCTTGCAATAAAATTTTTTTTGCGTAATCTGTTTGCCGAAGTGCTCGATAATGCCGTTGGAGGATGGCAGCGGGCAGTTGGGACAAGGAGGAATATCATGCAGGTCAATCGTCGTTCATTTCTGATGGGTTCAGCCGGTGCGGCCGCCGGTCTCGCCCTCGGTGCCGGAAGCGCCATTCCGGCCTTTGCCGAAGACGCACAGCTGCGTGCCATGTGGTGGGGGTCCAACGACCGCGCCAAGCGTACGCTCGATGTTGCCAAGCTTTATCAGTCGAAGACGCCTGGCGTCACTCTGGTCGGCGAATCGCTGTCGGGCGACGGCTACTGGACGAAACTCGCAACGCAGATGGCCGGCCGCTCGATCGCCGACATCTTCCAACTCGAGCCAGGAACAATCTCAGACTATTCGAAGCGCGGCGCCTGCCTGCCGCTCGATGAATTTGTCCCCTCCACGCTGAACGTTCAGTCCTTCGGCGCCGACATGCTGAAACTGACCACCATTGACGGCAAACTCTATGGTGTTGGCCTCGGCCTCAACTCCTTCTCGATGTTCTTCGACACAGTCGAATTCGAAAAGGCAGGCATCCCGTTGCCGACGCCCGACCTCACCTGGGATGAGTACGCCAAGCTCGCCGTAGAACTCGCCAAGTCCTCCGGCAAGGGCGGCGGCCCCTATGCGGCGCGCTACAACTATGTGTTCGATGCCTGGCTGCGCCAGCGCGGCAAGAGCCTCTTTGCGAGGGAAAGCGTGGGGCTCGGCTTCACGGCCGACGACGCCAGGGAATGGTTCGACTACTGGGAGAAACTGCGTAAGGCGGGCGGCACCGTTGCTGCCGACGTGCAGACCCTCGATCAAAACACGATCGACACCAATTGCCTTGGTCTCGGCAAATCGGTGATCGGCATGGCCTATTCAAACCAGATGGTCGGCTATCAGCTGATCATCAAGAACAAGCTTGGCATCACCATGCTGCCGCGTGAAAAGAAGGGCGGACCATCCGGCCATTATTACCGTCCGGCACTGATCTGGAGTGTGGGCGCTACGACCAAGCAGGGCGAAGCTGCCGCGAAGTTCATCAGCTTCTTTGTCAATGATCCCGAAGCCGGCAAGATTCTCGGTGTGGAACGCGGCGTGCCAATGTCGCCTACCGTCCGTGAAGCCATCCTGCCGCAACTCAACCCGACGGAGCAGGAAACGGTCAAATACGTGAACCTGCTCAAGGATCAGGTCGGCGAGTATCCGCCGCCGGTGCCGATGGGCGCAACGCAATTCGACCAGCGCGTGCTGCGCCCGATTTGTGACGAACTCGCCTTCGAACGGATATCGCCCGCCGATGCGGCGACCCGGCTCGTCGAAGAGGGTAAGGCAACGATCAAGGGATGATCGGTCGCCCGACATGAGGAGAGGCCCGCAACACCCCGGCGGGCCTCTCCGTTTTTCAGGCCTCTGTTTTCCGGACTATCAGTTGCTGTCCAGGTTTTCGACCACGCGCCAGTCCGGCCGGCCGAGATCGAACGGCCATGCGTGCACATCCCGGTCGTTGAAATAGACGACTTCCTGCAGATTCGGGAAGGCGTTCTGCTTCAACGTGGCAGTTTCGATCCACGGCCTGATATAGGCGTCGCCGCCTTCATAGCCGAGCTCCGCCACCCAGATGGGCTTTCCGTAACCGGCGACGAGATCATACCCCTGCTTCAATGCTTCCGAGAACGTCCGGTGCTCATTGTGGGCAAGCTCGTCGTAGCGCTGCAGACCGAAGACCGAGAGCCCGATGAGATCGACATAATCGTCGCCGGGATAATAGGCCTGGAGGCCAGGCTCTCCCTTCGGCGACCACATGAGCTCTGTGCCAGGCGCCTCCTGGCGGACAATGTCCATCATCCGCTTGTAGGCCGTGATATAGTCCTGCGGGCTCCAGCCGGACCATGAGAACCGCCCTGACTTGTCCTCCATCTCCTGTCCCCAGCGGACGATCACCGGGCTTTTCAGCTCGGATATCATATGCGCGATCGAACGCATGTTGACATCGTAGTCACCGCGCAGGACCTTTGCGCGAAGCTGTGCGGAGGTGAGCCGCCAATCGACGTCCCAGGACCATGGCTCCACAGTGATCAGCAGGTTGCGGCCTCTAGCCAGCGCATAGGCATCGGCGACGCGCAACGTTTCGAGGTCGACGTCCTCCCACGGCAGGAACAGGGCTTCGGTCGCGACATTCGCCTGCGCGCCGAAATCGCCGTGCGGATCGTAGGCCCCGAACTTGATGCCGTCGGCATGAAGGACGGGGCGCTTGTCGATAATCGTCTGCACGGCCGCCGCCGGGTTTGGCGCAATGCCCGCATATTGCACTTCGCTTCGGCCCGGAAGATCCGCGAGACACAACAACAGCAGCGCGATCGCGGTGGTCGAGAGGTTGTTTTTCATTAGCTTCTTCATGGCTTCACCCTCCTTTTCGGGCTATTTCCTGGCTCAGCAGGACCTGCTTCAGTTCGCGCGCCTTCGCGCTGACCGTATCGACGGGAACGAGCTTGCGGAACTCGTCATCCGGGAGCACCGATGCATGACGGAAGACGTACCACTTGCCGTCCGGCTGGCGCCGCTGATAGATCGTGTTGCCGATCTTGCGGTGACCGAAACAGGTGCTGGCGCGGGCCGCACCCTCGGCATTCGTCCAGGTGGCACGCATGCAGAGCTGGCCGAGATCGTCGACCACCCATCTGCCTTCGGCGAAGGACGGCTTACCCTTGTCATTGCTCCAGGCGATAAATCGCCGGCCGTCATCGAAGAAACGGCCGCCGCCGGTGTTCCAGGTCCAGGTCTTGTCGCCATAGATACGATAGAGCTCATAGGCGCTGACCGGCGTCGGCGCTTTCTGTTTGGCGACCTCGGCGCCGTGTGCCGCCATGGGCAGACACAGGCTGAGAGCGAGGGCCCCTCCGTATAGTCTCGATCCGATACTCATTACATCCTCCTACTCGACACTTGCCGGTTCCGCCGGCTCAGACACCTTGTTCGTCCCGCCCCGTGCTTCCGAACCCATTCCATCTGAGGCGGAACTTCACGATCCTGGTCTTGCCGCCGCCGACACCGGCACCGGCTACGGCAAACTGTGATTGGCTGAAACTGATGAACGTCTGGCCGTGGGAAAGGGCCTCGAGGCTATGCAGACCATGGCTGCCCGCCTGCATGCCGCCGGTGATGCAAATCGCAAGCCCCGTGGCCGTCGCAAGCCACAGGCCGCGTGATTGCGGCAGCCGCGGCAGATCGTTCTCGATCGCATGGCGAATGACGATCAGCACCGTCAGCGACAGATAGATCGAGAGATTCATCGCCGCGAAAATATAAAAGCCTTGGGCGGCAGCGGCCTCACTGGCCAGTGCCATGGCGGCTGCGCACAGTCCGGCGAGCGCGATATAGGGCGCGATGACGCGCAACGGCAAAGACCGCTGCTGCTGCCTTCCCTTCGGTGTGATGCGGAAATCGACGAAGGAGCCGTAGATATAGTCGCGAAGCGCAGCGAGGCTGCCGGCAAGCGACCACGGCCAGCGCAGGAAGATAAAAGCTAGCCCTTCCCAGCCGAACAGTTTCGCATCGTGCGGCCTGAAGGTTCCCGTAGCCCGCCAGAAGAAGGCAAACAGCGTCAGCACGACCGATATCGGCGTAAAATGCAGCAGGAAATCCGGATAGGTCACATTGACGAAGACTTGGCCCGTCATCAAGGCGGCAACCGGCAGCAGGAACATCACGGCCATGAAGGCGGAGAAGAGCGGATACCACAGCTGCGAGAACACGAACTGAAATCTCAGTCGCCAAGGCAGGTGCATGATATGACGGCGGGAATGCTGCAGCAGGATCGTGACGAGACTGCGCGACCACTGGAATTCCTGGACGACGAGATCGGTGAAGTTTGCCGGTCCGTCGCCATGAGCGATCGCATCTACGGCATGCACGCCACGCCAGCCGCCGGCATTCATCATCAGCGTTGTCGAATGGTCTTCCGCAAGTTCCGGGCCGAGGCCGCCGATCTGGCGAAGGGCCGCCGTGCGAACCGCATAATGAGAACCGATGCAAAGAGGCGCCCAGCCATTATTGTAACCCGTCTGCAGCGAACCGTGCAGGCTTGCCTCGGCATAGAGCCTGCCACGCGCCGCCCAGCTTTCGCTGGCATTGGCATCGCAGATGCTGGGAGCGGAGACATAGCCGATCTTAGGATCGGCGAAGGGGCGCAGGATTTCACGGAGGTAGGTCGGCGTCGGCACATGGTCGGCATCGAACTGGGCGACGAAATCGTAGCGCGCATAGCCGAAGTGGTCGTAGAAATAGGCGAGGTTGCCTTCCTTGCAACGCGTCCGGCGCGGCCAGGTGGTGCGATGATACTCCGTCACGCCCTTCCGGGTGGAGATCAGCACGCCATGCGCCGCACACCAGCGCCTGGTTTCCTCCGAAGGGTCCTCGTCGGCCAGCCAGACATCGAAATCGACGTCGATCTGGTCAAGCATCGCCTGCAGCGTGGCGCGGACGACGGCAAAGGGCTCGGACGGCGCCTTGGTGACGACCATTGCCACCCGCCCTTCCGGCAGCCGTGCCGCAGGATTAACTGTCCTCGCATCGAGGAAGATCAGGATGAAATAGGCCGGCACAAGCGTGATCCAGGCAAGCACGAGGGTGATAAGCACGAAGGCGGCCCAGGAAATGATATGGGCGGACTGGCACCACCAGATCCAGAAATAACCGAGTGCTGTCAGCCAGCAGAGGATGCCGAAGCCATAGGCGACGCGGTTCCAGCCAGCGAAAACAGGATCGAATGCGTCAGCTGCGGCGGCCTTCGCCGTCCTGGCGCTGTGACCGACTTGCAGTGCGTCGCTCATGCCGTCAGCTCCAGTCCGAAGGTGGGGCCGGCGGTGCGGATGATCGTATCGATATCCGAGAAAACCGGCGAGAAACCGAGCTCCGCCTTCGCCCTTGCGGTGTTGGCAAAGAGGACCGGCGGATCGCCAGCGCGGCGAGCGCGATAATTCACGGGGACTTCACGGCCGCTCGCGCGATAGATCGCCTCGAGAATCTCGCGCACCGAGGTGCCCCGGCCAGAGCCGAGATTGACGCTGAGCGAGCCGCCGCCCGCCATCAGATGATTGACGGCGGCGAGATGCGCCTGCGCCAGATCGCTGACATGAACATAATCGCGAACACAGGTTCCATCCTCGGTCGCATAATCGGTGCCGAAGATATCGAGCCGCTCCAGCCTGCCGGCGGCGGCAAGAAGGGCGCGAGGGATGAGATGGGTCTCGGGGTGATGCCGTTCGGCAAGCTCGCCATCAGGATCGGCGCCGGCGGCATTGAAATAACGCAGTGCGGCAAAGCGGACGCCGTAGGCAGCGGCAAAATCCTCGAGCGCCATCTCGAAGATCAGCTTGGTGCGCCCATAGGGATTGACCGGGTGCTGCGGGCTTTCCTCCCGGATCGGCAACGAGGCGGGAACGCCATAGGTGGCGCAGCTGCTCGAAAAGACGATCCGGTCGATATCCTGATCGAGGCAGGCCTCGAGCAGGGTCAGGCTGCCAACGACGTTATTCCGGTAATATTTCCTGGGCATGTCGACGGATTCGCCGACATAGGCATTGGCACCACAATGGATGACGCAATCGGGCGAAAATTCTGCAAGAGTCCGGCGCAGCGCGGCGGCGTCGGCAAGCTCTGCCCGGATAAGCGGACCCCAGCGGACGCTGTCGGCATGTCCCGTCGAGAGATTGTCGTAGGTGACCGGGATCATGCCGGCGCGCGACAACGCTTTGCAGATATGACTGCCTATGAAACCGGCGCCGCCGGTGACGAGAATGTAGCGGGGCATCTCATACGACCTCCGCCTTCTCTGTGCCGGCCAGCAGGCCGTCGAAATATTCGACGGTGCGAGCCAGGCCGGTTTCGAGCCCGATGCGGGGCTGCCAGCCCAGCTCGGCCATGGCACGGGAAATATCCGGCCGCCGCTGACGGGGGTCGTCGGTGACCGCAGGCAGGTGGACGATCCGGGAACGCGAGTTCGTCAGGTCCCGAATGATTTCCGCCAGGCGTCGAACGGTCATTTCGGCTGGATTGCCGAGGTTGATCGGGCCGTTGCAAGCGCTGCCGGCAGCCGAAAAACGCAGGAAACCGTCGATGAGATCGTCGACATAGCAGAAGGAACGGGTCTGCTGGCCATCGCCATAGATCGTCAGATCGGCATTGCGCAGGGCCTGCACGATGAAATTGGAAACCACCCGTCCGTCGTCCAGGCGCATGCGCGGCCCGTAGGTATTGAAGATGCGGCCGACCTTAATGTCGACGCCGTAAGTCCGGTGGTAATCGAAGAACAGCGTTTCGGCGCTGCGCTTGCCTTCGTCGTAACAGCCGCGCGGTCCGATCGGGTTGACATTGCCGCAATAGGATTCGTGCTGCGGGCTCTGGTTCGGGTCGCCATAGACCTCCGACGTCGACGACTGAACGACGATTGCACCGGTCTTTCGCGCGCAGTCCAAGGTGTTGACGGCGCCGAGCACATTGGTGAGCAGTGTTCCCACCGGATCCCGCTGATAATCAGGCGGAGAGGCGGGGGAGGCGAAATTGAAGATGAGCGACGCGTCGATATCGAAGGGCTGGCGAACATCGTGCTCGACGATGCGGAAGCGGGTGTTCGATGTGAGATGATCGACATTCGTACGGCGGCCGGTCAAAAAATTGTCGAGGCATATGACGCTGTGGCCGCGCTGCAGGAGCCTTTCGCAGAGATGTGAACCGAGGAAGCCGCCCCCGCCATTCACAAGAACGGTGCGTCGCCCTTGGAGCACCGGTATGCCTGACACTTCAGAATAGCCTTCGTTGGGAACGAAACTACGCATTACAAACTCCTTCCCATGTATTTAGTCTTTTGATTATTTATGCACTGCATGCCTCCGTTATCCGCTCCGGATATTCATGAAACTGAGCGTCCATACATGAATAACTTTGTAGTTACTCTCCAGATACCGAATTACTATTAAAACAATACAACGACTATCGCCAAGGTCAACTTGAAAAATTCCAGCTATCCAAAATAATTACGCAAGTATTCTTCAAAGTAACAAATGATTAATCACTTTCAACGCTTTACCACCAATACGCCTCTCATCCGCCTCTCAAGCTTCACTCAATGCAGCTAATATACGAGGGAAGTCGGGGGATCGGCCGCGCTCAACGGCACGGCCGGTCTTGCATCCGGAAGCGCCATATGCGAGGGGTTTGGGCTATGTTGAAAAAACAAGATGCAGCGCAGCTGAAAGGCCGGCGTCTTCGCTTGGCGATGTTCGTCTGGGGAACGGCGCTTATGGCGATCGGACAGACGGCCTGCACGGTCGTTGATGACGATATCGCGGTCGTCGCGAAGAAGAGTATCGTCGAGGCGCCGCGCGTCTCCAAGGCCTATGCCTATCCGGAAAATCGCGCCGGGCGCCCGGCCGGGGTCACGGCCCGCACTGTCGCCTATCACGGCTCAGCGCCTTATATCTGCTCCCCAAGCGGCTTCGGACAGAAGTCACGCTGCTTTGCGCGTCCCTCTATCTGAAGCAAAACAGATCGTTACATCAATTGCGCCACCGGCCGGACATATCGTCTTCGCCGGCAGGGTGTTCATTGAAGAAACGGGATGCCGCTTCCGTGCGGTTTCGGACGTTCATCTTCTTGTAGATGTTGCGGACGTGAACCTTCACGGTGTTTTCGGAAAGATGCAGCTTGTCGGCGATGATCTTGTTCTGCGTCCCCTTGCATATGAGATCCAGGATCTGAACCTCCCGGGTGGTCAAAGCGGAGATACTGTCGCGTCTCAGCTTGAGCGCATTGTTGCGCGCCGCATCGACCGATTTTGTCTGATAGAGCGAAGGTTCCAGCTGGGTGTTCTTGTTGTTGAGACGGTTTAGAAGTGCCGACGGAAAATGTTCGCCGCCCTTCATCAGTAGATCCACAGCGGCCATGAAGACGTCGAGTCGGAGGTTGAGCGGCAGGACGCCATCGATGATCCTTGCCTCCACCAGCCGGCTGACATAGGGCTCGAGCATGTCGATAGCTTCGACGACAAGTCCGATCGAGGTTTCAGGGTGGTTTTCGCGGGCAGCCTGCAGCGCTTCTTGAAGCTCAGGGCCAGGTATATGATAGAATAAAACGAGCTTCATTTCGCTGGTATCTTTTTCCAGCATCGGCTTTGTGCTCGTTATGCTTGCTACTTCACAGTTCGGAAATTTCTTTGCCAGTGCTTCTACCATGCATTCCGAAAACAGATCCGCCTTGGCTACCACTAGTATAGTATCTCCAGACGAACTCAACTTCCTTCCTTGGTCCGCATTCTCCATTCCAGACCCTGTCATGAACATATACGCCTCCCCTAGCGTTACACTTTACTCAAACGTGGAGCGATGGCGGGTATTAAATAGTATGAAATGTCGATCCCGAATGTCATCGCCTTATTTTTTAGACATTTCTTAATTATGTTAATACGGATTGAGAAGGAAGGAAATGGCCCAAAGTGATTAGTTTTAGCGGGGGAAAAACGATACGATACAAAGCCTTGGTTGTATTTTCACTTCAATAGATACTTCAAGGTTATATTTGCTCTGACTATAGCTGAACAGCTTAATGTAATATTTCAGTACAGATTGCCATAATTTCGTCATGCAGGGTGGCCGGATACAGGACGGGGAAGGCGCCCCTCAAACCCGGCAGCGAATGCCGGGATCCCCGGATTCTCGTTGCCCGCCGACGCTCCCGCCGAAGAGATCTTAAAGCTCCAACGACAGGGGCTATCCAGGGCTAACCGGGCATGGCAGATCCGCCTTAGCCCGAATTGATGTCTATCGGATCCGCATTTTTTCCAGCAATCTGTGATCGTCGTCCAAGTGGCGACATGGAAAACCCATGTACTGTTTTGCGTTTTGATACATGGCCTCCATTTAGGGCAACCCACGAAAAGTAAGCGTGAATACTCCTTATCCGCTTCAGGATTCGGAGCCGGATATGTGCGGCCTTGTACTGAGTGCGTACGTTCCCAATACCAACGGTTTGATCAACAAATCGCGAAGAAGCCGCAGATGACTAGTATCGAATACATCTGCCGATGTTAACCGCATCGGAGCGAGCGCGAGTAAAATCCCATTTGAGATGAGAGGGATTTCGAAAAGCTGCTCCGGTTTTTTTCTGGAGAAACTTGAATGTCTGACGACATCGAAATCACGAAGGTCGGGGCGCTTGCCGACGGCTTTGCCAACAGCGCTATCAATTCAACTGAAGTTGACGACGGCTCGACCGGTTATGTCGGCGGCGTCGCCAATGGCGACAATCGCGACAATACCGACAACAGCGTAGATGTGGACGTCAAGGCCGAGCTCTCCGCAAATAATGGCGACAACCGCGACAACGAATATGACTGGAGCTACAAGTCCGACGACGATACGAGCACCAAGACCACGACGATCACCGACTCCAATAACGACTACGACTGGAGCTATGACAGCAAGTCGTACAGCGACAACGACACCGACACCAAGACGATCACGGACACCGATACGAAGACCGTGACAGACACCGACGTCAAGACCATTACGGATACGGATACCAAGACGATCTCCGACAGCAACAACACGGCCGACAGCTTCAACAAGACGGATACCGACTTCGCCGTCATCGAAGACGTCAAGGACTTCGACAATCTCGGCGTTGCCGGCCACGACCTCACCTTCAACCTCGGCGACGACTTCTCCTTCACTCTCGACGTTGACAGCATCCTCAACAATTCGCTGTCCGGCGCCGGCAACGACAGCGGCTTCAGCGCCGTCCAGGCGAACCATCTGGCTGACCAGGATAATGCCTGGAACACCACGATGAACAACCAGGCGGCCGAGAACCATCTGAAGGCCGATGGCGGCCACGCCGATAGTGCAGAAGGCATTGAGATGGACGGCAAGGGCTGGGATCTCAAGGCTGGCGACGATGCCAATGGCTCGAGCACGGCCGACGCTTCGGCAATCCTTGCCAATTCCGGCTTCCACCTCGAGCTTGTTCAGGGTGCGAACCTGCTCAGCAACACAATCGACTCCAGCGTCATCGGCGGCAATTCTCATGTTTCCGACGTCGGCGAGGATACCAGCACCTGACACGGACCTCCAACGACCAAGACGAGCTGCACCGGCCCCGGCCGGTGCAGCTTGATTGCTTGAAAACGGTTTGACGACCACACCGCAGCTCCCAGCGAGGGGCGCCCAGAAGGCCGATCGTCATTTCGAATGGGAGGGCCGAACCATGCATATCGAGAAGATTTCGGAAATCATCGCGCACTTCATCGGTCTCTTCGAGATGACGACCGACGAGATGCGGTTGCGCACCAACTATGCTGAAGGCGCAGGACCGGGCGCGGATGTTCCCGTTCTGCCGGATCAGGATGCCTATACGGCTGCCTTCTCTTCCGATCTTCAGCTCAAGGATTACGATCCAGGCGTCATTTACAAAAGCGGCAGCTACGAGATCGAATATGGTCCGGCACGCCATTTAGGCCGCGTCTTCGAAGAGAGCCTCGAGAAGCTGGCGGCGATTGCCGCAAAGGACATCCCGTTACCGCATTTCGGCGATCCGACCGATATCGTGCTCACGGATGAGCCGGAACTGACCGTCTTTGCCGGGCCTGGCTCGACGATCAGTCATGTCCTCCAGGTCAACGTCCTCTACGACGACGATTATCTCGATATGACGAACGGCGTCCATGCGCCGCGAGACACGACTTTTGTCATCGAAAAGCTCGCGGACTTCAGCACCAAGGCTGAGATCCTCACGCCTTTTTCGGGCCTCCACCGAACCGACACCTATGATGGCGCGCTGAAGATCGCCCAGGATCTCGAAAGCTATATCCAGAATGTCCAGAATACCGAGGACAGCGGGACAACCTCGCCCAGCACCGACGCGACGCATCATTTCGTCACCACCCATCCCGCGGGCGACGGCCCCATCGTCTACGTCAATGGCAAGGCCGAGACCGATATACCCGTCCTCGACGACTTCCTGCCCGACCGCGGTCTCGCCAAGCTCCAGGAAGAACCCGACGACAGCAATTCGTCCGTCGAACAGACAGATCCCAGCGGCAGTAGCCTTGATGTGACCGCCGGTGCAAATCTCCTTGTCAACGTCGCCTCGGTGATCAACTCCGGCGTCATTACTTCGGTCACCGCGGTAATGGGCAACTACCACCAGATCGACGCGATCTCTCAGGCCTTCGTCTACAGCGATCACGACGAGATCGCCTCGGCGCTGCGCTCATCCGGCCATTCGGCCGAGGAGGCGGGAACGGTCGCCAAAAATATCGCCGTCTTCGAACACAGCACCTTCGAAGCATCGAGCCACGCCGACAGCGATGCTGCCGAGCCGACGTTCCCGAACAGCTGGCGGGTCAGCGTCATCGATGGCGACGTTTCCTTCGTACAGTGGATCGAGCAATATCACTTCGTCAGCGACAACGACATGATGACGGTAACCACCTCGGGATCCGAAGCCACGGTTCTGACGGGCGGCAATACCTCCATCAACTTCTCCTCCTTTTTCGGGATGGGCATGCAGTATGATCTGGTGATCATCGGCGGCAATGTGCTCGACATCAACAGCATCACGCAGATCTCGCTGCTCTACGACAATGACTGGGTGCGGGCGGAAGACGGCTTCGATCCCGGCGCCGACATCCAGACCGGCAACAACCTGATCTGGAATTTCGCCTCGATCCACAATGTCGGGACGGACAGCCCCTTCGCGGCCATGCCGGACTATATGGTCGAGGCGCAGAAGGCGATCGAAGATCGCGATCCCAATATGCCGGAAGGGCTGTCGTTCGATGTGAGTTTCCAGGGATATGCCGGTCTCAACGTGCTCTACATCACCGGCAATCTCTACGACATGACGATCATAAAGCAGGTCAGCATTCTCGGCGATTCCGATGATGTGACCCAGGCGGCATCGACCATCCTCGACAACAATCCCGATGCAACGGTGACGATCGACACAGGCAGCAATGCGGTCATCAACATCGCCGAGATCGTCGACTACGACAGTTTCGGCCAGACGACCTATCTGGCGGGCCAGCTCTATTCAGACGCCATCCTCATTCAGGGCGGGCTGGTGGAGCATGACACGACGCAGCCGCAGCCGGCCGACGACAGGCTCGCCAACGAAGTTATTGCCTTTCTCGACAACGACGATCCGGCGGGCAGCGATTCTGCGGACGGCGTCATCAATGCCGGACATGATTTTTCATGGTCGTCGGCGCACCCCGCCGACGTAATGCAAGCCATGGTCGCGTGACCTTGAGTATTGCGGAGGAACCACGATGAACCAGATTTCAAAACAAATCTTTGCGGCAGGCAGCGCCCTCGATCTCAGGTCGGGCAATATTCCTTCCGCTGCCCCCTCGGACGCTGCGATGAGCAAAGTGTGCATCTCCGCGATCGACCAGGCGGTCGAGAATCTTCGCAGGCTCAGCGGCGCCGTTGCTTCGTCTCCCGACGGCGGCAAGGAGACGGTCGAAGTTGCGGCGCGGGAGGCTGCCGACATCGGAGGCGCAAGTGCAATTCAGCCGCCCGTGACGCAGAAAACGGTGACGCCGGAAGGCTCGAATGTGAAAACTGCGCCTCCTGCCGCCGTGGCGCCGAGCCCGGCGACAGCAAAACCGGTGGAAGCACCGGCCCAACCGCGGATCGAAGCGCGGGTGCCCCCCGAACTGCCGAAAGAGAAGACCGAGCTCAAATCGAGCCCGACGATGCCCTTCGGCAAGACCATCGAAGGCGAAAGCGGTCCGATCAGCGAGAGTGACAGGCGGCTGCGCACCGGCGGCGGCGGAAACGGCAAGGATTCCGATCCCGGGGGCGGCGGGGGCGGGGGCGGAGGAAGTGGCGGCGGTTTTCACAAGCGCAGCGAGCCTGTGAATTTCGCCGCCAGCCTCTCGCGGGGCATGGCGGCGGTGCGACGCAACATGGTGGTCGTCATGATGTTCACGATCGCCATCAACGTCCTACTGCTGGCAATCCCGCTCTATCTCTTCCAGATATCCGACCGGGTGCTGACGAGCCGCTCCATCGATACGCTCGTCATGCTCTCGATCGCCGTGATCGGCGCCGTGCTGCTGCAGGCCTTCATGGATTCGGTGCGGCGCTTCATCCTGATGCGCACCGCGGTGGAACTCGAAGTGCAGCTCGGCGCGCCGATCCTCAGCGCTGCAGCGAGAGCATCGCTGCATGGCAGCGGCAAGGATTATCAGACGCTGCAGGATCTGCAGCTTTTGCGCGGCTTCCTGACATCCGGCACGCTGATCGCGTTTCTCGATGCGCCGCTGATGCCGTTCTTCGTGGTCGTTGTCTATTTCGTGCATCCACATCTCGGCATCATCATCATGACCTGCTGCGCGGTGCTTTTCGTGATCGCCTATCTGAACCAGAAATTCACCGCCCGGCAATTTGCCGAATCCAACGGCTACCTCAGCCGGGCAAATTTCCACCTCGATTCCATGTCGCGCAATTCGCAGATCATCAACGCAATGGCGATGATCCCCGAAGCGGTGAAGATGTGGGGCCGGGAAACGGCGGGCTCGCTGAAATCGCAAGTCGAGGCGCAGGACCGCAACATCATCTTCTCCGGCATATCGAAGGCCTGCCGTATGATCACCCAGGTCACCCTGCTCGGCTGGGGTGCGCACCTGTCGCTTTCGGGCGAGCTGACGGGCGGCATGGTGATTGCCTCCTCGATCATATCGGGACGCGCGCTGGCGCCGATCGAAGGCGCCATCGAAGGCTGGCACCAGTTCAACCGGTCGGCCGCCGCCTATGGCAGGATCAAGAGCCTGCTCTTGAACTCGCCGTTGAACTTCCCGCGCCTGCGCCTTCCCAATCCCGAAGGCCGGCTCGATGTCGAACGCATTCTCTTCGTGCCGCCGCCGCAGAAGAAGGTCATTCTCAACGGCATCTCCTTCTCGCTCAGGAAGGGGGAATCGCTTGCGATCATCGGCAATTCCGGGTCCGGCAAGACGACGCTCGGCAAGATGCTCGTCGGCTCGATCGTCCCGACATCGGGAAATGTTCGCCTCGATCTGATGGATCTGCGCAACTGGGACCAGCGCCAGTTCGGCGAAAGCATCGGCTATCTGCCGCAGGACGTGCAGCTCTTTCCCGGTACGATCAAGGCCAATATCTGCCGCATGCGCGACGACGTCGACGATCATCAGATCTACGAAGCCGCAGTGCTGGCCGACGTGCACGAGCTCATCGCAGGCTTCCCCCAGGGCTACGAAACCATCGTGGCGGCCGATGGCGCTCCGCTTTCCGGCGGCCAGAAGCAGCGCATTGCGCTGGCTCGCGCATTTTTCGGCAACCCCAAATTCGTCGTCCTCGACGAGCCGAATTCAAACCTCGATACCCAGGGCGAGGCAGCGCTTGCCAGGGCGCTGATCCATGCCAAGAAGCAGGGCATCACCACCGTGACCATCACCCAGCGTCCAGCCCTTCTCCAATGCGTCGACAAGATCCTCGTGCTCAAGGAGGGCACTGTCGCCATGTTCGGGGAAAGGATCGAGGTACTGCAGGCGCTTTCCAAGAACAACGGCAATAACGGTCAACAAGCACCGCGCATCGAAGGATGAACGACATGGGACGGAAAAAGCAGGAGACGACCGGTCCGGTGCAGCTCGAATGGTATAGCGACGTGCCGCGCTCGATCCGGATGCACAGCATCGTCGGCCTGACGGTTCTCTTCACCTCGTTCGGAGGCTTCGGCTTCTGGGCGGCGACGGCACCGCTTGCTTCCGCTGTTATCGCGCAAGGAAGCTTCGTCGCGACCGGCAACAACAAGATCATCCAGCATCTGGAAGGCGGCATCATCAGGGAGATGCGCGTAAGCGAGGGCGATACGGTCAAGGAAGGCGATATCCTGCTGACCCTCGACCCCACGGCGTCCCGCTCGAACGAGCGGATGCTGCAGCTTCGTCGGCTGCGCCTGGAAGCTGTCGTCGCAAGGCTCCGCGCCGAAGCGCAGGGCCTGCGCGAATTCCAACTTCCCGATATCGTGATGAAAGAGGCAAGCGATCCCGACATCAACGCGATCATCCAGAGCCAGAACGTCGTCTTCCACAGCAAGCAGATCAAGCTCGAGGAGCAGCTAAATCTGATCGAGAAGAACATCAAGTCGCTAGAATACCGTTTCGCCGGCTATAAGGGCCAACGAGAATCCTTTGAAAGGCAATTGTCGTTGCTGACCGAGGAACGCGATTCCAAGGCCCGACTGGTCAAGGTCGGCTATATGCGCAAGACGGATCTTCTGGCCATCGAACGGGCGATCGCCGATGCGATGGGCGACATTGCTCGACTGAATGGTGAGCTCAACGAGAGCGAGGCGGAGATCGCCAAATTCCGCCAGGAAGCCGTCATCGCCGTCAACTCCAATAAGCAGGCGGCACTCGATGCACTCGAGACCGCCGAAACCGATCTGGACAGCGTGCGCGAACAGATGCGCGAGGCCGCCGGCGTGCTCGAACGCACCACCATCCGTTCGCCGGTGTCGGGCACGGTCGTGCGCTCCTATTTTCACACAGCCGGCGGTGTCATCACGACAGGCAAGCCGATCATGGAGATCCTGCCGGCGCATGTGCCGCTGATCCTGGAAGCGCAGGTGCTGCGCACCTCGATCGATCAGCTGCATGAGGGCGAAACGGCCTCGATCCGCCTCACGGCGCTCAATCGGCGCACGACCCCTGTTCTGCAGGGCAAGGTCTTCTATGTCTCAGCTGATTCGATCGAGGAAAATTCGGGAGCTTCAGTCAAGGACGTCTATATCGTCCGCGTCGGAATACCCGATTCCGAGATTGCACGGGTGCACAATTTCCATCCCGTTCCCGGCATGCCGGCCGAAGTGCTGATCCAGACGTCGGAACGCACCTTCTTCGAATATTTGAGCAAACCAATCACCGACAGCATGTCGCGGGCTTTCAAGGAACGCTGATCGCCCGCGATCCGGTAAGTGCGACGGACTTGCCCGTTGTTCTGATGTAATGTCCATATGCCATCCTTCATGGATGGATCCCCTCCGGGGAGAAAGGGTCAAGCATGGCGGCGATGTCCGATGTCCTGCTGCGGGTCGGCCGGCTGAACTATGTCTGGACGAACACCGAAAGCCTGCTGATCTACATCATCGCCCATCTTCTCCGGGTCGAAAAGGAAGCAGCAATCGTCGTGTTCCTGACGCTCAACACGACGCGCGCCCGGATCGACCTCATCGAACGGCTTTCCAAACTCGCTTCGACATCTCCTTCCGACCGCAAGGCGATCCTTTCGGCCATGTCGCGGCTGAAGAAAGAATCCAAGACACGCAACAAATACAATCACTGCATCTATTCCTTCGACGATAAGGGAGAGATCTCGAGCACGCAGCTGATGCGGCTCGTCGAGGACGACAAGGAGATCCGTTACGGCAAGATCGAGCAGATGGACGCACGCGAGATCGACCTTCTGGAAAAGTCGATCGCCGAAATCGTCGCCATCAGCCGGACGCTCTGGGCCTTCATCCATGCGAGCCCGCAGATCGCCGGTGAGCTCTGATCTAATCCTTATGTATGCATGTTCTCAAAACCGCTGCACACTTTCGGGCGATGTACATTGAAGCGCGCCGCCCTCCAAGAGGAGGTAGGCTCTATCACTTTGAATCTATGCATGATTTTTTCCAAAAACGATCGCGATTTTGGGTTATACGCCGGCTCCGGACTAATCACATTTAGGTCCTGCAAATCATCCGGACGGTTTATTTGAAGATCGATGTTTGCCATTAGAATGAAACCTCCCGAGTGACGTATGGGGTATTGGGGGGCGGCATGCGCATAGATATCATCGACACCATTGCCGGGTTCGAGGCGGTACGCGACAACTGGGATCAGGTCTTCATGGAAGATCCCGACGCGCAGCATTTCCTCTCCTGGATCTGGCTGAAGAATTATCTGTCCCGCCGACGCCGCTGGTTCATCCTTGCTCTGCGCGAACGCGACCCCGAAGCACCTTATGTCGCCTTCTTTCCGCTGCGTCTCATCACGCATCTGAACGAGAAGACCGGGCTCTTCTACGACGAAATCATCATGGCCGGGAATTTTGCGGCCGATTATACCGGTCTCATCGTCAGACCGGATTACGAGCATCATGCCATTGCCGGCTTTGCTTCGTTTCTCAAACATCAGAACTGGACCGACCTGAAGCTCGAGTATTTCAGCGGCCCTGCCGGCCGGCGCGAGAAGATGATCGAGGCGCTGCAGGGACCGGAGGTGATGTTTCGCGACAGCTCGCCCAAGAATAGCGAGAATATCGACAATACGATCTGTCCCATCGTCCCCCTGCCGGCCAGCTTCGACGACTATCTCGAGCAGAGGATGAGCAGCCAGACGCGCCAGAAGCTCCGGCGGTTCCTGCGCAAGGTCGAAGGCGACGATATTTACCGGATCACGATGGCAACTCCCGAGACCATCGATCGGGACATGGACATCCTCTTCAATCTCTGGCGGATCAAATGGAGTGCCCGCAAAGGCGCCGAGCGGACCGAGCGGCTGATCATCACCACGCGCGAGATGCTGATGGACAGCTTCAACTGCGGCAATCTCGAGGTGCCGATATTTTGGCATGGCGACCAGCCGCTCGGGGCGTTGGCGAATATCGTCGACCGGCAGAGAAAGGCCATCCTCTTCTATATCACCGGCCGCGACGAGAATTGGAAGACGCCGTCTCCCGGCCTCATCCTGCATGGATACTGCATCCGGCGAGCGATCGAGCAGGGCTTCAAGACCTATGACTTCCTGCGCGGAAACGAACCCTATAAGTACATGTTCGGGGTGGAGGAAAGGCGGATCAGCTGCACCCTGTTCCGCACCCGCAGCGGCCAGAATCTGCATGGCGTGCTCAACCCGCGCAGCATTCGTTTCGTCTATGAACAGGCGCTCGACATGTACCGCAATGGAGCCCGGAGCAAGGCGGAGATCGCCTTCAACCAGGTCCTGCAATCGGCTCCAGGCCATACCGGCGCGGAATTCGGGCTCGCCAATCTGCTGTTCGACCGGGGCAAGCTGACGGAGGCACTGGCTGCCTACAAGGCCCTCGTCGAGCAAGCGCCCGATCCGACGCCGATCCATATGCGGCTTGGCGACACGCAGCTTGCGCTACATCAATATGAGCAGGCCGCCGAGACTTTCCGCCGGGTCGGCGAGATCGGGCCGCATCTCATCCAGGCGCATTACAAGCGCGGTATCGCCCTTGCGGCCAGCAAACGGCTGGCCGAGGCGGAGACCGTCTTCGCCGCGATCCAGGATGTGCATTCGGACGATCCGGCCGCCCTCGACTATGCCGCCAAGGCGGGTGTTGCCCTCGAACGGATCCGCATGAGTGCCGAGGCCGCCGTTCGCAAGACGGGCGTCGTGCCGGAGACCCTCGCTCGCTGGAACCGGGGACGGCAGCTCAGCGAGCGACGCCGACCGCGTTTACATTGATGATTGTTGTGGACGCGCGATGCCCAGTGTCCAAACACACGAAAGCCTGCACGAGGCGGGCTTTCGTGTATCTGGTTGCGGGGGCAGGATTTGAACCTGCGGCCTTCAGGTTATGAGCCTGACGAGCCTACCGGGCTGGCGTGAAGTCCCCTCGCGCGCCTTCTTCAGGACCGGTTGAACCTGCTGTGCGGCTGGAGAATGATGGCAACGCCGCCGCTCTCGGCGAATGGCATTTCGGCGCCGGCCGCGGCGCGGCTTCGCTGGTGTTCGTCACCGTATCGACAGGTATCGGCGGCGAGGTGATCTCCGATGGCCGGATCGTACATGGGCGCCGCGGGCTCACAGGTGAAATCGGCCACATGACCATCACGAACGAGAGCGAACGATGCCATTGCGGGGGGCTGCTTCGAGGCTGTGGCGTCGGGCACGGCATGCGACGGCTCGGCGTTGCGAACGCTGTCCCACGACGGCGAGGTCACGGGTCGACACGTTGTCGAGGCGGCATGCGGCGGTGACGAAGCGGCACTTGGGCTGATTGACAGGGAAGCTCACTGGCTAGGCATCGGCTTTACCAATCTGCTCCATCTCGCGACATGGTCGTCATGGGCGGCGGAATTTCCCACGGCTATGGTCTCCTCTCAAGCCGATCGAGACGACCATTCAGGAACGAGCGATGCCCGCTTATCGCGACGTGCCGATTGTGCGGGCGCAACTCGGGCGTCATGCCGGCCTGATTGGCGCCGCAAGCCTGATCTTTCTCGATCGAGAGATACCCGAAATACTCACGCGCGTTCGGCTCAGATCAGTAGGCTTCTTGACCGTTTGCCGGCCTGGCGATTGGCCGGCTGCCGGGCCGGGAAACGCCTCGCTCAAAGCGTCCGGGTCCGACCGAATGTCCGAAGCAGAAGGTTGATCGAGACAGCGACTTTGTCAATGTCACGAACGTCCTGGGAGTAACGCCCGGTATAAAGTTTCACGATCATTTTATCGCGGGGCGAACCGCTAAGATTGAAAAAAAGGTGCAGGTAGAAGGCCTCCTTGTCGCCTGAGCGGGCAATGCTCCTTCGTCTTTGGGTGACCGTCCTTAGTTCGGTCTTGAAGGGCGAGAACCCCTCGAGCGACAGCGTGACATCGGCGGATGCAAAGCGCGTCTCCGGTGGCACAGCAACGACTGCCTTGTCGAGCGCCAGACTGACTATGCGGCCGGAAACACCGTCGACGTGAACCGCTTCGTCAAGTTTGAACGCATCGAAGAGCCGTCGCGGTTTTTCGAAGCAGATCAAGGACGCAATAGCGAGAACGAGAATGTTGATGCCCGACCAGCAAACCGCAATCGGCGAGAACTGCGCCTCGATATGGGAGGTCTCAGGGACAATATTGATGACAAGACCGATGGCCGTCGCCACGATCAACGCCGCTATCCAGGCAAGGCTGTATCCGTCAAATCCGATCGCCTCGTTGCCGCTGCCCTTCGGGGTCACCCTGAATGGCTTGCCGAAGGGACGCACCACACTGGAAATAACGGTTGGCAACATCCGAAACGTCGAAAAAGCCCCGACGGCACTCGATACGACAGGCAAATATCGGGTCGGTGTTATCCAGAGCATCAAAAGGAAATAGGCCGTCAGCAACGGCACCTGATGGGAGATATAGTCTGCAGCGTTGGTGAAGTAGAGCGGCAGCAAGCCGAACCAGAGATATATGATCGGGATGATCAATATCGTAAAGCGCACCAGATACTGCACCAACCACGACAGCGGAAGGAACATGATGCGTTGAAAAAGCGACAGACCAGGTCCGCGCAGTGGGCCGTTGTGAAGATAAAGTGTTTGAATTCCCCCCTGACACCAGCGCTCACGCTGTACAAAATAGCCAGTCAGATTCTCAGCGGCCAATCCCATCGACAGGCGCTCATTCAGGTAACGGGTCTTGTAACCCTTGTTGAGCATGGAAAGGGTGGTCAACAGATCCTCTGTGATGGATTCCGTTGGAAACCCCCCAATCTCATCGATCGCCTTGCGTCGCGCGATTGAGCATGACCCACAGCAGAAACTGACGTCCCAGATATCTCGGCTCGGTGCAATTTCATCAAAGAACAAACGCTGCTCGTCCGGCCAGATATTTTCGAGACCGAGATTTGTTTGCACCGGATCGGTATTGAAGAAATGCTGTGGCGTTTGAACGATGCCGATGGTCGCATCGGAAAAGAAGGGAAGCGTCCGGCGCAGGAAGTGACGATAGGGCACGAAGTCAGCATCGAATATCGCGATGAAGTCGCCGGAGCTGACCTTCAGACCATTGTTCATGTTGCCGGCTTTGGCATGGCTGTTGTCGGGCCGTGTGACGTGGATTGCTCCCTTCTCCTCGCAGTAGGCCTTGAGCCAATTACGACGTTGATCGTCGAGCACGTAGACTTTCAGCTTGTCTTGCGGATAATCGAGCGCAAGCGCCCCTATGATCGTCCGTTCCAGGACGTCGAGCGGCTCGTTATAGGTAGGAATGAACACATCCACCGTGGGCAATTCATCCTCGTCACCTCTAAAGAAGTCTGGCGCGAGCCTGTCGGCTTCTGCGCTCCGGTCCACGTATCGACTCATCAAAACCAGGAAGAGCACGACTTCGAAGAATGCGAGGATTTCTATGATGAACAGAAACCAGACCCAGTAGAAGTTGAGGCCATTGTTGGGATAGGGAAGTACCGTCTCGAATAGCCGCCAGAGTATATAGCGCAACGCAATGGCGCCAACGACCACGCATGTGATTGCGCGCGTCGAGCTATAGTTACGCGACCAGTTGAAAGGCCCAAGCAAAAAGAACGCCAAAACCGAAAATGTCGGAGCCAGTGCTATGAGATACTGAACCACAGGCTCTCTACCCAGTTCCATATGTGGATGTTAGGTTTGGGAAGGCGCACCTGAACAGAACGCCCCACCTGACAAAAGTTCGCATAATCCGTATTGAGAGCGGAGGGAGCCAGACCGACGCGTATTCGATCGTTGCGTTTGGTTGTTTCGGGCTGATTGGCTGCCAGCGTGTCCTTCTCGGCGACCGCGGAACTGCCTCTTACCGATAGGACAACGCCTTTGAAGGCCTCGCCTCCGCCTAACAAGCGCACCTCCGCAGCAAGGCCTGGATAAATCTCTTGGTAATCGACCTCCGGAACAAGGATATCGACGAAAAGATCGCTGCAATCGAGGATGCGCATCAGCTCGGTATTGAGGATGACGTTCGAGCCGTTGACGATGTTGCTACTCCACACGACTCCGTCGAAAGGTGATGGATCTGATGCCGAAGTGAGACTGCGGACGCGGTTTTCCTCCTCAATCAGCTGCATCTGTACCTGCGCGCCCCGTGTTTCGTTTTCGGCGATGCGCGTATTGAGATCGTTGATCCGAACGATGACCTCATCCTGTCGCTGGCGAGAATAGGGCACGTCGTTCTGGCCGTCACCGAAAACGAAAACACCCTTGCGAACGGCTTCCAGCTTTTGTTCGAGCTGGGCTACGGTCAAGCCACTGATTTCGAGTTCGCCCCCCGCCGCTTCCCAGGCGGCTCGGGCGGACTCGACCATCTTGGTGGACAGGATACCCTTCGCCTCAAGCGCGAGCCGCCGGTCAAAGTCGACTTGCGCGACATTGTCCTGCGCCTTGGAAACCTTGACCCGTTTGTTTAGAATTTCAACTTGTCGCTCCAAGTCGGCAACGGTTGTGCGCGTAAAGACTTCCATGCGTGCGCCCAATTGATCACGAAGCCGTACAAGCTCATCGCGTTCCCGCTTTAGCGCCGCAACATGTTCGACAGCAGTCATGTGGTCGGCCTGCAGCGAAGTCAGTATTGCGCGGTTCACGCGGGCATTGTGTATCACGGCGAGCGGCGCTCCTGCCGACACGCGCGCACCAACTTTTGGAGGAGTTTCTGCGACTTCGCCGTCGATAGGAGCGTTCACGATCGCAAATCGCGCATTGACTGTACCGTCGAGACTTGTAAAGCCAGTCAGGCCGGGCAGCAAAAGTACGATGGCAAGCGCGAACAGTGATATGCCGATCAGAATGCGGGTAATGCGGTGGTTCCAGATCATTGGCAATTCCAAAATCATCAACCGCAAGGCACTCGTGTGAGACCTGCGTAACTGCAACCATATCTTGTAGAGATGTAGGCGCACCATGGCCATAGACAAGGGGACGAGCTGGCTGCACTCGATACGTTCGGTAAAAAGTCGCAATAAGGCTAACCTGGGATTAGCTATGTACTGCAGCGGAGGCTCGTTTTGTATGATGATGACCGCGCCGACGCCCTGAGGAGGCGTTAACCTCGCCCCGTTACCAAACGCACAAAGCCCGCACGAGGCGGGCTTTTCTTTAGACCATCGCCCGCTGGAACCGGGGACGGCAGCTCAGCGAGCGACGCCAACCGCGTTTGCATTGACGATTGTTGCTGCGATGTACCTTAGACTAGACACAAAAAAGCCCGCCGGAGTGGCGGGCATTTGTGTGTCAATGTTCGTATATTTGGGATTTGGTTGCGGGGGGAGGATTTGAACCGTCCTTCGGACCCTTCGGGTTATGAGCCTGACGAGGCGAGGCGGATAAGCAATCGATCCAGTGAATCGATTGCCCGCCGAGCGGGCTGCTCCACGAGGAGCGTTTTGATTTTTGGAAGGAAAGGATTGGTTGCGGGGGCAGGATTTGAAGTTTCTGTCCCGCTGCGTCGGCTTCGCCTTCTTGGCGGGCCCCTGAGGAGGCGTTAAATCCTCGACCCGTTACGAGATACACAAAAGCCCGCACGAGGCGGGCCTTTGTGTATCTGGTTGCGGGGGCAGGATTTGAACCTGCGGCCTTCAGGTTATGAGCCTGACGAGCTACCGGGCTGCTCCACCCCGCGTTAATGTATTCCGAGCTGTTTGAGCCCGGGAGCGCTGTCAGGCGTAGCCTGACGAGGTGAGGCCGTGAAGGAATCGATCCAGTGGATCGATTTCAGGCCGAACGGGCTGCTCCACCCCGCGCCATGAGCAAATCGCTGGGATTTGCTGGTGTATTATAACACGAAAGGCCGCTTTGTGAGCGGCCCTTTTGTTTCGGCTTTGGGCCGTTTGTTTGGTGATGAGAAGATTGATTAGTTGCGCTTTGCAGACCTGGCAGCGACCTACTCTCCCGCGTCTTAAGACGAAGTACCATGGGCGCAGGGGCGTTTCACGGCCGTGTTCGGAAAGGGAACGGGTGCAGCCACCCCGCCATAACCACCAGGTCGGCAAAGCGCAACTATATGTTTTGAGAAGCTGGCAGGCATTAGCCTGTTTTCTTTTTTTGAACACGTCTTTGGAACCTCTTCTGACTGCGGATGCTTGTGGCACCCATACAGGCCAGAGGCCGTCGCGCTTGGTAGCGCGGGCCGTCCGCAGCGCCATTGGCGCGTCAGGACAAAGGTCTTGCATCATCGATCCGGACGACCGCTTTGCGGTCGCCTTGAGATGAGCATAGTCAATGAGAACGATCAAGCCGATCGAGCTATTAGTACCGGTAAGCTTCATGCGTTGCCGCACTTCCACACCCGGCCTATCAACGTGGTCGTCTTCCACGGCTCTGATAGGGAATACTCGTTTTCAGGTGGGTTTCCCGCTTAGATGCCTTCAGCGGTTATCCCGTCCATATATAGCTACCCTGCTATGCCCTTGGCAGGACAACAGGTCCACCAGAGATATGTCCATCCCGGTCCTCTCGTACTAGGGACAGATCCTGTCAATATTCCTACACCCACGGCAGATAGGGACCGAACTGTCTCACGACGTTCTGAACCCAGCTCACGTACCGCTTTAATTGGCGAACAGCCAAACCCTTGGGACCTGCTCCAGCCCCAGGATGCGATGAGCCGACATCGAGGTGCCAAACAACCCCGTCGATATGGACTCTTGGGGGTCATCAGCCTGTTATCCCCGGCGTACCTTTTATCCGTTGAGCGATGGCCCTTCCACGCGGGACCACCGGATCACTATGACCGACTTTCGTCTCTGCTCGACTTGTCAGTCTCGCAGTCAGGCGGGCTTATGCCATTGCACTCGACGACCGATTTCCGACCGGTCTGAGCCCACCATCGCGCGCCTCCGTTACTCTTTCGGAGGCGACCGCCCCAGTCAAACTACCCACCATACACTGTCCCGGACCCGGATAACGGGCCGCGGTTAGACATCCATGACGATAAGGGTGGTATTTCAAGGATGGCTCCACGGAAACTGGCGTCCCCGCTTCAAAGCCTACCACCTATCCTACACATGCCGACACGAATGCCAGTGTAAAGCTATAGTAAAGGTGCACGGGGTCTTTCCGTCTGACCGCAGGAACCCCGCATCTTCACGGGGAATTCAATTTCACTGAGTCTATGTTGGAGACAGCGGGGAAGTCGTTACGCCATTCGTGCAGGTCGGAACTTACCCGACAAGGAATTTCGCTACCTTAGGACCGTTATAGTTACGGCCGCCGTTTACTGGGGCTTCGATTCAAAGCTTGCACCTCTCCTCTTAACCTTCCAGCACCGGGCAGGCGTCAGACCCTATACGTCGTCTTGCGACTTCGCAGAGCCCTGTGTTTTTGATAAACAGTCGCTACCCCCTGGTCTGTGCCACCCCATAATAGTTGCCTAGCATGGGGTCACGCTTCTTCCGAAGTTACGCGTGCAATTTGCCGAGTTCCTTCAACATAGTTCTCTCAAGCGCCTTGGTATACTCTACCTGACCACCTGTGTCGGTTTCGGGTACGGTCTATACGGTGGAGCTATTTCCTGGAACCGCTCCGCTGCCCATCCAATCCAATTAGAATGAACAACTTGTGCAATCCGTCACTACCACCAGGCCCACGAATATTAACGTGGTTCCCATCGACTACGCATTTCTGCCTCGCCTTAGGGGCCGGCTAACCCTGCTCAGATTAACTTTAAGCAGGAACCCTTGGTCTTTCGGCGAGAGGGTCTCTCACCCTCTTTATCGTTACTCATGTCAACATTCGCACTTCCGATACCTCCAGGAGCCCTCACGGGTCTCCCTTCATCAGCTTACGGAACGCTCCGCTACCACTTGCGATTGCTCGCAAATCCTCAGCTTCGGTGCATGGCTTCAGCCCCGTTACATTTTCGGCGCAAAGACCCTTATTTAGACCAGTGAGCTGTTACGCTTTCTTTAAATGATGGCTGCTTCTAAGCCAACATCCTGGTTGTTTTGGGATCCTCACATCCTTTCCCACTTAGCCATGACTTGGGGACCTTAGCTGGAGGTTAGGGTTGTTGCCCTTTTCACGACGGACGTTAGCACCCGCCGTGTGTCTGCCGAGTAGTACTCCCCGGTATTCGGAGTTTGGTTAGGATCAGTAAGACGGTGAGTCCCCATAGCCCATCCAGTGCTCTACCCCCGGGGGTATTCGCTCGACGCTCTACCTAAATAGATTTCGCGGAGAACCAGCTATTTCCGAGTTTGATTGGCCTTTCACCCCTAGCCACAAGTCATCCCAATCTATTGCAACAGATGCGGGTTCGGTCCTCCAGTTGGTGTTACCCAACCTTCAACCTGCTCATGGCTAGATCACTCGGTTTCGGGTCTAATGCAACAAACTAAATCGCCCTATTCAGACTCGCTTTCGCTTCGCCTACACCTACCGGCTTAAGCTTGCTTGTTACACTAAGTCGTTGACCCATTATACAAAAGGTACGCCGTCACCC
>NZ_JBPWPT010000001.1:4027500-4605000 GCF_051811205.1 Rhizobium sp. 862_C5_N1_2 | reverse complement strand
GCTGGAGCCACGTCGGCTGGCGGCGCGGGCCGCGGCAGGTCGGATGGCATCGCTGATCGGCGAACAGGTCGGCGAACAGGTCGGCTACCGCATGCGCCTCGACAACAGGATATCGGCAGCGACACGGATCGAGGTGGTGACCGAAGGGGTTTTTGCCCGGATGATCCTCGACGATCCGGAACTGACCGGTGTCTCGGTCGTGATCTTCGACGAGTTCCACGAGCGTTCGCTGGACGCAGACTTCGGACTCGCACTGGCGCTCGACGTCCAGTCGGCGCTGCGCGACGATCTGCGTATCCTCGTGATGTCGGCGACCCTCGACGTCGAACGCGTGGCCGCCCTGCTCGACCACCCACCAGTGATCGAAAGCCTCGGGCGCAGCTTTCCGATCGATATCCGTTACCACGATCGGCCGGGCGGCGAGCGCATCGAGGATGCGGTCACGCGGGCAATACTCGATGCGCATGCCAATGAGGCCGGCTCGATCCTTGCCTTCCTGCCCGGCCAAGCGGAAATCACGCGAACCGTAGAACGCCTGCAGGGACGATTCGGAGCCGAGACGCTGATTGCGCCGCTCTACGGCAATCTCAGCCAGAAGGAGCAGGATGCGGCGATCCGGCCGGCATCCCAGGGGACACGCAAGATCGTGCTTGCAACGTCTATCGCCGAAACATCGATCACCATTGACGGCGTCAGGATCGTGATCGACAGCGGCTTGCAGCGTCTGCCGGTGTTCGAGGCGTCGACCGGAATCACGCGGCTGGAGACGGTGCGCGTGTCGCGGGCTTCCGCCGATCAGCGGGCGGGTCGTGCCGGACGAACGGAGCCGGGCATCGCGGTCAGGCTGTGGCACCAGGGACAGACGGCGGCATTGCCGGCCTTCACACCGCCGCAGATCCTTTCCAGCGATCTCTCGGGGCTGGTGCTCGACCTCGCGCATTGGGGCGTTCAAGATTCGGCATCGCTTGCCTTCGTCGATCAGCCGCCGGAAACGACCCTGAGGGAGGCGCGGGTTCTGCTTGGCCAGCTCGGAGCGCTCGACAAGGATGGAGCGCTGACAGCGCGGGGCAAGGTCATGCGCGATCTGGCTTTGCCGCCGCGGCTTGCCGCCATGGTCGTCTCGGCCGGAGAAGCGGGACACGCACGGGATGCGGCGATGATCGCCGTGCTTCTCACCGAGCAGGGGCTTGGCGGAACGAGTATCGATATCGAGGAGCGGCTGCGACGCTTCAAGGCCGAGCGGGGCGAGAGAGCGGAGGCTTCAAGGCGGCTGGCAGGACGGCTGGCAAGCGGTCTCGACAGCGTTGCCTCAACGGCGCCGGCGCTTGCAGGCCAGCTGCTGCTGCATGCGTTCCCAGATCGAATCGCACTTCAGCGCGGCGGGCGCGGGCGATTCGTAATGGCGAACGGGCGTGGAGCGGAGCTACCGGAAACCGAGAGGCTGGCCGGCAGCCAGATGCTGGTGATTGCCGACCTGACCGGACGGGCAGCCCAGGCGCGGATTCTGGCAGCTGCCGAGGTGACACGCGGCGACATCGAAGCCGAGTTACCCGGCGAAATGAAAACCGGGGACCAGATATTCTTCGACCGACAGAGCCGGCAAGTCAGAGCGCGGCGGGCAACCCGACTCGGCGCGATCGTCTTCGAAGAGACGCCGTTGCCACGACCTTCCGGGGCAGCAGTCACCCAGGCACTGGTGGAGGGAGTGCGCGAGCTGGGGCTCGATCAGCTTGCCTTCTCGAAAGAGGCCGTGCAGCTTCGCGAGCGGATCGGATTCCTGCATCGGACGATCGGCGAGCCCTGGCCTGATGTCAGCGACAGCGCCCTGCTTTCCCGGCTGGACGAGTGGTTCGCACCCTTTCAGACCGAGGCCCGCGGCCTTTCCGAGATTTCCGCAGCCGGCCTTTCGAACGGGCTGATAGCGCTGGTACCGCACGAATTGCAGCGCGACCTTAGCCGGCTTGCACCAACGCATTTCGAAGCGCCGACCGGCCAAAGGCATCCGATCCAGTATGAGGGTGAGGAGCCGGTGCTGACGATCCGCGTACAGGAGCTGTTTGGACTGAAGCAGCATCCAGCCATTGCCGGTGGCCGCCTGCCGCTGCTGCTCGAGCTCACCTCGCCGGCGCACCGGCCGATCCAGACGACACGCGACCTGCCGGGCTTCTGGGCCGGCTCGTGGAAGGATGTGCGTGCAGATATGCGCGGCCGCTATCCCCGGCATCCCTGGCCGGAGCGGCCGGAGGATGCGTTGCCGACGACACGGGCAAAACCGCGTGGTACATGAGGGCCATTCAAGGAGCCCCCGGCATGATCGACAAGCCTAGCATGATCGACAACACGGAAGGCTATACGCTGGAGGACCGGCACAACAGCCGCAGGCTGCGTCTGCAGACATTGGTGCGGCTGCGCTGGCTTGCCGTCGGCGGACAGGCGCTGACGGTTTTTATCGTTGCCTTCTGGCTGAAATTTCCTCTGCCGTTGATTGCCAGCTCTTCGTTGATCGCCGCCCTTGCCTGGGTGAATTTCTACTTGACGATCCGCTATCCGCCGACGCATCGGCTGGAACCGCCAGCCGCCTTTGCGCTGCTCGGCTTCGATCTCTTGCAGCTCTGCGCTCTGCTCTTCATCACCGGTGGCCTTGCCAATCCTTTCGCGGCGCTCGTCTGCGTGCCCGTCATCATCTCCTTTGCCTCGCAGCCGATCCGCTACAGCACCGCGCTGATCGGCTTTGCGATGGTCTGCATCACGGTGCTTGCCTTTTCGCCCTTTCCCCTGCCCTGGTTCGACGGGGTCGAGATCAACGTGCACAACGTCATGCAGTTCGGTGTCTGGTGCTCGATTGCCTCGACGATGGCATTTGCCGCCTTTTATGCCTATCGGGTCTCGATGGAAGCGAGCCAGCTTGCCGATGCGCTGGCTGCGACCGAACTGGTGCTGCAGCGGGAAAAGCATCTGTCGCAGCTCGACGGCCTGGCGGCTGCGGCCGCCCATGAGCTCGGTACGCCGCTTGCGACGATCAGCGTCGTCGCCAAGGAAATGGAGCGGGAACTCAAGAACGACGATCGTTTCCGCGAGGACGTGATGCTGCTGCGCAGCCAGAGCGAACGCTGCCGTGACATCCTGCGGCGGCTGACGACGCTTTCCTCCGAAGACGAGGCGCATATGCGCCGCCTGCCGCTTTCGTCGATGATCGAGGAGATCGTCGCCCCGCACCGGGAATTCGGTATCGCTCTCGAGCTCATCGAAAAGAGCCCGCGCAAGGGTGAGCCGGTCACCGACCGCAATGCCGGCATCATGTACGGGCTCGGCAACCTGATCGAAAACGCCGTCGATTATGCGCGGGAGAAAGTGATCGTTACTGTCGAGCACGATCACGACAAAGTGCTGATCGTCATCGAGGACGATGGCAACGGTTATGCGCCTGACATTCTGACGCGGATCGGCGAACCCTATGTGACCAAGCGGCAGAAGGAGGATACGGCGGGCGGCCTCGGGCTTGGACTTTTCATCGCCAAGACGCTGCTGGAGCGCTCCGGCGCATCGCTGGTTTTCGAGAACCGCGATCCGGAAAGTGCGGGCGCGCGTATCCGAATCGAATGGCCGCGCATGCTGATTGACGCAAATTCGACAAAATGACTTTGTCGGCATAAACAGGATATAGCGGTTGACGCAGATCGGGCGCTCAACCGCCGGGACCGAGACGATGACAGAACAGAATCATGACAATTTCGCCGCGTCGGACGAGGATCATATCGGTCCCGACGCCAGCCTGCTGATCGTCGACGACGACGGGCCGTTCCTGCGCCGCCTGGCACGGGCGATGGAGACGCGCGGCTTCCAGGTGGAGACGGCCGAATCAGTGGCGGAGGGCGTTGCGAAATCGAAAGGCAGGCCGCCGAAATATGCGGTGGTCGACCTTCGGCTCGGCGACGGCAATGGGCTCGACGTCATCGAGGCGATCCGTCAGCGGCGCGACGACACCAGGATCATCGTGCTGACCGGCTACGGCAATATCGCAACGGCGGTAACGGCCGTGAAGCTCGGCGCCGTCGATTATCTTGCAAAGCCTGCAGATGCCGACGACGTGTTTTCGGCGCTGACACAGCGGCCGGGCGAAAAGGCTGAGCTTCCCGAAAATCCGATGTCGGCCGACCGCGTGCGCTGGGAACACATCCAGCGGGTCTATGAAATGTGCGAGCGCAATGTTTCCGAAACGGCGCGCCGGCTCAACATGCACCGGCGGACGCTGCAGCGTATCCTTGCCAAACGCGCGCCGAAATAGACGAACACCTCGCGCGCTTATAATCAGACGTCGTCCACAGTGAACGGTTTTCCGCTCGCCCATTCGGCCATCATCAGCCTTTGGGCGGCGGCACGCGAGAAGTTGAGCGTGACGGATTTGCGCGTGGCCGGCGCCATGCGGTGTTCCGGCGCCTCGCGAATCATATGGGCGCCATAACCATCCGACAGGAACAGTCCGCATTCCTCGGGAAAGATCTCCAAGGGCACATCCTTGTGAGTCGCAAAGAATAGACGGTCGCAATGCAGCCTATATTCCGGCCATTTGCGATCGACCCTGAAATCCTCGATCGACGTCTTGATTTCGATGATCCAGACCTCGCCCTTTTCCGAAAGAGTGATCAGATCGGCGCGGCGGCCGCTGGCTAGCGGCAGTTCGGGCAGCACGGCGTGGCGCATTTCATGCAGCAATATCTGCGTTCCGCGCCGTACCATCATGGCCCTGTCCGATTGCCGGCCATCGATTAACGGATTGTTATTGTAAACGCTCAAAATCGTCATGGATAACCATCAGAGGGACTGGCGTGTTGTTGCAAAAAAACCATGCGCTTCTAATTTGCGCGGCAGACGGATTTGTCGCGCTGCAGTAGCCTTGCAAAGCGCAAGTTAATCGAAAATAAACCATAATCAACGATGGTCGAAAGACCGTTCTCCTTGCCCCAAAACTTCAAGAGTCATCCATGCGCATCTGCAATGCATTCCCTGTATTTGGCCTGCTGGCGACGCTCGCTCTGGCCGGTTGCTCCACGACATCAGACAGCGCATCCGTCGACGACAAGGGCGCAGGCCCAACGGTACAGACAGCACAGATCTTCAATGACGCCTACGGCGTGACGAAGGATGCCGGATACTCCCTGCCGGCGATCCCGATTGATAGGGTCAAGCCGCAGTTCCGTCGCCAGGTCGTCAGCTACGAGACCACCGAGCGCCCCGGTACGATTATTGTCAACACGCGCGAGCGCTTCCTCTATTACATCCTGGCCAACGGCAAGGCGATGCGCTACGGCATCGGCGTCGGCAAGCAGGGCTTCGCATGGGCCGGCACCGCCTACGTCGCCTGGAAGCAGGAATGGCCGAACTGGCACCCGCCAAAGGAAATGGCCGTCCGCCGGCCTGATCTCGCCAAGTACGTCGAAGACGGCATGGGCCCGGGCCTCACCAATCCTCTCGGCGCGCGCGCCATGTATCTCTTCAACGAAGACGGCAAGGACACGCTCTTCCGCCTGCACGGCACGCCGGAATGGGCCTCGATTGGCACCGCCGCTTCCTCGGGCTGCATTCGCCTGATGAACCAGGATGTCATCGATCTCTACAGCCGCGTCCGTCCCGGCAAGGGCACGTCCAAGGTCGTCGTCATCCAGTAAGCTAATTGCCGAATTCGGTATAAAAAAGGCCGCCGGACTGTCGTCCCGGCGGCCTTTTTCGCATCCTCCCTCACGCCATCAGGCGGCCTGTTTCGCCTTGAGCTCGAGGCGACGGCGGTGAAGCACCGGCTCGGTGTAACCGTTCGGCTGTTCCCTACCCTTCAGGACGAGATCGAGGGCAGCCTGGAAGGCAATCGAATCGTCGAAATTGCCGGCCATCGGCTGATAGGCGATATCCGACGCATTCTGCCCGTCGACGACGGCGGCCATGCGTTTCATGGTCTCGACGATCTGAGCTTCGGTGACGACCTTGTGATGCAACCAGTTCGCCATGTGCTGGGCCGAAATGCGCAGCGTCGCGCGATCTTCCATCAGGCCGACATTGTTGATGTCGGGCACCTTCGAGCAGCCGACACCCTGATCGACCCAGCGCACGACGTAGCCGAGGATGCCCTGGGCGTTGTTGTCGAGTTCGCGCTGGATTTCCTCGGGCGTCCAGTTCGGCCGCACCGCAACCGGCACGGAGAGAATGTCGGAGAGCTTGGCGCGAGCGCGGTCTTTCAGTCCCTGTTGAACTCGGGCGACATTGACCCGGTGATAATGGGTGGCATGCAGGGTTGCGGCCGTCGGCGACGGCACCCAGGCGGTGTTGGCGCCAGCCTTCGGGTGGGCGATCTTCTGTTCGAGCATCGCCGCCATCAGATCGGGCATCGCCCACATACCCTTGCCGATCTGGGCGTGGCCGGAAAGACCGCATTCGAGGCCGATGTCGACGTTCCAGTTCTCATAAGCGGAAATCCAGGCCGCCTGACGCATGTCGCCCTTGCGAATCATCGGACCGGCTTCCATCGAGGTGTGGATCTCGTCACCGGTCCGATCGAGGAAGCCGGTATTGATGAAGACGACGCGCTCGCGGGCAGAACGGATGCATTCCTTGAGGTTGACGGTCGTGCGGCGTTCCTCATCCATAATGCCCATCTTGATGGTATTGCGCGGCAGGCCAAGCGCATCTTCGACCCGCGAGAAGATTTCGACGGCGAAGGCGACCTCTTCGGGCCCATGCATCTTCGGCTTGACCACATACATGGAGCCGGTGCGGGAATTCTTCTTCCTGCCGGCCGGGCCAATATCGTAAAGCGCGATCAAGCCGGTGATCACAGCATCCATGATGCCTTCAGGCACTTCGTTGCCGTCGCGGTCGAGGATCGCCGGATTGGTCATGAGGTGGCCGACATTGCGCACCAGCATCAGCGAGCGGCGATGCACCTCGAAGGAGGTGCCGTCCGGACCGGCATATTGCAGATCCGGGTTGAGCTTGCGGATGAAGCTTGTTCCGCCCTTTGCCACCTCTTCCTGCAGGTCGCCCTTCATCAGGCCGAGCCAGTTGCGATAGACGACGACCTTGTCCTCGGCATCGACAGCGGCAATCGAATCCTCGCAGTCCATGATTGTCGTGATTGCCGACTCCAGCCAGACATCGGAAATATCGGCCGGATCGGCTTTTCCGATCGTCGTCGTCGCATCGATGACGATTTCGATGTGAATACCATTGTTCTTCAGAAGAAGATGCGTGGGAGCGGCGGCGTCACCACGATAGCCGGCAAAATGTTTGTCGTCCGTCAGCATTGCCTGCTCGCCATCGATCGATCTGACGACCAGCGCTCCATCCTTGACAGCGAAGCTTCCGACATCCTTCCAGCGGCAGTCCTGCAACGGCACTGATGTATCGAGGAAATCGCGCACCCAGGCGATGACCTTCTCGCCGCGTTTCGGATTGTAGCCCTTGCCCTTCTCGGCGCCGTCGCTCTCGGGAATCGCGTCCGTGCCGTAGAGGGCATCGTAGAGCGAGCCCCAGCGGGCATTGGCGGCGTTCAGAGCATAGCGGGCATTCATGACGGGAACGACGAGCTGCGGGCCGGCGATCGAGGCGATCTCCGGATCGACATTTTGGGTCGAAACCTGAAAGTCCGAGCCTTCCGGCAGGAGATAGCCGATTTCGCGAAGGAAGGACTGGTAGTCGTCCATATCCGCCGGGGCGCCATGCCGCCGATACCAGTCGTCGATCTTCACCTGCAGGTCGTCGCGTTTTGCCAGCAGCGCACGATTTTTCGGGGCGAGATCGTGGACGATCGCCGAAAAATCGGCAAAGAACTTGTCTGCATCGACCGCCAGACCCTGCAGCACCTCCTTGACGAGGAAATCATGAAGGACGGTTTCGATGGCAAGACCGTTCTTATCAACGCGGCTCATGCGACATTCTCCCTGGCAACGACTTTGAATGCTGCCACTTTGCCCGGCTTTCATTCACAGTCAATTCTGCAATAATTCGAAAGATTTATGCCTTCGTGGAAATTATGCGCGGTGTCACGCGCATCGGCAGGCCATTCTGCGGCTGCGTCGTCAGCTTCTGCACCGGCCAGGGGTTGGTCTGATCGGTGGAATCGAAACGATAGCGATGCATCAGGACGGCAAGGGCGATCACCGCCTCCTGAAGTGCAAATGTTGCACCGATGCAGACACGCGGACCGGCGCCGAAAGGCAGGAACTGGAAACGGCCGATCGAGCCGCGATTTTCCGGCAGGAAGCGTTCGGGCATATAGGCACGTGGCCTGTCCCAGTGAAGTTCGTGGCGATGCAACGTCCAGGGCATGATCAGCACCGTGACACCGGCCTCGATCTCGACCCGCTCGCCCTTGGGGCTTGTCCAGGAATCATTCGATATGGCGGCGCGATTGATGGATGGCGCCGGCGGATAGAGGCGCAAAGCCTCCTCAAAGGCGGCGCGCGTCTGCGGCATCATATCCAGCCATTCCACGGGTTCAGCCCCGGTGGCGAGCACCGCGTCGATTTCTTCTTCCATCGCTTCGCGGATATGCGGGCTGTTTGATACGCAATACAGCGTCCAGGCCAATGCCCGGGCTGTGGTCTCATGCCCGGCGCCGATGAAGGTCAGAATATTGTCTTCGATCTCCTCCTTCGTCAGCCCCTCAGGGCCGGCCTGTTCCAGGAGCAGGGTCAGGAAATCCTCGGGCGCGGTGCTGCGATTCGCCTTCATCTTTGCGAGCCGCATATCCATCGTGTTGCGCACGATGGCGCGGAATTTCTCCAGCACTTTCTGACCGCCGATGCGTGTCACACGTGGAACCCAGGACGGAGCGCGCATCAGATCCATCGGATCGACGCGGCCCATGCGATGCAGGAGTTCATTGACATCGTCGGCGAAATGGCCGCTCGAGGTGACGATTTCACCGGAGAACAACGTATCGGCGAGAATCGCGAAGGTCAGCTCGGTCATGTCGGTGCTGATATCGAAAATTGCGCCTGCCTCGTCTGCACTCTCATATTTACGGACATAGTCTTCGGACTGGCGCAGCATCTGCCCGGCGAAGCCTTGGGCGTGGCGAGGCGTGAAGACAGGCGCCACCGCCTTGCGCGATCTTTTCCAGACCGAACCTTCGGCGGTCAGAAGGCCGTCGCGGAGGATCGGACGCAGGACGAGTTGGCGCACATCCGACATGCGGTAATTATTGGCATTGTCGACCAGCACATGTTTGATAAGGCCGGGATCGTTGACGATCAGCGTCCTCTGCCCGAAGAAATTGGTACGGATCCAGGGAAGCGTGTAGGACGGCTCGCCCCAGAGTTCGAGCGGATTGCGCAGAATGATGCGAATGATTTCCAGCCGGCTCGGCGGTACGGTACGCGGCAGCGGTGCTGGCGGAACGAAGGGGTCCGGACGCATGTCCATCGTAAAAGCCTTTCGGGGAAGATCTAAGCTTCCCGGCAAGCTTGAAGCTAGAGCAGGCCCTTAAGTTCGTCCAGCTTGTCGTTGATCAGCCAGCCGTAATAATTCTCTTCCGGCCAGACGGTCGTACCGGCGCCCCGGTTCTTCGCAGCAAGTGCTGCGGCGCGCTGGCGCGAATTGCCGACATTATAAAGCGTCGCCGTCAGGCCGGGATTGCCCGAGATATCCATGCCGGCGATCTCCTTGTAGTCGTCGATCGACCTGCGGATCGAAGCCGCGACGAAGGCGAGCGAGATATCGGGATCCATGATTGCCTTGTAGACGGCGCCGGCATCCTTCTCATTCAGCTTCGGATAACCCGACACGCGGGTCACGAGATCGGAGAGCATCAGTGCCGTCAGCGGATTGACCTGGCCGAGGCCGAAGGTCTGGCCGGCGTAGAAAGGCTGGAAGAAGACCGCGCTGAAGCGGTTGTTGGGGAAACTCTTGCCGCCTACCGTCTTGCCGCGGAAATCGCTTTCCCAGACATCTTCGCGGCAGGACCAGAGCGTGTAGGAATCGCCCTTGCCCTTGCATTCGGAAAATTGCGGCCGCGCCACGAATTCGTCGACGCTTTCGCCGTCATAGGCGAAGCGGAAGCTTTCTCCGGCATAGGAGGCCGCCTTGACATAATAGGCCTGCAGCCGGTCATAGGCATCGACATTATAGGTGTGCTCGCCGACGATCGCGCCGACGACATGGATGGGATTGATGCCGTAGGCGCTGGAGATCTTCCGGATCTTGCCCATCAGCTCGCGATCGGTCGCCAGAAGCTCATGAACCTTTTCGTATTTCAGATCGAAGCTGCTCTTGGTGCCCTTGGTGCGCCTGATGGAAGCGCCCGGAATATCGGGCTGCTCAGCGTGACGATTGCCCGCCGGCACCGTCTGCATTGCGAAGGCAGGCGCCGAATTCACCAGGGCAACGGCAATCATAAGGCTTGTCAAAAGGCGTCGCACGATCCGTTATCCCGTCCGTTCCATCGTCCTGTTTGCGATGCGGCTGCCTGGACCAGAATCTTGGCCGAATAAAGCCGGAGCAGAAAACAAAACGGGCCTTCACTAGAAAGTAAAAGGCCCGCTGTCGAGAGTCGAGTTCGTCACAATCCGGCATTCATACCGGGAAAGACATGAACCGGTGCGCCGATATCACAGAATGAAGCGCGACAAGTCGGTGTTCTGTGCGAGATCGCCGACATGCTCGCGCACATAGGCGGCATCGATCGTCACGGCCGTCCCGCCCCGATCCGGCGCGTTATAGGAAATATCGTCGAGCACCCGCTCCATGACCGTCTGCAGACGGCGTGCGCCGATGTTTTCGACGGAAGAGTTCAGATGCACGGCGACATCAGCAAGCGCGTCGATCGCGTCGTCGGTGAATTCGAGGCTCAGGCTTTCGGTTTCCATTAGTGCGCGGTACTGACGGATAAGGCTCGCTTCCGTCTCGGTCAGGATTCGACGGAAATCATCCTTGTTCAGCGGACGCAATTCGACACGGATCGGCAGGCGGCCTTGCAGCTCCGGCAAAAGATCCGAGGGCTTGGAGACATGGAAGGCGCCGGAGGCGATGAAGAGGATGTGGTCTGTCTTCACCGGTCCGTACTTGGTCGAAACCGTCGTGCCTTCAACGAGCGGCAAGAGGTCGCGCTGAACGCCTTCGCGCGAAACGCCGGCGCCCATGCCACCGTCGCGGGCGGCGATCTTGTCGATTTCGTCGAGGAAGACGATGCCGTCATTCTCGGTGGAGCGAACGGCTTCGCGCTGGATCACTTCGTTGTCGATCAACTTGTCGGATTCGTCGCGGATCAGGTCGCTGTAGGAGGCCTTGACTGTGGTGCGGACCTTCTTGGTGCGGCCGCCCATCGCCTTGCCGAACATTTCCGACAGGTTCAGCACGCCGATATTGGCGCCCGGCATGCCAGGAATTTCGAAGCCTCCCATGCCGGAACCGGCATCGGCCACCTCGATATCGATTTCCTTGTCGTCGAGTTCGCCATCCCTCAGCTTCTTGCGGAAGTTTTCGCGGGTAGCGGGCGATGCTGTCGTACCGACCAGCGCATCGAGAACACGCTCCTCGGCGCTCACATGCGCCTTGGCCTGCACCTCGGCCCGCTTCTTCTCGCGCACCAGACCGATGCCGACCTCGACCAGATCGCGGATGATCTGCTCAACATCGCGGCCGACATAGCCGACTTCGGTGAACTTGGTGGCTTCCACCTTGATGAAGGGTGCTCCGGCGAGTTTTGCCAGGCGGCGGGAGATCTCGGTCTTGCCGACACCGGTCGGGCCGATCATCAGGATGTTCTTCGGCATGACTTCATCGCGCAGGCTCGGGTCGAGCTGCTGGCGGCGCCAGCGGTTGCGCAGCGCAATCGCGACGGCGCGTTTGGCATCATGCTGGCCGATGATGTAGCGGTCGAGTTCGGAAACGATCTCGCGGGGGGAAAAAGTCGTCATTGGGTGTTATTCTCCTGGCGGTCCAGGGCCATTAGCAGCGCCCGGCCGTAATTCGTCGTTGTTTCGCCAAGTCCTCGAAGGCCTGTTCGTCTAGGCCAAGCGGCCGGAAGGCATGGGGTTCAGCCTTCAACATCCAAGGATTCCACCACGATATTGTGGTTCGTGTAGACGCAGATGTCGGCTGCGATATCGAGCGCGCGGCGAGCAATCTCTTCGGCCGATTTGTCAGTATCCATAAGCGCACGGGCGGCGGCCAAGGCAAAATTGCCGCCCGAACCGATCGCCGTCGTGCCATGCTCAGGTTCCAGGACGTCGCCGTTGCCGGTGATCGCCAGCGTGATCGACTTGTCGGCGACGAGCATCATGGCTTCGAGATTACGCAGGTATTTGTCGGTGCGCCAGTCCTTGGCGAGCTCGACGGCGGCACGCATCAATTGACCGGGATATTGCTCAAGCTTCTTTTCGAGCCTTTCGAGCAGGGTAAAGGCATCGGCAGTGGCGCCGGCGAAACCGGCGACGACTTCGCCCTTGCCGATACGGCGCACCTTGCGGGCATTGCCCTTCATGACGGTCTGGCCGAGGCTCACCTGGCCGTCGCCCGCCATCACTACCTTGCCGCCTTTTCGAACTGTAATGATTGTTGTCATAAAACACCTGTCCGCCCATGACGCGGGCCGTTACGCTAGAGCATGATGCCGAAAAGTGTGAAGCGGTTTTCGGACGACATCATGCTCTATTTCTTCAATTTAGATCCGGATTCAGATCTTAGGCCGAAGAGCCTGAGATCATCCGGATCTAAGCCGCACACCGGCCTTGTTGAGCCCTATGTAAGTGGGCCGAGGCAGATTGCAAATGGGCCGGCTTTTCTCTTGCCCGGCTTCTGGATATTTCCCGATGCGCCTGATAAGGAACGGCCTTATTCCCGATGGAGGGCCATATGGCCGAGACCGCAGCAAGCCGCACGGGCAGCGTTTCCCGCAAGACCAACGAAACCTCGATTTCCGTTTCCGTCAATCTCGACGGCACCGGCAAATCGACGATTTCGACGGGCGTTGGCTTCTTCGACCATATGCTCGACCAGCTTTCGCGACACTCCCTCATCGACATGGAGATCGATGCCAAGGGCGACCTGCATATCGACGACCACCATACGGTCGAAGATACGGGCATCGCCATCGGCCAGGCGATCTCCAAGGCGCTCGGCGACCGGCGCGGCATCACCCGCTACGCCTCGATCGATCTCGCCATGGACGAGACGATGACCAAGGCTGCTGTCGATCTTTCCGGTCGGCCGTTCCTCGTCTGGAATGTCGCCTTCAGCGCGCCGAAGATCGGCACTTTCGACACCGAACTCGTTCGCGAATTCTTCCATGCGCTCGCCCAGAATGCCGGCATCACCTTGCATATTCTCAACCATTATGGTGCCAACAACCACCATATTGCCGAGACATGCTTCAAGGCCGTTGCCCGCGCATTGCGCACGGCGACAGAGATCGATCCGAGACAGGCGGGCCGTGTTCCCTCGACCAAGGGCACGCTCGTCTGAGCCCTTAGAGGGAGCGGCGACAATGACATCCAGCTATATCTTCCTGACACCGCCCGGCAGCACGAGCGCCACGGCCGACGAAACACGAACCATCCGCGACGGCTTCACGCTGCTCGGCTTCCTGTTTCCATGGGCGTGGCTGTTGGCGCATCGGCTTTGGCTGCACGCCGCCGCCGCCTTTCTGCTGCAGGGGATTGGTGGTGCGCTGATGGACGAACCGGGCCTCGGGCCGGCGGGAGCGGCAATCCTCCTGGGCGTGAATATGCTGGTCGGTCTCGAGGGCCAGAATTTCCGTGTCCGCAAGCTTGCCGCCAAGGGCTGGAACGAAGACGCACTCATTGCGGCCGATACGATCGGCATTGCAGAGCAGGTCTATTTCTCGGACAGGGCTGTAATCGCGGATAGCGACGACGCCGCGGCACCGGACTGGCAGAACAGGGCCCGTCCGAACAGCCCGCGCGGCCACGGCACATCGCTTGGTCTCTTTGGTTTTGATGGAGGACGCTGACGATGCGCGTCGCGATTATCGACTATGGCTCCGGTAACCTGCGCTCGGCGACCAAGGCTTTCGAGCGTGCCGCCCGCGAGGCGGGCATCGATGCCCATATCGATCTTACCGACCGGGCGGAGGATGTTGCCGCGGCCGATCGTATCGTGCTTCCCGGTGTCGGCGCCTATGCCGATTGCCGGCGCGGCCTCGATGCCGTGCCTGGGATGGCCGAGGTGTTGATCGAGGCTGTCGAGAAGAAGGCGCGGCCGTTCTTCGGCATTTGCGTCGGCATGCAGCTCATGTCCTCGCGCGGCCTTGAGAAAACCGTGACGCACGGCTTTAACTGGATTCCCGGTGACGTCGTCGAGATGACGCCTGACGATCCCGCGCTGAAGATCCCGCAGATCGGCTGGAACACGCTCGACCTGAAGCGCGAACATCCGCTCTTCGAGGGAATTCCGACAGGGTCGCAGGGGCTACATGCTTATTTCGTGCATTCCTACCATCTTGCTGCCGAAAACGCCGAGGATGTCATTGCGACGGCCGACTATGGCGGACCGATGACCGCTTTCGTCGGGCGCGACAACATGGTCGGCGCACAGTTTCATCCGGAAAAGAGCCAGAAGCTCGGCCTGGCCCTGATCGGCAATTTCCTGCGCTGGAACCCATAGTTCACGCAATTCCGGACGCAAAATCGCTGTGCAGTTTTGCTGGAATTGCTCCAAGGGCTGGCTTTTAATACAGCCGCCTTATTTCCTCTGTATGGAAACGGCGGAACAGGAGCGCACTCGATGCCGGCTTCACGGAAATCAGGCAAGGTGTTCTACACGTTGCGGCCCTCCAGGGAAGGCTTGCCTGCCTTTTCTGATATAAAGCTTCCCGGCGGCACGATCATCCGCCGTGTCGACGAAGCCATCCACAGACAAGCGCTTTCCAATGCAGCCAAGGCGTTGAAAGAAAGGCTGGACCGATGATCCATGAATCGTTCCCCGCAAACGACAGTGCGAGCCGGCGGCAAAACGGGGTCAGCGCCAGCGACATCGCCGAGGCCGTGCTGGAATTCTATATCGAAGGTGAGGACGATCTGATCGGCCTGCTCGCCTACGCACTCTACGAGCGTCAAAAGCGCGATTTTGTTCTCAGCCATCGCAAGCGAAATGCAGGCCGTTCGCCCGATGAGGCCGAACTTGCCGCCGTCAACAGCAATTATCTCTCGACCGACCTGCGCAATACGCTGCGCGACCGCGCCTCGCAGATCCTTTCGAGTTATGCCGAAACCTATGTCGAGGCGATGGAGCCGCAGATCCGGCTCACTGCCGTCAACAACGATGCGCTGCGCCAGGTGCGAAACATCGAGAAATCGATCAAGAGGCGCCTGGGCTTCTGGCGTCAGGTCCGGGCCGGCTTTGCCGTCATCCTGCTGCTTCTTCTGCTTTTCGGCGCGGCTACCATTGCCGCTGTCTTTTTCCGCTCGGATATCGTAGATGCGTGGAATGCGCTGATGGTACCGACCACTCTACGGACGTAAGACGACATGATCCTTTTTCCCGCGATCGACCTGAAAGGCGGCCAATGCGTCCGCCTGAAGCTCGGCGACATGCACCAGGCGACGGTCTACAACACCGATCCGTCCGCCCAGGCGAGATCCTTCGAAGATCAGGGTTTCGAATGGCTGCATGTGGTCGATCTCGACGGCGCCTTCGCGGGACATTCGGCCAATGGCGATGCCGTCGAAGCGATCCTCAAGGCAACTGACAATCCGGTGCAGCTCGGCGGCGGCATTCGCACGCTCGATCATATCGAGGCCTGGCTGTCGCGCGGGCTGCGACGCGTCATTCTCGGCACCGTGGCGGTCAGAAATCCGGCGCTGGTCATCGAGGCCTGCCGGAAATTTCCTGGTCATGTCGCCGTTGGCATCGATGCCAAGGGCGGCAAGGTGGCCGTCGAGGGTTGGGCGGAGGCCTCCGAACTCGGTATCATCGAGCTCGCCAGAAAATTCGAGGGGGCCGGCGTCGCCGCGATCATCTACACCGATATCGACCGTGACGGCATCCTGGCCGGCATCAACTGGACCTCGACGCTGGAACTTGCCGACGCCGTTTCCATTCCCGTCATCGCCTCGGGCGGCCTTGCCTCTCTCGACGATGTCATGCGCATGCTGGAGCCCGATGCGCGAAAGCTGGAAGGGGCGATTTCCGGCCGTGCGCTTTATGATGGCCGTATCGACCCCAAGGAAGCGCTGGCGCTGATCAAGGCGGCCCGGACCAAGGAGACCGCGTAATGACCCTCAAGGCCCGTGTCATCCCCTGCCTCGACGTCAAGGACGGCCGCGTCGTCAAGGGCGTCAACTTCCTCAACCTCGTTGATGCCGGCGATCCCGTCGAAGCCGCGAAGGCCTATGATGCGGCCGGTGCCGACGAACTCTGTTTCCTCGACATCACCGCTTCCTCGGACAATCGCGAGACGATCTTCGATGTCGTGTCGCGCACGGCCGACCAATGCTTCATGCCGCTGACGGTCGGCGGCGGGGTGCGTACTATCGCCGATATCCGCAAGCTGCTGCTGTGCGGTGCCGACAAGGTCTCGATCAATTCGGCGGCCGTCAGCAATCCCGACTTTGTCACTGAGGCGGCCGACAAGTTCGGCGACCAGTGCATCGTCGTCTCGATCGACGCCAAGCGCCGGCGCACCCAGGCGGTCGGCGGCGACAATCTCAGCGCCTGGGAAATCTATACCCATGGCGGCCGCAACGCGACCGGCATCGATGCCGTCGAATTCGCCCAGAAGATGGTGGCGCGCGGCGCCGGCGAGCTGCTGGTCACCTCGATGGACCGCGACGGCACCAAGGTCGGCTACGATCTGGAACTGACGCGGGCGATCGCCGATGCAGTGCGTGTGCCTGTCATCGCCTCCGGCGGCGTCGGCGATCTCGACGATCTCGTCGCCGGGGTAAAGGAGGGCCATGCCAATGCCGTCCTCGCCGCGTCGATCTTCCACTTCGGCACCTATTCCGTCAGCGAGGCAAAGCACTATATGTCGAAGTGCGGCATTGACATGCGTCTCGACTGAACCTTGAAAGCGGACCTATGAGCGGATTTTCCCTTTCCGATCTCGAGAGCATCGTCGAAGAGCGATCGAAAGCCTCGCCGGAGCAATCCTGGACCGCCAAGCTCGTGGCCGCCGGCCAGCCGAAAGCGGCAAAGAAGCTCGGCGAAGAAGCGATCGAAGCCGTGATGGCGGCGGTGACGGGCGACCGCGACAATCTGACCTATGAGGCTGCCGATGTGCTCTATCACCTATTGGTCGTATTGAAGATTGCTGAAATACCGTTAGAGAATGTCATGGCCGAGCTCGAGCGCAGAACCGCGCAGTCCGGCCTCAAGGAAAAGGCCAGCCGGCAGAGTTCATGAGTATCGCGACTGAGATTATCGGGGTGCCGGAAACGTTGGATCATTTCCAGTCGGAATCCTATTCCCCCTACCACTTCTTCTCTTCCGAACAATGGGCGAAATTCCGCGCCGACACGCCGTTGACGCTGACGAGCGACGAGGTCAAACGGCTGCGTTCGATGGGCGATCCGATCGATCTCGACGAGGTCCGGCGCATCTATCTGTCGCTGTCACGGCTGCTGTCGGCGCATGTCGAATCCTCGCAGATGCTGTTCGAACAGCGCAACCGCTTCCTCAGCCTGTCCGATGTGACGAAGACGCCTTTCGTCATCGGCATCGCCGGCTCGGTCGCTGTGGGAAAATCGACCACCGCCCGCATCCTCAAGGAGCTTCTGGGGCGCTGGCCCTCCAGTCCGAAGGTCGATCTCGTCACCACCGACGGCTTCCTTCATCCGAACGCCGTGCTGCAGCGGGAAAAGCTGATGCAGCGCAAGGGCTTTCCGGAAAGCTACGACACGGCTGCGATCCTGCGCTTCCTCTCGGCCATCAAGGCCGGACAGCCGGATGTGAAGGCGCCCAGCTATTCGCACCTCGTCTACGACGTGCTGCCGGACGAATACAAGATCGTCGACCGACCCGACATCCTGATCTTTGAGGGCATCAACGTGCTGCAGTCGCGCGACCTGCCTGCCGGCGGCAGGATCGTGCCGATGGTCTCCGACTTCTTCGACTTCTCGATCTATATCGATGCCGCGGAAGACGAGATTCACAACTGGTATGTCACGCGCTTCATGCGGCTGCGCGAGACCGCCTTCCGCGATCCGAATTCCTATTTCCATCGATATGCCTCGATCAGCGACGCGGAAGCGCTCGAAATCGCCGAGGATCTCTGGGCAAACATCAACCTGAAAAACTTGCGCCAGAACATTCTGCCGACGCGTCCGCGCGCCGATCTCATCCTGAAAAAGGGCAAGGATCATCTGATCGAACAGGTCGCGCTGCGAAAACTATAGCGGCGTCCATATTTCAGGAATTGACGCGGCGCAGCGTCAGATTGATGCGGCCGCCATTCTTCAGCAGCGTCGAAGTCGCCGGATGGATACGGTCGACGCCGTGGAAACAAAGCCTCCCCTCGCCGCCCAGCACCACCAGATCACCGCTTGAAAGCTTGAAAGATAGCGTAGGATCATTGCGGCTGAGACCGCCGACACGAAAGAGGCAGCTGTTGCCGAGCGAGATCGAGACGACCGGGGCCTTGAGATCCTGTTCGTCCTTGTCCTGATGCAGGCCCATGCGGGCTTCGTCGGAGTAGAAATTGACGAGACAGGCTTCCGGCAGCTTGTCGTAACCCGAAACGTCATTCCAGATATCGAGCAATTGCTGCGGCATATCAGGCCAGGGCCTGCCGGTTGCCGGGTGCGTCGGTTGGTAGCGATAGCCGCGCTCTTTGTCCGTCACCCAACCGAGTGGCCCGCAATTGGTCATGCGCACCGACATCGGCTTACCGGTGCCGGGCATGACGGGCACGTAAAGCGGCGCTTCGGCGACGATGGTGCGGATCACCTCGACCAATGCCTCCTGACGCGCGCGGTCGAGATAGCCTGGGAGATGGCGGATGCCGTTCAAGAGTGCGATCATGTCATTCACTACCGCCGGGGCGGCCGCGCATTTTCTTGACTTCCGAGCGGCCGGATTTTTCTTTCAGGCGGCGTTCGACCGAACCCTTGGTCGGCTTGGTCTTCTTGCGTGGCGGCGGTGGCGGCTTGGCGGCCTCCAGGATCAGTTCCTTTAGCCGGTCGCGCGCATCCTCGCGGTTGCGATCCTGGCTGCGAAACCGGCTCGCCTCGATCATCAGCACGCCGTCCTTCGACAAGCGCCGGCCGGCCAGCTTGATCGCATTGGTTTTGACACGATCATTCAGGGACGGCGAATTCGGGATGTTGAAGAACAGCTGGACCGCGGTCGAGACCTTGTTGACATTCTGCCCGCCGGGGCCGCCCGCCAGAACGAACTGTTCCGTCAGCTCCCATCCCGCGATGGTGATCCTGTCATCGATATAGAGCGCGTCGCTGGCCATGCGGCGTTCTATCTCACATCAATGGCGAATTGAAAATATCGGCCATGATCAAGAAAAACCCGGCAATCCTGCGATGCCGGGTTTCACGTGAGTCAGAGACTGGGGCATTCCGTTCTTCTTGGAAGTACGGAATGCTCTAGCTTTTTGTTTTCACGCAATTCCGGACGCAAAACCGCTGCGCACTTTTGCTGGAATTGCTTGTTCGCCTTATTCGGCGGCAACCTTCACGCCGGGGGCGGCATCACGAACACCGCCGTCGACATGATTTTCAAACTTGGCGAAGTTCGCAATGAACATCGAGACCAGCTTTTCGGCCTGCGCGTCATAGGCTGCCCTGTCGGCCCAGGTCGAGCGCGGATCGAGAATGCTGCTGTCGACGCCGTCGACGGAGACGGGCACGGCGAAGCCGAAGTTCGTGTCAGCACGGAATTCGGCCTGTCCAAGTTCGCCGGTCAGGGCGGCGGCGAGAAGTGCGCGCGTCGCCTTGATCGGCATACGCTTGCCGGTGCCGTAGGCGCCGCCGGTCCAGCCGGTATTGACGAGCCAGCATTGGACACCATGACGGCTGATCAGCTCCTTGAGCAGATTGCCATATTCGGCCGGATGCCGCGGCATGAAGGGTGCGCCAAAGCAGGTGGAGAAGGTCGCTTCCGGTTCGACGACACCCTTTTCCGTGCCGGCCACCTTGGCGGTGTAGCCGGAGAGGAAGTGATACATCGCCTGGTCAGGCGTCAAGCGGGCGATCGGTGGCATGACGCCAAAGGCATCGGCGGTCAGCATGATGATCGTCTTCGGATGTCCGGCGCGGCCCGTTTCCGAAGCGTTCGGGATGAAGTCCATCGGATAGGCGCAACGGGTGTTTTCGGTCAGCGACCCGTCGTTGAAATCCGGCTCGCGGCTTTCGTTCAGCACGACGTTTTCCAGCACGGTGCCGAAGCGCTGCGTCGTCGCATAGATTTCCGGCTCGGCTTCAGCCGAGAGGCGGATCGTCTTGGCGTAGCAGCCGCCTTCGAAGTTGAAGATGCCGTTTTCGCTCCAGCCGTGTTCGTCATCGCCGATCAGCGTCCGTGCCGGATCGGCCGAAAGCGTCGTCTTGCCGGTGCCGGAAAGGCCGAAGAAGACCGCCGCGTCACCGTCCGGACCGACATTGGCCGAGCAGTGCATCGGCATCACGCCCTTGGCCGGCAGCAGGTAGTTGAGCACGGTGAAGACCGATTTCTTCATTTCGCCGGCATAGGACGTGCCGCCGATCAGGACGAGACCATTGGTGAGATCGCAGGCGATCACCGTTTCCGAACGGCAGCCGTGGCGAGCCGGATCGGCCTTGAAGCTCGGCAGATCGATGATCGTCAGCTTCGGGACGAAGCTGGACAGCGCCGCGGTGTCAGGGCGGATCAGCAGATTGCGGATGAACAGCGAATGCCAGGCGAACTCGGTCACGACGCGGGTCGGCAGGGCGTGGCCTTCCTCGGCGCCGCCGACGAGGTCCTGGACGAAAAGCTCCTTGCCCGCGGCATGCGCCAGCATATCGTCGCGCAACAAGGCGAAATGTTCCGGCGAGATCGGCTTGTTGTTGTCCCACCAGATTTCGCCATCGGTATTGATGTCGCGAACGACGAACTTGTCGCGCGGCGAACGGCCCGTGTGCTGGCCGGTGATAGCCCGCAACGCGCCCTGAGCGGTCAGTTCGGCTTCGCCCCGGCGGATCGCTTCTTCATAGAGCGCGGCGGCGGAAAAGTTGTAACGAACGCTGCCTGCGCCGCCCAATCCCACCGTTGCCAGCTCTATTGCCGGGTTATGAACTCCGAACATTTCCATGGCTAGTTCCCTTCGCTCAGGCTCGTTGCCGTTAAAACTGAGCACGAAAATACGGGCAGAAATTTTAAAACACAAGATGGAAAACTTGAGAAAATGCAGTGATATCAAATAATTAATCGATTTAAATTTATGGCCTCAATTTTAAATCGTTTGAAAAGTCTGCGTTTAACTATTTTGATATGCTACCTGAAATTGCTTTGCCAATTTTACGACAATCCTCCCCCTTTATCTTTGCCACAATTTGTTCCACCTTTATCCTCCATAAGCGCATCCGGTCATTGAGACCGCCTGGGGAGAGCAAAATCCGGGAGATTGCGCACTGATGACGGAGACCAACACCATGCCGACAATCGCGCTCGTTGATGACGACCGCAACATCCTCACCTCGGTGTCGATCGCGCTGGAGGCCGAAGGATACAAGGTCGAGACTTATACGGACGGTGCCTCGGCGCTCGACGGCCTTCTGGCACGACCGCCGCAGCTGGCGATCTTCGACATCAAGATGCCACGCATGGATGGCATGGAACTGCTGCGCCGCCTGCGGCAGAAGTCGGATATTCCCGTCATCTTCCTCACCTCCAAGGACGAGGAGATCGATGAACTCTTCGGCCTGAAGATGGGCGCCGACGATTTCATCACCAAGCCTTTTTCGCAGCGCCTGCTGGTGGAGCGCGTGCGCGCCGTCCTGCGCCGCGCATCAAGCCGTGAAGCCGCTGCCGCCGGCACCAGCCCTACCGGCGCGCCGAAGACCGGCGCGGTGCAGCAGGCCCGCTCGCTGGAGCGCGGGCAGCTGGTCATGGACCAGGAACGCCACACCTGCACCTGGAAGGGCGAGGCGGTGACGCTGACGGTGACCGAATTCCTGATCCTGCATTCGCTGGCGCAGCGCCCCGGCGTCGTCAAAAGCCGCGACGCGCTGATGGACGCGGCCTATGACGAACAGGTCTATGTCGACGACCGAACCATCGACAGCCACATCAAGCGGCTGCGCAAGAAATTCAAGATGGTCGACACCGACTTTGATATGATTGAAACACTTTACGGAGTGGGATACCGCTTCCGCGAAGCAGCCTGAGCCCAAGCGGCGCAGCAGCAGTCAAAATGTTACAGCGTCCTTTGCGCGTCTGAAAAGACGCGCGGCGCTGTAGGAAATATCAAGGGTGCGGGCCGGTTCATCCGGCCCCGCCCTTCGAAAGGGCCTGTCATTGGCACAGTTGGTGCAGGAAAGGGATCTGGACGATGCGGAGGGCGTAAGCACCCGTCGCGTCCGAGGCCGGCGTTGGTCGCATCCCTTCACCCTGATCCGCCGCATCTTCGGCAATGCGGTCTTTTCGAGCCTGACGCGGCGCATCCTGTTCTTCAATCTTGCCGCACTGCTGGTGCTCGTCGGCGGTATCCTCTACCTCAACCAGTTCCGCGAGGGGCTGATCGACGCCCGCGTCGAGAGCCTGCTGACGCAGGGCGAGATCATTGCCGGCGCCGTTTCGGCCTCCGCTTCGGTCGATACCAACTCGATCACCATCGATCCGCAGAAACTGCTCGAGCTGCAGGCCGGCCAGAGCATCACCCCGGTGCCGAATGACGAGGATCTCGAATTCCCGATCGATCCCGAGAAGGTCGCGCCCGTCCTGCGCCGGCTGATTTCTCCGACGCGCACGCGCGCCCGCATCTTCGATGCCGACGCCAATCTGCTGCTCGATTCGCGCCATCTCTATTCGCGCGGCCAGGTGCTGCGCTTCGACCTGCCGCCTGTCGAAGAGGAGAAACAGACCTGGAGCGAGTGGTTCGCCACCCTGTTCAACAAGGCGCTGCAGCCCGGCAATCTGCCGCTCTATAAGGAAGCGCCGGGCGGCGACGGCTCGATTTATCCCGAGGTGATGAATGCGCTCACCGGCGTGCGCGGCGCGGTCGTGCGCACCACCGAGAAAGGCGAGCTCATCGTTTCCGTCGCCGTGCCGATCCAGCGTTTCCGTGCCGTGCTCGGCGTTTTGCTGCTGTCGACGCAGGCGGGCGACATCGATAATATCGTCCATGCCGAGCGGCTTGCCATCATGCGCGTCTTCGGCGTCGCGACTCTCGTCAACGTGCTGCTTTCGCTGGTGCTTTCATCGACGATCGCCAATCCGCTGCGCCGTCTTTCGGCGGCCGCCATCCGCGTGCGCCGGGGGGCCAAGGCACGCGAGGAGATCCCCGACTTCTCCGCCCGCCAGGACGAAATCGGCAACCTTTCCATCGCGTTGCGCGAGATGACGACGGCGCTCTACGACCGCATCGATGCGATCGAGAGTTTCGCGGCCGATGTCAGCCACGAGCTCAAGAATCCGCTGACCTCACTGCGAAGCGCTGTGGAAACGCTGCCGCTTGCCCGATCCGACGATTCCAAGAAGCGGCTGATGGACGTCATCCAGCACGATGTCCGCCGCCTCGACCGGCTGATCAGCGATATCTCAGATGCCTCCCGTCTCGATGCCGAACTCGCACGCGTCGATGCCGGCTCCGTCGATATGGAAGTGCTGTTGCGTGACCTCATCGAGGTTTCGCGCCAGGTCAGGAGCAGCAAGAAGCAGGTGGAGATCGAATATGCGATCGAGCGCAAGCCGAACATCAAGACGCGCTTCGTCGTCAATGGCCACGATCTGCGCATCGGCCAGATCATCGCCAACCTGATCGAGAATGCCCGCTCTTTCGTGCCGGAAAAGGGCGGCAAGATTACCGTGCGGCTGGTGCGGACGCGTTCGCGCTGCGTCACCACTATCGAAGACAACGGCCCCGGCATCCAGGCGGAAAATATCGACCGTATCTTCGAGCGCTTCTATACGGACCGGCCGGAATCGGAAGGCTTCGGCCAGAATTCAGGTCTCGGCCTTTCGATCAGCCGGCAGATTGCCGAAGCGCATGGCGGTTCGCTGAGAGCTGAAAACATCACCGATGCCGAAGGCGGGCATGTGCTCGGCGCGCGCTTCATCCTCTCTTTGCCAGTCGGCACCGCGGCATGACCGAGGCAACTTTCAACATCCATGCGACCGCGATCGTGGTCGGCAAGACGGGACTGCTGTTCAGCGGGCCTTCCGGCTGGGGCAAATCGATGCTGGCCTTCACCTGCATGACGGAGGCGCGCCGCCTCGGCCTGTTCACGGCGCTGGTCGCCGACGACCAAGTTCTTCTCTCAGGAGAGGCCGGCGCGGTGATTGCCGCGTGCCCGCCGTCGATCACCGGGCTGATGGAGCTTCGTGGCACCGGTATCGTTCATCAGGAGCATATTCCCAGGGCGGCCATGCATTATGCCGTGCTTCCGGGCAGTGCTACCGGTGAAAACCGGCTGCCTCCCGAGGGCGAAATGGTGAGCCTTGCCGCCGGTTTGTCGCTTCCCGCATTGCGGTTGCTCGCGGGCGTTTCCTCACCCCTTGCGATCCTGATGGCAAAAGTGCCGGATATCGGGCGCTAGGGCCTTCCGGATTGGTCAATCTGCCTTATATAGTCGCATTTTTATCTTGCACTTCGGCTTTTCATAGCCAAGATGTGCCCCCACCGGTGGACGTAATTGCTGCATTGCGATATTGGGTCCACCGTTTGCGTCTATGGGAGCAGTAATATCATGATCGGACTTGTGCTTGTCACTCATGGCAAGCTGGCTGAAGAGTTTCGTCATGCTGTCGAGCACGTCGTCGGTCCTCAGAAATTTATCGAGACGGTCTGTATTGGCCCCGAAGACGACATGGACCAGAGACGGCAGGATATTCTGGAAGCCGTTTCCGGTGCCGATGATGGCCATGGCGTCGTCATCCTGACCGACATGTTCGGCGGCACGCCGTCCAATCTTGCCATATCAGTCATGAGCAGCGGCCATACCGAAGTCATTGCCGGCGTCAACCTGCCGATGTTGATCAAGCTTGCCGGCGTGCGCGGCGAGAACAACATGGAGAAGGCGCTGGTGGAGGCTTCCGAAGCCGGGCGGAAATATATCAATGTCGCAAGCCGTGTGCTCAGCGGAAAATAACGAGCCTTCATGACATCGCTCTCCCGGGAACTCCTCATTATCAACAAGCGCGGTCTTCACGCGCGCGCTTCCGCCAAATTCGTGCAGATGGTCGAGACCTTCGATGCCGCCATCACCGTTTCCAAGGACGGGATGACGGTCGGCGGCACCTCCATCATGGGGCTGATGATGCTTGCGGCAAGCCCCGGCTCGAGCGTCGTCGTCTCGGCGAGCGGCAGCCAGGCCGAGGAAGCCCTGGAGGCGCTGGACCAGCTGATCCAGAATAGGTTCGGCGAAGAAATGTGAGCGCCGGCAAGCTCATATAAACATATAAAGACTTCTTTATATCCTTATTGCCATCCCGGGCGAAGCCTGCTAAACGGCGGACATGCCGTGCGCTTGCACGCGGTCATCTTCGCGCCTGCGCCAATTTTGAGACGTTTTTCAGCCTGGAGGCCTCTATGAGCACTGAAAAAGATTATGTCGTCGCCGATATCGGGCTTGCGGATTTCGGCCGCAAGGAAATTACGATCGCCGAAACGGAAATGCCGGGGCTGATGTCCTGCCGCACCGAATTCGGCCAGACTAAGCCGCTGAAGGGCGCGCGCATCACCGGCTCGCTGCACATGACTATCCAGACGGCCGTGCTCATCGAAACGCTGGTCGCGCTCGGCGCCGAAGTCCGCTGGGCCTCGTGCAACATCTTCTCGACGCAGGATCATGCCGCTGCCGCGATCGCCGCTTCCGGCGTGCCTGTCTTCGCCATCAAGGGCGAGTCGCTTGAGGATTACTGGGTCTATACCGACAAGATCTTCCAGTGGGCCGATGGCGGCCTTTCCAACATGATCCTCGATGACGGCGGCGATGCCACCATGTACATCCTGCTTGGCGCCCGCGCAGAAGCCGGCGAGGACGTGCTGTCTCATCCGCATTCCGAAGAAGAGGAAATCCTCTTCGCACAGATCAAGAAACGCCTTGCCGCTTCCCCGGGTTGGTTCACCAAGCAGCGCGACGCGATCAAGGGCGTCACCGAGGAAACGACGACCGGCGTCAACCGTCTTTACCAGCTCAGCCAGAAGGGCCTGCTGCCCTTCCCGGCGATCAACGTCAACGACTCGGTTACCAAGTCGAAGTTCGACAACAAGTATGGCTGCAAGGAATCGCTGGTCGACGGCATCCGCCGCGGCACCGACGTCATGATGGCCGGCAAGGTTGCCGTCGTTTGCGGATATGGCGACGTCGGCAAGGGTTCTGCCGCTTCGCTCTCCGGTGCCGGCGCCCGCGTCAAGGTGACCGAAGCCGATCCGATCTGCGCATTGCAGGCTGCGATGGACGGTTATGAAGTCGTTCTGCTCGAGGACGTCGTTTCCTCGGCCGATATCTTCATCACCACCACCGGCAACAAGGACGTCATCCGCATCGATCATATGCGGGCGATGAAGGATATGGCCATCGTCGGCAATATCGGTCACTTCGACAACGAAATCGAAGTCGCTGCATTGCGCAATCTCAAGTGGACCAACGTCAAGCCACAGGTCGACCTGATCGAATTCCCCAAGGGCAACCGCATCATCCTTCTTTCCGAAGGCCGTCTGCTCAACCTCGGCAACGCCACCGGCCATCCGTCCTTCGTGATGTCGGCTTCGTTTACCAACCAGACGCTGGCGCAAATCGAGCTCTTCACCAAGCCCGACCAGTATTCCAACCAGGTCTATATCCTGCCGAAGCATCTCGATGAAAAGGTCGCACGCCTGCATCTCGACAAGCTCGGCGTGAAGCTGACTGAGCTTTCTGAGGAGCAGGCTGCCTATATCGGCGTCTCGCCGAAGGGGCCGTTCAAGTCCGACCACTACAGATATTGATCTGATCGTTAATATCCACAAGATGTAGAAGCCGCGGCATTGACAAATGTCGCGGCTTATTTTTTGGACGCTCCCTTCCCGCCGATTCCCTTCCGAAGTATTGTTTTAAGACTTGATTCGTGGCGCCGGACTCTGTCCGACCGCTCCGAAAATGGGATGTCTTGTCGTAATGCGGCACATTGAAGGACGGAGACATACCGAGGATGTCGGAAATGAAAAGCAGCCTGCCCGGTCAGGCGGATGACGGCGCTCGCGCCGATCGCCGCCCGCTTATGGCAGGCCAAGGATATAAATCTGCAACGGCACACGAGGCCGCAAAGCAAGAGCACGGACCATTGGCGCGCTTCCTGAAAAGCTGCGCTGCCGGCACGGCGCTTGCCGCGCTGGCGCGGCCGGCTCTGGCGCAGGCGGAGCAGCAGGCGGCGGCTTCGGCTCACCTCTTCACATCCTCGCAGGTGATCGGTGTTTCCGTCGTCATCGGTGTCATATCGGCAGCACTGCTGTCGACGCTGTGGCTCGTGCGCCAGCGCGGCAACCTGGAAAACGAGAGCCGGGAAATCCGCTCGGCGCTCTCCGATGCCCAGCAGCGTATTTCGCAATACCAGGCTCTGATCGCCGACAAGAACCGGCGGATCGTCATCTGGGACGGCAATGCGCGCCCCGAACTGCTCGGCCAACTTCCACCTGAGACCGGCGCGCCGCAGGACGGCGAATTCCTGGCCTTCGGGCTGTGGCTGAAGTCACGTTCGGCTTCCGAGCTGGAAAAGGCGATCGACCGGCTGCGCGACGAGGCGCAGAGCTTCGACATGGTGGTCGAAACCATCCGCGACGAAATCCTCGAGGCGCAGGGCCGGGTTTCCGGCGGGCGGGCCTTCGTCCGTTTCGTGGCGCTCAACAATCTGCGCGCCGAGCTCGCAGAGCTCAGGATCGAGCGCGACCGGCTGATGACCTCGATCTCGGCCTTCCAGACCATGCTCGACGCGATCGACATGCCGGCCTGGCAGCGTGACCCGGTGGGCCGCCTCACCTGGGTCAACCAGGCTTATGGCGAGGCGGTCGAGGCGCGATCGCCGCAGCAGGCGATCAATGAAGGCCGCGAGATGCTGACGACCGTGGCGCGCGAACGCATTCGCGCGACGACGACGCCGGAATCGCCCTTCCACGACAAGATTTCGACGGTCGTTCACGGCAACCGCACCTTCTTCGACGTCGTCGACGTCAGGGTTCCCGGTGGCTCGGCCGGCATCGCGATCGATGTGTCCGACATAGAGGCAGTGCGCGCCGAGCTGGAACGGACGCTGAAGAGCCATGCCGAAACGCTCGACCATCTCGCCACGCCGGTTGCCATCTTCGACGGCGACCGCCGGCTGCAATTCTACAACCAGGCCTTCGTCGCGCTCTGGGAGCTGGATATCGCCTTCCTCGAAGGCCGACCTGACAATAGCGAGCTGCTCGAGCGGCTGCGGGCGGCCAAGAAGCTGCCGGACCAGCTCAACTGGAAAAGCTGGAAGGAAGCCGCACTTTCCGTTTATCGCGCGCTCGACACGCAATCCGATCTCTGGCACCTGCCGAACGGACAGACGTTGCGCGTCTTTGCAACCGCCCATCCGCAGGGCGGCGCCACCTGGGTGTTCGAAAACCTGACCGAGCAGGTCGATCTCGAAACGCGCTACAACACGCTGGTCAAGGTGCAGGGCGAAACGATCGACCATCTTTCCGAAGGTGTGGCGGTGTTCGGCCCTGATGGACGCATCCGCCTTTCGAACCCGGCCTTCCGCGCGCTCTGGGGAATCACCGAAACCGAAGCCCAGCCCGGCACCCATATCCGTGCGCTGGGCGAGGCCTGCGCGCCGTCCTATGACCGGCCGGATGGCTGGAAGACCTTCGCGGAGCTGATCACCAGCTTCGACGACGAACGCCGCTCGGGTCAGGGAACGCTGGAACTCTTCTCCGGCCTCGTGCTCGACTACGCCGTCATTCCGCTGCCCAACGCGCAGACCATGCTGACCTTCGTCAACATGACGGACAGCGTGCGTGCCGAGCGCGCGCTGACCGAGAAGAACGAAGCACTGCGCAAGGCCGACGAGCTGAAGAACGACTTCGTCCAGCACGTTTCCTATGAACTGCGTTCGCCACTAACCAATATCATCGGTTTCACCGATCTCCTGCGCACGCCGGGTGTCGGGCCGCTGAACGAACGGCAGGCCGAATATATCGACCACATCTCGACCTCGTCCTCGGTTCTCTTGACGCTCGTCAACGATATCCTCGACCTTGCGACCGTCGACGCCGGCATCATGCGCCTCAACTATGCGGATATCGATCTCAACGACCTGCTCGACGACGTCTCGATGCAGATCGCCGATCGCCTGCACGAAAGCGGCGTGGCGCTTGAAATCACCGCACCCGCCTATCTCGGCTCGATCATTGCCGATCCGCAGCGGCTGAAGCAGATCCTTCTGAAACTTCTTTCCAATGCAGCGAATTTCTCGCCCGAAGGCACCTCGATCTCGCTGGAATGCCATCGCGAAGGCACGGATTTCGTCTTCTCCGTCAGCGATCGCGGCCCCGGCATCTCACCTGATATGATCGCGACCGTCTTCGACCGTTTTGCCACGGGGGCGAAAAGCGGCAAACGCGGCGGCGCCGGCCTCGGCCTCTCGATCGTCGACAGCTTCGTCAGTCTGCATCATGGCGATGTGACGATCGACAGCGAGCCGGGTAAGGGCACGACCGTCGTCTGCCGTATCCCCTCGGTCGATGTACCGCATTCCGCCGCCGCCGAATGACGACCAGCCATGCGATCTCGCTTTTCCTGAAAGACGAGGCGGCTACCATCCGCCTCGGCGAAGATCTGGCGCTGGCCCTGAAGGCCGGCGATTGCCTTGCCCTTTCCGGCGATCTCGGCGCGGGGAAATCCTCGCTCGCCCGGGCGATCCTGCGCGCCATGGCCGATGACGAAGAGCTCGAGGTCCCGAGCCCGACCTTCACGCTGGTCCAGTCCTACGATCTGCGCATCCCCATTTCGCATTTCGATCTCTACCGGCTCGGCGATCCCGCCGAACTGACCGAACTCGGCTTCGACGAGGCTCTGCAGAACGGCATCTGTCTCGTCGAATGGCCGGAGATGGCGGAGAGCGAACTGCCCGTTCAGCGCATCGCGCTGACGCTGGAACATGAGGGCAACGGCCGGCGGGCGACAATCAGAGCCGCGGGCGCGCAAATTACACGCATCCGCCGTGTCCTGGCGATCCGCGATTTCCTTGACGCTGCAGGTTACCCCGAAGCGAAACGCCGCTTCCTGACCGGCGATGCCTCGCTGCGCGCCTATGAGGCGATCTATCCGAAGGCCGAGAACCAGCGCATCATCCTGATGGACTGGCCGCCTCTTGCCGAAGGCCCGCCGGTTCTCGACGGTAAACCCTATCCCAAAGTCGCGCATCTTGCCGAAAACGCCTATCCGTTCGTGGCGATCGCCGATGCGCTGCGCAAGGACGGCTTTGCGGCGCCCGAAGTCTACAAGGTGGATTATAACAAGGGTATCCTGCTGATCGAAGATCTCGGCAGTGACGGCGTGCTGGACGCCCACGGACAGCCTATTATCGAACGCTATCGCGAAAGCGTTGCCTGCCTGGCCAGACTGCACGCTCTGAAATTTCCGCACGACATCCCAGTTGGAAAGAGGCATGTCCATCATATTCCTGATTTCGACCGTACGGCGATGAAGATGGAGGTGCGGCTGGTGCTCGACTGGCACCTGCCCTGGAAGCGCCAGGGCGCACCCGCAACCGAAGCCGAACGCGCGGATTATCTGGCGATCTGGGATACACTCATCGACGAACTCGCAACGGCCGAGAAGAACCTGCTGCTGCGCGACTTCCACTCGCCGAATATCATCTGGAGACCGCATGCGAACGGCGTCGAACGGATCGGCCTCATCGACTTCCAGGACGCCATGATCGGCCCCACGGCTTATGATCTCGCCTCGATCGTCCAGGATGCGCGCGTAACGATCGAGCTGGGCCTCTTCCGGCAACTGATGGATGATTATCTGGGGCTTCGCCGCGCACAGGGCGGTTTCGACGAAGCCGGCTTCATGAGGGCCTGGGCAATCATGTCGGCGCAGCGCAATTGCAAGCTTGCCGGTCTCTGGGTGCGCTTGTTGCAGCGCGACGGCAAGCCGGGCTATCTGAAACACATGCCGCGCACGCTTGCCTATCTGAACGTCGCGCTAGAGCATGAAACGCTTGCCCCCTTGCGCGATTGGTGCACAAGGGCTGGAATAGGCCAGAGCGAATCATAAGTTCCGGATCAGAATGACCATCAGACAAGCCATGGTACTGGCCGCGGGTCTCGGAACCCGCATGCGCCCGATCACCGATACGATCCCGAAGCCGCTGGTGAAGATCGACGGCAAGCCGATGATCGACTACGCGCTGGATTCACTGGTGGCGGCCGGTGTCGAACGCGCCGTCGTCAACGTCCACCACTTCGCCGATCAGATGCTCGACCATCTCAGGAACTACCGCGGCCTCGACATCATCATTTCCGACGAGCAGGACGCTCTGATGAATTCCGGCGGCGGGCTGGCGAAGGGCCTGACATTGCTTAACCGCAACAATGTCTTCGTCATGAATGCCGATCTCTTCTGGATCGGCGAGCAGCCGGGGCGACCGACCAACCTGCAACGCTTAGCCGGATTCTTCGATAGTGAACGCATGGACATGGCGCTGCTTTGTGTTGGGATCGAGGATACGACAGGTCACAACGGCAAGAATGACTTCAGCCTCGCAACCGATGGCCGGCTGACGCGTTATCGCGACGATCCGTCCAATCCCGTTGTCTATGCCGGAGCGATCGTCATGAACCCGTCGCTGCTCGACGATGCACCGAAGGATGCCTTCAACCTCAATATCTATTTCGACAAGGCGATCGCGCGCGGACGGCTTTTCGGCATGGTGCTCGAAGGCCATTGGCTGACTGTGGGAACGCCGGAGGCAATCGGCGAGGCGGAGGAAACGATCCGCAGGTTGCGGGCGTTTGCCTGAGCCATGGCAGAGCGGCACCAGCCACGCATCCTGACAATCCCGGCGGGCCTCCCCTTCCTGAAAATGCTGGCGACGACGCTTTGCGATGGCCGACTGACGCCGCTTTTCCGGCACGAGGCCGATGATCCGCTGTCGCTCGCCAAGGTGACGATCTACCTGCCGACCCGGCGCGCCGTGCGTGTGCTGCGCTCGGAATTCGTCGACCTGCTCGGCGGCCGCTCAGCCATCCTGCCGGTCATCCGTCCACTCGGCGAAACCGACGACGATAGCGGCTATTTCGACGAGGTGCTGCCGGCAACGATCGATCTCGCCCAGCCGCTGTCGAATACCGCCCGTCTGCTGGAGCTGGCGCGCCTGATCCTTGCCTGGCGAAACAAGCTGCCGGAGATCGTCCGCCACATCCATTCGGACTCGCCGCTCGTTGCGCCGGCAAGTCCGGCGGATGCGATCTGGCTTGCCCGCAACCTTGCGGAGCTGATCGATTCCATCGAGACCGAGGATCTCGACTGGTCCGAATTGTCGAAACTCGACACCGGCGACTATGCCGCCTGGTGGCAGCTGACGGCGGAATTTCTGCAGATCGCCAGCGCTTTCTGGCCGGAGCGGCTGTCCGAACTCGGCAAATCCTCGCCGGCGCGGCACAGAAACGCCATTCTCCGGGCCGAAGCAAGCAGGCTTTCGACGACGAAACCCGCCGGACCGATCATCATTGCCGGTTCGACGGGTTCCGTTCCCGCCACCGCCGACCTCATCGCCGCCGTCGCCAATCTGCCTGAAGGCGTGATCGTGCTTCCGGGTCTCGATCTCTCCATGCCTGAAAGGCACTGGCAGATGGTCGCGCCGGAACTGACGTCCGGCCAACATGCCAATCCGGCAAGCCGGAGCCATCCGCAGTATGGTCTGTCGTCGCTGCTCAAGCGGCTGAAGCTGACGCGGGCCGACGTCATGCTCCTCGATAGGCCGGAGGCCGATCTCGACCGGCGCGCCGAAATCCTCTCGCGCGCACTTGCGCCGGCGGAGGCGACCAGCGACTGGGGGGCGTGGAAAAACGACCTGCCGGCAGGTGCGCTATCTTCGGCCTTCTCTGATGTCTCGCTGATCGAAGCCGCCAATGAGCGCGAGGAAGCAACCGCAATTGCCATCGCACTCCGGCTCGCGTTGGAAAGACCTGGACAGGATGGCGAAAGCCGGGCAGCACTCATCACTCCGGACCGCAATCTCGCGCGGCGGGTGATGGCCGAGCTTTCCCGCTTCGGCATCCTCGCCGATGATTCGGCGGGCACGCCACTTTCGGCCATGCCGCAGGGCACCTTGCTGCAATTGTTGCTGGAGGCAGCGCTGCGGCCGGGCGATCCAGTGGCGATCATCTCGCTGCTCAAACATCCGCTTGCCCGCTTCGGTCTGGAACGCGACGCCTTGATTTCCGCTACCGAGGCGCTCGAGCTGCTGGCGCTGCGCGGCGGCGTGGCAGAGGTTGATATCAGCACGCTGGAACCACTGCTCACTCACCAACTTGCCGAACAGGCCCTGGATAGGCATGCGCCGCAATGGCGAAAAGCGCTTTCGCCTGAGGCCGCCGACGCCGCATACGGCCTCGCCCGGCGGGTCGCACAAGCGACCGAGCCTCTGGCTTCGGCGCTGATGCGGCACCGGCCGGAAGATCGCGGAAGAACAATGCGCTTCCCATTGTCCGAATGGGCGGAGCGCACCGGCCGTTCGCTTGAGGCGGTCGCGGTCGATCCGCAAGGCAATCTCGCCGATCTCTGGTCTGGTGAAGCAGGAGATGCACTCGCTGCCCTGCTCGGTGAAGTGATCGACACGGACGGCCAGATGGAGGCCGACGGGCCGCAATGGATCGACATCATGGCAGCCCTTGCGGCCGGTCATGCGGTGAAGCCGCGGGCGCTCAGCCATCCCAGGCTCTTTATCTTCGGCACGCTGGAAGCCCGACTGCAGAGCGTCGATACGTTGATCCTCGGCGGCCTGAACGAAGGCACCTGGCCGGGGCAGACCGCCAACAACCCCTTCATTCCACGAATGATGAAGACGGAGATCGGCCTCGAGCCGCCGGAGCGGCGCATCGGCCAGCTGGCGCATGATTTCGAGATGGCAAACGGCACGCGCCATCTGATCTATGCGCGCGCGCTGCGCCAGGGCTCGACGCCTACCGTCGCCTCGCGTTGGCTGCAGCGGCTGCTGGCGCTTGGCGGAGAGGCGTTCGAAGCGGAATTGAAGGGACGCGGCAACCGGTTTCTCCAATGGGCCGGTCTCATCGATCGGGGAGATGGTCAGGCGCCGGCGCTGCGACCTTCGCCGAAACCACCGCTGGCGTTGCAACCGAAATCCTATTCCTTTAGCGAAGTCGGCCGGCTGCGCCGTGATCCCTATGCCATCTATGCCCGCCGTGTGCTGCGGCTCGACCCCGTCGACCCGTTCAATCGCGATCCAGGGGCGGCCGAACGCGGAACGCTCTACCACAAGATCATCGACCGGTTCATTCGCGAGGCTCACATCGCCGGCACGCCGGATGCGGCAGCGGCGATGGAGGCCATCCTTTCCGAGCTTTTCGACATGGAGCAGCTGCCGCCGCATATCGATGCGGTATGGCGGCCGCGCTTTCGGGCGGTGGCCCGCGTCTTCCTCGAATGGGAGGCCGGACGGCGACATGGCATCCGGAAAACGCTGACGGAAGTGCGGGGCGGCATGGAGCTGGAGTCGATCAATATCCGGCTCACCGGCGTCGCAGACCGGATCGACGTCACCGGACCGAACGCCGCCGATATCATCGACTACAAGACCGGCTACAATCCCTCGCCCACGCAGGCACGCGTGCTTCTCGATCCGCAGCTTGCGCTCGAAGCGGCGGCCTTGAGCGCCGGCGCCTTCCGCGATGCCGGCAGCCTCGTGCCGCAGGACCTTCTCTATGTGCGTCTGCGTCCGGGAAGCCGCTTCCAGGTCGATATGGTCAACAACGAGAGCTCTGCCCGCAGCGACAAGGCGAAATCGGCGATGGATCTCGCGGCCGAATCGATCGATCAGCTGGTCAAATTCGTGGGGTTGCTGCAATCCAACGAAAGGGGATTTACCTCCCGGCTGATCCCGGCCCAGCAATTCGATTTCGGCGGCGACTACGATCATCTTGCCCGCGTCTCCGAATGGTCAACGGCCGAAACCGAAGAGGGCGGCGATGAGTGATGTGACCACCCTTCCCAACGACGACGATCCGGGCGCCTGGATCGGCTGGACGACGATCCAGCAGGCGATTGCCTCCGATCCGCTGCGTTCGGCATGGGTTTCGGCCAATGCCGGTTCCGGCAAGACGCATGTCCTGACACAGCGCGTCATCCGGCTGCTGCTTGCCGGTGCGCGGCCTTCCGCCATTTTATGCCTCACCTATACCAAGGCCGCGGCGTCCGAAATGTCGAACCGCGTCTTCGAACGGCTGGCGGAATGGGTGGTGCTTGACGATGAATACCTCGGCCGGCGGATAACGCAGATCGAGGGTACGGCTCCCGACGGACTGAAGCTCGCCGAAGCCCGGCGGCTGTTTGCCAAGGCGCTGGAGACACCCGGCGGACTGAAGATCCAGACGATCCATGCCTTTTGCGAGGCGCTGCTGCATCAGTTCCCGCTGGAGGCTAACGTTGCCGGACATTTCTCGGTTCTCGACGATCGCGCGGCGGTGGCGCTGCTTTCCGATGCACGCCGGGCGCTGCTGACGGCAACAGCGCCTGACGAAGACAGCGCCCTTGCCGAGGCATTCGCCTATGTGCTCAATCTCGGCGACGAATCCGGACTGGAGAACCTGCTCGGCGACATCGTCGCCAACCGCAACGCCATTCGTCGTTTCACGGTGACGGCTGAACAGCAGGGCGGTGTGGAGAAGGTCCTGCGCAAGAGGCTGGGTCTCGCCGCTGGCGACACGGAAAGCCGGATCGCAGCGCAATATTGGCCTTTGCCGGAGCTTTCGGGCGGCACGCTGGAGCTTTATCTCTCGCTTGCCGACCAGAAGGGCGGTGCGAAGGCGCAGGAGGTTGCCTACGGCCTCAGGCTCGCTGGGCGGGAGCGCGATGAGGCAAGGCGCGCTGAGTTTCTCGAGAAAATCTTTCTGACCGTGAAGGGCGAGCCCAAGGCGGACTCGCAATTCTTCGTCAAGGCCATGCTTGCCGAGGCACCGCAGCTGGCGAGCGCCATCGCCATTGCCCGCGCGCATGTCGCAGCAAGCCGCGACCGGCTGAAACTGATGCGGATGTACGGCGCCACGCATGCAGCACTCGTGCTCGCCGACAGACTGAATCACGACTATGAAGAGCTGAAGAAGCAGCGCAGCCAGCTCGATTTCGAGGACCTGATCACCCGCACCGCCGACCTCCTGACCAAAAGTGGCGTCGGTCCGTGGATCCACTACAAGCTCGATCGGGGTATCGATCATATCCTCGTCGACGAGGCGCAGGATACCAGCCCGATCCAGTGGAGCGTCATCCAGTCGCTCGCCGAAGATTTCTTCTCCGGCGAAAGCGCCCGGCCGATCGTGCGCACGCTCTTTGCCGTCGGCGACGAAAAGCAGTCGATCTATTCTTTCCAGGGGGCGCGGCCTGAGCGTTTTTCCGAGGAGGGCGACCGGACGCGGCGGCGCGTGTCCGACAGCGGGCAGAGCTTTTCCTCGGTGCGGCTGCCGCTCTCCTTCCGCTCGACTGCCGACGTGCTCGAGGCCGTCGACCACATTTTCAAGGCACCCGACAACGCCCGCGGCCTGAGCGCGCTCGGCGAACCGGTCGTGCATCGTTCCAGCCGCATCGGACATCCCGGCGCTGTCGACCTCTGGGAGATGGTCGCGCCGGAAGCGGTGGTGAAGGAGGAGGACTGGACGGCGCCCTTCGATGCGACGCCGGAAAGCGCGCCGGCCGCAATCCTCGCGCGGCGGATCGCCCATTCGATCGGCACGCTCGTCGGCCGCGAGGCGATCGTCGACAAAGGCAAGGAGCGCCTGATCGAGGCCGGCGACATCCTGGTGCTGGTGCGCAAGCGCGACGCCTTCGTCAATGCGTTGACGCGGGCGCTGAAACGCCGCGGCGATATTCCGGTCGCCGGTGCGGACAGGCTGGTGCTGACCAGCCATATCGCCGTGCAGGATCTGCTGGCGCTCGGTCGTTTCCTGCTTCTGCCGGAAGACGACCTGTCGCTCGCCGCCGTGCTCAAGAGCCCGCTTTTCGATCTCTCCGAAGACGACATCTTTGCGATCGCCGCATTGCGCCGTGACAATCAGAGCGTCTGGAGCCATCTCAAAAGCTTCGCCGCCGACGGCACCGAACGTTTCCGTGCTGCCGTCGAGAGGCTGGAACTGTTTCTCCGGCAATCCAGGAGCCTGTCGGTCCATGATTTCTATGCGCGCGTGCTGAGTAGCTATGGCGGGCGGCGGCAATTCCTTGGCCGTCTCGGTACCGAGGTCAGCGATATTCTCGACGAATTCCTGACCTTCACGCTCGACCACGAGAGCTCCGGCCTTCCCGGTCTGCAATCCTTCATCTCGACGCTGGAGCTCGAAGCACCCGTGATGAAACGCGAGCAGGATAAGGGGCGCAACGAGGTGCGGATCATGACGGTGCATGCCTCCAAGGGTCTTGAAGCACCGATCGTTTTCCTCGTCGACGGCGGTTCGAAGGCCTTCACCCATACCCATCTGTCGAAGCTTCGCCTGATCGAGACCGGCCCCGACGAGCCGTCGATGCCCGTCTGGGTTCCTGTCTCCGATCTCGCCAATTCGCTGACCCAGGACGATGCGGCGCGTATCCAGATGCTGGCGGAAGAAGAATATCGCCGGCTGCTCTATGTCGCCATGACGCGCGCCGCCGACCGGCTGGTCGTCTGCGGCTATCGTGGCGTGCGTGTGAACAACGACACCTGGCATATGATGATTTCGACGGCACTGCACGACGACCATCCGCATGTGGAGGCGACCACATTCTCCGGCCCCGATGGGGAATGGCCGGGCATCAAATGGCGCGTGCCGCGGGTAGAACGAAGCTTCGAGCGTACCGATCGCAACGAAGAGCGCGACAGCGAGGAGACCTTGCCGGACGGCCTGTTGCGGCCATTGCCGCCGCAGGCTGAGCTGCCTCGGCCGCTCAGCCCTTCCGGTGCCGGGACGATCGTCGATGAAGATGAAGGCAGTCTGCTGGTCATTTCGCCGCTGTTCGGCGAGAAGGAGCGCAGCGATCGTTCACTGGAGAAGGGCAGGCTGATCCATCGCATGCTGCAAGCGCTTCCCGAAATTCCACTTGACGAACGGCCTGACGCGGCAAGCCGCTATGCCGAACGGGCGGCGCGGTTCTGGCCGGAAGCCGAACGGCGCAAGCTTGTCGATTCGGTTCTGAAACTATTGGACGAGGAAGGTCTGCAGGCCGTCCTCGGTGCGCAGGCCCAGCCAGAGGTCTCGATCATGGGAACATTGACGCTGGAAGACAGGCGCTATGCCGTCTCCGGCCGTATCGACCGGCTTGCCGTCCTTGCCGATCGCGTCGTCATTCTCGACTACAAGACCAATCGGGTGCCGCCGACAACAGAAGAGACGATCCCCTTTGCGCACCGGGCACAGCTGGCGATCTATCGCGAGATCCTGGCGCCACTCTATCCTGAGAAGCGTATCGATTGCATGCTTGTCTATACCGAGAACGCCTCGCTCTTCACACTGAGCGAAAAGGCGCTCGGTTTGGCGCTTGCAGCGGTCAAGACAAAGTGAAATACCGGACATTGAAAATTCGGCACCGCACCATCACATGTGGTTCAACACCCAATTCGGTTAAAGGAGCAGCCCATGGCTACCGTGAAAGTCGATATCAATAACTTCCAGTCGGAAGTTCTGGAATCCGCAGAACCCGTCGTCGTCGATTTCTGGGCTGAATGGTGCGGCCCGTGCAAGATGATTGCTCCGAGCCTCGAAGAAATCGCCGTCGAGATGGAAGGCAAGGTCAAGGTGGCCAAGCTGAATATCGATGAGAACCCGGAACTCGCTGCACAGTTCGGTGTGCGCTCGATTCCGACGCTTGCAATCTTCAAGGGCGGCGAGGTTGCCGACATCTCGGTTGGCGCAAAGCCGAAGACGGCCCTTTCGAACTGGATTTCGAACGCTGCCTGATTGATATCGCTCAATTTGCATCACAATGATAAAAGCCCGGTTCGACCGGGCTTTTTTTTCATCTTACCGCCTTCATTTCGGGGGCGTGCCGTTGTCGGCGAGGACATCGCCGATGAGATAGAGAGAGCCGCCGACCAAAATGCGCGGCGGCAAAGCCTCTGGATCGAGAACGGCTTTTATTGCTTCCAGCGCATCGCCGACCGTCAACATCGGTTCGGCAACCAAACCGGCATCATAAGCGGCATTCGACAATATCACGGGGTCGATCATCGCTTCGCTGCCGCGGATCGGCACGCAGAAAACTTTCTCGACCAGGCCGGTAAAGGCCTTGAAATAGCCGACCGGATCCTTGGTGTTGATCATGCCGGTAATCAGGAAAAGCGGCCGAGACTGGCGTTCCTCGAAATTGGCCATGGCTTCGGCGATCACCTCGCCTGCACCGGGATTGTGTCCGCCATCGATCCAGATCTCGGCGCCGGCGGGCGCATGCGACAGCAGCCGGCCCTCGCTCAGACGCTGCAGCCGGCCCGGCCATTCGACCGAACTCATCGCCTTTTCCATCATCGTCTCGGTGACCGTGAAACCCGCCGCCTTGACGGCACGAATGGCGGCGGCGGCATTGGCATATTGATGCCGGCCGGGAAGGCGCGGCAGCGGCAGGTCGGCAAGACCGAATTCGTCCTGGTAGACGAGCCGGCCATATTCCTCATGCGCCATGAAATCCTGCCCGAAGACCGCGCTCGGGCAATGCAGCCGCTCGGCCGTCGACATCAGCACGTCGAGTGCTGCGTCATATTCCTGATGACCGATGACAACGGGAAATCCCGGCTTCATGATGCCGGCCTTTTCGGCTGCGATCAGCTCGACCCTGTCGCCGAGATAGGGCTGGTGATCCAGCGAAATCGGCATGATGACCGAGACGGCCGGATCGGAAATGACATTCGTGGCGTCGAACCGGCCGCCGAGACCGACTTCGATGATCGCGGCATCGGCCGGATGTTCGGAAAACAGGATGAAGGTGACCGCTGTCAGGATTTCGAAGACGGTAATGTGTTGTCCTGCATTGGCATCGGCCACGCGACGCACGGCCTCGGCAAAAACGGCGTCGTCCACAAGCTGCCCGCGTCCGCCCTTGACGCCAATGCGATAACGCTCGTGCCAATTGACGAGATGCGGCGAGGTGTGGACATGGGCGCTGTAGCCGCCGGCTTCGAGCAGGGCGCGGCAGAAGGCGGTGACAGACCCCTTGCCATTGGTGCCGGCGACATGGATCACCGGCGGCAGCTTCCTGTGCGGATTGCCGAGCACATCGAGAAGACGAGTGATGCGATCGAGAGACAGATCAAAGCCCTTGGGATGCAATCCCATAAGCTTGTCGATCTCCTGTGCTGCCTCACTCACCGCGGTTTGGCCTCTGGGTATCAATTCGGCACCCCGCCTGCTTGTCGGTTATCAGGCGCTCGCCGCCAGAGCAATCGCGCCGCCATTCATGTCGTTCGCCGCAGAAACCGGCTTCTTCGTCAGGATCTTCAAGAGGCACGCCAGCGTTTCCGGAATATCGTGACGTTTAACGACCATATCGACCATACCATGCTCCAGCAGATATTCGGAGGTCTGGAAACCTTCGGGCAGTTTTTCACGCAACGTCTGCTCGATCACGCGCTTGCCGGCAAAGCCGATTTCGGCGCCGGGTTCTGCCAGATGAATATCGCCAAGCATGGCATAGGAGGCCGTGACGCCACCGGTCGTCGGATTGGTCAGCACGACGATATAGGGCTGGCCGGATTCCTTGAGCATGTCGACGGCAACGGTCGTGCGCGGCAACTGCATCAGCGACAGGATGCCTTCCTGCATGCGCGCGCCGCCGGAAGCGGGGAACATCACCAGCGGGCACTTTTCAGACGTCGCACGCTCGAAAGCCTTAACGATCGCCTCGCCGGCGGCCATACCGAGCGAACCACCGATAAAGTTGAATTCATGTACGACGGCCACGAGTTTCAGTCCCTGCACCTTTCCGACACCGGCGAGGATCGTATCCTCCTGTTCGGTCTTCAGGCGGCTGTCGCGCAGGCGATCGCTATATTTCTTCGAATCGCGGAACTTCAGCGGATCTTGAGCGACCTTCGGCTGCGGCAGCGATTCGAACTCGCCATTGTCGAAGAGATCGGCCAGCCGCGCCCTGGCCGGCATCTTCATGTGATAACCAGACGCTGGAATGACCCATTTGTTGCCTTCGAGGTCCTTGTGGAAGACCATCTCGCCCGTTTCCGGGCACTTGATCCAGAGGTTCTCCGGCACTTCGCGACGGCCCAGCATGGAATTGATCCGCGGGCGAACGTAGTTGGTGATCCAGTTCAACTCGAATACTCCTGATTGACTAAAGCGCGTCGCGATCTTTCAGATTTGCCTGCCGCGCTTTTAGGTCTTGGGTTTCCCGCATGTCGTTGCCACAAAACCGCTGCACACCTTTGCGCGACATGCTTTAGCGCCAATGTGGGCAAACTATTCGGCAGCAACAAGGCGCGCCGAACGGGTTCCGGTGGAAAGGCCGCGCACCAGCGTGGCAACGGCCTGCACCGTGTCCGCCGTTGCCTTTCCGTCATTCGTCAAGCTGGTCGCGACCTGATTGACGATCGCGGTGCCGACGACGACGCCGTCGGCCGAACCGCCGATGACCTTTGCATGTTCCGCCGTCTTGACGCCAAAGCCGACGCAGACGGGCAGCTTGGTATGCTGCTTGATACGCGCGACCGCACCTGACACCAGCGACGGATCGGGCAGCGCCGAACCGGTGATGCCGTTCATCGAGACGTAGTAGACGAAGCCGGAGGTGTTCTTCAGTACCTTCGGCAGGCGCTTCTCATCGGTCGTCGGCGTCGCCAGGCGGATGAAATTGATGCCTTTGCGGATGGCCGGAATGCAGAGTTCGTCATCCATCTCGGGCGGCAGGTCGACGACGATCAGGCCGTCGATGCCGGCGGCGAGCGCGTCATCGAGGAATTTCTCGACGCCATAAATATAGATCGGGTTGTAGTAACCCATCATCACGATCGGCGTCGCATCGTTGGTTTTGCGGAAATCGGCCGCCAGCTGCAACGTCTTCTTCAGCGTCTGGCCGCCTTTCAGGGCGCGCTGGCCAGCCAGCTGGATCGCCGGGCCGTCGGCCATCGGATCGGAAAAAGGCATGCCGAGCTCGATGATGTCGGAGCCCGCCTCCGGCAGCGCCTTCATGATGCCGAGCGAGGTGTCATAATCAGGATCGCCGCCCATGAAATAGGTCACAAGCGCCGGACGGCCCTCGGCCTTCAGCTCGGCAAAGCGTTTGTCCATGCGTGCGGTCATGTCTTACAGTCCCATTCCCAGAATCTTGCCGACGGTAAAGATATCCTTGTCGCCGCGCCCGGAGAGGTTCATCAGGATGATCTCGTCCTTGTCCATCATCGGTGCGCGTTTGATCACCTCGGCAATGGCATGCGAGGGCTCGAGCGCCGGGATGATGCCTTCGAGGCGGGTCAGCGTCTGGAAAGCCTCGAGCGCTTCGTGATCCATGATCGGCACATAGTCGACGCGGCCGGTATCGTTCAGCCAGGAATGTTCGGGGCCGATGCCGGGATAATCGAGACCGGCCGAGATCGAATGGCCTTCCTTGATCTGACCGTCACCATCCTGCAGCAGATAGGTGCGGTTGCCGTGAAGCACGCCCGGCGAACCGGCGGTGATCGAGGCGCAATGCTCGTCGCCCTGCAGACCCTTGCCGCCGGCTTCGACGCCGACGATCTTCACAGAGGGATCATCCAGGAAAGGATGGAAAATGCCGATGGCGTTCGAGCCGCCGCCGACGGCAGCGATGACGAGATCCGGCAAGCGGCCTTCGGCTGCCAGCATCTGCTCTTTCGCTTCGATACCGATCACCGACTGGAAATCGCGGACCATCTCCGGATAGGGATGCGGACCGGCTGCCGTACCGATCAGGTAATAGGTATCCTCGACATTGGTGACCCAGTCGCGAAGCGCCTCGTTCATGGCGTCCTTCAGCGTGCCGCTGCCTGCCGTGACCGGTTTGACCTCCGCGCCGAGCAGCTTCATGCGGAAAACGTTCGGCGCCTGACGCTCGACGTCGGTGGCGCCCATATAGACGACGCAGGGAAGGCCAAAGCGGGCGGCAACGGTTGCGGAGGCGACGCCGTGCTGGCCGGCACCGGTTTCGGCGATGATGCGGGTCTTGCCCATGCGCTTGGCGAGCAGGATCTGGCCGATGCAGTTGTTGATCTTGTGCGAGCCGGTATGGTTCAGCTCCTCGCGCTTGAAATAGATCTTCGCGCCGCCGAGTTCGGCCGTCAGCCGCTCGGCGAAATAGAGCGGGCTCGGGCGGCCGATATAATGCGCGCCGAGATGCTTCAATTCGGCCTGGAATGCCGGATCGTTCTTTGCCCTGTTCCACTCGTCCTGCAGATCAAGGATCAGCGGCATCAATGTTTCGGCGACGAAACGACCGCCATAAATGCCGAAACGGCCATCTTCATCGGGGCCGGAACGGAAGGAATTCGGTTTAGGCGTCTCGTTCACTCTCAACTCCCTGAGGCCATCATCGGCGCATTCGCCTTTTCGACCGCGTCAAAAAATTCATCGATCTTCGCGACGCTCTTCACGCCAGGCGCAGTTTCGACTCCCGACGAGACGTCGATACCCGGTGCCTTGGTGATGAAAAGCGCTTCTGCGACATTGTCCTTGTTCAGCCCGCCGGAAAGCATGTAGTCGACGTTGCCGTCAAGCCAGCTGAGAAGGCTCCAATCGAAGGAAATACCGTTGCCGCCAGGCAGTTCCGAACCCTTCGGCGCTTTGGCGTCAAAGAGGAAACGGTCGGCGATGCCGATATAGGCCTCGACGCGCTTCAGGTCGTCTGCCGTGCGGACCGAAAAGGCCTTCATCACGGGCAGACCATAGACCGCCTTTATGGTCAGCACATGTTCGGGGCTCTCGTTGCCGTGAAGCTGTAGCATATCCGGCTTCAACAACGACACGATCTCGTCGAGTTCGTCATTGGTCGGATCGACGACGACGGCGACGATTTTCGCCTTGCCACGCGCAGGTTCGGCAAGCTTTGCCGCCAGGTCCGGCTCGATATAGCGCGGGCTCTTTTCGAAGAAGATAAAACCGATATGGGTCGCGCCGCGTTTCAGCGCGCGATCGACTGCGTCGGGCGTCTTCAAGCCACAGATCTTGATATCCGGTCTCATGGCAGCGAAGTGACACGAAATGCGGAAAGAGTCGAGCCAATTTGCGACGGACACTGAATTTAGCGCGGCTCTCGGCTAGAGCGCCGCGCGTCCAAACGACGCGCTAGGGACGCTCTATCACTTTAAATCTGCGCATAATCCTTTCCGAAAAATCGATTCCGATTTTCGGGTTGTGCGCTAGTCGAAATCGATGGCATGCAGCTGGCTTCCATGCCGTTTGAGCCAGGACTTCGCCTCCTCCATACCGGGGCAAAGCTTACGGCAGAGGGCCCAGAAGTGCGGACCGTGGTTCATTTCCTTGAGATGGGCGACCTCATGGGCGGCGAGATAATCGATCACCGAAGGTGGCGCCATTACGATACGCCAGGAAAAGCTCAGATTTCCTTCCGACGAGCACGAGCCCCACCGGCTGCGTGTATCCTTCATCGAGATCGAGCGGATCGGCGCCCGGATCGTTGCGGCATGCATCGTCGCCAGTCTTGCGAGATCGGAGCGCGCCTCCTTCTTGAGAAAGGCCGCAATGCGCCGTCCGACATGTTCCGGCATGCCGCTGACGCGCAGCACCGCCCTGCCATCTATGGACACCGCCTCGGTCAGCCCGCGCAAGCTGCCGCTATGCTGAATGCGATGGGAAACGCCGCGAACAAGGATTTCGGCGCCGTCACGCAGGCCGGCATCGGTCGAAAACTTCGCAAGCTTGGTGAGGAGCCAACCCTGGTGACGATCGAGGAAGGCATTAACCTCACGCGCCGCAAGGCCTTTCGGCACCGTCATCTTCAAGGCGCGGCCACCCGGTTCGATGCGCAGCGTGATGCGTGTCGCCCGGTCATGCTGCTTGATCGTCAGCGGCATGAGCCGGCCAGCGACGTCGAGCGTCCGCATTTCGGGCGGAGCCGGCTTTCGCGCCTTCGACCTTGTTTTCAGAAGCGAGAACATGCGTGTTTTCTATACGATTCGCCGGCAGATCTAAATGATCGTCGGAAGGGCGGACATGGAAAAACCGGCATCGCGAGATGCCGGTCATCAATTCATCGTTCAGGTGTTTACGGCGTCTGGTATTCAGCGACCGGGCCGTTATCATCGCGCTTGGCGTTCCTGCGGTCGCGCATGAAACGGTCGAACTCTTCCTGATCCTTGGCGCGGCGGAGCTCACGCAGATAGGAGTCGAATTCCTCGCGCATTTCGTCAAGCTTGCGGCGCTCTTCCTCCATCCGGTCGAGTTCGGCCTTGCGCCAGTCGTCAAAGGCGACGTTGCCGGTCGAGAAGTGCGGGCGGTGACGGCCATGCGGGCGGCGGCAGGAGGCAAAGAAGCCATCGGTCGCCTGGTTGACGTCACGCTTGAAGCCGCGCAGACGGTCGCCGAAGATGATGTAGGCAAGCATGGCAAGACCCAGAGGCCAGAAAACCATGAAGCCGAGAATCATCAGGGCAATGGTAGCCGGAGTCCAATCCGGTCGAAGCAATGCTGACTGGTTCATCGTGCGGGTATCCCTCGCTTTCCGCGCCCGGCAGAATACCGAACGCTGAAATCGATGTGGTTACCGCAATAACCGCCTTCAAGACGATTGCCCGCGAAATCGGACAAGGCCTTGAATCCGTTTTGCTAATTCAGCTATCCCTGATTCAGCCCGCCCGGCCGCCCTTGATGACACGCGGGACCGGAGGCTTAATGGCAGAACGCGAATGCTGGCGGACGAAATCGATGATGCGCGGCGCGATCTCGCGGCGGAAACGCGAACCATTGAAAACACCATAATGGCCGACATCCGGCTGAAGATAGTGCATGCGCATATCTTCGGGAATGTTCACGCAGATGGTCTGAGCCGCCTTTGTCTGGCCGACCCCGGAGATATCGTCATTCTCACCTTCGACGGTCAGAAGCGCCACATTGCGAATTGCCGCCGGATCAACGCGTTTGCCGCGATGCATCAGTTCGCCCTTCGGCAGTGAATGCTTGATGAAGACCTCCTCCACCGTCTGCAGATAGAATTCGGCGGTCAGATCCATAACGGCGAGATATTCGTCGTAGAAATCGCGATGTCTTTCCGGCTCGCCGTCGTTCTTCACGAGATGCATGAAGAATTCCTTGTGCGCGACGAGGTGGCGATCGAGATTCATCGACATGAAGCCCGAGAGCTGCAGGAATCCCGGATAGACCGGGCGCATGAAGCCCGGCTGCGGCCAGGGCACGTTCATGATGACATTGTCGGAGAACCACTGCAGCGATCGCTCCTGGGCGAGCTTATTGACTGCCGTCGGGTTGATGCGCGTGTCGATCGGGCCGCCCATCAGCGTCATCGACGCCGGCGAAAGCGGATCCCTGGCTTCTTCCATCACCGCAGCGGCTGCCAGCACCGGAACAGAAGGCTGACAGACGGCGATGACATGGGTGTCGTGACCGAGGAAATGCAGCATCTCGATGACATAGTCGACGTAATCGTCGAAATCGAACGTGCCTTCCGTCATCGGCACCATGCGGGCGTCGATCCAGTCGGTGATGTAGATATCCGCACTCGGCAGCAGCGCCTCGACCGTGCCGCGCAGCAGCGTGGCATAGTGGCCGGACATCGGCGCGACAATCAGGATGCGCGGATCATTGCCGCGCGCGGCGGGAACACTGCGCGCGAAATGCAGGAGATTGCAGAAGGGTCGCGACCAGACGACCTCTTCGCGGACGGACACCGTCCGGTCACCAATCGTCGTCTGCTTCAGTCCGAATTCCGGCTTCCCGTAGCGGCGTGTCGTGCGTTCGAACATTTCGAGGCTTGCCGCCATCGTCCGGCCGAATGGCGTATGGGAGAACGGGTTCAGCGGATTGGCATAGGCAAATCGCATGATATCGGCCGCTGCGCGAAACGGCGCCATGGCGGCATGGTTCAATTCATAAAGCTGATAAAACATGGAAGGCGCCACCTTTCTCTATCGAAAAGATGACGCTGATTGAGAGGCATCGAGTCTTTCCGTAATGCGGGCACGTAACGCAGACTAACAGGTTTCTGTTGCACAGCAACATGGACGAACCAAACCCACACAAGAAATGCCGGAGAATTGACCTCCGGCATCATAATCGAGCTGAAAACTTAAGTTTCTCAGCAAGAAGCGTCGTTAACGATCCGCTACGAAGGTCTGCTTCTGCGTGCCGAGACCTTCGATGCTGAGTTCGACCACGTCTCCCGCCTTGAGATAACGCGGCGGCTTGAGGCCCATGCCGACGCCCGGAGGCGTGCCGGTCGAGATCACGTCACCGGCATGCAGCGACATGAACTGGCTAAGATAGGAGACGAGGAACGCAACCCCGTAAACCATCGTCTTCGATGAGCCGTTCTGCATCTTCTGGCCGTTGACCGTCAGCCACATGCCGAGGTTCTGCGGTTCCGGAATTTCATCCTTGGTCACGAGCCAGGGGCCGATCGGGCCAAAGGTGTCGCAGGATTTGCCCTTGGTCCATTGACCGGAGCGCTCGGTCTGGAAAGCGCGCTCGGAAACGTCATTGGAGACGCAATAACCGGCGACATAATCCAGCGCTTCGGCTTCTGTCACATATTTGGCGGTTTTGCCGATGACGACGCCGAGCTCGACTTCCCAATCGGTCTTTTCCGAACCGCGGGGAATGATGACATTGTCGTTCGGTCCAACGATTGCGGATGTTGCTTTCATGAAGATGATCGGCTCGGGCGGCACGGTCGCACCGGTTTCGGCAGCATGATCCGAATAATTCAAGCCGATGCAGATGAACTTCCCAGTGCCCGCGACGCAGGCGCCAATGCGGCCGGGCGCGATTTCCGGAAGGCTCTTCGGATCGATGGCCGCTATCTTTGCAAGGCCTGCAGGTGTGATCGCTTCGCCGCCGATATCGGCGACATGACCGGAGAGATCGCGGATCTTGCCATCGGCATCGAGAAGTGCGGGTTTTTCACTGCCTGCTTCGCCAACACGCATCAGCTTCATGGAATTCCTCCTCATCGAAAACGGATTTGCAACCACCTATGAACGAATTATTCATCGGTGTCATTACGGCTTTGCCAGGAAGCGGTACGGCTTTTCCGCGATTTGGGTGATTTTCTGCCGAAAACCGCCCGTATCTTTCGGCATCAAGCTCTAAAAATTTCCGCCAGATCAGGGCCGACGGGAACGATCTTCGTCGGATTGAGGCTTTCGATCGAATAGTAGCCGCGCTTGATGTGATCGAGGTTCACCGTTTCGGCGATGCCCGGCCAATCCAGCATGCGGCGGCAGAAGGCGCGCAGCTTGGCATAGTCGGAAAGCCGGCGCAGATTGCATTTGAAGATGCCGTGATAGGCGACGTCGAAGCGCACCAACGTCACGAAAAGCCGGATATCGCTCTCGGTGGGATGATCGGCGAAGAGAAAAGACCGGCCCTCGAACTGCTGCTCGACCCAGTCGAGGCAGGAAAAGACATCGGCAAAGGCTTCTTCGTAGGCGACCTGCGTGGTGGCGAAACCGGCGCGGTAGACGCCGTTGTTGAGATCGGGATAGATGCGGTCGTTGAAAGCATCGATCTCGGTGCGCCTCTCCGCCGGGTAAAGATCGATCGGATTTTTTGCCAGGGCGCCAAAGCCGCCGTTCAGCATGCGCAGGATATCGGCGGATTCATTGTTGACGATGGTGTTTCTCTGCTTGTCCCAGAGAACCGGCACGGTGGCCCGGCCGGTGAAATCCGGCGCCGCCCTGGTATAGATTTCATGCATATAGGTTACGCCGTTGACGTGATCCTCCGTCGCGCCAGGATAATCACCGAAGCGCCAGCCCTGCTTGCCCAGCAGCGGTTCAGCGACCGAGACGGAGATGACATCTTCCAGGCCCTTGAGCTTGCGGCCGATCAGGGTGCGCGAGGCCCAGGGGCAGATATAGGCGACATAGAGATGGTAACGGCCGGCGCTGGCTTCGAAGCCAGCTTCGCCCGTCGGCCCGGCGCTGCCATCCGGGGTTACCCAATTGCGGAAACTCGAGGTCTGACGGACAAAGCCGCCCTTCTCGTCCTTTGCCTGAACGGGCTGCCAGTCTTCCGTCCACTTTCCGTTCACCAGCATGCACAACTCCCCGACCAATTGACTAAAACGGTTCATTATCCTGCTTCGACGCCGGCGTGAGGCCGCTTTTATGAAGACAGTCTGTACACCCAAACTGCGACGATGCTGCGCTTGCCAAGCCGGTGAAGCAGGAAATATGACTGCGCTAAAGCGTGTCGCAATCTTTCAGCTTCGCTCCTCGCGCTTTAGTTTTTTATTTCGCCGCATGTCGTTATCGCAAAACCGCTACACACTCTTGCGCGACATGCTTTAGTCAAGATGACGTGGAGTTCGAAATGCATCTCTCGAAGGCCATCGTGCGGACCGAACATGCAAGCCGCTACCTGCAGCAGCTCTGCAAACACTGGAGCCACAAGTTCAGCGTCGATTTTGATCCTCTGAAGGGGCGGGTGCCGTTCAGCGATACGGCCGAGGTGACGTTTGCGGCCGACGATGCGGCTCTGACCATGACGCTTTCCGTCGCCGATCCCTCGCAACAGGAAAGGATGCAGCACGTCATCGACGATCATCTGAAGCGCTTCGCCTTCCGCGAAGAACTCGACATCGTCTGGACGGACTAAGCCCAGCCCACGATCCAAATTTTCTGCCCCAAACCCTGGAACAAGCATGACGAAGAGCAATCACCGCGAATCCGAATATCCGGTCGATCCGATGTTTCTCGACCGCTGGTCGCCGCGCGCCTTCACCGGCGAAATCATTGAGGAAACGCAGCTGCTCGGTCTGCTCGACGCCGCCCATTGGGCGCCGTCCTCGGCCAACCACCAGCCCTGGCGCTTCATTTATGGCCTCAAGGGTTCGGAGCATTGGGAGAAATTTGTTGCCTTGCTCAACGATTCCAATCAGGACTGGGCCAGGAATGCATCGGCGCTGATCTTCGTCGTGTCGCGCGCCTTCACCGGGGCTGCCGGCTCAGCCGAGGAAAAGCCGAGCTACACCCATTCCTTCGATGCCGGTGCGGCATGGGGGCATCTGGCGATCCAGGCGCGCCTCTCCGGCTTTTACGCCCATGGCATGGGCGGCATCAAGCATGATGAGATCAGGCAGGCTTTCGCCGTTCCCGAGGGATACCGGGTCGAAGCAGGCGTCGCTGTCGGCCGCCTGGCGGACAAGAGCGTTCTTTCCGAACGCAATCAAGCGCGCGAATTCCCCAGCCAACGCAAGCCGCTCTCCGAAGTCGCCTTCAACGGCCGCTTCGTCGCGAATTGAGCTCTCAGGCAAACGAAAGCCCCGCGTCCAGGGACGGCGGGGCTTTTGCTTTCGACATATCAGTTAGATATCAAGGTTTGCAACGCTCAGCGCATTGTCCTGGATGAATTCGCGCCGGGGTTCGACTTCATCACCCATCAGGCGGGCGAAGAGGCCATCGGCGTCCGTGGCATCATTGACCCTGACCTGCAGAAGCGAGCGAACATTCGGATCGAGCGTCGTTTCCCAGAGCTGCTCGGCATTCATCTCGCCAAGGCCCTTGTAGCGCTGCATGGTGAGGCCCTTGCGGCCGCTTGCGAAGATCGCGTCGAGCAAGGCGCGCGGACCAGAGATTTCGACGTCGCCTTCGCGGCGATGCAGCGACGGCGGCGTCTGATAGATTTCCTTGAGTCGTGCCGTCAGCTGGTCGATGTGACGGGCATCCGAGGAACCGATCAGCGCCATGTCGAGCACGACGATTTCCCTGACGCCGCGGACCATGCGCTCCAGGCGCAGCCCGCCATCGGTTGTCACATCGCCCTGCCAGCCCCGCTCGGTTTCCTCGGCGATGATGTCGAGCCGCCCTGCCACTTCGTTTGCCAGCGCTAGCGCTCTAGCAGGGTCGCTGGCGAGCTCGGCGTTGAGTGCTCCGGCAATCGCCGCTTGTTCGACGGCGGAACGATTGTAGCGCGAATGGAGATTGTCGAGCAGGGCGCGCATGCGCAGGGCATCGAGGATGACCTCGCGCAGATCCTGGCCGGCGCGAACCTCGCCGCTACCAAGCCTCAGCGAAGCATCTTCCAGGCCCTGGCTGATGAGGTATTCTTCGAGCGCCTTCTCATCCTTCAGATACTGCACCGACTTGCCGCGCGAAACCTTATAGAGCGGCGGCTGGGCGATATAGAGATGACCGCGCTCGATCAGTTGCGGCATCTGCCGGAAGAAGAAGGTGAGCAGCAGGGTGCGAATATGGGCGCCGTCGACATCGGCGTCCGTCATGATGATGATCTTGTGGTAGCGCAGCTTTTCGACATTGAACTCGTCCTTGCCGATGCCGGTGCCGAGCGCGGTGATCAATGTGCCGATTTCCTGGCTCGACAGCATCTTGTCGAAACGGGCGCGTTCGACGTTCAGGATCTTGCCACGCAGCGGCAGGATCGCTTGGTTCTCGCGCGAGCGGCCTTGCTTGGCCGAGCCGCCGGCAGAATCGCCCTCGACGAGGAAGACTTCGGATTTTGTCGGATCACGCTCGGAGCAGTCGGCGAGCTTGCCCGGCAGCGAAGCGATATCGAGCGCGCCCTTGCGGCGGGTCAACTCGCGTGCCTTGCGGGCCGCTTCACGGGCGGCGGCTGCCTCGACGACCTTGCCGACGAGAATCTTGGCTTCGCTCGGATGTTCTTCGAACCAGGTGTTCAGCGCCTCGTTGACGAGACTTTCGACGACAGGACGGACTTCCGAGGAAACGAGCTTATCCTTGGTCTGCGAGGAGAATTTCGGATCGGGCACCTTGACCGACAGAACTGCCGTCAGGCCTTCGCGGCAGTCTTCGCCCTGCAGCGTCACCTTTTCCCTTTTGGTGATGCCGGAACTGTCGGCATAGGAAACGACCTGGCGCGTCAGCGCTGCGCGGAAGCCGGCCATATGCGTGCCGCCGTCGCGCTGGGGAATATTGTTGGTGAAGCACAGCACGTTCTCATGATAGCTGTCATTCCACCACATCGCGACTTCGACGGTGATGCCGTCCTTTTCGCCGCGGATGGCAACCGGCTTGTCGACCAGCGACTTCTTGGCGCGGTCTAGATAGGCGACGAAAGCCTCGAGGCCGCCGTCATAACGCAGTTCTTCCTGCCTGATATCGGAATGGCGCTTGTCGGTCAGCAGGATGCGAACGCCTGAATTCAGGAAGGCGAGCTCGCGAAGGCGATGCTCCAGCGTGCCATAGTCGAACTCCGTCATGGTGAAGGTGTCGGTGCTCGGCATGAAGCTCACTTCCGTGCCGGTCTCATTCGGCGCGTCGCCCGTAACCTTCAGCGGAGCATCGGCGACGCCATGGGTGAAGCTCATTTCATGGATCTTGTCCTGACGGCGAATCTTCAGCTTCAACCAGACGGACAGCGCGTTGACGACGGAGACGCCGACGCCGTGCAGGCCGCCGGAAACCTTGTAGGAATTCTGGTCGAACTTACCGCCGGCATGAAGCTGCGTCATGATGACCTCGGCAGCCGACACGCCTTCGCCGGTGTGAATGTCCGTGGGGATGCCGCGACCGTTGTCGGTGACGGTCACCGAGCCATCCGGATTGAGGGTGACGGTGACGATGTCGGCATGGCCGGCAAGCGCTTCGTCGATCGCGTTGTCGACGACTTCATAGACCATGTGATGAAGGCCGGAGCCGTCGTCGGTATCGCCGATATACATGCCGGGGCGTTTGCGCACCGCATCGAGGCCCTTCAGAACCTTGATGGAATCTGCGCCATATTCGGTGCTTACGCCGTTTTCCGTCGCGGATGTATCGCTCATTCTGTTGAGATTTTCCCTGTTGTCGTAAAGCTGCGGCGCGCCTTGCGAATCACCGGCTTTCTTCACTCTCGTATATAGGTTTTTTGAACCCACTTCCCAATGGCAAGCCCCTAAAACAAGGCATAAAACAGGGGATTATGACGCTTTTCCGTCGCCTTTGCCGCCATTTTCGAGAAGAGCCGATAGCCGGCCTATCTCTGCACTGTCAAGGTTGCGAATCTGCCGGGCCAGCCGGTTGGCAAATTCGGTATATTCGGGGGGCAGGCCGGAGGTGTCGATCACGACGCGCGGGTCGGACGAGCGGGCGAGCAGGAACAGTTCCTCGGCCTCATCCCAGATGATGTTGAAATAGCCGGCGATCCGCTGCAGCAGATCGAAGGTCGGCAAACCACGCTTTCCATGTTCGAGCGCTGAAAGATAGGCGGGAGAGACATTCAACGCTTCCGCCATCTCCTTCTGCGAGACGCCCTTGCGCGCCCGTAGCCTGCGAACCGCCTCTCCGAAGGGTGTCATGGCCTCTCCCCATGCCGCCGCGACAGGCGAATGTAGAGCGCGCCCTCACCGCCATGATGCTGTGCGGCCGGCTCATAGGAGGAGATCAGGTAGCGAAATTCGGGCTTCGAGAACCAGAGCGGCACGGCCCGCTTCAGCGCGCCCTCGCTACCCATCGAGCTGCCCTTGCCCGTGATCACGAGCACGTGGCGCATGCCGCGCTCGTGGGCGCGGATCAGGAAATCGAGAAGGATGGCATGAGCCTGGCTCTGCACCAACCCGTGCAGGTCGATCCGCGCTTCGAGCGCCAGCCGGCCCTTGGCGATCTTACGCTTGACCGGCTTTTCCAGCGGATGATGCACCCCGGCCGATGGCTTCGCCGTTGACGGCGCTGTCGGCTGCGGCGGCATGAGTGTGGCGGGCGTCTGCTTTTCCTGTTCCCGTTCAGCCGCCGCTTCGGCTTCGGCAAGAAAAGCATCGAGTTCGGTCAACGCCCCCGCCTTGCCGGGCATCGGCCGCGTGCTGCGGGCAACCTTGCCCCAGAGGATCCTCTCATCCGCGCTCAGCTTGCGATCCCTGGCCATCAGTCGAATCTTCCGGCGGCGGCATTGGGAATGAGGATGGCGAAATCGGCGTCATTGCGAACGGTGCCGGCACTTTCTCCGGCCGTATCCCCCGAGCCGGTGAAGATATCTCCCCGCGCCGGCCCGACGATCGCCGAGCCGGTATCGAGCGCCAGCATCAGCCGGCTGAACGGCCGGCCCTGGTCGAGATGGGTGAGGCTTTCGGCGTGAATGAAAAACGGAAAGCCGAAGGTATGGATCATCCGGTCGACCGCAAGCGAGCGCCCGGCGAGAAGCGGCACCTTGGCGGCCGCGATCGGACCTGCCTGCGGATCGGCAACCGGCGCTTCACGGAAAAAAATATATGAGCGGTTATGCCATAACACCTCGTCGACGCGCTCGGGATTGCGCGCCAGCCAGGTACGGATCGCCTGCATCGAAATCTCCGCCCGGTCGATCTCCCCGCGCTCGATCAGCAGCTTGCCGATCGCCGAGAAAGCATGGCCGGCCTTCGCCGCATAGGTGATGCGGCCGATACGACCATCCTTATAACGCAGGCGGGCAGCACCCTGCACATGCACGAAGAAGACATCGACCTTCGACTTTGCCCAGGCAATTTCGAGGCCGCGGCCTTCGAGAAAACCCTGATCGATGGCGCGGCGGTCCGGATAGGCCGCGACGCGGCCGTCATGCAGACGGCCAAAAGCATAGGCCTTGTCCAACTCGACGGGACGATTGGCGTCGTCGAGATCGATCAGATCGTCCGGGCGCCTGTAGAAAGGAAAACGGAAAATTTCGTCCGGCCGCTCCGACACGTCGATATCAGGTTCGTAGAAGGCGGTGACGAAGCCGGAATTGCCATCCTTGCGACGAATCAGAAAGGGCCGACAGTGCGTCTCGAAAAAGGCGCGCGCCGATGCCGGAGATGACGGCGTGAAATCTTCGGCGGCGGCGAGAAGCGGAAGCAGGTCTTCCGAGCTCAGGCCAAGCGATCCGGTGCGGTACGGTTTGATATCGGTGATCTGCCGCCGGCAGCTTCGCATGACTTCAAAAAGGCCGGAGGGATCATCATCCTTCCAGCCTTCCAGAGTGTCGAAGCTTATGGCCTGCAGGACGAAGTCCGATGCGTGGTCACTCATGTTCCGATTCGGTCGCCACGAGTTTCCAGTTCGGATCGCGCGAACGTGTGTCGCGGGCAAAGGTCCAGAGGTCGTTGACCTCGGCGACGTTTTCGGCGTCGCCTTCGATCAGCACATCCGCCTTGTCGTAGGTGGCCGATATCAGTTGGCTGACGATGCGCACGGTGATCTGCGCTTCGCTTCCCTTCGTCTCCGCATGGGTGATTTCGGCCTTGTCGATGCCGACGAAAGTGGACTTCACCTTCTCGCCCCGGGCTTCGCGCTCGCCGATCGCCGCATCGAACCCGTCATAGACTTCGCGAGACAGCAAGTTCTTCAGCGTTTTCCGGTCGCCATCGGCATAGGCCATGACGATCATCTCGTAAGCCATGCGGGCGCCGTTCAGAAACTCCTTCGGGCTGAAGGCGGGATCGGCCTTGTTCAGCGCGCGCAGCGATTCGTTGAGCGGCGTTCCGGGTGCCGCGAAAGCATCGATGGCGGCGAAGCGATCCTCGTCCTCCGTCGTCGCATCGCGCCGCGGCAGAGTCACGACCTTGCCGGCATCGGCGGCTTCAGCCGGAGCCGCATCCCGCGGCGTATAGAGATCGCGCGGCGGCTTCTCATTTCCTGTGCGGCGCCCGAGCACGGAGCGGAGCTGAAAGAAAATCAGCACAGCCGCCACCAGGAAAAATAATGTGATGAAGTCGTTCGAACTCATATCGTATCGCAGCCGCCGTTAACATCTCTGATTTGTACTCCCATATAGTCTGCCTATACAGATGATTCAAATGATGGCTGGCATCTTCGCCAGCGCCAAGAGGAGACCGGCGAGCCCGGGACATGACCGACATGCGTTTTTCGATCCTGCCAGCCTTCATTCTGCTGCTGCCGCTCGCCGAAATTGCCGGTTTCGTCGTCGTCGGCCGGGCTATCGGATTGTGGCTGACGCTCGCGCTCGTCATGCTGGGTTTCGTTATCGGCGTGGTCCTGCTGCGCCGGCAGGGCATTGGTATTTTGCGCCGCATGTCGAGTGAAGGACGAAACGGGGTGATGCCGGGCCGCGACCTGCTGCGGCCGGCCATGAATGTCATCGCCTCGCTGCTCCTGATCATTCCCGGCTTCCTCACGGATATCATTGCGATCCTTATTCTCATTCCGCCGGTGCGCGATCTCGTCTGGCGGGCGATCGCCAAACGCTTCGTCGTCGTCAATGCCAAGGGCGGTTTTTCCTCCGCTCCGCAACCCGGTTTCCGCGACCGCAAGCCGAATTCGAAGGTGGTCGATCTCGACGAAGAGGACTATCATAGAGAGCCGGATCGCAACTCGCCGTGGTCCGGCAAACATCTCGGCGATTGAGGCACTGCGGCTGATCAACCGCGCCAAGCGCCCAGGGTTGTAAGCCCTTCCCTGAAATGTTAGATGGCGGCACCATTCCCATGCCCCTCGAGGAAAAGCCAATGGCAGACGATAACAACAGCAACGGTGCGACCAACCCCACCCTTTCGATCCTTGCGCAATATACCAAGGATCTTTCCTTCGAAAATCCGGGTGCGCCGCGTTCGCTGCAGGCCCGCGACAAGGCACCGACGATCAACATCAATGTGAACGTCAACGCCAACCCGCTTTCCGATACGGATTTCGATGTCGTGCTGTCGCTGAATGCCGAGGCCAAGGACGGCGACAAGACGGTTTTCCATACCGAACTCACCTATGGCGGCGTCTTCCGCGTTGCCGGTTTCCCGCAAGAACACATGCTGCCGGTTCTCTTCATCGAGTGCCCGCGCATGCTCTTCCCCTTCGCCCGTCAGATCATCGCCGACGTCACCCGCAACGGTGGTTTCCCCCCGCTGATGATCGACCCGATCGACTTCACGCAAATGTTCGCTCAGCGCGTTGCCGAAGAACAGGCCCGCGCCAAGGTTCAGGCCGTTCCGAACTGATCGGATCTTTCTTGTCTGAAATGCGGATGCCCGGGCTGGTCCCGGGCATTTTCAATTGAGGACCGGTTTAATCGAGGTTGGCGTATTTCGCCCAGACGCTTTTTTCACCGAGCTTGCCGACGAGCGCCTCATGCGCCTGCTCCTCGATTTGGCTCAGGCGCGGCGTGAGCGGCCGGGGCCGCTCGAGCACTGCGGCAATCACCACATCGTCTTCCATCGCCATGTCACCGCGAGCTGCCTGGTTGGATTTGCCGGCCATTCCGAGTCCGAGGGCTGCCTGTCTGCCACCGATCATCTCGATATAGACTTCGGCGAGCAATTCGGAGTCGAGCAGCGCGCCGTGTTTGGTGCGGTGCGAATTATCGATGCCGTAGCGCCGGCAGAGCGCATCGAGCGAATTCGGTCCCATCGGGTGTTTGCGCCGCGCCATCGACAGGGTGTCGAGCACCCTTTCCGGCAGGATTGGCGGCAAACCGATTCGCGCGAATTCCGCGTTGATGAAGCCCATATCGAAGGTGGCGTTATGCGCAATCCACTTCGCATCGCCGAAGAAGGTAAGGATTTGTTCGGCAACCTCCCCGAAAGGCTTCTTGTCCTTCAGGAATTCATCGGTGATGCCGTGCACGGCGAGCGCATCCGGATGAACTTTCTGATCTCCAGGATTGATGAAGATATGGATCGTGTTGCCTGTGGGAAAATGATTGAAGAGCTCGATGCCGCCGATTTCGATAATGCGGTCGGCGCGGTTGTCGAGGCCGGTGGTTTCCGTATCGAAGATAATCTCACGCATTCCGGAAATCTCCTTTGGCAATCCGCGTTTTCAGGTCGGCGACGATCTCCAGCACCCGTTCCCTCGTCACCGCGACACTATGACTGGTGTCGATCAGATAATCGGCCCGCCGCCGTTTTTCCGCGTCCGGCGTCTGGCGGGACAGAATCATGTTGAATTTTTCCTCGCTCATGTCTGGGCGCGCAAGCACCCTCTGGCGCTGAATCTGTGGATCAGTGCTGACGACGACGACGATATCCACTCTTGCCTCGGCGCCGGTTTCGAAAAGCAATGGAATATCGAGCAATACCATGTCGGCGCCGGTGGCGCGCTGTCGCTTCAGAAATTCCCTCTCGCGTTTGCGAACCAGCGGATGAACGATCGCTTCCAGGCGTTTGAAGCCGTCAGGATGAAGAGCAAGCTGGCGGCCAAGTTCATGTCGGTCGACTGCTCCATCCTTCATCGTGCCGGGGAAGGCGGCATTCACCAGGGGTGCAGCCTCGCCGGCATAGAGATCGTGGACCACGGCATCCGAATCGTTCACCGGGATTCCGGCATCGGCGAAGAGCTTTGCCGCCGTCGATTTTCCCATTCCGATGGAGCCGGTGAGACCGATCTTCAGCATTAATGTGCTTCCATATCCGCGATGATGAGCGCGCGCAGCGCCGCGTCGACGATGGGACGCTGGCCGAACCATCTCTCGAATCCGGGCACGGCCTGATGCAGCAGCATGCCGAGACCATCGACGATCGGAAATCCTTGCTCTTCCGCCTGTGCCAGGATCGGCGTCTTCAAGGGCACATAGACAATATCGGTGACGACGGCATCGGCTGCCAGAGGCGAGAAATCGAGTTGCGGCGCCGTCTCGCCATCCATGCCAAGCGAGGTGGTATTGATGAAGAGGCCGGCGCCTTTCATCACTTCAGTAAGCGCCCCGGCCGGGTGGGCCTGAACACGCGGGCCAAAGCGATCCGCGAGTTCACGCGCGCGTTCGACGGTACGATTGACGACATGGATCTCCTTGAAACCGCGATCGCGGACCGCCTGGATGATCGCCCGGCTGGCGCCGCCGGCGCCAAAGACGACGGCCGTGCCATGCCGGTCCCAGCCCGGATGGCGTTCGTCGAGATTGGCGATGAAGCCGCGACCGTCGGTATTTGTCGCATGTAGCGCACCATCCTCCAGCCAGAGCGTGTTCGCGGCGCCGAGCTCGTGCGATAGCGCGTCCGGTTTGTCGGCGAGCCGGAACGCCAATTCCTTGTGGGGAATGGTGACGTTGCCTCCGGCAAAGCCGGAACTGCCGTCCTTCAGCGACTGAATGAAATCGGAAAATGCCTCGGGTGCCACTTCATGAGCGCGGTAGCTGCCTGGCAGGCCGAGCGTCTTCAGCCAATGTCCGTGGATCAACGGCGAGCGCGAATGCTTGATGGGAAAGCCCGTGACAAACGCTTTCGGCCCGAATGTTTCACGTGAATCACCCATCGATCGCTCCGAGTTCTCGCAATTTTTGTAACAACGGCAGCATCGGCAGGCCAAGAATGGTGAAATAGTCACCCTCGATCTTTTCGAAGAGCTGGATGCCCTGCCCCTCCAATTGATAGGCGCCGACGCTGGAAAGCGCCTTTTCGCCAACCCGCGCCAGATGTCTGGCGATGAACTCCGCCGTCAGCGGCCGCATCGTCAGTTCCGCATGGGCGAGATGTTCCCACAAGACCACGCCATCACTGACGATGGCGACAGCGCTGTTCAACCGATGGGTTACACCCGAAAGGGCTTGAAGATGACTGGCTGCGTCGGCCATGTCCTTCGGCTTATGGAAGACGCGGTCACCGAGCGACATCGTTTGATCCGAACCGATGACCAGGCTATCCGGAAAACGGCTACTCACTTCCTCGGCCTTGGCCCTGGCCAGAACGAGGGCCACGGCATCAGGCCTAACGCCGGCTCTTTCCAGCGGCGCTTCGACGGCTCGTTCATCGATCCTTGCGGCATGCGCCTCGAAGGCCAGACCTGCATTTTGCATCAGCATCCGGCGAAAGGGACTCGACGATGCAAGGATGAGTTTTGGCGTCATGGGTTCCTCGGAGTGCCGGCTTTTCGTCAGCGCTTAGCGCAGCTTCGGGCGCAGGGCAACGATTGCCGCGGCTGTTTCCTCGATTGAGCGGCGGGTGACGTCGATCAGCGGCCAGTTGTGACGGGCGCAAAGCGAGCGGGCATATTTCAGCTCCTCCGAAATCGCGGCACGATCGGTGTAGTGTTCGCGGTCGAAGCCCTGCGTCACCCCGAGCACACGATTTTCCCGCACCTGGGAAATGCGGTCGGTGGTGGCGATCAGGCAGACGATCAGCGGTTTGCTCGCGACGAAGAGGCTCTCCGGCAATGGCACGCCATAGACGATCGGAATGTTCGCCGTCTTGATGCCTCGGTTGGCGAGGTAGATGCTGGTCGGTGTTTTCGACGTACGGCTGATCCCGATGATCACGACATCGGCGTCGTTGTAGTCGTCGGGCATCTGACCGTCATCGTGATCCATGGTGAAATTCAGCGCTTCGATGCGCGCGAAGTAACCGGCATTCATCACATGCTGGGCGCCGACCCGACGACGCGACGGGGCCCCGAGATAGATCTGGAAGGCATTCATCACCGGCTCCAGCACATTCACGGAGGCGACGCCCATCTCGATGCAGCGCTCATCGATCAGGCTTGCAAGCTCCCGGTCGACAATGGTGTAGAGCACGATGCCGGGGGCGTCATCGATCGCCTGCAGAACTGGCAGCAGCTGCTTGCGATTGCGGATCAGTGGATAGACATGCTCGATCGGTTGCGCCGATCTGAATTGCGCTGACGCGGCGCGCCCGGCGGAGATCAGAGTCTCTCCCGTTGAGTCAGAAATCAGATGCAGATGAAAGAAGTTCGTTCTGTTCTCCACGCTATTTTCCGCTGCCTGTTGAAAAGACTGGATGAAACAGAGCTACGGCGGCGAGGCAGTCTCCGGCAAGGGAAAACATGCCTCTTTATCCACATTTCGGATTCTGCCGATCGGTTTTGATTGGCCCTGTGGACGACGGGGAAGGGCTAGGATTCTTGAAGGTTCGTCCACAGCCTATCCACAGCTATGAGAAATATTGCCGATCCGGAAGGATTTGGAATCATTTTCGGATTCGGCTTCTCCCCGAGATTTGGACGAGATCGACGAATCTTTCCGATGTTGTTTTGCAGCCGCGCGACAAATGGCATCGGCGGTGGATGGATTTTAATCCTTGATAGTCACCGACTCTAAGAAATAGAAACCTTTTAAAATATCTTTGTTTTTTTATAGGGAAGAAGCGCTTGAGCGATACGCGGCGAAAGATCATGAGGGTTTTGAGTGGCGAGAGCCTCTCCCCTCCTCCTCTCTGGCTGATGAGACAGGCAGGACGTTATCTCCCGGAATATCGGGAGACGCGGGCAAAGGCCGGGAGTTTTCTCGATCTCTGCTACACGCCTGACCACGCTGTCGAAGTGACATTGCAGCCGATCCGCCGCTATGGCTTCGATGCCGCCATTCTGTTTTCTGATATCCTGGTCATTCCCGATGCAATGAAACGGAATGTCCGGTTCACTGAGGGCCATGGTCCGGAGATGGATCCCATCGATGAAGCCGGTATTGGCAGATTGAATGGCGAAGAGGTTGTCGATTATCTCAGGCCGGTTCTGGAAACGGTGCGGCGGCTGCGGGAGGAGTTGCCAGTCGAGACGACGTTGCTCGGCTTCTGTGGCGCGCCATGGACGGTCGCGACCTACATGATCGCCGGTCACGGCACGCCGGATCAGGCCCCTGCCCGTCTTTTCGCCTACAGGCATCCCCGCGCCTTCGAGCATCTGCTGATGCTGCTTGCCGACGTATCGGCCGATTATCTCGTCGCTCAGATCGATGCCGGCGCCGATGCCGTGCAGATCTTCGATTCCTGGGCTGGCGTTCTCGGAGAGAAGGAATTCGAGGCGTTCGCGATCAGGCCGGTTGCGCGGATGATCGCTTCGGTCAAATCGCAACGGCCACATGCTCGCATTATCGCTTTTGCCAAGGGCGCCGGTTATCAGCTCAAGACCTATCGCCAGAAGACGGGCGCAGATGCAATCGGCCTCGACTGGTCGGTCCCGCTGGCCTTTGCAGCCGAACTTCAAAAGGATGGACCGGTTCAGGGCAACCTCGATCCGATGCGCGTTGTTGCCGGCGGCCGGGCGTTGGAAGACGGCATCGACGATATTCTGCAGCAGCTCGGCAATGGTCCGCTGATTTTCAATCTCGGTCATGGCATTACGCCGCAGGCCGACCCCGAGCATGTGCGTCTGCTGGTCGATCGCGTGCGAGGTGGGCGCGTACGAGGCGGGGCGTGACGATGGAAAAACAGACCGATCGGAGATCTGGCGCTTACGCCCGGCGTCGGGCTCATTTCGCGCTGGCTTTCTTCGCGCTGATGGCGATCGGGCTTTTTGCCTGGAACCCCGATAATCTCTACCTCTGGATCAAGGCGCTGCACATCATCGCGGTCATTTCCTGGATGGCCGGATTGTTCTATATGCCGCGGCTGTTCATCTATCACACCGATGCCGAGCCGGGCTCGGTGCAATCGGAAACCTTCAAGGTGATGGAGCGCCGGCTACTTCGAATCATCATGACCCCGGCGATGATGTTGACGTGGATTTTCGGCCTCTATCTCGCCTGGTCGGTTTATGGGTTTCAGGGCGGCTGGCTGCATGCCAAGATCGGTCTCGTCGTGTTGCTGACCGGTGTTCATATGTTCTTCAGCCGCGCCGTCAGAGCGTTCGAGCGGGATGAAAATCGCCGCTCGGCGCGCTATTGGCGGTTCATGAACGAGGCGCCGACGGTGCTGATGATCGTGATCGTCGTCCTCGTCGTGGTGAAGCCGTTCTGAGGAAAATCGTCCTCAGGGTTAAATTTGCTTCATTTTAAGCAGCCCTCTTGCGGCAGCGATTGCGAGTCGCTATTTTCCGCGCATCTCATCTACGTGGCATGTGTGTAGAGTTCAGTCGTCTGCGAGCCCTTTCGCGGTACCGAATACGACCCAACATCGCCTTTCCCCTTTGAAATTGAAAAGAGTATTGGTCACTTCATGGCTGAAATGAAGCTTCAGGAACTTAAGAGTAAATCCCCGACGGATCTGCTGGCATTTGCCGAATCGCTCGAGGTCGAGAATGCAAGCACGATGCGCAAGCAGGAGCTGATGTTTGCGATCCTCAAGATGCTTGCCAGCCAGGATGTCGAAATCATCGGTGAAGGCGTCGTCGAAGTGCTGCAGGACGGTTTCGGCTTCCTGCGTTCGGCCAATGCGAACTACCTGCCGGGCCCGGACGATATTTACATCTCTCCATCGCAGATCCGGCGTTTTTCGCTGAAAACCGGCGATACGGTCGAGGGCCCGATCCGTGGGCCGAAGGAAGGCGAGCGCTATTTTGCGCTGCTCAAGGTCAACACCATCAATTTTGACGATCCGGAAAAGATCCGTCACAAGGTTCATTTCGATAATCTGACGCCGCTCTATCCGAACGAGCGCTTCAAGATGGAACTTGATATTCCCACCACCAAGGATCTGTCGCCGCGCGTGATCGACCTGGTGGCGCCGCTCGGCAAGGGCCAGCGTGGATTGATCGTCGCGCCGCCGCGTACCGGTAAAACCGTGTTGCTGCAGAACATCGCGCATTCGATCACCGCCAACCATCCGGAGTGCTATCTCATCGTCCTGCTGATCGATGAACGCCCCGAAGAAGTGACCGACATGCAGCGTTCGGTTCGCGGCGAGGTTATCTCCTCGACCTTCGACGAACCAGCCGTGCGTCACGTGCAGGTGGCCGAGATGGTCATCGAGAAAGCCAAGCGTCTTGTCGAACACGGACGCGACGTTGTCATCCTGCTCGATTCGATCACGCGCCTGGGCCGTGCCTATAACACCGTCGTTCCCTCGTCAGGCAAGGTCCTGACCGGCGGTGTGGACGCCAACGCTCTGCAGCGGCCGAAGCGTTTCTTCGGCGCGGCGCGTAATATCGAAGAAGGCGGCTCTTTGACGATCATCGCGACCGCGCTGATCGATACTGGTAGCCGCATGGACGAAGTGATCTTCGAAGAATTCAAGGGCACGGGCAACTCAGAAATCGTCCTCGATCGCAAGGTCGCCGATAAGCGCATCTTCCCGGCTATGGACATTCTGAAGTCCGGCACGCGCAAGGAAGATCTTCTCGTTCCACGCCAGGATCTGCAGAAGATCTTTGTGCTCCGCCGCATCCTTGCTCCAATGGGCACGACCGATGCGATCGAATTCCTTATCGACAAGCTGAAGCAGACGAAGAACAATTCCGACTTCTTCGATTCGATGAATACGTAATCCTTAGCCGGATTCATTCTATAAGAGCTGGGGGCATCGTCATGATGTCGCCAGCTTTTCTATTTGAGAGGAATCACGTTCGATTCCAACCGACGGACCAGACGATATGGCCATGTTGAATGATACCATATATGCGCTTTCGAGCGGTGCTCCACCTTCGGGCGTGTCAGTCATTCGAATCAGCGGTCCCCTGACCAGAGATATTTTGGCGAGGCTCGTCGGATCAGTTCCGGCAGCCCGGCACGTATCTCACCGAACGATTCGGACTCGTAACAATCAGCCGATCGATAGCGGCCTGGTGCTGTTTTTTCCTGCCCCTCATTCGTTTACCGGTGAGGATGTTGCCGAGCTGCAGATCCATGGCAGCAAAGCCGTGTTGGCGGCGCTGTTTCACGCGCTTGGCGAAATTCCAGGTGTTCGGATGGCGGTCGAAGGTGAGTTCTCCCGCCGGGCTTTTGAGAACGGCAAACTTGATCTCGTCGAGGTGGAGGGGCTGGCCGATCTCATCGGCGCCGAGACTGAAATGCAGCGACGCCTTGCGGTCGAACATAGCGCAGGCGGGCTTTCCACAATTTACGATTCGTGGGCGGAACGATTAACACGCGCCCGGGCGCTGATTGAGGCCGAACTTGATTTCCCCGACGAGGATGACGTTCCGGGGTCAGTATCGGATATGGTCTGGGCCGATATGGAGAAGCTGCGCAGTGATATCGAGCATCACCTGGCCGCAGCTTCGGCCGGCGAAATTATCAGGGATGGCTTCAAGGTGGTCATCGCCGGGGCTCCGAACGCCGGGAAATCAAGTCTGTTGAACGCCTTGGCGCGTCGTGACGTCGCAATTGTGACGGAGATTGCCGGAACCACCCGCGACGTCCTGCAGGTTGATCTCGATATTGATGGCTATCTGATTAAGCTTTATGACACTGCGGGACTTCGGCAGGCGGATGACCGTGTCGAAATGGAGGGCGTGCGGCGGGCGCGTATTGCGCTTCGCGATGCCGATCTTGTTCTGCTGCTGGTTGACATGGTGAATCCTCTGATACCCGATGACTTGGAGCAGACCTCTCCACATGTTACTGTCGGGACAAAGAGGGATCTCATCGACATCGCCTCGGATCGGTATGATCTGGAGATTTCGACGGCGACGGGTGTCGGTTTGCCGGAACTACGACGGTTGATCGGCAATATCGTCGAGAAACGTTTCGCCGGTCTGTCCATGGCGATTCCCAGCCGGCAGCGGCATAAAGATTCGCTAACGAAATGTTTAGCAGCGCTCGAGGCGGCGTTATCGCAGACAGATGTGAATCTCGAACTGCGGACCGAGCAGCTGCGAATTGCCGCAGAGTATTTGGGCAGAATTACCGGAAGAGTGGATGTCGAACATCTGCTCGGGGTGATCTTCTCGGAGTTTTGTATCGGCAAATGATTCACGTGAAACCCTGGGCGTCAGCTTGACCTGGTTTCACGTGAAACGTCCGCCGGATGTGGAGTCTTGAATGACGGATAATGCCTTCGATGTGATTGTGATAGGTGGCGGCCATGCGGGCTCGGAGGCTGCCAGCGCAGCTGCGCGCCTCGGGGCGAAAACCGGCCTGATTACGCATAGACGAGACACGATCGGCGTCATGTCGTGTAATCCGGCGATCGGCGGGCTTGGCAAGGGCCATCTGGTTCGGGAAATCGACGCGATGGACGGTCTGATGGGACGCGTCGCCGATGCCGCGGGCATTCAGTTCAGGATGCTGAACAAGAAGAAAGGCGCCGCTGTCCGAGGACCGCGGACCCAGGCCGATCGAAAGCTTTATCGCTTGGCAATGCTGGCGGCGATCGAAGCGACGCCTGGCCTGGATATCATCGAAGGCGATGCGTTTGATCTAGAAGTTGTCGATGGTCGCGTCGCTGGCGTGATCATGAAGGATGGTCGGATCTTGAAAGCGCCAGCGGTGGTTTTGACCACTGGTACCTTTCTGCGCGGCCTTATTCATATCGGTTCGGAAAAGACACCGGCCGGGCGTGTCGGTGAACCACCGTCGATCGGCTTGTCTGCTACCCTCGGCCGCTTGGGATTGCAATTGGGACGTCTGAAGACCGGAACACCAGCGCGGTTGGATGGGAAGACGATCGACTGGCAATCCGTCGGTCGACAAGGGGCTGACGAGGAGCTTGTTCCTTTCTCCTTCATGACCGATGCGATTACCACCCCGCAGATCGAATGCGGCGTTACCAGAACGACCGAAGCGACCCATCGCATCATCGTCGACAATATTATGCGCTCGGCAATGTATTCTGGGCAGATCGAAGGCGTCGGGCCCCGTTATTGCCCGTCTATCGAAGACAAGCTGGTGAAATTTGGAGAGCGGGATGGACATCAGGTCTTTCTCGAGCCCGAGGGGCTGGACGATGACACAGTTTATCCCAACGGGATTTCCACCTCCTTGCCGGCGGAAGTACAGGCCGAATTCATTAAAACGATCCCGGGTCTGGAAGTGGCAAGAATACTGCAACCGGGCTATGCGATCGAATATGATCATGTCGATCCGAGAGAGTTGACGCCATCGTTGGAGGTCAAGCGGCTGAGAGGCCTGTTTCTCGCCGGCCAGATCAATGGCACCACCGGATATGAAGAGGCAGCCGCTCAGGGGCTCGCAGCCGGGTTGAATGCTGCTTTGCGAAGCAATGATTCGGATCCGTTTCATTTTAGTCGGACAAGCTCCTACATCGGCGTCATGATTGACGATCTCACGTCACGCGGCGTTACGGAGCCGTATCGTATGTTTACATCGCGTGCAGAGTATCGACTGACTTTGCGCGCTGACAATGCCGATATGCGTTTAACGCCCCTGGCCATGCGGCTTGGATGTGTAAGTGGCGAGCGGGCGCAGCGATTCACATCCTATCAGTCAGAAATTGAAAGTGGTCGGGCGCTGTTGCAGTCGCTGACGATTACACCGAATGAGGCGCGACGCGCCGGCCTAAATATCAATCTGGATGGGCAGCGCCGAACCGCCTATGATTTGCTATCTTATCCAAATTACGATTTTTCCGCGCTCCGGCATGTCTGGCCAGAGTCGCTCGGCGCAATGAGGCCGAAAGTTGCGGAAGCGTTGGAAATCGAGGCGGGCTATTCGGTTTATCTGGATCGGCAAGCGACGGCGATTGCTGATCAGCAGCGCGACGAAGACCGACAGATCCCACTTGCTTTCAATTATGACGCACTTTCCGGACTCTCCAACGAGCTTAAGGCAAAGCTCAATGCTGCTCGCCCTTTCAATATTGCCCAGGCTGCAATCGTTGAAGGAATGACGCCCGCGGCAATCGCATTGCTGCTTGTGCACTTGCGTCGCCTCCCCTCGCCTGAGCGTCATCGGGCCTGATTACGAGATTTGAGAGTCTTTCAGAATGGAATTAAACGGCTTGCGTGTTTCACGTGAAACACAGGAACGGCTTCGACACTTCGCTGCGCTGTTTCAGAAGTGGGCGAAAGCTATTAATCTGGTGGCGCCGTCGACCCTTGAAGACTTATGGGACCGGCACATCGCTGATAGCAGCCAGGTTTTTCAGATTCATCCGCAACCGATAAGCTGGGTCGACCTCGGAAGTGGCGGTGGCTTTCCCGGCGTCATTACGGCGATTTTTCTGGCCGAATTGCAGGACGGATGGGTACATCTGGTCGAAAGCAACCATAAAAAGGCGGCGTTTCTGCGGACAGCGTTGCGGGAGACCAATGCGCGCGGCAGCGTGCATATCCTTCGAATCGAAGATGCCTATCCGGAGATTGGCGAATGTGATGCGATTTCAGCGCGCGCCCTTGCCGATCTTGACGGGCTCCTCGGCTATTCAGCCCCCTGGATGCTTGGCAAGGAAAATTGTCGTGGCTTTTTTCACAAAGGCCGGGATTACTTGAGGGAAATCGACAAAGCACGTGGTCGGTGGGAATTCGATCTGTTAGAACATAAGAGCGCCGTCGAGCAGGAATCCGTTATCTTGGAAGTATCAAATCTCCGGCGCTTGGTTTAACAGATGGGATATTGCGGCAATGGCTGGCGAACGACATCGGATTATCACCATCGCAAATCAGAAGGGTGGCGTTGGTAAAACGACCACAGCAATCAATCTGGCAACGGCGCTCGCGGCTATTGGTGAGCGTGTGTTGATCGTTGATCTCGATCCGCAGGGCAATGCCAGCACCGGCCTCGGTATCGATCGTCGTGATCGCAAGCTTTCCTCCTATGATCTGATGGTTGGTGATCGTGGGATCCCCGACGTAACTCTCGAGACAGCGGTTCCCAATCTCTTTATCGTCCCGTCGACGATGGACCTGCTCGGCATCGAGATGGAGATCTCGCAGCAAAGCGATCGGGTCTTCAAACTGCGGAAAGCGTTGTCTTCGCCCGAAGCCATGGCGTTTTCTTATATTCTTCTGGACTGCCCGCCGTCGTTCAATCTGCTGACAATGAATGCCATGGCAGCAGCTCATTCGGTCTTGGTTCCGCTGCAATGTGAATTCTTTGCGCTGGAGGGGTTGAGTCAGTTGCTTGAGACCGTCAGCCAGGTTCGGCGGACGGTTAACCCGCGTCTGGATATTCAGGGGATCGTCCTGACGATGTTCGATGCGCGCAACAATCTGGCACAGCAGGTTGTCAATGACGTGCGCACGCATCTCGGCGACAAGGTTTACCACACGTTAATTCCGCGCAATGTCCGGGTTTCTGAAGCTCCGTCCTACGGCAAGCCGGCTATTCTCTATGACTTGAAGTGCGCGGGCAGTCAGGCCTATCTGCAGCTGGCCTCCGAAGTCATCCAGCGAGAGCGCCAAAGGCTGGCCGCGTAATATCATTTTCGGGGTGTAGGTGAGTGTAGATCATGAATGACGATGTATCGAAGAGGCGATTGGGCCGTGGCCTTGCGGCGCTGATTGGTGAAATGGATCAGCCTGTCCCGGTGGAAGCCGAGCGGATTATCAGTGCCGACAGGATGATCCCGATCGAGTTCGTTAGCCGTAATCCCCGCAATCCTCGTCGTTTCTTCGATGATGCTGAGCTGCATGATCTCGCAAGTTCCATTCGCCAACACGGTATCGTTCAGCCAATTGTTGTGCGGACCATGTCGCGGGATCGATATGAAATCATCGCCGGCGAGCGACGTTGGCGCGCAGCTCAGCTTGCCGGGCTGATCGAGATTCCTGTCATCGTCCGTGACGTGGATGATAAGACGGCGCTCGAAATCGCTATTGTCGAAAACGTGCAGCGCGCGGATCTCAATGCCCTCGAAGAGGCATTGGGCTATGAGCAGCTTATTGCTGAATATGGTTACACCCAGAACGACCTTGGGGAAATCATTGGCAAAAGCCGCAGCCACGTTGCCAACTCTTTGCGCTTGTTGAAGCTGCCGGATCCGGTTCGCGATCTGCTGGCCGCTGGCAGCCTATCGGCTGGACACGCGCGTGCGCTGGTTTCGACATCTGACCCGGCAAGTCTTGCCCGTACGATCGTTGCCAAGGGCATGTCAGTGCGTGACGCGGAAAAGCTGGCACAGAACAATATAAAGGCTCAGTCGGAACCACAGCAGGCGGCCTTACGACGGGATCAGAAGGATTCCGACACACTGGCGCTGGAGCGGACACTTTCCGATGCACTCGGTCTTGAGGTTGCGATCAATCACAAGGCGGGCGGTGGCCAGATCAAAATTTCCTATAAGTCACTGGAGCAGCTGGAGGAAATCTGCCGTTTGCTCGAGAGGCGCTAAAACGCTGTGCGTCCTTTCGGACGCGCAAAGGACGCACTCACCACTCTTTCAATCCTCGCATCGAGCAGGCCGAAAATCGGTTCCGATTCTCGGCCTGATGCTACTCAGGCGGATTTCCGGCCGGATTGAAGGGTGGTGGACAGAAGCGTTTGCATTGCGACGCTGTCCTCTAGCACCTGTCTCCGTCGGCTTTGCAGAATAGCGGCCTGCAGCCGATTGGATTCCCGCGCGATGCTTTCCGCGGTCCATTGGCGTAATGCCTGTTCGATGATCGGTTTGCGGCGAAAATGCAGATGCCGCCCCATCGTCTGCATGATCTGAGGCGGCTGCAGCCGTTTTTCATCCATCTCGGCGCGCATCGAATCCAGAAGCTGGAATTGCTTCAGGCATGCCTGCAGAACGAGAAAGATCGCGGTTTTCGAGCTGCTGATTTTTTGCATGGCGTGCAAAAAGGCGTTGAGATCGCCGCCGAGGATGGCATCGACGGCGTCGTCAACCGAGATGGCGCTGGCGTCGCCGATTATTTCGGTAACGTGATGTTCTTCCACTGTATCGAAGCCGCGGCAGTATAGAGCAAGCTTGCGAACCTCGTTTCGGGAAGCGATCCTGTCACCGCCGATCAAGGCTATGAGCGCCTGGCGCGCGGCCGGCGTAATGCCGAGCTTCTCTGCCCCGAGCTCAGTATCGATCAAGGCATTGAGAGCGCGGCTGTCATCGGCGTAGGACGGGATCGTCATGACAGATCGTGCGGCCTCCGCCATCTTGCGCAGCAACGAGCCCTTCTTCAGGTCGCCGGCCTCGATGATCAGATAGGCGGCTTCGAGTGGTTTTTCGGCCAGCAACGCCAGGGAATCGACGAGGTATTTCTCGTTGGCGGCGCCGCGGATCCAGATCAATTTCTCACCGCCGAACAGCCCGATCGACTGGACCTCGTCGACCAACCGTCCGGGATCCTTCTGCAGGTCGCCGATATCGAGTTTCGTCAGCGAGAAAGGATCATTGAGCGCGACACCAGTCTTACCGGCGAGCAAGCCTGCTCGTTCGGAAACGAGGCCGCGATCCGGCCCGTAGATGACGAAAATCCGATAGTTCCGCGCCGATTTCTGCAGGAAAGTCTCGAATTCGTGGGATTTTATCTCTGCCACATCTCCGCCCTCAGCGGCTGAGAGCAGCGGCGATATCGGCTCCTACGAATTCCGCCACCTGATCCGCCGCTCGGTTTTCGGCATCGCGGATTGCCCGCTGCTTGGCAAATTCCTGGTCAGGGAAATCCACCAGCGCCGTGGTCGCCCGGCTGCCGGCCTTGATGACGTGATTGTCGGTCGCCGCGCGCAGCGTGTAGGTGACGCTGACGGTCACACGACCGGCTCGCGACGTATCGGCGGATTCCGTAAGCAGCGTATCGGCAACGGTGGATGAGGCGTGCATTTCGACCTGATATTCCGGTTTTTCAGGCTCGCCGGCCCCACGCGACGCAAGGAAGATCAAGTGGTTACGAACCTGCTGCTCGATGCGGCTGCCTGCCGGGGAAAAGCCGACCGAGGAAAGCTTTTCAGTGACACCGGAATTCTCGGAGTAGAGCGGGCGAACCTGGCAGGCAGAGAGAAAAGCCGCGGAGGCAAGGATCATGGCGATGCCGGCATTGCGAGCCAGCTTGCAAGCGATATCAGACGACAATGTTTACAATCCTTTGGGGAACCACGATGATCTTCTTCGGTGCCTGTCCGTTCAACGCGTTCTTCACCGCATCCAGATCCAGCACGGCGTCGGTGACGGCATTCTGATCTGCATCGCGAGAAATTGTCAATTCAGCGCGCTTCTTGCCGTTGATCTGTACCGGCAGGACGACATCGTTTTCGATGACGAGTGTTTCGTCGTATTGCGGCCAGCTTGCCCGGGCAAGCAGTCCTGCATTGCCGAGCGCGGCCCAGCATTCCTCAGCCAGATGCGGCGTCATCGGAGAGACGAGCTGAATCAGGATCTCGGCGGCATCGCGTACGGCCGCGCGATAGGTGGCATCACCCTCGCCTGCTGCAACCCTCGTCATCGGTGCGGCCAGCGCGTTGACGAGTTCATAAATTCGGGCAACGGCTTTGTTGAACCAGAGCTTGTCATAGTCGTTCTGGACCGCCTTCAGCGTCTTGTGGGCAGCCTGGGAGATTGACAACGCGTCCCCATCGATTGCCGGCGCCGGTGCGACGGCGGAGAGCGCGTCCGCGGCTTCGGAAATCAGGCGCCACAGACGCTGGGTAAAGCGATGAGCGCCCTCGACGCCTGCCTCGGACCAGATAACATCACGCTCCGGCGGGGAGTCGGACAGAACGAAGAAACGAGCGGTATCGGCGCCGTAGGAGGCGATGATATCGTCGGGATCGACGACGTTCTTTTTCGATTTCGACATTTTCTCGATCGAGCCGATCGCGACTTCCTCGTTGTTCGTCAGCAAGAAAGCCCGGCGTTTGCCGTCGAGTTCGTCGATGCGGATATCGGCGGGTGCCACCCATTCGCGGCTGGCGCCTGCGCCGCGGCTATAGGTTTCGTGGACCACCATGCCCTGGGTGAAGAGACCCTTGAAAGGTTCGGTGGCGGCCACGTGACCGGTCTCGCGCATGGCGCGGGTGAAGAAGCGGGAATAGAGCAGGTGCAGGATCGCGTGCTCGATGCCGCCGATATACTGGTCGACCGGCAGCCAGCGGTTTGCCGCCTGCGGATCGGTCGGCTTTTCTTCCCAGGGTGCGGTGAAGCGGGTGAAATACCAACTCGAATCGACGAAGGTGTCCATCGTATCCGTCTCGCGGCGTGCATCCTTGCCACAGTTCGGGCAGGAGACATGGCGCCAGGTCGGATGACGGTCAAGCGGATTGCCCGGCTGGTCGAAGGTGACATCATCGGGCAGCTTGACCGGCAGATCCTCCTTCGGCACCGGCACGACACCGCAATCATCGCAATGGATGACCGGAATCGGGCAGCCCCAATAACGCTGGCGGGAAATGCCCCAGTCGCGCAGACGGAAATTGACCTTGCGCTCGCCCTGCGGCGCATTGCCGAGCGAAGCGGCCGACAGCCGGTCGGCGACGATATTGAAGGCTTCCTCGGTCGTCTTGCCGTCGAGGAAGCGGGAGTTGATCATCACGCCATCACCGTCATAGGCGGTGTCGACGACGGAAAAGTTTGCGGCATCGCCATCCCTCGGCATGACGACGGGCACCACCGGCAAGCCATATTTTCGAGCAAAATCAAGGTCGCGTTGGTCGCCCGAGGGGCAGCCGAAGATCGCGCCCGTGCCATAATCCATCAGGACGAAATTGGCGATATAGACCGGCAGTTCCCAGGAGGGATCGAGCGGGTGCCTGACGCGGATACCGGTATCCATGCCCTTCTTTTCGGCGGTCTCGAGTGCTGCGAGCGACGTGCCGGCGCGGCGGCACTCCTCGCAGAAAGCTTCGATAGCCGGGTTCTTCGCGGCGGCATCCTTTGCCAGCGGATGATCGGCGGCGATCGCCAGGAAGGAGGCGCCGAAGAGCGTGTCCGGTCGGGTGGTATAGACGGTGACTTCGCTCTCGCCGGCCGGTGCCGTTTCCGGCACGATCTCCCAGCGGATCGTCAGGCCTTCCGAACGGCCGATCCAGTTCTTCTGCATCAGGCGCACTTTTTCCGGCCACTGGTCAAGCGTATCCAGCGCGTCCAGCAGATCCTGGCTAAAGTCGGTGATCTTGAAGAACCATTGCGTCAGTTCGCGCTGCTCGACGAGCGCACCGGAACGCCAGCCGCGGCCATCGATCACCTGTTCGTTGGCCAGCACGGTGTTATCGACAGGATCCCAGTTGACCTTCGACTGTTTGCGATAGACCAGGCCCTTCTCCAGGAAATCCAGGAAGAGATGCTGCTGCTGCTGGTAATATTCGACGTCGCAGGTGGCGAATTCGCGGCTCCAGTCCAGTGAAAGCCCCATGGCCTTCAGCTGCGCCTTCATTGAGCCGATATTCTGGTAGGTCCAGGAGGCGGGGTGAACACCACGCTCCATGGCGGCATTCTCCGCCGGCATGCCGAAGGCGTCCCAGCCCATCGGATGCAGCACGTTGTAGCCGCGGGCGCGCTTGTAGCGGGCGACGACATCGCCCATGGCGTAATTGCGGACATGGCCCATATGGATGCGCCCCGATGGATAGGGGAACATTTCGAGGACGTAATATTTTTCGCGCGGATCGGCATTGTCGGTCTCGAAGACCTTGTCTTCATTCCATTTCTGCTGCCAGCGGGGCTCGGCATCGCGCGGATTATAACGTTCGGTGGCCATAGTATTCGTATTTCCGGAAAATCAGGGGAGGTTGGTCGAGACCTTCACCATGAAACCACCGTAGCGTCAAGTTTTGCAGGCGCTGCAAGCGTCCGATCTTGATCACGCGCAAGCGATTTCGCGAAGGCGGGTCTTGGCAAGCACAGGTTGGCTGGTTAGTTCATTGCCAATCCTTTCATGCTGGTATGTCGAGGCAGAACTATGGAACTTCAAGAGCGGTTGAACGATGTGCGATCACGGATTGCGGCCGGGGAACGCGCGGCAGGTCGTCCGGCGGGTTCCGTTCAGCTGGTCGCGGTGTCGAAGACTTTCGAGGCGGACGCGATCGGTCCGGCCATCGAAGCCGGACAGCGCGTCTTCGGCGAGAACCGGGTGCAGGAAAGCCAGGGCAAGTGGCCGGCGCTGAAAGCCGAGCGTCCGGATATCGAATTGCATCTGATCGGGCCGCTGCAATCGAACAAGGCGGCGGATGCGGTAGCGCTTTTCGACGTCATCGAGACGGTGGACCGGGAAAAGATCGCCCGCGCGCTTGCCGATGAGATGAAGCGGCAGGGCAAGACGACGCGGCTCTATGTCCAGGTCAATACCGGGCTCGAACCGCAGAAAGCGGGCATCGCTCCTGACGACACGCCGGCCTTCGTCGCCCTTTGCCGCGACGAGCTCGGCCTTTCCATCGAAGGTTTGATGTGCATTCCGCCGGCCGAGGAAAATCCCGGACCGCATTTCGCCCTGCTGGCAAAGCTCGCGCTCAAATGCGGCGTCGGAAAACTTTCCATGGGCATGTCGGGTGACTACGGGACGGCAATCGCCTTCGGCGCCACCAGCGTGCGTGTGGGATCCGCAATATTCGGCACGCGCTGAAACGCTGCTTTGGTCGGGCTTCCTGTTCCCCTTAATGCCGCCTAGATTGATATCGAGGTTTGCATGTCCTGGGGAGGAGCAGATGCGGAACGGCTATCATCAGACCTATGCGGCCTGGAAAGGTGATCCCGAAGCCTTCTGGCGCGAAGCGGCCAGTGACATCGACTGGTTCAAGCCGCCGGAGCGGATTTTTTCGCCCAATGAGGGCGTCTTTGGCCGCTGGTTCTCCGGCGCGGAAACCAATACCTGCCACAATTGCCTGGACCGGCATGTGGCTGCCGGCCGCGGCGGCGAGACAGCGGTCATCTTCGACAGCGCAATGAACGGCGAGAAGCGCCATTTCACCTATGATGAGGTGCTTCGGGAGGTGATGGCCATCGCAGCAGCGTTGCTCGAGCGCGGCATCGGCAAAGGTGATCGCGTCATCCTTTATATGCCGATGGTGCCGCAGGCGGTCTTTTCCATGCTCGCTTGCGCCCGCATCGGTGTGGTTCACTCCGTCGTTTTCGGCGGGTTTGCCGCCAGCGAACTTGCGGCGCGCATCGACGATTGCGGTGCGAAACTGGTAATCACCGCGAGCTGCGGGCTCGAGCCTGGTCGTATCGTCGCCTACAAGCCCCTGGTCGACCAGGCGATCGAGATCGCACGTTCGAAACCGGGGCGCTGTCTGGTGCTGCAGCGGCCGGAGCTTCGGGCAGATCTCATCAGTGGCCGCGATCAGGATTTCGAGGCAGCGGTGGCGCAGCACCGTGGCGCCGAGATCGCCTGTGTCTCCGTCAAGGCGACCGATCCGCTCTATATCCTCTATACATCGGGCACGACGGGCCAGCCGAAGGGCGTCGTGCGCGACAATGGCGGCCATATGGTCGCGCTCAACTGGTCGATGCTTAATATCTACGGCTTGAAGCCGGGCGAGGTTTTCTGGACGGCTTCGGATATCGGCTGGGTCGTCGGACATTCCTATATCGTCTATGCCCCGCTGCTGGCCGGCGTAACCACTTTGATCTTCGAGGGAAAACCGGTCGGCACTCCGGATGCCGGCACATTCTGGCGCATTGTTTCAGAGCATAAGGTCCGGGTGCTGTTCACGGCGCCGACGGCATTTCGCGCCATCCGGCGGGAGGACGGTGACGGCGAGTTGATGCACAAGTATCCGATGCCGGATCTGCGGGCGCTGTTTCTGGCCGGCGAGAGGGCGGATCCGGAGACGCTCAAATGGGCGGAGCGTATGCTTGGCATACCCGTCATCGATCATTGGTGGCAGACGGAGACCGGCTGGCCGATCGCCGCAAATCCGCTTGGTCTCGGCGCCCTTCCCATCAAGCACGGTTCGCCGGCACTGCCGATGCCCGGCTATGATATTGCGGTGCTCGATGATGCCGGTCATCCGATCGAGGCGGGAACGCTCGGCAATATCGTCGTCAAGCTGCCCTTGCCGCCCGGCTGCCTGCCGACCCTCTGGAACGCCGACGAACGTTTCCGATCGGCCTATCTCGATGAGTTTCCCGGTTACTATAAGACGGCCGATGCTGGCTACGTCGATGAGGACGGCTATCTCTTCATCATGTCGCGCACCGACGACATCATCAATTGCGCCGGTCATCGGCTCTCGACCGGGGCGATGGAGGAGGTCTGTGCGCGCCATCCCGATGTCGCCGAATGCGCTGTCATCGGCGTGATCGATGTGCTGAAGGGTCAGGCGCCCTGCGGTTTCCTGGTGCTGAAACGACATGTTTCCCGTGACGCAACGGCGATCGAATCAGAGGTGGTGGCGATGATTCGTGATTCGATCGGGCCTGTTGCTGCCTTCAAGACGGCTATCATCGTTAACCGGTTGCCGAAGACACGCTCCGGCAAAATCCTGCGCGGCACGATGCAGAAGATCGCCGACGGCATACCCTGGAAAATGCCTGCAACCATTGATGATCCAACGATTTTAGAGGAAATTGCCGAGGCGCTGCGTGGGCGTGGTTTCGGCTCCCTGCCGATGTGAATTAAACTTTCGGTAAGCCTAATTGAGGAATTGTTAACCATGTTGATGCAAGCATTTGTTAACGGCAATGGCTTGCATAGCAGGCTTTGCATGACGCGGTCGCCGTTACCGGCCTAGTCCGGATTGCCCCTTTCTCAACGATTGTGGAACGGATCATGACAAGCATCCTTACCAACAACGCTGCCATGGCAGCGCTGCAGACTTTGCGCGGCGTAAACGATAGCCTCAAGGACACCCAGGGTCGCGTTTCATCGGGTTATCGTGTCGAAAAGGCGGCTGACAATGCCGCTTACTGGTCGATTGCTACGACCATGCGTTCTGACAACAAAGCGCTTTCGGCCGTCTCCGACGCGCTCGGTCTCGGCGCAGCCAAGGTCGACACGGCCTATTCGGCTATGGACAGCGCGCTCGATGTCGTCAGCGACATCAAGGCCAAGATCGTCGCCGCCACGGAAAAGGGCGTCGACAAGACGAAGATCCAGCAAGAACTCGACCAGCTGCAGGAGCAGCTGCTCAGCATCGCACAATCGGCGTCCTTCTCCGGCGAAAACTGGGTTGCCGGCGCCTCCGGCACGAAGAGCGTCGTTTCGTCCTTCGTCCGCGACGGCAGCAATGCTGTCTCCGTGAAGATGACGGACTATGTGCTCGATTCAGGCTCGCTTGGAAACGTGCTTTTCGGCATGACGAGCACCGGTGCAATCGAGACATCAAGCGGCATCATCGGCACGGCCTTCAACGGAACCTATGGCGGCACCGTCATCGTCATGGCGTCAATATATGATCTCGACATCACCGGTTTCACCCAGGGTCAGCTTGACGCAGCCCTGACCGGTGTCGAACTGGTTCTCGGCGCTATGACCGCCGCGGGCTCGGCATTGGGCTCGATCTCGACCCGTATTCAGCTGCAGGAAACTTTCGTCAGCGGCCTTCACGATTCGATCGACTCCGGCGTCGGCCGCCTGGTCGATGCCGATATGGAAGAGGAATCAAGCAAGCTCTCGGCGTTGCAAACGCAGCAGCAGCTCGCCGTCCAGTCGCTCTCGATCGCCAACAGTTCGGCGCAGAACATTCTCACCCTGTTCCGCAGCTAATTCGAAACAGGCAATTCGCAATAAAAAACCCCGCCGGTCAGCTCATACCGGCGGGGTTTTTCATGAAATCGCTGATATCTCAGTACTGATCGTCGTCCTCGTCCTTCGGGGCCGAGCGCAGCGAGCTCAGCTTGCGGAAGACGGCATCGGCGTCGATTTCCTTTTCCTTTTCCTCCTCGCGCTCGTAGCTCGGGGTCAGGCGCTCGGTCTCCTGTGCCGATTGCAGCGTCGCGCCAAGCTCGGCGGCGGTCGGCAGCGGACGGCCCTTGGAGGCCTTTTCCACTTCCATGTCGAGATCGATCTGGCTGCAGAGGCCGAGCGTTACTGGATCCATCGGCGCCAGGTTGGCGGAGTTCCAGTGGGTGCGCTCGCGGATTTGCTCGATGGTCGACTTGGTCGTGCCGACCAGGCGGGAAATCTGCGCGTCCTTCAGCTCCGGATGGTTGCGAACGAGCCAGAGAATGGCGTTCGGGCGGTCCTGGCGCTTGGAAACCGGCGTATAACGCGGACCACGGCGCTTGGATTCCGGCACGCGCACCTTCGGTTCGGAAAGCTTCAGCTTGTGGTTCGGATTGGCCTCGGCGCGGGCAATCTCGTCGCGGGAAAGCTGTCCTGTCGAGATCGGGTCGAGGCCCTTGATGCCCTGCGCCGCTTCGCCGTCGGCGATCGCCTTGACTTCGAGCGGATGCAGTTTGCAGAACTGCGCGATCTGATCGAAAGACAGTGCCGTATTGTCGACGAGCCAGATGGCGGTCGCCTTCGGCATGAGCAGTGTTTGAGCCATGGATATAGTCCTTCTATCGTCCGCGCCGGTCGCGGTCCGTGGATTGTCACCACAATGTCCGGGAAATATGCCGCTATATAACCGCACTGTCGCATAATTGCAATTCTTCCGAAATGAAATGACCTTTGTCTAATTGCCGTGGCGATGCGAACTGCTATGAATTGCCGTGATTTCAAGTCCGGGCCCTTCCTAGCTCACGCGGCCCGTCGCATGTCCCATGAGGAGGAGTTGCATGTCCGAGAAGATCTATCCGGTCACGAAGCCGGTGAAGGCGCGCGCCCTGATCGATAAGGAAAAGTACCTGAAATGGTACGAGGAAAGCGTCGAGAACCCGGACAAGTTCTGGGGCAAGCACGGCAAGCGGATCGACTGGTTCAAGCCTTATACCAAGGTCAAGAACACTTCCTTTACCGGCAAGGTTTCGATCAAGTGGTTCGAGGACGGTCAGACCAACGTCTCCTACAACTGCATTGACCGCCATCTGAAAACGAATGGCGACCAGGTGGCGATCATCTGGGAAGGCGACAACCCCTATATCGACAAGAAGGTCACCTATAACGAGCTCTACGAGCATGTCTGCCGGATGGCGAACGTGTTGAAGAAGCACGGCGTCAAGAAGGGTGATCGCGTTACCATCTACATGCCGATGATCCCGGAAGCGGCCTATGCGATGCTTGCCTGCGCCCGCATCGGGGCGGTGCATTCGGTCGTCTTCGGCGGCTTCTCGCCGGAGGCGCTGGCGGGGCGCATCGTCGACTGCGAATCCACCTTCGTCATCACCTGCGACGAAGGCGTGCGCGGCGGCAAGCCGGTGCCGCTGAAGGACAATACCGATACGGCGATCGATATCGCCGCTCGACAGCATGTCAGGGTCAGCAAGGTGCTGGTCGTTCGCCGCACCGGCGGCAAGACCGGCTGGGCGCCGGGCCGCGATCTCTGGCATCATCAGGAGATCGCCACGGTGAAGGCGGAATGCCCGCCGGTGAAGATGAAGGCGGAAGATCCGCTCTTCATTCTTTATACGTCAGGCTCGACCGGCAAGCCGAAGGGCGTGCTGCACACGACGGGCGGTTACCTCGTCTATGCGGCGATGACGCATGAATATGTCTTCGACTATCACGACGGTGACGTCTACTGGTGTACGGCCGATGTCGGCTGGGTTACCGGTCACTCCTATATCGTCTACGGGCCGCTTGCGAACTGCGCGACGACGCTGATGTTCGAGGGCGTGCCGAATTTCCCGGATCAGGGCCGTTTCTGGGAAGTCATCGACAAGCATAAGGTCAACATCTTCTACACTGCGCCGACGGCAATCCGCTCGCTGATGGGTGCCGGTGACGAATTCGTCACTCGCTCCTCGCGTTCTTCGCTGCGCCTGCTCGGCACGGTCGGCGAGCCGATCAATCCCGAGGCCTGGGAGTGGTATTACAATGTCGTCGGCGACAAGCGCTGCCCTGTCATCGATACGTGGTGGCAGACGGAAACCGGCGGCCATATGATCACGCCGCTGCCTGGTGCCACCGATCTGAAACCCGGTTCGGCGACGACCCCGTTCTTCGGCATCAAGCCGCAGCTTGTTGACAATGAGGGCAAGGTGCTGGAAGGCCCGGCCGACGGCAATCTCTGCATCACCGACAGCTGGCCAGGTCAGATGCGCACGGTCTATGGCGATCACGAGCGCTTCATTCAGACCTATTTCTCCACCTACAAGGGCAAGTATTTCACCGGCGACGGCTGCCGGCGCGATGCGGACGGGTATTATTGGATCACTGGCCGCGTCGACGACGTGCTGAACGTCTCCGGCCACCGGCTCGGTACGGCAGAGGTGGAATCCGCGCTTGTCTCTCACAACCTGGTTTCGGAAGCCGCAGTCGTCGGTTATCCGCATCCGATCAAGGGCCAGGGCATTTATTGCTACGTGACGCTGATGTCCGGTCACGAGGGATCGGATACGCTTCGCCAGGAACTGGTGAAACATGTTCGTGCTGAAATCGGCCCGATCGCTGCGCCTGACAAGATCCAGTTTGCGCCCGGCCTGCCGAAGACCCGCTCCGGCAAGATCATGCGCCGCATCCTGCGCAAGATCGCCGAAGACGATTTCGGTGCTCTCGGCGACACCTCGACGCTTGCCGATCCGGCCGTCGTCGACGATCTGATCGCCAACCGGCAAAACAAGGCCACCGCCTGACATATCGAGCCGCTCCGGCCCGTCCGGAGCGGCTCGCTCGTTAGTTAGCCGGATTCTCGGCTATTCCGATCGTAAGACGCCAATTGGAATATTGACTTAGAAATCAATCGCTCGGCCATTGATTTCGTAATCGCCGAAGCGCGCCGGCTCGGCTCCGCCGCGGCCGCCGATCTCCGCCGGCAGCTCCAGCGGCTTCTGGCTCTTTCGCCGCTCCTCGGCTTCGGCAAGGGCGCGTCTGGCAGCCGGGGACAGCATCTTACGCGGCGGCTCCGTTCCCTCGGCCATCGGCGTTTCGCTATTGTCGTTATCGGCGTCCTGCATGGCCGTCTCCTGCCGGAAATATTGAAAATGGCTGGTGAATAACCAAATCATAATGCGCCGGTGCCGGGATTAAAAGCTTGTGACGCCGAAATCGGAGATGGAGATCCGCAATGAACCTCGTTCGCACTGCCATGTTGCTTGCCTTCATGACGGCGCTTTTCATGTTTGTCGGCTTCCTGATCGGCGGTCGGGCCGGCATGATGATCGCATTCGTCATTGCCGCCGGCATGAATTTCTTCTCCTACTGGAATTCCGACCGGATGGTGCTTTCGGCCTATCGCGCGCAAGAGGTCGACGAGCGCAATGCGCCGGAATTCTTCCGGATCGTGCGCGATCTCGCCCGCAATGCCGGCCTGCCGATGCCGAAGGTCTATCTCTACGACAGCCCGCAGCCGAATGCCTTCGCCACCGGCCGCAATCCCGATAACTCAGCCGTCGCCGCCTCGACCGGCCTGCTCAGCGCCTTGTCTCCTGAGGAAGTCGCAGGCGTGATGGCGCATGAACTGGCGCACATTCAGAACCGCGATACGCTGACGATGACGATCACGGCAACGCTTGCCGGCGCGATCTCTATGCTCGGCAACTTCGCCTTCTTCTTCGGCGGCAACCGTGAGAACAACAACAATCCCCTCGGCTTCGTCGGCGTCATCGTCGCGATGATCGTGGCGCCGCTCGCTGCCATGCTGGTGCAGATGGCGATCAGCCGCACGCGCGAATATTCGGCAGACCGCCGCGGCGCCGAGATCTGCGGCAATCCGCTCTGGCTCGCTTCGGCGCTCGGCAAGATCGCGCGCGGCGCTGCTCACGTGCCGAACGAAGATGCCGAGCGCAACCCGGCGACGGCGCATATGTTCATCATCAATCCACTCTCCGGCGAGCGCATGGACAATCTGTTTTCCACCCATCCGAATACGGAAAACCGCATCGCTGCGCTGCACGACATGGCGCAAGGCGGCATGAATGTCTCGACGTCGCAGGCTCGTACTGCTAATCCGTCGCGCAAATCGCGCTCTGTTCCGGATACGGGTCTTGGTCGCGGTGGTTCGCAACCGCCAAAAGGTCCGTGGTCTTGAATTCAGACGGCACGAAGAAGCCATTCCGCAAGCATAAGCCCGCCACCGAGCGATCTGCGCCTGATAAGCCAGGCCTGCAGGCCCGGGCAGCGGCGGCAAAAATTCTTGCAGCCGTCGTCGACCGCAAGCTGCCGCTCGACGGCGCTCTCGATCATGAACACGGCAATCCGGCCTATAGGGCGCTCGGCGAAAGCGACCGGGCGCTCGTCCGCGCCATCCTGAACACGACGCTGCGCCATCTGCCGCGCATCGATGCCGCGATTGCCGCGTTGCTGGATTCGCCGCTGCCGGAGGGGGCAAGGGCGCTGCATCACGTGCTCGCCATCGGGGCGGCGCAGATCCTCTATCTCGATGTGCCGGATCATTCGGCTGTCGATCTTGCCGTCGAGCAGGCCAATCTGGATCCACGCAATCGCCGTTTCGCCAAGCTCGTCAATGCCATCCTCCGCCGGCTCGGCCGCGAGAAGGAGCAGGTGCTTGATGCGATCGGCAAGGTCGCGCCGTTGCCGGCCTGGTTCATCGCCAGGTTGGAAAAGGCCTATGGCCGGGACGCGGCGCTGGCGATTTCGGAATCCCAGCTCGAACCGGCCGCAATCGATCTGACCGTCAAGTCCGACCCGGAAGGCTGGGCGAAGCGGCTTACCGGCGTCGTCCTGCCCACGGGCGGCGTGCGGCTCGCCGCCTTCGACGGCGGCATTCCTTCGCTCGAAGGCTTCGATGAGGGCGCGTGGTGGGTGCAGGATGCGGCAGCAAGCATCCCGGCCAAGCTGTTCGGCGATCTCTCCGGCAAACGCACCGCCGATCTCTGTGCTGCGCCCGGCGGCAAGACGGCGCAGCTCATCCTGGCCGGCGGCGCAGTCACCGCACTCGACCAGTCGGAAAGCCGGCTGAGACGGCTGCGCTCGAATCTCGACCGGCTCGGCCTCAAGGCGGAGACGATTGCGGCAGACCTGACGACATTCGAGCCGGCGGAACGCTTCGATGCGATCCTGCTCGACGCTCCCTGCTCTTCCACCGGCACGACACGCCGGCACCCTGACGTGTTGTGGACCAAGGGGCCTGAGGATATCGCCCGGCTGGCGGCGCTGCAGGAGCGGTTGCTGCGTCATGCGCTGACATTGCTGCAGCCGGGCGGCACACTGGTTTTTTCGAATTGTTCGCTCGATCCTGTCGAGGGTGAGGAAGTCGTCGCCCGTGTTCTTTCCGATACGGATGCGGTCGAGCGCGTTCCGATCGGCGCCGGCGACTGGCCCGGCCTTGAGTCGGCGATTACGCCGCTCGGCGAATTCCGTACGCTTCCCACCATGCTGAAAATGCCTGATGGCATCGGCTCCGGCCTCGACGGCTTCTATGCGGCTGTGCTGCGGCGCGTGGCCTGATTGCAAGGCTTGAGCGCGCGCGGCGAGCCTGCATTATACGAGGTGCTTCATAGCCTCGGGTCACGCATGCCCTTTTGCAAAACCGTCCCCACGATTTCAGGCGAAACGCGTTAATTTGCGTATATTCGAACCTTGTCACGAATTAATTCATTGTGGACGATGAAATCGGCCGCTTTTCACCTATTCTTAACCACGAGGGTCAATAGACAATAGAATATGCAGTCCGGTCGGCGTTTTGCGAGCATGTATGTTCGGGAGGCTTGGCGGCGCGCCTTGCGCCGCGTCGCGTTGCTGCGCCTGAAGCTCTTTCGTCATTCGATCAAGGTGCCCGAGCGTCTGATCGTCGCGCCGACCGATCTCCGCAGCATCGATCCACATGTGGCCGACGAAATCCTCAACGGACGGTTTCTCCTGGCCGGGCGCATGCTGGAAACGAACGGAAAGTCGCCCTTCACCTTCACCCTGCCCTCGCGCCCCTTCGCGACGCGTCTTCACAGCTTCGGCTGGCTGCGGCATATGCGGGCGAACAAGACGGAGCGTAGTTCGGCTGCGGCCCGCGCGATCGTCGACAGCTGGCTTTCTATCCATGCCGGTCGCATGGAGGGGATTGCCTGGGAGATCGACGTCACCGCCCAACGCGTTATCGCCTGGCTGTCGCATTCGCCGGTGGTGCTGCAGAACGCCGACCGCGGCTTCTATCGCCGCTTCATGAAGTCGCTGGCGTTCCAGGTGAGGTTCCTGCACCGCATGGCGCCGTTCACCCTCGGCGGCTTGGAGCTGTTTCGGCTGCGTATCGCGCTCGCCATGGCCTCCGTCGCCATGCCGGCGCGCGCCTCCACGCTGAGAAGGGCGGCGCAGGCACTCGACCGCGAATTCGATAGCCAGATTCTATCAGATGGCGGCCATGTCTCGCGCAATCCGCGCGTCGGGCTGGAATTGCTGCTCGATCTGCTGCCGCTCAGGCAGACCTATGTCAATCTCGGCCATGACCTGCCGCAGAAGCTGATCTCCGGCATAGACCGGATGTATCCGGCATTGCGGTTCTTTCGCCATCAGGACGGGGACCTGGCGCTGTTCAACGGGGCGACCTCGACGCTCGCAAACGAGCTGATGTCGGTGCTGCGATATGACGAGACCGCCGGTCAGCCGTTCAAGGCTTTGCCGCAGTCGCGCTATCAGCGGCTTTCCGGGGGAAAGACGGTTATTATTGCCGATACCGGCACGCCGCCTTCGGGAGGCGCACTTCGGACCGTGCATGCCGGCAGCCTCTCCTTCGAGATGTCGTCCGGCCGTCATCGGTTCATCGTCAATTCCGGTTCGCCGAAATTTGCCGGGCATCGTTATGTCCAGATGGCGCGCACGACGGCGGCGCATTCCACCGTCATCCTCAACGACACGTCGTCCAGCCGTTTTTCGCCCTCACCCTTCCTTAGTCACGCGATCACCGAACCGGTGAGAACCATCACTGTCGAGCGCGCCGAAACCGAGGACGGACGCGACGGCATCAAGCTCAGCCATGACGGCTATCTCAGGGTGTTCGGGGTGCTGCACGAGCGTGAGCTGACACTCAATGCCGCAGGCTCGATCGTGACAGGCCGCGACCGGCTCGTTGTCCGCGAAGGATATGAGCATGACGAACCTCTGAAGGCTGTCGCCCGTTTTCATATCCATCCCTCGATCGTCCTGCATCAGAGTGACGGGGAGTCCGTGCTGCTGACGGCGCCGGACGGCGAAAGCTGGCTGTTTTCGGCGCCCGGCAATGAGGTGCTGATCGCTGAGGACATCTTCTTTGCCGACAGCTCCGGCATCTGCGGTTCGGACCAGATCGAAATCGACTTCGATCTTGCCGAAAAGACGGAAATCCGCTGGTTCCTATCTCGTAAAAGCTAGAGGCGGAGGATTTTAGGCCGAGTGGCCAAAGATTGGGATCACAGCAAGGAAGCAAGGTATGATGCCATCCAAAAATGGCTCGTGCTTTTCGTCATCTGCTCTGACGCCTGTTTGCGCGGCGGCAAACCTGTGCTAACGCGGCGCCAGCATGCGAACATCCCTTGCGGATGTCCTCCCGAAGCCCGAACGGAGAAGGTTTCATGGCCGTCATTTCCAAGAAGATCCCCGCCCCCGACAAGGTCGAAATCAAGACCGCGCTCATCTCCGTCTTCGACAAGACCGGGATCGTCGAACTCGCCCACGCCTTGTCTGCCAGAGGTGTGCGCCTGCTTTCGACCGGCGGCACCTATAAAGCGATCGCTGCGGCCGGTCTTGCCGTCACCGATGTCTCCGAAATCACCGGTTTTCCCGAGATCATGGACGGACGCGTCAAGACGTTGCACCCAATGGTGCATGGCGGCCTGCTGGCGATCCGTGACGACGGCGAACACCAGGATGCGATGAAAACACACGGCATCGAGGGCATCGACCTCGCCGTCATCAACCTCTATCCCTTCGAGGAGGTGCGCGCGGCCGGCGGCGACTATCCGACGACCGTCGAGAATATCGACATCGGCGGTCCGGCGATGATCCGCGCATCGGCCAAGAACCATGCCTATGTGACGACCTTGACCGATCCGGCCGATTATGCCGAGCTGCTGGAGCAGCTTTCCGCAGATGACGGCAAGACCGCCTATGCCTTCCGTCAGCGTATGGCCGCCAAGGCCTATGCCCGCACCGCCGCCTATGATGCAATGATCTCCAACTGGTTCGCTGAGGCGCTGTCGATCGACACGCCGCGTCACCGGGTGATCGGCGGCGCGCTGAAGGAAGAGATGCGCTACGGCGAAAACCCGCATCAGAAGGCTGCCTTCTATGTGACCGGCGAGAAGCGTCCGGGTGTTTCGACGGCCGCTCTTCTCCAGGGCAAGCAGCTCTCCTACAACAACATCAACGATACGGATGCCGCCTACGAACTCGTCGCCGAGTTCCTGCCTGAGAAGGCGCCGGCCTGCGCGATCATCAAGCACGCCAATCCCTGCGGCGTCGCCACCGGATCCAGCCTGGTCGAGGCCTATCAGCGGGCGCTCGCCTGCGATTCCGTTTCCGCCTTCGGCGGCATTATCGCGCTCAACCGGACGCTGGATGCCGAAACGGCTGAGGAGATCGTCAAGCTCTTCACCGAAGTGATCATCGCGCCCGATGTCACGGAGGAGGCAAAGGCGATCGTCGCCCGTAAGCCGAACCTGCGGCTATTGTCCGCTGGTGGCCTGCCCGATCCGCGTGCGGCGGGCCTGACGGCGAAGACCGTTTCCGGCGGCCTGCTCGTCCAGAGCCGCGACAACGGCATGGTCGAGGATCTGGAACTCAAGGTCGTCACCAAACGCGCGCCGACGGCAGGGGAACTTGATGACATGAAGTTTGCCTTCAAGGTCGGCAAACATGTAAAATCGAATGCCGTGGTCTATGCCAAGGACGGCCAGACCGCCGGTATCGGCGCCGGCCAGATGAGCCGCGTCGATTCCGCCCGCATCGCCGCGCTGAAGGCCGAAGAGGCAGCCAAGGCGCTTGGCCTTGCAGTGCCGATGACACACGGCTCGGCGGTCGCCTCCGAGGCCTTCCTGCCTTTTGCCGACGGTCTTCTGTCGATGATCGCCGCAGGGGCGACAGCGGTTATCCAGCCGGGCGGCTCGATGCGCGACCAGGAAGTCATCGATGCCGCCAACGAACACGGCGTCGCAATGGTCTTTACCGGCATGCGCCATTTCCGGCACTGAGTGATTGTGACTGCATAATTCCTTTAAATCGAAATCGATTTGAGGATGAAAATTATGCAGCAACTCAAAGTGCTACAGCGTCCTTTGCGCGTCTTAAAAGACGCGCGGCGCTGTAGCCGCCGGCCAGGGCAGAGCTGATTGCTATGCCCGATCGGCCGGATAGGGTGTGCGGAACAAGAGCACCAGTCCGCCGGCAAGAAACAGGATCAGCGTTGCCATCCCGAGCCGCGGTGATCCGCTCATATAGGTCATCAGCGAGAAGAGCAGCGTCGCCATGAAACTCGTGGCGCGGCCCGAAAGTGCATAGATGCCGAAGTAGCGGCCGGCTTCCTCCGGACTGACGCTGCGGGCGAGATAGGAGCGCGACGAGGCTTGCACCGGCCCGAAGGCGAGCCCGATCAGCAGACCGTAGAGGATATAGGCCTTTTCCGCCGCAGTACCGAAAAGGCCGCCGGAATCGGCCGTCGGCAGCGGCATCAGTCCGAACAGGGTGTAACCCGATCCTGTCGAGATGATGCCGATCGTGGCGAGAAGCAGCATGCTGAGGCTGATGACGACAGTCACCTTCGAACCGACGCTCCTATCGACGCGGCCGGCGATCAGGCAGCCGAAGATCGCGACAACATTCAGGATGATGCCGTAGATACCGATCTCGATCGTCGCCCAGCCGAACATGCCGGCCGCGAAGATACCACCAAGGATCAGCAGGCCGTTGACGCCGTCTTGATAGATCATGCGGGCAATGAGGAATGTCAGGATGCCGCGGCGTTCTCTGAGTTCGCCAAGCGTGTTTCTGAGTTCCCGCAAGCCGGAGCGGACGGCGGTGCCGAAGGGAAGACCCCTGCCGACGTCCGGCGTGAAGAAGAACATCGGCAGGATGAAGATCAGATACCAGACGGCTGAGATCGGCCCGGTGATACGTGCATCCTGGCCGGTCTCAGGATCAAGACCGAATAGCGGATCGAGACCGAGGATGGTCTTGCCGGTCTCGGGGCTCGCCGCCAAAAGCGTCACGACGGCGATGAGCACGATTATGCCGCCGAGGTAACCGAGCCCCCAGGCGGTGTTGGAGAGCTTGCCGACCTCGTGCTTTCCGACCAGACGCGGCATCATCGAATCATTGAAGACGATCGAGAACTCAGCCGAGATCGAGGCGAGGATCATGAAAATGACGGGATAGACAACAGGCGAACCGGGGGCTGCGAACCACAGGCAGAAGAGACTGGCTATCTTGATGATCGCGAAGAAGCCGATCCAGGGTTTGCGTGCGCCGGACTGGTCGGCGATCGAGCCGAGGACGGGTGAGAGCAGGGCGATGATCACCGAGGAGATCGTCGCCATATTGCTCCACGTCGTCTGCGCGGAAACCGGGTCATCGGTCAGGCGGGACACGAAATAGGGTCCGAAGATAAAGGTTGTGACCACGGTGAAGAAGGGTTGTGCTGCCCAATCGAAGAACATCCACCCCCAGATGCCCTTCTCCGTGGCCTTCGGCGGTTGCGTTCCTGTCCAGTCAATGCGATTCAACATCCGCTCCTTCTTTTGACGCGGACTGTCTCACCTCGCCCGGTCGCGCGCAAGATCGGTCAGGATACCTGCAGCAACGGTAATACGCGCGAGATTGGGATCGCCGCCGTCGCTGAGGCTTGAAAGCTCCTCGAGGATGCGGTTAATGCGGATGCGATCCTGCGCGTGCCAGGCTTGAACGGGAAGCTTTTCCTTGCCGTGATCGGAAAGGGCCGAGATGACGATGTCGCGCCTTGCGCTGGCGATCTGGTCGATGCTGCGGGCAAGCGCCAAATTCTCGTAATGGTCTGCGGTGAGGATCCGCCCGCCGGCCGCCAGCAGTCTGCCGATACGGAAGGTCTGCGACACCGCGAAATAGTTTTCGGCGGCGCGCACCAGGGGCTCGCCGGTGCGTTCGGCAATCTGCATGATCTCAGGCACCAGCGCGAAGCTCTGCAGGTTGGCGATCTCGGCCGCGAGTTTCTCGGGCACGCCCGCCTGGCTATATTCCGCTTGGCGCGGGGCGGCATCGCCGGCCGACTGTTCGGCGAAGGCAGGCTTCAGTTTCTTCAGAGCGGCCTGCAGCCGGCTAATCACTTCTGCCATATCCGCCTTGGTCATGCCGGTCTTCAAGAGCAGCCGCGTCAGAACGGTAAAGCTATGGCTGATCTCCTCGTAGATCCGGTTCTGCATATCGCCGGAAACCTTGCCGTCGAGAGCGTCGGTTTCGGCCCAGAGCCGGGTCAGGTCGAAACCGTCGCGGGCAACGATTGCGGCGCGCACCACTTCCGGTGCCGAAGCTGCCGTCGCGTCCATCATGGCGACGGTGAAGCTTGGTCCGCCACGGTTGATCGCTTCGTTGGCAAGCACGGTCGCGACGATTTCGCGCTTCAGGCGGTGACTGGTGATATCGCCGGCATTCGACTTCTGCATCTTCACAGGGAAATAATTCAAAAGCGTCGCGATGAAATAGGGATCGTCCGGCAGATCGCTTGCGGCCAGCGCGTCGAAGAGCACGATCTTGGCATAGGATACCAGCACGCCGATTTCCGGCCGCGTCAGCGGCTTGCCGGCTGTATAGCGTTCGGCAAGGGTCTGGTCGTCCGGCAGCGTCTCGACCTTGCGGTTCAGCTGGCCGGCGCCCTCGAGCACAGTCATGAAGCGGCCAAGCTGCAGACCGTTTGCCGTGCCCTTGCGTTCCGTCAGTGAGATCGCCAGGGACTGCAGGTAGTTGTTGCGCAGCACCAGGGTCGCCACTTCGCCGGTCATCGAAGAAAGAAGCTGGTCGCGTTTTGCGCGCGTCAGGCGCCCGTCATGCATGGCGGCTGCCAACGCGATCTTGATGTTGACCTCGACGTCCGAGGTGTTGACGCCGGCCGAGTTGTCGATGGCGTCGGAGTTGCAGCGCCCGCCCTTCAGGCCGTAGGCGATCCGGCCCTTTTGGGTGACCCCAAGGTTTGCGCCCTCGCCGATCACCTTGGCACGCACTTCCACCGCGGTGATGCGGATCGGGTCGTTGGCGCGGTCGCCGACTTCGGTGTCGGTTTCGGACGGCGCTTTCACATAGGTGCCGATGCCGCCGAACCAGAGCAGGTCGACGGGGCTCTTCAGGATCGCCATCATGATCTCGAAGGGGGTGGCTACGGCCTTGTCGATGCCGATCGCGGCAACCGCTTCCGGCGTCAGCGTGACCGATTTCGCGGCGCGGGAAATGATCATCGCACCCTTCGACAGCGCGCTCTTGTCGAAATCCTGCCAGCTTGAACGCGGCAGGTCGAAGAGCCGCTGGCGTTCGGCCAGCGTCTTTTGCATATCGGGGTCGGGGTCGATGATGATGTCGCGGTGATCGAAGGCTGATATGAGCCGGATTTTGGGAGAGAGCAGCATACCGTTGCCGAAGACGTCGCCCGACATGTCGCCGACGCCCGCGACGGTAAAGGGCGTCGTCTGGATATCGATGTCCATTTCTCGGAAATGGCGTTTCACGGTTTCCCAGGCGCCGCGGGCAGTGATGCCCATCTTTTTATGGTCGTAACCGGCCGAGCCGCCGGAGGCAAAGGCGTCGTCCAGCCAGAAGCCGGCTTCCTGTGCCAGTGCATTGGCGGTGTCGGAGAAGGTCGCAGTGCCCTTGTCGGCGGCGACGACGAAATAGGGGTCATCACCGTCGAGCCTGACCGTATCCTTCGGCGGCACGATATCGGCGCCCGATATATTATCGGTGATTGAAAGCAGCGTGCGGATGTAGGTCTTGTAAGCTTCACGGCCGGCATTGAAGATCTCGTCGCGGCTGCCGCCGACAGGAAGCTTCTTCGGATAAAAACCACCCTTGGCGCCGACCGGCACGATCACCGCGTTCTTGACCTGCTGGGCCTTGACGAGGCCGAGCACTTCGGTGCGGTAATCCTCGGCGCGATCCGACCAGCGAAGGCCGCCGCGCGCCACCTTGCCGAAACGCAGGTGAACGCCTTCGACCTCCACGCCATAGACGAACATCTCGCGGAAGGGTTTTGGCTGCGGCAATCCGTCCACCAGATGCGGATCGAGCTTGAAGGCCAGCATCGGCTTCGGCGAGCCGTCCGGGTTCTTCTGGAAATAATTGGTGCGCAGCGTCGCATCGACGATATTGACGTAGCGGCGCAGGATACGGTCGTCGTCAAGGCTTGGCACGTTTGCAAGCTCGGTCTCGATCGCCTGATGCAATTCGGCAAGCTTCTTCACGCGAGCCTTCTCCGAAAGCCTGGTGTCGAGGGTGTCATGGAAGAGACGGAAGATAGCAGCGGCGACACCGGGATATTTGTCGAGAGTCGTTGCGATATAATCCTGCGAATAGGCGATGCCGGCCTGCCGGAGATAACGCGCATAGGCGCGCAGAACGTTCGTCTCGCGCGCCGAGAGCCCGGCCGAAAGGATCAGCCGGTTGAAGCTGTCATTGTCGATCGTGCCGGCGAAGGCGGCGACGAAGGCTTCCTCGAGGGCGGCGCCGTAACGCTGCAGATCGATTTCGCCGCCGTTGCGGGTCTCGAGTTCCATGTCGTGCAACACGACGAGTTTGGTTTCTCCATCAGCGGCAGGCACCCCGATGTCGAAGGTGCGTTCGCTGACGACATTGAAGCCGAGATTCTCGAGGAGCGGCACTCGGCGCGACAGCGCCAGCTGGCCGCCGGCGTGAAAGATCTTCAAGGAAAGGGTGCGGCCCTGTGCCTCCTGGCGATGGTAGAACTGGATGCGAAGCGGCTCGCCGGCGGCGCAGGCGCCGATATCGGCGAGGTCGGCCACGGTTTCCTCCGGGGTGAAGGAATCCTGGAAGGCTTGGTCGACGGATATCTTCGGCGCCTTGGCCCCGGCCAGCGCCTCGAAACGGTCGTCCCAGCGGGCCGTGATCTCGCGGATCGCCTGCTCGAGCTTTGCCTGCGGGATGCGCGGCGTCTTGCCGCCCGAGCGGCCGATGATGAAATGCACGCGCGCCACGCCCCCTTCCGGGAAAGCCGGGTAATAGGCAGAGACACGGCCGTCATAGACAGTCTTCAGATAGGTGCCGATCCGTTCGCGTACGATCGAGTCATATTCCTCGCGCGGCACGTAGATGATCACCGAGACGAAGCGGTCGAAATGATCGATTCGTGGCAGGACGCGCACGCGTGGCCGATCGGCCAAGTCGTTGATCTGTTCGGCAAAACTTGCAAGCAGCGTCGTGTCGATCTGGAAAAGGTCGTCGCGCGGATAGGATTCCAGCGTGTTGTCGAGCATGCGGCCGGAATGGCTCATCGGGTCGAAGCCGAAATGTTCCTTCACTTTCTCGATCTTGGAACGCAGCAGCGGGATTTCGGAGGCGAGCGACGTATAGGCCGTCGAGGTGAAGAGGCCGACGATGCGCAGTTCGCCGGTGACGTTGCCGTCAGTGTCGAAGCGCTTGACGCCGACATAATCCATATAGGCCCGGCGATGGACAATCGATTTCACATTCGCCTTGGTGACGATCAGGAAGTCGGGGCCGTCGAGGAAGGCAAGGATCTCAGGCGTTGTCGTTACGGCGTCCTTGCCGGTGCGCAGCACCAATACATCGGGATTGGAGAGGATGCCGAGGCCAGCACCCTTGTCGCGCTCGACCTTGGCATTGCTCCCCTTGCCGGAATAGACATATTCCCGCATGCCGAGGAAAGTGAAATTCTCGTCGCGCAGCCAGGTCAGGAAAGCGACGGCTTCGTCGCGATCGGCCTTCTTCCGGCTGGCGCCATTGGCCGCAAGCTCTGCGATCACTCCGTCAATCTTGGAAAGCATCGGCTTCCAGTCGGAAACCGACAGGCGGACCTGTTCGAGCACTTTTTCGATGCGTTTGACGAGATCGGCGGCCTGGGCGGAATTGAGCGGCGCAATATGAAGCTGGATATGGCTGACGCGGTTGGCCGGATCGCTTGGGTGATCGGCGGAATAAAGCGCCGGCGCCTTGCCCTTCTCCATGATCAGGATGGGATGCACGGCCATGAACAGGTCGCGATAGGTGCTTGTCACTTCGCCCATGACCGATTCAAAAAGAAAAGGCATGTTCTGGTCGGTGACTGAAAGCACCGAGACCGCGATGCCGTCCGGCGTCACATCGGCAATGGTGTCGATGCCGACACGAGGCACCTTACCGTTCCAGGCGGCGAGCTCCTTTGCCGAATGCACGGCGGAGAGTGCCAGCATCTCAGGCGTGTAGAGTTCGAGATCGTCATTGCTTGCCCGGCCGAAGAGAATTTCCGGATCGAGATGCGCTTCACCCGTCGCCTTGGCGATCTTGCGCGCGCTTTCGATCTGCTTTTCCCGTTTCGGATTGTTTCTGGCAGCCATGGATCGCCTCCCTCAATGTCTGATTTTTCGCAAGCTAGCAGAAGATTCTTCGAAAAAATCTCTAAAAGAGCGGTCCGAAGGATTGTTTTGATGCTTTTTTGGCGCTGGAAATGAGAAATTGTAAGAGATTTTCCGCTTTCGTCGCCAAACGAAAGGGAAAGTCCCGTCTCCCGGTTTTTCGTCCCGGCGAACATTTCCACGCTCGCATGAAGAATGGTTGACAGCGTGGCGTCAAAAAGATCATCAAACGCGGTCATCATTCGGATCTTGGGTATCATGTCGGAAAATGCAGCGGGCGCAGTCATCGTCATTTCCAGCCATGTGGTGCGTGGCTCGGTCGGAAACCGGGCAGCCGTCTTTGCATTGGAGACGCTCGGTCATCCGGTCTGGGCCATGCCGACCATCGTGCTGCCCTGGCATCCCGGCCACGGCCGCTCGACGCGGCTAACTTTTGCGGAATCGGATTTCGACGCGGCGATCGACGATCTGATCCGCGCGCCCTGGATCGGCGAAGTCAAGGCGGTGCTTTCGGGCTATTTCGGCAATGCCGCCCAGGCGCGCTCCGTCGCTCGGCTGATCGGTGCGCTCCGGCAAAACAATCCCGAGCTGCTCTATGTCTGCGATCCCGTCATGGGCGATCTCGGCGGCCTTTACGTGCCGGAAGCAACTGCAGAGGCTATTCGCGATCATCTCATTCCGCTTGCCTCGCTCGCGACGCCGAACCGGTACGAGCTTGCATGGCTTTCGGGGGCGGCCCTCGAAGACAACAGTACGATCATGGAGGCGGCGCTCGCGCTCGGACCATCGCGCATGCTCGTCACTTCAGCCGTGCCGATGATGGCGGGCGGTACCGGCAATCTTTATCTTTCCGGTCGCCACGCGCTTCTTGCCGAGCACCGTGTCGTCGAAAACCCGCCCAATGGTCTCGGCGACCTGCTCGCCGCCGTCTTCCTGTCGCGCCTGCTTTCCGGGCTCGAGGACGAAAAGGCGCTGCAGCTTGCCACCGCCAGCGTCTTCGAGGTGCTTGCGCGGGCCGTCAAGCGCGGCAGCAACGAGTTGATGCTGGCAAGCGATGCTTCCAGCCTTTCAACGCCGATGGCCATGGTGCAGATGCGCCGGCTCGTGCACCCGGCGCAGCGGCGGAAAAAGTGACGCATCTGCCAATATGTTCATTTTGCGGTGCAGCAGTTGATCTTGTCGTCCGCGCGCGCTAATCCAGAAGCATGCAGCGTTTTCCAAACCCTCTTCTGGACGGCTATCGCAACTTCATGAACGGGCGCTATTCCGACGCCCGCGACAGGTATCGGCAGCTTGCCGAAAACGGTCAAAGTCCCCATACGCTTGTCATTGCCTGTTCGGATTCTCGCGCGGCACCGGAGCTGATCTTCGATGCCGGCCCGGGCGAGCTCTTCGTCATCCGCAACGTCGCCAACATGGTGCCGCCCTACGAGCCGGATGGCCATTTTCATTCGACGTCGGCCGCACTCGAATTTGCCGTGCAGGTGCTGAAGGTCTCGGATATCGTCGTGATGGGTCACGGCCGCTGCGGTGGCATCCGCGCTGCGCTCGATCCGAATGCCGAGCCATTGTCGCCCGGCGACTTCATCGGCCGCTGGATGTCGCTGGTCAAACCTGCCGCCGAGCAGATCCAGAGCAACGACGTGATGACGGCCGCCGAGCGGCAGACGGCGCTGGAGCGTGTCTCCATCCGCAATTCAATCAACAATCTCAGAAGCTTCCCCGATATCAGGGCTCTCGAGGAAGCGGGAAACCTTCATCTCCACGGCGCCTGGTTCGACATTTCGACCGGCGAACTGTGGGTCATGGACGCCGAGACACGCGACTTCATTCGTCCCGAAATCTAGGGACATGCCGGTTTATCACTTTTTTAAGGATTGTTGTTAAGCTCGCCGTCAATTGGTCGGGTACGACCGAGGTTTTGATCACCGTGGCGATTGGCGATGAAGTTCGAAACCATCAAAAAGGTTATCCTGGCCGCTATCATGCTGCCCTTCGTCTTCATGCTCATCGAAGGCGTCGTCGTCATACGTTCTTCGGTCACACAATACAGGAACCTCGAAAAGGACCGGCAGTTCGCCGATGTGCTTGCCCGTGGCGGGTCCATCGCCGCCACCGAGATCCTGAGTGAAATTGGCGCCACCCGCCGCTACCTCGCACGTCCCAACAGCCGGACTGCCGCCGACATGCTGCAAAGCCGGGTGACGCTCGATCGGGAACGCCGCGCTTTTTATGCCAGCCTGCCCTCCCGCGATGCGCTCGACGAGGGGCTCGTCGGCGAATTATCGATTCTCAGCCTTGCCTACAGCCGCATCATCGCTGCGCGCAGCGCCGTCGATCAGGGGCGTTATACCGGCAGCGATCCCGGTTCCATCTACTGGTATGCGGCTCTCAAGCAGCTTGCTGTCGTCGATGCGCTCTCACCGCTGATCAGTGATCCGGTGCTGCTTGAGAAATCCAACCAGCTGATGGGCATCCTGCTGACCTATTACGGCGAAAGGCTTATTACCGGCGTTGGCACCCGCTACCTCGACCACGGCGTTTCCGCCAGATTGCCGGTAGAGCTCTTCGTGCAGGGCAAGGTCATGCTCGGCGAGGGCATGGATCACATGGTTTTCCATTCTTCCGCGCCGATCGTGCGCGACATCGTTGCCTATCTCGGCCGCAGCGGCCAGGTGAAGGCGAATGCGATCACCGATGCCATTCTCGCCGGATCGCGGCCGACACGGACCGTGCATGACGTCTGGGCCGCCGCGCAGAGCGAACGCATGACCTTCCTGCAGCAGAAGATGATCGAGGCCGCAAAAGATATTCACGAGACCGGCGAAAATCTTTCCATGCGCTCGCACATTCACCTGACGCGGATCCTGGCGCTGTGTGCCGGCCTGCTGATTCTCGCCACATTGGTGATGGTGCTGGCGGCAAAGGGGCTGCGGCTGATCGACCGGCTGACGCAGGATCGGGAGGCGCTGGTGGGCGAGTTGCGTAGCGCCGCCCAGACCGATCTTCTGACCGGTCTTTACAACAGGCGCGGCTTCGAGGTCGCTGCATCCGCGCTTCTGACACAGGCCGAGCATGGATCACGCTGGATTTCCGTTGTGCTCTTCGACCTCGATCATTTCAAAAAGATCAACGATATCAACGGGCATGACGCCGGCGATGCCGTGCTCCGGCAGGTCGCGGGCGTTGCACGTGAGAATTTTCGTTCCTTCGATCTGCTGGTGCGCCATGGCGGCGAGGAGTTCCTGGCGCTTCTGCCGGATTCGACGCCTGACGATGCCGCAATCGTTGGCGAGCGCGTGCGGCTGGCAATCGAGGCGGCGGAAATCCCGTTGCCGAGCGGCGATGTTCTCAAGGTGACGGCGAGTTTCGGGTGCGCCGGACGGCCAAATGAAGCCTCCAACCGGAACTTCGAGGATCTGGTCAAACGTGCCGATCTGGCGCTTTATGCCGCCAAGGCCTCCGGCCGCAACTGCGTCGTCTCGGGACCGACCCTGCCGGCCCCGGCCCAGGAGGAGCGACGCAAGGCGGCATCGGGCGGCGGCTTTGATTTCCGCAAATGAAAAACGCCGCATGTCGCAGCGGCGTTTTCGGGTATGGGTGTCGATGAAGGCTTATCTACCGAGAAGGCCTACCTGCCGTCGATCTCCTGGCCGATATAGGCGATCGCCTGCTGGTAGACGCTGGCGGCGTTCCAGCCCTGGATGGCGACGAAATTGGGCTCTCCAGGCTGGTAGCCGGCGCCGGCGCGCCAGCCATGGCCCTTGAGGAAATTCGCTGTCGAGGCCAGCGCGTCGGCGCGGGAACCGACCATGTCGACGCGGCCGTCGCCGTCGCCGTCGGCGCCGAAGCGCACGACATTGCGCGGCAGAAACTGCGTCTGGCCGATTTCACCATGGGCGGCACCCTTGGCCTGAGGGCTCAGATACCCCTCGGAGACGAGTTGGAGCGCGGCATAGAGCTGGTCGGTGAAATATTCAGAACGGCGGCAGTCATAGGCCAGGGTCGAAACAGCCGACAGCGTATGCTGGTTGCCCATATAGCTGCCAAAACCGGTCTCCATGCCCCAGATCGCAATCAGAGGGCCGGCCGGAACGCCGAAACGACGCTCTATCGAGGCAAAAAGCGCCTGGTTGGCGGCCTTCATGCTGCGGCCGCGGGAGATGACCGTGGCGCCGCCGCGTTTCTGCATGAAAGCGTCGAAGGAGAGCTTGAAGCTCTTCTGGCCGCGGTCGGCGGCGATCGTCGGCTTGTTGTAATTGACGTTGGCGAAGGCGCGGTCGAGGACCGAGCGGCTGACGCCGTTTGCCGCCGCTTCCTGCTTGAAATCGGCGACCCAGGCAGTGAAACCGCTGCTATTATTGCCGCATTGGGCGCTCTGGGCCGCTGCCGGCAGCGCGTGGAGAACGCCGGCTACCGTAAACGCCGCCAGAAGGAATGTTGTCATGCGCATGAGGAACCCCGCTCCGGTCTGCTGAAGCGCGCCGCGGCCGATCGGGACCATGCGACGCGCTTTAAATCTTCGTTCTGTTCATGTCGTTGCCCCAAAACCGCTACACGGTCTCGGGCGGCATAGCTTGGCTTGACGCCGGGCAGAATGCCAGCCGAAGGCGATTTTGTCACGATCACCTTTTAGTAAGCGCTTATGGATAGAGGGCGCCTACGGCTCGGCAAAAAGCCCTGCCTTCATCAGCAGGGCTTTAGCATATTATGGTTTACAAATGGTATCAGGCGGCCTGCTTGCGCGGCTTGACAAGGCCGCGATTGACGAGCAGCTCGGCGATCTGAATGGCGTTCAACGCAGCACCCTTGCGCAGGTTGTCGGAGACTACCCAGATATTGAGGCCGTTTTCGACCGTTGCATCCTCGCGGATGCGCGAGATGTAAGTCGCATCCTCGCCCGCCGATTCATATGGCGTGATGTAGCCGCCGTCCTCGCGCTTGTCGATGACGAGGCAGCCTGGTGCATCGCGCAGGATGTCGCGGGCCTGGTCGGCAGTGATCTCGTTTTCGAATTCGATGTTGACCGATTCCGAATGACCGATGAAAACCGGCACACGCACCGCCGTGCAGGTGACCTTGATCTTCGGGTCGAGCATCTTCTTCGTCTCGGCCAGCACCTTCCATTCTTCCTTGGTGTAGCCGTCCTCCATGAAGACGTCGATGTGCGGGATGACGTTAAAGGCGATACGCTTGGTGAACTTCTTGTTCTCGATCGGATCGGCCACGAAGACGGCGCGCGTCTGGTTGAATAGCTCGTCCATGCCGTCCTTGCCGGCGCCGGAGACCGACTGGTAGGTCGAGATGACGACACGCTTGATCTTGGCGAAGTCGTGCAACGGCTTCAGCGCCACCACCAGCTGGGCGGTCGAGCAATTCGGATTGGCGATGATGTTGCGCTTGGTGAACTGGCTGATGGCATCCGGGTTCACTTCCGGCACGATCAGCGGCACGTCGGCGTCGTAGCGCCAAGCCGAGGAATTGTCGATGACGATGCAGCCCTGCTGGCCGATCTTCGGCGAGAACTTCTTGGAGACCTCGCCGCCGGCCGACATCAGGCAGATGTCGGTATCGGAGAAATCGTAATTCTCCAGATTGGAGACCTTCAGCGTCCGGTCACCGTAGGAAACCTCGGTGCCCTGCGAACGCGAGGAGGCGAGTGCCACGACCTCATCGGCGGGGAAGCCTCGCTCGGAGAGGATGTTGAGCATCTCCCGGCCGACATTTCCGGTCGCTCCCGCAACTGCTACTTTGAAACCCATTTCTCAAGCTCTCTTTCTCTTCTCTCCTCTTGTCCGGTGAGGGGAAAGGCGCGATTAATCGCGTCTTCCTGTCCCCAGCCGAGCCGGGGAGAGAGCGGCAGGCCAGAGACGTCAGACGGTTTTCGTCGTCGTTTTGGCCTTGGTTTTGGCAGAAACCGGAACGGCAATGTCCACCCCGGCAACCCGTGCCCGGTCATTGCATTCGGCAATGGCGTGTTCGTCGCGAACCATGGAGATTCCTTTTCCGATGTTGCTCTTAGAAGGTTTTCCACAGGAGTCAAGGTTTTTGCGCTTAGAGCCCGCAGGCGAAAGCTGCCGCCGCAATACTGCGACGTTTTGTCATGCCGCTGTCATCCTCGGGAGGTATCCCGGCCCGGTTGTTAATGTCTGCAACGAAAACGGGGGTTTTCCATGCGTACGCTTCTTGCCGCCTTTGCGGCCACCACCATCCTTGCGGGCGCCGCTCAGGCGACGACGGTCTATCCGCTTGATCGCGCGACGATTCTTGCCGGTTCACCGTTTGATTTCAAGGTCGAGCTCAACAAGCAGGTCAAGCCTGAAGACGTAAAGATCACGGTCAATGGCCAGGACTACAAGACCGTGCTTGGGGGCGAGGCGCAGTTCGTCGAACTGGAAAAAGGCAAGGATGACAAGGCTCTCGGCTCCGCTATCCTGCTGCGCGGCCTGAAGATTTCCGCTCCGGGCGACTACAGGATCGAAGTCGCGGCCGGAGACGAAACGAAGTCCGTTACTTGGAACGTTTACGAAACAGCAGCCCAGCCGAAGGCCAAGAACATCATCTTCCTGCTGGGTGACGGGCTTTCCGTTGCGCATCGCACCGCCGCCCGCATCATGTCCAAGGGCATGACTGAAGGGAAGGCGAATGGCCGCCTGAATATGGACGATCTCGAGCGTATGGCTTTTATCGGCACGTCGGCGACGAATGCCGTCGATACGGATTCGGCCAACACCATGTCGGCCTACATGACGGGTCACAAGACAGCCGTCAACGCGATCGGCGTTTACGCGGACCGTACGCCGGCCTCGCTTGATGATCCGCGTGTTGAAACCTTCGCAGAAGCCGTTCGCCGCCTGACCAAGAAGTCGATCGGCATCGTTGCAACGGCCGAGGTTGAGGACGCCACGCCGGCGGCGGTTGTTTCCCATACCCGCAACCGCAACGACAAGGCCGACGTCGTCGGCATGCTGCTCGACGTCAAGCCGGAAGTCCTCCTTGGCGGAGGCTCGGCCTATTTCCTTGGCAAGGAAGTCGCCGGCTCCAAGCGTAAGGACAACCAGGACTACATCAAGCAGTTCCAGGATGCCGGCTACAAGCTTGCGACCGACAAGAACGAGCTCGCAGCCAATGCATCGGCTGAAGGCAATCTCCTCGGCCTCTTCCACACCGGCAATATGGACGTCACGCTTGATCGCGAGTTCCTGAAGAAAGGCACCGTCGACAAGTTCCCGAACCAGCCGGGTCTCGTCGCCATGACCAAGGTTGCGCTCGACCGCCTTTCCAAGAATCCTGATGGCTTCTTCCTGATGGTCGAAGGCTCCTCGATCGACAAGATGTCCCATCCGCTCGATTGGGATCGTGCCGTTATCGAAACCATCGAATTCGACCAGGCCATCGGCGTTGCCCGCGAATTCCAGAAGGCCCATCCGGACACGCTGATCGTCGTCACCGGCGACCACACGCATGGCGTATCCATCATCGGCACTGTCGATGATGAAAAGCCCGGCACGGAAATGCGCGAAAAGGTCGGGACCTATGCCGAGGCCGGCTTCCCGAACTACAAGGACGAAAACGGCGACGGCTATCCCGATAAGGTCGACGTCAGCCGCCGGCTGTTCCTGAGCGCCAATAACGGCCCCGATCACTACGAGACCTTCCGTCCGAAGCTCGATGGTCCGTTCGTTCCGGCTGTCCAGAACGAAAAGAAGGAATATGTCGCCAACGAGCAGTATAAGGATGTTCCCGGCGCGGTCTTCGTTCAGGGCAATATCCCGAAGAGCGGCGATAGTGGCGTCCACGCCGTCGACGACGTCGTCCTGCAATCGGCTGGTCCGGGCGCTGAAGGTTTCCACGGTTACATGGAACAGAGCGACGTCTATCGTGTGCTCGCCGACACCTTCGCTCTCGGCGCCAAGCAGACGAACTGATCTCTAGATGCGGATGATTTTAGGCCGGCTCGGCCTAAAATCTGAATTCGCATCTAAATCAAAGAAATAGCGCATGATGTCGTCCGAAAACCGCGCACACTTTTCGACATCATGCTCTGGCTCATCCGGCTAGGCCGCTTGCCGGCCCTGCCTCTTTCACCGATCATGGTCCCGGCCGTTAGCGGCCGGGATTTCATTCTTGGAGATCGCCATGGAAAAGCTCCCTTCGCTGCATCTCAGCCGCCGCGGCCTGATCGGCGCCATCGGTACGCTGGCCTTCGCCGCTATTGCTCGCCCGGGTTTTGCTGCGGATTCCTTGATCAGCTTTGATGAGCTTTACGGCAAGTTCGGCGTGCTCGGCCTCGAATTTTCAGACAAGGTGAAGCGCCTTGCCGGCAAAGACGTCAGCATGAAAGGTTTCATGGCGCCGCCATTGAAGGCTGAGGCCCGGTTCTTCGTGCTCACCGAGGTGCCGATGTCCCTCTGCCCCTTCTGCTCCTCGGATGCAGACTGGCCGGACAATATCGTCGTCGTCTATCTCTTGGAGAAACAGACCTTCGTGCAGCCGCGCCAGACGATCGAAGTGCGCGGCACGCTGGAATACGGTTCGTGGACGGATCCGGACACTGGCTTCGTCAGCCTGCTGCGGATCCGCCAGGCCGAATATTCCGCCGTCTGAACCCATATGCTCTCTCTCGATATCGAAAACCTGACCGTTGCCTTCCCGGGCCTGTCCTCGCCGGCACTGGCGATCGGCCGCCTGTCGATCGATGCAGGCAGCAGGGTCGCCATTACAGGGGCGTCCGGCTCCGGCAAGAGCACCTTCGTCAATATCGTTGCCGGACTGGAGCGCACACGGCAAGGCCGTATCCGCTGGAACGGCGAGGATATAGCGAGTTTTTCAGAAAGCCGGCGTGACCGGTTCCGTGCCGCCAATATCGGCCTGGTCATGCAGGAGTTCCATCTCTTCCCCGGCCTGTCGGCGCTGGAGAACGTACTCCTGCCGGCGCGGCTTGCCGGCGCTGCCACAGTCGATGTCATCGAGCGGGGGCATGCGCTTTTGGGCACGGTCGGTCTTTCCCGCCCCGGCCAGAAGATCGAGACCATGTCGCGCGGCGAGATGCAGCGTGTGGCGATCGGTCGGGCGCTGCTGCGCAAGCCCGGCGTCATCATCGCCGACGAGCCGACCGCAAGCCTCGATGCCGAAAGCGGCGAGGCGGTCGGCGATCTTCTCCTCGATCTTGCCATTGCCGAAGGCAGCACGCTGATTGTCGTTTCACACGACCAGCGCTTGGCGGGCCGCCTCGACCGGCGCATCACCTTCGGCTCCGGCCGGATCAGCGAAGATTCCGCAGCAGCGGCGGGAGAGGCTGCATGATCCGCTTCATCCTTTCCGATCTTCGTCGCCTCTGGGCGGGGTCGCTGGTGGTCGTGCTGCTGGTGGCGCTTGCGACCGCGCTCGGCGTTTGCGTCGTCCTGCAGGAGCGGGCGCTTCGTCTTGGCAGCGCGCGCGCCGCTGACAAGTTCGATCTTGTCATCGGCGCCGGCGGCAGCGAGACGCAGCTCGTGCTGTCCTCCGTCTTCCTGCAGCCCTCGCCCTTGCCGCTGATGCCGGGCGAAGTGCTGGGCAAGCTTGCCGCGGATCCGCGGGTCGATTGGGCAGCCCCGATCGGCTTCGGCGATTCCTTCTCCGGCTATCCGATCATCGGCACAACGACCACGCTGACGCAGAACCTGTCCGGCGGCTTAGCCGAAGGCAAGATTTTCGCGCGCGAGGGCGAGGCGGTGATCGGCGCTGCCGTCAAGCTGTCGCTCGGCGGCGAGATCAAGCCGATGCATGGGTCGCTGGAAGAGGGCGGCGAGACTCATACCGAGCTCGTCTATCACATCGCCGGCCGCTTGCGGCCGACCGGCACCGCCTGGGACCGAGCCATTCTCGTTCCCATCCAAGCCGTCTGGCACATTCATGGCATGGAGGCGGAGGAACATGAGGAGGACAGTGGGCACGAACATGAAGCGGCGTCCGGAACGGATAGCGTTGAACATGGCCATGAACATGAGAAGGCCGGCGCTGATCACGATGGGCATGGGCATCACGGGAAAGCCGATCCGGATGCCGCGCTTGATGAGACCTTGACTGCGGGCGCTCCCGGCCTTCCCGCCATTCTCGTCAAGCCGAAGACAATCGCCGATGCCTACAAGCTGCGGCAGGAATATCGCAGCGGCAATACCGTCGCTGTCTTTCCCGGCGAGGTGCTGACCAATCTCTACGCCACGCTCGGCGATGCCAAGCAGATCCTCGTCGCGGTCGCCTCAGGCGCGCAAGCTCTCGTCGCAGCCTCGCTGGTACTGGTCACGGTCATCCATATCGGTCAGCGCCGCCGTCAGATCGGCGCACTGAGGGCCTTCGGCGCCCCGCGCGGCGCGATTTTCGGCATCGTCTGGCTGGAATTCTTCTTCCTGGTGGCGGTTGGCATCGCACTCGGATTCGCGCTCGGTTATGTCGCGGCTCTCATCTTGTCCGGTATGTTCTCGCAAACGAGCGGGGTCGCCATGCCGGTCGTCTTCACTCGTGAAGACGTCGGGCTTGCAGCAGTGCTGCTTGCCTTTGCCGCAATTCTCGCTGCACTGCCGGCAGTGCTCGCTTATCGGCAATCGCCGGCGCAGGCGCTGAGAGCATAACGGATCCACGTCGCAAACCGCAGTGAAACCTGCTTTCAAACCTCCGGCAGCTCAATCGTCACGGACGGCCTGATGGGCGTGAGAACCGCGCCCACTCTTAGACTAAAGTCATAATCCCAAAGCATCTCTCTTTTTGATCTGTCGTTTCTGGCACACTCTCGTCAGGCGTGTCGCGGCCAGGGGTATGCTTTGAGGAGAGTAGGTCGCGCGCGTGATCATCACTCTGTGGAGGACAGACAATGGCAAATGTCGCAAGCATCGACGGCGCGAAGGCCGGTCCGATGACCGGCGAGGAGAAGAAGGTCATCTTCGCCTCTTCGCTCGGCACCGTTTTCGAATGGTACGATTTCTATCTCTATGGCTCGCTCGCCACCTATATCGGCGCGACCTATTTCACCCAATATCCCGAGGCAACGCGCAACATCTTCACGCTGCTCGCCTTTGCCGCCGGCTTTCTGGTGCGCCCCTTCGGCGCGCTGGTGTTCGGCCGTCTCGGCGATCTCGTCGGCCGTAAATACACCTTCCTGATGACGATCATGATCATGGGGCTGTCGACCTTCCTCGTCGGCGTCCTGCCGGGTGCCGCCACCATCGGCATCGCAGCCCCGATCATCCTGATCGGGCTGCGCCTGCTCCAGGGTCTGGCGCTGGGCGGTGAATATGGCGGTGCGGCAACTTACGTCGCCGAACATGCGCCGAACGGGCGCCGCGGCTACTTCACCTCATGGATCCAGACGACAGCGACACTCGGCCTGTTCCTGTCGCTGATCGTCATCGTCTTTGTTCAATATCTGATGGGTGCGGCCCAGTTCGCCGCCTGGGGCTGGCGCATTCCGTTCTTGGTCTCGGTTGTCCTGCTCGGCATTTCCGTCTGGATCCGCCTGAAGATGAACGAATCGCCGGCGTTCCAGCGCATGAAGGCGGAAGGCAAAGGCTCCAAGGCGCCGCTGACCGAGGCCTTCGGGACATGGAAAAATGCCAAGATCGCGATCATCGCGCTTCTCGGCGCTACCATGGGCCAGGCGGTCGTCTGGTACGGCGGCCAGTTCTATGCACTGTTCTTCCTGCAGAACGTGCTGAAGGTGGACTTGTTCTCGGCCAACGTCATGGTCGCCATCGCACTTCTCCTCGGCACGCCGTTCTTCGTCATCTTTGGCGGTCTCTCCGACAAGATCGGCCGCAAGCCGATCATCATGGCAGGCCTTCTCATTGCGGCGGTGACCTATAATCCGCTGTTCAAGGCGATGACCTGGACGGCGAACCCGGCGCTGGCCGAAGCGCAGGCTTCGATCCGGGCAACGGTGACGGCTGATCCGGCCGATTGCAGGTTCCAGTTCAACCCGACCGGTACCGCGAAGTTCACCAGTTCCTGCGACGTGGCAACGGCGTTCCTGACGAGGAATTCGGTGCCTTACGACGTCGTGCCCGGTACCGCCGGACAGCCGGCAACGGTGAAAGTCGGCAACGCGACGATCCCAAGCTTTGACGTCGTCGCTGCCGGCGACAAGGCCAAGGGCATGACCGCCGCCTTCGAAAAGGGCGTCAACATCGCGCTCCATGATGCCGGCTACCCGCTGAACCGCGGCGTCGTCAAGGTGCCGGATGCCAAGCTCGATGCCTTCATCGCAGCCAATCCGGAACTGTCGCTCAATGCCGATGCCGTGCGCGCCGGCGAGAAGGAAACCGTACCAGCGGCCAAGCTGGTCGAGACCAAGCTGCTGACGGCGGATGAGGCCAATGGCGTCACCGACATGGCGGTCTACAACATCGCCAATGGCGGCACTTTCGCCATGGTTGCCGATCCGGCCCGGGTTAACTGGATCGGCACGATCGCCGTGCTGTTCGTCCTCGTCCTCTATGTGACGATGGTCTACGGCCCGATCGCCGCTCTGCTGGTCGAGCTTTTCCCGACCCGCATCCGCTATACCGGCATGTCGCTGCCCTATCACATCGGCAACGGCTGGTTCGGCGGCCTGCTGCCGGCGACAGCCTTCGCGATGAGCGCTGCCGCGGGTGATATATATTACGGTCTCTGGTACCCGATCATCTTTGCGTCGATCACACTGGTGATCGGCCTGATCTTCCTGCCGGAAACGAAGAACAGGGATATCCACGCCATGGATTGAGCGGCGGATTGAGGCCAATCCGCGCTTGAGAAAAAGGCCCGGCGCTCACAAGGCGCCGGGCTTTTCCATATTACAGCGGCGCACGTCTTTTCGGACGCGCAAAGGACGCTGTAACATTTTGAATTGCTGCATAATTTTATCCTTAAATCGATTCCGATTTAGGGAATTATGCAGTGCGAAACAGGCGCTTCGAGAGTGGCCAGCCGTCCGGTGCCAGCTTGAAGAGCAGGCCGCAGCGGGCAAAGACGATCGCCGTCAGCAGTGAGAACCAGGCGCCGAAGGCAAGGCCGGCGATGACGTCGCTCGGATAATGGGCGCCGACCATGACACGCGTCATGCCGAGCCAGATGGCGCAGGCGATGAAGGCAACGCGATAGCGCGGAAACAGCAGGGCGAAGGCGGCGAAGAAGGCGCCGACCGTGGTGGAATGGCCGGACGGGAAACTTTCGAAAGCGGAATGGCCCGAAAAGGGCGTGAAGGAAAACATGCCGTAGTCATGGAAATGATCGGGACGCGCCCTGCCGATCGCCCGCTTCAGCAGATTGGCGAGAAGCCCAGAGAAGACAACCGTGATGAAGAGATAAGCGCCGATCCAGCTGACATAAAGCGCTTGCGCCTTGGAGCGCGCCGTCTTCACAAGCTTGTAGCCTGCCCGGCCCTGAAAGAACAGCAAGATGCTGGTGTAGATCAGCCAGGCGGAATCGCCGAAACCGGTCAGCATCTCGCCGAGGTGCTTCACCGGCGCGGGAGCTTCGCTGGCGCCGATCGGCGCGTCGAAGAGCAGCATGGAGAGGATCACCGCATTGAACGTGATGAAGAGGCAGGCCTGCCAACGCAAAGGCGGCATGCCGGCGCTACTCCGGCGCCAGCGCCTGTTCAGGGAAGCCCAAAATGCCCGCATTCCGTCGTCCGTTCGAATTTGCCCCAAAGTGCCACGACGCGCTAAGGACGCTCTATTATTTTGAATTGGCGCATAATCCATTGGAAGATCGTTTCCAATGTCGAGGTTATGCGCTCGTTAAAATCCGGCGCAAAAATACACGAGATTGTGGCCGAGGATAGTCGGTTTGGGATAATTCGACCAAGCCGATGCGGCTCGCTGCCTTGAGAAAAAAGCCCTCCGCAAGAATCCTGCGAAGGGCCAGAACTGTTTCACGTGAAATATCAGGCGGAAAGCGTCTTGAACTCGGCGAGGATCGCATCGCCCATCTCGACGGTGCCGACCTGCCTTGCGCCATCGGCCATGATATCACCGGTGCGGATGCCCTTGTCGAGCACGTTGGCGATCGCCTTTTCCAGATCGTCGGCTTCCTTCACCAGATTGAAGGAGTAACGCAGGCACATGGCAAAGGAGGCGATCATGGCGATCGGATTGGCGATGCCCTTGCCGGCGATATCGGGGGCCGAGCCGTGTACCGGCTCGTAGAGCGCCTTGCGCTTGCCGGTCTTGCCGTCAGGCGCGCCGAGCGAGGCCGACGGCAGCATGCCGAGCGAGCCGGTCAGCATGGCGGCGACGTCGGAAAGCATGTCGCCGAAAAGATTGTCGGTGACGATGACGTCGAATTGCTTGGGCTGGCGCACCAGCTGCATGCCGCCGGCATCGGCCAGCATGTGTTCGAGGTGGACGTCGGAATATTTCGCCTTGTGCGTCTCGGTCACCACCTGGTTCCAAAGCACGCCCGACTTCATGACGTTGCGCTTTTCCATGGAGCAGACGCGGTTCTGCCGCGTGCGGGCCATTTCGAAGGCGACGCCGGCGATGCGCTCGATCTCGTAGGTATCGTAGACCTGCGTGTCGATGCCGCGCTTCTGGCCATTGCCGAGGTCGATGATCTCCTTCGGTTCGCCGAAATAGACGCCGCCCGTCAGCTCGCGGATGATGAGGATATCGAGGCCTTCAACCAGCTCCGGCTTCAGCGACGAGGCCGCAGCAAGGGCCGGATAGCAGATGGCGGGGCGCAGGTTCGCGAAGAGCTGCAGATCCTTGCGTAGGCGCAGCAGGCCAGCTTCCGGGCGCACTTCGTAAGGCACGCTATCCCATTTCGGACCGCCGACGGCGCCGAAGAGAACGGCATCGGCCGCAAGCGCCTTCTGCATGTCGGCTTCCGAGATCGCAGCGCCATGCGCATCATAGGCGCAACCGCCGACAAGGCCTTCGTCGGTGACGAAACCGGCATTCATCGCCTCGTTCATATAGGCGATGATCTTGCGGACCTCGCCCATGGCCTCGGGACCGATGCCGTCACCCGGCAACAGGAAAAGATTGCGCGCTGTCATGAAACCCTCCTGGGAAAAACTAGTTGCGGCTTCTTAGACCCCGGAAATGGGCATTTCAAGCGACGGAAGCGGTGAATCGGTACGCTTCGCTCTGAGCAGCGATGGTTGCTCCTGCGCCCGCAAACAGATTAGAACGGCAGCCCCGACCTTTATTTCCCTGGATGGTTCCCATGCCTTTCGCGCCTCTCCATCTCGACACGCCCTTGGTCCAGACGGCACCTGGCTACAGCGTTAGCGGCAAACCGCTCTGGCTGAAGCTCGATGCGCTGCAGCCTTCCGGCAGCTTCAAGCTGCGCGGCGTCGGACGGCTTTGCCAGCACGAGGTGAAAAATGGGGCGCGCGAGATCTTCTGTGCTTCCGGCGGCAATGCCGGCATTGCCGCGGCTTATGCCGGCCGGACGCTTGGTGTGCCGGTCACGATCGTCGTGCCGGAGACGACGGCGGCCGATGTGCGGCAGACGATTGCCGCAACGGGCGCGAATGTCCTCGTTCACGGTTCGGTTTTCGATGAGGCCAATGCCCATGCAGTCGACCTCGCCCGGAGCCGAAAGGCGACTTATGTTCACCCCTTCGACCATCCGCTTCTGTGGGATGGCCATGCCACGCTGATCGACGAGGTCGTGGCGAAAGGTGCAAAATTCGATTGCGTCGTCACCAGCGTCGGCGGCGGCGGGCTGCTTGCCGGCATTGTCGAGGGATTGAAGCGAAACGGGCTTTCCGATGTGCCTGTTATCGCCGTCGAAACGGAAGGGGCGGCCTCGCTGAATGCCAGCCTCAAGGCGAGTGAGCGTATCACCCTTCCCGCCATTACCTCGATTGCCAATTCGCTCGGGGCGCGGCAGGTGGTGCAGCATGTCTTCGACCTGCCGAAGCAGCATCCGATCGAAAGTGTTGTCGTCAGCGACGCCGATGCCGTTGCCGCCTGCCTGAAATTTGCCGATGCGCAGCGCATTCTGGTCGAGCCGGCTTGCGGTGCGGCCCTTGCCGTTGCCGATGTGCATGCCGGGCTGCTTCAGCGCTTCGACAATCCGCTTATCGAAGTCTGCGGCGGCATCGGCGTGTCGCTCGAAAAGCTTGAGGCCTGGAAAGAGAAATTTCTCTGATGTGCCGCAAAAGAAAAAGCCGGGCAAAAACCCGGCTTGATCGGTAACCGATTGGAGAGGCTCAGGCTGCCCAGGGGTGCGAAGCGGCGTTCTTCTTTTCGAAGCTGTCGATCGCCTTGCCCTTTTCCAAGGTCAGGCCGATATCGTCGAGACCGTTCAGCAGGCAGTGGCGCTTGAATTCGTCGAGATCGAACTTGATCAAGCCACCATCGGGGCCGGTGATCTCGAGATTCTCAAGATCGACGGTCAGGATGGCGTTGGAGCCGCGCGAGGCGTCGTCCATCAGCTTGTCGAGATCTTCCTGGCTGACCTTGATCGGCAGGATGCCGTTCTTGAAGCAGTTGTTGTAGAAAATGTCGGCGAAGCTGGTCGAGATCACGCAGCGGATGCCGAAATCCAGAAGCGCCCAGGGGGCGTGCTCGCGCGAGGAGCCGCAGCCGAAATTGTCGCCGGCAACGAGGATCTTGGCATCGCGATAGGCCGGCTTGTTCAGCACGAAATCCGGGTTTTCTGAGCCGTCCTCATTGTAGCGGGCTTCCGCGAAGAGGCCGGTGCCGAGGCCGGTGCGCTTGATCGTCTTCAGATAATCCTTCGGAATGATCATGTCGGTGTCGACGTTGACGACCGGCAGCGGTGCTGCAACGCCGGTGAGCTTCACGAATTTATCCATGATCCATGCTCCATTTCAGCAAATCTACTTTCTGAATTTGCATCTAGTCCAGTTTTTCGCCGAAATGAAGGAGAATCTTTCACAGACGGCGGCCACGCGACGTTTCGCGCGATCCGCCGATTGCGCCTGTCCCCTTATTTGGACGGTGCGTTCAGGCCCCAGAGGACGCCGAACGGATCGCGAAGCTGGCCGTAACGGTCGCCCCAGAACATCAGTTCGACCGGCATGACGACTTCGGCGCCGGCAGCAACCGCGCGATCCCACCAGAAATCGATATCGTCGATAACCAGTTGAATGGCGAAGCCTTCATGGCCTTTGAAAGGATGGCCGTATTCGGGATAGGCATCCGACAGCATGAGGGAGCTGCCGTTGATGTAGAGATGCACATGCATCGTTCGGCCGCTCTCGTCGACCGGCACGAGATATGCCTCTTCGGCGCCGAAAGCCTTCTTGTAGAATTCCGCAGCTTTCACCGCGCCGTCGACCGTCAGATAGGGCAGCAGGCCATTCTTGACCGGTGGCATCTTCGTCGGGTTGCTCTCTGTCGTCGTATCCATGCTCGTCCTCCATACGTTTTTCACGAGCCGGCAGAATGCCTGGCTGTTTCAAGGACGCATGATGGAATCTGGAGCCGACAGTGTCGGTCAAAATTTTTTGGAAAATTCGGTGATCAGAGATCGATGATCGTACCGCGGCCGTCGTTCCACACGCGCATCTCCGGCTTACCATTGTTCGCCTTGGCGCGGACCGGAGCGGGCTTCATCTTCATCGAAAGCGCGCGTCCGACCATGAGCACGGTCAGGATGGCGCCGACGGCGAGCGTCACCGAAAAGGTGAGAAGCAGCATGGCCACGAAAACGGTGGCGCCGGCAAGCATGAGGAAGATGGAGCGAATGTTCTGCATGGTTAGAGACCTTTCTTCGGAAAGGAATGTGGTCCTTCTCTTTCCTCTCTGCAAGGCAAGCATGGCTTTTTGTTGTTCTGCTAGATGTTCTGGGGTGGGCTGCTTGCTTCGACTGTCAAAGCTTGGCACTAATTCGCCATGAGCCGAAACCCCGCGACCCGCTCCGCCCGCCTGCGCCGTTCGGTGCTGAGCGTGCCTGCCATCAATCCCCGCGCCCTCGAAAAAACCCATGCGGTCGATTGCGATGCGGTGATCTTTGATCTCGAGGATTCCGTGGCGCCGGAAAGGAAGGCGGAAGCGCGGGAAAATCTGAGGAATTTCTTTTCGGCTCGGCCGCTCGAAGGCAAGGAACGGATCATCCGTATCAATGACCTGTCGACCAATTTCGGCCTGGCGGACATGGAACTGGTAATCGCGCTCAATCCCGACGCCGTGCTGCTGCCGAAGGTCGACGAACCGCAGGATGTCATGGCGGTCGGCGACCTTCTCTCCGAGGCGGATGCACCGGAAGATCTGCGTATCTGGGCGATGATCGAGACGCCGCGTGGCATCCTGAATGCGGCTGTTATCGCCGAAGCCGGGCGCACGCCGGGCTCGCGGCTCGATTGCCTCGTCGTCGGGCTCAACGACCTGCGCAAGGAAACCGGCGTGCTGCCGCAGCCGGGGCGGAACTATCTCGTGCCGTGGCTGATGCAGGTCGTCCTTGCGGTCAGCGCCTACGGGCTCGATGCGATCGACAGCGTCTTCAACGATTTCAGGGACGAACAGGGTTTTGATGCCGAATGTCTGCAGGGCCGGGCGATGGGCTTTGCCGGCAAGATGCTGATCCATCCGGCGCAGATCGAGCCCGCCAACCATCATTTCGGCCCGGATCCGGCAGCGATTGCGGAAGCGGAGGCGATCATCGCGGCCTTTGCCGATCCCGCCTCCGACGGGCTGAACGTCATCAATGCAGGCGGGCGGATGGTCGAGCGGCTGCATCTTGTCCAGGCGGAAAGTCTGGTCCATAAAGCCCGCCTGATCGCAGCCCGCCAGGCTGCAGCACGAAAGACGATGTGATGAAACTCTACCGCTTCCTGACCGGTCCCGACGATGCTTCCTTCTGCCACAAGGTCACTGCCGCCCTCAACAAGGGCTGGTCGCTGGAGGGCTCGCCGACCTATGCCTTCAATGCCGCAACCGGCGCGATGCAGTGCGGTCAGGCCGTCGTCAAGCATGTCGAAGGCAAGGATTACCATCCTGAGATGAAGCTCTCCGAGCAGTGAGAGCTCAGCGCATAACCCCGAAATCGAAATCGATTTTCGGAAAGGATTATGCGTGATTGAAAGTGGTGGAGCGTCCTTAGCGCGTCCTTTGGACGCGCGGCGCTCTAGCGCTCGGCGGCTTCCTCGGCGCTTGCCTCGATCCGCTCCATGTCATCGTCGCTCAGCCCGAAATGGTGGCCGATCTCGTGGATCAGGACGTGGGTGATGATATCGCCGAGCGTCTCGTCGTTCTCAGCCCAGTAATCGAGGATGGGGCGGCGGTAGAGGCGGATGCGGTTCGGCATCTCGCCGGTTTCCAGCGTGAAACGTTCGGAAATGCCCCTGCCCTCGAAAAGGCCGAGCAGATCGAAAGGGGTTTCCAGCGCCATGTCCTCGAAAACGTCGTCATCGGGGAAATCTTCGATCTCGATCGTGAGGTTGGTCGTCAGCTGGCGGAATTCATCCGGCAGATGGCTATAGGCCTCCATGGCCAGCGACTCGAAGGTGCTGATCGTCGGCGCATGGCGGTCCCGCCAATCATCGCTCTGGTCTATGCGGGCCATGAATATTCCTTCCTTTGCGGGCCCATATAGAACCTTTATCGCCGATTTTCGAGTGCGGAATCAAAGGCAGGAATAAATTCATAGAAAATGGCCGTTGACTCTTCATTAGCTCTCTGGAATCTATAAGAACATAACAGGAACAAGACGGATCGGAGAACGCCATGGCGCAGCACGCCCTGGCGCGCGAGCGGCTTTTTGCGCTCCGCGAAACCATTGCCCGACTGGAGGGAAGGCCCGCGCCGGCGCTTGCCGCAGCGGAACAGGAAGCCCTGGCAGAAGGACGCAAGACCCGCCAGGAGCGCATTCTGCCGCCCCTGCCGTTTGGGGTGGAGTTTCTCGACGGGGCGCTGGAAGGCGGCCTGCCGCTCGATGCGATCACCGAATTCCGCTCGGCTCTGTCTCGTGATGCAGGTGCTGCAAGCGGGCTGGCGATGGCTGTTGCCGCGCGACTGCAAAAACAGGAAGCGGATGCCGGCCGCCTTCTGCCGTTGCTCTGGATCGGCGATGCCGTCGGCACGCTGGAGGCCGGTCGTCCCTATGCCCCCGGGCTTCGGGATTTCGGGCTGAGCCCGGAGCGGTTTCTCCATGCGGCGCCGCGCAAGCTGGACGAGGCGCTCTGGCTGGCGGAGGTGGCAGTGGAAAGCGCTGCCTTCTCGGCCGTCATCTTCGAAGTGCGAGGCAATCCCGCCCATTTCGGCCTGACCGAAAGCCGCAGGCTCAGTCTCAGGGCGCATGCTGCCCGCCGTCCGCTCTTTCTTGTCCGCCAGGCCGGGGCGGAGGAGGCAAGCAGTGCGGCCTTCCGTCTGCATGTCGAACCAGCCCCGTCCGGTCTGCGGCCGTTGCCGGATGGATCGAAACTTTCCGGCAGCATCGGCAATCCGATTTTCCGTCTCACGCTGGAGAAGAGCCGCAATCCGGCCCCGCTCTCCATTCTTCTGGAGTGGAACCCCCATGAACGCGAATTTCTCCCTATCGCCGAACCAAACCTCGTTCGTCCTCCAGGCGAACAGTCAGCGCATTCTGGCGCTCAGCTTCCCGCATCTGCCAACGGACCGCATCGCCCGCAAGCGATGGGGGCTCTCCTGGCGTTCGAAAGGGCGTCCTGAGACGCCGCCTATCGTCTGTTCCGGCAAGCTCAACAATGCCCTGCGGCTGACGGCACTGGACGAGTTGGCCGAGAGGCTGGGGTTGAGGAAGGAGCTGGGCGTTGCCGAAGCGCGCGCCATGTACCCCATGCTCGAGGTCGCGGAAGAGGATCCGGCGGCCGACCGCCGGTTGCTGGAGGCAATTGCCGACTGGTGCGACCGTTATACGCCGCTGGTGGCGTTCGACGGGAAGGACGGTCTGTTTCTCGACATTAGCGGTTGCGCCCATCTCTTCGGCGGTGAAAAGGCGCTTCTTCGGGATGTGCTGTCGCGGCTTTTTCATATGGGGTTCGATGCGCGGGGCGCGATCTCATCGTCGCCTGGCCTTTCCTGGGCCGCTTCCCGCTTCGGGCAAGGCGGCGTGATCGAGGACGAAGGGACGGAACATGTGCTGATGTCCTTGCCGGTCGCAGCCCTGCGGCTGGAGGGACAAACCGTCGATGCCCTGAACAAGCTCGGTCTGAAATATATCGGCGACGTCATCGATGCACCGCGGGCGCCGCTGACCCGCCGGTTCGGCCCGGAGCTGCTTCTGCGTCTCGACCAGGCGCTGGGACGTGAAGAGGAGCCGGTCTCGCCCCGGCGTCCTGTTGCCAGCCTTTCGGCCGAAAGCCGTCTGATCGAGCCCATCGGGACGGAAGAGCAGATCCTTACCGTCACCAGGCAGGTCGCCTTATCGCTGCAGCCGTCGCTGGAAGCGCGGGGGGCTGGCGGACGGGTGTTCGAACTGGTCCTGTTCCGCGTCGACGGCAGGGTCTTTCGCATCTCCGTCGGTGCTTCGCAGCCGCTTCGCGAACCAAAGTTCATTGCCGGGCTTTTTTCCGAGCGATTGCAGGCGGTCTATGACGATCTCGATGCCGGCTATGGTTTCGAGATCGTGCGGTTGAATGTGTTGCGGCACGATCCCTTCAACGAAGCGCAGGGTGATTTCGAAGGCGACCGGCAGGGAGAGATCTCGCTTTCGGCCTTCGTCGACCGGGTCTCGGCCCGACTTGGTGCGGATTGCCTGCAAAGCTTCCAGCTCCGCGAGAGCCATGTTCCGGAACGCGCCGTCATCACGGTTCCTGTGATGGAGAGCCTTCCCAGGCGGAAGGCCGTGCAGGACATCCAGCTTCCTTTCCGCGAAGAGCGCCCGCTGCGGCTCTTTGCAACGCCGGAGCCCGTCGAGACCATACTTGCCGAAGTGCCCGATGGTCCGCCGCAGATCTTTCGCTGGCGGCGCATGCAGCATCAGGTGGCAAGAAGCGAAGGGCCGGAACGGATTGCGATGGAGTGGTGGATCGATGGAAATGACGCCGAGGCGCGTGACTATTTTCGCATCGAGGATGAGACCGGACATCGCTTCTGGATCTATCGGCGGGGCTTTTATGGTCAGGCGCTTGATCCTCGCTGGTTCATGCATGGCGTGTTCGCATGACAACCGCGCGCGCATTCTTCGAGATTGGCACAAGGACGAACTTCTCGTTTCTTGAAGGCGCCTCTGGCCCCGAGGAGATGGTCGTGCAGGCTGCTCGTCTACGGCTCGGCGGTCTCGGCGTTGGGGACCGGAATTCGGTTGCCGGTGTGGTCAGGGCGCATGCGCAGGCGGAGCAGCTTGAGGAGAGATATAAAAACAGGGACGAGATTATAGCCCAAGCGGAGAAGGAAGGAAAAAAGGAGGAGATCCTCGATCCTATCCGGATTCAGCCGGGCGCTCGTCTCGTCTTTTCCGATGGAACGCCTGATATCCTCGCCTATCCCCGGAACCGGCGGGGCTGGGCGAACCTTTGCCGTCTTCTGAGCGCCGGCAACCTGAAAGAAGAAGCGGTCAAGGGAAGCTGCATTCTGACGGAAGCGGAACTCATGGAATGGGGGGATGAGATGATGCTTGCTCTCGTTCCCGATCGCACCCTTGTCGACCGTCAGGCGGGTCGGCCGACGCTGGAAGATTATCTGGAACGGTTCCGCAGACGGTTCCGCAAGGCATTTTTCATGGCGCTGTCGCCAGCCTATGATGGCCGCGACAGGCAGGTCTTTGCGGTGCTTGCCATGCTTGCCGCTCGAAACCGCGTGCCGCTGATTGCAACCAACCAGCCGCTTTACCATCATCCTGAACGGCGGCCGCTTTCGGATATCGTGATCGCGATTCGGGAGCATGTACAGATATCGCAAGCCGGATTCCTTCTGGCGCCGAATGCCGAGCGTTACCTCAAGGATTCACGTGAAATGACCCGGATCTTCCGGGACTATCCTGGTGCGATCGACAATACGCAGGCCTTTTTCGGCAAATTGACCTTTTCGCTGAAGGAACTGGAGCACAATTATCCGCCGGAAAACGATCCTGGTGAAACGCCGCAGGAGACTCTCGAAAGGCTCACGAGAGCGGGAGCGGCAAGACGCTATCCCAAGGGTATCCCGCCCAAGGTGGCGCCACAGATCGAGTATGAACTCGATCTCATTAAAAAAAAGAAATATGCCTCTTATTTCCTGACGGTTCACAGGATCATCCAGCACGCCCGCTATGAACTTAAGGTCTTGTGCCAGGGGCGCGGATCGGCGGCAAATTCGGTCATCTGTTATTGCCTTGAAATAACGGAAGTCGATCCTCAAAAAAGCACACTGCTCTTCGACCGCTTCATTTCGATGGATCGCGACGAACCGCCGGATATCGATGTCGATTTCGAGCATGACCGGCGCGAAGAGGTCATCCAGTTCATCTATAAAAGATACGGCATAGAACATGCTGGGTTGACGGCGGGGGTGACGACCTACCGTACGCGCTCGGCGGGCCGTGAGGTCTCCAAGGCCTTTGGGCTCTCGGAGGATGTCCAGTCGGCGATCAGCAGCCTCGTCTGGGGCTGGTCGGAGGATAATCTCTCGGAGCGGGACGCGAAGGCGGCGGGTCTCGACGTCAAGGATCCGGTGACCCGAAACGTTCTTCAGTATGCGTCCGAACTTCTCGGCTTCCCGCGCCACCTCACCCAGCATGTCGGCGGCTTCGTCATCACGCGCGATAGGCTCGACGAGGTGGTGCCGATCATGAAGACGGCGATGCCGGATCGGTACATGATCGAGTGGGACAAGGACGACCTCGATAACGTCAAGATCCTCAAGGTGGATGTGCTGGCGCTCGGCATGCTGACCTGTCTGCGGAAGGCCTTTTCGCTGCTCGAATTGCATTACGACGTGAAGAAGACGCTCGCAGACCTCGGCAACAAGGAGCATGGGAACGAAGGCGAGCCGGTTTACGAGATGATGGGCCGGGCCGATACGCTCGGCGTCTTCCAGATCGAAAGCCGGGCGCAGATGAGCATGCTGCCGCGTCTTAAGCCGAAGGTGTTCTACGATCTCGTCATCGAGGTGGCGATCGTGCGGCCAGGACCGATCCAGGGCGACATGGTGCATCCCTATCTGAAGCGCCGAGAGCAGCGGGCCAAAAACATTCCGATCAAATATCCGAGCAAGGAGCTGGAAACGGTTCTGGAAAGAACCCTCGGCGTGCCCTTGTTCCAGGAACAGGCCATGCAGATCGCCATTACCGCCGCCGGCTTCAAACCGGCGGAAGCCGACAAGCTTCGCAGAGCGATGGCGACATTCAAGAGAACGGGTACGATCGGTAACTTCGAAAAGCGGTTCATCGAAGGAATGGTCTCAAAGGACTATGATCCGGAGTTCGCGAAGCAATGCTTCAACCAAATCAAAGGTTTCGGGGAATACGGTTTCCCGGAAAGCCATGCCGCCTCCTTCGCGCTGCTCGTCTATGCTTCCTCATGGCTCAAGGCCTATTATCCCGACATCTTCTGCACGGCGATGCTGAATTCCCAGCCGATGGGATTTTATGCGCCGGCGCAGCTGGTGCGGGACGCACGCGAGCACGGGGTAAAGATCCTGCCGGTCGACATCAATGAATCAAACTGGGATTGCGGTCTGGAAGAGGCTGTCTTCGATCCGAATGCCGTCGATTTCCGGCATGACAAGATGCGCGAGATCATCAAGACCCGGCATGCGGTGCGGCTCGGCTTCCGGCAGATCAAGGGCCTTTCGACAGGCGATATGGAACGGCTCATCAGCAATCGAGGTGAAGGCTACAGTTCGGTGCGCGATCTCTGGCTGCGGTCCGGTCTGCAGAAATCCGTCATCGAGCGACTGGCGGATGCCGATGCGTTCCAGTCCCTCAAACTGTCACGACGCGACGCACTCTGGGCGGTGCGGGCACTGGATGTGAAGAGCGCGGCCGAGGAGCTGCCGCTCTTCGAGCAGGTCCGTCATGTCGACCTCCAGATCGAGCCTGTAGCGAAGCTGCCGGAAATGCTGCCGGGAGAGCAGGTTATCGAGGATTATCGTTATCTCTCACTGTCGCTGAAGGCGCACCCTGTCTCCTTCCTGCGTGAGGAATTGCGCAAGGCTGGCGTGACGCGCAATGTCGATCTGTTGAAGGTCGCGAACGGGCAGAGGGTGACGATTGCGGGCCTCGTGCTGGTGCGCCAGCGACCTGGTTCGGCCAGAGGTGTGATCTTCATGACGCTGGAGGACGAGACCGGGGTGGCCAATGCGATCGTCTGGAACAAGATATTCGACAAATACCGCTCAGTTGTGATGGGCGCCCGGCTGGTGAAAATCCGCGGCAGGCTGCAAAGCCAGAGCGGAGTGATCCATACCGTCGTCGAGCATATCGAGGATATGACGCCGGCGCTCGGTATCCTGCAACGTGAGGCCCGGCGTTTCGGCGTCTGCGAGCGGGCAGACGAGGTGCTGAGGCCGGGTGTCGATCAGCGGCAGAAAAAGCCTGCGAATGCGCAGGAGCGGGCGGAGCTGGAAAAACGGATGGTTGCCACAGGCCGCCATGCCGGCGCGGGGGAAACCGCTGAGGTGATGCCGCGCGGACGCAACTTCCATTGAAGTGCGTCGCAGCGATCAGGACCATGTAGCGCGCCTTCATTGCCTTACAGCGTCATCCCCCTGAAACCGCTGCGTAATCCCGAACGATATGCATGAGGCCTCATTCGCACACCGTTGTTCAATGCTGCGGGACTCGAATTTTTTCTTGACAGCCACCATCTTCTTTAGCAGAAAACACGATAGTCAGTGTCATGTTTGGAATGAAGACGTGCTTGTCTGCAGCTGCAATTATATAACCGATAAGGAAATCCGGGAGGTTATCACCAATCTTCTCGATGAAGATTGTTGGCAGCTTATCGTGCCTGCGAAGGTCTATCACGCCATGGAAAAACGCGGCCGCTGCTGCGGTTGCTTCCCCAATGTCGTCGACATCATTATCCAGACGACCGAGGAATATCACGCCCGTCGCCACTCGACGGAGACCGAAATATTTGATTTCATGTCCCGCTTGAAACAATTCCATGAGGAAAACAGGAGAGCGGACATTGAAAGGCGACAAAAAGGTCATCGAGCGGCTTAACGAGGCGTTGTTCCTCGAACTCGGCGCGGTCAACCAATATTGGGTTCACTATCGTCTTCTTGAGGACTGGGGCTACACCAAGCTCGCCAAGAAGGAGCGCGCCGAATCCATTGAAGAGATGCATCATGCCGACCGGCTTGTTGCACGCATCATCTTCCTCGAAGGCCATCCCAATCTGCAGACCCTCGCACCTCTACGCATCGGCCAGAACGTCAAGGAAGTTCTGGAAGCCGATCTTGCCGGCGAGTACGACGCCCGCACGGCCTACAAGAAGTCGCGCGATATCTGTCATGACGCCGGCGACTACGTTTCCATGAAACTTTTCGAGGAGCTGCTGGCGGACGAGGAAGGTCATATCGACTTCCTCGAAACACAGATCGACCTGCTCGAGAAAATCGGCGAGAGCAAATACGGCCAGCTCAACGCCGATTCCGCCAACGAAGCCGAATAAGATTCGAACGAGATGCCGGCCGCCGATGGCGGCCGGTGACCCTATTCCTGCCGCCGAGACAAACGGAGGCAGTCATCCTGCCGTGATCAATCTTCCGATTGAAGTGTTTCCAAGTGCTGGAACTCGGCCACCACCTGGTCATAGACGGCGCGCTTGAAGGGCACGATCAGCTCCGGCAGTTGCTGCATCGGCTTCCATTCCCAGGCATCGAATTCCGGCTCGTGGCCGCCAGGCGGCGGGTTGATGGCGATTTCGCTGTCGTCGCCGTCGAAGCGGAAGGCGAACCAGCGCTGAGTCTGGCCGCGGAATTTTCCTCTCAGCCCGATGCCGATCAGTGCCGGCGGCAGATCATAGTTGATCCAGTCTCTCGCTTCGGCAAGCAGGGTCACCGTCGTGATGCCGGTCTCCTCGTAAAGCTCGCGGTAGGCGGCGTCCAATGGATCCTCGCCCTTGTCGATGCCCCCCTGCGGCATCTGCCAGAGCTGCGGCGAGCCGTCATATTCGGAATTGCCGTCGGAGATGCGCCGCCCGGCCCAGACGAGGCCATCGCGGTTCAGGATCATCACGCCGACGCAGGGGCGGTAGGGCAGATCCTCGGCTTTCACGGTCGCCTGGCTCATCTTCTTCTCCGTTCTGGGATTCTTCTCAGGGATTCTCTCAAGGATTCCTGGGGTCGTTGGAAAGGGCGGCAACGCCGACAATCTCGATGCCGCGCATCGCAGCCTCCTCGCTCCATTTGGCGATGGCGTCAACGCTCTCATCAAAAGCCGAGGCGACGCCGATCGCCTGGCCGTTCTTGCGGGCAATGCGCTCGAGTTCGTCGAGCTTCTTCAGGACGGCATTGATATCAAGCTGGCCGTCGAGCTGCAGGTTGGCGAAGGCATAGGGCAGTTCGGTTCCCTTGGCGACCGCCGCCGTCTTCGACTGCGCTGATGTGCCATCGTCGAGAAACAGCAACCCGCGCTTGCCGATGTCGCGCATGACAGGCTCCATGGCGGCGGGATCAGACAGGAAACGGCCGCCGAGATAATTCATGACGCCGGTATAGTTGGTGATCTCGCCCATCGCCTTGTGCAGGTTCTCGATATTGCGGGCGGCCGACTTCGTGGTCAGCAGCGTTTCGGGGCCCGGATCGTTCGCCGGGTAATCAAAAGGTTCGAGCGGTACTTGCAGAAGGATCTCGTGACCGCCGCGGCGGGCCTCCTGCATCCAGCGCTGCAGGCTGTTGCCGCTTGCGGCGAAAGCGAAGGTGATCTCTTCCGGCAGTTCGGCGATGGCGCGCTGCGTTCCGGTCTGGCTGAGCCCGAGGCCGCTGACGACGATGGCGATGCGGACGCCGCGCGCGCCGGACGAGGGACGCGCATATTGATCCATCGGCCGCCGGCCATCGGGGCCGACGATCGGCAGCCTGCCAAAAGGCGTTTCTTCGAGCAGCGCATCATTGGGCTGGGCTGCCATGCGCGGATCCTGGCCGATCTGCATGGCGTCGACCAGCACCGGCCCGCTGCCGTCGCGCGGGCGGGGGCTGTATTTGGTGACAACCGAGCCGTCGCCGGTGACCATCTGCTCGACATTGGCGCCCGAGCGCGGGTCGGCGCGTGGCATGCCGTCGGCCGCTTGGCCCGTGGTGGCCGTCGGTGGCTGAGGCGTATTGGCAGGGGGTGTTGCGGCTTGTTCGGCCGCCGGCGGTTTGGTGCGTTCGAGCCCATCGCCGCGAAATGCCGTATAGAGGGAAAAGCCGCCTATGGCGAAAAGGCAAAGACTGGCGGCGATGCGGCCCAGGCGCAGAAAACCCGGACGCTTGCGGCCGGCTTTGCGGTTGCGGCCCAGGGGCGTATGCAGGTCCGTTCCCAATTTTTCGCCCGCTCCAAAACCGGGAAACAGCAGAAAGGGTCAAGGCCGGGCGAGGTGCCCGGCCTTGATGTGATCGACTACTTGGCGACGACGGCCTTGTCTGGGTTCGGCGGGAAGGCCGGATCGGTCTTCTTGCCGCGCAGAAGGTCGAGCGCGTAGTTCAGCTGAACGTCGTCCTTCGGGTCCGGCGGGACATAGGCGACGGAGCCCGAACCTTCGTCGGTCTCGCTCTGACCCTTGATGTGGCCGCGCAGGCTGGATTCGCCTTCGGTCACCATCTTGCCCTGCAGTTCCTGCGGCAGCGGCTCCTCGACCTTGATGTCGGGGGTGATGCCGGTACCCTGGATCGAGCGGCCCGACGGCGTGTAATAGAGCGCCGTGGTCAGGCGCAGCGCGCCGTTTTCGCCGAGCGGGATGATCGTCTGGACGGAACCCTTGCCGAAGGAGCGCGTGCCGAGAACGGTGGCACGGCGCAGATCCTGAAGAGCGCCGGCGACGATTTCCGATGCGGAAGCCGAGCCGCCGTTGATCAGCACGATCACCGGCTTGCCATCCGTCAGGTCGCCTGGGCCGGCATTGAAGCGGCGGGTTTCATCCGGATTGCGGCCGCGGGTCGAAACGACTTCGCCGCGCTGCAGCAGGGCATCGGAGACATTGATCGCCTGGTCGAGCAGACCGCCCGGATTGAGGCGCAGGTCGAGAACATAACCCTTCAGCTTGTCGGCCGGAACGGTGTCCTTGATCTTCTTGATCGCCTTTTCCATGTCAGGATAGGTCTTCTCGGTGAAGGAGATGATGCGGAGATAACCGACATCGTCCTCGACACGCGACTTGACTGCCTGGACGGCGACGACGTCGCGGACGATCGTCAGCTCGATCGGCTTGTCGGCACCCTTGCGGATCAGCGTCAGCTTGATCGGCGTGTTGACGGCGCCACGCATCTTCTCGACGGCGTCTTCCAGCTTCAGGCCACGCACGGATTGGCCGTCGATCTCGGAGATATAGTCGCCGGCGAGAACGCCTGCCTTGGCGGCGGGCGTATCGTCGATCGGGGTGATGACCTTGACGAGTTCATCTTCCATCGTGACTTCGATGCCGAGGCCGCCGAACTCACCCTTGGTCTGGGTGCGCATGTCCTCGGCGTCCTTCGCATTCATGTAGCTCGAATGCGGATCGAGCGAGGAAAGCATGCCGTTGATGGCGTTCTCGATCAGCTTGTCTTCCGCAGGCGGCGTCACATATTGCGCACGCACACGCTCGAAGACATCTCCGAAAACAGACAGTTCCTTGTAGGTCGAGGATCCGGCCGCTTCTGCCGGCACACCCGCCGAGTAAATGACGCTCATTGCGGTCGCACCCATCAATGCGCCGACCAGAACAAGAGAAGCCCTACGAATCATTGCGTGCCTTTCCAGTGTCTTTGGCGGTCCACCACGGCCGGGAATCGACCGGTTTACCGTCCTTTCGAAATTCAATGTAAAGCGTTGGCCGGTTCGTTTCCAGCGCCAATGCAGTTGCGCTTGCCACTCTTTTCGCGCCCATCACGGCAAGTGGCTCGCCGGAGAAAACGAATTTTCCCTGACGGGTATTGATCGTATCCATTCCCGAGAGAACCAGGTGGTACCCATCGCCCGCGTCGAGGATGATCATCTGGCCGTAACTGCGAAATGCGCCGGCGAAAACCACCAGGCCATCCGCAGGCGCCGTCACCACCGTCTCCGGATTGGTGGCGACCGTCATTCCCATGGCCTCGTGTCCGGTGCCGTCGGCATCGCCGAACTGGCGCAGGATATCGCCCGCTACGGGCACCTCCAATTTCGCCTTCAATTCTCCGAAAGGATATGCGGGCGCAATGCGGTTTTTATCGGGCACACCGCTGTCGGCGAGAGCCTTGGCCTGAGCGCGTTGCTCGTCCGTCATAAGCTTGCGGTTCTCCTCCGCCTGGCGGGCGGCAGCGGCAGCATCCCGCACCGAAGCGATCTCGGATTCCATCGAGGCGACGAGGCCTTCAAGGCTGGTCGCCTTGCCTGCCAGCTCCTCGGAACGTTTCCTTTCGGCCGCGAGTTCGGCGGCATTGCTGCGGCTGAGCTTGTCGTTTTCGGCAAGCAGCAGGTCCATGCGCCGCTCTTCCTCGATGCCATCAGTCATCGTCCCGGTCAGGGAGGCCTTCTCGGCGGCGCTTGCAGTCTGCAATGCGGCGAGGCTTGCGAGGTCTGCGGCAAGCTTGTCGGTCTCCTTGCGGATGCCAGGCACAACGGCGCCGAGCAGAATGGCGCTGCGCACGGAGGCGAGCGCGTCATCGGGGGTGACGAGCAAAGCGGGCGGCGGGTTGCGGCCCATGCGCTGGAGCGCTGCCAGCACCTCGGCCAGCAGGCCGCGGCGCTCGTGCAGGGAACGGCGGATGCCATCCTCCTTGACGCCGAGATCGGCAAGCTTCTTCTCGCTTTCGAGGATCTGCTTTTCGAGCGCCTTGCGGCGGGCGGCGGAATCAATCAGCGCCTGGCGGATGCTTTCGGTGCTCTTTTCGAGATCGGCGATGCTCTGCTGAAGCGCGCTCACCTTGTCGGTGGAGAGGCTGATCGTCTTCGACAGGGTTTCGAGTTCGGCACGGGTCTGATCACGCTTGGCGGCAAGTTCGGCGGCCGGATCGGGTGGCGCCGGCTCGGCTGCCGGCTGCGGTGCAGATTGTGCCACCTCGGGCACGGCATCCTGCGCCCGGACGACGAACGGATTTGCCGACACGACAATCACCGCCACACCGACGCCGGCCGCGATAGCCGGGAGGATCATGCGGTATCGCCTGGTGGATGCTCTCGTCATGCGTGTTGGGGCACTTTCTCAAATCGCGCGGAGACTAAGCTGATTTGATGCGCTTTGCCATAACGTTTGCAGGAGAACGGGTGGCCAAGCAAACACGGCTGCGTGACATTGCGACGCATTGGCCGACGCTTTGCCGACACATCGGGCCGATGCGGCATCAGACACGGTGATAGGGGTGACCAGACAGGATGGTGACGGCACGATAGAGCTGCTCGGCGATCAGCGTGCGCACGAGCTGGTGCGGCCAGGTCATCTTGCCCAGGCACAGCGTGGCGTCGGCACGGTCGTAAAGCGAAGGATCGAGGCCGTCGGCACCGCCGATCGCGATGGTGAGCTCTCGTTTGCCCTGGTCGCGATAGGAGCCGAGCAGGTTTGCGAAGGCTTCGCTATCAAGCGCCTTGCCGCGTTCATCGAGAAGAATGAGGATGCTGCCATCGGCAAGCGATTTCAAAAGCATCGCTGCCTCTTCGCGCTTGCGGGTCTCCGCATTGGAGGCACGGCTTTCGCCAACTTCGGCAACACGGGTGAATTCGAGGCCGACGGCAGGGCCGGCCTTGGCAAAACGGTCCAGGTAACGGGCCACAAGATCCTTTTCGGGGCCGGACTTCAGCCGTCCCACCGCAAAAAGACCTATTCGCATTCATCCGCTCCCGCTCATGCGGCACTTCGGGCGCACACTACGCCACCGGCCGGTTTGTGATGTTTTCCGGCCAGCCAATGCCACGTCTCAGGCGCCGGACAAGATGCCGGCACGCCTGTCAGTGCCGTGTTTCTTCATCCATATCCGGAGCCGCCCACATCTTTTCGATGTTGTAGAACTCGCGGATTTCGGGACGAAACACGTGCACGATAATATCACCAGTGTCGATCAGGACCCAATCGCCGCCTTCCTGACCTTCGACGCGGGCCGTACCGAGGCCGTCGTCCTTAAGGTCGGTGAGCAGGTGATCCGAGATCGCCATGACATGCCTGTTCGAGCGGCCGGAGACGACGATCATGTAGTCTCCCAGCGCCGATTTTCCGGCAATGTCGATGGTGACGATATCTTCCGCTTTGGAGTCCTCGAGGCTGGCGAGGACGGTTTCTAGGGCACGGGCGGCGGCATCGGCGCCACGTTCCGCACTCTTCGGGATAACGGCGAACGTTTTTCCCTTGGCGTGTACTGTTGTCAGTGCTTTCCCTTTCCTGGAATGACAAACTAGGCACAACACAGATCCGATCGAGACCGGATCATGGTTAAGATAGGCATCAAACCATTAATGTTTCAAGACATGCTAAGGTACGGAACGGCCGAAAATCCGATCTGCCGTTCGAATTGAAGTATTTGGCTGCTCGGGGCGGCCTCGTGCGGGCGGTGTACAGTTTCCATGCCGCAGCGTAAAGTGCGGCAAATTCCACGATCTCCCGATTCAATGACCGACTCAGCCGCAAAAACACTCGTGCCCGTCCTGCGAATCAGCTTCCCGGATGAGGATCGCCTCGGCCATGGCAAGATGGAACTGCTGGAGCATATCCGCCAGACCGGATCGATCTCGGCGGCGGGGCGGGCGATGGACATGTCTTATCGCCGGGCATGGCTGCTGGTCAGCGAGATGAACCGGATGTTCTCTGAACAGGTGGTGGAATCGCAGCGCGGCGGGCAGAAGGGCGGCGGCGCGGCGCTGACGCCGTTCGGCGAGGAATTGCTGGCGCGTTTCCGCCGGATGGAAAGGACGATGCGCACCAGCCTTGCCGAAGATCTCGCCTGGCTCGAGGGCAAGCGTAACCTGCAGCAGGGCGAGCGCGGCTGATCAGGCCTCCAGGGCAACTGTCTTGATGACGGCGAAGACCGCCCTTCCCAGTCGAAGATCCAGACGCTCGCAGGACAGTGTGGTGATCCGGGAAAGAATGATATCGCCGCCGCAATCGAGCCGGATTTCCACCGTTCCGTCCTCGGTCGACGACATCGCTTCTATCCTTGCTTCCAGGATATTCAGCGCGCTGAGCCCCTCGGGCCTTGCGGTCGCCAGCATGACATCGCGGGAGGGAATGCGGATGCGGACCGATTTGCCGGGCGCAAGGGCGGCACCGGGAATATGGAGCTGGCAGGATTTCAGCGCGATAGTCGACAGGCGGTGAAGCGCATCGAAGCTTTCCACCGTGCCTTCCAGCAGCGCGCCCGCCTCGCGCCGCTCGGAGGCGGCGGAGGGGCGGCTCAATATGTCGATCGCGGGGCCTGTCGCTTCCACCTTGCCGTCGCGCATGACGACGACCTGGTTTGCCAGCCGCGCCACCTCGGCGATCGAATGGCTGACATAGACGATCGGGATGTCGGTTTCGTCGCGCAATCGCTGGAGATAAGGCAGGATCTCGGCCTTGCGCGCATCATCGAGGGCGGCGAGCGGCTCGTCCATCAACAGCAGGCGGGGCGAGGAGAGAAGTGCGCGGCCGATGGCGACGCGCTGCTTCTCGCCGCCTGAGAGTTTCGCGGGGCTGCGCTCCAGCAGCGTCTCGATGCCGAGCAGGTCGACGATGTGATCGAAGCTCTCGCCGTGTGCCGGTCTCGCCGCGAACCAGCGGCCATAGGAGAGATTGGCGCGAATGCTGAGATGCGGGAAAAGCCGGGCCTCCTGGAAGACATAACCGAAGCGGCGGCGATGTTTCGGGACGAAGATACCGGTTGCGGTTTCGGTCAGGGGCTCGCCGTCCAGGACGACGCGGCCTTCGTCCGGGCGGGCGAGGCCGGCGATGATGCGGATCATCGAGGTCTTGCCGGAGCCGGAGCGGCCGAACAGCGCGGTGACGCCGCGCTCGGAGGTGAAGGCGGCATCGAGCGAAAAGGCGCCGAGCCTCTGTTTTGCCTCGACGATCAGCGTCATTCCGGATCGATCCTCCGGCCGGCGAGACGGGCAAGGAATTCGGAGGCGAGCAGGGCGGCCATGGAAATGACGATGGCGACGAGCGTCAGGCGGAGCGCGCCGGCATCGCCGCCAGGCACCTGGGTGAAGGTATAGATCGCCGACGACAGCGTCTGGGTTTCGCCTGGAATGTTGGAGACGAAGGTGATCGTCGCGCCGAATTCGCCCATCGCCTTGGCGAAGGAAAGGATCATGCCGGCGATGATGCCGGGCAGGGTCAGCGGCAAAGTGATCGTCAGGAAGACCCAGAGAGGGCCGGCGCCGAGCGTTCCAGCCGCCTCTTCCAGCTTGCGGTCGACCGCCTCGATCGACAGGCGGATGCTGCGCACCATCAGCGGAAAGGCCATGATGGCGCAGGCCAGTGCAGCACCCGTCCAGCGGAAAGACAAGACGATGCCGAAATACTGGTCGAGCAGGCTGCCGATCGGACCGCGGCGGCCAAACAGGATGAGGAGAAGAAAACCGGTGACGACCGGGGGCAGGATCAGCGGCAAGTGAACGACGCCGTTCAGCAGCGATTTACCCCAGAAGCGGCCGCGGGCAAGCAGCAGGGCGACGAGGATGCCGAAGGGCAGGCTCGCCAGCATGGCGACAATCGAGACGCGCAGGCTGAGCAGGATCGCCGTCCATTCCTCATCGCTCAAGCCCAACATGTCCAAATGCAGCGGTCTCCCCGGAAAATCGAAGGCTCGCCGTGGCGAGCCCTCACGCTAAGCTGCGGCCGACGATTCCGCAATCATTTCAGCCCTCAATCACTTGAAGCCCAGATCATTTCAGGCCCATATCACTTCAGGATGGTGAAACCCTGCGCCGTGAAGAAGGCGGCCGCCTTGTCGGATTTCAGGAAGTCGAGATAGGCGGATGCATCCGGGTTCTTGCTCTCGGCGAGGATTGCGATCGGATAGATGATCGGCGGGTGGGAATCGGCGGGGAATGTGCCGACGATGGCGACACCCTTATCGGCCGCGGCATCCGTCTGATAGACGATGCCATAAGGCGCTTCGCCGCGCGAGACGAGGGCAAGGGCGGCGCGCACGCTTTCGGCGCCGGCGACCTTGCTTTCCACTGATTTCCAGACGCCGAGCTTTTCGAGCGCGGCCATGCCGTATTTACCGGCCGGAACCGATTTCGGCTCACCCATGGCAAGCTTGCCGCCACCGAGGAGTCCTGCGAGATCGAAGCCCTGCTTGATCTCGACCGGTTTTGCCTTGTCCTTTTCCGCCACGAGCACAATCTTATTGCCGAGCAGGTTGGAGCGGGTATCGGCCTTGATCAGGCTTTTCTTGGCGAGATACTCCATCCAGTCGAGGTCCGCCGAGATGAAGACATCGGCAGGGGCGGCGTTTTCGATCTGCTTGGCCAGCGCGCCGCTCGCGGCATAGGAAGCGACGGCGTCCTTGCCGCTTTCCTTCGTCCAGGCGGCATTGGCGGCGTCGAGCGCATTCTTGAGGCTCGCTGCCGCAAAGATAGTGAGCTTTTCGGCTGCGGCGGCAGGCGTCGGAAGCGCTGTCGCGCCAAGCCAGAGGGCCGAGATCGCGGCGGTTGCCAGTTTCATCCATTGGCGACGGTTTTGCATGATTATTCCCCGGGGTTCGAAATATTGCGACGAATATAACGAGCCACACGCCTTGGCTAGGGATATATCCAAGAAAATATAACCGTATTGGGCGCTCGCGTTCGCAGCAGCGCGATGTTCACGCATTCGTGAGGTGCATGGCTTCCGCCGAAAGTGAGATCAGTAGGGTGAAAATACCTGGGAGACAGTTTGCAAACCGCAAGGACTGCCGGCCGCCGGGACCAGTTCCTTAATTTTTGCTAATAAAAACGGCAATGGGGAAGCCAAATTCACCTCGAGATTTGCATCCTATGCATTGCTGCAATGCACCAATCGATATTCACCTTTTTGTCGAATATGATAAAACATACTCATCGACACGGCTTCTCCTCCTCCCATAGCCGTTCGATAGGGTCGACAACACTCCTCCTCCCAGTTGTCGATCGAGTTTATAAGCCCGACGGATCTCCTCCCCCGTCGGGCTTTCTCGTTTCCAGGATATTCTGAAATCAGGCCGGCGCATGCGTCTTGCTGGGCGCGGGGCGCTCTATTCGGCGTCGGCGTGCGACGAGCCGTTGCGGATTGCCGTCGAACTCAGGCCGGAGCGCGGCCCGTGGATGAAGGTCCAGGCCGGCGCACGCTTCTTCCAGAGAACACGCGCGTCATCCTCGTCAACACGGGCGAAATCGAAGGTCCTGGCCATTTTCGAGGAGAGGAAGGAAAGCGTCGCGCCCGGCCGATCGATCACCGCGATCGGGAAGGTGCGGGCAATCTCCTGCCATTTCTGCCATTTGTGAAAGGTCTGCAGGCTGTCTGCGCCCATGATCCAGATGAAATGCACATGCGGATTACGCGCCTTGACGCGGGCAAGCGTGTTGGCGGTGTAGCTGACGCCGAACGTCTGTTCGAAGGCGGTGACCTTGACGCGGGGATCGGCGGCAACACGCTCGCTTTCGGCAATGCGCTCGGCAAGCGGGGCGAGCTGGTTGCGGCTCTTCAGCGGATTGCCGGGGGTGACCATCCACCAGAGCTGGTCGAGGCCAAGCCGCTTGATGGCGATTTCGGCGACGAGCGCGTGGCCCTGATGCGGTGGATTGAACGAACCACCGAACAGACCGACGACCATGCCGCGCTCGCTGTGCGGCATGCGGAGATAGTGCCGGTCCACATTCTCGGTCGTCACGTCAGGGCCGCGTCTGTCCGGCACCATGCACCCGATATTTGAAAGAGGTGAGCTGTTCGACACCGACAGGCCCACGGGCATGCATCTTGCCGGTGGCGATGCCGATTTCTGCACCCATGCCGAACTCGCCGCCATCGGCAAATTGCGTCGAGGCGTTGTGCAGCAGGATCGCCGAATCGACCTCGGTGAAGAAACGCGCGACGACCTCAGGGTCCTCGGCGATAACTGCCTCGGTGTGGTTGGAGGAATATGTCTGGATATGGGCGATGGCGCCCGATATGCCGTCGACGACGGCAACCGAAATGATCGCGTCGAGATATTCCGTCGACCAGTCCTCCTCGGTCGCGGGCTTCATGCCGGGCGCGACCTTCAGCACCGTCGGCGAAGCGCGGATTTCGCAGCCGGCCTCGGTCAGAACCTCGAGCAGCGGCGTCAGATGCGTGCCGATCGCGGCGCCATCGACGAGCAGGGTTTCGGCCGCGCCGCAGATGCCGGTGCGGCGCATCTTGGCGTTGACGATAATCTTTTTCGCCATTTCGATATCGGCCGAGGCATCGACATAGATGTGGCAAAGGCCTTCGAGATGGGCAAAAACCGGCACGCGGGCCTCGCTCTGCACGCGGGCGACGAGGCTCTTGCCGCCGCGCGGCACGATGACGTCGATCGCGCCGTCGAGGCCGCGCAGCATGGCGCCGACTGCAGCGCGGTCGGTGACCGGCACGAGCTGGATAGCATGCTCTGCAAGTCCCGCCGCCTTCAGGCCCTCGACCAGGCAGGCATGGATAGCCTGCGATGAACGGCGCGAATCCGAGCCGCAACGCAGAATGACGGCATTACCCGCCTTGAGGCAGAGGGCGCCGGCATCCGCAGTGACGTTCGGCCGGCTTTCGAAGATCACGCCGATGACGCCGAGGGGTGTGCGGACCCGTTCGATCTTCAGCCCGTTCGGCCGGTCCCAGGCAGCAATGACTTCGCCGACCGGATCGGCAAGGGCGGCGATGGCGCGGATTCCCTCCGCCATTTCGGCAACGCGCTTGTCATTCAGCGTCAGCCGGTCGATGAAGGAAGCGAGCATCTCGGTGCCTTCGATGTCCTTCAGGTCCTTGGCGTTCTCGGCAAGAATATGCGCCTTGTTCGCTAGGATCGCATCGGCCATGGCATTCAATGCGCTGTTCTTGGCCTCAGTGGACGCAAAGCTCAGTGGTCGTGCTGCAGCCCTTGCCTTGCGGCCGATGTCGTTCATCAGCGCGTCAATGTCAGGGCTTGGCGCAACGGTATCAAGCATAGCTCGCGTCCTTCTTCTGCCTTTCCGATTTCGAACCGACCTGCGCGGTCATTACCATGTCGTCGCGATGGACCATGGCGGCGCGCCCGGCATAACCGAGAATGGCCGCGATCTCCGCCGACTTGCGGCCGGCAATCCGACGGGCGTCGTCGGCATCGTAGCTTACCAGGCCGCGGGCGATCTCGCGGCCGGCCGGGCCGATGATCGCCACCGTATCGCCGCGGCTGAAGAGGCCGGAAACGCTGCGCACGCCGGCTGGAAGCAGGCTTTTGCCGGCCCCGAGGGCAACGACGGCGCCGTCATCGACATGCAGTTCGCCGGCCGGCTGCAACTGCCCGGCAATCCAGGTCTTGCGGGCGGTAACGGGTGTGCCCGATGGCGCGAACCAGGAGGAACGCGCGCCGTTTTCGATCGCCGACAGCGGATTGTCGGTCTTGCCGGAGGCGATGATCATCGCGCAGCCTGATGCCGTCGCAATCTTGCCGGCATCGATCTTGGTGCGCATGCCGCCGCGCGAAAGTTCCGAAGCGGCTCCGCCGGCCATCGCCTCGATCTCGGGGGTGATTTCGGCAATCGTCTCGAGGAACGTCGCGTTCGGATCGAGATGCGGTGGTGCGGTGTAGAGGCCGTCGATATCGGAGAGAAGGATGAGCAGATCGGCGCCGGTCATCGTCGCAACGCGGGCGGCCAGCCGGTCGTTGTCACCATAGCGGATCTCGCTGGTGGCGACGGTGTCGTTCTCGTTGATGATCGGCACGGCGCCGATCTTCAGGAGCTGATTGATGGTGGCGCGCGCATTGAGATAGCGGCGGCGCTCCTCGGTATCACCGAGCGTCAGCAGGATCTGGCCGGCGACGATCTCGTCGCGCGACAGGCTTTCCGACCAGGCGCGCGCCAGCGCGATCTGGCCGACGGCAGCCGCAGCCTGGCTTTCCTCCAGCTTCAGCGCGCCCGAGGGCAGGTCGAGCACCGAGCGGCCGAGCGCGATTGCGCCCGAGGAGACGACGAGCACGTCGATGCCCTTGGCCTTCAGGCTGGAGATATCGGCGCACATGGCATCGAGCCAAGCCTTCTTCAGCCCGGCCTTGCGGTCGACCAGAAGCGCAGAGCCGATCTTGATGACGATGCGGCGGTAGCGGCCATGCGGCTTACGGCTGGTCATCGTCCTCGCCCTCATCGGTGACGACCATGTCGCGATGGCGCAGCTTCGGCACCTTGGCCGGCTTCTCTTCGGTATTGGCCTCGACGATGATGTCGCGGAGTGCGCGCAGCACCTCGGTCATGCCCTTGCCGGTGACGGCCGAAATCTGGAACGGCGTCTTGCCGCAGGCCTTGGCCAATTCCTTGGTCTTCTTCTTCAGTTCGGCATCGTCGAGCACGTCAATCTGCGACAGCGCCACGATCTCAGCCTTGTCGGCCAGCTCGTTTCCGTAGGCTTCGAGCTCGTGCTTGACCGTCTTATACGCCTTGCCGACCTTTTCCTCCTGGGCCGAGATGAGGTGGAGCAGCACGCGGGTGCGCTCGACATGGCCGAGGAAACGGTCGCCGATGCCGACCCCTTCATGGGCGCCTTCGATCAGGCCCGGAATGTCGGCAAGAATGAATTCGCGCTCGTCGATGGTGGCGACGCCGAGATTGGGATGCAGCGTGGTGAAGGGATAGTTGGCGATCTTCGGCCGGGCGCGGGTGACGGCAGCCAGGAAGGTCGACTTGCCGGCATTGGGCAGGCCGACGAGGCCGGCATCGGCAATCAGCTTCAGGCGCAGCCAGATGGTCTTTTCCTCGCCGGGCAGACCGGGATTGGCCCAATCCGGCGCCTGATTGACCGAAGTCTTGAAATGGGCGTTGCCGAAGCCGCCATTGCCGCCATGAGCGAGACAGTAACGCTGGCCTTCGACAGTCAGGTCGCAGATCAGCGCTTCCTGATCTTCCTCGAAGATCTGAGTGCCGACCGGAACCTTGAGCGTCACGTCGCTGCCATTGGCGCCGGTGCGGTTTCTGCCCATGCCATGGGTGCCGATCGTCGCCTTGAAATGCTGCTGATAGCGGAAATCGATCAGCGTGTTCAGGCCGTTGACGGCCTCGACCCAGACGTCGCCGCCGCGCCCGCCGTCACCGCCATCCGGGCCGCCGAACTCAATGAATTTCTCGCGTCGGAAGGAAACGCTGCCGCCGCCGCCGTCCCCGGACTTGATATAGACCTTTGCTTCGTCGAGAAATTTCATTTTACTTCCAATATTCAGTGGCAGTTGGACGGCCCGTCTTGGCCCATTCGATATAGGCGGTTCCGACGGAGGTCAAAGATTATCGTGAATTTTGCGAGCTATAACATACAGTACGGCTTCGGTCTCGACGGCAGATACGATCTGGCGCGTATTGCCCGGAGCCTCGAGGGAGCCGATGTCATCGCGCTGCAGGAGGTGACTCGCGGTTTCTCCCGCAACGGTTTTGCCGACATGGTGGCCGATGTTGCAGCCTTTTTTCCCGACTATTTCTGGGTCTATGGGCCAGCCTGCGACATGCATGTCGAAGCTGATGAAGGCGGGCTCCAGCCGGTGCCGGGCACCCGTTTCCAGTTCGGCAACATGGTGCTGTCGCGCTGGCCTGTTGTCTCGACCCGGACGCTGCTTCTGCCGCGCAGCCGGACGATCGGCAAGATCAACCCGCAGCGCGGCGCAACCGAAGCGGTAATCGCAGCACCCGGCGGGGCGATCCGCGTCTACTCCGTGCATCTCGACCATGTCTCCGCCGATGAGCGCATCCGCCAGCTGCAATTTCTGAACGCGCATATCAATGCCTTCGTCCAGGAGGGTGGATCGCTGACGGGGGGTGGTGAATTCGATCTGCCGGAGCCGCCGCTGCCGGAGGATTACGTGATCATGGGCGATTTCAACATGGAGCCGGAATCGCCGGAATATTGCGCGCTTGCCGGTGCTGGCGGCGGATATTATGGCCGTGTCGCCCGGATCGGCACGCCGATAGACGCCTTTGCGGCGCTCGAAGCCTATCGCCCGGGGAGTTACAGCTGGATGGATCCCGAAGATCACGGCAAACGCATGCATCTCGATTATTGCTTCGTCAGTTGCGGCCTCGAGGGCCGATTGAAATCCGCTCGGATCGATACGCAATCCGAGGGCTCCGATCACTTCCCCCTATGGGTCGAAATCGTTGATTGAGACGCCGCCGGTGCGGCGACGTCTCGATTTTGATCAGGCAACCTTTCGCGGTTGCAGCATGCCCGGCTGCAGCACGGTTTCGATGTGCGACACCATCGTGTTGCGAGAGAAACAATAGATTTCGCCGCAACCCGTCATGTGGAAACCGAGCTTCTCCTGCAGTCGCAGCGAAGCGGGGTTGTCGGCGAAGACGCCGGAATGGATCGGCGTCTCCGGCATGCGGCGCGAGAAGCGCTCGATGATCGCCGCCACCGCCTCGCTCATATAGCCGCGCCGCCAGTAATAGCGGTTCAGCCAGTAGCCGAGGTGCCAGCGACCGTGGCGCAGCTCGATCGAGACGTTGCCGATATGGACATCGTCCTTATCGGTGATCGCCAGCGGCCAGTCGGGCAGGGTGCCCGAGGTGACCGGGATCAGCCAGTCCAGCGCATCCTGCCGGTCGAACGGTGCGGGTACGCGGGACAGCATGCGCGTGACCGCGAAATCGGAGAGCGATTCCGCGATCGCAGGTGCATCGCTCAGCCTGTGGGGGCGAAGCGTCAGCCGGGCGGTCGAGATAACAGGCGCGGGGCCGGGCATCATCGGCTTGACCTCTGGCCTTTGCAGCGCAGTCGTGCTCATGCGATGTTCCCCCAGCTTCGGAGGGACATCCAGGTCTTTCGGTCGAGCCTGTACCATTCGACCGGCACGTTGCTGCCGAGCGCCAGCGAGGCGGCGAGCCCCGATCCCTGGAACTGGAAGCCGCACTTCTGGATGACGCGGCGCGAGGCGACGTTCATTACCCGGCAGCGGGCATCGATCTGATCGACGTCCTGGCGGGTCCTGAACACCATATCGACCAGGGCATGGCAGGCCTCGGTCGTATAACCCTTGTTCCAATAGGGCTCGCCCAGCCAGTAACCGATCTCGACGGTTCTGCCGTCCGCATGCGGCTCGACGCCGCAGCAGCCGATAAAGGCGCCATTTTCAGCCTTGGTGATCGCATAGACGCACTTGCCAATATCGCCATTTTTCGTGCGACGCACGAAGTCAGCAGCATCATCGGCGGTATAAGGGTGCGGCATACGCGATACCATGGTGGCGACTTTGGCGTTGTTGGCGAGATGGGCAAGGGCGTCGATGTCTTCTTCGTGGGGCGCGCGCATGACGAGCCTTTCCGATAACAAGACAGGGCAATCGGTCCTTAACCGTTCCGGCCTCAGCCGTTCTTCGGAAGACCGCTGGTCTTCCCGGGGCGACCGTGATTGGTCTGCCCTTAACAATTCGCCTTGCATGGTTCAGTCCTCCTTGAGGGGTAAAGAAAAAGGGGAGATGGCGCCCCATCTCCCCTGTTTTCTAGACTGAACCTGATACGGCCAGCCGGGTCGATGAGACGCCGGCTGTTTTTGAGCGCTACCGGCTTATTCCGCTGCTTCCGCTTTCGGCATGACAGACACGTAGACGCGACCGTTGGCCTTCGTTCGGTAGTTCACATTGCCGGCGGTAAGCGCAAAAATCGTGTGATCCTTGCCGAGGCCGACGTTGGAACCCGGATGCCACTGCGTCCCGCGCTGACGCACGAGGATGTTGCCTGCGATGACGGCTTCGCCGCCGAACTTCTTCACGCCAAGGCGCTTGGATTCGGAATCGCGACCGTTGCGCGAGGAACCGCCAGCTTTTTTGTGTGCCATTGGAGTTCTCCTTTAAACCTTGTCCCGTTGATCTTACTTGGCAGCCACGATGTCCGTGATACGGACGACCGTGTGATGCTGACGATGGCCGCGCGAACGCTTCGAATTCTGACGGCGGCGCTTCTTGAAGGCGATGACCTTCTTGCCGCGGTTCTGTTCGACGACTTCTGCCTTGACAGAGGCGCCGGTTACGAAGGGCGCACCGATCGCAGCGTCGGCGCCTTCGCCGATCACGAGCACTTCGGTGAATTCAATGGAATCGCCAGCGGTGGCTTCCAGCTTTTCGATGGTCAGCACGTCGTTGGCTGCCACACGGTACTGTTTACCGCCGGTCTTGATGACTGCGAACATTTTTTATCCTTTCATGTTCGTTCCAGCTCTCCTCGCCGATTGAGCAAGGTGGCCGTCTTTTTATCAGTCGAAGTTAAGCAGGGATTTCAGAGGACTAACCTCGAACTCTTCCTGCCGGTGAAGCGCCCCACGCAAACGCAGGACGAGCTAGGCACGGATTTCTCCAAACCTATTGCGCAGCCGAGATACGCGAGTGACAAAAAGCTGTCAAGGCAAAAGGATGGAATGGTTCGACTTTTCGGCTTGCCAGCCTGTCATTTGCCCGTTATGAGAACGCCCGCGCCGAACAAGCGCCGACCAGACCGCGGAGAGGTGGCAGAGTGGTCGAATGCACCGCACTCGAAATGCGGCATACCTGCAAGGGTATCGTGGGTTCAAATCCCACCCTCTCCGCCATAAATTTCCCGGGATTATTAACGTTTGAGATTACCGGGAGATTGCCGTGACCGGCGGTCAGAATCGCATGCATTCCAAGGCCGCACCCAGAGCCGTTCCCGAATCAAAACATCGCGCTTTGCTTGCGCTGATTCTGCCCGATATCCATTGAGCGAAACAGGCAGGAGACAAATATACGGGTGGCTCTTGGTGCGGGATCTCGTCAGTTACCCAGCGCCTTCTTCACCCAGACTCCAACCTCATCACCGCTGCTCATATCTGCCTGCACCAGCCCATCTATCATGAAGGTCGGCGAGACGTGGATGCCGTTCTGCCGGGCATATTTGCAGTGCCACTTGATCTCGCGGTCGAGATCCGGGATTGCGAAGGCTTCTTTCAGCTTGACGCCGCTGTAGCCTTCCAGGCGCTCGATGATCTGGTTCGGCGTCACATCCATATTCGGGCCGCCGGCGTGACGCTCGAATTCGAACTCCTCGCGATGGGCTGCAATGGCGGCCATCACTTTCTTTGCTGTCTGCTTGCCGCCTTCCAACGTTGAGGCTGCGATGATGCAGCGGACGAGGACACCCGAATACATATGCCAGGGCTGCGACTGCAGGCGGATCTTCACGGTGATCCTGTCCTCACCGGCCTGGCTCAGCAGTTCGTCGAGCTTGTTGAACGCTCTGACCGAGTAGGGGCAAGTCGGCTCCAGAAAGGCTTCGAAGATGCGGGGACCAGTGCCCCAAGTCAGCGGATCGGCATGCCAGGAAGTGGTCGTCATGGAATTCCTCTCTGAGGGTAAGGTATCTGGAGCAACTTAGGTCACCAGGCTCCAGAAGCCATGCTTCTTGCCGTGCCGACGTTTGAGTTCCGCGACATAGAGGTCATGGGATCTGGTGTTGCCGAAGTCATCGATATGAGGCGCAAAGGATGCACAGTCCGCCAGATGCCTCGCCGCATGCTTATAGCGGCCGGACCGGCCGCTATCGAGCGCGAAATCGATCATGGAGCGCAAGACAATGGTGGCCGCGAGCGGATGTTTCTCCGCCAGAGCTTCGGCCGCCAGCGTCATCAGCCCATAGAGATCGCCATCCAGTTCCGCCTTCCTGCTCGCTACAAGTTTTGCCGCCTCGGCAGGCGCCGGCCAGTTGAGAAAAAACGCAAGTGCCTGGTGGACGTCAGGAAAAGCCCGAACATGGACAAATGCCTTCTCCTCGGCCTCAAGATCGTCGAAATCGGGCAGCCGCTTGAGGAAAGCCTTGAGGTGCTCGCCATACAGTGACTGCTCGAAGCATGTCCATCTATAGGTCTGCGCCTCCGATGCACGCCCCAGGGCCTCGAGCGTCTCAACGCGCGCGCGCTGCCATTCGAATGGCATGTCGGCCCAGCCTCTCCTGTCGGCCTCATCCAACGTCTCAAGCGCTTCCTTCGCCCGGCCGGCCGAGAGCAGACGATTGGCGATGTCGGCAGCTATCATCGGCGCCTTGCGCGCGTCCTCGGGGTGTTGGCCAATGTAGGCATCAACATCGCCCTGGGCGTCGGCAATTTCCTGCAAGGCTATGCGCACCGTCAGATCTCGCTGAGTGCCGTCGATCTCATCTTCGTAAAGGGGGCCTGCGCTGCCCCAGCCGATGATCTCGCGCTTGTCCTCCGTCGGCTTGTCTTTCGGCTCCTTGGACCATTGGATGAAGAGGGTTTTCAGGCAATCGAGACCATCCTTGCCGAGAGCTGGCGCCATCGCCGCAATCAGGTTGTCGTACTGGCCGTAACCATCGTCTTGCACGGCTTTGAACACCTTCTCGGCCAGGACATTGGAGTCAATCTTGGCGGACGCGGCGATTGCGGCAGCATCCTCGCAAGCCTGATGAAAACTTTGGATGACAGAACCGCTGCTCTCGTTGGATCTCTCAAAGATGGAATTCGCCAGGGCGAGGAACTGCCATATCAGTTCGAAAGCCTCCTGGGGATCATCGGCGGCAACCGTCTCTGTGATCGTCTTGCGCTGCGTTTCCAGGTCGCTCTTCAGCGCCTTCACTTTGCGCCAGTTGATGAGGGTGCGAGCGCGGGCGATGCTGGCAAGCCGTTTTCGTACCTCACGCGCGACCTCGGCGCTGCCGTGATTGCCGGCAAGCTCCATTCGAAGCCGTCGCTTATGGGCAGCACTGCCCATGCTGATCTCGACCAGCAGCTCGGCAAGGCGCTGCGCACCAAGGGATTCAAGATTCTTCGCATTGAGTGTTGTCTTGGCTGCCATCGGTCATCGCTATCGTTTCTGCGATGACCCTACCCTGCAGGCAGTGCGAGGCCAAGGTCCGGGAATGTGCACAGGGATAATCCTCTGTGCCTCGCTATTAGCTAAAAACTAACGCTGCCTCGTAACGACTCCTAAAGCCGGTTTTGGCACCTTGTTGCCTGTCGAATATTGCTTCCAAATTTCTCGCTGGGGTTGATTATGAGTCATAATAAAGACGCCTGGGTCAGCCAGCGCGCTTATTCACTATGGGAATCGGAAGGCAGGCCGGATGGGCGTGGGGAAAGCCATTGGGCGCAGGCGCTGAGGGAGTTCGAGCAGCTGGAGCTGACGAAGGCCTCGCCTGATGGAAACGATCTCATCGAGAAGCTGAAGGCAGCCGGGCGGCTGATGCGGATCTATGACGAGGCGGCGCCCGCCGTCGAGAACGACCGGCAGATCAAGGCGGCTCGCTAGGCCGTATTTTTCGATCCCTGGGTTGCCGAAATATTCAGCGGCATTCCAGGCGGACGATCGGCCTTGCCGGCAGGCGTCTTGCCACCTCGACGAAACCGGCATCCAGAAACATCGACAGCGTTCCCGGATAGAGCTCGGCTCCGTTCGAAGCACGGGCTGCCTGATCGACAGGGTAGGCTTCGAGACATTCGGCGCCGTTCGCGCTTGCGAATTCGACGGCGTGTTTCAATAACAATCGCGACAGACCCTGCCGCCGGAACGACTTGCGGACGATGAAGCAATTGATCGACCAGACCGGCTTGTCATCCACCGGCGCAAAGGGTTTTGAACGGCGCAGCCGGTCGAATACGGCGCGTGGCGCGACACCGCACCATCCGGCCGGTTCATTCTCGTGATAACCGAGAATACCGGGCGGGCGCCGTTCGGCGACGAGGCTTCGGAACCAGTTGCGATTTCCCTCGCCTCATCCTGCCTTGTAGTCGGCATTCGGACGATACCAGTAGGCGCAGCGACAATTCCGGCCGTCGGCGCTATCGTCGAAGACCGCTTCGATATCGGCCAGGCGGTCGGTGGTTGCGGGGAAGAAAGAGAAGCGATCCTGCATCCGGGCAAATTATGGCGCGGGCGGGTGATCGGCAAGCAGTCGCCCGTGCCGGCCGATCAGCCGCGGCGGCCCACCAGCTTGAAATGCTTATTCTTTAGCGGCCGACGTCGTCCGGCTGTCGCCGCCGGTCGGCATTCGCCGGCGTGCGGTTCGCCCTGACGCTACTGGCGTGCGGCCCAGCTCAGGCCACGCCGCAGGATGAGGGGCATGTAGGGATGGTCGAATTCGGCTGCGACATGGCCGAGGGCGGAATAGAAGATGCGGCCGGCACCGAAATGGCGCTTGAAGGCGACGGGCATCACGACATTGCGGGCTGCCGGATCGTAGGCGCCGGTGAAGGTGGTGGTCGCAAGGATTTCGACGGTCGGATCGTAATGAAGGTAATATTGCTCCGAACGATAGTCGAAGTCGGGGATGCCCTCCATGACGGGATCGTCCTGGCGGGTGACGGCGACGCGGAAGTCGATGATATTGCCGGGATGGGCGACCCAGGTGACGCCGGAGACATAACGGAAAGGCGCGCTCTCCTTGAAGGATGTGGCGAGTGCGCCGTGATGGCCGGCAAGCCCCAGCCCGCCGCGCACCGCTTCGACGAGGGCGCTAGCATGAGGCTTTTCGAGCGTTTCGCCGGTAATGATGGGCACCAGCAGATCGGCCTTCGTCAGTGTCGGAGATCCGAAAATGCCGAGATCGCCGGTTACCTCGACCGCAAAATCGTCCTCGCGCAGAAGGTCGGCGACGATATGAGCGCATTGCTCCGGTTCATGACCTTGCCAGCCGCCCCAAACGACCAATGCCTTCCTCATTCGCGCTCTCCCTGCCTGATGGCTGCAGACCGTTGATCATCACATGGTGGTAGAAGCCCCTTAGATCGCGCGGTTATGCAAATCACGCGAATAATTCATGAATATTGCGGGTCCGGCACCCATCGCCCGGACGGGCGGCTTCGGCATTTGACGTATTGTCCGTTTGCGCCGATCGCAGTTCCTTCTTTTTATTGACGTGTAACTCGTTTAGGCTTCTCCCATCTCTCGTGAACAATAGGGTGGTGTATGGCAGGTGAAACGGTTCTTGTCGTCGGCGGCGCCGGCTATATCGGCTCGCATACGTGCCTCGACCTGGCGAACAAGGGCTATAGGCCTGTCGTCTTCGACAATTTTTCGAACGGTCATCGCGAGTTCGTCAGATGGGGGCCGGCCGAAGAGGGCGATATTCGCGATCGCGCCCGGCTGGATGAGGTGCTGGCCAAGCACAAGCCGGCGGCGATTCTGCATTTCGCGGCGCTGATCGAGGTCGGCGAATCGGTCAAGGATCCGGTTTCCTTCTACGAAAACAATGTGATCGGCACGTTGACGCTGCTTTCGGCGGCACAAGCGGCCGGCATCAATGCCTTCGTCTTCTCCTCGACCTGCGCGACCTACGGCCTGCCGCAGAGCGTGCCGCTCGACGAGACGCATCGGCAGGTGCCGATCAATCCCTACGGGCGAACGAAATATATCGTCGAACAGGCGCTTGCCGATTACGACCAGTACAGGAGCCTGCGCTCGGTGGTGCTGCGCTATTTCAATGCGGCCGGCGCCGATTTCGAGGGCCGGATCGGCGAATGGCACCAGCCGGAAACGCATGCAATACCCCTGGCGATCGACGCGGCACTCGGCCGCCGCCAAGGCTTCAAGGTGTTCGGCAGCGATTACGAGACACGCGACGGCACCTGTGTGCGCGACTATATCCATGTGCTGGATCTCGCCGATGCGCATGTGCGCGCCGTCGAATATCTGCTGAAGGGCGGCGATTCCGTTGCGCTCAACCTCGGCACCGGCACCGGCACGACGGTGAAGGAATTGCTCGGCGCGATCGAAGAAGTGTCGAACCGGCCTTTCCCGGTCGAATATATCGGCCGGCGCGAAGGCGATTCGCACACGCTGGTGGCCAATAACGACAAGGCGCGCGACGTGCTCGGCTGGGTGCCGCAATATGATCTGTCTGAGATCATCCGCTCCGCCTGGGATTGGCATGCAAAATCCAACCAGCATTGAGAAGGCGCGCCGGCCGAACGTCCTGCTGATCACGGCGGATCAGTGGCGCGGCGATTGCCTGTCAGCCGTCGGTCACGCCTGTGTAAAGACGCCTGGTGTCGATGCGCTGGCGCGGGAAGGCACGCTCTTCCGGCGGCACTATGCCGGCGCGGCACCCTGCTCGCCGGCGCGGGCCACGCTCTATACCGGCCTCTATCAAATGAACCACCGCGTCTGCCGTAACGGTTCGCCGCTCGATACCCGCTTTGACAATCTGGCGCTGGCGGCCCGGCGGGCGGGATATGACCCGACGCTGTTCGGTTACACGGATACGGCGCCCGATCCGCGCGGGATGGATGCCGGCGATCCGCATCTGACGACCTACGAAGGCGTGCTGCCGGGTTTTACGGCCCGCCAGCTTCTGCCGGAGCACGAAAGACAATGGCTCTCCTGGCTACGGTCCCGCGGCCATGCCGATGCCGTCAGCCGCGATATTCACATTCCCGTCGGTGCGGGAGCGGGAGAAATTTCGAATGCAGCGCCGGCCTATTCGCGCGACGAGACCCAGACGGCTTTCCTGGCCGGCGAGTTCATTCGCTGGGTGGGCGAACAGGACAGGCCGTGGTTTGCGCATGTCTCCTTCTTGCGTCCGCATCCGCCATTCTCCGTGCCGGAGCCGTTCAACCGAATGTTCAAGCCGGGGGACGGGCCGGTTTTTGCACGCGCGGCAAACTGCGAAGCCGAACAGGACAGTCATCCCTACCTCGCCTATGCCATGCCAGGCTCCGACAAGGGCAGCTTCATTCACGGTGCAACGGGGCCGCTCAGCGACTGGGACGGTGAGGATTTCGCTGCGGTCCGGGCGATCTATTACGGCATGATATCAGAGGTCGATGCGCAGCTCGGCCGTATCTGGCAGGCCCTCAAGGATGCGGATGCCTGGGACGATACGCTTGTTGTCTTCACCTCCGACCACGCCGAGATGGCGGGCGATCACTGGACGCTCGGCAAGGGCGGCTTCTTCGACGGCAGCTATCATATTCCGCTTGTCATTCGCGATCCCTCAAGCAGTGCTGCGGGTGGGGTCGTCGACAAATTCACCAGCGCTGCCGATATTTTTCCGACACTTTGCCAAAGGCTCGGCGTCGACGCGACGAACGGGCTCGATGGCAGGTCGCTCATGCCGTTTGTCAGGGGTGGGAGCGGACAGAACTGGCGGGACGCGGCATTTTGGGAGTTCGATTTCCGCGACATTGCGCATGGCGAGGCCGAGCGGCATTTCCGGCTGCGGTCCAATGAATGCAATCTCGCGGTGATCCGCGACGCGCGGTTCAAATATGTGCATTTTACCGCATTGCCGCCGCTCCTTTTCAATCTTGCCGATGATCCGATGGAGCTCGACAATGTCGCGGCGGATCCGGCCTATGCGGCGATAAGGCTCGACTATGCCGAGAAGCTGCTGTCGCTCCGAGCACGGCATCTCGATCAGACGCTCGCTTATACCGAACTGACGGAAAGAGGGCCGGTGACCCACCGGCCCTGATGTTAGTCTAGCCGAGCCGAACTAGGGTTCAGCCGAGATAATCGCGCTTGCCGATCGGAGCACCCTGGCTACGCAGGATGGCGTGGGCCGTCGCGACGTGGAAGTAGAAGTTCGGCAGGGCGAAGGTGGCGATGTATTCGTCACCCGGCAGCACGATACCACTCTTTCCCGGCAGGGTGATCTGGCGGGTTTGGGTGCCTTCCAGTGCTTCCGCCGAGAAGCCGGCGAGATAGGTTTCGGTCTTTGCCAGGCGCTCACGCAGGTCGTCGAACGTCGTTTCGTTGTCCTCGAACTTCGGGGCGTCGGTCGCCGTCAGGCGGGCGAGCGCAAATTTGGCGGTGTCGCTGGCGCGCTGATACTGGCCGGAGAGCGGCAGCATGTCGGGCGCAAGGCGAGCGGTGACCAATATGACGGGATCAATATTCTTTTCCTTCGCATAGGCTTCGGCCTTGTCGAGGTAGGTTTTCAGGCTGGCGAGACCGCGCTGGAACATCGGAACGGTGAGGCGATACATCGAAATGGACATCTGTCCTGTCTCCAAAATCTTCAAATGATTGGGTCGCGGCGAGAGATCGAAGGCGTCTGCGGCCGTGAGCCTGTCTTCGACCCTGCATAGATGGATGCTCGTTTCGTCTTTCACAACACCGGCAATGCGGGCCTCGGTCCTGAAGCCCGCATGGCATTGCGCTCTCATCCATATCTTGACGCCGCTAAAGATACTTGACGTCGCCCCCAGAAAATGGAATGAATATTCCGCAGAGCGGATTTGACGGTTTGTTTGTTCCGTTTTTGTGGAGCGCCGCGGGAGAGGTGGCGCGGGGAATTGCGGCTTCAGAGCAAATGCCTGGGGCTCCGGCGTGAGGAGGGTGCAGCCGGGCACCGCTTTGTGGAGGAAGTAAAATGAAAAAGTTTATCCTGGGCACTGCGATGGCGCTCGTCATGTCGACGGCGGCTCACGCGGAAACGGTCGGCGTCTCGATGGCGAAATTCGACGACAATTTCCTGACGGTTCTGCGTAACGGCATGACCGATTATGCAAAGACACTCAGCGGTGTGACGCTGCAGGTCGAAGACGCACAGAACGACGTTTCCAAGCAGCAGAGCCAGATCCAGAATTTCATCGCCTCCAAGGTCGATGCAATCATCGTCAACCCTGTCGATACCGATGCGACCACGGCAATGTCGAAGCTCGCGGCCGATGCCGGCATTCCGCTGGTTTACGTCAACCGTCAGCCGGTCAACGTCGACACGCTGCCGGACAAGCAGGCCTTCGTCGCTTCCAACGAGCAGGAATCCGGCACGCTGGAAACCAAGGAAATCTGCCGCATTCTCGGCGGCAAGGGCAAGGCCGTCGTGATCATGGGCGAGCTCTCCAACCAGGCTGCGCGCATGCGGACCCAGGACGTCCACGACGTCATCAAGACGGATGAATGCAAGGGCCTGGAGATCGTCGAAGAGCAGACGGCGAACTGGGACCGCACCCAGGGCGCCGACCTGATGACCAACTGGCTCTCCAGCGGCATCGAATTCGACGCTGTGATCTCCAACAACGACGAAATGGCGATCGGCGCCATCCAGGCGCTGAAGGCAGCCGGCAAGGATATGACCAAGGTTGTCGTCGGCGGTGTCGACGCCACGCAGGACGCGCTTGCCGCCATGCAGGCGGGTGATCTCGACGTCACGGTGTTCCAGGATGCCGCCGGCCAGGGCAAGGGCTCGCTCGATGCAGCGCTCAAGCTCGCCAAGGGCGAAAAGATCGACAAGAAGGTCTACATTCCCTTCCAGCTCGTGACGCCCGCCAACGTCAAGGACTTCGTCACCAAGAACTGAGGCGAAGGCCAAGCAGGATGCGGGCAAAGCCCGCATCCTTTTCGCCTACCCGTATCCGGAGGAGATGATATGGCCGTCAGCCCGACAACCATGGCCGCTGTGCGCGCGAGCGGCGCAGTTCCGAATGCGGAATATCTCTTGAGCGCCGAGGGTGTCCGCAAGGAGTTTCCTGGTGTCGTCGCCCTCGACGACGTGCAGTTCCGACTGAAGCGCGCTTCCGTGCATGCGCTGATGGGCGAAAACGGCGCCGGCAAATCGACTTTGATGAAGATCCTCGCCGGTATCTACACGCCCGACAAGGGCGATATTCGCCTGAAGGGGATCGAAATCCAGCTGAAATCTCCGCTCGACGCGCTGGAGAACGGCATTGCCATGATCCATCAGGAACTGAACCTGATGCCGTTCATGACGGTTGCCGAAAATATCTGGATTCGCCGCGAACCGAAGAACCGCCTCGGCTTCATTGATCACGGCGTGATGCACCGCATGACCGAGGAGTTGTTTACCCGGCTCAATATCGCAATCGATCCTGATATCGAGGTCCGGTTCCTGTCGGTCGCCAACCGGCAGATGGTCGAGATCGCCAAGGCGGTTTCCTATAATTCCGACGTGTTGATCATGGACGAGCCGACTTCGGCGCTGACGGAGCGCGAGGTCGAGCATCTTTTCCGTATCATCCGCGACCTCAAGGCCCAGGGCATCGGCATCGTCTACATCACCCATAAGATGAACGAGCTCTTCGAGATCGCCGATGAGTTCTCCGTCTTCCGTGACGGCCGATATATCGGCACGCATGCCTCGACCGACGTCACCCGCGACGACATCATCCGGATGATGGTCGGGCGCGAGATCACCCAGATGTTTCCCAAGGAAGAGGTGCCGATCGGCGAGGTCATGCTCTCCGTCAAGGATCTGTGTCTCAACGGCGTTTTCAAGAACGTCTCCTTCGAGGTCAGGGCCGGCGAAATCCTCGGTGTGGCCGGCCTGGTCGGCTCCGGCCGGTCGAATGTCGCCGAAACGCTGTTTGGCGTGACGCCGGCAAGTTCCGGCTCGACCGAGCTCTACGGCAAGCCGGTGACCATTTCTTCGCCGACCGAGGCCATCCGCAATCGGATGGCGTTCCTGACCGAAGACCGGAAAGATACCGGCTGCCTGTTGATCCTCGATATTCTCGAGAACATGCAGATCGCCGTTCTGCAGGACAGATACGTCAAGGGCGGCTTCGTGCAGCAGGGCGCAGTCGAGGCAACCTGCGAAGACATGGCAAAAAAGCTGCGCGTGAAAACGCCCAATCTTTACGAGCGGGTGGAAAATCTTTCGGGCGGCAATCAACAGAAGGTGCTGATCGGCCGCTGGCTGCTCACCAATCCGCGCATCCTCATCCTTGACGAGCCGACGCGCGGCATCGATGTCGGCGCCAAGGCGGAAATCCACCGGTTGGTCGTGGAGATGGCGCGAAACGGCGTGGCGGTGGTGATGATCTCGTCCGAGATGCCCGAGGTTCTCGGCATGAGCGACCGCATCATGGTCATGCACGAGGGACGCGTGACCGGTTTCCTCAATCGCGACGAAGCAACGCAGATAAAGGTGATGGAGCTGGCTGCGCAGTGATGCGTCGACGGCGATCGTCCAAGGGAGGTTTGACATGACTACCAAGGCAGCAGAGAGCGCGGCTCCGCTCGCAACCCGGCAAAGGCGGCGGCGCATACCGACGGAACTCAGCATTTTCCTCGTGCTCGTCGGCATCGCACTCATCTACGAAGTGCTCGGCTGGATGTTCATCGGCCAAAGCTTCCTGATGAATTCGCAGCGTCTGACGATCATGATCCTGCAGGTCTCCGTCATCGGCATCATCGCCGTCGGCGTCACGCAGGTCATCATCACCGGCGGCATCGACCTTTCGTCAGGTTCGGTCGTCGGCATGACGGCGATGATCGCAACGAGCTTTGCCCAGTCCTCGACCTGGGGACGGGCCGTCTTTCCCTCGCTGACCGACCTGCCGGCTTTCGTGCCCATCGTCGTCGGTCTGCTGATCGGGGCGGCGGCCGGCCTCGCGAACGGCGCGCTCATCGCCTACACGAAGATCCCGCCGTTCATTGCCACGCTTGGTATGTTCGTTTCGGCCAGAGGCGTGGCGAAGTGGTATACGAAGGGACAGCCGGTTTCCGGGATCACCGAGCAGTTTCATTTCATCGGAACGAAAGCCTGGCCGGTTGTCGTCTTCCTGGTCGTTGCACTGATCTTTCATATCGCGCTGCGCTACACCCGCTACGGCAAGTTCACCTATGCCATCGGCGCGAATCCGCAGGCCGCGCGTGTTTCCGGCATCAACATCGAGGCGCATCTCGTCAAGGTCTATGTGATTGCGGGATTGCTTGCCGGCCTTGCCGGTATCGTCACCGCGGCACGTGCGGAAACCGCACAGGCCAGCATGGGTGTCGGATATGAACTTGACGCGATCGCCGCGACCGTCATCGGCGGCACTTCGCTCACCGGCGGTGTCGGGCGCATTACCGGCACAGTCATCGGCACCATCATTCTCGGCGTTATGACCTCCGGCTTCACCTTCCTCAGGATCGACGCCTACTACCAGGAGATCGTCAAGGGCCTCATCATCGTCGCGGCTGTTGTCATCGACGTCTACAGACAGAAGAAACGGCGCAAGCACTAATTTCCGGCAGCGTGATCCGATAGTTTTGCGGGGGCCTCGGCCCCCGTTCCGTTTTGAGAGCATGATGCCGAAGAATGTGAGCGGTTTTCGGACGACATCACGCTCTAACTATTTAACTTAGAAGAGCATTCAGATTTTAAGCCGAACTGGCCGAAAATCATCCTGTTCCAGCGTCGATGACGGATTTTTAAAAAAAGAGGTGGCGAATTCCGTCAGCTTTTCTATTCTGCCGCTTCATTCGCCCGCTCGGGCAGCGCAGGAAGACAGATGCAATTCGTATTTGACGGTCACAACGACGTTCTCCTTCGACTCTGGACACATTCAAAAGACGGCAGCGACCCGATCGCGGAATTCGCAGACGGCACGACGGTCGGCCATATCGATGCGCGTCGCGCCAGAGAGGGCGGTCTTTCGGGCGGTCTCTGCGCCATCTACATTCCCTCGGGCGATCTCGTCTTTGCCGATCCGGATGCTAACGGTCGCTATATCACGCCGATGGCGGCACCTCTTGACCCGCTGCCTTCCCTTGCCATCGCCAATGAAATGGCGGCGATCGCGCTGCGGCTCGACGAGGCTGGCGCCTGGCGGCTCTGCCGGACGGTGAAGGATATCCGCGGCGCCATGGCGGATAACATTTTTGCCGCCGTCATGCATATGGAAGGTTGCGAGGCGATCGGCGCCGATCTCTCGGCGCTCGAGGTATTCTACGCGGCGGGGCTGCGGTCGCTCGGGCCGGTCTGGAGCCGGCACAATGTCTTCGGGCACGGCGTGCCCTTCGCCTTCCCAATGTCGCCGGACACGGCGCCCGGCCTGACCGATGCCGGCTTCGCGCTGGTCAGGGAATGCAATCGCCTCGGCGTCCTGATCGACCTTGCTCATATCACCGAGAAGGGTTTCTGGGACGTGGCGAAGACGACGGATCAGCCGTTGGTCGCCACTCATTCCAATGCCCACGCCCTGACGCCGGTCGCGCGCAACCTGACAGACAGGCAGCTCGATGCGATCCGCGAAAGCCGCGGGCTCGTCGGCATCAATTATGCCACCGCCATGCTGCGTGCCGACGGCCGCTCGGACAGCGATACGCCGCTTGCCGACATGATCCGCCATATCGACTATCTCGTGAACCGCATCGGCATCGACTGCGTGGCGCTCGGATCGGATTTCGACGGGGCCACCATTCCAGAGGAAATCGGTGATGCGGCTGGCAATCAGAAGCTGATTGCCGCTCTCAAGGAGGTTGGCTATGCTGATGCCGACCTCGCAAAACTTGCCCGTGAAAACTGGCTTCGCATTCTGGCCCAAGCTTGGCGGGAGGACCGCGCCTAAGCCTTTCCTAATCCAATCAAAAAACAGGGGAACAGACCATGATGATGACCAAACTCAGCCGCAATTTTCGCATGCTATCCGCCGGAGCCGCGCTTTCGCTCCTGATGATGGCGGCACCTGCCGCCTTCGCCGAGACGCCGAAGGATACGCTGGTCGAAGGAGTTGCCATCGACGATATCATCACGATGGATCCTGGCGAGGCTTTCGAGCTTTCGACGGCTGAAATCACCACCAACAGCTACAGTCTGCTCGTTCGTCTCGACATGGACGATACGTCGAAGGTGAAGGGCGATCTGGCCGAGAGCTGGAGCGTTTCCGATGATGGCCTCACCTATACGTTCAAGCTGAAGTCAGGCCTGAAATTCGCCTCCGGCAACCCGGTCACCGCCGAAGACGTCGCCTGGTCCTTCGAACGCGCCGTCAAGCTCGACAAGAGCCCGGCCTTCATCCTCACCCAGTTCGGCCTGACCGGCGACAATGTCACGGAAAAAGCCAAGGCTGCCGATGCCGGCACTTTCGTCTTCACGGTCGACAAGGCCTATGCGCCGAGCTTCGTGCTCAACTGCCTGACGGCAACCGTCGCGTCCGTCGTCGACAAGAAGCTGGTGCTGGAGCATGTGAAGGCGGTGACGCCGGATGCCGAGCACAAATACGACAATGATTTCGGCAATGAGTGGTTGAAGACCGGCTATGCCGGTTCCGGCGCCTATAAGATGCGCGAATGGCGCGCCAACGAAGTCGTGGTGCTGGAGCGCAATGACAATTATTACGGCGACAAGCCGAAGCTCAATCGCGTCATCTATCGCTACATGAAGGAAAGTTCGGCCCAGCGGCTAGCGCTCGAAGCAGGCGACATCGATATCGCCCGCAATCTCGAGCCGGGCGACCTCGATGCCGTTGCGAAGAATGCCGATCTGGCGACGACGAGTGCGCCGAAAAGCACGATCTATTATGTCAGCCTGAACAACAAGAACGAGAACCTGAAGAAGCCGGAAGTCCAGGAAGCTTTTAAGTATCTGGTCGACTACGACGCGATCGGTGCGACTTTGATCAAAGGGATCGGCGAAATCCACCAGACTTTCCTGCCAAAGGGACAGCTCGGTGAGCTCGACGAGAATCCCTACAAGCTCGATGTCGCCAAGGCCAAGGAACTGCTCGCCAAGGCCGGCGTACCCGATGGTTTCTCGATCACCATGGACGTGCGCAACACGCAGCCGGTGACGGGCATTGCCGAATCCATGCAGCAGACGCTGGCACAGGCCGGCGTCAAGATGGAAATTATCCCCGGCGACGGCAAGCAGACGCTGACCAAATATCGTGCCCGCACCCACGATATGTATATCGGCAACTGGGGTTCTGATTATTTCGACCCGAATTCCAATGCCGACACCTTCACCGGCAACCCCGACAATTCCGATGCAGGCACGGTGAAGACGCTCGCATGGCGCAACACCTGGGAAGCGCCGGAACTCGACAAGCAAGCCAAGGCCGCACTTCTGGAACGCGACGGCGCCAAGCGCGCCGCCATGTACCAGGATATCCAGAAGAAGTACCTGGCAAACAGCCCCTTCGTCTTCATCTTCCAGCAGATCGAAGTGGCCGGCTACCGCAAGAGCCTGAAGGACTTCAAACTGGGTCCGAGCTTCGACACCAATTTCGTCGGTCCGATCGCCAAGGAATAATCCGGCAGGATTGAGTACTTGAGCACCGTCGAAACAACGCAGGAGGCGCGGCCCCGAAAGGGCCGTGCCGGCGCCTTTGCAAAGGCGTTAGGGCGGTTTTTGTTTGCCGCCGTCACCACCTATCTCGGCCTGCTGGCCGTCACCTTCTTCATCGGCCGCGTCGTGCCGATCGATCCCGTGCTCGCCATCCTTGGCGATCGCGCGCCCAACCATGTCGTCGAGCGCGTGCGCCAGGAGATGGGCTTCAACCTGCCGCTCTACCAGCAGTTCTTCATCTATATCAAAGGCATCCTGTCCGGCGATTTCGGCAATTCGGTCCTGACGACCAATCCGGTGATGGTCGATATTCGCCGTGCATTTCCGGCGACAGTGGAGCTCGCGACGCTCGGAACGCTGATCGGCGCTTTCGTCGGCGTGCCGCTCGGGGTTCTCGCCGCGGTGCGCCGCGGCAGCATCGTCGACCAGGTGGTGCGGGTCATTGGCTTGATCGGTTATTCGGTGCCGATCTTCTGGCTGGCGCTGATCTCGCTTGTGATCTTCTATGCGCAACTGCGCTGGGTGGCCTTTCCCGGCCGCATCGACATCGTCTTCGAATATACGTTCACGCCGATCACCGGCTTCTACCTGCTGGACAGTGCCTGGCAGGGGCAATGGGATGTGTTCTACGATGTGTTCCGCCACATCATCCTGCCCGCATCCCTGCTCGGCTACTTCTCGCTTGCCTATATCAGCCGGATGACGCGCAGCTTCATGCTGAACGAGCTTTCCCAGGAATATATCGTCGCCGTACGTGCCAAGGGGCTTTCGGAAACGCGGGTGATCTGGGGCCATGCACTGCGCAATGCCGCCGTGCCGCTCGTTACCGTCATTGCGCTTTCCTATGCCGGCCTGCTCGAGGGATCGGTGCTGACCGAGACCGTCTTTTCCTGGCCAGGCATCGGGCTCTACATCACCAATTCGCTGCAGAACGCCGACATGAACGCCGTGCTCGGCGGCACGATCGTCATCGGTACGGTCTTCATCGGTATCAACCTTCTGTCCGATCTTCTCTACCGGACGCTCGACCCGAGGACGCGAAACCGATGACGGCCAATGCCAGCCCATCTCCTGCGATGAGCCGCCGCGAATGGCTGCTTTCCGACCGGCCGCAATCGCGCCTGCAGGCCCGCCTCGGCCGCACCTATGTCACCTGGCGGCAGTTTACGGCAAACAGGCTCGCCGTCGTTGGTCTGCTGATCATCGTGGCGCTGCTTTTCATCGCCGCCTTTGCCGATGTGCTCGCCACGCACAATCCCGTTGTCGGCGATCTGCGCAACGCCCGCCTGCTGCCGCCCGGCACGGGGGAATTCTGGCTCGGTTCGGATGACCAGGGCCGTGATATTTATTCGCGGCTGATCTACGGATCGCGATTGACGCTCCTTGTCGTCGCGCTCGTCGCCATCATCTCGGCGCCGATCGGGTTGATCGTCGGCACCGTCTCCGGTTATGCCGGAGGCTGGGTGGATGCGACGCTGATGCGCATCACCGATATTTTCCTTGCCTTTCCGAAGCTGGTGCTGGCGCTCGCCTTCGTCGCAGCCCTCGGTCCCGGCATCCAGAATGCGATCATCGCCATCGCCATCACCTCCTGGCCGCCCTATGCGCGCATCGCTCGTGCCGAGACGCTGGCGGTCCGGCGTTCCGACTATATTTCGGCGGTGAAGCTGATGGGTGCCTCGCCGCTTCGCATTGTCGTGCGCCATGTCATGCCGCTCTGCATTTCCTCGCTGATCGTGCGCGTGACGCTCGACATGGCGGGCATCATCCTGACGGCGGCCGGTCTCGGTTTCCTCGGCCTCGGGGCGCAGCCGCCGTTGCCGGAATGGGGTGCGATGATCGCCTCGGGCCGGCGCTTCATCCTCGATCAATGGTGGGTCGCGGCGATGCCCGGCATCGCCATCCTCATCGTCAGCCTCGGCTTCAATCTCCTCGGCGACGGCCTGCGCGACGCGCTCGATCCGAAGGAGAGCGGCCAATGACGACACTTCTGACGGTGGACAAGCTCAAGGTCAGCTACCCCACGCGCACGGGCGTGATCGAGGCCGTGCGCGGCGTCTCCTTCACGCTCGGCAAGGAAAGGCTCGGCATCGTCGGCGAATCCGGTTCCGGCAAGTCGCAGACCGGACGGGCGATCATGGGCCTGACGCCGAAACACGGCATCGTCACGGCCGACAGGCTTGATTTCAACGGCATCGATCTGATCAATGCGTCTGCCGGCGAAAGGCGCAGGCTGCGGGGCAAGCGCATCGCCATGATCCTGCAGGATCCGAAATATTCGCTCGATCCCGTCATGTCGATCGGACGGCAGATCTGCGAGACGCTGCGCACACATGAGAAGGTCGGCAAGGCGGAGGCGCGCGAGCGCGCGCTCGCCATGCTGGAAGCGGTGCAGATCCGCGACCCGAAGCGTGTCTTCGACCTGCATCCGCACGAGGTTTCGGGCGGCATGGGGCAGCGGGCGATGATCGCCATGATGCTCATTGCCGGACCTGAGCTGCTGATTGCCGACGAGCCGACCTCGGCGCTCGACGTGACGGTGCAGCTCGACGTGCTGAGGATCATGGACAAGCTGGTGTCCGAGCGCGGCATGGGGCTGATCTTCGTCTCCCACGATCTGAGGCTGGTCTCTTCCTTCTGCGACCGCGTCATCGTCATGTATGCCGGAAAGATCGTCGAGGAACTGGCGGCGGCCGATCTCAAACATGCGCAGCATCCCTATACGCAAGGACTGCTGAATTGCATGCCCGAGATCGGTGCAAACCGCCATCCGCTGCCGGTGCTCGACCGCAAGCCGGAGTGGGCGGCATGAGCGCAGCTCTTCAAGTCGACAATCTCAGCGTCGTCTACGACCATTTTCATGCGCTGAAGGATGTCAGCATCGCCGTCGAACGCGGCGAATCCTTTGGCCTCGTCGGTGAGTCCGGCTCGGGAAAATCGACCTTGCTGCGGGCCGTTGCCGGACTTGCGCCGGTAAGCGGCGGCGCGATCCACATCGACGACGAAGTGTTGAAAGGGTCGAAACGCAGTAAGTCTTTCTACCGGCGCGTGCAAATGGTCTTCCAGGATCCTTATGGTTCGCTGCATCCGCGCCAGACCATCGACCGGCTTCTGCTCGAACCGCTTGCAATCCACGGCATCGCCGACAGCGAGAAGCGCATCGCCCGGGCGCTCGACGAGGTCGGCCTCGGCAATGGTTTCCGTTTCCGCTACCCGCACCAGCTCTCCGGCGGCCAGCGCCAGCGTGTGGCGATCGCCCGGGCGCTGATCGTGGAACCGTCGATCCTGCTGCTCGACGAGCCGACATCGGCGCTCGACGCCTCGGTGCAGGCCGAGGTGCTGAACCTGCTGGAGCAGATCCGACGCGACCGCAAGCTCACCTTCGTGATGGTGAGCCACGATCTCGGTGTCGTCACCCATATGTGTGAGCGGCTCGCCGTGATGCGCAACGGCGCCGTCGTCGAGCGGTTGAGCTCGCAGGAACTGGCGAAGGGTGCGGTTCATGAGGACTATACGAGAAATTTGATGATCGCGAGCAAGGGTTTCGTGAAAGCCTGAAAGCCAATCTTTTCAAACCTTTGAAAAGAAAAGATCGGCGGCGCTGTTAAGGATAATGTTTTCCTAAAAGACGACCATTCGACTAGACTATTGACAGCTGCCTTGCTTCTGTCATGATCCCGTTAACGTTTGTTAGCTTTCGTGATCGATGGAGGTTGAAGCATGTTCTTTCTCGGTGGGATGACCATGGGCTACCTCGATCCTCCGGTGAAAACCGATCGCCGGGAGCAGATTTCGGTATCCCTTCCCGCGGAAAAGGACCGTCGGCTGATCGAGACTTCCTCCAACCCGCCTGAGAAGGAGAGTGCCGTCGAGCGCTCGTTGATCTGGGCATGGCGCACGCTCTGCTAAAAGGGCTGGTTGAATTTTCTCTTCCGTTCGCTCTAGACGGAATTTTATCTCTACCTACTTGATAGAGAAAATAAGAATATAAGCGCGAGCCGCACAACCGGCCGCACGAGAACAACGGAGGCGACATATGGCAGATCTGGGTATTTCGCATGCTCACGTGAACCAGTATGGTTCCGTACCGACCAAGAAGCCGCTCACCACGCGCCACAGGCTTCAGACGGTGCTTCATGGAGCGATCTTCACCGCGGCGTTCCTGTTCGTCGTGGCCATGGTTTGCGGCGTCGTCGGGTAATCCGGTGGATGATTAAGCGTCGGCAGGTGCCGGCGCTGCGGCGGTTTCCGCCCTTATTGAATTCCGAACATTAATTTGTCTCGGCTTTCCCACTCATCATCATTCTTCTATTCTTTTCACGCCATCCAAAGCGCGCCACGGCGAACTTGCTCATGCGCGGGGTGCAAGCTCGCCCAAATCGCTGTCAGGCGTAGGATCTGGCGATCGTCTTCTTTTCTTTTTCTGAAATCGAAGCTGTTGATCGCCGGGACCAGGGGCCGGCATTTTCGTCATTCCCACCGCCCAGACAAGCTCGCCGGGCAAGCGGTGAACGCCTCTTGACTTGAATTATCCCGATAGTGTCCAAATTTTCGACATGGCTTTCGCGGAGAGGTATCGATGGTCTCGATCCTGTCGGGCCGCGTCCTGAACCAGGGCTTAGCCCGTCTGCATCGCTTGCCAAGTGTCGTTCACCCCCACTTCATCGATCTTTGAAGAATAGGGCTCCGTTCATGTAGCAGTCATGATAAGCAGTGCAAAAGGCTGAGCAAAACAGCCATAACTTCGTTTGGATCCAGAACCGAACCCATGTCTATTTCCAATCTTTCTCCGAGCCTTTCGCGCGAACCCGAGACGAAGCAGATCGATCATAACGATTCGATCCGCTCGACCTATCTTTCCATCGAGGACATCAAGGCGATGGGCGATGCGGTCGCCCGCAACGGCGTCGACAAGCTGCCGGCTTTCGCTCCCTTCGATTTCTTCGCCCGCCATAAGGAAAACGAGAAGGAAATTCTGCGCGTCTACCGGACCACGGCGACCGACGTCGAAGCCGGCGAGACGATCACGCCGGCGGCAGAATGGCTGCTGGACAATCATTATATCGTCGAGGAGGCGATCCAGGAGGTGCGGCGCGACTTCCCTCGCCGCTTCTATCGCGAATTGCCGACCATGGTCGTCGGCGGCGTCGAGGTGCCACGCACCCTCGTGCTTGCCTGGCTCTATGTCGCTCATACCCACAGCACGATATCGCAGGAAAGCCTGACGGCGCTGGTCGATGGCTTCCAGGCCAGCGAGACGCTCAGGATCGGCGAACTCTGGGCGTTGCCCTCCCTCGTGCGCTATGTGCTCGTCGAAAACCTTCGCCGCATTTCGAGCCGTGTCGAAGCTAGCCGCCGCCTGCGCCGCCGCGCCAACGAGGCGGCCGATGAATTGGTGCGCCTAACGGATCCAGCCGGGGCGACCGCCTATCTGAAGACGCTGGAATCGCTTGCCGAGGACAATACCTTCTCGACGCAGTTCCTCTATCGCCTGCGCGACGGCTCGCAGACGTCGAGCCTGGCGATCACTTGGCTCGACGCGCGGCTGGAAGAGCTCGGCCGCAACACCGAAGAGACGACGACGGCCGAACACAGCCGGCTCTCTTCCGGCAACGTGACGATGGGCAACATCATCCGCAGCCTTCGCGAGATCGATGACGCCGAATGGTCGGTCTGGGTCGAGCAGGTCAGCCATGTCGACAAGCTGCTCTGGGAGCATTCGGATTACGGCATCCTCGATTCCGGCTCGCGCAACAAATATCGCAAACAGATCGAGAAGCTGGCCAAGCGCTCGCCGCTGACGGAAATGGAAATCGCCCAGCTGGCGCTCGACATGACTGACGCCGCCAAGGCCTCCGACGAGCCGCAGCCGCACGAACCGAATGTCGGCGGCTTCCTGTCCGGCGCGCAGCGGCCGAAGCTCGAAGCACGGGCGAACTATCGCCCGACGGTCATCCAGCATTTTGTGCGCGCCGTGCGCCGGTTCAACTGGCTGGCGATTGCCGTGCCCGTCATGCTGCTGACCATCATCGCCATGGCGATCGTCGGCAAATTCATGGCGAATGCCGGCATGGGTGCGTTTGAAATCGCCCTGCTGCTGATCATGTTCTCGGTGCCGGCGTCGGAGGGGGCGACAGGTCTCTTCAACACCTTGCTATCCTTCTTCGTGACGCCGGCGCGCCTCGTCGGCTACGAGTTCAAGGAAGGCATTCCGGAAGATGCGCGCACGCTGCTCGTCGTGCCCTGCCTGATCTCGAACCGCGACAGCGTCGACGATCACGTTCGCAATCTCGAGGTTCATTATCTCGCCAATCCGCGCGGTGAGATCTATTTCGCGATGCTCAGCGACTGGCCGGACAGCGAGGTCGAGGAAACGCCTGCCGATCTCGAGGTTCTCGATTATGCCAGGCGCGAGATCGCCAATCTCTCCGCCCGCTATGCCTATGACGGCAAGACGCGTTTCTATCTGTTGCATCGCCGCCGCCTCTACAATCCCGCGGAAGGCGTCTGGATGGGCTGGGAGCGCAAGCGCGGCAAGCTGCACGAGCTGAACATGCTTCTGCGCGGCGACCGCGACACGACCTATCTGCCGGGCGCCAATACCGTGCCGGCCAATGTGCAATATGTCATGACGCTCGATGCCGATACGCGCCTGATGCGCGATGCCGTCACCAAGCTCGTCGGCAAGCTCTATCATCCGATCAACCGCCCGGTCATCAATCCGAAAACCGGCCGCGTCGAAAGCGGCTATGGCGTCTTGCAGCCGCGGGTCACCCCGTCGCTGACGACAGGCAAGGACGCGTCGGTCTTCCAGCGCGTCTTTTCGATCAACCGTGGCCTCGATCCTTACGTCTTCACCGTTTCCGACGTCTATCAGGATCTCGCCGGCGAAGGCACCTTCACCGGCAAGGGCCTTTACCATGTAGATGCCTTCGAAGCGTCGTTGAAGGGCCGGATCGACGAGAACTCCGTGCTCAGCCACGATCTTCTCGAAGGCTCGATGGCGCGTTGCGCGCTCGTCACCGATCTCGAACTGGTGGAGGATTTCCCGATCCGCTACGAGGTGGAAACCTCGCGCCAGCATCGCTGGGCACGCGGCGACTGGCAGCTTCTCCCCTACATGTTCAATCCGAAATACGGCGTCACGGCACTCGGCCGTTGGAAGATGTTCGACAATCTGCGCCGCTCGCTGACGCCGATCGCCTGGTTCTTCGCCTCCGTGCTCGGCTGGTATTTCATGGGTCCGCTCGGCGCGCTGATCTGGCAGATTCTGCTGATCTTCTGCCTCTTCGTCGCGCCGACGCTGTCGCTCATCAACGGCATCATCCCGCGCACCAGCGATATCATCGCCCGCGCCCATCTCTATACGGTCTGGTCCGATATCACGGCCGCCAATGCCCAGGTTGCGTTGCGCATCGTCTTCATCGCCGATTCGGCTTGCATGATGGCGGATGCGATCGGCCGTTCGCTCTATCGCCTGTTCGTCAGCCGCAAGCTGATGCTGCAGTGGCGGACCGCTGCCAGCGTTCAGGCCGGCGGCCAGGGCACGTTGATCTCCTATTACAAGGCGATGTGGCATGCACCGGCGTTGGCGCTGCTGGCGCTCGGTTTCGCAGCTCTTCCCGGCGACAACGCCTTCCTTGTCGGCATTCCCTTCGCGCTGCTGTGGATCCTGTCGCCTGTTGTCGCCTGGTATGTCAGCCAGTCGGCGGAGACCGAGGACCGGCTCGAGGTCGCCGATTCCGTGTCGAGCGAACTGCGCAAGATCGCCCGGCGCACCTGGCGTTATTTCGAGACCTTCACGACGGCCGAGCAGAACTATCTGCCGCCGGACAATATCCAGGAAACGCCGCATGTGATTGTCGCGGCGCGCACCTCGCCGACCAATATCGGCGTCTATCTGCTTTCCGTCGTTTCCGGCCGGCATTTCGGCTGGTTCTCCTTCGAGGAGACGCTCGAACGGCTGGAGCAGACGATCGCGACGATCGACAGAATGGAGAAATTCCGCGGCCATCTGTTCAACTGGTATCACACCGATACGCTGCAGACGCTAGGCCCCCGTTACGTCTCGGCCGTCGACAGCGGCAATCTCGCCGGCCATCTGATCGCCATTTCGTCGGCCTGCCGCAACTGGGCCGAGGCGCCGTCCGCCCATATGCAGGGCAATCTCGACGGCGTCGGCGACACGGCCGGCATTCTCCGAGAAGTGTTGGCGGATCTGCCCGATGACCGCAAGACCGTGCGCCCGCTGCGCCGGCGCCTGGAGGAGCGCATCGTCGGCTTCCAGAACGCGCTTGCCGCCGTCAAACGCGAGCACGAATTCGCCTCGATCCGCATCATCAACCTTGCGGTTCTCGCGCGCGACATCGAGAAGCTCGCTGCCAATCTCGACCATGAGGTCAAGTCGAAGCAGAGCGAAGAGGTCACCCAATGGGCGGCATCCCTGGTGAAGGTCTGCGAGGCGCATATTTCCGACAGCACCTTCGACCTTTCCAAAGTCGATGCGCTGCGGCCGCGCCTGGTAGCGCTGCGCGACAAGGCGCGCGATCTCGCCTTCTCGATGGATTTCGGCTTCCTGTTCCGGCCGGAACGGCGTCTGCTGTCGATCGGCTATCGCGTCGAAAGCGGTGAACTCGACCAGGCCTGTTATGACCTTCTCGCCTCGGAATGCCGCCTGACCAGCCTCTTCGGCATCGCCAAGGGCGACCTGCCGACGGAACACTGGTACCGCCTCGGCCGCCAGGTCGTGCCTGTGGGGTCGCGCGGTGCGCTGGTTTCCTGGTCCGGCTCGATGTTCGAATATCTGATGCCGCCGCTCGTCATGCAGGAGCGCGGCGGGGGTATTCTCAACCAGACCAACAATCTGGTCGTCGTCGAGCAGATGAATTACGCCCGCAAGCTCGGTATTCCCTGGGGCATTTCGGAAGCGGCCTTCAATGCCCGCGACCATAACCTCAATTATCAGTACACGAATTTCGGCGTGCCCACGCTCGGTCTGAAGCGCGGCCTCGGCCACAATGCCGTCATCGCGCCCTATGCCTCGCTGCTTGCCAGCCAGTACGATCCGCCGGCCGCGCTGGAAAACCTGCAAAAGTTGCGCAAGCTCGGCGCACTCGGCAAGTTCGGCTTCCATGACGCCGTCGATTTCACGCCGACGCGCGTGCCGGAAGGCAAGAAATGCGCGGTGGTCTACAATTATTATGCCCATCACCACGGCATGTCGATCGCGGCGGTCGCCAACGTCGCCTTCAACGGTCATCTGCGCGAGCTCTTCCACGCCGATCCCGTCATCGAGGCGGCGGAGTTGCTGCTGCAGGAAAAGGCGCCGCGCGACATTCCCGTCATGAGCGGCAAGCATGAATCCGACACACCGGCCAGCATCCAGGACGATCTCCTGCGGCCCGAGCTCAGGAAGATCAGCGATCCGGCTTCCCGTGACCGCGAACTCGTCTTCCTGTCGAACGGTCATTATTCGGTGATGCTGACGGCGACGGGCGCCGGTTATTCCCGCTGGAACAATCTTTCCGTTTCCCGCTGGAAGCCTGATCCGACTGAAGACCGCTGGGGCAGCTTCATCTTCCTGCGCGATACTGCCACCAACGAATGGTGGTCGGCGACATCAGAGCCGAAGGGTGTCGAAGGCGAAAAGATCAAGGTCGAATTCGCCGACGAGAAGGCGCAGTTCACCAAGATGGTCGGCGACCTCACAAGCGAGGTGGAATGCATCGTCGCGACCGAGCATGATGCCGAGGCCCGTCGCGTCACGCTGCTCAACATGGGCACGGAGGACCGTTTCATCGAGGTCACCTCCTATCTCGAACCGGTGATTACCTCCGACGATACCGACAATGCGCATCCGGCATTCGCCCGCATGTTCGTCAAGACAGAGATCGGCAAGCGCGGCGACGTCATCCGCGCCGAACGCAACAAGCGCGACCCGAACGAGCCTAATATCAGCATCGCACATCTGATCGTCGACAATGCCGGCGACACCCGCCATACCGAATTCGAGACCGACCGGCGCAAGTTCATCGGCCGCGGCCGCAGCCTCGCCGATGCGGCGGCCTTCGATCCGGGTGCCACGCTTTCCGGCAGCGACGGCTTCATGCTCGATGCCGTCATGTCGCTGCGTCGCACCGTCCGCGTACCGGCCGGCAAGAAAGTCAGCGTGATCTTCTGGACGATTGCGGCGCCAAGCCGCGAGGAAGTCGACAAGGCGGTCAATCGTTACCGTCATCCCGATGCCTTCACCCACGAGCTCGTCCAGGCCTGGACACGCACGCAGGTGCAGATGCGCCATGTCGGCGTCACCTCCCAGCAGGCGGCCGCCTTCCAGCATCTCGGGCGCTATCTCGTCTATCCCGACATGCAACTGCGCAAGGACGAGGCGACCGTCGAGGCCGGCCTACAGTCGCAATCGGCGCTCTGGCCGCTGGCGATCTCCGGCGACTTCCCGATCTTCACGCTGCGCATCAACGACGACATGGATCTCGACATCGCCCGCGAGGCGCTGCTGGCGCAGGAATATCTGCGCTCGCGCGGCGTCACCGCCGATCTCGTCATCATGAACGAACGCGCTTCGTCCTATGCGCAGGACATGCAGCATGCGCTCGACGCCATGTGCGAAAACGTGCGCCGCATGGGCCAGGCCGACGGGTTGCGCCAGCATATCTTTGCGGTTCGCAAGGACCTGATGGAAGAAGCCACTTATCATGCGCTGATCGCGGCTTCCCGCGTCACGCTGCACACCAAGAACGGCAAGGTGGTCGACCAGATCAATCGCGCCGTCGCGCTGTTTGCACCCTCCAAGGAGGAACTGCAGGAGATGGAACGGGTCGAGCGCAACAAGGCCCCCGTCAAGCGTGTTGCGCCGGTGCCGCCACCTGTCGTGCCCGCCGTCATCATCGAGGAGGAAGGCGATCTCGACTTCTGGAACGGCATCGGCGGCTTTGCCCGCGACGGACGCGAATATGTCGTTCGGCTGCCTGGAGGTCATGCGACGCCGCAGCCCTGGATCAATGTCATTTCCAACGACAGCTTCGGCTTCCACGTGTCGGCCGAGGGTTCGGGTTTCACCTGGAGCGTCAATTCGCGCGACTATCAGCTGACCTCCTGGTCGAACGATGCGGTGGTCAACCGTTCGGGCGAGGCGTTCTATCTCACCGATCTGGACAGCGGTGCCGTCATGACGCCGTTCGCAGCGCTTTCCCGCCGGCCGGACATCCGTTTCGAAGCCCGCCACGGGCTCGGTTATTCCGTCTTCTCCAGCGTTCAGCACGATATCGCGCTCGAACTGACGCAGACGATCGACCGCGAAAAGCCGGTGAAACTGCAGCGCCTGCGCCTGCGCAACACCGGTTCGATCGGCCGCAAGCTGCGTCTCTACGGTTATGTCGAATGGATTCTCGGCAGCAATCCAGGACGCACGGTGCCTTTCATCCTGTCGAGCCATGATGAGGAGACGGGGGCGCTGTTTGCCACCAATCCCTACAGCATCGATTTTTCCAACCGCACCGCCTTCTTCGCGGCGAGCGAGACACTTTCGAGTTTCTCGGCAAGCCGGCGCGAATTCATCGGCAAGGCGGGGACGATCCAGGCACCGCAGGCCGTCACTTCCGCCGCCGCTCTTTCCGGCGCGACGGAACTCGATGGCGATCCGGCCGCGGCGCTTGCAATCGACATCGAGCTCGGCGCCGGCGAAGAGCGCGACTTCACATTCTTCCTCGGCGATACGCCGACGGAAGAAGAAGCGCGCACTGTCATCGCCGACATCCGCAAGGCTTCGTTCGACGAGACCGTCGAGGCAAACCGCGCCTTCTGGCGGGATTTCACCGGCAGGCTGCAGATATCGACGCCAGATCGCGGGATGAACAATCTCGTCAACACCTGGCTGCCCTATCAGAGCCTCGGCTGCCGCATCATGGCCCGCACCGCCTTCTACCAGGCAAGCGGCGCCTTCGGCTTCCGCGACCAGCTGCAGGACACGCTGGCCTTCGTGCTGCACGAGCCCTCGCTTGCCCGCCGCCAGATCCTGAATGCCGCTTCGCGGCAATTCCGCGAAGGCGATGTACAGCATTGGTGGCTGCCGGGAACGGGTGCGGGCGTGCGTACGCTGATCTCCGACGACGTCGTCTGGCTCGCTTACGCGATCCACCACTATTGCAGCGTCACCGGCGACAAAAACGTGCTCGACGAGGAGATCGCCTTCCTGGAAGGGCCAGCACGACTCGTTCTACAAGCCGGAGATCTCCGAGAACAAGGCGAGCGTCTACGAACACGCGGCGCTGGCGCTCGATCTCGCCATCGCTCGCAAGGGGGCCAACGGCCTGCCGCTGTTCCTTGGCGGCGACTGGAACGACGGCATGAACCGCGTCGGCGTCGGCGGGCGCGGCACCAGCGTCTGGCTCGGCTGGTTCCTGGCGGGGGCATTGCGCTCCTTCATTCCCTATGCCGACGAGCGTGGCGACACGGCCCGTGCAGAGCGCTGGTCGGCGCATCTCACCGAGCTGAAGAAGGCGCTGGAAACTGCAGCCTGGGATGGCGGCTACTATCGCCGCGGCACGTTCGACGACGGTGCGCTGCTCGGTTCCAGGGAAAGCCCCGAATGCCGGATCGATTCGATCGCGCAGTCCTGGAGCGTGCTGTCGGGCGAGGGCGATCCGGCCCGCGCGGTCACGGCGATGGATGCGGTGCTCGATCAGCTGGTCGACGAGGATGCCCGCATCATCCGGCTGTTCACGCCGCCTTTCGTCAATTCCGCCAGGGATCCCGGCTATATCAAGGCCTATCCGCCGGGCGTGCGCGAAAACGGCGGGCAATATACCCATGCCGCGACCTGGGTCGTGATGGCGCTGGCGGAGCTGAAGCGGGGCGACGATGCCTTCCGCTGCTTCCAGATCCTCAACCCGATCACCCATGCGCTCGACAAGGCTTCAGCGGAGCAATACCGCGTCGAACCCTATGTCGTTGCGGCCGACGTCTACGGAAACGAGCCTTATACGTCGCGCGGCGGCTGGACTTGGTATACCGGGTCAGCCGGCTGGCTCTATCGCGCCGCCGTCGAGGGCATCCTCGGTATCCGGCTGAAGGACGGCCGGATTTACGTGCGCCCGTCGCTCCCTTCGGAATGGGACGGTTTTGCGGCAGAGGTGGAGCAAGGCGGCGGCAAATACCGCATTTCGGTCTCAAAAGCGTCCAATGGCAGCGGCTACACTCTGTCAATCAACGGCTGCGAAGTCACCGATCCCGAAGAGGGATATCCGCTCGGATAACAGCGTTCTCCACGCTGAAAAAGACGGCGATTCGCGACGGCCAAAAGGGAACCCTTTTGGCCGTCGTCGCGTTTGCAAATCGGATAATAAGGAGAGACCAATGGCAAGCACGCCGACCCAAGCCATCGTCACGGGGCGCAGTTCCCTATCCGCAGCTGCGTCAGTGCGTGACACGAGGCTCGACGTCTTGCGTGGCGTGGCCCTGATCATGATCTTCATCAATCATGTTCCCGGACAGATTTTCGAATATGTGACGACGAAGAATTTCGGTTTCTCCGATGCCGCCGAGGCCTTCGTGCTGATCTCCGGCATTGCCGTCGGCCTTGCCTATGGGGGCCGCTTCCAGCCGGGCAACCGGCTCACGGTGGCGATCAAGTCGGCAAAGCGCGCCTTCACGCTCTATCTCGCCCATATGATCACCACCTTCATGACGCTGGCGCTCTTTCTCTGCGGTGCGTGGCTGTTTCATAGGCCGGGGTTGCTGGTCGAGATCAATATCCTGGCGGTTTTGATGAACCTGAAGGAAGGCATTCCAGCGCTGCTGCTGCTCGGCCACCAGATCGGCTACAATAATATCCTGCCGATGTACGGGGCGCTGATGCTGATGGTGCCGGTCATCCTGCTCTTGAATGCGCGAAGCCCTTGGCTGGCGCTCGGTGTCTCGGGCACGGTCTGGCTGCTTGCGGGCATCTACGAAGTGGCGCCGCACAACATGCTGATCGAGGGCTATTGGTTCCTCAATCCGCTCTCCTGGCAGTTCCTGTTTACGATCGGCATCGTCTCGATGCTGCATATCAAGCGCGGCGGCACGATCCCGCAGCATCCGCTGCTGCTGACGGTTGCTGCCGGTTACGTCATGCTGTCCTTCATCTGGGTGACCGGCCATCTCTGGATTTTCGGCAACTCGCTGGCAGCACTTGGCCTGCCGCCTGTCATCACCGGTTTCGACAAGACCTTCCTGTCGCTGCCGCGGCTGCTGCATGTGCTGGCGCTGACTTATCTCGTTATCAGCATCCCGGCACTCTCGCGTATCCTGCGCCGTCCTGCGGACCATCCGCTGACGATCCTCGGCCGCCACTCGCTGAACATCTTCGTCGCCGGCACGATCCTCGCCATGATCGGCCAGGTGGTGCTCTACATCACCAACAAGGACCAACTGGTCGGTCCGCTCTTCGTGATCGCTGGGGTCGCGACACAATTCGCCTATGCCTATTATCTCGAACGCAAGCGCCAGCAGGGCAGGCTCAAGGGGAAACTTGTCGCCGATACCGCCACCATCCCCGTTCCTGTCCGCATTGGCAGAACGGCAAATGCCTATCGCCAGAACGATCGGAAATAGAGCTCGGATTTGCCCGACATAAGGGAGCCGGCGGCCGATGGCCGCCGGCTCAACTTTTATGAACGAGGATGTTCACCAGCTTGCCGAAGGGATCGCGCACATAGAAGCGCCTGACGCCCCAAGGCTCGTCGGCCGGTCCGTACTCGATCGGGAAGCCTGAGGCCGACATCGCCGCGAAAGCAGCATCGAGGTCGTCGACCTCGATCGAGAGGGCGGGCACCTCCGTTCCGGAACCGCCTTCGCTGGCGATGCTGAGCTGAACGTTCATCGAGCGCGGGGCGCCGAACGTCGTGATCCAGCCGTGATCCATGATGACGTCGAGACCGAGGATATCCTGATAGAAGCGCCGGGCCAGAGTGATATCCGGTGCCTGAATATTGGCGACGATGCGCAGGACCTTCATGGCTTCGCTCCCCGTTGCTCTTCGACTGGCGGAGGTTAGAGCCTTTTCGGGTTAGATTGAACCATTCCGACTCCGTTTGAGCCAACCCGAAGGGCCAGGCATCTTTCCGTCAGGATCAGAGGCGATCGGCTCGGACGTACCAAGGGGTATGCCCATCGCCAATCGCCTCTGCCCTGACGAAAATCTGCTCCGGCAGAATGCTTCAATCTGACCCGGAAAGGCTCTAGCGGCCGAGGTCGATTGCGGACGAATATTTGGAATTCTGCCGGCTGGCAGAGCTTGAGGGGGAGAACGTATCTGAGCTTTGCCAGCGCCACTGCATCAGCCGACAGACCGGCTACGTCTGGCTGCGGCGCTTGCGGGCGGGCGAGCCGGTGGAGGACTGCTCCCGCCGGCGGCATGCCAGCCCATGGCGCACGGGAGCCGATCTCGAACATGCGGTTGCTTGATATCCGGGACGAGCATCCGGCCTGGGGGCTCGCAAGATCGCCCGCCGGCCGCAGGATCTCCGGACCTTTGCCGCCGTCGGCGACGACGGGCGTCGGCCGCTCGATCATTGAACTCCTTTGGGCCAACAGAATGCTTCAATCTGACCAGGAAAGCCTGCCAGGTCCCAGAGCAAACAAAAAGGCCGGAAGGAGCTACCCTTCCGGCCTTTATCTTGAAACCCGAACCGATCAGGCGGCTTCGGTGGCATGGGCCTTGCGGACTTCTTCGTCCGTCAGGATGCCGCTGGCGCGCAGCAGGGCGGCGAAGCGGCCGTTGCTGTGGCTGAGTTCGTCGAAGCTGCCCTGTTCAACGACACGGCCGTCATCCAGGAAGAGCACCATATCGGCTTCGCGGACCGTCGACAGGCGGTGGGCGATGATGAAGGTGGTGCGGTTCTGGCGCAGGTTGTCGATTGCGGCCTTGACGCGGGCTTCGGTTTCGACGTCGAGCGCCGAGGTCGCCTCGTCGAGCACCAGGATTGGCGCGTCCTTCAGAATGGCGCGAGCAATCGCGATACGCTGGCGCTCGCCGCCGGAGAGCTTGTTGCCGCGTTCACCGACATGCGTATCGTAGCGCTCCTCACGGGTCTCGATGAAGTCGGCGGCGGCGGCGGCTTCGGCCGCACGGCGCATTTCCTCTTCGCTGGCGCCTTCGCGACCAAGGCGGATATTGTCGCTGATCGAACGGTTCAGCAGGCCCGCATCCTGGAAGACGGTGGCGATGTGGCGGCGCAGCGACTTGCGGGTCACCTTGGTAATATCGGTGCCGTCGACGAGGATCTTACCGCCCTGGGCATCATAGACACGCTGCAGCAGGTTGACGAGCGTCGTCTTGCCGGCGCCGGTCGGGCCGACGATCGCGACCGTCTGGCCTGCCTTCACCGAGAAGGAGACGTTATGCAGACCCTGCGAGCTGTTGCCGAAGCCGAAGGAGACGTCGCGGAATTCGATCGAACCCCTGACGTCCTTGATTTCGCCGTTGCCGGCCGGCTCTTCGCGTTCACGCACCGAGTCTTCCAGCGCATAGAATTCCTCGAGCTTGGAGCGGGCCTCGAAAATCTGCGTAGCGAACTGGCGCATCAGGTCGAGGCGGCCAATCAACAGGTTGGCGAAGCCGATAAAGGCGATGACGTCGCCGACGCGCAGCTGGCCGGCCTGGACGAGCATGGTGCCGATGATCAGGACCACCATCATCGCGATGGTCGACGCCATGCGGTTCAGTGCGCTGGCAATCGCCCACCAGTCGAGCACCGGATACTGCGCTTCGAGCAGACGGTCAGCGAAGGATTTCAGCGCCCTGGTTTCGGCCTCGATGCGGTTATAGCTGTGCAGGACAGAAACGTTGCTGATCGAGTCGCTGACATGCGAGAAGACGGTGTGATAATGGTTCTCGACCGAAGCCTGGCCGTCCTTGGTGCGGCTCATGACGACGCGGCCGATCAGCCAGTAGGCGATGGCGAGCACCATGAGTACGGCGGAAAGGCGCAGGTCCATCGACATTGCGGTCGGTATCAGAAGAGCAAGCGCGATGACCGTCGACAGGTGGTTGCGCATAAATTCCAGCCAGAGGCCGAACAGCGTCTCGCAGGCGCGCAGCAATGTATGCAGCGCGTTGGAGGTGCCGCGCTGATGGTGCCAGCCGAGCGGCATGGAAATGATGCGGCCGAAGGCTTCCGTCAACAGCGTCGCTCGCCGGCCATGGGCCAGTCTGTCGGCCTCGCGGGCCACCAGGACGAAGGCAATGGTGTTGAAGACGGCGAAAGTCGCCCACATGAAGAGGATGGGCTTGACCTCACCCTTGCCCGAAATCGCATCGATAATGCGACCGAACAGGATCGGCTCCGCGATGGTGATCGTCGCAAGAACAATGTTTGCGACAACGACCAGGGATACGCGCAGCTTGTAGGCGCCAAGATAGCGCAGAGCTCTTGCATAGACCTTGAATAGCGTCACGTCGAACCTCTTGTGCATCTGCGAAAACGGGATGATGCGATGCTACAAAAGCCTACCTGAACGGGCGATTAACGGAGTAGTCAGGGTTCGATCGATGTGATGATTGCCGCGATCGTATTATCGCAGGATGCGACGAGTGGCCATGACGCCGAAATTGCCGCCTGGCCATATCTCGCAACAATTTGCGCTTGCATTTTATTAAATGTTTAGCACAGCATTAAATTACAGACTGCATTTATTAAAGAAGACCGTTTCGCGACCAGTTTGACCAGCCGCCGACGGCCTCATGCGGGCAACAGGTCCGGGCAAGGGGCATTTTTGTGAATATTAATTCGTTAATTCAATTGCTTGTAATTCTGGAAGAATGCTCAAATCCTGAAGCTGTCGTCACCGAGCTGGAGCAGATCCTCCACGGTTGCGGTTTCGAATATTACGGCCTGCTGCGTCATTTGCCACAGAAACCGGTGCAGCAGAATCCAGAGTCCTGGGCTGCGGCGCTGGCCGGCCGCTGGCCGGAGCATTGGCCGCGGATATATGCCGCGAAAAAATATGCTCTGATCGATCCGATGGTGCGCTATCTCGGCCACGCGCAGCGGCCTTTCCGCTGGCGGGAGGCGATGGCGGCCTTCCACAAGGATGCGCATCAGCGCCGCATGGAGCAGATGATGGTCGATGCCTTTGGCCACGGGCTGGAGGACGGCTACATCTTTCCGATCCACGGACGCAACGGTACTCTCGCCAGCCTCAGTCTCGCCGGCAAGCCGATCGAGTTGTCGCCGGTGGAGATCGCATTGTTGGAGGCGGTGGCGCGCAAGGCCTTCTGGCGGTTGCTCGATCTGAAAGGCGAGGCGCCGGCGCTGGAAACCATCCTGCCGGCCGACACGCCGCTGACGCGGCGCGAGATGGAAATCCTGCATTATCTCGCCGAAGGCATGACTTCGATGGAGATCAGCAAGATGCTGAAGATCTCAAACCACACGGTCGATTGGTATATGAACGGTCTGCAGGATAAACTGAAGGCGAAAAACAGGCAGCAGGCGGTGGCGCTTGCTTTCCGCCACGGCCTGATAAGTTAGAGCAATTCCGCTTCTGATCGAAGCGGAACCGCTCTGGTTTTTACTTTTACGCAACTCCAGACGGAAAACCGCTTCGCACTTTTCCTGGAGTTGCTCAGCGTGGCGAGAAATTGCATTTCGCAGTCGCAAGAGAAATTGAACTTTCTGTAACAAGAAGTTAAGAATTTTCTTCGCGGGTGCAGCATTGCCCGCGCCTGAACGTCTGAGGAGACCGTTTTGCCCATTTCCAAGATTCTCGTTGCCAATCGCTCCGAAATTGCCATTCGCGTGTTCCGCGCGGCCAACGAGCTTGGAATAAAAACCGTGGCGATCTGGGCGGAAGAGGACAAGCTGGCGCTTCACCGCTTCAAGGCGGACGAGAGCTACCAGGTCGGTCGCGGCCCGCATCTTTCCAAGGACATGGGCCCGATCGAGAGTTATCTGTCGATCGAGGAGGTGATCCGCGTCGCGAAACTCTCCGGCGCCGATGCCATCCATCCCGGCTACGGCCTGCTGTCGGAAAGCCCCGAATTCGTCGATGCCTGCAACAAGGCCGGCATCATCTTCATCGGCCCGAAGGCCGATACGATGCGCCAGCTCGGCAACAAGGTCGCGGCGCGCAACCTGGCGATCTCGGTCGGCGTCCCTGTAGTCCCGGCCACCGGGCCTCTGCCGGAGGACATGGCCGAAGTGGCGAAGATGGCGGAAGAAATCGGCTACCCCGTCATGCTGAAGGCTTCCTGGGGTGGCGGCGGGCGCGGCATGCGCGCGATCCGCGATCCAAAGGATCTTGCCCGCGAGGTGACGGAAGCCAAACGCGAGGCGATGGCCGCCTTCGGCAAGGACGAGGTCTATCTGGAAAAGCTCGTCGAGCGCGCCCGCCATGTCGAAAGCCAGGTTCTCGGCGATACGCACGGCAATGTCGTGCATCTCTTCGAGCGTGACTGCTCGATCCAACGCCGCAACCAGAAAGTCGTCGAGCGCGCGCCGGCACCCTATCTCTCGGAGGCGCAGCGCCAGGAACTCGCCGCCTATTCATTGAAGATCGCCGCCGCGACCAATTATATCGGCGCCGGTACCGTCGAGTATCTGATGGATGCCGATACCGGGAAATTCTACTTCATCGAAGTCAATCCACGCATCCAGGTCGAGCATACGGTGACCGAAGTCGTCACCGGCATCGACATCGTCAAGGCGCAGATCCACATCCTCGACGGCTTTGCGATCGGCACGGCGGAATCGGGCGTGCCGCGCCAGGAGGATATCCGCCTCAACGGCCATGCGCTGCAGTGCCGCATCACCACGGAGGATCCGGAGCATAATTTCATTCCGGATTACGGCCGTATCACCGCCTATCGCTCGGCATCCGGTTTCGGCATTCGCCTCGATGGCGGCACCTCCTATTCCGGCGCCATCATCACCCGTTTTTATGATCCCCTTCTCGTCAAGGTCACGGCATGGGCGCCCAATCCGTCCGAAGCGATCGCCCGCATGGATCGTGCGTTGCGCGAATTCCGTATTCGCGGCGTGGCTACCAACCTGACCTTCCTCGAAGCGATCATCGGCCATCCGAAGTTCCGGGATAACAGCTACACGACACGCTTCATCGACACGACGCCGGAGCTCTTCCAGCAGGTGAAGCGCCAGGATCGCGCCACGAAGCTCCTGACCTATCTCGCCGACGTCACCGTCAATGGCCATCCCGAGGCCAAGGACAGGCCGAAGCCGTTGCAAAATGCTGCCGAGCCGGTGGTTCCCTACGCCAATGGCAATACGGTCAAGGATGGTACGAAGCAGCTCCTCGACACGCTCGGCCCGAAGAAATTCGGCGAATGGATGCGTAACGAGAAGCGCGTGCTTTTGACCGATACAACGATGCGCGACGGCCACCAGTCGCTGCTCGCCACCCGCATGCGCACCTATGATATCGCCCGCATCGCCGGCACCTATGCGCATGCGCTGCCAGGCCTTTTGTCGCTCGAATGCTGGGGCGGAGCGACCTTCGACGTCTCGATGCGCTTTCTGACCGAGGACCCGTGGGAGCGCCTGGCGCTGATCCGCGAGGGCGCGCCGAACCTTCTGCTGCAGATGCTGTTGCGCGGCGCCAACGGCGTCGGCTACACCAATTATCCCGACAATGTTGTCAAATATTTTGTCCGCCAGGCGGCCAGGGGCGGTATTGATCTCTTCCGCGTGTTCGATTGTCTGAACTGGGTCGAGAACATGCGTGTCTCGATGGATGCCATTGCCGAGGAGAACAAGCTCTGCGAGGCGGCGATCTGCTACACCGGCGATATCCTGAACTCGGCCCGTCCGAAATACGATCTGAAATACTATACCGACCTTGCGGTCGAGCTCGAGAAGGCGGGCGCGCATATCATTGCGCTCAAGGATATGGCAGGTCTCCTCAAGCCTGCGGCTGCGAAGGTTCTGTTCAAGGCGCTGCGCGAGGCGACCAGCCTGCCGATCCATTTCCACACCCATGATACATCGGGTATTGCGGCCGCGACCGTTCTTGCCGCTGTCGATGCCGGCGTCGATGCCGTCGATGCCGCCATGGATGCGCTTTCCGGCAATACCTCGCAGCCCTGTCTCGGTTCGATCGTCGAGGCGTTGCGCGGTACGGAGCGTGATCCGGGCCTCGATCCGGAATGGATTCGCCGTATCTCCTTCTATTGGGAAGCGGCGCGTAACCAATATGCCGCCTTCGAAAGCGATCTGAAGGGACCAGCATCCGAAGTCTATCTGCATGAAATGCCGGGTGGCCAGTTCACCAACCTCAAGGAACAGGCCCGCTCGCTCGGCCTCGAAACCCGCTGGCATCAGGTGGCGCAGGCCTATGCCGACGCCAACCAGATGTTCGGCGATATCGTCAAGGTGACGCCGTCTTCCAAGGTCGTCGGCGACATGGCGCTGATGATGGTGTCCCAGGACCTGACGGTTGCCGACGTCGTCAGCCCCGAGAAGGAAGTCTCCTTCCCGGAATCGGTGGTCTCGATGCTGAAGGGCGATCTCGGTCAGCCGCCTTCAGGATGGCCCGAGGCGCTGCAGAAGAAGGCGCTGAAGGGCGACAAGCCCTATACCGTGCGTCCCGGCTCGCTGCTCAAGGAGGCCGATCTCGATGCGGAGCGTAAAGTCATCGAGACGAAGCTCGAGCGCGAGATCAGCGACTTCGAATTCGCTTCCTACCTGATGTATCCGAAGGTCTTCACCGACTTCGCGCTCGCCTCCGATACCTACGGCCCGGTCTCGGTGCTGCCGACACCCGCCTATTTCTACGGTCTCAAGGACGGCGAGGAACTGTTTGCCGATATCGAGCGCGGCAAAACGCTCGTCATCGTCAATCAGGCGATGAGCGCCACCGACAGCCAGGGCATGGTGACCATCTTCTTCGAGCTCAACGGCCAGCCGCGCCGTATCAAGGTGCCGGACCGGGCCCATGGGGCGACGGGTGCGGCCGTCCGCCGCAAGGCCGAGCCGGGCAATGCCGTTCATGTCGGCGCGCCGATGCCGGGTGTCATCAGCCGTGTCTTCGTCTCACCCGGCCAGGCCGTCAATGCCGGCGACGTGCTCGTCTCGATCGAGGCGATGAAGATGGAAACGGCGCTGCATGCGGAAAAGGACGGCACCATTTCCGAGGTGCTGGTGCGGGCCGGCGACCAGATCGACGCCAAGGACCTACTCGTCGTTTACGCAGGTTGAATGGCTGCCATCCTCGCAAAGACGCCCATCAGCCGACTTTGCGAGCCGGCTCCATTCACTCGATTGTGTACGATCGGCCTGTCAAAAAGTTGATTTTTCGAATGTCTGCGGCCTTCGCGCCTTGCCCGGCGCGGAGGCTTTCTCATAGACTTGCACGCTTACCACCTGCCCCCAAGACCCATCAGGAAATCATCTCCATGAGCAAATTGAAGATTGCCGTCATCGTCGGCAGCACGCGTATTGGCCGTTTTGCCGAGCATCCGGCCAAGTGGATTGCCGCTATCGCCGCCGAGCGCCAGGACATCGAGGTCGAGGTTCTCGACCTGCTCGACTATCCCATGCATTTTTTCGGTGAGCAGCGTGCGACGACCGCTGAAAGCGAAACGGCAGAGCGCTGGAAAAAGAAGCTGCGTGAATTCGACGGCTTCATTTTCACCGCTGCCGAGTACAATCACGCTCCGACGGCGGTTCTGAAGAACGCCATCGACCTCGGCGAGTTCATCCAGAAGCCGGTCGGTTTCGTCGGTTACGGCGGCGTCGGCGGCGCACGTGCGGTCGAGCATCTTCGCCTGATCTTCGTGGAAATGGGTGCGGCGTCGGTGAAAACGGGCGTGCATATCGCGCTTGGCGAATATCTCGGCGTCCTCAAGGAAGGCAAGAGCCTCAGCGACTACGCGCATCTCAACGAAGCGGCGAAGAACCAGCTCGACCAGCTCACCTGGTGGGGCAATGCGCTGAAGGCGGCGCGCTCGGTCGTCACGGCCTCCTGATTGGAGTTCCAGCAATGCCGGGATGTTCGCATCCCGGCATTAGATCCGGATGATTTTAGGCCAGGTTGGCCTAAAATCTGAATCCGGATCTAAATCAAAGAAATAGAGCATGATGTCGTCCGAAAACCGCTCACACTTTTCGGCATCATGCTCTAGCTCAGATATCGTAAGTATGGGCGGCGTTGATCGTCGAAATGAAACGTTTGGTGCGTTCGCGCTCCGGCGCACTGAAGATCGCTCTGGCGCTGCCCGTTTCGACGACGCTCCCGGCTTCCAGGAAAACCACGTCATTGGCGATCTTCGAGGCGAGTCGGAGATCGTGGGTCGCCATCACCATCGTCGTGCCTTCGCTGGCAAGTTGGCCCAGCACATCGACCACTTCGGCCGAAAGCTCGGGATCGAGGGCGGATGTCGGCTCGTCACAGAGAAGCACGCGCGGCGACGGCGCCAGTGCGCGGGCGATCGCGACGCGCTGCTGCTGGCCGCCCGACAGTGTCGAAGGCCAGGCATCGGCCTTATGGGTCATGCCGACCTTGGTCAGCAATTCCATCGCACGCTCGCGGGCCCTTTCCCTCGGCCATCTCAATACCGTCACCAGGCCTTCCATGACATTCTCGATCGCGGTCTGATGCGGGAAGAGCTGGAAATTCTGGAAGACCATGCCGGTCTGGCGGCGGATCTTCTGGATCGCCGGCCAGCTCGTTCGTTTGCCCGGTGCGAAGGCCAGCCTTTCCTCTCCGAGGCGGATGGAGCCGGCGGTCGGAATTTCGAGCAGGTTGATGCAGCGCAGAAGCGTGCTCTTGCCGCCGCCCGAAGGCCCGACCAGCGCGGTGACGCTGCCTTCGGGGATGCGGATACTGATATCCTTGAGGATGACCGCGTCGCCGAAGCGTTTTTCGATATTGGAAAGCTCTATCATGCGTTTGCCTCCAGCATGCCGCCATAACGCGCGAAGCGGCGTTCCAGCCGCACCTGCAGCTGCGAGAGGACGGAGCTCAGGACGAGATAGATCAGCGCCGCCTCAATATAGAGGATCAACGGCTCATAGGTGGTGGCGACGATGCGCTGCGCCGCCTGGAAGAGCTCGGGCACGGTGATGGCGGCGGCAAGCGATGTATCCTTGACCAGCGAGATGAAGGTGTTCGACAAAGGCGGCACGGCGACGCGGGCTGCCTGCGGCAGGATGGTGCGGCTCATCGCCTGGCGCCAGCTCATGCCGATCGAATAGGCGGCTTCCCACTGGCCCTTCGGTACTGAGGAAATGACGGCGCGGATGATCTCGGAGCTATAGGCGCCGATATTCAGCGTGAAGCCGATGAGGGCGGCTGGAAAGGCATCGAGCAGGATGCCGAGGCTCGGCAGGCCGTAGAAGATGACGAAGAGCTGCACGAGCAGCGGCGTGCCGCGGATGACCCAGACGTAGAAGCGTGCGATGGCCGAAAGCGGCATCGGCCCGAAGAGCCGGGCGATTGCGGTGGCGAGCCCGAGGGCCAGGCCGAAGACGAAGGATAACAGGGTCAGCGGAATGGTGAAGATCAGCCCCGCCCACAGGAGCGAGGGCAGTGATTCCGCCATCAGTTGGAGCCAGTGCGCCAAGGGAGTTCTCTCTCGTCGGTTGGGTCGTGATACTCGAAATACCCCTCCCCAACCCCTCCCCACAAGGGGGAGGGACTTATCTAGGTGTCGCCTCGCAAGAAATAGCGACCGAGCGGCAGGCCGAAACGATTATTTGGAGATGAGGCGGTCCGCCGGCTAAGCCCCTCCCCCTTGTGGGGAGGGGTTGGGGAGGGGACTTTTCTTCAGTTCAAATTACTTGGAAACGTCCTGGCCGAAATACTTGTCGGCGATCTTCTTATAAGTGCCGTCGGCCTTGATGTCGGCAAGCGCCTTGTTGATTTTGGCGAGAAGCTCCGGCTCGTTCTTGCGGATGATGACGCCGGAGTAATCGGCATTTTCCTGCTCGGCGACGATCTTCACAGGCGCGTCCGGCTTGTGCTTCTTGAAATCGAGGAAGGAGAGACTGTCGTTGATCGTGGCGTCGGCGCGCTTGGTCAATACGAGCTGGATCGATTGATCGAAACCGTCGGTGCCGACGAGCTCGGCGCCGGCTTCGGTTGCGAGCTTGCCGAAGTTGCTGGTCAGCGACTGGGCGGCTTTCTTGCCCTTCAGATCGGCGAAGGATTTGATGCTGTCGTCGCCGTCGCGGGCGATCAGCACCGCCTTGGAGGCGATATAGGGCTCGGAGAAATCATACTTCTGCTTGCGGGTTTCGGTGATGCCGACCTGGTTGATGACGGTGTCGTAGCGCTTGGCGTCGAGGCCGGCGATCAGGCCGTCCCACTTGCCTTCGACGAACTCGGCTTTGACGCCGAGCTTGGCGGCGATCGCTTCGCCGATCTCGACGTCGAAGCCGACGAGCTTGCCGCTTTCGTCATGATAGGTGAAGGGCGCATAGGTGCCTTCGGTACCGATCTTGAAGACGCCGGCCGATTTGATGGCAGCGAGGTTTTCACCGGCATGGGCAGGCAGGAGGACTGCAGCCTGAATGAGGGCGGCGGCAGCGGCGGTTTTCAACCAGTTCATTGTTTCATCCATCCTTGGGAGGTGTTTCGGATGGGGATAGTTGGCAGAAAATCATGGCGCCGGAAGCGTAGAAAACTGCGAATAAAAGCAGCAACTGCAAATATTTTTCTCAAACGGCCGCTCGAACCGAGAATCCTGCAGAAACAGGCATCAGGCGGTGATGCGGCGGCGCAGTTTTTCGCTGACGATGATGATCAATCCGGCGCCGAGGATCATCGCTGCGCCGACAACCACATTGGGCGTGGGGATATCGGCCCAGATCAGATAACCCAACAGGAAGGCCCAGACGAGAGATGTATATTCGAATGGCGCAAGCACGGAGACGGGCGCCTGACGCATGCCTTCGAAAAGGGCGAACTGCGCGCAGCCGGCAACGACGCCGGTGGCAATGAGGAGCGCGAGCTGCGTCATATCGGGGGTCTGCCATGTCCAGATCACGGCAATGCCGGTCATGGCAAGAAAAAAGACGTTGGAAACGGTGAGCTGGATAATGGTCTTCTCGTGCAGCGAGGTCTTGCGCAGCAGCACCATGGCAGAGGCCCAGAGCACGGCCGCCTGCAGCGCCAGATAGACCGGCCAGGAGATGGTGAGGCCGATCGGATTGCAGGCGATAAGGACGCCGACGAAACCGACGCCGACGGCCAGCCAACGTGTCGGCGTGACCTTCTCCTTCAGGATGAGCCAAGCAAGTAAGGTGCCGACGACAGGGGCGGCGTAATAAAGCGTGGTCACTTCGGCAAGCTGCAGGCGGCTTGCGGCGGAATAATAGGAAAGCCAGGCGCAGAGCAGAAGGATACTGCGGGCGATCATCGGCTTGATGATCGGCGATGTCATCGTCTGATGGACGAGCTTGCCGCGGCCATAGGCAAGACAACCGACGAGGATGGTGAGACTGCGGAAAAACAGGATCTGCCAGACGGGAATGCTGGAAGCCAGGATCTTGATGATCGCGTCATGGAAGGTGAACGCCATATAGGCGACGGTCGTGAGCAGGATGCCCAGGCTGACGGAGTTTTTCACGGGGGAACGCACCAGGTGGCGGATATGCCGGCGGGAATCGGGAATGACCAATCGATATTCCCGCCTCTCGGACCGGTCAATAGGGCTTATTCCTTCCGGTAGTGGAGCTTTATTTCCAAACGTCAGAAAACGTGTAACCGTGCATATTGCCTGCATGATCATAAGCGTTTATGCACGTTTTTAATTTGTAAGCTACGAACTCGGTAGGAACATGCAGGATTTTCTGTTGCGAGAGCGCCAAGGCGTGATTTCCGAGAGGCTGCGGCTGAATGGCCGCGTACTGGCGACGGAGCTTGCGCTCGAATTTGGGGTCTCCGAGGATACGGTGCGTCGGGACCTACGCGAGATGGCAGCGGCAGGGCTCTGCGAGCGGGTCTATGGCGGTGCATTGCCGGTCTCGCCGGCGCATGGAAGCCTGACGCAGCGTATCGGCTTTGCCGCAGACCGGAAACAAGCGCTGGCGCGCGCTGCGGCAAAGCAGATTGCCGCCGGCTCGACCGTGTTCTTCGACGCTGGCAGCACCAATCTGGCGATTGCCAACGCATTGCCGGCCGAACTTGCACTGACGGCTGCGACGAATGCGCCGGCGATTGCCGCAGCGCTGATCGACAAGCCGGTCGTCAACGTCATCCTGATCGGCGGAATGGTGGACCGACAGACGGGCGGTGCGCTCGGCGCCAAGGCGTTGCGGGATATGGAGCAGATTTCGCCAGATCTCTGCATTCTCGGCGCCTGCGGCGTCGATCTCGAGGCCGGCATCACGGTGTTCGGCTTCGAGGATGCGGAGTTCAAGCGGTTTGCGACGTCCAGGAGCAAGAGGGTGTTGGTGGCTGCAACCTCGGAGAAATTCGGCACTGCTGCCCCTCATAGCATCCTGCCAGTTGCGCATTGCGAATGCCTGGTCGTTGAGCACGATGCCGATCCGACCATTCTCGCCCGTTACCGCGAGCGCGGATGCAGGACTGTTCTCGCCGAGAAAACGAACTGAGGCCCCATCACAGAGTTTAGGGAAACCGGGCGCGAGCAAGCCCGGCAATGAGGAAAGATCGGAAAATGGATACTCATGTGAGTAAGCCGGGAGCCCGGAGCGGCTTCGTTACCAGAAGCAGGGCGGCGGTTTCTCTGCTCTTTCTCATGAACGGTTTTGTCGTCGGCTGCTGGGCGCCGAAGATCCCCGATTTTGCCGAGCGTCTGGCGCTGACCAAGTTCGAGCTTGGGCTGATGATCCTCGTCTTCGGCGTCGGCTCGCTGGTCATGATGCCGCTCGCCGGTGCGCAGATCGCCAAACACGGCTCGCGTGTCGTCGTCCAGGTACTGGCCCTTTGCGTGTTGCCGTTGCTTCTGGCATTGACGCTCGCGCCAAATGTGCTCACCGGGGCAATCTCGCTCTTCCTGTTCGGCGGCTTCATCGGCGCAATGGACGTGGCGATGAATGCCAATGCGGTGTCGGTCGAGAAATCCATGCGCCGCGCCATCATGTCGTCCTGCCACGCTTTCTGGAGCCTTGGCGGACTGATCGGTTCCGGTCTCGGCGGCATCGTGATCTCCAAGCTCGGCATTCTCGGCCATGCGCAACTGGCGACGGTGCTGGCGGCAATCTTCGTTGCCGTCGCCTGGCCGATGGTCCTTGCGGATCCGCCGCATCCCGACACCAAGAAGGAAAAGACGAAGTTGCCGATGGTGCCGCTGCCGTGGCTGCTCGGACTGATGGCGCTGTTCAGCATGGTGCCGGAAGGTGCGGTTCTGGACTGGGGCGCGCTCTATCTCCGGCAGGAAATGGATGCATCCGTGGCACTTTCCGGCCTTGGTTTCGCAGCCTTTTCGGCGACCATGGCAATCATGCGCTTTGCCGGCGACCTGGTGCGCGACCGTCTGGGCGGCGTCAAGACGCTGCGCATCTGCACGCTGTTTGCCATTGTCGGCATGCTGCTTGCAGGCTTGGCGCCCAATGCCGAGCTTGCGATCCTGGGCTTTGCTTTTTGCGGTATCGGCATTTCCAACATGGTGCCGATCGCCTTCTCGGCGGCGGGCAACATACCCGGTCTCAAGCCCGGCATCGCCATCTCGGTGGTCACGACCATGGGTTATTCCGGCATGCTGGTTGCGCCATCGTTGATCGGCTTCGTCGCCGAGCATATAGGCTTTGCCGTCGTTTTCATGGCGCTGCCGGTGCTGCTGCTCGTCGTTCTCCTGCTCTCCAAGCTGGCCCACTATGCGGATGGGACCTCCGGAGGCGGTCACTGAGCCGCCTCCCAACAAAAGTGATATCAGGGGCGGTTGACAAGCAGCCGGCCTTGATCCACCTGAAAAGCACTGTTTATAGGGGTGCAAGAACTCTTCATGTCTTCAGCCGCCGATTTTGATCCGAAACCGCGCCGCGCTTCCGTTGCCGTCGATGTCGGCGGTGTCATCGTTGGCGGCGGGGCGCCGGTTGTCGTGCAATCCATGACGAATACCGATACGGCCGATATCGATTCGACCGTCGCGCAGGTCGCCGCTCTGTTCCGGGCAGGCTCGGAGCTGGTGCGTATCACCGTCGACCGCGACGAGAGTGCGGCCGCCGTGCCGAAGATCCGCGAGCGGCTGCTGCGCCTCGGCATGGACGTGCCCTTGATCGGCGACTTCCATTATATCGGCCACAAGCTGCTCGCCGATCATCCTGATTGTGCCGCGGCGCTGGCGAAATACCGCATTAACCCCGGCAATGTCGGCTTCAAGGACAAGAAGGACAAGCAGTTCGCCGAGATCATCGAGATGGCGATCCGCTATGACAAGCCGGTGCGCATCGGCGTGAATTGGGGTTCGCTCGACCAGGATCTGCTGACGGCGCTGATGGACCAGAATGCCGAAGCCGGATCGCCGCTTTCGGCCCGGCAGGTTACACGCGAGGCGATCGTGCAATCGGCGCTGCTTTCTGCAGCCCTCGCCGAAGAGATCGGCCTGCCGCGCAACCGCATCATCCTGTCGGCCAAGGTCAGCCAGGTGCAGGACCTGATCGCCGTCAATTCCATGCTCGCCGAACGCTCCAATCATGCGCTGCATCTCGGCCTGACCGAAGCCGGCATGGGCACCAAGGGCATCGTCGCCTCGTCGGCGGCGATGGGCTTCGTGCTGCAGCACGGCATCGGCGATACGATCCGCGTGTCGCTGACACCCGAGCCGAACGGCGACCGCACGCGCGAAGTCCAGGTGGCGCAGGAAATCCTGCAGGTCATGGGCTTCCGCCAGTTCATACCCGTGGTTGCGGCCTGTCCGGGGTGCGGACGCACGACGTCGACCGTGTTCCAGGAGCTTGCCCAGAACATCCAGAACGACATCCGCAAGAACATGCCGGTCTGGCGCGAAAAATATCCTGGCGTCGAGGCGCTGAACGTCGCCGTCATGGGCTGCATCGTCAACGGGCCGGGCGAAAGCAAACATGCCGATATCGGCATTTCGCTTCCCGGCACCGGCGAGACGCCGGCGGCCCCGGTCTTCATCGACGGGCGGAAGGCGCTAACGCTGCGCGGTCCCAATATCGCCGCCGACTTCGAGGCGCTGGTTGTCGACTATATCGAGAAACGGTTCGGTCAGCGGACGGCGGCGGAATGAGCGCCCATAGGTTCGGATGAGCCAGTACTGGTCGCCAATCGTCAGCGCCTGCTATACTGTGTCGGGGCGATCGAGGTGCCGGTCGACGGCAGGTTCCAGGTCCGGCTGGCGGATTACGACAGGCCATGCGGCGCAATCATCATCCCCAATCCGAATGCGCCGACGGGATCGGCCTGCCGCTAGCCGGCATCGAGGCACTTCTTGCCGCCCATCCGGATGCAGTCGTCGTCATGGACGAGGCCTATATCGATTTCGGCGGTAAAAGCGCCATCCCGCTGATATCCACGCATCCCAATCTGCTTGTCATTCAGACCCTGTCGAAATCCCGTTCGCCTGCAGGTCTGCGCGTCGACTTCGCGCTGGGGCAGCGGCCGCTGTTCGAGGCGCTGGAGCGGGTCAAGGACAGTTTCAATTCCTATCCGCTCGATCGTCTGGCGCAGCTCGCCGCGACGGCGGCGATCAAGGATGAGGCGTGGTTCCAGACATGCCGGAGGAAAATCATCGCCAGCCGGGAAAGCCTCGTCTCCGAACTCGAAACGCTGCACTTCTAGGTCCTGCCGTCCCAGGCCAATTTCGTTTTTGCCAGGCACGAGAGACAATCGGGTGTAGCGCTTCAAGCCGGCTTGCGGGAGCGGAACATTCTCGTCCGGCATTTCGCCAAGCCACGTATTTCGGATTTCCTGCGCATCAGCATCGGCGCGGACGAGGAGTGCGCGCCTGGTTTCCGCTCTCAAGGACATGCTGGCGGCCTGAGCAGCCCACCGATTTCCTCAGCGTTCGGCCATGGCGCCGGCAAGCAAGGTCTTTGCGGTCCAGCGCAGAACCTTCTCCGCTTCCTTGGGCTCCAGCTCGCAGATGTCACGCATCACCACCAGTGCCTCTATGCCAACCGCCAGCGACAGTGCGTGGACGAGGCGCTGAAAATTCTTCGGCGGCATGGTTGCCTGCAGCGGTGACATCGCCTCTTTCAGCCACGCGATGCGGCGGCCACCGCGGCGGACCTGCGCCTGGCCGACAGCCGAGCTGCCGAGAAGCGCGCGAAAGACGCCCTCATTGTCGATGACCATCTTGAAGATCTGCGAGACCAGGTCGTCGAGCCGATGGCCGACCTCCGCATCGCCCATGTCGTTCCGCGCTGGCGGGATCTTGATCACATCCGCAACGCCATCGAGGACCGCCTCGCGGATGATTTCATCCGGCGTCGAGAAATATCGGTAGGCCGTCGCGCGCGAAATGCCAGCGAGATCGGCCACTTCGGCGACCGAGGGGTGGCCGCCTTTCTCTATGATCTCGCGCGCGGCACGCAGCAACTCGACACGCGTGCGACGCTTTTGATTGACCCTCTCGAATCTTTTTTCTTGACTGTCCATTCATGCCTCGTTATGAGATTAATGTCTCATTAAGAGTTTAGTGTATCACAATCAAATCAAGGCACAAGTCGATGAATTCCGCTCCCCTTTCCGGCCGGTCCGACGCCGCTGCGCCGATGACCGTCCATTTTCTTGGCAATATCCTCACCTTTCGTGCCCGCTACGCGGATACCAAAGGCAGCTTCACCGTCATCGAAGCCTATACGGCTCCGAACGCCGGCCCGCCGCCGCACACGCAGACGGATCAGGAAGCCTTTCTCATCCTCGAAGGCCGTTACGAGATCGTCGTCGGCGACGAGACCAAGCATTGCGGCCCCGGCGATTTCGTCCACGTCTCTCCGGGCAAGCTGCATTCCTTCCGGAATATTGCCGAGACGCCCTCGAAGCTGCTTTTGATCAATTTCCCCGGCGATCTGCATGAGGAGTTCTTCATGGCGGTCGGCGAGCCGGTCGCACCCGGCACGACAGCCTTTCCGCCGATGAGCGCGCCCGACGTTCCGAAGATCGTCGCGACGGCCGCCCGTTTCGGCATCGACATTCCGCCGCCGCCGCAGGCGTGAGCCCGCGGCCCCGGGAGCAAGCGCTGCGACGCCGATCCCAATCCTTTCGACAATCGAGGAATCAACAATGAGAATGCATCATGTCGATCGCCTGCTGGCATCGAGCAGCTTTCGGATCTTTGCCCGCATTCTGCTGACGCTGGTCTTCTGGTCGAGCGGGCTTGCGAAGCTCTTCGACTTCCCGACCGCGATCGCAGAGATGGAGCACTACGGCCTTGCGCCTGCTGCGCCGACTGCGATTGCCGTCATATTCGTGCAGCTAGCCGGCTCCGCCCTTGTCATCTCAGGTCGGCATATCTGGCTCGGGGCGGGCGCTCTCGGCGTCTTTACCGTGCTGACGATCCCGATCGCGCACGCTTTCTGGTCGATGAGCGGCCAAGCCGCCTTTCTCGAGATGCTGTTTGCGATCGAGCATCTGAGCGTCGTCGGCGGTCTGATGATCGTTGCGATCCTGGGGCGGCGAACAGCTGCGGTTCAGGCGCCTGTTTTAGCCGGCGCCTGAACGATCGGATCATCGGCGTCGGGGAACAGTCAAAGCTCCCCAACGCCGGAGGTGGGCCTGGGGATGTCAGCTCTTCCGATCGGCGATGAAATGCGCCGCGGCGGTGAGGATCGAGGCGCGGGGGCCGTAGGGGGCAAGCAGCGCCTCGGCATCGCGGACATGCTCACGGAGCTGGGCTTCGGCCCATTCCATGCCGCGAAGAGCTACAAGTGTTCCCTTGCCGCGGGCCGCATCCTTGCCGGTTGCCTTGCCCATGGTCGCGGTGTCCGAGGTCAGGTCGAGAATGTCGTCTGCAAGCTGGAAGGCAAGACCGATCTTTTCGCCGAAGGCGCGCAGGCGGCGGCGATCTTCCGGCGGGCTTGCCGAGATGACGGCGCCGGCTTCACAGGCGAAGCGGATCAGCGCACCGGTTTTCATCGCCTGCAGGCGGATGATGCCGGCTTCGTCGGGGGCCTGCTTTTCTGCCGCGAGATCGAGCGCCTGGCCGCCGGCCATGCCGCCGAGACCGGCTGCGCGGGCAAGGGCCAGCACCAGCGATGCCTTGCTGGTATCGGGAAGGGTCGTTTCCGGCGCAGCGATGATGTCGAAGGCGTAGGTCAGCAGGCTGTCGCCTGCGAGGATTGCCGTCGCTTCGTCGAACTTGATGTGTACCGTCGGTTTGCCGCGGCGCAGGTCGTCATCGTCCATGGCCGGCAGGTCGTCATGCACGAGGGAATAGCAGTGAACGCATTCAAGGGCGGCGCCGACGCGAAGTGCCGCCTCTGCGTCGCCGCCGAGAAGAGCTGCACTTTCGACGACGAGAAACGGGCGCAGCCGCTTGCCGCCGTTCAGCACGGCATAATGCATGGCATCGCGCAGCGTCTCGGGCCTGGCGATTTCATCGGAAAGGCTGCTCGGCGAGAGCAATAGGTCGAGCAGCGCCTCGATCTCGTGGGCGTTGTTCTTCAGCCTCGTCTCGAAAGTGTCCCGGTTCGCGTCCATGGGCGCTGTTTGGCATGAGCGCCCACGGGCTTGCAACGGAATTGTCGATGGCGGCAGCAAGATTCGCCACGCACTCTGGCATAAGCTCTGCACAGGCGTTATGAGAACGACAGGAGCGAAATCGGACTTGGGGACATTGGATATAGCGCCAGAGAGAGAGGACAGCGTCGACATGCCGGCTCGTCGGCGATGGTTCGAAGACCGGCGTGTGTTGAAACGCATTGTTCTTGCCGTGCTGATCTTGCTGATCCTTCCCTATGCACTGATCTTTTTCTATCTGCTGCCCTTCATTCACCCCGTCTCGACGCTGATGCTGCGCGATCTCGTGCTGCTGCGTGGTTACGACAGGCAATGGGTGTCTCTTGATGACATCGCCCCGGTTGTGGTGCAGTCGGTGATGATGTCGGAGGACGGGCAATATTGCTTTCACGGTGGCGTCGACTGGGCGGAAATGCGCATGCTGGTCGAGGATACGCTGAAAGGTCAGGCGACACGCGGCGGCAGTACCATTCCGATGCAGACGGCGAAGAACCTCTTCCTCTGGAACAGCCGCTCCTTCGTGCGCAAAGCGCTGGAACTTCCGCTCGCGGTGACCACGGATTTCGTCCTGTCGAAACGGCGGTTGATGGAAATCTATCTCAACATTGCTGAATGGGGTCCCGGCATCTACGGCATCGAGGCCGCGGCCCAGCATCATTTCAAGGTGCCGGCCTCGAAGCTGACGCGGCGCCAGGCATCGCTGCTTGCCGTCTCGCTGCCGAACCCGATCGACCGCAATGCCGGCAAGCCTGGACGAGGCCTTCGCCGGCTGGCCGGCGTCATCGAGAGACGCGCACAAGGTTCAGGCGACTACATCAGGTGCATCTATGATTGACATCAGAACTTGTCGTTAGAGCAGGATGTCGTCCGAAAACCGCTCACACTTTTCGGCATCATGCTCTAGAAGCGGCAAGTGTCATCTGACATTCTTGGTTCTGCCATATGGGCGAATGCAGTCCAACCAGAGCCCCCGAGTCGCCCATGACCACCACGACGTTTTCGCCCGAACTCCTCCTTTATTCGAAGAGGCATAATCCGACCCCGCCCGTCCATCTCGGCAGCCGCTATCGCAAGGTCGGCGGCTTTCTGCCGGAAGCCGGCAACACCATCGTCTGCCATCTCGAGAAGGGCTCGCAGACGCAGACGGCGCTGATCGAGGCGCGTGAGAAATATCTGGCGATGCCCGAGGCCCCGCAGTTCCTCTTCACGCCGATATCAAGCATTCACATGACGCTTTTCGAAGGTGTCATCGAGACCAGGCGCCGGCAGGATTCCTGGCCGGGCGACCTCCCACTCGATACGCCGATCGAAGACATGACCGCGCTGATGGCGGCCAGGCTCGAAGGTTTCTCGATGTTCGATCCCTTCAAGGTCGCCATCGTCGACGCTCGCCCATCGGGCCTGCTCGTCGACGGGGCGACGGAGAACGACCGCAGGGTCATGCGCGCCTGGCGCAATGCGCTGGCTGATCTTCTGGGCTATCGCCAGCCGAGCCATGAGGAATACAAGTTCCACATGACCTTTGCCTATGCGATCGAACGGCTGGAGGATGAAGCCTTGCCGCGCTGGCAGGCGATGCTCGATGAGGTGGCCGACGATATCCGCCGCAAGGCCCCTGTTCTCGAGCTGACCCCGCCGGCATTCTGCGTGTTCGAGGATATGAACCATTTCCACGAATTGCTGATTTTCGATTTCGAAGCCTGAACGGGAGAGGCCCATGGATAAACCGACGCTGTACATTGCCAACAAGAACTACTCTTCCTGGTCGTTCCGGCCCTGGATGGCGCTGACGGGCGCCGGCGTCGATTTCGAGGAAGTCCTGATCCCCTTCGACTATCCTGGTGGCAATCCCAATATCAAGGCGATTTCGCCGACCGGGCGGGTGCCGATCCTGCAGCACGGCGCATTGAAGATCTGGGAATCGCTGGCGATCATCGAGTATGTCGCCGAGCTTTATCCGGACGCCGGCCTTCTGCCGAGGGATCGTGCCGAGCGGGCGCTCGCCCGTTCGGTTTCGATGGAAATGCTCTCGAGCTTCCGGGCGCTGCGTAGCGCCTGCCCGATGAATATCCGCCGGCCGAAGGGCAAGATCGCGCTGCCGGATGGTGTCGACGCCGATATCAGCCGCATCGAGACGATCTGGCGCGACCTGCTGCAGCAATCCGGCGGACCATTTCTGTTTGGCGCGTTCAGCGGGGCGGATGCGATGTTTGCGCCTGTCGTCAACCGGTTCGACATCTACGATCTCGTCAGCCGAAACGATATCCTGGCCTATATGGAGACCATGAAGGCGCATCCGGCCTGGCGGAAATGGGAAGAGGCGGCCCGCGCCGAGCCTTGGATCGTGCCGGAAGACGAAGTCTGAGCCTGGAATCATCGGCTTCGCAAAAAATACGTATGGGGACTGGTCAAGGCCACACCTTGCATGTATAAGCGCGCCAAATTCCGAAATCGCGACATGTCCGTTTCGGCCGCCAGTCTGGCCGTGGGAATGTTTTGCCCGCAAGTGGAGTAAGTGAAATGGCTGTACCGAAGAGAAAAACAAGCCCGTCCAAGCGCGGTATGCGCCGTTCGGCAGACGCACTGAAGGCTCCGACCTACGTCGAAGACAAGAATTCCGGCGAACTGCGCCGCCCGCATCATATCGACCTGAAGACCGGCATGTATCGCGGCCGCCAGGTCCTGACGCCGAAGGAAAGCGCATAATTTCCCGATCCGGCTTGTCCGATCGAAGTTTCAAGGCCGGCGTCATGCCGGCCTTTTGCATTTCGACAATATAATATTTGCAATGACTTGCAGTCAGACAACGGTTTGCGGCAGTATTCTTCTTGCGCGCTACTGTGCCGCGCGTCTTTTCAGACGCGCAAAGGACGCTGTAGCACTTTGAAGCTACGCATCATGCTTTCCGAAAATCGCATCCGATTTTCGGAAAGCATGATGCGCTGGGAGATTGCCGATGATAGCCGCCATGCCCCTGATGATTATCCCGTTTATTCTTTACAATCTGGCGATGCTGGGCCTGATGGGCGATGGCGGCATTCCGGCACTGCAGCATGATATCATCGTGCTGTCGATGATCTCGGGCGCGATCTGGAGCATGGCGCTCGGCGATCTTTTCATCGTCATCGCACTTGTCGTGCTGTTCTTCGAAATTCTCAAAGCGACCAGAACCGGTCCCGGCAATCTCGTCAACCACATGTTGTCGATGCTGGTCTTCATCGCCTTCCTGGTCGAGTTTTTGCTCGTCCGGGATGCTGCGACGCAGGTATTCTTCATTTTGATGACGATCGCTCTGATCGATGTCATCGGCGGTTTTGCCGTGTCGATCCGAAGCGCCGGGCGGGATGTCTCGATCGGACTATAGGTTGTCGAGCTTGTTCTGAAGGGCGCGGAGCTGTTCCTTCAGCTCGTCGATATCCTTGGCCTCGGCCTTGCGGCTTTCCTTGGCAGGCGGCGTCATGAAGGGCGAGAACATCTGCATTGCCTGCTGAAACAGCTCGGTGTTGCGGCGAACATGGTCCTCGACCATCTGCATCGGCAACTGCAGGTTCTTGCCGAGCGGCGTTTCGCCGAAAGCGCGGGTCACCTGCTCGCGCATCTGGGCTTGTTGTTCGGTGAAGGAGCGCATCGAATGTTCGAGAAAGCTCGGCACGACCATCTGCATCTGGTCGCCGTAATAGGTGATGAGCTGGCGCAGGAAGGAGATGGGGAGCAGTGTGTTTCCGGTCTTTGATTCCTGTTCGAAGATGATCTGGGTCAGCACCGAATGGGTGATGTCATCTCCGCTTTTTGCATCTTGTACGGTAAATTCTTCGCCCTTCTTCACCATCTCCGCCAGGTCTTCCAGCGTCACGTAAGTGCTGGTGCCCGTGTTGTATAGGCGGCGATTGGCGTATTTCTTGATAACAATCTGACCCTCATGCTTCGCCATATCAGTCTCCTGAACCCCCGTCTGATTTATGGATATTCCTCCAGTTGAGACTGTAAACGCAAAAGAAGGCCGGTGACAATCTCTTTGTGCGATGCGGCAAACCTTTCACAGAGCAGATGAATCGGGCTTTCGCGGGCTGCTGCCGAAAAATGACGGCAGCCGGTCTTCGCGTTTGACTTGTGCTCCAAGCTTTGCCAGTTTCCACTTATGTAAGTGAGACGAAAACGAGGAGCGTCCCCATGAGCAATCCATCCATCGTCATCGCCAGTGCAGGGCGAACAGCAGTCGGCGCTTTCAACGGCGCTTTCGCGACGGTTCTCGCGCATGAGCTCGGGGCGGCCGTCGTCAAGGGCGCGCTCGAGCGCGCCGGCGTCGATCCCGGCGAGGTGGACGAGGTGATCCTCGGCCAGGTGCTCTCCGCCGGCGAGGGCCAGAACCCGGCCCGCCAGGCGGCGATGAAGGCCGGCATTCCGAAGGAGGCGACCGCTTGGGGCGTCAATCAGCTTTGCGGCTCGGGGCTGCGCGCGGTTGCGCTCGGCATGCAGCAGATCGCCACCGGCGACGCCAAGATCATCGTTGCCGGCGGCCAAGAATCCATGTCGATGGCCCCGCATGCCGCGCATCTGCGCGGCGGCGTCAAGATGGGCGACATGAAGATGATCGACACGATGATCAAGGACGGCTTGACCGACGCTTTCCACGGCTACCACATGGGCATCACCGCCGAGAATGTTGCGCGCCAGTGGCAGCTTTCGCGCGACGACCAGGATCAATTCGCCGTCAGCTCGCAGAACAAGGCGGAGGCAGCGCAGAAGGCCGGCCGCTTTGTCGACGAGATCATCCCTTACGTCATCAAGACACGTAAGGGCGACGTTACGGTCGATGCTGACGAATATATCCGTCACGGCGCCACGCTCGAGGCGATGGGGAAATTGCGCCCGGCCTTCGACAAGGACGGCACGGTTACGGCCGCGAACGCGTCCGGCCTCAACGATGGTGCCGCTGTGGCGGTGCTGATGAGTGAAGCGGAGGCAGTCCGGCGCGGCATCCAGCCGCTCGCTCGCATCGTTTCCTGGGCAACGGCAGGTGTTGATCCGCAGATCATGGGCACCGGACCGATCCCGGCTTCGCGCAAGGCGCTCGAGAAGGCCGGCTGGTCGGTGAACGATCTCGATCTCGTTGAAGCCAACGAGGCCTTCGCGGCGCAAGCCTGCGCCGTCACCAAGGATCTCGGGTGGGATCCGTCGATCGTCAACGTCAACGGCGGGGCGATCGCGATCGGCCACCCGATCGGCGCCTCCGGCGCGCGCGTTCTCAACACGCTGCTGTTCGAAATGAAGCGCCGCGGTGCGAAGAAAGGTCTTGCCACGCTTTGCATCGGGGGCGGCATGGGTGTGGCCATGTGCTTTGAAGCGCTTTAAATAGCATACGATCCATGTTTGATTGAAGATCCCGCCACGCGGCGGGGCGAAAAACAAAAGGGGAGCGGAACATGAGCAGAGTGGCTGTGGTCACTGGGGGTACACGCGGCATCGGCGCGGCAATATCCATGGCACTGAAAAACGCCGGATACAGGGTCGCGGCCAGCTATGCGGGCAACGACGAGAAGGCCAAAGCCTTCCATGATGTCACCGGCGTTCCGGTGTTCAAATGGGATGTTTCGGATTACCTCGCCTGCGGCGAGGGAATTGCCAGGATCGAAAGCGAGATCGGGCCTGTCGAAATCCTCGTCAACAATGCCGGCATCACCCGCGACGCGATGTTCCACAAGATGACGCAGCAGCAGTGGCACGAGGTGATCAATACCAACCTCACCGGCCTGTTCAACATGACGCATCAGGTCTGGACCGGCATGCGTGACCGCAACTTCGGCCGTATCGTCAATATATCGTCGATCAACGGGCAGAAGGGCCAGATGGGCCAGGTGAATTATTCGGCGGCCAAGGCGGGCGATCTCGGCTTCACCAAGGCGCTGGCGCAGGAAGGGGCAAACAAGAACATCACCGTCAACGCCATTTGCCCCGGTTACATCGGAACGGAAATGGTGCTTGCCGTGCCGGAGAAGGTGCTGAATGAACGCATTATTCCGCAGATCCCCGTCGGCCGTCTCGGCGAACCGGAAGAGATCGCGCGCTGCGTCACCTTCCTCGTCTCCGACGATGCCGGCTTCATCACCGGTTCGACGCTGACGGCCAATGGTGGGCAATACTTCGCCTAGGCAATTCCATTCCTCGAGTCGGTAATACGGATTATCGGCAGATTCAAAGCGATGACGCGCCGGGAGACGCGCCATCGCTTATTTCATTTGCTGGATCAAAACCGGCGGTCGGTGTTTGGATGTCGCTGTTTCCGAACTCTGGCTGGGACTTTGGCGAGCGAGCGGTCGCCGCTGCTGAGGGCTGATATCGCGGTCGTCAGGAAAGCCGATGCGATGAGAGCGGCGACGAGGGAATTCAGGAAAATCTGGATCATGGAAACGTTCCTTTCCGGTGCGCCGGGCGGCTCTGCCTGTCCGTTGCGCTCGTGAAGGAGATATGGGCCTGCCCGTCGGGCGGCGGTAGATTTGACTTTCGCAACCGAGTGTCAACGACTCGTTGACGGGTGTGAGCGGCAAAGAAAACGGGCGCCGAAGCGCCCGTCGGGAGTCCGATATGCCTTTGCCGATTAGCGGCAACGAGCCTCGTAGCGGCGGCCGTAGCGGTCGCGATAGACGCAGTAGCCGCGGCGTTCGACCGAATGACCGATCAGAGCACCGGTCAGACCGCCTGCAACGGCGCCGACGGCTGCGCCGCCCCAGCTGTTGGTGACGACACCGCCAATGACCGCACCGGTGCCGGCGCCGATCGCCGTACCTTGCTCGGTCGCCGTGCAGGATGCCAGAGCGCCGACGAGCGCACCAATAAGAACAATCTTCTTCATCATGTCGTAACTCCCCAGGTTTGTAGGCCTTTAGACGCGGCCCATGAGTACAAGGATAATGATAATGACGAGAACTAGCCCCAAACCGCCAGAAGGTCCATAGCCCCAGCCACGGCTGTAACCCCAATTCGGCAGGGCTCCGATCAGAAGCAGAATAAGGATAACAAGAAGTATCGTGCCGAGCATAGTGTGTTCCCTTCATTTCATCTGCAATTCGAATGGACGAGAAACACTTATTGGCGATTTTTGTTCCCGGCTAAGCTCTCGAAATGTGACGAAACCTTGTTTGCGGTTTTCTGAGGAGCATGGCCGCTTTCACGAACGGTCGGCAGCATCGGTCGAATTCGACCATCCCGGGAAATCACCCCTATGGTTAAAAACTCCTTTAAATACAATATGTTGCGGTGAACAAAGCGGGAAAATCGTGATGTCGCCGATTCGTCAGCGATTCGTTCCCTCTTTGATCAACGCCTGCACTCGGCACCCGTATCGGCTGCCGCAGTTTAACGCGATCTGAATCCGGCTCCCGAAAGATTAATGCCGGTGCGATGAGGTGGAACGAAGGCCCCTGCCGCCGATCCGCATCTAGCGCCCGGACCTGAAGCTGCTACCAGATGTGGCCGTGAACGAAAGGCGAAAACGACGGAGTCAGCGATTCGTCTCCGATTCGTTCCGGCTTTGGTCGAGAGGTTAATTTCGGGCGGATTTTCGCTTGTTCAAGATCAGGCGGGAATCGGTCACTCACGATAGCGAAAATACGAACAAGAGAGAGTCTCACGATTCAGCATCTAGTGGGAAAAAGTGATTCAAAATCAACACTTAGCCGTGAACAAAAGCTGAATCAGCTGGAGTCACCGATTCGTCGCTGATTCGTTCTCACGCTGTTCCGAATCGGCAATTCGGGCGCTCCACGGGACTCGCAAAGGTCGTAATCCCCGAGGCATTTTGAAATCTGCCCTTGCGTTTGCGGCGGCAGCTGTCCATGTGTTCACTGGCTTCCATCGAGGAGCCGAGATTTTCCTGGGGCCACCCGCCTCATTTGCATGGACTCATGACTCTGACTTCGCAGCCGATGATTCTGAGTGGGCGCGGTGTGACCGCGGTGCTCGGGCCGACCAATACCGGCAAGACCCATTATGCCATCGAGCGCATGGTTGCGCACGGGACGGGCGTGATCGGCCTGCCGCTCCGGCTGCTAGCGCGCGAGGTCTATACGCGGGTGGTGGAGAAGGTCGGCGTGCAGAATGTGGCGCTGGTCACCGGCGAGGAAAAGATTTCGCCGCCCAATGCGCGTTTTTCCGTCTGCACCGTCGAAGCGATGCCGCGCGAGACTAAGGCCGCCTTCGTCGCGATCGACGAGGTGCAGCTCGCCGGCGATCTCGAGCGCGGCCATATCTTCACCGACCGCATCCTGCATCTTCGCGGCCGAGAGGAAACGCTGCTGCTCGGTGCGGCGACGATGCGGCCGATTCTGCTGCAGCTGCTGCCCGGCATCAATATCGTCGAGCGGCCGCGGCTTTCGCATCTTTTCTACGCCGGGCAGAAGAAGATCACCCGGCTGCCGCAGCGTTCGGCCATCGTCGCCTTCTCCGCCGACGAGGTCTATGCCATCGCCGAGCTCATCCGCCGGCAGCGCGGCGGCGCCGCGGTCGTGCTTGGCGCGCTCAGCCCGCGCACCCGCAATGCGCAGGTGGCGCTCTATCAGGCAGGCGACGTCGAATATCTGGTGGCGACCGATGCGATCGGCATGGGCCTCAACCTCGATGTCGATCACGTTGCCTTCGCCCAGGACCGGAAATTCGACGGTTACCAATTCCGCAATCTCAATCCTGGCGAACTCGGCCAGGTCGCCGGGCGCGCCGGGCGACACGTGCGGGACGGGACCTTCGGCGTCACCGGACAGGTCTCGCCCTTCGACGATGAGCTGGTGCAGCGCATCGAGGGGCACGAGTTCGACAACGTCAAGGTTTTGCAGTGGCGGACGACGGAGATGGACTTCTCCTCAATCGCATCGCTGCGCGCCAGCCTTGAGGTGGGACCGCGCGTACCGGGGCTGACGCGGGCGCTGCCTGCGGTCGACCAGCAGGCGCTGGAACAGCTTTCGCGCTATCCCGAGGTCATCGATCTCGCCGACAGGCCGGCGCGCGTCGAAAAACTCTGGGAGGCTTGCGCGCTTCCCGACTATCGGCGTATCACCCCAGCACAACATGCCGATCTTATCGCGACCCTCTTTTCCGATCTCGTCCGCTATGGCACGGTGAACGAGCAGTTTCTGGCGGAGCAGGTTCATCGCTCCGATCGAACAGATGGGGAAATTGACACGCTTTCGGCGCGAATCGCGCAGATAAGGACCTGGACCTACGTTTCGAATCGGCCCGGTTGGCTTGCCGATCCGACACACTGGCAGGAAAAGACGCGGGAAATCGAAGATCGATTGTCCGACGCGTTACATGAAAGGTTGACGAAACGCTTTGTTGATCGCAGGACATCTGTGCTCATGAAGCGCCTGAGAGAGAATGCGATGCTGGAAGCTGAAATCAGTGTGAATGGCGATGTCTTCGTTGAAGGACATCATGTAGGGCAGTTGAGCGGATTCCGTTTCACGCCGGTGGCGGGAACGGACGGACCGGATGCCAAGGCGGTTCAGGCTGCGTCGCAGAAGGCGCTCGGGCTCGAGTTCGAAGCCCGCGCGGCGCGGATGCATGCCGCCGGCAACAGCGATCTGGTGATCGGCTCGGACGGTTTGATCCGTTGGCTGGGCGACCCGGTGGCGCGGCTTTCGGGCAGCGATCACATCATGCGTCCGCGCGTGATCCTGCTGGCCGACGAACAACTGACGGGCAATGCCCGTGATCACGTCGCCGCCCGCATCGAGCGCTTCGTCAATCATCATATCAGCACGGTGCTGAAGCCGCTCGATGATCTGTCGCGCGCCGAGGACCTGCAGGGTCTCGCCAAGGGGCTTGCCTTCCAGCTCGTCGAGAATCTCGGGGTGCTCTTCCGTCGCGACGTGACCGAGGAGGTGAAGTCGCTGGACCAGGAGGCCCGTGCCTCCATGCGCCGTTACGGCGTGCGTTTCGGCGCCTATCATATCTTCGTTCCGGCACTTCTGAAGCCGGCGCCTGCCGAGCTCATCACGCTGCTCTGGGCGCTGAAGAATGACGGTCTCGACAAGGCGGGTTATGGCGATCTCATTCCGGTGCTTGCCGCCGGCCGCACCTCCGTCGTCACCGATCCGAGCTTCGAGCGGATGTTCTACAAGCTCGCCGGCTTCCGTTTCCTCGGCAAGCGTGCCGTGCGCATCGACATTCTGGAAAGGCTTGCCGATATCATCCGACCGCTGCTGCAATGGAAGCCCGGTCAAAACAACCGTCCGGAGGGCGCCTATGACGGCCGCCGCTTCACGACGACGACGGCGATGCTGTCGATCCTCGGTGCGACGCTCGAGGACATGGAAGAAATCCTCAAGGGTCTCGGCTATCGCGCCGATGCCGTGAAGGCGGAAGAGGCATCAGTACATCTTGCGACGCAGGATGCGGCCTCAGTGCCTGCTGCCACTGCGGAAACGCCTGCGGAAGAGACAGCCGAAAAGGCCGATCACGACGATGCCGACGGAGCGGCGGAAGAGACTGCTGCCGAAGCGTCTGCAACCGAGACGGCTCCGGCGGTTGCTGACGCGCCCGTAGCCGAAGCGGTCCAGACCCCCGCTCCGGTCGAAGCGATCGAGACATCGGCTCCGGTGGAAGCGTCTGGGGAAGCGGTGTCCGCTCCCGAGGAAGCAGCACCTGCTGCTGGGGAAGCAGCACCTGCTGCTGGGGAAGCCGGCGAGCCGGTGGAACCGAAGCCGGTTCTTCTGTGGCGTCTCGGCGGCCGCAACGACAATCAGCGCCAGGCGCGCGGCGGGCATGGCGATCGCCGTGGCGGCCAGGGTCAGGAGCGCGGTCAGAACCAGGAACGCGGCGACCGCAATCGCCGGCCCGGCGGCGGTGAAGGCGGCGAGGCCAATCGCGGCGGCGACGGCCGTGACAACAATCGCCAGAACCGCGGCAAGGAAGGCGGCGGTCGCGATGGCGGCCGGCCGCAGCAGGCAAGGGGCGACCGCAGCAACCAACCACGGGGCGACCAGCCGCGCGGCGACCGGCAGGACCGTGGCGATCGCAAGGATCGCGGTGACCGCAACGATCGTAACGACCGCAACAACAATCGCGGCGGCTCGCAGCCGCTGCGCTTTGAGGCCAAGCCGCCGCGCAAGGAGAAGCCGATCGATCCGGATTCGCCTTTCGCCAAGCTCGCGGCCCTCAAGGAGCAGATGAAGAAGTAGTCATGAGCGGGGAGACACAGCCGACAAGCGGTTCGCGCCAGCGCATCGACAAGTGGCTGTTCTTCGCGCGCATGGCGAAGTCACGCTCGGTGGCGCAGAGCCATATCCAATCAGGCCATGTGCGCATCAACGGCGAGCGCTGCAGCCAGCCGAGCCAGATGGTCAAGCCGGGTGACCGTATCGAGCTGACGCTGGAGCGGCGCGATGTCGTTCTCGTCGTGCGCCTTGCCGGCGAGCGGCGGGGGCCCTACGAGCAGGCGCGCCTGCTTTACGACGACCAATCCCCGCCGCCCGATGAGGCAAAACGTCTCACGCCTTACGAGCAGGCAATCCGGGCGACCGGCACCGGCCGTCCGACCAAAAAGGAAAGACGTGCAATCGACAGGCTGATGTCGGACGAGGATTAGAAAACTCTGTCTGCGGCGGCGGCTTTTGCAGATCGTTTATCCTTGAAATCCGGCGATAAAGCCGATACGTCACTGACAACCTGCCGGAAGCGTGCTTGCCTCCCAAGCCTGCTCACGCTTTTCCTCCGGCACGGGGATAGGCGCGACGTTCCAGGTTGCCCGGCCCCATCCGCATGGAAATCCTGGAGTTCTTCATGACCTATGTCGTGACCGACAATTGCATCAAGTGCAAATACACCGATTGCGTGGAAGTCTGCCCTGTCGACTGCTTCTATGAGGGCGAGAATTTCCTCGTCATCCATCCCGACGAATGCATCGATTGCGGCGTCTGCGAACCGGAATGTCCCGCCGAGGCGATCAAGCCCGATACCGAGCCGGGCCTCGACAAATGGCTGAAGATCAACACCGAATATGCGACGATCTGGCCGAATATTACGGTCAAGAAGGAGCCGTTGCCTGAGGCCAAGGAAATGGATGGCGAGTCCGGAAAATTCGAGAAATATTTTTCCGAGAAGCCTGGTTCCGGCGATTGAAACAGTGTCCACATTCGGTCGCCGGATTCGGGCGACCGCGGGCCGAAACGTTGTAAAAGCTGCGTGAGGCATATGGGTGACATGTGTTGCCCGCATGACTCAAGCGAAGCAAATTATTGATTTCCTCATATTTTTATGATAGGTTTCTGTTACTGTTCCATTTGTGGCATGACGCATGCCCAAAACCATCACGAAAGCAAAACCAATCCGTACGCGGTTTCCGTGACATATCAACGCTTTGAGCGCCGGGTCCCAAGATCGCGCGCAAGAAGTCTTTGCTTTTGCCCGATGGGACCAGAGTGAAGTCACCCGACGGATACTACCGTCTCACCCGGGCCTGACTGACCCGGCTCCGGCCGCCGCCGGAAGCGTAACAGGGAGTTTTTGAATAGAATGACGACTCAGCAGAAAAAGCCTTCTACAGCACGTCACGGCTTCAAGACCGGTGAATCGATCGTCTACCCCGCTCATGGCGTCGGTACCATCACCGCTATCGAAGAGCAAGAAGTTGCCGGCATGAAGCTCGAACTTTTCGTTATCGATTTCGAGAAGGACAAGATGCGTCTGAAGGTTCCGGTTGCGAAGGCAATGAGCATCGGTATGCGCAAGCTTTCGGAAACGGATTTCGTCGAGCGTGCATTGAAGGTCGTGCAGGGCAAGGCGCGTGTCAAGCGCACCATGTGGTCCCGCCGCGCCCAGGAATATGATGCCAAGATCAATTCCGGCGACCTGATTTCCATCGCTGAAGTTGTGCGCGATCTCTATCGTGCCGAGAACCAGCCCGAGCAGTCCTATTCCGAACGCCAGCTCTATGAGGCTGCGCTCGACCGCATGGCGCGCGAAATCGCCGCTGTCAACAAGATGTCGGAAACCGAAGCCGTCCGTCTCGTCGAGACCAATCTCAACAAGGGTCCGAAGCGCGGCAAGGCGATTGAAGAAGACGATTCGCAGGACGAAGCCGCGTAAAGCGACCCTGTTTTTCTGTCAAAAAACCCGGCCTTCGTGCCGGGTTTTTTTATTGGAACTTTTTCCCGACTGCCGCGTTTATCACACGTAATTGCGGACTGCTCGTCAGGCAATGGCCTCAACGAGCGAACTGCTATTCCGTCAATGTTCGATGAGGAGCGGATCATGCCTTTTCTATATTGCCCATCCGGCAAAGTGAAGAAACAGGTCCAGCCCAGCCGTCTTACCGGCACATGATGAGAAATAGGGCCTCCCCCTGAAAAGTCCAGGGGCGAGGCTTTTATGCATTCAGAACCCATTCAATCCGGACAGCGATGTTCCGGAACATGAGTTTTATTGTTCATTTCAGGGCGAGAGGCCTGCTTTGGGAGATCGAAATGAAGAACATGTCTGCAGATCGGCGCATGATCAAAATCGCGATGGCCGCCCCCTATCTTGCCCGTCAGGAAGAGCACGATCTCGCCACCCGCTGGAAGGATCACGACGACCGCGGCGCGCGCAACCAGATCGCCATGGCCCATATGCGCCTCGTCATATCCATGGCCGGCAAGTTCCGCAATTTCGGCCTGCCGATGAGCGATCTCGTGCAGGAGGGCTATGTCGGCCTGCTGGAGGCCGCCGCACGCTTCGAGCCGGAACGCGACGTGCGCTTTTCGACCTATGCAAGCTGGTGGATCCGGGCTTCGATCCAGGATTATATCCTGCGCAACTGGTCGATCGTTCGTGGTGGCACGAGTTCAGCGCAAAAGGCGCTGTTCTTCAATCTGCGTCGTCTGCGCGCCAAGCTCGCCAAGGGTGACACACAGCTGACGCTGCAATCCATTCACCAGGAAATCGCCGCGGCCCTCGGCGTGAGCCTCGCCGATGTGCAGACGATGGATGCCAGGCTTTCCGGTAACGATGCTTCGCTGCAGGCGCCTTCGGTCTCCGGCGATGCCGAGAGCGCAGAGAAGATGGACTTCCTCGTCAGCGACGATCCCCTGCCGGACGAGCAGGTTTCAAACATGATCGACGGCGAGCGTCGCCGCGTCTGGCTCGCTTCGGCGCTGAAACATCTCAACGAACGCGAGATGAAGATCATCAGCGCCCGGCGTCTGGCGGAAGACGGTGCCACGCTCGAAGAACTCGGTGCCGATCTCGGCATTTCCAAGGAACGTGTGCGTCAGATCGAAAGCCGGGCGATGGAAAAACTCCGCAGCGCCCTCGTCAGCGCCGATCCGCATATGGCGGCCTACGCCTGAACCGAAAGCGCGTCGCGATCTTTCAGATTCGCCGGTCGCGCTTTAGGTGTTTTTTTACGCATGTCGTTATCGCAAAACCGCTGCCCACTTTTGCGCGACATGCTTGTCCCCTCCAGCAGCACAGACTGGCCCGGCGTAAGCCGGGCCTTTTTTATTCGGCGATGATCTTGACGCGATCGCCCGTTGAAACGGCCGCACCCGTGGGCAGGGCGTTGATGAGCTTGAAGAGATCGAGCTTGCGGTCGGTGCCCATCATGCGGGCGGCGAGCGTCGAGATGTTCTCACCCGGCCGGACGGTGACGACGCGGATGCGCAGCGGCTTCAGCGATGCCGCCTCTGCCGGCGTCATGCGCCGGAAACTGGCGCGTAGCACATTGGCCGTTGGCTCAAGGGCGTCGCTGCCTTTCGGTACGGCCGTCAGGAAACGGAAGATCTGCGAATTGTTGCGGATCACGGTGACATCGAAATCCCAGCGGTCGGCGCTGGCGCGCGCGGTGGCTGCTTCCATGCCGTTGATGGTGATCGGCTGGATGGTTGACGGGTCGAGGCCGGTTACCCAGCCGCTGGAGATATAGTTGGTGAGGCTCTGGTTCTGATTGTCGGCGACGCCGTCGAAACGGACGGCGATGTCGTTCGGACCGGTGGCCATCACCGCCTCGACCTTGTTGTCGATGTGGAAATCCGGCGGCACGTCGAAGCGGATGCCGAGGCCGCCATGCAGGAAGGTCTGGCCGCGCACATAGCCTTCTTCCGGGCTGTCGCCGTAGAGCAGTCCGTCTATGCCGTCGAGATAATAATCGCGGCCCTTGTCGCCGACAGAGCCTTCCTGGCCGAAGGCGCGGGCGTGGGTGCGGGCAAGCTCTATGCGCTGCGCCGAATTCGGATGGCTCGACAGGAAGTCGAGGCTCTGGTCGGCTTCGGGATCAACCGACATGAAGCGGCTGTAAGCGGCCATGGAATCGAGGAAACGGGCAGCGGCATAGGGGTCGTAGCCGGCTTCGCCGAGCATGCGCACACCGATGACATCGGCCTGCAGCTCCTGCTGGCGGGAGAAGGCGGCGAGCCGCAGCTTGCCGCGGGCAAGCGCCTGCTTGCCGGCGATGTCGCTGGAAAGGACTTCGGCGACGACGCGGCTGGCGATGACCTCAGCCTCTTCGCGCTTCTGCCGCTCAATGCCGTGGTTTGCCGTCACATGGCCCATTTCGTGCGACAGCACGGCGGCAACTTCCGAAGCGTCGTTGGCAAGGGCGAGCAGGCCGCGGGTGACGTAGAGATAACCGCCCGGCAGCGCAAAGGCGTTGATCGCCGGCGAATTCAGGATGGTGATGCGGTAGGACTGGCTCGGATTTTCCGACACCGCCGTCAGCGCGCCGGCGATGCGGGCGACCAGGCGCTCGGTTTTGGCGTCCTTGTATTCGCCGCCATAGCTTGCCACGATGCGCGGATGCTCACGAGCGCCCATCGCCGCGCGCGGGTCGTTCTTCTGCACCTCGTCGACGATCTGTGGATTGGAAGAAGGTGAGACACTCGGCTGATAGGATTGGTCGATCAGCGTTTGGCAGCCATTCAGCGCCATTGCGACGGCCGAAAGCAGCATCAGGCGACGCGCGAAGCGCCGCGGCGCAGAGATGGCATCACTGGAAAGCGCGGGCGATTTCCACGTCGTCAAGCTGTCCAGTCTGTTTCTCCGCATCATGTCGCTGTTTTGCCGGTTTGCCTGAGATTCGGACCGACCATGGCAAAGGGAATTCAACAGGTGCGCACCCCTGATCTCGCGCTGCACAATCGGCCGATACAAGTCTTTGCTGTAGCTGATTTACGCATCGGTTGCATAGCGAGACTCTGCTTAAATGTGGCGCCGTTGCATTTTGGCAAGCCTCAGGCATTAAGGCCTCCCTTCGCTCGGATGAAATTATGGCGAAAGTTCCGTCACAAAGCGGAGATTCGTCGGCAGCGCGGAAAAAGAACGGGTCGATTGAAATAACCAGCCAGACAGCAATGTCCATGCGTGAAAATTGCAACCAGAAATATGTTCTTGGTGAGGAGACGCCTCTTGGTAAGGCATTTCCGCGGGGCGATTCGACTATTCGGCAGCTTCCGCTGTCGCCGGTTGCGGCCTCGTCGTTTCGCCGGCGCGGGGCAGTTGCACCGGCTTCAGCATGATGGCGGCCGCAAGGCCGATCAGCGCAATGGCGCAGGAAGTCATGAAGAGCGGTGAGAAGGCGGCGGCATAGGTATCGGCAACGGCCTGGCGGCTCGCTTCGGGAAGGGCGGCCATCATTTTCGGCGTCAACTGCTCGATATCGGCGACGCCGGGAATGGAGACGCCGACCTTGCCGAGCTCAGAGGCGATGATGGCGCCGTAGATGGAAATAGCGATCGAGGCGCCGCCCATGCGCGACAGAGTCACCGAGCCGGTGGCGGCGCCGACGTCGCGGGCCGGTGCTGCATTCTGTACGCCGATGACGGGAACCTGCTGGGCAAGGCCGATGCCGATGCCGTGCAGCATCATGATCGCGCCGATGAAGACGATCGGCGTTCCGGCGTGGATCTGCGACATCAGCGCAAAGGCCGTGGCGCTGCAGGTGAGGCTTGCGATGGCGAAGGGCTTGTAGCGCCCCGTCTTCGAGATGATCCGGCCTGCTGTCAGCGATCCGCAGACGAGGCCGCCGGTCAGGAGGATGAAGAGCAGGCCGGCGGCCGACGGCGAAAGGCCGGTCGTGGTCTGCAGGAAGAGGGCGAGATAATTGACCATGCCGATGGCGATGGCGCCGCCCATGATCGAGATCACCAGGAGCAGGCTGAAGGTCGAATTGCGAAACAGCTGCAGAGGAACGATCGGCTCCGGCGCGCGGCGCTCTGTGAATACCCAGGTGACGGCGCAGATGACGCCGAAGGCAACGATGCCGATGCTCTGCGGCGAGATCAATGCGCCGAACAGTTCGCTGCTGTCGGTGGCAAGCACGATGCTTGTCGTCGTCATGGCAAGCAGGAGCGCACCGGCATAATCGATCTTGGGGCGGCGATGCGGTTTGCGGCAGGGCAGCATGAAGGCAAGGCCGGTGAGCACGATGAAGCCGATCGGCACATTGACGAGGAAGATCGAGCGCCAGCCGAAGAGATCGCTCATCGTGCCGCCAAGCACAGGGCCGATCGCGCCCGATGCCATCAGCACAAGGCTGGAATAGCTCTGGTAGCGAGCCCGCTCGCGCGGCTCGAACAGATCGGCGTTGACGGCGAAGATCGACACCATGATGCCGCCGCCGCCAAGGCCCTGCAGCACGCGGGCGGCGATCAGCGTATTCATCGAGACCGCAAGGCCGCAGACCGCCGAGCCGACGGTGAAGATCATGATCGCCGTCATCATCACGTATTTTCGGCCGAACAAGTCGCCGAGCTTGCCGTAGAGCGGCATGACGGCGCTCAGCGACAGGAGATAGGCCGAGCCGATCCAGCCGAAGCGCTCGAGATGGCCGAATTCACCGACGATCGTCGGCAGAGCCGTGGAGACGATCTGATTATCAAGCGTCGCCATGAACATGGCGGTCATCAGAAAAAGGAAGAGGATAAGCCGGCGACGAGGATCCGTCACGAGCGGCGCAGGCGCGAGTTGCATGTCCATGGGAGGCATCGTTCCGGGTTGATGTGCTTTTATGTGCTAACAGCATATAGTTGTCAATGGCACATTAATGACGCCGGCATATTCAATTTTCGAATCGGCTCTGTTATGGTCCTGTGATGAGCGACGTCCTGACCAAGACCCTTTCTGCGGAGCCGGCCGAGCCGGATCGTGAAAACGTGCCGCGTATCGGCCGGAGCATGGCACGCATGCGGCTGATGACCGGGCGGCGGCTGATCGGCCGGCTGGCGATCCAGAGTGCTGCACCAGGCCTTGAGCTTTCGCATCTCGACGTGCTCGATGCCGTGCGGAGGGCGCAGTCCGCCGGCGAGGTCACGGTCGGCCTGATCGCGGAGATGCTGCGCATCGATCCGTCACGGGCAAGCCGGGTGGTCGCCGACATGGTCGGGCGTAACGTGTTGCGCCGCGAGGCCTCGCAGGCCGATGCGCGGCGGATCGTCGTCGTCATGACCGAGGTCGGCCAGGACCTGCTTGCCGAGATCGTCGCGCAGAAGCTTGCGATCATTTCCGAGATCGTTTCCGACTGGCCGCAGGAAGATGTCGAGCGCTTCGCAGCGCTTTTCGAGCGCTTCATCGGCGGCTACGAGGCGGTCTTCCTGTCGCGCGACAAGGATACGCCGGGCTAGGCGGCAGTTCAAAGTGATCGAGCGTCCTGTTGGTGTTGGACGCGCGGCGCTTTCAGGCAAGCGGCGCCCCTTCCCCTCGACCCCCCGTTTGCGCTAAGGGCAATGCCCATGAGCCAATCCACCTTCACCATTCTCCTTGGCGGCGAACTCAGCCTGACGGAGCGCCTGCGCCACGCCATCGCCGACAGCCGCTTCATTGCGGCCGATGGCGGCATGCGGCATGCGGCAGCACTCGGCATCGAGCCGGAGCTCTGGGTCGGTGATTTCGATTCGACACCGGCCGATCTCGCGAATGCATTTCCCAATGTGCCGAAACAGCCTTATCCGGCAGCGAAGGCGGCGACGGACGGCGAAATCGCCGTGGCGGAAGCAATCGCGCGGGGCGCGCGGCGGCTCATCCTCGCCGGCGCGCTCGGCGGCGAACGCTCCGACCACGCGCTTCAGCACCTGCTGTCGGCCGTCAGCCTGGCGGAAGAGGGTTTCGACCTGCTGCTGATCTCGGGCAAGGAAGAGGCAGTGCCGCTGGTTGCGGGTACGATCGAACTGGACCTTCCCAAGGGCAGCCTGTTTTCCGTGCCCGGATTCAGCGAGCTGACAGGGCTTTCCATCGAGAATGCGCGTTATCCGCTGGCGGATTTCCATCTGCCTTTCGGCTCGTCGCGCACCATTTCCAATGTTGCGGAAGGCACCGTTCGCTTTTCGCTCCGCAGCGGCCGGGCAATCGTGCTCGCCCGGCCCTATGATCTTTCCGGAGTCTGATTTTTGGCCCCTCCCATTCTAAAACTCGACGATATCTTCCTAAGCTTCGGCGGCGCACCGCTTCTGGCGGGTGCTAGCCTGCAGATCGAGGCCGGTGACAAAATCTGTCTCGTCGGGCGTAACGGCTCGGGAAAATCGACGCTGCTGAAGATTGCCGCCGGCCTGGTCGAGGCACAGTCCGGCGAGGTCTTCCGCCATCCGTCCTCGACGGTGCGCTATCTCGAGCAGGCGCCGGACTTTGTCGGCTTCAACACGGTGCAGGCCTATGCCGAGGCCGGCCTCGGGCCGGGCGATGACCCCTATCGTGTCACCTATCTGCTGTCTCATCTCGGGCTGACCGGCGATGAAGACCCCAGAATGCTGTCCGGTGGCGAATCGCGGCGCGCTGCCCTTGCTCGGGTTATGGCACCGGAGCCGGACATTCTTCTGCTCGACGAACCGACCAACCATCTCGACCTGCCAACGATCGAATGGCTGGAAGGCGAGCTGCAAAAGACGCGCAGCGCCTTGGTGCTGATCTCGCACGACCGGCGTTTCCTCGAAAAGGTCTCGACGGCAACCGTTTGGCTCGACCGCGGCACCTCGCGCCGGCTCGACCGCGGCTTTGCGCATTTCGAAGCTTGGCGCGACCAGGTGCTGGAGGCCGAGGAACTGGAGCAGCACAAGCTCGGCAAGTCGATAGAGCGCGAGGAGCACTGGCTGCGCTATGGCGTCACGGCGCGGCGCAAGCGCAATATGCGCCGTCTCGGCGAGCTGCAGACGATGCGCTCGAACTATCGCGGCCACAAGGGACCGCAGGGCACGGTGCAGGCGACGGTTTCGGACGCGCAGGAATCCGGCAAGCTGGTCATCGAGGCCGACAAGATCACCAAGAGCTTCGGCGAGCGGGCAATCGTCACGCCGTTTTCGATCCGCGTACATCGCGGCGACTGCATTGGTCTCGTGGGGCCGAACGGCGCCGGCAAGACGACGCTGCTGAAGATGCTGACCGGGCAGCTTTCGCCTGACAGCGGCACGGTGAAGCTCGGCACCAATCTGGAGATCGCGACGCTCGACCAGAAGCGTGAGGATCTCGACCCCGAGGATACGCTTGCCAATTATCTGACGGACGGGCGCGGCGAAAACCTGCTCGTCAACGGCGAGCAGCGCCATGTCACCGGCTACATGAAGGAATTTCTATTCCAGCCGGAACAGGCGCGTACGCCGATCAGAAACCTCTCCGGCGGCGAACGCGCCCGGCTGATGCTGGCGCGCATCCTTTCGCGCCCGACGAATCTCTTGATCCTCGACGAGCCGACCAACGATCTCGATATCGAAACGCTCGATCTCCTGCAGGAGATTGTCGCAGGCTTTCCCGGCACCGTCATTCTCGTCAGCCACGACCGCGATTTCCTCGACCGCACCGTGACCTCGACGATCGCACCCGCCGTGCCGGATGCGCCTGATGGCCGCTGGATCGAATATGCCGGTGGCTACTCGGACATGCTTGTGCAACGCAAGGGCGCGCTCGAGGAGCGCAGAAAAGCCGAGAAGGCGGCGGAGAAGCCGAAGACGCAGGAGGCACCAGCGCCAGGCAGCTCGAAGGTCAAGCTCTCCTTCAAGCAGAAATTCGCACTGGAAAACCTGCCGAAGGAAATGGCGAAGGCCGAAGCCGAAATCGCCAAGCGCGAACAGGTGATGGCAGATCCCAATCTTTTCACGCGCGATCCTGCGGCCTTCAACCGGCTTGCCAGCGAAATGGAAAAACTGCGCGCCGGCCTGACAAAGATGGAAGAGGAGTGGCTGGAGCTCGAAATGCTGCGGGAAGAGCTGGAAGGCTGAGATTTTCTCGAGGCTGAAGGCTCACTTTTCCTTGATTCGTCAGTGTGTCGTCCTGCGGCATAAGGTGCCGTCCGGCAGCCGGGGATATTGCCGATCGCAATGGCGACAAGGAAAAGTCAGATGTCTCGCAAGCCCTATTCCGGAATTTTCACGGCGTTTGTCGCCGGTAGCCTCGTGACCCTTGCCCTGTCGCAAGCCGCACAGGCGCAGGATGCCCAGCGCATTCGTGTTCGCGGCGCCATCGAAAGCCTCAGCGGCGATACGCTCGTCGTCAAGACGCGCGAGGGTAGCGATGCGACGATCGCGCTGAAATCCGGTTGGAAGGTCGGCGGCATCAAGAAAGCCTCGGTCGAGGATATCAAGCCCGGCGATTTCGTCGGCGTCGCTTCACTTCCGAAGGGCACAGGCCCGGACGGGGCGATCGAGGTGCTGATCTTTCCGGCGTCGATGAAGGGAACCGGCGAGGGCAACCGTCCCTGGGATGCGCAGCCGAACAGCCAGATGACCAATGCGACCGTCAGCAACGCCGTCAAATCCGTGGACGGCCACACGATCACGCTGACCTATCAGGGCAAGGAAAAGGCCATCGCGATTGCCGATGGCACGCCGATCGTGACGTTGGCGCCTGCGACCAAGGATGATCTGAAGCCCGGCGCGGGCGTCGTCGTCACCGGCGAAAAGGCGGCGGACGGCAGCATCTCGGCCAGCCAGATCGCCGTCGGCCTCAACGGCATCACGCCGCCGATGTGACCAGCGGCTCAAGTCCTTACCTTATGCAGGCCGTCATCCCAAAACAGCTCCACAGTTTTGGGCCGCATGCATTAAAGCGCCGGCGCGGGCACGGCGGCAGCGCCCGCACTGGCGCTGGCGCCGGTCTGGGCGACAGGCGGCTCCTCGGAAATTGACGGCAGCGCCTGCAGATGCAGCACGCGCGGCTTCAGCGCCTCGAGATAGGCCTCGGAGCGGCCGATATAGATCATGCCGCTTTCGGGCATGGAGACGAGCAGGTTGGCCATTGTTTCCTGCAGTTCCGGCTCCATGCCTTCCAGCACTTCGTCGAAGATGATCCAGCGCGGGCGCACGAGCAGGAGGCGGGCAAATCCGATCGCTTTCTGCTGGTCGCCGTCGAGCAGCTTGTCCCAGCGGGCGCGGGTATCGAGCCTTGCGATCAGCGAATGCAGGCCAACCTTGTCGAGGGCCGCCTCGACGGCGGCTTTCTCGTAGGCTTCGGGACGTTCGGGAAAGGCCAGCGCCTCGCGCAGCGTGCCGCCGGGAACATAGGCAACCTGCGGAACGAAGAGCATGTCGTCGATTGGCGGCAGGCCCATCGTGCCACTACCGCACGGCCAGAGGCCGGCCATCGCCTGGAACAGCAGCTTGCGGTTGACGCTGTGATCGCCGTTGATCATGATTTTTTCGCCGGCCTTGATCACGACATTGGTTTCACGCAGTCGGAAACCGCCGCATTCCTCGATATCTTCGCCAACCTTGGCGACGATCACCACATCCTTCAGCGTCAGCGTGTCGGGCGCGGCGTTTTCATAGGCGATGCTGTCCTTCAGGTCGAAGTCCTCGTCCATGTCGAGCAGCGCCTGGCGGAAATCGGTGACGCGCATCAGCGTGGCGCGCCACTCGGCGATCGGGCCGAAATTGGAGACATACCAGCGCAGCGCCGTGTTGACCTGGTTGAAGGCGCCGACCGACATCATCAGCTGGCCGAGGGTGAGGCCGCCGGAGAAATAAGCGGGGGCGGCAACGATGATCGGGATGACGATTACCAGCCAGCCGTAGCCGGCCGAAACCCAGGTGAGATTGGTATTGGCCATGGCGAGCCGCTTGACGACTGTCAGTACCGAGCTGATGTCGGTGTTGATACGTCGGCGCTCGTTCTCCTCGCCGCGGGCAACGGTGATCGCCGGCATGTTCTCATTGGCATGCATCAGCGTGAAGCGAAGCTCGGCTTCTTTCGAAAAACGGTCGGCATTGAGCTTGACCAGCTTGCGGCCGACGACCTGGCTCAGCACCGAGGCGGAAGCGGCATAGAAAATCGCCGCCCAGACCATGTAGCCCGGAATGGAGAAGCTGTGGCCGCTGATGCGGAAGATGAAGCCGCTCGAAAGCTCCCAGAGCACGCCGATGAAGCTCACCAGGAGGATGGTCGACTGCAGCAGGCCGAGAACGAGCCCTGTCGTGCTTTCGGCAAGGTTGCGGGAATCCTCGTGCAGACGCTGGTCCGGATTGACGCCGATCAGGCCGCTGGAGGCAAGCCGCAGTGCCCGCTTGCGCTTCAGCCACTGGTCGACGAGATCGCGTGACAGGCCTTCACGCATATAGAGCGCCGTCATCTGGTTCAGCCAGGCCTGCAGCACGTTGAGCAGCAGCAGCGTGCCGGCGATCATCGCGAAGATTTCGAGTTGGTGGAAGAATTCGCCGAGGTCGCGGCGCTCCAGCGAGTCATAGAAGGGCGCATTCCACTCGTTCAATATGACCTGGCCGTAGGACGTCGCCAGGATAACGAGGATCAGCACGGTCGCCAGAAACAGCACCCTGCCACGCACTTCCGAATTCCAGAATGCTGAGAACATGACGCCGAGGCGATATGTCAGGCTGAAATCATACCCTACCCTATCCTGCCTTCGGATGCCCGGCCTCCCCTCAATCTTATCTGCCATTACGCTTTTCCAAATCGCCCATGCCCCTATAAATAACATGGTGGCGTTACGGGTCTATCAACAGATTCTATCATTCATTAAACTGTGATGATGCGGCAGAGGTCACTTGACTGCAGTCGACAGTTGATTCGCGACCCGACTGGGTCTAATTAAAGCGCTCCGTGGTGATTTGGCCGGCCGGCTTGCAGCCACGTTAAAAAAATCGCTAAAGGGCCGCGTGCGGACCGGTAGCGATTTTTTTCGCCGCCGGTTTTTGTTTTTGATCGAGTGACCGCAATGCCCATCAAGATCCCCGATACGCTGCCCGCCTTCGAAACCCTGGTTCAGGAAGGTGTGCGGGTGATGACCGAGACGTTGGCGATCCGTCAGGATATCCGACCGTTGCAGATCGGGCTGCTCAACCTCATGCCGAACAAGATCAAGACCGAATTGCAGATGGCGCGTCTCGTCGGCGCCTCGCCGCTGCAGGTGGAACTGTCGCTCATCCGTATCGGCGGCCACAAGGCGAAGAATACGTCAGAAGATCATTTGCTTGCCTTCTACCAGACCTGGGAGGAGGTAAAACATCGCAAGTTCGACGGCTTCATCATCACCGGGGCGCCGATCGAGCTTTTGCCCTATGAGGACGTCACCTATTGGGCGGAGATGCAGCAGATTCTCGACTGGACGGAAACGAATGTCCATTCGACGATGAACGTCTGCTGGGGCGCGATGGCCGCGATCTATCATTTCCACGGCGTTCCGAAATACGAGCTCAAAGAGAAGGCCTTCGGGGTTTACCGCCACCGCAACCTGAAGCCTTCGTCCATCTATCTCAACGGCTTTTCCGACAATTTCGAAGTGCCGGTGTCGCGCTGGACCGAAGTGCGCCGCGCCGATATCGAGAAGTCCGAAAACCTGGAGATCCTGATGGAATCACCCGAGATGGGCGTGTGTCTCGTGCACGAGAAGAAGGGCCGGCGGCTCTACATGTTCAACCATGTCGAATATGATTCCACCTCGCTTTCCGACGAGTATTTTCGCGACGTCGATGCCGGCGTGCCGATCAAGATGCCGCACAATTACTTCCCGCATAACGATCCGGCGCTTGCGCCGCAGAACCGCTGGCGCAGCCATGCGCATCTCCTGTTCGGCAACTGGATCAACGAAATCTACCAGACGACGCCCTTTGATGTGGAAGAGATCGGCACGGACCTCTGACCTTGCCGATCGCGCCCCGAGCCGGTGCCGCCGCCTCACTGCTGCGGCATTTTCTTTCTGATCCGCCGGTTGCGGATTGAAGCAAATGCGGGCAGGTTCCTGTCCCGAACCCTACCACACCGCGCGTCTTCATCGGACGTGCAATGCACAGTTTGAATCGCTGCAAATTCCTCAAATCGATTCCGAATTGAGGAATTTGCAGCAGAGATAGAATGGACGGTCGATCATGTCGGATAAGTTGGAGCGGGACGTTTTCGGGCAGACGAAGGCGGGCGAGACCGTCTATCGCGTCGTGATCAAGGGCGGTGGGCTGACGGCCAAGATCATGAGCTGGGGCGCAGTCATCCAGGATCTGCGCCTCGAGGGACATGACGCGCCGCTGCAGCTCGGCTTCGACGATTTCGACAGCTACCCCCTCTATTCGTCCTATTTTGGCGCGACACCCGGCCGCTGCGCCAACCGCGTCGGCGGCGGCAGGTTTACGCTTGACGACAAGGACTATCAGCTCGAACTGAATGAAAACGGCGTGACGCATCTGCATGGAGGCAGCGACAATATCGCCAAACGCAACTGGACGATCGTCGAGCATGACGTCGACCGCGTGGTGCTGAAGATCGTCGATCCCGATGGCCGCGCCGGCTATCCCGGCAATTGCACCATCCAGGCGACTTTCTGGGTGCATGGCAACGGTGAACTGTCGATCACCTACGAATCGACCAGCGACCAGCCGACGCTCGCCAATGTCTGCCAGCACGCCTATTTCAATCTCGACGGTCGCGACGATGCGCTTGGCCACGATATCATGATTGCCGCCGATTATTATCTGCCGACCGATGAGAAGCAGGTGCCGACCGGCGAGATCCGTTCCGTCGAGGGCACCGAATTCGATTTCCGCGAGATGGCGCCGATGAAGCGTTTCGTCGGCAGCGAACAGGTGTTCTACGACCATAATTTCTGCCTGTCCGCCGAGCGCACCGCCAAACGAACCGTTGCGCTCGCCCGCAGCCTTTATTCCGGTGTGTCGCTGGAAGTGCGCAGCACCGAGCCAGGCGTACAGTTCTATGCCGGCTTCAAGCTCGATACCGGGGCTCCCGGCATCGGCGGGCGCAAATACGGTCCATTCGCCGGCTTTTGCCTGGAGACCCAGGTCTGGCCGGATTCCATCAATCACCAAGGTTTTCCGAATGCGGTTCTGCGCCCCGGCGAAGTGCTGCGCCAGGAGACGGATTATATCTTCACCAAGAACTGAGCGTCCTCCAGCGCCGCGCGTTTCTAACGCGGGGCGCTGTCGACGCACGGTTGTCAAAATTGGTCGCTATGAAACCCTCGCCGGCCCGCCGGCGAGGGTTTTTTCTTTCGGCACTCGATTCTGTCTTGCCGATTGGTCCTATATAGGTTCTATTGTGCGTCCATGGATAGAACCAGTCTGATAGCGGAATTGAATAGCCGCGGCCTGCGTGACGAGGCATTGACCGGGCCGCTTTACAAGCGGCTGGCGCAGACGCTGACCGGCCTCATTCAGGAAGGGCTGCTGAAGCCCGGCACCGCACTCCCGGGCGAGCGCGACCTTGCCGAAGCTCTGAAGCTCGGTCGTGTCACCGTGCGCACCGCCTATCGCGATCTGATGGCGTCCGGCGCATTGGAATCGCGCCACGGAAGCGGTACTTTCGTGTCGAGCAGAGTGGAGCGCATGGAACAGTCGCTCTGGCGGCTTTCCTCCTTCTCCGCCGACATGCGTTCACGCGGGCGTCTGCCGGCCGCACGGATATTGTCGCGGGCGGTCAATACGCCGTCGCCGGAGGAATCCTTCCTGCTCGGCCTCGGCGGCGACGAGCCGGTGCTGAGGCTCGACCGCTTGCGCCTTGCCGACGGCCTGCCGCTGGCGATTGAACGCGCCGTGGTGCCGATCAAGTTCCTCGGGCACGATGCCGGCGGCGAGGGATCGCTCTACGATGCGCTGACGGCCAGCGGCCACAGGCCCGTGCGCGCGCTGCAGCGGCTGACGGCGGTCACGCTCGACCCGTCCTCCGCCGCAATCCTGAACGTCAAATCGGGCGCGCCGGCGCTCCTGATCGAACGTGTCTCGCGCCTGGAAGACCAGCGCGTCGTCGAATACACCCGCTCGCATTATCGCGGCGATGCCTATGATTTCGTAGCCGAATTGAGAATCGGAGATGACCTATGAATGACAACCAGTCACTGATGCTGCAAGAAGCCGGCCAATCGCCAGAGGTGGTGGCCACGCTTCTCGAAAAGGAAAAACCGGTCTTTGCCGAGATTGCCCGGCTGTTTTCGTCCGCCCGCCCGAGCGTGGTGACGACGGCGGCGCGCGGCTCCTCGGACCACGCCGCCACCTTTTTCAAATATCTTTTCGAGATTACCTGCGGTGTTCCGGTCGCCTCGGTCGGTCCGTCGATCGCTTCCGTCTACGGTGCGGCGCTGCATCTGAAGGGCGGCGTCCATTTCACCGTCTCGCAGTCGGGTGCCAGCCCCGATATCGTCGCGTTGCAGGATGCGGCGAAGAAGGGCGGAGCGACGACGATCGCCGTCGTCAACGTCACCGACAGCCCGCTTGCGAAACAGGCCGATATCGTTCTCGGCCTCAGTGCCGGTGCGGAAAAGAGCGTCGCGGCGACGAAATCCTTCATCGCCTCGGTCGCCGCCCTTGCCGGGGTGACGGCTGCGATCGGCGGCGCGTCCGACCTGCAGACCGCGCTCGACAAGCTGCCGGAGGCACTGTCGGCGACCGCCGGGATCGACACGGCGGCAGCCGAGGAGGTGCTGTTCAATGCGACCTCGCTCTATACCGCCGGCCGCGGCCCGGCCTTTGCGATCGCACTCGAAGCGGCGCTGAAGGCCAAGGAAACCTCCGGCCTGCATGCCGAGGCCTTCTCGCTGGCGGAACTGATGCACGGCCCCATGCGCCTGGTGCAGCCGGGCTTCCCGATCGTCGCCTTCGCACCCGACGATGCGGCCTTCGCCAACAATGTCCAGGCGCTGGAGCGCCTGCAGAAGCTCGGCGCCACCACTGTCGGCTTCTCGGCGCAGCCGCTTTCCGGTGTCCATCTGCGCGTGCCGACGACGGGCAACGGCCTCGTCGATCCGCTGGTGTCGCTGCTCGTCTATTACCGGCTGATCGAGTCGGTGACGCGCCGCAAGGGCTTTGATCCCGACAAGCCGGCGAACCTGCTCAAGGTGACGGAGACGGTCTGATGGTCCGCAAGATCTTCCTCGGCGCCCGCATCTTCGACGGCGAGCGCTTCCATGACGACAAGGCGCTCATCGTTGCCGATGGACAGGTCGAAGCGATCGTCGCCAGAGATGATCTGCCGGACGGCGAGGTGGTGACGCTTGCGGGCGGTATTCTGTCGGCCGGCTTCATCGATGCGCAGGTCAATGGCGGCGCCGGGCGGATGCTGAACGACGAGCCTTCCGCTGCCTCGATGGACATTATCGCCGGCGGGCACCGGCCCTATGGCACGACGTCGCTGCTGCCGACACTGATTACCGATACATCAGAAGCGTCCATTGCCGCCATCGAGGCGGCCAAGGAGGCTGTCAAAGCTAACCGCGGCGTTGCCGGTCTGCATCTCGAAGGTCCGCATCTGGCGCCTGCGAGGAAGGGTGCGCATCTGGCCGAACTGATGCGACCGGTGGAGGACCGCGACGTCAAGGCCTTCATCCAGGCACGCGAGGCGATCGGCACGCTGCTCGTCACAATGGCGGCCGAGCAGGTGACGGTTGCCCAGGTGCGCGAGCTTGCGGAAGCCGGTGTCACCATCAGCATCGGCCATTCCGATTGTTCGAGCGAGGCGGCGGAAGAACGTTTCGATGCCGGCGCGCGGGGCGTCACGCATCTCTTCAACGCCATGAGCCAGCTGGGACACCGTGCGCCCGGTCTCGTCGGCGCGGCGATCGATCATCCCTCGACCTGGTGCGGCATCATAGCCGATGGCCATCACGTCGATCCGAAGGCCTTGCGCACGGCACTGCGCGCCAAGCGCGGCGAAGGCAAGCTGTTCTTCGTCACCGACGCGATGTCGCTTGTCGGCTCGGAGAAGGATTCGTTCACGCTGAACGGGCGCACGGTCCGGCGCGAAAGAGGCGGCTTCTGCTCGAAGCTGGTGCTTTCCGATGGCACGTTGGCCGGTTCCGATGTCGACATGATCTCAACGATCCGCTACGGCGTCACCTATCTCGATCTGACGCTCGCCGAGGCGTTGCGCATGGCGACCCTTTATCCGGCCCGGTTCCTCCGGCTTGCTGATCGCGGCCATCTCTCGCCGGGGACACGCGCCGATCTCGTGCATCTGACCGATGCGCTTGCCGTCACCGCCACCTGGCTCGGCGGCGAAGCGGCCTGAACGCTAAGGCGCGTCGCGATCTTTCAGATTCGCTCTTCGCGCTTTAGATCTTTGTTTTTACGCATGTCGTTATCGCAAAACCGCGGCACACTTTTGCGCGACATGCTCTAGGAGAAGTGGGATGACCGACATTACAGATGCCTATTTCTCCAACCTGATCGGCCGGCTGGAAGAGCTGAAGAAGGTGCTTGCCGAGCCGATGGCGCAGGCAGCAGCCGTCATCCTCGATGCTGCCCACGGCGACAAGCGCGTCTATGTCTTTGGCACCGGCCATTCGCATATGCTGGCGGAAGAGGTGCACTATCGTGCCGGCGGGCTCGCTTTCACCGTGCCGGTGCTCGTCGGCTCGGCCATGCTGCACGAGGGTGCGGTCATCAGTTCGGTCTATGAGCGCACACAGGGCCTGGTGCGGCCAATGCTGGAGCGTTACGGCATGCAGCCGGGCGATGTCATCATCATCGCCTCCAATTCGGGCGTGAATGCCGCGCCGATCGAGGCCGCCGACTATGCGCGCGAAATCGGCGCAAAGGTGATTGCCATCACTTCGATCGCCTATTCCTCAGCGATCGCCAATGGCCGCCGGCGGCTCGCCGACGTGGCCGATGTGGTGCTCGATAACGGGCTGCCACCGGGTGACGCCGTTGTCGATCTCGAAGGCACGGGGCTTCGGGTTGGGCCAGTCTCGACGGCGGTCGGGGTGACGGTCATCAATGCGATCTTTGCCGAAGTCGCCTCGGAGCTTTCGAAATCCGGCGATGCGCCAATTTATCTCAGCGCCAACATGCCGGGTGCTGCCGAGATCAACCAGAAGCTCGTGCGGAAATACCGGCCGCGCAACCCGCATCTCTGATGATGGGAGCGAAGCGGTGTCGCAATTCACAGTTCCGTATGTCACGACATGCTCCTGACGCGATCAAGCGGCAAGAATGGAGCTGACCATCCGAGCCGTCCGCGGTGCCAGCGTCAAACCGATATGCCCGTGTCCAAAAGCAAACACCACGTCCCTTCCTCCTCTTGAAGGCCGGATGACCGGAACGGAATCGGGCATGGAAGGGCGGAAGCCCATCCAACTGCGGCTTGGTTCGCCAAGCGTCGGGAAAATCCTGCGAGCGTTTGCCAACAACACTTCGAGGCGCCTTGGGTTCGAAGGCGCGGTGATGCCTCCGAGTTCCACAGTGCCGGCCACCCGCAGGCGGCCGCGCATCGGGCAAAAATAAAATCCGTGATGCGTCGGGCATACCGGTCGTTCCACCGGCAATGTTTCCATATCGAATTCGAGATGATAACCCCGCTCGGTATCCAGGGGGACCCGCTCTCCGAGCTGCAGAGCCAGACCGCGGGAATGGGCGCCGGCAGCGATCACCGCCGCTCGGGCATGGATGCCGTGGGCCGAAGCCATCATCCTCACTCCGCTCCGCTCACGCGAAATAGTCGTCACCGAGTCTCGAACGAACTCGACGCCCGCTCGTTTGGCGGCGGCTTCCATCACGCTCATGACCTGGCCGGGATCGGTGAAGTTTATCGCTTTCGGAAAGAAAAGCCCTCCGCCATGGACCTGCGGCAGCCGAGGCTCCAGGCTTTGCACTTGGTCGGGTGTGAGAAGCTGCTGCGCTATCCCATAGGTTCGGCGAAGCTCGACATCCGAAGCGGCTGCCTTGAAGGCCTCGGGCGTCTGGTAGAGATAGAGGCATCCCTTCGCGCTCAAAAGATCGGATGCGCCGATCTCTGCCGCGAGTTCGAGCCATTCCGATGAAGCGTCGGACAGAAGGTCGGCGATGCGGCTCGTATTGTCTCTGTATCTGTGCGGGAGAGATTCGTAGGCAAAACGCATCAACCAAGGAAACAGCGTGGGCAATGCCGTTTTGCGGATGGACAGCGGGCTGTCGGAATTGAGAAGCAGCGAGGCCAGGTTTTTGAGGACGGCGGGCGTACCGACGGGAATGATTGCATAGTCGGCGATCGTTCCAGCATTGCCGTAAGATGCTCCCGAACCGGGTTTGTTAGGTTCGATCACTACGACATCGCGACCGTCTGCACGTAGCCGCAGCGCGGTTGCCACGCCGATCACACCGCCGCCGATGACGGCGATATCTGTCGTTAGTTTGTCCATGAAATTATGTATCTACCTCGGCGCCTTGTGATGCCGCGATCCGTTATGTGAATTCGCCAACCCGGCGGCGCCATGCGCCGCCGGGCCGGTTCGGTTCAATCGAGGACTAAGGCGCGTCGCGATCTTTCAGACTCGCTCCTTGCGCTTTAGCTCTTTATTTCTACGCATGTCGTTGCCGCAAAACCGCTGCACACTTTTGCGCGACTTGCTTTAGCCTGGCGAAGCGTAGCGCGCGACATAAGCCGCCGTGCGTGCTTCGGTTGGACGGTCAAGGACATCTCCGGCGGTTCCCTGCTCGATGATAAGACCACCGTCGATGAACACGACCCAGTCGGACACTTCCTTCGCGAAGGGCAGCTCATGCGTGACCAGGATCATCGTCATGCCGTCGGCCGCAAGTTCCCGCATGACGCGTAGCACTTCCCCGGTCGATTCAGGATCGAGCGCCGATGTCGGCTCGTCGAACAGCAACACCGTTGGTTCTAGCGCCAGGGCGCGTGCGATCGCCACACGCTGCTGCTCGCCGCCCGACATCTGTTCCGGATAAGCCATCGCCCGTTTGGCGAGGCCTACTCTCGTCAGAAGTTCCACGGCCCGTTCCACAGCCTCTCTCTCGCCGATCCCGGCTGCATGCATCTGAGCGAGAACGACGTTCTCCACGGCCGTCAGATGCGGGAACAGATTGAAGCGCTGAAACACCATGCCGACACGTTGCCGAAGCTTTGCAAGGTTGCGGCAGGTCACCTCGCCATTGGCGAAGAGCGTCTCATCGCCGACAGTGATCGTTCCCTGATCGGGACGTTCAAGCAAATTGACGCAGCGCATGAGGGTGGTCTTTCCTCCGCCGCTCTGGCCAATGATGCTCACGATCTTGCCAGCGGGAACCTCGAGATCGACGCGGTCAAGCACCAGGCGCCCATCGAAAGACTTGCGCAATCCGCTGATTTTGACGGCCGGGCGTCCGACCGGCTGCCGTGACACGAAAGGAGTTTTGGCAGGGATGGTCGTCATGGGCAGATCTTCCCCTCGGCGAGGTAGGTCCTCGCTAATTTCAGCCGGCGCCTTCTGGCCAAGGACAATGGCACGCCCGCATGGATCTTGCGCTCCAGCAGAAGCAGACATTGTGACACCGGGTAGCAGATAGCGAAATAGGCCGTAGAGATCACGAGATACACTTCAAGCGCTCGGAATGTTTCCGAGGCTATCAACTGTGCCTGCGTCATCAGTTCGGCGGCGGAGATCGTGACAAGCAGCGAGGTCGACTTGATCAGGTCGACGAACATTGTGTTCGTACCGGGAAGCGCGAGCCGCACTGCCTGCGGCAGGACGACATGGGTGAACGTTTTGCCGCGCCCTAGCCCGAGAGCTTGAGACGCCTCTTGCTGTCCTTGGTGTACGCCGGCGATAGCGGCCCGAAAGATCTCGGACAGGTAAGCGGCGTAGAAGAGCACCAAGCTCAACACTCCAGCCTCGAAAACCTCCAGCCTGATGCCTACGGAAGGCAGGCCGAAGTATGTGAGGAATATGATCGCCAGAAGCGGTACGTTTTTAAAGAGCTCGGTATAGAACGCTGCAGGGACGCGGACGAGCCGCAGCCGGTTGAGCCTCATCAACGCAAGTGCAAGACCAAGAATCGTCGCGCCAATGAAGCTGGCCACGGTGTAGCCGAGGGTCCTGAGCAGACCCCCGGCAATGCTTCCGACGTAGTCATTCCAGGGAACCTGGAAAACATCGGTGAAGGATGACAGCGCCGTCATGCCCCGATCTCACTTCGCGATGGAAGGCGGGTTCCAGTCGGCGGGACGGTCAACGCCGCGCCGCTGTGCCGCCATCTCGGGCGATGGAACCAGGAACTGCTTGGGATCGCCGCCCCATTTCGTGATCAAAGCCGCAAGGGATCCATCCTTGTACATGCCGTCGATCTGATCGGATACAGCCTTGGCCAGCTTCGGCGACTGCTTGGGAAGGTAGAATCCGGTCATGTAGGCTTGAAAATATTTGTAATCGGGGTGTGCGGCCACCTGTTCGTTTGTCGGCGGCTTCAGATATTCGATGCGGACCTTCATGTCGGGGCGCTGCTGCTGTTGATAGGTGATCAGCAGCGGATCAAGAAAGCCAACGTCCAGACGTCCGGAAGAAATATCCTGGAACACACCTTCGGCGTTCGGGAACGTATGTGGTGATGCGTTAGGGACCTGCGCGATCGATTTCGCCCAGACATACCCCGTCACAGTGCCGAGATTTTTGCCTTCCAGACTCGCAACATCCGGAAAGCTCGCCGTGCCGCTCACCGCCATGGCCGGCGGCGAATAGTACGGAGGGTCCGTGAACAGGCCGACCTTCTGGCGAGCGTCGGACCATGCAATTCCGCCAATGGTTATATCAGCCCGCTGCGTCTGGACGGAAGCCAGCATGCCTGGAAAGTCGGTGACGTTGATTTCCATTTTGAGGCCGAGCTTATCGGCCACGGCTGTCAGGATGTCGCTGTCGAGACCGACCAGCTTTCCACCCTTGACCGCCGTATAGGGCATGTAAGGCTGCACTGCAACGACGAGCGTGCCCGGCTTCATCAGCTCCAGATCGTCGGCGTTTGCAGTGGATGGCACCGCCGTCGCGAATAGCCCCAAACCCAAGACCGCCAAGGCAATAATCCCGTTGGCCTGCGATTTTTTCGTCAATTCAGCATGTTTCATTAGAACCCCTCTTTGTGGTTATATATTGCTGATATATTAAGAATATGCAGACATGATATGGAGTCAAGCAGATTCGTTGAGCGGCTTTCTAGGCGGAAAAGCGTCTAGCTATGCGGAAACGGGCAGAGAGAGGAAAACGCTGAATATGTCGGCATTCGAAGTGGATTACGAAGCGGCGGAATCGACACTGGCGGAACGGACGTACATTCGGCTGCGCGACGACATCATTACGACGCTGCTTCCTCCGGGCACACTTCTGCGCGAAGCCGAAATCATGAAACGCATGGACGTCGGGCGCACGCCGGTCCGGGAGGCGATTCAGCGTCTGCAATATGATGGTTTCGTTGTCGTCAGCGCGCGGCGCGGCACATTTGTGAGCAAGATCGATATCAATGATCTTACTGCGGTTTATGAGGCGCGAGCACGGATCGAGTCCTGGGCGACCCGACTAGCTGCGGAAAGGCTGCGCGAGTTCGAGCGGCAAGAAGCGCGGCAACTGATCGATGAGCTCAAGCAAACAACCGGTCCGATGGCGTTGGAGGACATACTTGCTCTCGATCGCCGGGTTCACCGCTTCATTTACAAAGTGGCGAAAAACCCTTTCCTGTCCGATACGCTGGATCACTACCACAATCTGTCGCTGAGAATTCTGTACGTCGCCATGAAACGGTTTCCAAGTTTGGTGCCGCGCCTTGAGGACGTCTTGCATGATCAGGTCCTCATGCTTGAGGCGGTGTGCAGAGGTGACGCAGATGAGGCCGAAAAGATCGCGATGGCTCATGTCATGAGCTTTGAGAGCGAGGTCCGGAAGGTAATCTGAATTCGGATCTGGGGATTGGATGCAGCTTCAGCTGAACTAAGATATTTCCTGCAGAATGAGCCGTCCGAAACGATCTCGTGCTGCGAGTGGACTCGGCATCGACACCTGCCTGAATTCCACATCTCAAGAGGCCAGTGTGAGCCGGCCTCCTGAACGGATGAAAACCAGGATCAGTCCTTGGCGCGTTCGACGTAGGAATTGTCTTCCGTGGCGATGACGACGCGGGTGCCGGCATTGATGTGCGGGGGCACCAGGGTGCGGACGCCGTTCGACAGCATGGCCGGCTTGTAGGAGGACGATGCCGTCTGGCCCTTGACGACCGGTTCCGTCTCCATGATTTCGAGCGTGACGTGGCGCGGCATCTGGATCGCCAGCGCAATGCCTTCATGCATTGACAGAACGCAGGTCATGCCTTCCTGCAGATAAGCTTTGTCGTCCCCCATCGTGTCGACATCGACGACGACCTGATCGTAGTTTCCAGGGTTCATGAAGTGAAAGCCTTCGCCGTCCTCGTAGAGGAATTGATGGTTCACGTCCTCGACGAAGGCGCGCTCGACCTGTTCGGTGGTGCGCCAACGCTCGGAAACCTTCACGCCGTCGACGATGCGGCGCATGTCGACCTGGGTGACCGGTGTGCCCTTGCCCGGATGAAAGTTCTGGGCGGTGAGAACGACGTAAAGCTTGCCGTCGACATCGAGAACGTTGCCCTTGCGGACCGAAGAGGCGATGACCTTGACCATAAGACTTCCTTGTAACTCGGCTTTCGGCGTCGTAGATGACTGCCGAGACGCTCCGAAGACGCAAATGTTTTTCTTTGGGGCGCAACTAACCTAAAATCCGGGAAATAGCCACCCCCTATACCGGCTTCTCCGGCGAAGAAAGCTTGGAATGAACTCTTCGGCGAAAGCGTCCCCCTGGTGGACCCCGTCCGCGCATGCCGACCGCCGTCCGTTCCTGATCGGGCGCAATGCGATCCAGGCGGCGTTGCGCGGGTTTTTCGCGCGCGAGGATTTCGTCGAGGTGGATACGGCTGTGCTGCAGGTCTCGCCCGGCAACGAGGCACATCTGCATGCCTTCGCCACGGAAGCACTGACGACGGATGGGCAAAAGGCGCCATTCTACCTGCACACCTCGCCGGAATTCGCCTGCAAGAAGCTGCTTGCGGCGGGCGAGGAGCGCATCTCGTGTTTTGCCCATGTCTATCGCAACCGCGAGCGCGGGCCGCTGCACCATCCCGAATTCACCATGCTCGAATGGTATCGGGCCGGCGAAAGCTACGAGAGCCTGATGATGGATTGCGTGCGGATCCTGGCGCTTGCAGCCGAAACGGTGAAGACCGGGAAGCTTGCCTATCGCGGCGCCGAGAGCGATCCCTTTGCCGGGCCGGAGCGAATCGGCGTTGCCGAAGCGTTTGAGCGTCATGCCGGCATCGATCTTCTCGCCTCGGTCGCCGCCGACGGTTCGACCGATCGCGACCATCTGGCGGCCGAGCTCAGGCGCGTCGGCATGCGTGTTGCCGATGACGACGGCTGGGCCGATCTCTTCAGCCGGGTGCTGGTCGAAAAGATCGAGCCGTATCTCGGCTTCGGCCGTATCACCATCCTCGACGAATATCCGATCTCGGAGGCAGCACTTGCGCGTCCCTCGGCACGCGACCCCAGGGTTGCCGAGCGTTTCGAGCTCTATGCATGCGGCGTCGAGCTGGCGAACGGCTTCGGCGAACTGACCAACGCTGCCGAACAACGGCGACGGTTCGAGATCGAGATGACCGAGAAGGCACGGATCTACGGCGAGACCTATCCGATCGACGAGGATTTCCTTGCCGCAGTGGCGCTGATGCCTGAGGCAAGCGGCATCGCGCTCGGCTTCGACCGGCTGGTGATGCTGGCAACGGGAGCATCACGCATCGACCAGGTGCTCTGGGCGCCGGTTGCGGAGTACGGAAGATGAATGCCGTCAAACCGATCAAGAGCGTCGATGATCTTGTAAAGGCAGGGCTGGTCGCGCCTGCCGATCGCGCAAGTCTCGAGGAGGTTGCCGCGCGTTACGCGATTGCGCTGACGCCAGCGATCAGCAAGCTCATCGACCGCACCGATCCCAGTGATCCGATCGCTCGGCAATTCGTGCCTGATGCAGCCGAACTCACTGTCGCCCGCGAAGAACGCGCCGATCCGATCGGCGATCATGCCCACAGCCCCGTCGAAGGCATCGTTCACCGCTATCCCGATCGTGTGTTGCTCAAGGCCGTGCATGTCTGCCCGGTCTATTGCCGCTTCTGCTTCCGGCGCGAAATGGTCGGGCCGCAGGGCCTCGGCACGCTCGATGCGGCAGCGATGCAGGCCGCTTTCGATTATATCCGCGGTCACGAGGAGATCTGGGAAGTCATCCTCACCGGCGGCGATCCGCTGGTGCTTTCGCCGCGCCGGCTCCACGAGATCATGGAGACGCTTGCCGGGATCGCGCATGTGAAGATCGTGCGTTTCCACACCCGCGTTCCGGTCGTCGATCCCGAAAAGATCGATGCGGCGCTGATCGACGCGCTGAGGGCAAGCGGCAAGACGGTTTATGTGGCGCTGCACGCCAATCATGTGAGAGAACTGACGCCGGAAGCGCGGGCCGCCTGCGCCCGCCTCGCCGATGCCGGCATCGGCATGGTCAGCCAGTCGGTGCTGCTCAAGGGTGTCAACGACGATCCCGCCGTGCTTGCGGAGTTGATGAAGGCTTTCGTCGAAATCCGCGTCAAACCCTACTACCTGCATCATCCAGATCTGGCGCCTGGCACCGGCCATTTCAGAGTGACGATCGAAGAGGGGCAGGAGATCGTCGCGGCGCTGCGCGGGCGGATTTCCGGTCTCTGCCAGCCGGCCTACATCCTCGATATCCCAGGCGGTCACGGCAAGGCCGTCGTCAGTGGGAGCGCGATCCGGGCGACCGGCGACGGATGTTATTCCGTCACCGATTATCGCGGTGGCGAGCATTCCTATCCTCCGCCCGTTGATTGAGACAAAAGTCGGCGTTTTGCGTGTCATTTCTGTACTCGCCACTTCAGACGCTAGAGTGTGTCGCAGCGTCGAAATTATCATAAGTCACTGATATAAAATGGTTGTTTACGATAGTGCGGAAAGGATCGCTAAAATCCTAACTATGAGCCTTAGTCATATTTAACTCAATTAATTAGCGGAATGTTCTGTTTTCCGCACTAAAAGAACGCTCATGACAAGGCGATGAACGCCGGTTCGGGATCATGAGAATCTTGGAGTGATGGGATGAATAAGGCAATCCGCGACCTCGTAGCCAAATTCGGCAAGCTTCCTGGGTCGATCGACCAGGTCGCCGACGACGCCGATCTTTATGCGGCAGGTTTGACGTCCTTTGCTTCTGTGCAGTTGATGCTTGGCCTCGAAGAGGCCTTCGACATCGAATTTCCCGACAATCTCCTGAACCGCAAATCCTTCGCGAGCATCTCGGCCATCGCCAGGACAGTCGATCTCATCCGGGACAGCCGGAAGGTCGCCTGATGAATTTCCCCGTCAAGATCATGCAGGACGGTCTTGTCGCAAGGGTGGCCCGCGTCGCCGAAATCGCTGCGAAACACGCGGATACCGTTGATGCTGAAGCCCGTTTCCCCCGGGAAGCCGTCAATGCGATGAAGGCCGAAAGGCTGCTCGGCATCCAGGTGCCGCGCCATTTCGGCGGCGAATCCGCCTCGATCACCGAGATCGCCGAATTGTGCTCGCTGCTCGGCCAGGTTTGCGCCGCGAGCGCCATGGTCTTCGCCATGCACCACATCAAGCTGTCGAGCCTCGTTGAACACGGCGCCGACAGCGAATGGCATCGCGGTTTCATGCGCCGCATCGCCGCCGAGCAGTTGCTGATCGCATCCGCCACCACCGAAGGCGGTATCGGCGGAAACCTGCGCAACAGCATCTGTGCGGTCGAGGTCGATGGCGACACGTGCCGTCTCGAAAAGGATGCGACCGTCATTTCCTATGGCTCGCATGCCGACGCCATTCTCATCACCTCGCGTGCCCACGCGCAGGCGGCCTCTTCCGATCAGGTGCTGACGGCCTTCCTCAAGGACCAATACACGCTCGAGAAAACGCATGTCTGGAATACGCTCGGCATGCGCGGAACCTGCTCCGACGGCTTCCTGTTCAAGGGCGAAGCGCCGGCGCATCAGATCCTGCCGAAGCCTTTCGCGGAGATCGCGGCGCAATCCATGCTTGCCTCCTCGCACCTCTTGTGGAGCGGCGTCTGGTACGGCATCGCCGTCGATGCCGTTGTGCGCGCCCAGGCTTTCGTGCGCGCCGCTGCCCGCAAGGCGCCGGACGCCCAGCCGCCGGGCGCGCTGCGCCTTGCCGAGGTTTCGAACCTGCTGCAGATGGTGAAATCCAACGTGGTTGCCGGCCTCAAGGCCTATGAAGATGCCAAGGCCGATGCCGACAGGCTCTCTTCGATGGGATTTGCGGTGGCGATGAACAACGTCAAAATCGCCTCGTCCGAGACGATCCTGGAGATCGTCAACCATGCGATGCTGATCTGCGGCATCATGGGCTACAAGAACGGCACGCCCTTCAGCCTCGGACGCCATCTGCGCGACGCGCATTCCGCACAGCTCATGATCTCGAATGACCGCATCCTCGGCAACACGTCGAGCATGCTTCTCGTCCATAAGCAGGACACTAGCCTACTGGGGTGACAGTCATGGATATGCAGACCTCGTTTCTGGACCGGCTTTTCGAATCCGGCCTGCTGATCGATACCGGCATCGACGGGCTCTACGGCCGTAGCGGCCAGTTCGAAGACGTGATCGCTGCCTTCGAGCGCCTGATCGACACGTTCGGCGGCGCCGATGGTGCGGAGGCCATGCGCTTTCCGCCCGGCATGAACCGCGCCTTCTTCGAAAAGAGCGGCTACATGAAGAGCTTTCCGCAGCTCGCCGGCACGGTGCACAGCTTCTGCGGCAGCGAGCTTGATCATGTCAGCCTGCTGCAATGCATGGAAGTCGGCGAGGACTGGACCAAGGGGCAGGAGGCGACCGACATCGTGCTGACGCCGGCTGCCTGCTATCCGCTCTATCCGACGATCGCCAAACGCGGCAACCTGCCGAAGTCGGGCGGCCTCTTCGACCTGCAATCCTATTGCTTCCGCCATGAGCCGTCGAAGGACCCGGCCCGCCAGCAGCTGTTCCGCATGCGTGAATATGTCTGCATGGGCACCGAGCTGCACGTCACCGATTTCCGCCAGCGCTGGATGGATCGTGGCGTCGAGATGATGAAGGCCGTCGGTCTCGAGGTGACGATCGACGTCGCCAACGATCCGTTCTTCGGCCGCGCCGGCAAGATGCTCGCCAATAATCAGCGCGACCAGAACCTGAAGTTCGAGCTGCTGATCCCGATTACCTCGGCTGCCAATCCGACCGCCTGCATGAGCTTCAACTACCATCAGGATGCCTTCGGCACGAAATGGGGTCTCAATCTCGAAGACGGCAGTGTCGCGCACACCGCCTGCGTCGGCTTCGGACTGGAGCGCATCGCCCTTGCCCTCTTCCATCATCACGGGCTCGATGTGAAGCAATGGCCGACCAGCGTACGGAAAGCGTTGTGGGGCTGAGCAAATCGATGACATCGGTATTTTCGGGAATCGACCCGGAAACCCATCGGGCGCATGCGCTGCATTCCGGCGAGCGCGCCTGGCCGGAAACCAATTGCTATGTCGATCTCTGGATCGAGGTTCTGGCGACATCAGGCGTTGCGCCAGAGGCGATGCTGGGTTTTACCCTGACGCAGGATTTCGAGGGCGACCAGTTTACCTTCTTCAAGGTGCCACTCGAGGATCTCGAAGCGCTTTACGGCATTCGTGCGACCGAGCTTGCCATCTACGACCGTGTCGAACGCCATGTCGAGCTTCAGATCGCGCGGGGCCGTCTCTGCCTGATCGAAATGGATTCCTTCTACATGCCGGATACGCGCGGCACCGCCTACCGGCAGGAGCATGGCAAGACGACGGTTGCGATCAACCGGCTGGATGTTGCGGCAAAGCGCGTCGATTATTTCCACAATGCCGGTTATTTCCGTCTCGAAGGCGAGGATTTCGACGGTCTGTTCCAGCTGCAGCTGACGGAAAACGACCCGCCGTTCCTGCCCTACACGGAATTTGCCCGATTCCCGGAAAGACCGGCTGATGAAGAGCATCTGCGATCGACCGCGCGGCGGCTGGCCGGCTTTCACTTCATCAGGCGTCCCCGCGAAAACCCGATCCGCGCCTTTGCAAGCATCTTTCCGCAACAGGTCGAGGCGGTGGCGGAACGGCCGTTCGGCTTCTTCCATAAATACGCCTTCAACACGCTTCGCCAGGTCGGCGCCAATTTCGAGCTGGCGGCCGATCATCTCACCTGGCTCTCCCCTGGTGAATTTGCGGCTGCCGCCGAGCATGCCAGGCGCATTTCGGAGGTGGCGAAATCGGTGCAGTTCCAGCTTGCCCGCGCTGTCACCCGCAAGAAGTTCGAGCCGTTGCAGGCAGCTCTTGATCCGGCCGCCGATGCATGGGATTCCATGATGGCGTCGCTTGCGGGGCGAATCTGAGGCCGGAGATCTGACCATGCGGGGGCGTTTGGCGAGCATCGGTGCCGAGGAAAGTCTACTTTCCGAAGGCTGGAACCTGATCCTGACGGAGCCGGGCGCCTGCGCCGTGCCGCACGACATCCCGCTCTCGGCGCAGTTGATTCCAGCACCGGTTCCCGGCACCGTCGCCGCCGCGCTTGAAAAAGCCGGGCTCTTCGACCGGGAAAATCCCGAGCCGCTGAACACACGGGATGCCTGGTATCTCTGCCGGCTTTTCGATGCCGAGCCCGGCGACGCGATCCTGCGTTTCGAAGGACTGGCGACGCTCTGCCATGTCTTCCTGAACGGCCAGGAAATCCTGTTTTCCGAGAGCATGTTCACGGCGCATGAGATTCCGGTGACGCTTTCGGGCGGCGATGAACTGGCTTTGTGCTTCCGGGCGCTCGGTCCCCGCCTGTCGGAGCCGGGGCCCCGTGCGCGCTGGCGGCCGCAGATGATCACGCCGGCGGGCTTGAAGAATTTCCGCACGACGCTGCTCGGTCATATGCCGGGCTGGTGCCCCGATATCCATGCCGTCGGGCCATGGCGGCCGATTTCGATGGTGCGGCGCAATCCCGTCTCGATCGACAATGTCTCCATCCGCGCCGTATTCGAGGAGAGTGGTGTCGGCCGTCTCAGCGTGTCCCTGCATAGCAATGCCGAGAATCCCTCAATGTTGCTGCGCTGCGGCGGGATGGAGCAGCCCTTCGAGAAGGTCGGCGACAGTCATTACTCGGCTATCCTCAAGCTTTCCGATATCGAGCCCTGGTGGCCGCATACGCATGGCGCTGCGCGTCTCTATGAGCTGACGCTGGTTTCCGACGGGGTGGAATATCCGCTCGGCAGGACCGGCTTCCGGCGCATCGACGTCGACCGCGGTGCAGATGGCGATGACTTCGCGCTCCTCGTCAACGGCGAACGCATCTTCTGCCGTGGCGCCGTGTGGACGACGGCCGATATCGCGCGATTACCGGGCGGGCGGGCGGATTATGAGCCGTTCCTGCGGCTTGCCGCCGGAGCCGGCATGAACATGATCCGCATCGGCGGCACCATGGCCTACGAAACGCCTGATTTCTTCGCGCTCTGCGACGAGCTCGGTCTGCTCGTCTGGCAGGATTTCATGTTCGCCAATTTCGATTATCCGCGCAACGACAAGGCTTTTCTCGGTCACGTGCATGCGGAGGTCGAGGAATTTCTGCACGGCGTGCAGGCGTCGCCTTCGCTGGCCGTGCTCTGCGGCGGCAGCGAAATCCACCAGCAGGCGGCAATGCTCGGTCTGCCGGCGGAATTCTGGAGCGGACCGGTCACCGATGAAATCATCCCGGCGGTCGTCGCGCGCATGCGCCCCGATGTGCCCTATGTCCCGAACTCGCCCTATGGCGGAGCGATGCCCTTTTCGCCGAATGCCGGTATCGCCCATTATTACGGCGTCGGCGCCTATATGCGGCCGATTGCCGATGCGCGCCGCGCCGATGTGCGTTTTGCCTCCGAAAGCCTCGCCTTCGCGCATGTGCCGCAGCAGAGGACGCTGCAACGTCATCTCGACGTGCCCGCCGTCCACAGCCCGCTATGGAAGGCTCGCGTGCCCCGCGACCGCAGCGCATCGTGGGATTTCGAGGATGTCCGCGACTTTTACCTGCAGCTTCTCTACGGTTTCGATCCGGCCCAGCTGCGCCGCGAAGATCCGGAACGCTATCTCGATCTCTCCCGCGCCGTCACCGGCGAGGTGATCGAAGAGACTTTTGCCGAATGGCGGCGCAAAGGCTCGGCCTGCAATGGCGCGCTTGTCTGGACGCTGCAGGACCTGCTGCCCGGCCCCGGCTGGGGGGTGATCGATTCCACCGGAGAGCCGAAGCCCGTCTGGTATGCGATGCGCCGTGCCTTCCGGCCGGTTCAGGCAATCTTCACCGACGAGGGAACGAACGGTCTCGACGTGCATGTCGTCAACGAGACGGATACCGCGCTCGACGTCGAGCTCGAGGTCGTCTGCCTGCGCGACGGAAAACAGCAGGTCGTCAGCGGCAGCAGGGCCTTCAAGCTGGCGGCAAGGGACACGGAGCGCCTTGCCTGCACCGCGCTGTTCGGCGCCTTCTTCGATGCGACCTATGCCTTCCGTTTCGGACCGCCGGCGCATGATGCAAGCGTCGCACGCCTGCGCTCGCTGGTAGACGGCGCCATTCTCGCCGAGAGCTTCCACTTCCCCTGCGGACGGGGGAGGGCGCTGCATGACGCAGGGATCGAAGCATCATTCGGCAGAGACGACGACTGGTTCGTCGATCTCAGGACCGACCGGCTGGCGCAATCGGTGCATATCGACGTCGAGGGCTATCGGGCCGACGACGACTGGTTCCACCTTGCCCCCGGCGCGATGCGGCGGGTGAAACTCCACCCGCTGTCCGGCGCGCAAAGCGATACTCCGCCTGCGGGAGAGATCAGAAGTCTAGGCAGTTCGCATCGCGTCGCAATCGAGGGCTGATGCCCCTGCGAAGAATGATGCCGATCCATTGGGAAAGACCGTGATTTGAGAACGATATACCGCCTTCTGCGCGCCCATGTCCTGCAGCGGCTGATCCCGCGGTCGCGTGTTGCCTTCAACCCACGCAGGCCGGTGGAAGTCGTCGGTTATCTCTCGATGGCGGTCGGTGTCGGCGAATCGGCAAGGCTCTGCGCCGACGCATTGTCGGAGGCGGGGCTGGCGATTTCACTCTCCGACGTCAGCACGCATCCTGACGAGAATTCCTTCGCCGGATGGACGCCGTCGCATCTTTCCACCGAACCGGCGGGAAGCCGGATCTGGCATCTTAATCCGCCGATGCTGCCGCGCGCCATCCTGAAGAAGGGCGTTGCGAATTTCAGCCGCGCTTTCAACATCGGCTATTTCGCCTGGGAGCTCGAAGTCGTGCCGGCGGAGTGGCGCAATGCGATGCATTACATGAATGCCGTCTTCGTGCCGTCGGAATTCACCAGGCGGGCGATTGCGCCGCTCACCACGGCGCCCGTCATCGTCGTTCCGCATCCCGTTACCGAGAAGCCGGCGACCGAAGGCATGCGCCAGAAATTCGGCATTGAGGAAGACGCCTTTCTCGTCAGCTTCATCTTCAGCGCCGGCTCCTCGATCAACCGGAAGAATCCGCAGGCCGTCATCGAGGCCTTCCGGATATTTGCCGCCGAATGCCCCAGCGCCTTCCTGTTGATGAAGGCCAGCGGCGATATCGGCAAGGACGAAGGCCTGCGCGAACTGGTCGCTTCGGTTAAGGGCAATACCCGGATCAAGATCGTCACCGACAGGCTGTCGGACTCCGATATCAACGGCCTCATCCGCTGTTCCGACGCCTATCTTTCGCTGCATCGTTCCGAGGGCTTCGGGCTGACGGTTGCCGAGGCGATCATGCAGCGTACGCCCGTCATTTCCACGGCCTGGTCGGGCACAGCGGACTTCTGCGATCCCGACAATAGCTGGCTGGTTGCCTCCTCCCTCATTCCGGTGGTCGATACCCATCCCGAATTTGCCGGGCTCGAGGGTGCGGTCTGGGCCGACCCCTCACCCGAGGCGGCGGCCGGGTACTTGAGGGAAATTTTCCGCGCGCCAGAGCGTGCACGAGAGAAGGCCGGGAAGGCGCGGGAGTTCCTGCTGCGCTACCTTGCGGAAAACAGCTACGAGAAGGCGCTTCAGACATTGACGGCGATGCAGGCCAGCTAAGCTGAGGTCGTCACTCCGCTTTATTTTAACATTTTCGCATTAGAGATGGCGGGTATGCGGCGGTAGGCCGATCCTGACGGATGGACAGATGTCGAAGGGTATTATCGCAAACTCGGTGATGAACGCGGCGGCAGGCATGCTGCTGCTGCTGACGGGCTTCGTTTCCTCGATCATAACCGCGCGGTTGCTCGGGCCGGAAGCCAACGGCATCGTCGCCTTTTCGCTCTGGCTGGTGGTGACCGGCGCCTCGATTGCCGAGCTCGGCTCCAGCATCACACTGCTGAAGACGTTGCCGCAACTTTCGGCGGAGGGTTTCGATGCGCGTCGCCGGCGGGGCTTTGCCGCCATCCTCGTCAGCTTCATGATGTTCTCGACCGTCGTGCTGCTGGCGCTCTACGCGCTGTTCTTCCTGACGTCCGAAAAGATGCACTGGGCCGACACCGCGCCATCCGTCGCTCTGGTCACCGGCGTGCTGTTCTTCATCCAGGCGATCGGATCCTTCGTCAAATTCTACCTGATCGGCGAAAAGAAGCTTGGCGCCTTCTTCAAGCTGACGGTCGCCGTCTCGATCGTGCAGCTTGCCGGCGTTGCCGTCGGTGCCGTTTTCTATGGCGTCGAGGGTGTTCTCGTCGGTTATGCGCTTGGCCAGCTGGTGCTGTTTTTCGCCACGCTGCCGATCCTTCTTGCACGGCGCGACTGGTGCGGGGTCTCGCTGAAATATCTCGCCTCTTCCTCCGTCATCCTGTCGATCCAGTTCATCATCGATTCCATTTTCCTCAACCGGCTCGAGCTGCTCTTCCTGCAGCAGTTCTGGTCGGTGGAGATGGTCGGTTATTATGCCGTCGGCCTGTCGATCGCGAATATCGCGCTGCAATTGCCGATCCAGATGACCGGCAGCCTGCTGCCCTACTATTCCGAGCGGCGCCACAGCAGCGACGATTCGACATTGCCGGTCGAGGTCTTCGCCGCCGTCACCCGCAGCATGGCCTATATCGTGCTGCCGATGAGCCTCGGGCTTGCCGCGATCTCCAGCGAACTGGTGCTCGTGGTGTTCGGCGAAGCGTTCCGCCGCAGCGGGACGGTGGTGGCGCTGCTTGCGCTCGTCGCTCCCGCCTATACCTTCATGCAGATCCTCAGCCTCTACCTGCTGTCGATGGACAGGGCCCGCTCCCGCCTGAACATCAGTGTGATAGGTGGCCTACTGATGGTAGCGGGTTGTTTACTGATCGTACCTAGGCTTGCGGCCGAGGGTGCCGCACTTGTGCGCATCCTCGTATTCGTTGCGATGTCGGTGATGATGATCAGACAGACAGGATTCGGATCCCAGCTTTCGGGTCTCTACGCAAGCCTGACGAAGGTGACCCTCGCCTCCGTCCTCTGTGCTTGCGGAGCGATTTCCGTGCTGGAATTCGTCCAAGGTCCGGCCGGATTGGTCGGCGCGATCATCGCCGGCGCATTCGCCTATTTCGCGGCGCTCCGGGTGCTGCGCGCCGTGCCGGGCGAGGATGTCGAAGTCATGCGCTCCATTCTCGACAAGATGCCGTCCCTGCTGCGGCGACCGGTTGGCCACGCGATCAATTTCATCGCGCCGCGGCTTCCCGGCGATCCCGACCGCGCCAAAGTCGCGCCCGGCGAATTCTCGCTGGAGCCGGCCGAGGGGGCGGGACGCAACGCTGCCCTGCCTGTCGTCTTCGACGGCACGATCGGGCTGTTCATGCCTGAGAATCCTCTCACGAAGAAACGTTCGGCCGCCGTGCTCTTCGTCAGCCCCTGGGGTTTCGAGGAGATGTGCAGCCGCAAATTCTTCCGCGTCGCGGCCGAGCATTTCTCGGATATTGGCGTGCCGAGCCTGCGCTTCGACTATCGCGGCACCGGTGACGCGCTCGATTTCGGGGCGCTGCCGGCAAGGCTGGAAACCTGGGAAAACTCGATCCGTGCGGCAGCTGACAAGCTGAAGTCGCTGAGCGGCTGTGACCGTATCATCCTCATCGCGCAGGGCCTCGGCGCGACGCTTGCCCACCGCGTCGGTTCTTCGATCGAAGGCGTCGACAGCCTCGTCATGCTGGCGCCGGTGCTGAGCGGCAGGGCCTATCTGCGCGAACTCAACATGTGGTCCAAGATCATCGATGCCGATCTCGGCCTCGGCAAGGAGCATGTCCAGACCGCGAAGGTGCAGATCGCCGGGCTCGTCATGCCCGAGGAAATCGCTGCCGAGCTCGGCAAGCTCAACATCGCCTCGCCGCAGGGGCTCGCAGCCTCGCGCTATCTGATCCTCGAACGTCCTGCCAAGGCCGAGGATACCGGCTTTGCCGATGCGCTGAAAGCGCTTGGCGCCGATGTCGAGCAGAAGGCCTTCGAAGGCTATGACGAACTCGCCACCAATCCGCTGTTTGCCAAGACGCCGATGGCTGTCGTCGCGCTGCTGACGACGTGGCTGGAGGCAACAACGACAGAGACATCCGCCGCCCATTCGCCGGCGGTGATCGACAACCCGCTGCTTGCCGGCGATGATTTTGCGGAAACGCCTGTCCGTTTCGGAAGCCATAATCATCTGGTCGGCGTCGTCAGCCGGCCGCTCGGCGAGATCAAGGGCAATGCCGTGCTCTTTCTGTCGACGGCCTATGACCGGCATGCCGGCTGGGGACGGACGACGGTCGACATGGCGCGCGAGCTCGCCCGCCAAGGCGTCGTGTCGCTGCGTTTCGATTCCGCCAATGTCGGCGACAGCCCGCCGCGGCCGGATGCACCGGAACAGGTACTTTATTCCGATACGCAGACCGGAGATGCGGTCGCCGCGCTCGATCTGCTCGAAGGCGTCGTCGCCGGCCCGGTCATGGTCGCCGGCCGATGCAGCGGCGGCTATGTCGCCTTCCGCGCCGGCGTCGCCGACGAGCGCTTGAAGGCTGTCGTGTCGATCAATCCCTTCGTCTATTACTGGGATCCTGACATGCCGGTGCGCAGGGAGCATGTCGTCTCCGTTCCCCGCAGCCTGGATGACTACAGCCAGCGCCTGGCGCGGCTCGACACGCTGAAGCGGCTGCTGCGCGGCCAGGTGGATGTTGTTTCGGCGCTGCAGAATATCGTCATCGCTGCCGGCCGCCGGCTGTCGCCGTGGATCGCGCCGGTGCTCGAGCTGCTTCCCGACCGGCGCCATATCGCCCGCGAGGTCCGGCACTCCTTCGCGCTGTTCGGCAAGCGCAGGGTGCCGTTGACGCTGATCTACAGCGAGGGCGATGTCGGGCTCGACCACGTCTATTTCCACTTCGGGCCGCGCGGCGCCAGGCTCTCTCGCTATCCGAACGTGCGCCTGCTGATGCTGCCGGATGCCGACCACAATCTGACGCCGCCGCAATCACGCAAATTTGTGCTCGACGAGATCATCCGTCTCGCCAGAGCATGACCGGGATTTCAGCTAAAGCGGTTCAGCTTTTAACGGAAGCGCAGGACCGCTCTAGCCTTTTGTTTTTACGCAATTCCGGACGGAAAACCGCTTCGCACTTTTCCTGGAATTGCTCTGAAGCATGTCGCGCAAAAGTGTGCAGCGGTTTTGCGCCGAAGACATGCGGAAAGCAAAGATCTAAAGTCTGGCAAGCGAATCTGAAAGATCGCGACGCGCTTTAGGCGGGATCAGATGTTTTCCGCGGCGACGACATCAAGCGATCTGTAGAGATCGATATAGCGTTCGGCGACGATATCCCAGGAATAGCCGCGCGCGGCGTCGAGAAGCCCGGCCCGCACCACGTCCGGTTGGCGCGAAAGGTCTTCATAGGCCGTTTCGATCGCCGTGGCGGCGGTCTCAGGATTCGTGAAATCGGCAAGCATGAGAACGGGATGCCGGGCGGCAAGCGTCGCAAAGGCATCGTTGGCGTTCAGCACCGGCAGGAGGCCGGCGCTCATCGCCTCCAGCGCCACCAGGCCGAAACCTTCATATTCCGAGGCGGAGGCGAAAATCGAGGATTCTGCGATGATGCGCCGGATGGTGTCGTTGTCGGGCGACACATGCAGGGTGACGCGGCCGGAAAGATGACGGCGTTCAATTGCGCCTTCGACATCCGCCCGGTTCAGGTCGGATTCGGCGCCGACGATGTCGAGATGCCATTCCGGGTCGCGGGTCTTCAGCGCGGCCATCGCATCGAGCAGATGGTCGATGCGCTTGTTCACGGAGAACCGGCCGATCGTGACGATGCGGCGCTTTGCCCAGCGTGATGCGGTGTCGGCGAACTTGCCGATATCGGCGCCGTTTTCGATCAGGAGACTGTCTGGCACGATCTCGGAAAACTGCTTGAGGTCGGAGGCGCTGCAGCAGACGACGCGGCGATAGGCCATCGCTGAAGCGCGGGTCAGCGTCCGGAACCAGATCTTCTTGATTGCCGCGTATTTCCGCGTGTGGAAGAAGCCGCCATGGGTGGTGACGATCATCGGTTTTCCGTGCAGCAGCCGGCCCCAGGCGAGCGCGTCGAAGAAGAAGTCGATGGCGTGGACATGGACGAGATCGGCATCGGCGAGATGGCGGAAAACCTGCGGTGCCAGCGGATAGCGGCTGGAGCCGGACCAGGGAATGCGCACCACCTCGATGCCGTCGATATCTTCGCGAAGCGGCAGCTTGTCTTCAGGCGCGGTGAAGAGCGAATCCAGCGTGACGACGCGCACGCGGTAACCGCGGCGCACGGTCTGGCGGGCGAGATTGGCGACCACGTCTTCCAAGCCGCCGCGATTGGGCAGGAATTGGCGCACGACATGGACGATTAGCGGAGCTGTTTCCAACTTCGGCTTCGCGCGCACCCTATCTGCCTCGACGATCGACATTTTCCACCTATCGCTGCACGTGCCGGCCCGCGCTGATGCGGGCCCGTGATAACAACGACCAGATATGCCCGGCGTTAAGGCGCGGTTTAGGCGACCGCTTGCGAGGGCCAATCTTCGCGAAAAGGGTTAACCGTGTCTGACGGGAATTTAGAGCGTTTCCGTTTTTCTCGAATCACGGAAACGCTCTATCTCTTTTGTTTTCACGCAATTCCCGGCAAAAGCGTTTCACGCTTTGCCTGGCAAAACCGCGACGCACTTTTGCTGGAATTGCTCTAGAATGCCTTGAAGGTCAGCGTGGTCAGCGAGCGGACGATGCCGGGAATATTGGCGATGTTGTCGTTGATGAATTTGCCGATATCCTGGCCTTCCTCGATATAGACCTTCAGCAGCAGATCGTAGTCACCGCTTGTGGAATAGAGCTCCGAGACCAGTTCGGTCTGGTAGATGGCGTCGGCGACATCATAGGTCTTGCCGGGTGCGCATTGGAGCTGGACGAAGATCGGCTTCATGGAGATTTCCTGCAATGTTGTTTGGTAGGCATAATGGTCGAAAGCGCCATGCCGATGCAAGCCGTTCGTCACACAGACGGGTTGGTGGTGGCTTCCGCGACGATCCAGTCACGAAAGGCGGCAAGCGGCGCATAATCGGCGCGCTCGGGCGGAAAGGCGAGATAATAGCGCTCGCGACTTTCCATTTCACGGTCGACAGCGGCGACGAGATCGCCGCGCCTGATCTCCTCCTGCATCAGGAATGTTGGTAGCAGGGCGACGCCGAGGCCGGCGATCGCCGCCTGCGCGGCCGTGGCGAACTGGTCGAAGAGCATGCCGTGGACGTTTTCGAAGGAAACGTCGTTGCTGGCGAACCACTGCTCCCAGGCGTCGGGACGTGTCGTCAGATGCAGAAGCGGAACGGCGAGCAGATCCTCCGGTCCTGAGATCGCATATTGCTTCAGAAAATCCGGACTGCAGGCCGGCACCGTGCGCTCCGACATCAGGAAGGCGAGTTCGGCGCCCGGCCAGTGCGGATGGCCGAAATGGATGGCGGCGTCGATCGAATCGAGGCGGAAATCGAAGGGTGAAAGTCGGGTCACCAGATTGATGGTCACGCCGGCATTGGCGGCGAGAAAGCGCCCCAGGCGCGGCGCTAGCCAGCGCGTGCCGAAGGTCGGCAGGATGGCGAGATTGAGCGTGCCGCCATGCGGATTGGCGCGCAGGTTGAGCGAGGCGCTCGATATCCGCCGCAGCGCCTCGCGAATCTCGCGGGCATATCCGTCGCCGGCAAGCGTCAGCCGCATGGTCTGGCGTTCGCGCAGGAAGAGCTCGACGCCGAGCTGCTCCTCCAGCGCGCTCACCTGGCGGCTGACGGCGCTCTGCGTCAGATCGAGTTCGCGCGCCGCTGCCGTCACGCTGCCGGTGCGGGCAACCGCCTCGAAGGCGGCGAGATGCGAAATCGATGGCAGAAATCGTCTTGAAGTCAGCATGATCATTCCGTTTCAGAATGGGCTATTTCCGAAATAGCGATATTTGCGGCTTTGTCGCGCGTGTAAAGAGGTTCATCCTGCAAAAACGGAATGAGCCGGAGTTTCCCAATGCCGCAAGCCTTCGTTTCCCCAGACCGCATCCGATCGCTGTTCACCGAGGCGATGTCGCAGATGTATCGGGCGGAGGTGCCGCAATATGGCACGCTGATCGAACTGGTGGCGGATGTGAATGCCGGCTGCCTCGAAAACGATCCCGACCTGCGCGAACGTCTGGCCCAAGCCGGCGAGCTGGAGCGCATCGATGTCGAGCGCCACGGCGCCATCCGGCTCGGTACGGCTGACGAGCTCTTCACCATCCGCCGGCTGTTTGCAGTCATGGGCATGCAGCCGGTCGGCTATTACGATCTTTCGGTCGCCGGTGTGCCGGTTCATTCCACCAGCTTCCGGCCCATCGACGAGGCAGCGCTCAACGTCAACCCATTCCGCGTCTTCACCTCGCTGTTGCGATTGGAGCTGATCGAGGACGAGGAGTTGCGCGGCGAAGCCGAAGCCATTCTGGCGAAACGGCGGATCTACACGCCGCGTGCCGTCGCGCTGATCGAGCGCCACGAGCAGAACGGCGGCCTGACCGAGGCGGAAGCGACGGAATTCGTCGCCGAGGCGCTGGAAACCTTCCGCTGGCATGGCGAGGCGACAGTCAGCGCCGAAACCTATAAGCGGCTGCATGATGCGCATCGGCTGATCGCCGACGTCGTCAGCTTCAAGGGGCCGCATATCAACCATTTGACGCCGCGCACGCTCGATATCGACGCGGTCCAGGCCCGCATGCCGGAACGCGGCATCACGCCGAAGGCTGTCATCGAAGGCCCGCCGCGCCGTCATTGCGATATCCTGCTGCGACAGACGAGTTTCAAGGCGCTGGAGGAAGCGATCGCCTTTTCCGATGATGACGGTGCGGTTCAAGGGACGCATACCGCCCGCTTCGGGGAGATCGAACAGCGCGGCGTGGCGTTGACGGCGAAGGGCCGGGCGCTCTACGACCGGCTGCTCGCCTCGGTTCGCGGCGAGGTGCAGGTGGGCGCCGGCGGCGCCAAGGCCGGCGCCTACGACGACGAACTCGCCGCACGTTTCAAGGCACTGCCGGATAGCTGGGATGAGTTGCGCAGGGCGGATCTGGCCTTCTTCCGCTATGCCGCGACGCCTGCGGGCATTGCCGCCGCGGCCGGCAGCATGCTGCCCGGCGATCCGGAGGCGCTGATCGCCAAGGGTTACCTTGCCTTCACCCCGATCGTCTACGAAGACTTCCTGCCCGTCAGCGCGGCCGGCATCTTCCAGTCGAACCTCGGCACCGACCAGCAGCAGAACTACGCGACCCGCTCGAACCGTGACGCCTTCGAGGCAGCACTGGGTGCTACCGTTCAGGACGAGCTGGCACTTTACGCCGAACGTCAGGCTGCATCGCTGGATTCGGCACTGGCCGCGCTCGACCTTGCGGGCCTGCGGCTGAAGACCGTTGCGTGAAATGGCAGGTTCAACACTTTCTCTTATACATTAGAGTATCCGCGATTTCGCTCTGATCGGACTGAGCCATGCTGAATGATCCGCGTTCCCACGGCCTTTGGGAAAAGACAGCGCCCGAAGCGCCGACGACCTCGCCTCTCGACGGCGCGATTTCGGCCGACGTCGTCATCGTCGGCGGCGGTTACACCGGCCTCTCTTCCGCCCTTCATCTTGCCGAAGCCGGGTCGAAGGTGGTGTTGCTGGAGGCCAAGGAGATCGGCTTCGGCGGTGCCGGGCGCAATGTCGGGCTGATCAATGCCGGCATGTGGGTGATGCCCAACGATCTGCCCAGCGTGCTCGGCCCGGTGCATGGCGAACGTCTGCTCGATCTGCTCGGCAATGCGCCGAAGCTCGTCATGGAGCTGATCGACAAGCATCAGATTGCCTGCGAACTCGAACGGAACGGCACGCTGCATTGCGCGGTCGGCGCGGACGGGCTGAAGGAGATCGAGGATCGCGCGGCGCAATGGTCCGCCCGCGGCGCAGCCGTGACGCTGCTTGACGCGGCGGAAACGGCAAAACGCATCGGCAGTGATGCCTATACCGGTTCGCTGCTCGACAAACGCGCCGGCACGCTGCAGCCGCTTGCCTATGCGCGCGGCCTTGCCCATGCCGCCGTCAAGGCCGGCGTCGCCATTCATACATCCAGTCCGGTCGTCGCTACTGAGCGGAATGGCAGCCGCTGGACCGTGAAGACGGCAACCGGCGAAGTCAGCGCCGAGTGGATCATCGTCGCGACAGATGCCTACAGCACCGGTCCGTGGGAGCAGGTGCGCAGCGAACAGGTGCATCTGCCCTATTTCAATTTTGCCACCGTGCCGCTCGGCCACAATCTGCGTCAGTCGATCCTGCCGGGGCGCGAAGGCGCATGGGATACCAAGGAAATCCTCTCCTCCTTCCGCATGGACCAGGCCGGCCGGCTCGTTTTCGGCAGTGTCGGGGCGCTGCGCAATACCGGGTTGGCCATACACAAGGGCTGGGCCAAACGCGCATTGAAGCGGCTCTTCCCTATTATCGGCGATGTCGAATTCGAGTGCGAATGGTATGGCCAGATCGGCATGACCGACAATGCGCTGCCGCGCTTCCACAAATTCGCCCCGAATGTCGTCGGCTTTTCGGGTTACAATGGCCGCGGCATTGCGCCCGGCACGGTCTTTGGTCGCACGCTGGCGGAGCATGTCCTCGGCCGGATTGGCGAAGCCGATCTGCCGCTGCCGCTGACCGCGCCCAGCGAACCGAGCTTCCGTGCGCTCAAGGAAATATGGTACGAAGCCGGCGCTCAGGTCGCCCATTTCGCCGATGCACGCTTCTAAGCACAATAAGATTGGAAACACGACAATGACCATCGCCGTCCTCGATCTCGCCACCGAAACCGCCAAGCTGCTTGCCGAACTCGGCGTCGATGCCAGCCGCTATCACGGCGGCACGCTTTCCGTCACCTCGCCGGTCACCGGCAAGGAAATCGGCAAACTCAGGGAACATTCCATTTCCGAGACGAAAGCGGCGATCGAAGCGGCGCACCAGGCTTTCCTCGAATGGCGTGCCGTGCCGGCGCCGAAGCGCGGCGAACTGGTCCGCCTGCTCGGCGAGGAGCTGCGCGCCGCAAAGACGGCGCTCGGCCGTCTCGTCTCGATCGAGGTCGGCAAGATTACCTCCGAAGGCCTCGGTGAAGTGCAGGAGATGATCGACATCTGCGATTTCGCCGTCGGCCTTTCCCGTCAGCTCTACGGCCTGACGATCGCCACCGAGCGCTCGGAGCACCGGATGATGGAAAGCTGGCACCCGCTCGGCGTGATCGGCATCATCTCCGCCTTCAACTTCCCTGTTGCCGTCTGGTCGTGGAATGCGGCGCTTGCGATGGTCTGCGGCAATTCCACCGTCTGGAAGCCTTCGGAAAAGACGCCGTTGACGGCGCTTGCGGTGCAGGCGCTGTTCGAAAAAGCGCTGAAGCGTTTCGTCGCCGAGGGCGGTAGCGCACCGGCCAATCTGTCGACGCTGATCATCGGCGGTCGCGAGGTCGGCGAAGTGCTGGTCGATCATCCGAAGATCCCACTGGTTTCTGCCACAGGCTCGACGGCCATGGGCCGTGCCGTCGGTCCGCGCCTGTCGCAGCGATTTGCCCGCGCCATTCTCGAGCTCGGCGGCAACAATGCGGCGATCGTCTGCCCGACGGCCGATCTCGACCTGACGCTGCGCGGCGTCGCCTTCTCCGCCATGGGCACGGCCGGCCAGCGCTGCACGACGCTGCGCCGTCTCTTCGTCCATGACAGCGTCTACGACCAGCTGGTGCCGCGCCTGCAGAAGGCCTACGGCTCCGTCACCATCGGCAATCCGTTGGAAAGCGGTACGCTTGTGGGACCGCTGATCGACGGCCAGGCTTTCGAGAAGATGCAGGCTGCGCTGAGCGAGGCGAAGTCGGCCGGCGGCACGGTGACCGGCGGTGACCGCGTCGAAAGCGGTTCGGCTGACGCCTTCTACGTTCGTCCGGCGCTTGTCGAAATGCCCGATCAGACCGGGCCGGTCGAGCACGAGACCTTCGCGCCGATCCTCTATGTGATGAAATACAGCGATTTCGACGACGTGCTGGCGCTGCACAATGCCGTGCCGCAGGGACTGTCGTCGTCGATCTTCACCAACGACATGCGCGAGGCCGAGACCTTCGTGTCCGCCCGCGGTTCGGATTGCGGCATCGCCAACGTCAACCTCGGACCATCCGGTGCCGAGATCGGCGGCGCCTTCGGTGGCGAGAAGGAAACCGGCGGCGGCCGCGAATCCGGCTCGGATTCCTGGAAGGCCTATATGCGCCGCTCCACCAACACGATCAATTACGGCAGGACGCTGCCGCTTGCGCAGGGCGTCAAGTTCGACGTCGAATAAGCCGGCTGCAAAAGTCTGCAAAGAGAGGCGGCGCTCGGGAAGCGTCGCCTTTTTTGCCAAATCGAGATTTATTCCCCTGTAATATGAAATATTTAGTCAAGATATTGTGATGGCTTTTCTGGCCAAGCCAAACTTGAAATCCGCAGTCAGGAAAAATATACGCCTCTCATCGCCCTTGGAGAGCTCGGGTGACATCGTCACGGAGGCCATCATGAACATTGCTCTTAACCGTTTTTCCCTCGCGCTTGCCGCTTCGCTTCTCTCCGCCACTGCGCTCGCTGGCAGCGCTAGTGCGCAGGACGAAGGTCTCGTCGTTTACAATGCCCAGCACGAAAGCCTGGGCCGTGAATGGATCGATGCCTTCACCAAGGAGACCGGCATCAAGGTCACCATGCGCCAGGGCAGCGACATGCAATTCGCCAACCAGATCATCCAGGAAGGCGACGCCTCTCCCGCGGATGTCTTCCTGACCGAGAATTCGCCGGCGATGACGCTGGTCGATGGCGCGGGCCTCTTCGCCCCCATCGAAAAGGAAACGCTGGATCAGGTTCCGGATCAGTATCGCCCGGCCGACGGCATGTGGACCGGCATTGCCGCCCGTACCACCGTTTTTGCCTATGACAAGACCAAGCTCACCGAAGACAAGCTGCCGAAGTCGATGCTCGACCTCGCAGATCCGGCTTGGAAGGGCCGCTGGGGAGCAGCACCTGCCGGTGCCGACTTCCAGGCCATCGTCGCCGCCCTGCTGCAACTCAAGGGCGAGCAGTCGACGGCCGACTGGCTGAAGGCTCTCAAGGAAAACGCCACGCCCTACAAGGGCAACAGCGTCGCCATGAAGGCGGTCAACGCCGGCGAAGTCGAAGGGGCGATCATCTATCACTATTATTGGTTCGGCGATCAGGCCAAAACCGGTGAGAACAGCAAGAATGTCGGCCTGCACTACTTCAAGAACCAGGATCCGGGCGCTTTTGTCAGCGTTTCGGGCGGCGGCATCCTGAAGTCCACGCAGCATATGAAGGAAGCCCAGGCTTTCCTGAAGTTCCTAACCAGCAAGGCCGGCCAGGCAGTCCTCAAGGACGGCGATTCCTATGAATATGCCATCGGCAAGGATGCGCCTTCCAACGACAAGCTCACTGCGCTTGCCGATCTCAATGCTCCGAAGGTCGAAGCTTCGACCCTCGACAGCAAGAAGGTCGTGGAGCTGATGACGGCCGCCGGCTTGATCTAAAGCGTGGCGCGCCACACTTTAGATCTGTCGTTTCCGCATGTCGTCGTCGCAAAACCGCGGCACACTTTTGCGCGACATGCTTAGACCTTTCTGCCGCAGGCGTCTTCCGGCCAAAACTATTGCATTTGGCTCAAGAAAACCTTAGGGCATGACGATATCCGGCAACCGCCTTTCCAAGGCGGTTGCCTTCCTTTTTCAGCGTGTAAAGGCATCGGCCTTGCTGCAGGACAACAGATTGCTCGCATCCGGCAACCAGGCGCCGGTCGCGCCGAGGGCCACGCGAATGGCTTTGCCACGCGGACGCATGCCGCACGCTTCCGTGATCCTCCTCGCAACCATCGTCGCGATCTTCAGTCTCGTGCCGCTCGGCTTCATCGGCTGGGTGACCTACGATGTCGGCTGGGAAACGGTGAAGGCCCTGGTCTTCCGACCGCGCGTCGGTGAACTTCTCGTCAATACGATTCTCCTGGAATCGATCACCATCCCGGTGTCGATCGCGCTTGCGGTGACGCTCGCCTGGCTGACCGAGCGGACGGACATTCCTTTTGCGCGGCTCTGGGCCTGGCTGGCGATCGCTCCGCTCGCCGTGCCCGCCTTCGTGCACAGTTATGCCTGGGTCAGCCTGGTTCCCGGCATGCGCGGCCTGCAGAGCGGCGTCTTCGTCTCGGTCATCGCCTACTACCCGTTCCTCTACCTGCCGGTCGCAGCAGCATTGCGCCGCCTCGATCCGGCCATCGAGGATGCCGCGGCTTCGCTGGGGCTCAATCCGTGGCGGGTCTTCTTCCGGGCCGTGCTGCCGCAGCTCAGACTCGCCATCTGCGGCGGCTCGCTGCTGATCGCGCTGCATCTGCTTTCGGAGTACGGCCTGTTCGTCATGATCCGGTTCGACACTTTCGCGACGGCGATCGTCGACCAGTTTCAATCCTCCTACAACAGCCCGGCTTCCAACATGCTCGGCGGCGTGCTCGTCGCCTGCTGTCTTTTTCTGCTCGGCTTCGAGGTGTTGGTGCGCGGCAACGAACGTTATGCCCGCGTCGGCTCCGGCTCGCCACGTCCAACGGACCGCCGCCGGCTGAGCTGGTTCGTGGTGCCCGCCGTTTTGCTGCCTGTCATCCTGGCGGTACTGACGCTCGGCGTGCCGCTGGTGACGCTTGGCCGCTGGCTCTATCTCGGCGGCACCGATATCTGGCGCATCGAAGTCGGCAACGCTTTCCTGCAGACGATCGTGCTTGCCATTGTCGGCGGCGTGCTGGCGACGATTGCCGCAGCACCCATGGCCTGGCTTTCCGTGCGGGCGCCCGGCCGCCTCCAGCGCGTGCTCGAAGCCTGCCATTATTATGTCGGCTCGCTGCCGGGCGTCGTCGTGGCGCTGGCGTTGGTGACGATCACCGTGCGTCTCGTGCTGCCGCTCTATCAGACCTTCGCAACGCTGCTCGTCGCCTATGTGATGCTTTTCCTGCCGCGGGCCATGGTCGGGCTGCGCGCCAGCATCGCCCAGGCCCCGGTGGAGCTGGAGCGCGCCGCGATGGGCCTCGGCCGCACCCCAGGCCAGGCGGTGCGGCAGATCACCATGCGGCTTGCCGCACCCGGAGCGGCCGCCAGCGTCGCGCTGGCCGCACTCGGCATCACCAATGAACTCACGGCAACATTGATGCTGTCGCCCAATGGCGTCGATACACTGGCGACGAAATTCTGGTCGCTGACCAGCGAGATAGACTATGTCTCGGCCGCCCCTTACGCCTTCATGATGGTCGTGTTGTCGCTGCCGCTCACCCTGATGCTCTATACCCAATCGAAACGGACCGCCGGCCAATGACGCTGCTCACGATCGAGAACATCAGCAAGCGCTATGGCCCCGTCCAGGCGCTGAAGGATATTTCGCTCGAGGTCTCGGCCGGAAGCCGCACGGCCGTCGTCGGCCCGTCCGGTTCGGGCAAGACGACGCTGCTGCGCATCATTGCCGGCTTCGAGCAACCCGATGTCGGCAGAGTGACGCTGGATGGCGACCTGCTCGCGGACGGTCCGGCGACAGTACCGGCACACAAGCGCGGTATCGGCATCGTCTCGCAGGACGGCGCGCTGTTTCCGCACTTAAGCGTTGCCGAGAATATCGGCTTCGGCTTCGAACGAGGCGCAGCCGATCGCGAGAAGCGCATCGTCGAGTTGCTCGACATGGTCGAGCTCGACCGCGGCATGCTGGCGCGGCGCCCGCATCAGCTTTCCGGCGGGCAGCAGCAGCGTGTGGCGCTGGCCCGCGCGCTCGGCCGCAAGCCGCGGCTGATGCTGCTCGACGAACCTTTCTCGGCACTCGATACCGGCCTGCGAGAAAACATGCGCAAGGCGGTTGCGCGCGTGCTGCAGGCGGCCGGCATCACCACCATTCTCGTCACCCATGACCAGGAAGAGGCGTTGACCTTTGCCGATCAGGTCGCAGTGCTCAGGGAAGGACGGCTGATCCAGGCCGGATCGCCGCAATCATTGTATCTGCATCCGCGCGATCGCGAGACGGCACTGTTTCTCGGCGATGCCGTGCTGCTTCCCGCCATCATCCGAAACGGCCTTGCCGACTGCGCCCTCGGCCGCGTCGCCGTCGAGGGCAGTCGTCAGGGCAAGGCCGAGATCATGCTGCGGCCCGAGCAGATCCGTGTCGTTGCCGATGACGGCGATCGCAACTATGGCGGACGTGTCGTCGAGGTGGAGTTCGGCGGTGCGGTCTGCACTGTTGCGGTTTCGCTCGACGGCGTCGCCCTGCCGCCAATCCTGATCAAGACCTCGAGCGTCGCGCTTCCGGCGCGAGGCGACCTCGTTCGCCTCGACATCGCCGGCAAGGCGCATGTCTTCGAGAGCTAAACCAAGAGCCCGCACCTCCTATCGGACGCGCGGGCTCTGTTGTTTTCGTTTTCGCGTCATCCTCTCCGGAAATCCGCTTCGATTTCCGGGCTTGTGCGCTAGCCGAACTTGCGCACCACTTCTTCCGGCTCGATGCCTTCGAGCCAGCCACCGGTAAAGCCGGCGCGCTCGAGGCCGAGACGGATGACCGGCGATTGCCGCATCAGCTTCCAGATGAAGTCGGAGCGCTCGTTCTCGATGGTCATGACGACAAGACCCTGGTCGATGCCGACGGTGCGGTCGTCGACCCAGCCTTCCGGCCGCTTGGTCTTGACGGTCGGGTTGAAGCCACCAGGGAAGCCGCCTTCCAAGAGCAGGTTCGGATAGGTGGTCAGAAGCGCCTTGGTTCCGTCGAGAGCCGCCTGCCGGTCGTAGGGCAGGCAGGCAAGTGCTGCCCAAGGTGCGATCGTGCCGTCATCCGGGCCGAGCGGTGCGCCACGTGCAGCATAACCCAGAACCTTCGGCTGGCGGCCGCCGCGCATACGCCGTGTCGGCGGGGGGCCGTCACAGGCAGAGAAACCCCAGATATTCTTGTTGTAGCCGACGAACTGGCCGGGATTGCGCTCGGCATAGTCACGCTGGACGTCGATCATTACCTGCGTGTTGCGGAAATAGTCCCAGTTTCGCTCCGCCATCGGCTTGTCCTGAATGGTGCGGAAATCGATCCAGGCATGCGAGAAGAGGTGGATGAAGAGCGGCCCGGCATAGAGATAAGACTGCTCGCCATGCAGCATCCAGGAATAGCTTGACGTAAAGGCGTCGTAGCTCGATTGCGGAATGGGGTGCGTCGGCGAAGCAAGCGCCAGCGTGTAGAGGATGATTGCCTCGTCGAAGCCATGATAGCGCCAGCGCAGGAAGCCGGAAGAGGGCTTCCAACCCATGGAAATGGTGTCACCCTTGTTCAGCGCCCAGCGCCAGTCGACGCGCTCGTAGATGAAGGTGGCGAGTTCACGGATTTCAGTCTCCGTCTCGTTGTCTTCGCGATTGAAATATTGCGCTGATGTCAGGATGCCAGCGACGAGCAGCGCCGTATCGATGGTCGAAAGTTCGCTGTTCCAGGCGCGATGGCCGGTATCCATGTGCAGGAAGTGGTAGAAGAAGCCGCGGTGGCCGGTGGCGTGGCGTTCCTCGCCCTGGCGCGCCTCGGCGAAGAACCGCAGCGTATTGACCGTGCGTTCGGCAGCCTCCTCGCGGCTGATCCATAAACGCTCGACACCAACAGGATAGGAGGAAAGCGCAAAGCCGACGGCTGCGATGCTGCACGGAACCCCGCCGATCGATGTGTCCGCCACAAGGCCATTTTCGGGATTGGTATATTTCAGGAAGTACTTGAACGCCGAATGCTGCAGCCTGTCGACGAGCGCTGCATCAATGTCTTCAATCCGTTGCAGCATAGGCTCCTACCCAACTGTTGCATCGCCCCATGCTTGAACATGGGGGCCGTCCCCGGGCAAATCAAACCTTTTTGATTCGCAAGGATAAGAGAACACAAAAGGGTGGAATCGGTCGTTAATAATTATCGGTAAAATAATATCTAGCAGAAGTCATATAAGCGGTGCAGCAAAAAAGACGGCCCGCGCGCCATCAGGACGGGTTATTTTCCCGCAATACTTGTTTATCGAGTGCTCTGAAGAGTGGATTTCACGCTCAGGCGGCTTCATCGACCCGCACCAGATGGCCCGCCGTCACTTCCCGGTATCGACGCGGCGGGGCGACGTAGCCAATCGGGCGAACGGGGCTCTTGAGCTCGTCGGTTCCGAGGTTGCGCTTGATGCCGCGACGTGAGGGGTCGGGAACAGGCACGGCTGCCATCAGCTTCTTCGTGTAGGCGTGCTGCGGGTTGCTGAACAATTCCGCGCGCGGGCCGATCTCGACGATTTCGCCGAGATACATCACCGCGACCCGGTGACTGACGCGCTCAACCACAGCCATGTCGTGGGAAATGAACAGGAAAGCGAGGTTGAGGCTTTGCTGCAGGTCCATCAGCAGATTGCAGACCTGTGCCTTGATCGAGACATCGAGGGCCGAAACGCTTTCGTCGGCGACGATCACCTTCGGATCGAGTGCGAGCGCGCGGGCGATGCAGATGCGCTGGCGCTGACCGCCGGAAAATTCGTGCGGGTAACGTTTCATCATGTCGGGTTTCAGTCCGACGCGTTCGAGAAGATCGGCCGCCTTGTCGCGGGCCTGGGCGCCGGTGCCGAGGCCGTGTTCAGTGATGGGTTCGGCGACGGCGGCGCCGACGGTCATGCGCGGGTTGAGGCTGGCGAAGGGATCCTGAAAGATCATCTGGATGCTGCGGCGCATCCGCCTGAGACTGACGGCGTCAAGGCTTAGCACGTCATAGCCGTCGAGGCTGACGCTGCCGCCGTTCGGCTGGACGAGGCGGGTGATCGAGCGGCCGGTGGTCGACTTGCCACAGCCGGATTCGCCGACGAGCGACAGCGTCTCGCCCTGGAAGAGATCGAAGGAGACGTCCTCGACCGCATGGATCGCGCCCGTCTTGCGGCCAAGCAGGCCGCCGCGGATATCGAAACGGGTCACCAGGTTCTTGACTTCGAGGATCGGTGTCCGGCGGCGGTCGACGGTATCGGCCACCTCGACCGGCTCGCGGCGTTCGCCGGTCGTGGTATCGATGACGGGGAAACGCAGCGGCCATTTCCGGTCGGCCATCGAGCCGAGGCGCGGCACGGCCGAGAGCAGTGCGCGGGTATAGGGATGCCTGCCGCGATGGAAGATGTCGTCGGTCGTGCCGGTTTCCACCGCTTCGCCGCGATACATGACGATGGTGCGGTCAGCGATTTCGGCAACGACGCCCATGTCGTGGGTGATGAAGAGAACGGACATGCCCTCTTCTTCCTGCAGCATCTTGATCAGGTCGAGGATCTGGCCCTGGATCGTCACATCGAGCGCCGTCGTCGGCTCGTCGGCGATCAACAATTTCGGCCGGCTGGCGAGCGCCATGGCGATCATCACGCGCTGGCGCATGCCGCCGGAGAACTGGTGCGGATATTCGTCGAAGCGGGCGGCGGCGTTGGGGATGCGGACTTTTTCCAGCAGGCGCACGGTCTCGGCCCGCGCCTCGGCCTTGCCGATATCGCCGTGGCAGGTGAGCGCTTCGGAGATCTGGCGGCCGATGGTGAAGATCGGGTTGAGGGATGTCATCGGCTCCTGGAAGATCATGGCCGCGTCGTTGCCGCGCACCTGCCGCATCTCCTTTTCCGAAAGGGTGAGAACATCCTTGCCGTTCAAGGTGATGGCGCCATCGATGCGGCTCGATCCCTTGGCGAGCAACCGCATGATCGAAAGGGAGGTGACGCTCTTGCCCGAGCCGCTTTCGCCGACGATCGCCACTGTCTCACCTGGCATGACCTCGAAGGAGACGTCGCGCACCACCGGCTTCCAGTCGCCATCGACGAGGAAGGAGGTTGTCAGGTTCCGGACGGAGAGAACCGGAGAGGCGGGGGCCGAAGAAACATCACTCATGTCGTTCCCTTGTTCTTATCTGGATTCACGTCTTCAAAGGCGTGGCGAAGGAGGCGGAAGGCCTGCCTGCCGCGATACGGGCCGCTTCCAGCGCAGCGATCTTTTCATCGATCTCGCGCCTGTCGGTCATGCCGTTCGGATTTTGCCGCGTCGCCATCGTCTCCGCGACATGCAGGTAACGTTCACCCGCCACGGCATGGAGGCGGACAAGTTCGACAAGCGGATCGGGATGATCGTCGGCGCGGATACTCAGCCAGGGATAATCCTGATCGCGATGGATGACGAGGGCGGCGGACTGCCTGCCGCGCTTGTCGCCGCCGGCATCCTCGCCTGCCTGCATCGCCAGCAGCAGGCGTTCGGCCAAGGGCTTGTCCATCGCCTTGTTGTAGGTGGCAAGCGTCTCGGCGACGACGTCAGGACCCGCGAGCATGTTACCGGCGACCGAGACGTTTTCGTCGATCAGATGCCCGGCCCAGTCGATGCATGCGACGCCGGTGAAGGCGGCGTTGCGCCCCTTCGCATCGATGAGGTGCAACTGCCGCTGATCGCGGCCGGCGTCACGCGCGGTCAGCTCGGCGATGATTTCCTTCGGTGTCCTGCCCGCAGCCAGCAGCGACAGGCCGTCGACGCCGTAGAGCGGGCTGACGAAGGCCTGCGTGGCGACGGCGCCGATGCCGCCACGAATATGCGGCACGAGGGCGCCAACGGCGAAGAAGCGGGTCGCGACGGCGATGCCGAGATGACCGGTCGAGGGATCACGGGCGACGATGGACCAGGTCATGGTTATCGTCCGATCGCATAGGCCTGCATCAGGCGCGGGGTGGCTGCGGCGCGCAACAGTCCGTCGCTATCGCGTCTCGCGGCGGTCAGCCGGCCGATCGTCCAGGGATCGGCGACCGTCAGCTTGTGGCCCTTGCGGCGCAGGGCATCAAGGACCTCGGGGCCGAAATTCGCCTCCGCCATCAGGCTGCCGGGTTCGCGGGTGCGGGGATAGAAGGAGCCTGGAAAATGCGAGGTGTGGAACAGCGGCTGGTCGATCGCCGCCTGCAGGTTCAGCTGGTGATGCGCATAACGCAGGAAGAAGGAGAGCTGCCACTGCTCCTGCTGGTCGCCGCCCGGTGTGCCGAAGGCCAGCGTCGGGCGGCCCTCGTAGAGGCCGAGCGACGGCGTCAGCGTCGTGCGCGGCCGTTTGCCGGGGGCAAGCGACGTCGGCAGGCCTGGTTTCAGCCAGAACATCTGGGCGCGGGAATTGAGGCAAAAGCCAAGACCGGGCACGGTCGGCGAGGATTGCAGCCAGCCGCCTGATGGCGTGACGGAGACCATGTTGCCGTCGCGGTCGATCACGTCGATATGCACGGTGTCGCCGCGCTTTTCGGAAAGATGCGCCATGGTCGGCTCGTAGACGGCGCCGGTTTTCGAATCCGCGCCGAGCATCGTCATCGTCAGATCATGCTGCGCCTCGAAGCCAGGCACGATGCCGGGGCGAAGATCGAAGGAGGCGTCTGCGCCGACCAGCTTGCGGCGCGCGGCTGCATAGGTCTCCGACAGCAGGTGCGCGACAGGGATCTCCGAGAAATCAGGATCGCCGTAATAGACTTCGCGGTCGGCGAAGGCGAGCTTCATCGCCTCGACGACGGTATGGACGAAATCGGCGCCAACGGGGTTCATCGCGGCGAGATCGAAGCCCTTGAGGATCGACAGGGTCTGCAGGAAGACCGGACCCTGGCCCCAGGGGCCGATCTTGGCGATGGTCCAGCCATGATAATCATAGGTCAGCGGCTCCTCGATGGTTGCCGACCAGTTCGCCATGTCGTTGGCAGTCAAAACGCCCTTGTGGCGGTTGCCGCTCGCATCCATCACCTCTGCAGTTTTGAGATAGTCATCGATCGTCTCGGCGACGAAGCCGCGATAGAAGGCGTCGCGGGCCGCCTCGACCTGCGCTTCCCGGCCGCTTTTCGCCTCGGCCTCGGCGATGACGCGCTTCCAGGTTTCGGCAAGCACCGGATTTCTGAAATTCGCATGCGCTTCGGGCGTGCTGCCATTGGGCAGCCATGTCTTGTAGGAGGTCGGCCATTCCTTCTCGAAGAAGGCGGCGAGCCCCTTGATGGTGGCAGAGACGCGCGGCAGCATCGGATGGCCGTGTTCGGCGTAGTAGATTGCTGGCTCGAGCACCTCGCGCACGCTCATCGAGCCGTAGTCGCGCAGCATCAGCATCCAGCCGTCGAAGGAGCCGGGGATGACGGTCGCAAGCAGCCCGTCGCCGGGGATCAGGCTCAGGCCTTCCGCCGTGTAGTGTTCGATCGTTGCGCCGGCGGGGGCAGGCCCCTGCGCGCAGATGACCTCGACCTTGTCCTTCTTCTTCGAATAGATCACCGCCGGCAGGTCGCCGCCCGGGCCGCAAAGATGCGGCTCGACGATCTGCAGCACGAAGCCCGTCGCCACCGCCGCGTCGAAGGCGTTGCCGCCCTTTTCGAGAATGCTCATGCCGACCGCCGAGGCAATCCAGTGCGTCGAGGTAACGACGCCGAAGGTGCCGAGGATTTCTGGACGGGTCGTGAAAGCGGTCATGTCAAATGTCCTTTCGAGAAATCATGCTTCGCGCGGATCGAGCGCATCGCGCAGGCCATCGCCTAAAAGATTGAAACCGATGACGACGAGGAAGATCGCGGCACCCGGCCACATCGCCATCCATGGCGCCTGGGAGAGGAAATTCTTGGCGACGTTCAGCATCGAGCCCCAGCTCGGCGCCGGCGGTTGTTGTCCGAGGCCGAGAAAGGAGAGGCTCGCCTCGGCAATGATGGCCGTTGCGATCGTCAACGTCGCCTGCACGAGGATCGGCGCAAAGACGTTCGGCAGGATATAGCGGGTGATGATGCTCGAGGACCGGAGGCCGATCGAGCGGGCGCCCTCGACATATTCCTCGGTCTTGACCGAAAGCACCTGGCCACGCGTCAGCCGCACGAAGACGGGCATGGCCGAAAGGCCGATCGCAATCATCGCATTGGTCAGGCTCGGACCAAGAAAGGCTGCGAGCGCGATCGCGGTGATGAGGAAAGGCATGGCCAGAAAGGCTTCGGTGATGCGGGAGATGACCATGTCGATCCAGCCGCCGAAATAACCGGAGATAAGGCCGAAGGGCACGCCGATGACAACGGCGATCGCCACCGAGAAGACGCCTGCCATCAGCGAAGCCTGCGCGCCCCAGATCATCCGGGAAAGAATGTCGCGGCCGATGTCGTCGGTGCCAAGCCAATGGGCGGCGGAGGGGGCCTTGCGGATCGCCGACCAGCTTGTGGCGTTCGGATCGGGAATCGGAAGAAGGGGGGCGGCAACCGCGAGGATGGCGAAGAAGGCGATGATCGCAAGGCCGACGAGAGCGCCCTTGTTGGCCTTCAGCTTGCGCCAGGCGCGGCTCGGCGTGCGGTCGACCGCGGAGGGAGTGCCGGTCTCTCCGATCGCGGTCATAGGGCGGCCCTCATGCGCGGATTGAGCAGGACGTAGAGGATGTCGGCCAAGAGGTTCATCAGAATGAAGCCGATCGCGGTGCAGATCACCACGCCCTGGACGACGGCGTAGTCGCGGTTGAAGACGGCGTCGACGATGAGCTTTCCAAAACCCGGAATGGTGAAGATCTGTTCTGTCAGCACGGCGCCGGCGAGCAGTTCGCCGAAGAGCAGGGCGGTCAGCGTCACGATCGGCAGCACCGCATTGCGGAAGCTGTGTTCGAGCACGACGGTGCTTTCCGACAGTCCCTTGGCGCGGGCGGTGCGGATGTAGTCGGTGCTCAGCACACTGAGCATTGCCGAGCGGGTATGCCGCATCAGGGTCGCAGCCAGCGCGTTGCCGAGCACGAAGGAGGGCATCAGCATGGTTTCCAGCGACCGCAGTGGGTTGCTGAAGAAGGGTTCGTAGCCTGATGCCGGCAGCCAGCCGAGATTGACCGAAACCAGGAGGATCAACATGATGCCGAGCCAGAAATTCGGGATCGACAGGCCGGTCAGCGCGATGATGTTGGCGAGATAGTCGATCATCGTGTTCTTCTTGACGGCCGCCAGGATGCCCATCGGCACGCCGATCGCAAAGGCGAAGATCATCGACATGATGGCGAGCTGGATGGTGACCGGCAGCTTTTCGCCGACGAGTTGCAGAACCGGCTGGTTGGTGCGCAGCGAAATGCCGAGATCGCCCTGAAGGGCGGCACCCAGCCAGCGGACATATTGATAGGGCACGGGATCGTTCAGCCGGTATTTCTCGCGCAGGAATTCGAGAACCTGCGGATCGCGTTCCTCGCCGGCCATGGCGAGGATCGGATCGCCGGGCAGCAGCTTCTGCAGCGAGAAGACGAAGACCGAAATGATCAAAAGCGTCGGTATGGCGACCAAGAGCCGTTTGGCGATGTAGGTATACATGGGCGATCCTGACACGACCAAAGCATGTCGCGCAAAAGTGTGCAGCGGTTTTGCGATAACGACATGCGCAAACAAAAAGCTAAAGCGCGTGAAGCGAATCTGAAAGATTGCGACGGGCTTTAGAATCATGCGGCGGAGGTTTCCGCCCCATGATTTTGCTTATGATCAGCCGGCTTTCTTGACGCCGACGAGGCGGATCATGCCATCCGGCGAGGGGATGAAGCCGGTGATGTTCTTGTGCAGCGCCCAGATCCAGGACTGATGGCCGAGATAGATGATCGGCAGATCATCGTTCAAGATGACGGCGGCAGCATCGTATTTCTGCTTGCGCACGGCATCGTCGGTCGATGCGCGGGCTTCGTTCAGCAGCTTGTCCACCTCGGGGTTGCAGTATTTCGTGTCGTTGATGCCACCCTTGCAGGTGATGAACTGGTGGATGTTGCCATCGGGATCGACGCGGCCGGACCAGTCGGAACGGCTGAGCTGATAGTTGCCGGCCGTCTGCTCGCTCAGCAGCGTGGCGAATTCCGTCGACTTCAAGCTCACGTCAAAGCCGGCTTCGCCGACCATCGACTGGATGATCTGCATCATCTGCATGGCAACAGGATTGTTCGGGATCTGCAGCTCGATCGGCACGCGGTCGAAGCCGGCTTCCTTGATCAGGGCCTTGGCCTTGTCGAGATCACGGGCGGGGACGGGAATATCCTTGTCGAACCATGGACTGCTTGGCGGGAAGGGCTGGTTGCCGGAAACGGCTGTACCTTCATAGACGATCTGGTTGACGGCATCGCGGTCGATCGCCAGCGAGAAGGCCTGGCGCAGGCGTTTGTCCTTGCCGAAAGCATTGTCGGCACGCGCACCATTGCCGATATTGGTATAGAGCGCCATGTAGCCGGTGCCGACGGCGTCGGCATAGACGAGGCTCGAATCCGCCTTCACCGCCTCAGCGTCGGTCGCCGCCAGGCGCTCGATCATGTCGAGATCGCCGGACCGCAGATTGGCGAGACGCACTGTCGTATCCGGGATCGGCAGATAGGTGAGCTTGTCGATGAAGATCTTGTCCTTGTTCCAATAGTCCTGGAACTTTTCGAGCACGATGCGGTCCTGCTGGACGCGCTCGACGAACTTGAACGGACCGGCGCAGACCGGGTGATCGCCGAACTTGGCGCCGAGTTCCTTGGCGGCCTTTGGCGAGACGATCATGCCGGCGCGGTCGGAAAGCTGGGCAAGAAGGGTGACATCAGGCGCCTTGAGGGTGAACTTGACCTCGTATTCGCTTGTCGCCTCGACCTTTGCGACGGAGCTGAGCTCGCTCTTGCGGCGTGATTCCGGCAGGGTGATGTTGCGCTCGATGGTGGCGACGACGGCTTCGGCGTTGAAGGGGGTCTCATCATGGAACTTGACGCCATGGCGCAGCTTCATGGTCAGCTCCTTGCCGTCGGCCGACCAGCTCCATTCGGTGGCAAGCTGCGGCACGATCTTCAGATCCGGTGAGACGTCGACGAGCTTGTCGCACATCGCAGTATAAACGATGCGGCCGACGAAGGTACGCGACTGCGCGGGATCGAGCACGTCGGCATCGTCCTGCAGGCCGATCTTCAGGTCGACGGCGAAGGCAGGAAGCGCAAACAGCGCGCCGGCAACGGTGGCGGTCAGCAATTTGGCGATCTTCATTCCATTCTCCTCTGTTTTGTTTTGTTTGGTTTTTGCTTCCATTCCGGCGGTTATGGCCCGTCCGTGTTTTTTCTCCCTGCTCACCTCGGTCAGGCGAGGGTCTTGTCGACCTCCGTTTCGCTATGATCGAGCGAGGTGATGCGGATGAGGCTTTCCTGCAGCGTCAGCAGATGCTGGCGCATGGCTTCGCCCGCCCTGGCAGGATCCCGAGCGGCGATCGCATCGACGATTGCCGTGTGCTGGCCGAAGGTGACGGGCCGCGTCCGGCTGGCGCTGCGGGCGCGCTCACGGATCGTCTGCCAGGCCTCGTCCTGCCGCACCCGGTTGATGACGTCGAAGATGGTGAGGAAGAAACCGTTGCCGGCGCATTGGGCGATCTGGCGGTGCAGCGCCCCGTCCCAGAGTTCGCGCCCGTCGGCATCGGTGCTTTCGTAGATCTTCTTCACCAGATCGTACATGCGCTCGATATCGGCGGCCTTGGCGCGCATGGCGGCAAGCTGGGCGAGTTGCGGCTCGATGCGCAGGCGCACTTCCATGACCTCCATGAGATCGGTGCCGGCAACGATCGAGCCGACATGATCGCTCCAGCCGTCGGGGCGCGGGCCGGCATAGGTGCCGGAGCCTTGGCGGCGCCAGATGCGGCCCTCGGCTTCCAGCACTTCGAGGGCGCGGCGGACGGCACGGCGGCCGACGCCAAGCATTTCCGAAAGGGTGCGCTCGGTCGGCAGCTTGCCGTCGGCGTCGAGACTGTCGGACCGCAGGAGAGCCCTCAGCCTCTCCAGTGCATAATTCGAATTGCCCTGCGTCTCATCCATCGGCATTCGCTGAAATGGTCCGTACCAATTTTCTATTGGTTCAGTGCAAACCAAATCGCGCCGAGCGTCAAGCGCTTTTTTGTGCAAATCAAAATCTGCTCGTTTTTTGCTCAATTCCCGCCATTGCCGCGATACGGGAAAACAGTCGACCGCGGCGACAGGGCGGCGCGATGGACAATGTTATTCAGAAAAATGCAATTGGTTCAGGTGGAGCTCAGGCCGGCGTCGAGCGTGCGGAGAGAAAGACCTGCGGCTCGAAGGCAAAATCCTTGTCGAAGGGATAGGTCGGATGCTGCTTGCGCAGCCGTGGCAGGCGCTCGACGAACTGGTCGACGACACCTGTCGACAGCGCCATCAGGTTCGGATTGGCAATCGGGGCCAGTTCCGGCGAGAGATAGCCCGATTTGACGACGATGACCTTCGCCCGGTGCGGGTCGAGGCCGAGCCGGGTGAAATCAACGATATTGTGATAGGGCCGGCGCTTGGCGGAGAGCACCAGATCAATACCACCGATCGAAACCACCGCCTGGCGGTCGGCGGGATCCGAAGTTTCGTGCAGGAACTTGACCGTGAAGCGGGCGATGACCGGCTTGCTGCCCTTGGTATCGAGCGAGGCGCCGACGCTGAGCTCCAGTTCCGAGCCGATGCCTGCGGCATAACAGGCCTCGGTCGCCGCCTTGTCGGCGATGCCGGCAAAGACGACGCCGGTGGCGTCGCTGGCGATCAGTTCGGCCAACACATCGGCCCGGTCCCCGACGCCGCCGCCTGTGGGGTTGTCGCCGGATTCGGCAAGCACCACTGGCGCGGTCGGGCTGGCGATCGCCCTTTCGACGCATTCTTCGACCGAGCCGGTCTCGCAGCCGAAGACGAAGTCTTGGCGCGCATCCCAATAGGCCTTGGCGAGGCGTTTGGCCTCGCGCTCCAGCACGGCGGGGTCGGTGCCGGTCATGATGGCGGCAGCGGTGGCGCGCGGTTCGTCGGCCCAGACATAGCCGACCATCAGCGATGCGTCCCAGACGCCATCAATCGCATCGATCCCGGGCAGCATGTCATAGAGGCTCTTTGCCGGCTCATCGACGGTGCTGGTGCGCTCGCCGGGCAGCACGACCGGGATCGGCGCCCAGAGAAGGGTCGGCCTCACGCCGGTTTTCAGGCTCTTGACCAGCATGAAGACGGAGCGGCGCATCGTCTCCTCGACATCGATATGCGGCGCGGTGCGATAGGTGGAATAGATGTCGAGCGCATCGATGATGCGCTGCGTGACGTTGCCGTGCAGGTCGTAGCTGGCCGAAACGGTGCAATCTTCGCCGACCAGCGCGCGGGCCGCACTGATCCAGTCGCCTTCGGCATCTTCCATGCCCTCGACATACATGGCGCCGTGCATGGCGAGATAGAGACCGTCAAGCGGCAGCATCGGCTTCAGCCGCTCGAGGAATTCGCCCTTGAAGGCCTCGTAGGTGGCACGCGAAACCGGACCGCCGGCAATGGCGCGTGCATGGATGGTCGGCAAGAAGTCGGCGTCATAATCCTTGAGGAAGGCGAAATACGGTGCTTCCAGCAGCGCCTCGCCACGCACCACGCGAAAATCCTTCTCTTCGTTCAGGACGGGATTGTATGTGCTGCATTCGGTATGAATGCCACCGACGGCGATGCGCATGTGAAACCTCAGTTGATGTTGGGAGCGATCAGGAAGGTGTTGACGGCGATGCTGGCACCCTGGCCCGAGCGCCGGCATCGACGCGCTGGGTGCGGATCGGTGTCGCTCGAAGGAGTTTGTGCTGCGATAAACTGAACATCCAGGGTCCGATCCGAAGACGCGTCCTTTTTGCCTCGACAATAAGTTTACAAGCGAACCAATCAACCAAAATAATTACAAACTTGATCTTCTAAGCCGGCGTCGAGGTTGAAGGTGCCTTAATCGATGAGCCTCCGACCGACTCGGTTTTTTCCGTCGGATGCTGCGGGCCGATTGCTGCCGACAAACGCGTCAGCGTCGCCATGAAGAAAAAATCCCACTTCGGGATCCCGAAATTCCCCCGCTTCGGGATTCCGAAATTCGTCGCGTTTTGGGCGGTGTCGTCGCGGGGAAACATCCAATGATTTCAACGCCGCAACCAATTTCGGGATTCCGAAGTGCTATATAGATTATGGTGGGGGTCTGGCTGGCCGATGAATTCAGCGAAGCGCTCGACAGGTTCAGCGAACAGGAAGTCGATGCGCCTGCCCACTCGGAGGCTATCCGTCGTATTCTTCGAGAATGGCTACCAGCTCACGGATTCCTGCCAAAATGACCTCGGAAACGTAGCGCAAGGCGTCAAATCAGCTCCTGCCATGAGTTTCGGAACGAATATGGTCCCTTGCCGTACGGCGCAAGGGCGTCAATCGTGGCGCCATGCAAACATGTAATCGGTTGAGAACGAGGTCCAATGGCGAAGGCAACCTATCCTGGAGAATAGGTTTTCCCCCTCGAAAGCTTTTGATATTTACCCTGCATCAGACACCGCGAATAACCAAAAGAACGGCGAAATCGCTCGCGACATTGGGGCATGTCATGGGTAGTAGGACTGACAACGTCGGCCAGCATAGGCGGATGCTTAATGATCCCGCGATTGTTGACGGGACCGCACATAAGCATCGCTCGTCAACGAGCGGGCAACCATGAGCGTGCCTTGCTCCAGCGATCCTCTCGAGAGCTCGCCGGCTGAGACAATCGAGGCGCGCCGGGACGAAATGCCGGTTGCTGACCAGAATCCTGCAAACGAGATGTCGCGCGTTCTGAGGACTGCGCCAATCCATCTTGCGGCAGACCCCTCCGGCGGTGCAATCGCCCACTGGAATCACGACCCCTTGCATGATGTCGTCGAGCCCATGACCGACCACGTCATCATGGCTTACAACGGCGTGATACAGCGCATGGAACGGCGGTCCGGACGATCGGTCGAGAGCGGAACGTTTCGTCGCGGGGTTGTGATCATCATCCCGGCTGGATCAAGCTCCCGATGGGATATTCCAAAACCGGTTGATGTCGTTCAGCTCTATCTTCCCCGCACGACACTGACGCGCATTGCCGACGAAACCGATACGTTCACGCCGACCGATCTGTTGGAGCGAACGGCGCATCCGGACCTCATTACATCCCGATTGCTCCTGAGCGCAGCCGATGTCCTGGAAGGCAATACGGCACTGGATACACTGTTCAGGCAGCAGTTGACTGACCTTCTAGCCACGCGCCTGCTGGCGGCGCACACAGGCAAGGCACCGAGCTATCAGCCGGCGCTCGGCGGCCTCGCGCCGAGCGTGCTGCGCCGGGCCATCGAACGATTGCGGTCGGACGCCGACGCGGACGTCTCCCTCGGTGCCCTCGCTGCCGATTCCGGGCTGTCGCGTTTTCATTTCTGTCGCGCTTTCAAGGAAAGCACGGGGCTTTCACCTCACAACTGGCTGCGTCAATATCGGCTCGAGCAAGCCATAAACATGCTGCGCGATCCTCAAAATTCGATCGCGTTGGTCGCCGCCTCCCTCGGCTATGCCTCGCAAACAGCATTTGCAGCTGCATTCCGAAAATTGACTGGTGAAACACCGACTGATTGGCGCCGCCGCCACGGCTGACCGTAATCTCCTTTCGCCCTCGCCTCAGATTCCGGACTGTCCCGTTCTTCGCTTTCACACCATCGGCTCGAGCACACGACGACCCTGCCGCGCAATCCCCCTGGCATGGCGTTGGTCGCAGCCTCACGTGACTGCGCCTCACAAACAGCCTTGGCCGCCGCATTTCGAAAGCTGACCGGTAAAACGCCGGGCGATGAACTGCGGCGCACCCGCTAAACCGCAATTGCTCTGCAATGGCGCCAATCCCTCTGGCGCAGCCGTAGACGTGTTTCGCTAAACCACCATTGCGCCCATACCGATGGATCCTGCGGAGACAAAGGATGGTCTGGGACACCGATTACGGGTCAATCGCAACGACGCGACCCGTAGCGGCTTGCATACCCGATTTTAGCAACTGTCCGTCCGGCAATGACGGGCGCCGAAACAAATATTCTCCAAAGGATCAGCACAATGACCTCCATTACAACCAGCGACGGTGTTCAGCTTTTTTACAAGGACTGGGGACCGAAGTCCGCTCAGCCGATCGTCTTTCACCATGGCTGGCCCCTCAGCTCCGACGATTGGGATAATCAAATGCTCTTCTTCCTCGGCAAAGGCTTTCGCGTGATCGCTCATGATCGCCGTGGTCACGGCCGATCGAGCCAGGTGAGCGACGGTCATGACATGGATCACTACGCCTCCGATGTTGCCGCAATGATCGACTACCTCGATCTTCGCAACGCGATCCATGTCGGCCACTCTACCGGCGGCGGTGAAGCCGCGCGGTATGTCGCGCGGTACGGCAAGGGTCGCGTTGCCAAACTGATCCTGATTGCGGCCGTGCCGCCACTGATGTTGAAGACCGGCGCCAATCCCGGCGGTCTGCCGATCGAGGCATTCGACGGATTGCGCAGCCAGCTCGCTGCCAACCGCTCGCAGTTCTATCGCGATTTTCCGAGCGGCCCCTTCTACGGTTACAACCGCCCGGGTGCCGAGCCGTCGCAGGCGGTGATCTCGAATTGGTGGCGTCAGGGCATGATGGGCGGCGCGAAAGCGCATTACGAAGGCATTAAGGCATTCTCGGAGACGAATTTCACCGAGGACCTGAAGAGCATCACCGTGCCGACGCTGGTGTTGCATGGCGATGACGACCAGATCGTTCCCATCGGTGCTGCCGCTCCATTGTCGGCGAAGCTCCTGCAGGCAAGCACGCTGAAAATCTACGAGAAACTGCCGCATGGGCTGTGCACGACCCATGCAGATGTCGTCAATGCCGACATGCTGGCCTTCATCACCGCCTAAGCGACGTCGCTTCACCAATCCGCGCGCCATCGTTACCGACCATCTCGCCGCCCATCGGGAGCGGCAACGGTGACGCGCGGCCCTTTGAAACCACAAACCACGGAGTGAATAACATGAGACTTGTGATTGTAGGCGCCGGGTTCGCCGGCATGTACGCCGCACTTTCCGCAGCCCGCCTGCGCGATATCGAAGGCGTTTCGCCCGAAGAGCTCGAAATCGCGCTGGTGTCCCCGGAACCGACGCTCGTCATCCGCCCCCGGCTTTATGAGCCGAAACCCGAGAGCCTGACGGCACCTTTGCAGGACGTATTTGACGCCGTCGATGTCGCCTACGTGCAGGGCAGCGTTGAAGCGGTCGATACGAAGGCCGGCACCGTAGACGTCGTCAATGCCAAAGGCGAACGAAAGTCCCTTCAGTATCATCGCCTTGTGCTCGCCACCGGCAGCCGGCTGTTCCGTCCGAATATTCCCGGCCTCGCCGACTACGCCTTCAGCGTCGATAACATCGATGACGCCATTGCCCTTGATCGCCACCTGCACGAGCTTGCGAAGATGCCGGCCTCGGCCGCGCGCGACACAATCGTTGTTGCCGGCGCTGGTTTCACAGGTATCGAGGCGGCGACCGAGATGCCTTCGCGGCTGCGGACCCTGTTCGACAAGGCGGCCAATCCGCGTGTCATCATCGTCGACCGCAGCAGCGCGGTAGCCCCCGACATGGGCGAAGGTCCGCGCCCGATCATCGAGGAAGCACTTCACAAGCTCGGCGTGGAAACGCGGCTCAATGCCGGCGTTTCATCGCTGGATAAATCCGGAGTTACGCTGAGTACCGGTGAGCATATCGAAACCATGACCGTCATCTGGGCGGGAGGCATACGGGCCAATCCGCTGACCACCAAAATTCCCGGCGAGCGTGACAAGTTCGACCGGCTGCTGGTCGATGGCTGCCTGCGCGTGCCGGCCGTACCCGGCGTCTTCGCCACCGGGGATGCGGCGCGCGCCGCTTGCGACGACTGCGGCAACTACGCGCTGATGTCGTGCCAGCACGCCACACGCATGGGCGCCTTCGCGGGCAACAACGCCGCCGCTGAACTGTTGGGCGTGCCAGCACGGCGATATCATCAGGAAGCCTATGTCACCTGCCTCGACCTCGGAGATGCCGGAGCCCTCTTTACGCGAGGATGGGATCGCAAGGTGGAGATGGTCGGCGAGAAAGCGAAGGCGACCAAGCAGGAGATCAATACCGTCTGGATCTATCCGCCGAAGCCCGAGCGCGCCGCTGCGCTGGCCTCAGCTGATCCGGAGCATGTGACCAAACTGTGATCGGATCCCTCGATGAGGCTGCGCTCTGAATAAGAGCGCAGCTTGCCATATTCCGGCTTGTTCCCGACGCAACTCATTTTTCATCGATCATTTCTTCCCGAGCGCTTTCGGCTCGTAAGCAATCTTTGAAGGCGTGCGATACCATCGGGCTGGTGCGGCGCGATGCTTGCCATAAAAGGCACGAGACTCATGCCGTTAAAGAAAAGGATCTGGACGATCAGGCGACCTGTCGGACGGTTTCCGCCCTGTGTGCCACACGACGATCCCGGCAATTCCCAGCGTGTTGATCAGGACGACCGGCTGGAAGTTGTCATCACTAGACATAGCTAGGTTCAGCGATCATGGTTTGTGCCAATGACGGGCACGGCATCGTGCCCGGCCAGATCGCCTATTTCTTGATCGGGAAGGTCAGTTCCTGCTCAGTGGTATCGACCACGAAGACAGCAAGCAGCTTTGCCGGCTTAGTCTTGCTGGCGTTTTCGCTGACACCGTGGCGATCGCCCGGAAATTCCGAAAAGCTTTCACCGGCGCTATAGACAGTGACGGGGCCATCGTTGACCTGACTGCGGATCGCGCCTTCGAGAACGGTCGCGTATATGAAGGCGGACGCTGGATGTGTATGGCCCTCCGAGAAACCACCCGGAGCATATTCGACGAGAACGCCCTTCATGCTCTTGCCGGGTACGTTCGGCAGTTTGTGGTCATAGACCAGCGTAACCTTTGCGCCCTCCCCGCCACCGGGCGCATCATGCGCAAGAGCCGAACCTGACAGGAGAGCCGTCAATGCGACGGCAAAAGCCAATGACTTGATCATGTTTATCGTCCTTTCATGACTTGGAGTCGATCGCGGTTTCTATATAACATATTGTTTTTATATATCTTTTCGATGGCATCGCCATCAAAATGTAATGCTGCGGGCGCATGGGCCGCTTATCAGGCGGCCAATGCGCAATTCGTTATTTTCTGGGCGTTGTCGCAAACCAATCGTCGAAACCGATGCGGCCGATGCGAGGATGATTGTCGGAGACGAGTGAACCGTCTTCCAGTTTGGTGCCGAAATAGCGGGCATCCGGATCTGCGACAACGGTGCGGGAATCTCCGATCGCCTTGAGGTAGCGCGCGGCGAAATCGCAGAGACGCGCGCGCTCGGGGCCGCAGATTTCGATAATGCCGTTAGCCGGCGCGGCAAGCGCCGCGTCCGTCACGAAATCGGCGACGTCGTCGGACGCGATCGGCTGCAGGGAACCTGTCGACAAGCGGGCCGTGTCGCCAACCGTGCCCTCCTGGGCGATGCCGCCGAGAAATTCCATGAACTGTGTGGAACGCACGATGGTGTAGGGAATGCCGGCTTCCCGGATGATCTTTTCCTGGGCGACCTTGGCTCGAAGATAGCCGCTATCCGGCAACCGATCCGTGCCGACGATGGAAAGCGCGATGTGGTGTTTCACGCCGGCCGCGATTTCCGCTGCCATCAGGTTCTTACCCGCCGTCTGAAAAAATTCAAGCACGGCCTTATCCTCGAAGGATGGCGAGTTCGCGAGGTCGATCACCACGTCGGTATTCTTCAGTGCTTCCGCCAAGCCCTCCCCGGTAAGGGTATTAACGCCGGTTTTCGGGGCAGCGGCAATGACCTCATGCCCTTTCTTGCGCAGGCGCTCTGCGGTCTTGGAGCCGATCAGGCCGGTTCCGCCGATAATCACGATTTTCATAAGACGCTCCATTTGCTGCGCGCCCATGCGGTGCGCGTGGTTCAATAGGTGGATAGGTGAAGGCTGGTTGAAGCTCGGGCTTGAAGGCCGGGCTGGGCACGGCCTTCAAGGATGCACGCTCTGGTTCGGCCTTAATTCAACAAGCGGTCAGTAGTCCCAGAAGACCGGGACCCAACGAAAGGCGTCGCCGTCGACCGCAACATGGCCAACAGAAGGAAACGGCATATGCGTTGCCACCAGCAGTTCGCCGGTCGCTGCAAGCTCCCGCAAAAGCCGGACCCGAACGCGGGCAGCCTCCTCGGGGTCATGTTCGAAGCCGTTGTACCAGTCGGGGTGGTCGAACCCGACCGCGAACACGGCGTCGCCGGCAAACATCAGACGGTCGTTGCCTGAGGCCACGCGGACCACGCTGTGCCCAGGGGTGTGCCCGCCGGTACGAGAGACGACCACGCCCGGCGCCACTTCATGCTCATCCTCGAACAGCCTGAGATGGCTGCGATACTCTTTGGCGAACCGCTTGGCGGCCGCCCGAAGCGCGTCGGGGAAGCCCGCCGGCATCGAGACGTGGGAGAAATCGGGCGACTCCCAAAATTTGACCTCGGCCGCGGCCACATGGATCCGCAGGTCGGGATTCAACTGTTCCTTCACCCCGTCGACGAGCAGCCCGCCAACGTGGTCCATGTGCATGTGTGTAAGAACCACGTCGGTCACGGATCCAAGATCGATGCCAGCGGCCTCCAGGCGCTTCATCAACTGCCCGGCCCGCGGCAAGTTCAAGTCCGGGTCTAATCCTAACCCGGCGTCGATGAGTATGGTCTGCCCACCGCTGCGCACCACGACCACGTTCAGTGCCCAGTCGAAGGCGTCCGGCGGCAGGAACATGTCGCCCAGCCAGGCGGCCCGGGCGGCCGGCTCGGCGTTGTGTCCCAACATCGCGGTTGGGAGCGGTAGCACCCCATCGCTGATCACCAGCACGTCAATCTCGCCGATCCGTACCGCATAGCGCGACGGAACCAGCTCTTCGGGCGCCGGTCTGCTGGGATGTGAGCTGTTGTCCAGTTTCATGCCTGCCTTCTGAGTGTCATTGATCATCTGGTTCATCTTTGAAAACTCCTGTGTTCTATCCTGGTGCTAATCCTGGGTGGCTTACGCTTCCTGGACGGGAAGCGCGGTCAATGCGGGTGAAGTCTCTAGCGGTCGGCGACACACTCACTGCTGGCGTGTCCTCTAATGATCTAGCGAAACCGATCTGCGGCTGCGCCAGAACGATTGCTGCCGCTGCAGAGCAATTGCTGTTGACGCATGCGCATGCGGCAGTCGCCCGGGGTTTCGCCGGTTTGTTGGATGCAGCCGCGAGAGAAACGTCCCGCAATGATCCTCAAAGACATCCTGGCCTTCGGGATCGTCGTTTACGTGGTTCTCGACTGCTTCGACCTTAGGGTCGGCATCCAATAACGAGTTGGAACACCATCGCCCCATCTGAGATAGCAACGAGACGTCACTCGTCTGGCAAGCTGGTGCTGCGGCCTTTCCAACAGGCCTCGCCATCAACATCTCGGGGCCGTTGATTGAAGCTCGGCGCGCTTTCCCAAGTAGGCGGAACGGTGCCAAAACGATGAAGCCGGGCGCTATGGATTTCCTCACCAAGCCGGTGTCAGACCAGACGCTGCTCGATGCAGTGGGGCCGGTATCGCGTTGGATGGCCCCGGCGCACGGAAGCTATCGTCGTCTGGCGCAATCTTGAATGTTTAGGGATGCTGACGCATCGCGAGCGCGAGATCCTACGCGAAGTGGTGACGCGCGGACGCCTCAACAAACAGATCGCTTTCGACCTCGGCATCAGCGAAGTCACGGTCAAGCTCAGATGGCTTCGAGGGCTTTTGCCTCGCGGGCGATGAAATCGCAGACCAGCTTTACGCGCAACGGCACGGTGCGACCAAAGGCGTGCAGTGCACTAAAGGGAGCGCTAGGGAACGCAAACCCCGCCGCGAGCGTAACAAGCGTGCCGTTTGCCAGGTCTTTCGCGACCAGACATCGCAGAAGATAGGCCGCTCCCAGCCCACTGAGCGCAGCCTGAATCAGTGCGGCCCCTGAGTCGCAATCGACGCGCCCGAAGGGAATGAAGCTCGTCCCGTCCGGCAGGCGCAGAGGCTGCGTGACACCACCCAGTGCATAGCGGGCAAAGGGCAAAGCCGCCAGCGCTTCGGCAGTTGCAGGATTGCCCCAGGTCTTCAGAAAGGTCGGAGACCCGACGATCGTCATCGGCAGGTCGGCCAGGTGACGAACCATGAGGTCTCCCGGCGCGGGATTTCCAACGCGCAGCACAACGTCGTAGTCCTCCCTGATCAGGTCGACGAACCGATCCGTAAGTCCGACTTCGAGATGCAGGTTCGGATAGTCGGCTGCAAAGCTTCCGAAGAGGCGCGGCAGCAGTAGAGGGGCCATTTCGCTAGGCATGCTGATGCGCAAGCGACCCGAGGGCGCAACGTCGGACCTGATCGCCTCTTCACTTGCATCCAGGTCTCGCAACAGCGGCGCAACGCGGTCGAAGAAAAGTTGCCCGTCCTGGGTAAGCATCAGGGCGCGCGTGGAGCGCAGGAACAGCCGGGCGCCAATCTTCTTTTCCAGCCGCGCCACGCTCTTCGACACCGCTGACGGTGTCGTCGCCAGATCGCGGGCCGCGGCGCTGAACGATCCGGCCTCTACCGTCCGCACAAAAGCCATCAATCCGGGCATCTCGTTGAGCAGATTCGGCATTTGCACCTCCGCGGCACAGATCATGTGCCCGCCCATGATCTAATGACGAAGGGTGGCAGCGTTTATCTCATTTCTCGTTGAAAGGAGATAAACAATGCAACACCTCAAAGACAAGGTCGCCGTCATCACCGGCGGCAATAGCGGCATCGGCAAGGCGACCGCTCGGCTGTTCGCGGAAGAAGGAGCGCAGGTCATCATTTCCGGGCGCCGGCAGGATGCTGTCGACCGCGCCGTGCAAGAAATCGGTCCGTCGGCCATCGGCTTCGTGGGTGATGCCGCCGACCTAGAAGATCATCGCAGGCTGGCGGACACCGTGAAGAGCCGCTTCGGCGGGCTCGACATCTACATGGCCAATGCTGGGATCATCAATCTCACCCCCTCCGCCGAGGTGACTCCGGCAGACTATGACCGGCACTTCGCAATCAATACGCGCGGCGTGTTCTTCGGCGTGCAGACGATCGCCCCTCTGATCCGCGACGGCGGAAACATCATCGTTACGAGCTCGCTCGCGGCCACGAAGGTCCTCCCGGATCATGCCGTCTATGCCGGTTCAAAGGCAGCAACCGCCGCCTTTGCGAAAAACTGGGCGATCGAATTCAAGCCGCGGCGGATCCGCGTCAACATCCTGAGCCCGGGACCGGTCGAGACGGAAATCCTCGCCAAGCTGGGCGTATCGGAGGCCGAGCGGCCGGCATTCGAAGATTACATGGCTTCCCTGATCCCTGCCGGCCGTCTCGGCCTGCCGGAAGAGTTGGCGCGCGCCGCACTCTTCCTCGCCTCCGACGCAGGAAGTTTCGTCAACGGGATCGAGCTTCACGTCGATGGCGGCATGACCCTGGCTTAAACGGCCTGCCCTTTGCCCGCCCCACGGGCTCTAGAAGTTGTCGGTGGACTATGATCTGGGATATATCGACCTGGAGCAGAGGACTTTGCAAACCACCGACAATTCGTTCGGCACGAGGTTGTCACCCATGTCTGAGAAACAATCTGTTACCTGTGTCTTCGGTATGGGCAATTTGGAAACTGGAGCGGGCGAAGGGATTCGAACCCTCGACCCCAACCTTGGCAAGGTTGTGCTCTACCCCTGAGCTACACCCGCTCAATCCGCATCGGTCCGGGGTAGTTGTTGGACCGTGGGCGCCGCCTCGCGGCGACCGGCGCTATATGGCCTAACGGGTTTTCAAATGCAACAGGGAAATGACGGTGAGGCGAAGAAAAATTCTGGTGTTCGCAGAGCTCGGGCGGAAAGGCCGCAAATGCGGGGCAAAGCGTCGGTCGCAAAGATTGCCAAACGATGTGGACGGACTTAATCAGGACGCCTCGCTTTTTTCCCTTCCCGTCCAATGGATTGCCCCATGTCCGAAAATGCCCCCAAGACCAGAGAAGAATTGTTTGCCTTTCTCGACGGGCTCGGCATCGCCCATAACACCGTGGACCATGCGCCGGTCTTCACTGTCGCCGAATCGGTGGCCCTGCGCGACGAGATCCCCGGCGGCCACACCAAGAATCTCTTCGTCAAGGACAAGAAGGACAAGTATTTTCTGCTGACGGTGGAGGAAAATGCTGCCGTCGACCTCAAGCAGGTGCATAATGCCATCGGCGGGTCCGGCCGGGTCTCTTTCGGCAGACCGGAGAAGCTGATGGAGTATCTCGGCGTGGCTCCGGGTTCCGTCACGGCGTTCGGCGCGATCAACGATACTGCGGAGAATGTCACCTTCGTGCTCGATGCCGAGCTGATGCGCGAGGAGATCGTCAACTGCCATCCGCTATCCAATGATGCGACGACCTCGATTGCGAGCAGTGACCTCATCCGTTTCATGGAAGCGACGGGACATAAGCCACTTGTCTTGAAAGTGACGTCCTGACATACGATTTTAGCGCTAAAGCGCGTGGCGATCTTTTAGATTCGCTTGCCGCGCTTTAGTCTTTGGTTTTGCGCATGTCTTTATCGCAAAACCGCACCACAGTTTTGCGCGAGATGCTTTAGCAAAGACGCCGGAAGGATCGGCGCGGCGGGAGATACCTATGAGCGGCAGCGACAACCCCTATAGCGGTTCCTTCGGAAATCAGATGACGGCGACGACAAGCTTCGGCGGGGCACCGGAACCCGCGGCTGCGGCCGGCAGCTACATCACGGATACGACGACCGCGAATTTCGGCAAGGATGTGATCGAGGAATCGCGCAAGCAGCCGGTGCTGGTCGATTTCTGGGCACCCTGGTGCGGTCCGTGCAAACAGCTGACGCCGGTCTTGGAGAAAGTGGTCAACGAAGCCAAGGGCCGCGTCCGGCTGGTCAAGATGAACATCGACGATCATCCCTCGATCGCCGGCCAGCTCGGCATCCAGTCGATCCCTGCCGTCATCGCCTTCGTCAACGGCCGCCCCGCCGACGGTTTCATGGGCGCGGTGCCGGAAAGCCAGATCCTGCAGTTCATCGACCGGATCGCCGGTCCGGCCGGCGCCGACGAGGCGGCCGAAATCGAAGCCGTACTTGCGGAAGCGGCGGAACTGTTTGCTGCCGGAAATATCAACGAGGCCGCTCAGCTCTATGGCGCCGTCATGCAGGCCGACCCCGAGAATGCCAAGGCGCTTGCCGGCATGGCCGAATGCATGATCGCCGCAAACCAGCATCAGCGGGCGCGCGAAATCCTGACGGAATTGCCGGAAGAGCTGGCGAAAGACGCCGGCATCCAGGCCGTGCTGATGAAGCTCGAGCAGATCGAAGAGGCCCGCAAGCTCGGCGATCCCGTTGCGCTCGAGCGTGAACTGGCTGCCAATCCCGACGACCACGAGTCGCGTCTGAAGCTCGCCAAGATTCGCAATGTCGAAGGCCGGCGCGACGAAGCGGCCGACCATCTGCTTCTGATCATGCGCAAGGACCGTGCCTTCGACGATGATGGCGCCCGCCGCCAATTGCTTCAATTCTTTGAAGTCTGGGGCTTCAAGGATCCGGCGACGGTTGCAGCGCGCCGCAAGCTTTCAGCCATGCTGTTCTCGTAAAGCGATCCAGCTTTCCTGGAAGCGCAGCACCGCTCTAGCCTTTTGTTTTCACGCAATTCCGGGAAAACCGCTTCGCACTTTTCCCGGAATTGCTCCCGGCTCCGCGCGTCCAACAGGACGCGCTAACCGCGCGCTATCGCATTCAATCCACGTATAATCCTACTCGAACATCGATCCTGATTTTCAGGGTATGCGTTAAGTTTCGAGCATCTGCCCTTGCGTTTTCGGACGAGGGCACCACATTCTCGTCAGAACGGGCATGCCCGTTACAAGAATGCGGGACGGTTTCATGCAAGTCGGGAATGCCAGATACCTGAAGCCGGGCGATCTGCCTGATGCGATCGCTGTCTTCCCCCTGACCGGCGCCCTCCTCCTGCCGGCCGGGCAGCTTCCCCTCAACATTTTCGAGCCGCGCTATCTGGCGATGCTGGATGCAGCACTGACCGGAAACCGGCTGATCGGCATGGTGCAGCCGGCGCTTGGCGAACATGAGGACAAGGGCGGCGAGCCCAACCTTGCCGCTGTCGGCTGCCTCGGCCGCATCACCTCCTTCGCGGAGACCGGCGACGGGCGCTATATCGTATCGCTGACCGGCGTCTGCCGCTTCCGGCTGCTGGAGGAGAAAACGACCAGCGATCCCTTCCGCATCTTCCGTATCGCCCCGTTCATCGCCGACCTCTCGGCTGCGAACGAGGAGGAGGCGGTCGACCGGGCAGCACTTCTGACCGCCTTCAAGGCCTATCTCGATGCCAACAAGCTCGAGGCCGACTGGGAGAGCGTCGAGCGGGCGAGCAATCTGACGCTCGTCAATTCGCTGGCGATGATGTCGCCCTTCGGGCCGGCAGAAAAACAAGCGCTGCTGGAGGCGCCGGACCTGAAGACGCGGGCCGAGACGCTGATCGCCATTACTGAAATCGTGCTGGCGCGCGTCTTCGGTGACTCCGACACGGTTCTGCAGTAGACTTCAGCCATGGATGAAAAACTCAGCCGCGTCGATCCAAAGCTGCTCGATCTCCTGGTCTGCCCGCTCTCCAAGGGCCGGCTTTCCTATGATCGCGAGCAGAATGAGCTTGTCTCGGAAAAGGCACGACTTGCCTATCCGATCCGCGACGGCATTCCGATCATGCTGGTGTCCGAGGCCCGCCGCCTCGACGACTAAAGCAATTCCAGGGAATTGCGTAAAAACAAAGATTAAATCGTCTCTCCGGCAAGCAGGCGCGGATTGTCCTTTGCCGTCGTTCCGGCCGCCTGGCCGATGAAGAAGGATTTGAGGCGCGGCAGCCGGTCGACGATGCCGAGGCCGACGTCGCGGGCGATGCGGACCGGCGTCGCATCGTTGGAGAAGAGCCGGTTCAGCACGTCGGTCGTCACCCCCATGCGGAAAGTGTCGAAGCGCCGCCAGGTCTGGTAGCGCTCGAGGATATTGATCGAGCCGATATCGAGGCCGAGGCGATCGGCGTCCACGATGGTTTCGGCAAGTGCCGCCACATCCTTGAAGCCGAGATTGAGACCCTGACCGGAAATCGGGTGAATGCCGTGGGCGGCGTCGCCGGCCAGCGCGAAACGCGGCGCGACGAAGGAGCGCGCCAGCGTCAGGCCAAGCGGGAAGGCGCGCTTGTCGCCGATGACTTTCAGGCTCCCAAGCTTGTGGCCGAAGCGGCGTTCGAGCTCTTCCTCGAAGATCAAGTCGTCGGCGGCAACCAGACGGTTGGCATCCGGCGTCCGCTCCGTCCAGACGAGCGAGGAGCGGTTGTTCTTGAGCGGCAGGATGGCGAAGGGGCCGGCCGGCAGGAAATGTTCCTCGGCGCATCCGTCATGCGGCCGCTCGTGTTCGACTGTTGCAACGATGCCGGACTGGCCGTAGTCCCAGGTGACGGTCCTGATACCGGCGAGATCGCGCAGTTTCGAGCGCACGCCGTCGCAGGCAACCAGCAGCCGCGTTTCCAGCGCGCTGCCGTCCGAAAGCGTGACGGTGACATGGGTGTCGTGGGTCTTCAGCTCCGTGGCGCCGAGCCCGTGGCGGATGTCGATGCCGAGCCGTTCGCAGGCGCCGCGCAGTGCTGCGACCATGGCAACATTCGGGATCATGTGGGCGAAGGGCCGGCCTTCAGTCACTTCGCCGTCGAAGGTCAGAAAAACCGGACGCACCGGATCGGAGGTCTTGGAGTCGGTGACGATCATTTTGGTGATCGGCTGGGCTTCCGGTTCGATCTCGTTCCAGATGCCGAAGACCTCGAGCATCTTCGCCGCCGCCGCGATGATGGCGGAAGCGCGCGTATCGTTTTTCCAGACATGTTCGGGGGCGGCCTCGACGACGGCGACATTCAGATGGGGTGCCGCCTGTTTGACCGCGACAGCGGCGGAAAGGCCGACATAACCCCCGCCCACAACCAGCATGTCCAGCATCGCGCCGCTCCCGTACCTTATGCCTCAGATGTGATCTATATAGATCATCGCAACTTCACTTCCTACCGCTGGGAGACATAGAAATGACAGGCGAGGCGACCGGGCCTTCGGCGATGGAGACGCTGCTTTCGACGCTCGACCTCGAGCCGATCGAGGTCGATATCTTCCGCGGCCGCAGTCCCAAGGTCGGCTGGCAGCGGGTCTTCGGCGGCCAGGTGATCGGCCAGGCGCTGATGGCGGCGCAGCGCACCATCGAGGGCGAACGTTTCGTCCATTCGCTGCATGCTTATTTCATGCGTCCCGGCGATCCCTCGGTGCCGATCATCTATCAGGCGGAGCGCATTCGCGACGGATCGAGCTTCAATACGCGGCGTGTCGTCGCCATCCAGCACGGCAAGGCAATCTTCGCGCTGTCGGCCTCCTTTCAGGTGGAGGAGCCGGGCTTCGAACACCAGACTGCGATGCCCGAGGTCGAGATGCCGGAGGCGCTGCTCGGCGAGCAGCAGATCAAGGAGCAGTATCTCGCGCATGCGCCGGAGGCGATCCGAAAATACTGGCAACGTGAGCGGCCGATCGAGATCCGTCCCGTCTCGCTGACCCATTATTTTTCCGACAGAAAGCTCGATCCCAAACAGGACGTCTGGGTGCGCGCCACCGGCCCGGTTCCCGACGACCGGCTCTATCAGGCGGCGGTGCTTGCCTATCTTTCGGACATGACGCTGCTCGATACGTCGCTCTATGCGCACGGAACGTCCATCTTCGACCAGAGCCTGCAGGTGGCGAGCCTCGATCACTCCATGTGGTTCCTCCGACCCTGCAAGCTCGACGACTGGTTGCTTTATACGCAGGACAGTCCGTCGGCTTCAGGTGCCAGAGGATTAACCCGGGGTAGCCTGTTTACGCGATCCGGCCGCCTAATCGGATCGGTCGCGCAGGAAGGCCTGATTCGGAAAAAGGCAAATGAATAAAAATTGTGCAACTTTGTAAATTTGCGCGTTATTTGTGCGCTTATTGGCCGATCATTTGCCTGTTTATTGGCACTCTTTATTATAACCTTTACTTTTCAATAACTTACGATCTGCCTCGAATCTGGCACGCCCCTTGAATGTCTATCGCCGGTCGCTGTTCAGGAACGTCAGCGGCAAGGAGAGTCGGCTCCGCGCCGAGGATAACGAAGGATGGGAAACCAGATGAAAATTGTGATGGCCATTATCAAGCCGTTCAAGCTCGATGAGGTCCGCGAAGCCCTTACGGCGATCGGTATTCAGGGGCTGACCGTAACCGAGGTGAAGGGCTACGGGCGCCAGAAGGGGCACACCGAAATCTATCGCGGCACCGAATATGCAGTCAGCTTCCTGCCGAAGCTCAAGATCGAAATCGCGGTTGCATCGGAACTCGTCGACAGGGCGGTCGAGGCCATCGCGGCATCGGCCAAGACCGGCCAGATCGGTGACGGCAAGATCTTCGTCTATTCGATCGACCATGCCGTGCGCATCCGTACGGGCGAAACCGACTCAGAAGCGCTGTAAGAACGGCAGATCAAGGAGCTTTATCCAATGTCAATTTCGAAGTTTTCTTCCACCTTTGCGCGGCTTTGCGCAGCTTCGGCCGCCCTTCTGGCGCCGGCCGTCGCTTTCGCGCAGGAGGCTGCGCCAGCTGCCGCCACCGCTGCTGCTGCTCCTGCTTTCACCATGGACAAGGGTGACAATACCTGGATGCTCGTCTCGTCGGCGCTCGTCCTTCTGATGACCATCCCCGGCCTTGCGCTTTTCTACGGCGGTCTCGTCCGCGCCAAGAACATGCTCTCGGTGCTGATGCAGGTCTTCATGATCACGGCCGTCGTGGCGCTGATCTGGGTGACCTATGGCTATTCGCTCGCCTTCACCGACGGCGGCTCGCTGAACAGCTTCGTCGGCGGCTTCTCCAAGGCGTTCCTGGCCGGCGTTAACACGTCGTCGCTCGCCGAGACCTTCTCGAAGGGCGTCGCCATTCCGGAATACACCTTCATCGTGTTCCAGATGACCTTCGCCTGCATCACGCCCGGCCTGATCGTCGGCGCATTCGCCGAACGCGTCAAGTTCTCGGCCGTCATGCTCTTCGTCGTGCTCTGGGTTACCTTCATCTACTTCCCGATGGCACACATGGTCTGGTTCTGGGGCGGTCCGAGCTCCTACACTTCGCCGGCCGGCCTGATCTTCTCCTATGGCGCAATCGACTTCGCCGGCGGCACGGTCGTTCATATCAATGCCGGTATTGCGGGCCTCGTCGGCGCCATCATGCTCGGCAAGCGCACGGGCTATAAGAAGGAAATCATGGCTCCGCACTCGATGACGCTGACCATGGTCGGCGCCTCGCTGCTCTGGGTCGGCTGGTTCGGCTTCAACGCCGGCTCCAACCTCGAAGCCAATGCCTACGCCTCGCTTGCCTTTATCAACACCTTCGTCGCAACGGCTGCCGCCGCTGTGTCCTGGTGCATCGTCGAAACCCTCACCCGCGGCAAGGCTTCCATGCTGGGTGGTGCTTCCGGCGCCGTCGCCGGTCTCGTTGCCATCACCCCGGCGGCAGGCTTTGCCGGCCCGATGGGCGCGATCGTTCTCGGCCTCATCGTCTCGCCGGTCTGCTACTTCTTCGTTGACGTCGTGAAGAACAAGTTCAACTACGACGACAGCCTCGATGTCTTCGGCGTCCATTGCGTCGGCGGCATCATCGGCGCTCTCGGCACCGGTATCCTCGTCAATCCGGCGCTCGGCGGTGCAGGCATCGTCGATTATTCCACGGCCGACTTCGCAGCCTCTTATGCCGGCACGGCAACCCAGGTCTGGGCCCAGGCCAAGGGCGTGCTGACAACGCTGCTGTGGTCGGGCATCGGCTCGGCGATCCTCTACAAGATCGTCGACGTTGTCATCGGCCTGCGTGTAACCGTTGAAGCCGAACGCGAAGGTCTCGACCTTTCGACCCACGGCGAAGCCGCCTACCACTCTTCTTGATCACAGGGTTTGCGGCGCCCGGCAGAAGGGCGCCGCTGCACGGCCCGTCGCGGCCTATCTAACCATAGACCGCATTTGGCCCGGACCTTCCAAGGTTCGGGCCTTTTTTCTTTTCCCGGTTCGGAATGCACGTCCTAGCATGCATGGTTAACATCGCTTTAACCCGGCTCTGATTAGGTAGAGCGGACGCATTTTGGCACGGCGAAGCTTTAGCGATTCGCGTGTCCTCAGGCATTGGACGGGTTAGACACATGGCAAGAAGCACGTCGCCGGCAATGGATGGCCGTCCGGATCGGTTCTCCTTCTCGGCATTCATGCTGCGGCAGATCCAGGCGCTCATCGGCTTTGCGATCTTTCTGCTGCTGGCGTTCTGCGTCGCGGCGCTGGCGACTTGGAATGTTGCGGATCCGAGCTATTCCTATGCGACCGCCAATCTGCCGACCAATATTCTCGGTTACAGCGGTGCCGCCTTTGCCGATATCGTCATGCAATTCCTCGGCCTTGCCAGCGTTGTTTCGATGCTGCCGATCGTCGCCTGGGCGCTGACGCTGATCTCGGGCCGCCGCTTCCGCCGTATTCCTGCCCGCATCGGCGCCTGGTTTGCCGGTTCAGTGCTCTCTTCTGCCGTCATCGGCTGTTTTCCGCCGCCGCTCACCTGGCCGATTCCGAACGGCATCGGCGGCGTCGTCGGCGACATGATCCTGCGTTTTCCGGCACTCTTCGTCGGCGCTTATCCGACAGGCACCTTCGCCATGATCGTCGGCTGCATCTTTGCCGCGCCGACCGCCTGGATGATGCTCTTTGCCTCCGGCCTCGTCGGTCGCAGCGACGCCGACGAGGAGGTCGAGGAAGATTACGTCGATACGCGTAGCAAGGCTCGCGTCGTCGGAGACGAGGACGAGGAGGATGACGAGTCCCGCTGGGTCGCTTTCAGCGGGGCCGTGACGCATGCGTGGTACATGAGCCAGGGCCGGCTGCGCCGGCTCTTCGGCATGGGACCGCGCAAGCGCCGTCAGGGCGATTACGAATCACCTTATGATTTCAACGATGACGAGTTCGGCACGCTGAACGAACCCGTTCGCGCCAAGGCGCCGACCGTCCGCGGCGAGCGCATGGAGCCCTCGATGGAACCATCGATGGGGTCAAGGACGGCTTCGCCGCGGCGCATCGTTTCCGCGCCGTCGCTGTCGATCGATGACGAAGACGACAATGACGACGACCTGCCCTTTGATAGCGACATGCCGCCGCGCCCGGCCGATATCCTGCCCGACGACGATGACGACGACTGGATGATCCGCGCGCCGGCAAAGGCGGCCGGCAAGCCGGAACCGCGCGTCGTCCCGGTGGTCGCACGTCCGAAGCCCAGCGCCCGCATCGAACGGGAAGCGCAGGGCTCGTTCATCCGTCCCGAGGGTTTCCAGCTTCCGTCGATGCATCTGCTCGCCGAACCGAAGAATGTCGTGCGCGACTCCACGCTTTCGGCCGATGCGCTGGAACAGAATGCGCGCATGCTCGAAGGCGTGCTCGAAGATTTCGGCGTCAAGGGCGAGATCATCCACGTCCGTCCGGGGCCCGTCGTCACGCTCTACGAACTCGAGCCGGCGCCCGGCATCAAGTCGTCGCGCGTCATCGGCCTTGCCGACGATATCGCCCGCTCGATGAGCGCCATTGCCGCCCGTGTTGCCGTCGTGCCCGGCCGCAACGCGATCGGCATCGAATTGCCGAACCAGACGCGCGAGACCGTCTATCTGCGTGAACTCATCGCCTCCAGGGATTTCGAAGGCAGCAAGGCGAAGCTCGCCATGGCGCTCGGCAAGACGATCGGCGGCGAAGCCGTCATCGCCGATCTCGCCAAGATGCCACACCTGCTCGTCGCCGGCACCACCGGCTCCGGCAAGTCGGTCGCCATCAATACGATGATCCTGTCGCTGCTCTATCGCATGACGCCGGAACAGTGCCGGCTGATCATGATCGACCCGAAGATGCTCGAACTCTCCGTCTATGACGGCATCCCGCATTTGCTTTCGCCTGTCGTCACCGATCCGAAAAAGGCCGTTGTCGCGCTCAAATGGACGGTGCGCGAGATGGAAGAGCGCTACAAGAAGATGTCGAAGATCGGCGTGCGCAACATCGATGGCTTCAACACCCGCGTCGAGCAGGCGCTGTCGAAGGGCGAGGCGATCTCGCGCACGGTGCAGACCGGCTTCGACCGCCATACCGGCGAGGCGATGTACGAGACCGAAGAATTCGATCTGCGGCCGATGCCCTATATCGTTGTGATCATCGACGAGATGGCCGACCTGATGATGGTCGCCGGCAAGGATATCGAAGGCGCCGTCCAGCGTCTGGCGCAGATGGCGCGCGCGGCCGGCATTCACGTGATCATGGCGACACAGCGTCCGTCCGTCGACGTCATCACCGGCACGATCAAGGCAAACTTCCCGACCCGCATCTCCTTCCAGGTGACGTCGAAGATCGACAGCCGCACCATCCTTGGCGAACAGGGCGCCGAACAGCTGCTCGGCATGGGCGACATGCTCTACATGGCGGGCGGCGGGCGTATCCAGCGCGTGCACGGCCCGTTCGTTTCGGATGTCGAGGTGGAAGAGATCGTCTCCTATCTGAAGACCCAGGGCTCGCCGCAATATCTCGACGCGATCACCGCCGATGACGACGAGGACGGCGATTATGGCGGCGGTGGCGGTGGTCCGGCCGGCACGTCCAATCTCTCCGAATCGGAAGATCCCTACGACCAGGCGGTCGCCATCGTGCTGCGCGACGGCAAGGCGTCGACCTCCTACGTCCAGCGCCGGCTCGGCATCGGCTACAACCGCGCCGCCTCGCTCGTCGAGCGCATGGAGAAGGAGGGCATCATCGGGCCGGCCAACCACGCCGGCAAGCGCGAGATTCTCGTTCCCACCGAAGGCGACATCCTCGACCGCTGACAGAGCAGGCATATATTTCCGATGCAGCCGCTTTTGCGGAAACCTGATAGCATCGAAGCCGTTACCTCTCGCAGGCCGATCGCAACGCCTTGAAGACGCCGCCTTTCGGCAGCATGCAGATGGCATAAAGGAGATTTAGATGAGTCACTCCGATACCTTCCTCTCCGGCCTGACGGTTACGCGCCGCGACCTTCTCGGCGCCTTCGCCGTTGCTGCGATGGCGAGCGCCATTCCCCTCGGCGCTTACGCGCAGGCGGCAGCCCCCGCCTCCGGCACGGCGCAGGCGATCGCCGATCATTTCTCCGGCGTCACGACGATGCAGGGTGAATTCGTGCAGTTCGGCCCGCGCGGCGAACAGACCGGCGGCAAGTTCTTCATCCAGCGTCCCGGCAAGCTGCGTTTCAACTATGACGATCCGTCGCCGATGCGGGTGATCGCCGACGGCAAGAACGTCGCGATCGGCAATACGAAGCTCAAGACCTGGGATCTCTATCCGCTCTCCAAGACCCCGCTCAGTCTGCTCCTGGCGCAGCATATCGACCTTTCGGCCGGCATGGTGAAGGGCGTGAAGGAAGAGTCTGATCTGACGACGATCGCGCTCGGCAACAATACGGTGTTCGGAAACTCGACCATCACCATGATGTTCGACCCGAAGACCTACGACCTGCGTCAGTGGACGATCACCGACAATCAGGGCAAGGACACCTCGGTGATGATCTTCAACGTCAAGACCGGCGTGCAGTTCGACGATCGCGTCTTCCGCGTGCCCTATGAAACCATTCCGGGCACGCCTCAGTCGCGCGATTGAAACCTTTTCGGTTGATCGCCGGCCGCTTTTGCACGCGGTCGGTTCCCTCGCGTCCACCTTTGTTTTAAAGCCCTTTCATGAAAGCGTGAGAGGGTATGGGGCATGGGCTTTTCGATCACCACCTGGAACATCAACTCGGTGCGGCTGCGCATGCCGATTGTCGAGCAGCTCGTTCTCAAGCAAAGGCCCGATATCCTCTGTCTGCAGGAAACCAAGGTGACGAACGAGCTGTTTCCGGCGGCACCGCTGCGGGCGATGGGCTACAATCACATCATCATCCATGGCCAGAAGGGCTATCACGGCGTGGCGATCGCCTCGCGCATTCCGCTGACCGAGGATCACCGGCAGGATTATTGCGGCGTCGGCGATGCCCGCCACATCTCGGCGATCTTCGAGCACGGCAATCGTCGCGTCCGGCTGCATAATTTCTACGTCCCGGCCGGCGGCGACGAACCGGATCGCACGATCAATCCGAAATTCGGCCACAAGCTCGATTTCATCGAGGAGATGAAGCTGCTGAAAGCCAACGGCGAGGCCAACACCTCAGCCATCCTCGTCGGCGACCTCAACATCGCGCCGCTGGAGCATGATGTCTGGTCGCACAAGCAGCTTCTGAAGATCGTCAGCCATACGCCTGTCGAAACCGAAGGGCTGCTCGAGGTCATGAAGCGCGGCGACTGGCTCGATCTGATGCGTCAGCATGTGCCTGAAAACGAGAAGCTCTACACCTGGTGGAGCTACCGCGCCAAGGACTGGGAGGCCGCCGATCGCGGCCGCCGTCTCGACCATATCTGGTCGTCATCGGATCTCGGGCCGCATCTGAAGCGGATCGAGATCCTGAAGGAGGCGCGCGGCTGGGATCGTCCTTCCGATCACGTGCCGGTGACGGCGCATTTCGATTTGTAGCGCATCCTCTCGGAGGCGCGGCCTCTATCAAGATCAGCTGAAGCGGTAGAACTGGCTTGCGGCCTTTGCCGCAAGCTCGGCGAGATTGTCGCGGATCCGGTTCTCGATCAGTCGGGCTGCGTCCGGATATTCTTCGATCAGCCGGTGGAAGAGGGCGCGGGTGATGCGGATGATGCTGGTGTCCTCGCGCGCTACCGCGGTGAACTTGCGCTCCACCAGCGTCACCAGCGCCAGCTCGGAAACCAGGGTTCCGGGACCGGCGATCCCCTCTGTCCTCTGCATGCCGTCGCTGCTCGTCGCGCTCAGCTCCAGGCTGCCGCTGAGGATGACATAGGCGCTCTCGGCGGGTGAGCCCTGGCGAAACAGCATCTGGCCGGCAGCGATCATGCGCCGGTCGGCGCCGAAGGCAATCAACCGCAGTTGATCCTCGTTCATGTCCTTGAACAGAGGAAGCTGCGCGAGCATGTGGATGTCGTCGGTCAGCGCCATGCGGGCTTTTCGCCTTAGAGCAATTCCAGCAAAAGTGCCTAGCAGTTTTGCCAGGCAAAGCGTGAAACGCTTTTGCCGGGAATTGCGTGAAAACAAAGAGATAAAGCATTTCCGTGATTCGGAGAAAAACGGAAATGCTCTAGGGTATGATCTTATAGCCGCCGTTTTCCGTAACGAGGATTTCGGCATTGGAGGGATCGCGCTCGATCTTCTGGCGCAGGCGGTAGACGTGGGTTTCCAGCGTATGCGTCGTCACGCCGGAATTATAGCCCCAGACCTCTTCGAGCAGCACGTCGCGGGTGACGACCTTCTGTTCGGCGCGGTAGAGATAGCGGATGATCGCCGCTTCCTTTTCCGTCAGCCGGATCTTCTGGCCATTATCGGTGGTCAGAAGCTTCTGGCTCGGCTTGAAGAGATAGGGGCCGACGGTGAAGGTCGCGTCCTCGCTCTGCTCATGCTGGCGCAGCTGCACGCGGATGCGCGCGAGCAGCACGGCGAAGCGGAAAGGTTTGGTGACATAGTCGTTGGCGCCGGCTTCGAGACCGAGGATCGTGTCCGAATCGGTATCGTGGCCGGTCAGCATGATGATCGGCGCCTTGAAGCCGCCCTTGCGCAGCAGCTTCACCGCCTCGCGGCCGTCCATATCGGGCAGGCCGACATCCATGATCAGCAGGTCGACCGGCGTCGAGCGGGCGGTCGCGACACCTTTGCCGGCGTTGGCTTCCTGCAGAACCGTGAATTCCTCATACAGCGACAATTGCTCCGTCAGCGTCTGTCGAAGGTCATCGTCGTCATCCACCAGAAGAATGGTGCGTGCGGTCATGCCGTTTGCGTCCTCATGTTAAGTCCCCTAGTCCTACGCCAAATTCCTGGTTTGGCAAGGATCGGGCAACAGGCTGTTGCCGGGCCAGTTTCGATATGATTTCAATCGAAGCCCCAGACAAGGCACGACATGCGAGAAAAATGGAAAAAGCAAGGCAGAGGCCGAGTATGACGGCGTCGACGATCGTGGTGCGTGCTGCGCCGGGGCGCAAGAGCCGGGCGATCGTCCGGCTCGGCGCCATCACCGTGCCCGCCGCGATCGGCCGCTCCGGTCGCACGGTGATGAAACGCGAGGGTGACGGCGCTACGCCAATCGCCTCGATGAGGCTGATATCCGGCTTCCGGCGCGGCGAGCGGAACGGCCAGCTCGTCACCCCGCTTCCCATTCGCCGCATCCGGCCCGGCATGCTCTGGTGCGATCAGTCTGACAACGCCAGCTACAACCGCCTCGTCAGGGCGCCGTTCCGCGCAAGTCATGAGGAGATGCGTCGCAGCGACGGGCTCTACGATATCTGCCTGGTAATGGACTGGAACATTTCCTCGCGTGCGCGCAATCGCGGCTCGGCGATCTTCTTCCATCTCATCCGGCCAGGCTACGAGCCGACGGCAGGCTGCGTGGCGGTAAGCCTGCGCGACATGCGCCGCCTGCTGCCCCACCTTCGAAAGGGAACGATTGTCCGCGTCGTCTGATTGTCTTCCGGATGTGGTCGCCTATATGCTTCCGGTGACCGAACGCTCCGGCTGAAATGCGTTCAGGGACGTCCGCAAGCGCGGGCGCAATTCATGCCTCGTCCAATTCTTCAAACTCCCGGAGATATATTGTGACCGCTCAACCTATCATCACTTTCCATGACGGACATTCCATTCCGCAAGTCGGCCTCGGCGTCTGGCAGACGCCGCAGGATATTGCCGCTCCCACCGTGCGCACTGCGATCGCCGCCGGCTATCGTCACATCGATACGGCTTCCGGTTACGACAACGAAGAGGGCGTCGGCGAAGGCATTCGATCTTCCGGCCTCGACCGCAAAGACATCTTCGTCACCACCAAGCTCAGAAATACCGATCAGGGCTACGACAATACGCTGCGCGCCTTCGACGGCAGCCTGAAGAAGCTCGGTTCCGAATATGTCGATCTTTATCTCATTCATTGGCCGTCGCCGCATCGTGGCCTTTATACCGAGACCTGGAAGGCTTTCGTGCGCATCCGGGAAGACGGTCGCGCCCGCTCGATCGGCGTGTCGAATTTCTATCCTGAACATCTCGAGCGTATCATCGGCGAAACCGGCGTCGTTCCCGTCATCAACCAGATCGAGCTGCATCCCGATTTCCAGCAGAAGGCGGCGCAGGAGGCTCATCAGAAGCTTGGTATCGCCACCGAATCCTGGAGCCCGCTCGGCCAGGGCAAGTTCATCTCGAACGCTGATATAGGCGAGATCGCCAAAAAGCATCAGAAGACGCCGGCTCAGGTGATCATTCGCTGGCACATCGACACCGGCCTCGTCGTCATCCCGAAATCGGTGACGCCGTCGCGCATCGAGGAGAACCTCCAGGTGTTCGACTTCAAGCTCGATGCCGACGACATGGCCGCGATCGCCAAGCTCGACAGCGCCGGCGCCCGTATGGGACCGGATCCGATGACGGCAGCCTTCTGAGCATTGCCGAGGGCATCAGCGGTCGCCCCGGAGGAGAGGTCACCCGGGCGGCCGCACTTGACGGAGGCATGCAGCCTTCAGTCAATAATTGCAATTGGACGATCCGTTGGTCGGCGCGAAGCCGTAACTGCAGCTATTGCCCAGGCTCTGCGGTTTTCCAATTGAGCCGGTATAATCGTCGAAGGCGCGTGAGGGATACCAATAACCATTCGCGCTCTTGATATAGCCGGGCCGGCCGCTGCTATAGCCGCGATATCCGTTAAGTGACGGTATCTTCTTCTGCGCGACCTGCAGCAGTTGGTCCGAGGCGACCGTGACTGTCGGTATGGCTGGATGCATCGGCGCGGCGCCGACGGCGTCGATCGATGCCAGCGGTGCAAACATGATCAGGCTGGCTCGCAGTAAACTCGCTACTAATTTCTGCCTCATGGCGCTTCCCCGATGGCGCGGTGTTCGCCGAAGCCTGAACGGTATCTGTCGCGTGTCGCGCCTAATTATCGATGAGGCCACAGGAATTTATCGATGTCGATTGCCCGAAAGGATGAAATTGGGAAGGCGGGCCATGCACAAACGGGCTCGCCTGCCGGGCGCTTTAGCACAGCAATTCAGAGGGCTGCAGAGCTCTTGCGCGCGGGAGAAGGCGCGGAGCTGTGCGGATCGCAACATGTGGGTGTCGAAGCGACAGACGCCATAAATGCAAAGCCGCCCGATGCGTATCGGGCGGCTTTCAATCTCATCCGTTGGCCGGATCAGATCAGTTCCACTCGCGGATATCGACGAAGTGCCCGGCGATCGCGGCTGCGGCTGCCATTGCCGGCGAGACGAGGTGCGTGCGGCCCTTGAAGCCCTGACGGCCTTCGAAGTTGCGGTTCGAGGTCGAAGCGCAGCGTTCGCCCGGCTTCAGGCGGTCGTCGTTCATGGCAAGACACATGGAGCATCCCGGCTCACGCCAGTCGAAACCGGCGGCCTTGAAGATCTTGTCGAGGCCCTCGGCTTCCGCCTGTTCCTTGACGAGGCCGGAGCCCGGCACGATCATCGCGTCGACGGTTGGGGCAACCGTCTTGCCTTCGACGACCTTGGCGACTTCCCGCAGATCCTCGATGCGGCCGTTGGTGCAGGAGCCGATGAAGACGCGGTCGAGCGTGATGTCGGTCATCTTCGTGCCCGGCTTCAGGCCCATATAATCGAGCGCGCGCCACTTGGAGGTGCGCTTGGTTTCGTCCTGGATGTCGTCGGGGTTCGGAACGATGCCCTGCACGGAGATGACATCCTCGGGCGAAGAGCCCCAGGAAACGATCGGCGGCAGGCTGGCGGCATCGAGCACGACGACGCGGTCATAATGAGCGCCCTCGTCGGTCTGCAGCGTCTTCCAGTAGGCGATTGCCTGTTCCAGCGCCTCGCCCTTCGGCGCGCGCGGCTTGCCCTTGATATATTCGAAGGTCTTTTCGTCCGGGGCGATCAGGCCGGCGCGGGCGCCGCCTTCGATCGTCATGTTGCAGATGGTCATGCGGCCTTCCATCGACAGCGCGCGGATCGCTTCGCCGGCAAATTCGATGACGTGGCCGGTGCCGCCGGCCGTGCCGATCTCGCCGATGATGGCAAGGATGATGTCCTTGGCGGTGACGTGCGGCGGAAGCACGCCGTCGACCCGCACGAGCATGTTCTTTGCCTTCTTCTGGATCAGCGTCTGGGTCGCCAGAACATGCTCGACCTCTGAGGTGCCGATGCCGTGCGCCAGCGCACCGAAGGCGCCATGCGTCGAGGTATGGCTGTCGCCGCAGACGATGGTCATGCCGGGCAGGGTGAAGCCCTGTTCCGGACCGACGATGTGAACGATACCCTGGCGCTTGTCGCTTGCCGAATAATATTCGACGCCGAATTCGGCGGCGTTGGTCGCCAGCGCTTCCACCTGGATGCGGCTTTCCTCGTTCTTGATGCCGAGATGGCGGTCGGGCGAGGTCGGGACGTTATGGTCGACGACGGCGAGCGTCTTTTCCGGCGCGCGAACCTTGCGGCCGGTCATGCGCAGGCCTTCGAAAGCCTGTGGCGAGGTGACTTCGTGGACCAGATGGCGGTCGATGTAGAGAAGACAGGTGCCGTCTGCCTGTTCATCGACCAGATGATCGTCCCAGATCTTGTCGTAGAGGGTACGCGGTGCGCTCATGGCGTTAAGTCCGTTTTTCTAAAGCTTTTGGAAAATCGAGAAATGGCAGATCAGGCTCCGCCGGCCGTCATTCGATCAACGAAGTCGGCTGTTGAGCGCACCGGACACGCACGCAAAAAACCGCGCCGGCAGGCGATAATGGTCCTGCAGCACGAAAATATGCGCACCAATGCATCTGAACTTGGATTCCATGGCCCTGCATATAGCGATTTTTCGCGGCGGCTTCAATTTGAATCATCAGGCGGCCCTCTGAGACCCCTCGGTGGTGCGGCCATAGGCGCAATCACCGCGACTTCATCCATTTCTCCGTCCGCCGCAGCGCCAGCGACAGGCCGATCGTCAGGATCAGATAGATATAGGTGACGATCGAATAGGTTTCGAAGAAGCGGAAGGAGCCGGCGGCATAGACCTTGCCCATCTGGGTGATGTCGGCGACACCGAGCACGGAGACGAGCGAGCTGTCCTTCACCATCGAGACGAAATCGTTGGAGAGTGGTGGGAAGATCACCCGGATCGCCTGCGGGAAGACGACCGAGCGGAAGCGCCGGTAGCGCGAGAGGCCGAGGGCCTTGGCCGCCTCGATCTGGCCGAGATCGACCGACTGGAAACCGGCCCGGAAGATTTCGGCGATGAAGGAGGAATAGCCGACCGTCAGGGCGATGATCGCTCGCCACATCAGCGAGAGGTCGCGCACCAGAATGGGCTCGGTCACACCTGATGTCACCAGCGGCGAAATCAGGAAATTATAGGCTGCGACCAGGGCCGGCGCGCCGACGAAGGCGACGTAGAACAGCAGCACGAGAATCGGGATGCCGCGGATGATCTCGATGTAGAATCGCGCAATCTGACGCAATACCTGGCTGTCGGCCATGCCGAGCAGGCAGATGCCGAGGCCGAGCACGGTTGCGAACACGAAGGCGACCAGCGTGACGAAGACGGTGATGCCGACACCGTTGACGACGGTGCGGAAGACCTGGGCATAGATATCGTTGGTGACGATGACGGCGGCAAGGACGAGGCCGATCGCGACAAGCGCGACCAGCCACCAGGGATAGTCATCCTTGACGTATCTGTCGGGAGATGGTCGCAAGGCCATCAGCTGCAGCTCGGCGTCATTCGCCCATCTTGTAGTCGAGGAACCACTTCTTGTTCAGCGCATCCAGCGTACCGTCGGCCTTGAGTGCGGTGATGGCGGCATTGACCGGGGCGACAAGATCGGACCCTTTCGGGAAGATGAAGCCGAAATCCTCGGTGCCGAGCGGTTCGCCTATCAGCTTCAGGGCGCCGTTCGAGGCATCGACATAGCCCTTGCCGGCTGTGCCGTCGGTCAGCACAACGTCGACGTCGCCAGCCTTCAGGGCCTGGACGGTGGCGCCGAAGGTTTCGAAGAGTTTGATGCGTGGGTTCTGCTCGTTGCCATCAAGCACTTCGTAGACCGCGGTGTAGAAGGGCGTGGTGCCGGGCTGCGCGCCCACCAGACCGTCCTTGAATTCGCCGAAGGACTTGGCGTCAGTGAAGCGCTTCTCGTCGCCGCGCACCAGCATGAACTGCTGCGAGCGCATGTAGGGGTCGGAGAAATCCACCTTCTGTTTGCGGTCTTCCTTGATGGTGATGCCGGTCATGCCGATGTTGTACTGGCCATCGGAAACCGCCTGGATCATCGCGTCCCAGCTGGTGTTCTGGTATTCGACCTTGAAGTTCAGCCGCTTGGCGATCTCGTTCATCGCATCATATTCCCAGCCAATCGCCTTGCCGGATTTCGGATCGACGAACTGCAGTGGCGGATAGGCATTCTCGGTGACGACGACGACGCTCTTGCCGCCGAGATCAGGCAGCTCGGCGGCCGATGCGGCCAGGGGCAGAAGAGCAAGGGCGGCGAAGCTCGCAAGAACGGTACGGCGAAAGAACATTGAACGGTTCCCCTAAATTGAACGGCAAAAACTGTCACGGAAGATGGGCCCGAGGCAAGGCCGCCGGCTGCGTGCCGAAACAAAAAATAGAAAAGGCGACCCGAAGGCCGCCTTTCCAAGCAAAGAATTTTGCGTAGCGCAGATCTTATTCTGCTGCCGGTTCCGCAGCGGCGGCGGCTGCAGCTTCAGCGGCGGCCTTGGCTTCCGCTGCTTCGGCTGCTGCCTTCTCGGCGGCGAGCGCCTGAGCTGCTGCGACCTTTTCAGCTTCGATGCGTGCCTTTTCCTCGGCAATGGCGGCGCGCTCGGCGTCGTTGAGCTTGCGGGCGCGGACGCCGGTGTCTTCAACGATACGGGCAGACTTGCCGCGACGGTCTCTGAGGTAATAGAGCTTGGCGCGACGGACCTTACCGCGGCGAACGACGTCGACGCTTTCGATCATCGGCGAGTAGACCGGGAATACGCGCTCGACGCCTTCGCCGTAGGAGATCTTGCGGACCGTGAAGTTTTCCTGCAGGCCGCCGCCGGAGCGGGCGATGCAGACGCCTTCATAGGCCTGAACGCGGGTACGGCTGCCTTCCGTGACCTTCACGTTGACACGGACGGTGTCGCCCGGGGAAAATTCGGGAAGCGTGCGCTTGGCTTCGATCTTGGCGGCCTGTTCGGCCTCAAGCTGCTGAATGATGTTCATCGTCTTAACCTTTGGTTCTTCTGAAACAGCCAGAGCGCTCAACACTGATCCTTCGGAACTGGCCTCAGGACTTTGCCCATCAAGGGCGGGAGCGGATTCGCCATTCTTTGTTTGCTGGCAGACGGGGATAAACCCCATTTCCGCGTGCGCCAATACACGAAAGGCCAGGGCTTGTCATCCCTTGGGCGGCATTTTTGTGAAAAGGGCTGCGAAATCAGCCGTTTTTCTCACTTTACAGCGCCGCGCGTCTTTTTCTGACACGCAAAGGACGCTGTACCGTTTTGAATCTACACGTCGTGCCTTCGGAAATTCGATCCGATTTTTGAGCCGATAGGCTAGCCCTTTTCGAGCAGATCCGGCCGCCGCTCCCGGGTCAGCCGCACCGCTTCCTGATGCCGCCATTTCTCGATGGCGCCGTGGTTGCCCGAGGTGAGGATTGCGGGGATTTCCCGGCCTTCCCATTCCTGCGGCCGGGTATAATGCGGATGTTCCAGCAGTCCGCCTTCGAAGCTTTCGTGCAGGCCGGAAAGATCGTTGCCCATGACGCCAGGCAGGATGCGGACGATCGCATCGAGCACGATCAGCGCCGCCGGCTCGCCGCCTGACAGTACGTAGTCGCCGATCGAGACCTCTTCCAGTCCGCGTGCCTCGATCACCCGCTGGTCGACGCCCTCGAAGCGGCCGCAGACGATGATGACGCCGTCGCCCACCGCGAGCTCGCGCACACGCTCCTGCGTCAGCGGCCGGCCGCGCGGGCTCATCAGCAGCCGTGGGCGGGGATCGTTTTCTGAGGCGCTATCGATCGCGCGGGCGAGAACGTCTGGTTTCAGCACCATGCCGGCGCCGCCGCCTGCCGGGGTGTCGTCGACGGTGCGGTGTTTGTCGGTGGCAAAATCGCGGATCTGCACCGCCTCCAGCGACCATTGCCCCCGCTCCATCGCCTTGCCGGCGAGCGAGAAGCCCAGATGCCCCGGAAACATTTCCGGATAAAGTGTCAGCACGCTCGCCCGGAAAGCCATGGCGTCACTTCTTCTTTTTCGGCTTGTCCGGGGTGAATTTCGAAAGCTCTTCCGGATCGTCGACCAGACCCGCCGCCAGCGGATCGATCAGCAGCGTGCCGGCCTCAAGGTCGATCTCCAGCACCGAGGCTTCGGAGAAGGGGATCAGCACCGGGCGTTTGCCCGGACCTTTGAGTTCCAGCAGGTCGCCGGCGCCGAAATCGAAAACGCCGGTGACCGTGCCATAACTGACACCCTTGTCGTCCCGCGCCTCGAGCCCTTCGAGATCGGCATAGTAGAACTCATCGTCCTCCAGCTCCTCGTCCGGCAGGTTGTCCCGCTCGATATAGAGTTCAAGTCCGTTCAGAGCCTCGGCGGCATTGCGGTCGTTGACGCCGCGGAAACGAACGACGACGACATTCTTCATCTCGCGGATCTCGAGGACTTCGAAGCTGCGGCCGTCCATGCTGTGGAGATGGCCGTAGTCGCCAAGCGCGCTGGGATCGGCCGTATAGGCCTTGGCGCGCACCTCGCCCCGGAGGCCTTGCGCGCCACCGATCGTCGCCATCAGAACGGGGTTTTCAAGCTTTGTCATGGGTTCCTTCATGTGAAGCCGAAAGACAGGTTTCTCATAAACGAAGTGCGGGCGATTGGAAACGAAAACGGGCGGCATGTCGCCATGCCGCCCGCTCGAAGGGAATGTCCCGATTATTCCGCGGCGTCGGCAGCAGCAGCGGCGGCGTCAGCGACCTTCTGAGCCTTTTCGGCGGCGCGCTCCTGGGCGCGCTTGCCAGGCTTTGCCTTGACCGGGTTGTTCTTGACTTCGCGCTTGGCAACGCCGGCCTCATCGAGGAAGCGCAGAACGCGGTCGGTCGGCTGAGCGCCGTTTTCGATCCAGTGCTTGATGCGCTCGGCGTTCAGCTGAACGCGCTTCTCATCGTCCTTGGCAAGCATCGGGTTCCAGGAACCGAGGTTTTCGAGGAAGCGGCCGTCACGCGGGCTGCGCGCATCGGCGAGAACGACGTGGTAGTACGGGCGCTTCTTGGAGCCACCGCGGGCGAGACGAATTTTCAGTGCCATGTTCTTTACTCCTTGGGCTTTTCTTGACCGCTTTCTTGAGCGGTACGGTTATCGGGCCGCGGCGCTTTGTTCAGCGTGATCCGCAGCGATCTGCTCATGATGCCGGATGACTTCCTTGATGACGAAGTTCAGAAACTTCTCAGCGAAATCCGGATCCAGATTGGCGGCTTTCGCCAGTTGGCGAAGGCGTTCGATCTGGTATTCCTCGCGCGCCGGGTCGGCCGGCGGCAGATTGTATTTGGCCTTCAGCACGCCGACCTCTTTGGTGCAGCGGAAGCGTTCGGCCAGCATGTGCACGAGAGCGGCATCGATATTGTCGATCGACTGACGATAGCTCGCGAGCTGGGCTTTGACGTTTGGATCATTCATGGGGCAAGCGATCCTTTCACTTCTTCTTCGGCAATCCGGGCAATCCCGGGAAACCACCGCCAAGGCCCGGCAGCTTGGCGCCGCCGAGGCCCGACAAACCACCCGGCAGACCGCCGAGACCGGGCATACCCCCACCCGGCTTTCCAAGCCCCGCCGCTTCGGCCTGCTTCTGCAGGGCCTCGAGCTGTCGGGGATCGATATTCGAGAGATCGGGCATGCCGCCACCCATACCGCCCATGCCGCCGAGCCCCATCTTGCCGGCAAGGCCGCCCATCATCTGCTTCATCATGCCGCCTTTGCCCTTGCCGCCCATCATCTTCATCATGTCCGCCATCTGGCGGTGCATCTTCAGAAGCTTGTTGATGGCGGCGGCATCGGTACCGGAGCCGGCGGCGATGCGCTTCTTGCGCGAATGTTTGAGCAGGTCGGGATTGGCGCGCTCGGCCCTGGTCATCGACTGGATGATGGCGATCTGGCGGCCGAAAAGTCTGTCGTCGAGGCCGGCTGCGGCCATCTTGTCCTTCATGCCCGCCATGCCGGGCATCATGCCCATGATGCCGCCCATGCCGCCCATTTTCTGCATCTGGCGCAGCTGGTCGGCGAGGTCGTCGAGGTCGAACTTGCCCTTGGCCATCTTGGCGGCCATGGCGGCCGCCTTCTCGGCGTCGATGTTTTCAGCCGCGCGCTCGACGAGCGAAACGATGTCGCCCATGCCGAGGATGCGGTCGGCGATGCGGCGGGGATGGAACTCCTCCAGCTCGCTCATCTTCTCGCCGACGCCGATCAGCTTGATCGGCTTGCCGGTGACGGCGCGCATCGAAAGGGCGGCACCGCCGCGGCCATCGCCATCCATGCGGGTCAGCACCAGACCGGTGATGCCGACGCGTTCGTCGAAACTGCGGGCGAGGTTGACGGCGTCCTGACCGGTGAGGCTGTCGGCGACCAGCAGGATTTCATGCGGGTTCGAGCGCTTCTTGATGTCGGCCATCTCGACCATCAAGGGCTCGTCGATATGCGTGCGGCCGGCGGTATCGAGGATGACGACGTCGTGGCCGCCGAGCTTAGCCGCCTGCACGGCGCGGGTGGCGATATCCGTCGGCGACTGGCCTGATATGATGGGCAGCGTGTCGATGTTGGCCTGCGCGCCGAGCTGGCGAAGCTGCTCCTGGGCTGCCGGACGGCGCGTGTCGAGCGATGCCATCAGCACCTTCTTCTTCTCGCGCGTCGACAGGCGATGGGCGATCTTCGCCGTCGTCGTCGTCTTGCCGGAGCCCTGCAGACCCACCATCATGACGACGACCGGGGCGGCCGCATGCAGGTCGATGCCGACGCCTTCGCCACCCAGCATCTCGATCAGTTCGTCATGCACGATCTTGACGACCATCTGGCCGGGCTTGATCGACTTCAGGATCTCGGCGCCGACGGCCTTTTCACGCACGCGGTCGGTGAAGGAACGCACGACGTCGAGCGCGACGTCGGCCTCCAGCAACGCACGGCGAACCTCGCGCAGCGCTGCGGAAACATCGGCTTCCGAAAGCGCGCCACGGCCTGTCAGTCCATTCAGAATGGATCCAAGACGGTCCTGGAGGTTTTCAAACATCGGCTCTTCCTTGATACGTTTCGGGCGGGTTCTTACATGCCCGGAAACGTCGTGCTTTTCCTTGACGAAAACAAGACGCAAAGCCAAAAAGCACCCGAGGGCGCATCGCGCTGTCGGGTGTTGACCTCCGGGATCTCAGGTCCCGGTCGGCGGCTCGGAGTCGTGTGGCTCGTCGCGGATTGGGCGCGATAAACAGGAAAGTCGGGCGAAAGTCAAGGTGAATGCGGGCAAATGACCGCATGGCGACTTTTCAAAGCCCGCGTGACATGGGCGCGACCGGAATGTGCCGCTGGACACGCACGAAAGTACGTGTTCAAGCCGACCTCTGTATTGGCTTCCGCACTCCGCCTGATTTTTCCGATTTTTGCTGGCAAAAATTCCGATTGGCGACCCGAATTCGCTGGAGGGGCCAGTTGCAAATTATTCTGCTTATGATTCTACTTTCTACTTAAGTGCGTCCTGTAAAATGATTCGTGAATATCCTTGATGCCGAATGAATCGGCGGAGATATCGAATGATAAATCTTGATATTGAGAGTTGGGCGCTGGCGCGGGCCCATCATATTGTTCTGAACGAAGGCTTGAATCTTGCGAAGGCGGCACAGGATCTGGATCGCAAACGGTCCCGCTCGCTGGTCTACGAGCTGAGAAAGGTCATCACCGCAGCCATTGTCGAAGCCCATGCTGCGTCCTTCGATCCCGACGGTGCGCAGCCAGAGAGCTGAAAATACTGACGGAGATGTTGTTCGGCGCTCAGTGCGAAGACGAGCGAATGCCATCGCATGGACAGCTTGGCACGCCCATGAGCCCTGATTGCGCCGCAAGAACGACGTTAGGCACGATTGTCGATTTATGCGGAATAATCACCGCGGTCGGCTAGCGATCGGTATCCCAATTGATCCCGATAGCCGCCAGCAGTATGCGATCATCTGCTTCCAGAAGCGCAATAACGCCGCGTAGATGATCGATCAGAAAATTCGCTCCGTTTTCATGCAGCGTGGAATCATCAACCGGAGCGCCGTCCGAAAGTACTATCAGAATCTTGCGCTTCTCCGGCCTGCGATATAGGCGGCTCGCCGCCCACTCCAGCGCTTCACCATCGACATTCTCCTTTAAAAGGTCCCTTCGCAGCATATTTTTCAGGATATAACCGAGCGCGGGTGCGTCTCTCGTATCTGCTGACCGATAGACGATGTGGAGCAAGTCGCACAAACGGCCCGGGTATCGAGGACTTCCTTGCCTCCTCCACAATCTGCGTGATTTTCCTCCTTTCCAGTCCAATGTTGTAAAGCCCAAAATCTCCACCCGGTAACCGAGACGAGACAGGAAGTCACAAGCGATCTCTGCTGTAGCCGCTGCCAAGAGTATCGATTGTCCGCGCATAGAGCCCGAATGATCTATCAGAATGGAAACGACAGTATCTTGTCGCTCATGATCCGATGTCGCGTTTCGTATGAATCCCGTTGTTTCCAATGCCTGTAGGTTGGCAGTTAGCGCTGTTTGCCTCGCACCTTGACCATGCGCGTATTGCCGTTTCGAGTAATACCGCTGTGATAGAGATGGCAACAATGCGCCACTTGCGGACATTTCGTAAAACATGACTATTCCCACCATGACAAAAGGTACACTACGATTTTTCTTTGATTTTGGGGCTGGCGGGTGCTTGTGGGCGGGTGATGATGCTACCCGATCCAAATTGGGCGTCGGACCGCTTGATGCGACCGTGTATGACCTTCAAGGGGATGTCGCACTTCCCCCCCGGCTTTTATTGCCAAGCAACGTTCACTCGCTCATCAACCGTCTTGATCAAGAATATCTTAGCTACCTCAACCCATTGTATCCACCTGATCCAAGCCTCTGGACGCAAGCGAGGTGCGACCGCTTCAATAGCGATGTGGACCAGCTTCTGCTTTTGCTTCAGGTCGAGTTGGGTACCAACTTCGTGATTATCGATCAGCAGAAACGCCATGCCGAGGACCCGGCTCTTGGCGAATTCCTCGTCGCGAATCCCAATCAGAAGCCAATGCCCTAGAAATAGTCGGGATGGCGGTAATGGGCCGACAGCGGACTTCAGCCGTGTGTTCGCTCCGGGTACTTCCACGGCATTAGCTCGTCGATCCGGCTCTGCTTATGGCCATTGACGAGGCGGGTGAGCGTGGCGGACAGGTACGCGAACGGATCGACGGCATTGAGCTTGCAGGTTTATGCCGACCGGCGAACTATGCCGATTAATCAACTTTTTGCCAACGTTTCCAGCACCATAGCGGCCGCCTAGTCGGCATAGCTTAGGGTCTCTCCGTCGCAATTGTCGCGAAGGAGAGGACACATGAACGCAACTGACTATTTGAATCGCAGCGCCCTATACCGGAAGCTGGTCTACGGTCCGTATCGGGAGTTTGCGGGCGTTTACGCCGCCAAAATGTCGAACGAAGGTTTGGGGCGGCAATGCACGTGGCGGTCGCTGAGCCTGTTTCGGGATCTGATGGACTGGCATGTTGGCAATGGACATGCTCCGCAGGATTTGAATGAGGTTCACGCCGACCGCTTTCTTGAGCATCGTTTCAAACACTGGAAGCCCGACTCGGGCGATCGATCGGCGCTCCGCCGCTTGCTTTTGGCGTTACGGGAGAAAGGCTTAATACCAGCCGCGCTTCCGATTCAGCGCAGTGAGCACGAGATGATCGTCGATGTATTCGGGCAATATCTCTCGAATGAGAGAGGGCTCGCCGCCGCGACAGTGGGGAGCCACAAGCTTCTGTCGCTTCGATTTCTCCGGGAGGTGTGTCCTTTCGGCGCAGACGAGTTTGCAGCGCTCACCCCGGAGATCGTTATCGGTTATGTCGAGCGACATGCGCTCGACGGTTCCGCCGACAGTGGCAAAGCCATGTGCGGGGTTGTGCGTGCTTTCCTGCGCTATTTGCATCTGAAGGGCTTCATCTCGACGCCGCTCGCTGACTGTGTGCCGTCCATCCGCCGCTGGCGACTTGCCGGCCTTCCAACCTTCCTGCCGCCCGAGAAAGTCCAGAAGGTTCTCGATGCCTGCGATCGGACGACGGCAATGGGTCGTCGGGACTATGCGGTTCTGATGATCCTCGCCAAGCTCGGTTTGCGCGCCAGCGAAGTGGCCACCCTCAATCTTGACGATATCGACTGGCAGTCGGGCACGATCCTCGTACACGGAAAGGGACGACGACAAGCGACTATGCCGCTGCGTCACGACGTCGGAACAGCGATCGTCGCTTATATCCGGCATGGGCGCCCAGCTTCGGCATGTCGGCGAGTCTTCTTGCGAACACTTGCGCCGCATGTGGGCTTTGCCTCCGGCTGCGCCATCACGATGATCGCGAAGCAGGCACTCGAACGGGCAGGCATTGACGGCTATGCGCATCACGGTGCCCATCTTTTCCGCCACAGCCTTGCGACCGACCTTTTGCGGTCGGGCGCCAGCTTTGCCGAGATCGGTCAACTGCTCCGCCATCGAAGCATCGACAGTACAAGAATCTATGCAAAGCTCGATATTGAGAAGCTGCGGGAACTGAGCCTACCCTGGCCGGGAGGTGTCCAATGAGCCGGCTTCGCACCGCGCTTGAGCGCTACATCGGCATGCGCCAAGGGCTGGGATACAAATATGACGGTCCGGCAAAACGATTGTCGGAGTTCGTCGCTTTCATGGAAGCCCGCGGCGCCGAGACCATCACGGCGGACCTGGCAATGGAGTGGGTCACCTCGATGGGCCGGCAGCCGAGTTGGTCAATCCGACTGGCTGATGTGCGCTGCTTTGCCCAGCACCTCAGTCATTTCGATCCTTTGACGGAAGTGCCACCGAGCGACGCTGTGGCGCCGGCACGGCGGACAAAACCCTACATCTATAGTGAGGTCGAGATTCAGGCACTTCTGGCGGCAGCACTGTCGTTGCCGCCGGCCAACGCCCTGCGGCGCTGGACATATCACTGCCTGTTCGGGCTGATAGCGGTCGCCGGACTGCGCCATTCCGAAGCGCTCAGCCTGCTCCGGGCCGATGTAGATCTCGACCAGGGCGTCCTCACCATCCGAGAGACAAAGTTTGGCAAGTCACGGCTGGTGCCGCTGCATGCCACGACAATTGCTGTCCTTTCAGGCTATGCCGCCCGACGCGATGCACACCTTGGTACGCCGCGTAGTCCCTATTTCTTCGTCGCCGAACAGGGCGGCAGATTGCTGCATCAATACGTGCACCGCGTGTTCTGGCGACTATCTCGGCAAATCGGATTACGGCAGGAGGGGAAACGAGATGGCCCACGGATTCATGATCTTCGTCACCGTTTCGCCGTCCAGACCCTGATCAACTGGCATCGCGCCGGCGAAGATGTGGAACGCGAGCTGCCGGTTCTCTCGACCTTCCTCGGCCATGCGAATGTTCGCGACACCTATTGGTATCTGTCCGCCACGCCGGAACTGATGAACCATGCCGTACGGCGATTGAATAAGCGCTGGGAGGTACGGTCATGAGACGCACGAAAGACCTGGCCGTGCTGATCGAGCGGTGGTTCACAGATCGGCTCATGAAGCATCGAGGTGTAAGTTCTAACACCATCGCCTCCTATCGCGACACCTTCAGGCTCCTGTTTGCGTTCGCACAGACGCGCCTTGGGAGATCCCCATCGGAGTTGACGCTGCGGGATTTGGACGCTCCCTTCATCGGCGCATTCCTGGAGGATCTTGAGACGAAGAGATCCGCCTCGGTGCGGACCCGGAATCTCCGCCTTACAGCCATCCGCTCTTTCTTCCGATATGCGGCGTTCGAGGAGCCGGCACATAGCGCCCACATTCAGCGTGTGCTCGCGATCCCCAGCAAGCGATGTGACAAGCGGCAGCTTCAGTTTCTAACTAGGCCCGAGATTGAAGCGATCCTGGACTGCACGGATCGAAGCACGTGGCTGGGACGCCGCGACTACACTCTGCTGTTACTGGCCGCCCAAACGGGGCTGCGGGTCTCGGAGATCATCGACCTTGACCGAGATTCGGTAATGCTCGGCCGCGGTGCGCATGTGCAATGCATCGGCAAGGGCCGCAAAGAGCGAAGTACGCCGCTCACAAAGGTTGCACAGCAAGCCCTCCGTTATTGGCTCAAGGAACCAGGGAAGCGAGGCTCAACAGCCCTCTTTCCGAATACGCACGGTGGCAGGCTCAGCGCCGACGGCGTGCAGGCACTGCTGAACAAATATGTCGCCAAAGCACGTGAGCACTGCGTCTCCCTTCGCTCAAAGCGGGTGTCGCCCCATGTCTTGCGGCACTCTGCTGCCATGGAGTTGCTGCAGGCGGGCGTCGACTGCTCCGTCATTGCCCTGTGGTTGGGCCATGAAGCGATGGAAACGACGTTGACCTATCTTCATGCGCATCTCGAACTGAAGGAATCTGCACTCGCAAAGCTGAAGCCGTACGAAGGCGCCAAGGCCGAGCGATTTCGACCAAGCGACCGGCTTCTGGAATTCCTGAACACCCTCTGAGCATGAGAACTATGCCGAGTGCCAAACAACGGCGACCCGCCAAACTGGCTCGGAACGCACGGTTTGCCGTTCCTGCCAGAAGACGCACTCGGCATAGTTCGCCGGTCGGCATAAACGTGTTTATGCCGCGCGCGGCATAAGGCGGTTTCTATCAGCGAGGCAATGGTCGCCCAGTTCTCCGCTCCTGCATCGTGCCCGGCGAAGAGAGCGTTCTTCCGATTTAATGCTATCGGTCGGATGGTTCTCTCGACGGTGTTGTTGTCGATCTCGATGCGGCCGTCGGTCAGGAAAACACAAAGACCGTCCCAGTATTTGGCGATATAGGCCAGAGCTTCGCCAAGCGGCGACTTGCCAGCGACGCGGGCGCGATGCTGCGTCAGCCACATCCGCATGTCGGCGATCAATGGCGCTGATCGTTCCTGCCGCCCGGCTAGGCGAGCCTCTGGGGAAAGACCCCGCAGCTCGTCTTCCATGCGATAGAGTTCGCCGATCCGCTTCACGCCTTCCACGGCAATCGGTGCCGAGCCGTTGCGGGTGATCTCGACCAGCTTACGCCGGGCATGCGCCCAACAATAGGCTAGCCGGATGTCGGGACCGACACGGTCCGGTGCGATCAGCCGATTATATCCGGCATAGCCGTCCACCTGAAGGACGCCCGTGAACCCTTGTAATATCCGCTCGGCATGTAACCCGCCGCGACCGGGTGCATAGGTGAAGGCCACCCCCGGCGGCGCACCTCCGCCCCACGGTCGGTCATCACGGGCCAGAGCCCAGAAGTATCCGGTCTTGATTTTACGGGAGCCGGGATCGAGCACCGGCGCACGGGTCTCGTCCATGAACAGCTTTGTCGATCGCTTCAGATCGGCGATCAGAGCGTTGAAGACCGGGCGCAGTTCGAAAGCAGCGCGACCCACCCAATCTGCCAGAGTGGATCGATCAAGATCAATGCCTTGGCGGCTCATGATCTGGGCCTGACGGTAAAGCGGCAGATGATCGGCATATTTGGACACAAGCACATGAGCAATGGTTGCCTCCGTGGGCAACCCGGCCAGGATCAGTCGTGCAGTCGCTGGAGCCTGAGTAACGCCGTCGGTGCAAGAACGGCAGGCATATTTGGGGCGACGGGTGACGACGACACGGAACTGCGCCGGAATGACATCCAGCCGCTCGGAGACGTCCTCGCCGATGCAATGCAAGCCTCCGCCGCAAGCGCAGATCAGGTTTTCCGGCTTGATGATCTCCTCGACGCGAGGAAGGTGGGCGGGCAGAGAACCGCGATTGATGGCGCGGGGTTTGGGGTGCGGCTTCCCAGAAGGGCTATCGGCTTCATCTTCGGCATGGATGGCCGCTATGGCTGTTTCCAGGTCTTCGAGTGCGAGGTCGAATTGCTCGGGATCGGCCTTCTCGGACTTGCGACCGAAGGCAGCTTGCTTGAAAGCGGCGACCAGCTTCTCCAGCCGTTCGATCCGGTCATCCTTGCGAACTTCCCGCGCTTGCGCCGCGATCAGCATCGCCTTTAGCGCAGCAATATCGTCGGGAAGATCGGCGGCGTCCAACATGGCCGAAGTCTATCAAAGCTAGCGTCGCTTCGCCGTTGGAATTTACCGCCCGAGTCATCGTGCCGCATCTATTCGATGGCATCCGGCGCTCTTGCCTCCACGGAACGGATACGACGCCAGTCGAGGCCTGCAAACAGCGCCTCGAACTGAGCATGGCCCAACGTCATCAGGCCATCTTTGATGCCCGGCCAGGTGAACGTGTGCTCCTCCAGCCGCTTGTAGGCCATCACCAGCCCGCTGCCATCCCAGTAGATCAGCTTCAGGCGATCCGCCTTGCGCGAGCGGAATACGAAGACCGTCCCTGTAAAAGGGTCCTTGTGCAGCTCGTTCTTGACTAGCGCCGCCAGGCCATCGTGGCCCTTGCGGAAGTCGACCGGTTTGGTCGCCACCATGATCCGAACCCGGTTCGATGGAAGGATCATGCCGGAACCGCGCAGGCACGCGCGACAGCAGCGATGCGGGCGGCAGACGCGCCCTCTTCCAGGCGGATCGTGACCGAACCGACGATGATCTCGGGGCGGCTAGTTTTGATCAGCGGCTCCAAAACGGGTGGATCGACGACTACCGCTGCGAACTCCACGGCATTCTCGGGTGCAGGCAGAACAAGCTTGCCCTGCCGCGCCATCGTCCGCCAAGTCGAAAGGCGGTTCGCCCGCAATCCAAAGCGTTCAGCGACCTCATTCACCTTCGCACCGGGCCGAAGGCTCTCAGACACGATCTGCGCTTTGACCTCATCAGGCCAATGCCGATGAACCTCACGTCCAGACTTCCTGGTTGTGAGAAACTCCAATGTACTCTCCATGGAGAAACTCCCGTTGCTCGTCCATGGAAAGGCGATCACAGATCAGGGCGGCGAGGACAATGTGGGATCGGAACACCGGTTACGGTTGGCAGTTGTGCGCCATGAATTGAGCGACATCTCAAATGTCTTCCAAGCATCATCAAGTGCGGTCGCATCATCGGTGCTCAGAGGGGCCAATACCTCCTTTAGACGCGCCGCATCGACGACAACGTCGAAATCGCGTGTGAAAACCGAGTAAGTATCCGAGGTCCCGAATCCAGCCCTTTTTAGAACCCGGTTGAACAATAATTTAAACATGATTGAGATCGAATTTCATTGGAGACAAGTTTCAATCCGGAGCCTATCGAACTCTTCCTAGGTTTCAATCGTCTCCAAGCCTTTGACGGAAAGCCGTATAGATTCCGGGAGGCTGCGTGATGGGATGGTCGCGGGCCACTGGTAATTCCCTCGCATTTCCGCCATATACACCGGAAAGACAGACGGAATGATCCCATGAGCGCAACGGTCGAATTCGCGAGGATGAACGGGCTTGGCAACAAGATCCTGGTCGTCGACATGCGCGGCCGGCCGGACAAGGTGACGCCTGCGGCGGCGGTCGCGCTCAATGCCGATCCGCAGACTGAGTTCGATCAGATCATGGCGATCCATGATCCGAAGGCCGAAGGCACCGATGCCTTCATCGATATCCTGAATTCCGATGGCTCGAAGGCGCAGGCCTGCGGCAACGGCACGCGCTGCGTCGTGCAGGCACTTGCCGCCGAGACCGGCAGGAAGGTCTTTACCTTCCAGACGGTCGCCGGCATCCTCAACGCCGTCGAGCACGAGGACGGGACGATTTCGGTCGATATGGGCCGGCCGGTCTTCGATTGGGACAGGATCCCGCTGGCGGAAGAATTCCACGACACCAGCCGCATCGAACTGCAGATCGGTCCGATCGACAAGCCGGTGCTGCATTCGCCGTCGGCGATGTCGATGGGCAATCCGCATGCGATCTTCTGGGTGGACAGGGACGTGATGTCCTATGATCTCGCCCGCTTCGGACCGCTGCTCGAAAACCATCCGATGTTTCCCGAGCGCGCCAATATCACGCTGGCGCAAGTGACGTCGCCGACATCGGTGACGACGCGCACCTGGGAGCGCGGCGCTGGACTGACGCTCGCCTGCGGCTCGGCTGCCTGTTCTGCTGCCGTCAGTGCTGCGCGCACCGGCCGTACCGGCCGCAAGGTGACGATCAATGTGGCCAGCGCCAAGCCGCCGGCCAGGCTTTCGATCGAATGGCGCGAGCGCGACGATCATGTCATCATGACCGGCCCGGCCGAATGGGAATGGTCGGGCAGGCTCGATCCTTTGACCGGTCTCTGGTCGCGCGAGGGTACCCGAGAGGCGGAGGCGCAGTGAGCGGCATCGAGGTCATTACCTTCGGCTGCCGCCTCAACACATACGAATCCGAAGTGATGAAGGCGCAGGCTGAAAAGGCCGGGCTCAACAATGCTGTCCTGGTCAATACCTGCGCCGTAACCGGCGAAGCGGTGCGCCAGGCCCGCCAGGCGATCCGCCGGGCCCGGCGTGACAATCCGCATGCCCGCATCATCGTCACCGGCTGTGCCGCGCAGACGGAAAAGCAGACCTTCGCCGCGATGGCGGAGGTCGATGCCGTGCTCGGCAACGAGGAGAAGCTGACGAGCGCCTCCTATCGCGGCCTGCCGGACTTCGGCGTTTCGGCCGAAGAGAAGCTCCGCGTCAACGACATCATGAGCGTCAAGGCGACGGCGCCGCAGATGGTCAGGCATATCGACGGCCACGTGCGCGCCTTCATCCAGGTGCAGAACGGCTGCGACCATCGCTGCACCTTCTGCATCATTCCCTATGGCCGCGGCAATTCCCGCTCCGTGCCGATGGGAGCTGTCGTCGACCAGGCCCGCAATCTCGTCGACGGAGGTTACCGCGAGATCGTGCTGACCGGCGTCGATGCCACCAGTTACGGCGGCGATCTGCCGAGCACCCCGACGCTCGGGCTTTTGGCCAAGACCCTTCTGAAGCAGATCCCCGATATCCGCCGCCTGCGGCTTTCCTCGATCGACAGCATCGAGGCCGATGCCCACCTGATGGATCTCATCGCCGACGAGCCACGCTTCATGCCGCATCTGCATCTCTCGCTGCAGCATGGCGACGACATGATCCTGAAGCGTATGAAGCGCCGGCATTTGCGCGCCGATGCGCTGCGTTTCATCGAGGATGCGCGTCGCCTTCGCCCGGAGATGAGCTTCGGCGCCGATATGATCGCCGGCTTTCCCACGGAAACCGAAGAGATGTTCGAGAATGCCGTGCGGCTGGCCGAAGAGGCTGCTATCGCCCATCTGCATGTCTTCCCCTACAGTCCGCGTCCCGGCACGCCGGCAGCGCGCATGCCGCAGCTCGACCGGTCGCTGGTCAAGGATCGCGCCGCAAGGCTGCGCGCCACTGGACATAGGCTGCATCAATCCCATCTCGATGGGATGATCGGAACCCGGCAATGGCTGCTTGTTGAAAACAACGGCCTGGCGCATACGGAGAACTTCACGCTGGTCGCCGCACCCGGCCTTCGTCCCGGCGAACTTGTGCCGGTCACGATCACCGGCCACAATGGCAAGCATCTCGACATGCAATTGACGGCCGCAGCCGCGGCCTGACTTTCACGGAATCCCCATGGCGCTCAGTTTCATCAAAAAGGTCTTCACCTTCGGCAAGCCGGCTGAAGAACCTGTGCCTGCGGCCGTGGAAAAGGAGTTGGAGCCGCGTTCGCGCGACGAAGATCTGCCGGTTGCTGACGATCCAGTGCTGGCCGAGGAAATGGATACTGCCGGCGGGCCCGCTTCAGATATTGACGAGGGCGGGGTCGAGGCGCCGGTTGCTGAAGATGATGTCGAATCCGCAATCCTGCCCGCCGCCGACCAATTGAGCGACATGGGTGTCGTGCCGCTTTCATTGCTGGAAGCCGAGGCAGCAGCGGAGGCGGAGACTGAAATCCAGGCGGTCGCCGAAACCGTTGCGGAAATACCCCCTTCTGTCCCTCTGGGACATCTCCCCCACGAGGCGGGAGATCATGTAGAGACCGGAGCGCTAGAACAGCCGGCTGACCTCGAAGAGATCGTCGAAAAGCTTCCGGAAGAGATTCCAACTGAACCGGAAGAGATTCCGACTGAGGATGATGCAGGACCGGATTCGCCCTCCCAGCCAATCTCCCCACCTCTGGGGGAGATGCCCGGCAGGGCAGAGGGGGGTAGCCCCGCGGCAGAACCGGAGATTGGCTCTCCCATCCTCCCCAAAGGCTTCGCCACCGGCCCGAAGGTCGTCGAGCCGGAGCCGGTTGCCCTGCAACCGAGGCTCAGCTGGTTCCAGCGCCTGCGCAACGGCCTTGCACGCACCTCTTCGCAGCTGACCAGCCAGATCACCGCGCTCTTCACCAAGCGCAAGCTCGATGACGAGACGCTGCAGGATCTCGAAGATCTGCTGATCCAGGCCGATCTCGGCGTCGAGACCGCCATGCGCGTCACCGACACGCTTGCTTCCGAACGCTACGGCAAGGATGTCACCGGCGAGGATGTGAGCCGGATCATGGCGTCCGAAATCGCCAAGGTCCTGAAGCCGGTCGCCAAGCCGCTGCAGCTCGACCTCTCGCACAAGCCGCATGTCATCCTCGTCGTCGGCGTCAATGGCACGGGCAAGACGACGACGATCGGCAAGCTTGCGGCGAAGCTTTCCGGCGCCGGGCTGAAGGTGATGCTGGCCGCCGGCGATACTTTCCGTGCGGCTGCGATCGAGCAGCTGAAAATCTGGGCCGACCGGACGAAATCCGAATTCATCGGCACCAAGCTCGGCGCCGATGCCGCCGGCCTTGCCTATGATGCCTTCGAACAGGCGAAGGCGAAAAAATGCGATGTGCTGATCGTCGATACTGCCGGCCGCCTGCAGAACAAGGCCGAGCTGATGGCCGAACTCGAGAAGATCGTGCGCGTGCTCGGCAAACTCGATCCCGATGCGCCGCACACCGTGCTGCAGACGCTCGATGCCACGACCGGGCAGAATGCGCTCAGCCAGGTCGAGATCTTCCGCAACGTCGCCGGTGTCAACGGGTTGATCATGACCAAGCTCGACGGCACGGCGCGCGGCGGTATTCTTGTTGCCATCTCCGCCAAGCACAAGCTGCCGGTCTATTTCATCGGCGTCGGCGAGGGCGTCGAGGATCTGGAACCGTTCGAGGCTGAGGACTTTGCCCATGCCATTGCCGGACTTGGGCAATGATGCCACAGATATGCCGCCGAAAGCCTGCAAGGCACGGCCGGAAACAGGTTTCCAGGAGAACAGGTTTGAAGAACGCATGAGCACCGAAAGCGATATCACCCCGACCGCAGCCGACCGGCATCACCCGCTGCTGAAACTGGCGCTGGAACTTGGGCCGCTGATGATCTTCTTCTTCGCCAATCTGCGTGGCCAGTGGCTGGTGGAGACGTTTCCTGCTCTTTCCGAATTGGGCGGACCGCTGTTCGTCGCGACCGGCCTCTTCATGGCGGCGACGATCATCTCGCTGATCGTTTCGAAGATCGTGCTCGGCCATCTGCCGATCATGCCCTTTGTGTCCGGCATCGTCGTGCTCATCTTCGGCTCGCTGTCGATCTGGCTGCAGAACGAGACCTTCATCAAGATGAAGCCGACCATCGTCAATGCACTCTTCGGGGTGACGCTTCTCGGCGGACTGGCCTTCGGCAGGTCGCTGCTCGGCTATGTCTTCAATGCGGCCTTTCAGCTCGATGCCGAGGGCTGGCGCAAGCTCACCATCCGCTGGGGCATCTTCTTTCTCTTCCTCGCGGTGCTGAACGAAGTCGTCTGGCGCAATTTTTCCGACGGTACCTGGGTCGCCTTCAAGGTCTGGGGCACGATGCCCATCACCATCATCTTCACGCTGGCGCAGATGCCGCTGGTGTTGAAGCATAGCATCAATCTGGAAACGGACGGCGAGAAGTGAGCGCTGCAGAGGCCGAATACCGGGTAAGACACCAAACCTTTTGGTTCGCCGCCTGCCTTGCGGTTCTGATCATTCAGATTGCCGCCGAATATATGATGGGCCGCGTGCCGATCTGCGCCTGCGGTTATGTCAAGCTGTGGGAGGGCGGGGTCAATACCAGCGGCAATTCGCAGCATCTGTCGGATTGGTATACGCCGTCGCACATCATCCACGGCTTCCTGTTCTACGGGCTCGCGCATCTTATCCTGCGCGGCAAGCCGTTGGCGGCAAGGCTGCTGCTGGCGCTCGTCATCGAATCCGGCTGGGAGCTGCTCGAGAATTCACCTCTCATCATCGACCGCTACCGCACGGCGACGATCGCGCTCGATTATTACGGCGACAGCATCCTGAATTCGGCGATGGACACCATCTTCATGTGCATCGGCTTCTTCTTCGCGCGGCGCGCGCCGGTGGCACTGACGGTGGCGATCGCCATCTTCTTCGAGATTTTCACCGGCTATATGATCCGCGACAACCTGACGCTCAACGTTGTCATGCTGATCTGGCCGGTGGAGGCGATCAAGGTCTGGCAGAGCGGGCTTTAACGCTTCTTTGTTCTGCTAAGACGCCTAACGGAAGCGCAGAACCGCTCTAACTTTTGTTTTTACACAATTCCCGGCAAAACCGCTTCGCGCTTTGCCTAGGAAAACCGCTTCGCACCTTTCCTGGAATTGCTCTACGAAACCGGCTTGCCGAGCGCCTTTTCCATCGCTGGAAACAGCCCTTCCTTCAGGCTGATATCGTCGAAGGGGCCGACGCGCTTGTAGAGGATCGTGCCGTCTGGCCCGACCAGATAGCTTTCCGGAATGCCGTAGACGCCCCAGTCGATTGCCGCCTTGCCGTTCGGATCGATGCCGATCGCCTGATAGGGGTTGCCGAGTTCGCCGAGGAAACGCAGGGCGTTGTCGCTCTGGTCCTTGTAATTGATTGCGACGATGTTCAGCCGTCCGTCTTTCGCCAGTTCCTTCAGCACCGGATGTTCGTCCCGGCAGGGGAGACACCATGAGGCGAAGACGTTGACGAGGGTCAGCTTGCCCTTGATTGCCGCGTCGGTCAGCGCCGGCAGGTTGGCGCCGTCGAGCGGCGGCAGGTTCAGCGTCGGCGCCTTGGTGCCGATCAGGGCGGAGGGAATTTCGGCAATGTTCTTGCCATGGAAATCCTGGTCGTAGAGCATCTTTGCGGCCGTGGCCGCAATGCCGCCGAAGACGATCAGCGGCAGAAGCGCCAACGTGTAGCGACCCAGCGCGCGCGGTTTGTCGGTCGTCTTTTCCGGTGTGTCGTTCATTCGCCGTCCCTTGCGCGCGCCGAGCGGCGGCGGATGCCCGCAGCCTCAAGGGCTGCAAGTTCCCGGCGACGGGCGCGGCCGTCGGCCCAGGTCCAGACGGTGACGGCGATCGTCACCAGGGCCGCGAAGCCATAGGAGGCGTAGACGTAAAAGGCATGCGTCACGGCTATTCCTCCCGGCTCGCCATGCGGGCGGCAAGACGGCGCTGGGCGGCGATGCGGCGGCGCCAGATCTCGTTCCTCATCGCCATGATGTGCAGCGTGAAGAAAAGCAGGGTGAAGGCGATCGCCATGATGAACAGCGGGCGCAGGAATTCCGGATCGATCGCCGGGCCGTCGAGGCGCAGCACGCTCGCCGACTGGTGCAGCGTGTTCCACCACTCGACCGAGAATTTGATGATCGGGATGTTGACGAAGCCGACGAGAATGAGCACGGCGCTGACGCGCGCGGCCTTCGACGGATCATCGATGGCGCGGCTGAGCGCAATCAGGCCGAGATACATCAGGAAGAGGATGAAGACGGAGGTCAGCCGTGCATCCCAGACCCACCAGGTGCCCCACATCGGCTTGCCCCAGAGCGAGCCGGTGACGAGCGCGAGCAGGGTGAAGGCGGCGCCGAGCGGGGCTGCGGCCTTGGCGGAGACATCGGCCAGCGGATGGCGCCAGACCAGCGTGCCGATCGCCGAGACGCTCATGATTGTATAGCACATCATCGAAAGCCAGGCGGAGGGGACGTGGATATACATGATGCGCACGGTTTCGCCCTGCTGGTAGTCGCCTTCGGTGGCGAAGCTCAGATAGAGACCAGCGGTAAAACAGAGGGCGGTGATGCCGGCCAGCCACGGAATGGCGCGCGCCGCCAGCGCCAGAAATCGCGTCGGGTTGGCGAGATCGCTGAATTTGCTGATGGCAAGGCTCGTTTCGCTCATGTCGCTTCCATACCTTGATCCGGTTTTTCCTGCAATCGAATGACCAATCAATCCGCCGTGTTTCGCAGCGCCAGGGCGGCTGCTGCCGGGCCGATGACCGCGAAGAAGAGTGTCAGAGCGATGAGGATCAGAAAGGGCGGCAGGAACGGGGCCGGATCCTCGACCGCGGCATAGGTGGCGCTGACGCCGAAGATCAGCACCGGGATGGTCAGAGGTAGCACGAGGATCGAGACCAGCAGGCCGCCACGGGGCAGCGCCACGGCAACGGCGGCGCCGACAGCGCCGATGAAGGTGATGGCGGGCGAGCCGACGAGCAGCGTCAACATGGTCGCGCCGATCGCCGTCTCGTCCATGTTCATGAAGAGGCCGAGCAGCGGCGAGGCGATGACCAGCGGCAGGCTGGTGGCCGTCCAATGGGCGAAGCATTTGACCAGCACCGTCAGGACGAGCGGCGTTTCCTGCATCAGCATCAAGTCGAGCGATCCGTCGTCGCGCTCGGCCTGGAACAGGCGGTCGAGGCCGAGGAGGGCGGCAAGCAGGGCTCCGATCCAGACGATGGCGGGGCCGATGCGCGAAAGCAGCTTGAGATCGGGACCGACGCCGAAGGGGATGACGGCGACGATGGTCAGGAAGAACAGTACGCCGATCAGCGCGCCGCCGCCGGCGCGAATCGAGAGTTTGAGGTCGCGGAAAAAGAGGGCGGTCATGCGCGGCGGCTCTTTGCGTCAGCGGTGGACGGGGTAGCCACATCGAGAAACATCAACCCCATACCCCATGATCCACGCCGGCAAAGCCCGTCATCTTCAATTCCTGTGTATTCTGCAGCCCCAGGGGCTGATGGGTTGCCGCCAGCACGATGCCGCCCTTTGCCAGATGGGCCGAGATCAAATCGGCAAGCAGCCGGTCGGCGCTGGCATCGAGTGCCGCTGTGGGTTCATCGAGGATCCAGATGGGGCGGTAAGCGACGAGTAGTTTGGCGAAGGCGAATCGGCGCTGCTGGCCGGCGGAGAGACAAGCGAAGGGAAGGTGAGTGATTCCCGAAAGACCGACCGCCTCGGCGGCGTCCTCGACGGCGAGGCCGGCGTCGCCGCCTGTACTGCCGAGAAAGGTACGCCAGAAATCGAGGTTTTCTGCAACCGTAAGTTCATTCTTCATCGCATTTCTATGGCCGAGGTAGTGGCTGACCTCGCCGGGATGCCTGCCTTCCCGGCCCTCTTCGTCGCGGAAGATGACAGTGCCTTTTTCCGGCCTCAGCAGTCCGGCGGCCACACGCAACAAAGTGGACTTTCCCGATCCATTTCTACCCGTGAGAACAAGCGCCTCGCCGGCCGCCAAGTGAAAGGAAATGTTAACGAAAATGAGATCCTCACCGCGCCTTGCAGCCAGATTTTCGGCGGTGAGATGCATGCGTCGGCTCTTTCTTGGTTTCGGCTTCCGGCGGGGTCAAAAAATGTCCGATTTTGACTGTCCTCGGGTATGGCAAGTTTTTAGGAAATTATCTATAAGACCTGCAACCACGCCAGCGGTCGGCGTGAATTTCATCCTTGCGCCGAACTTGGAGCGTCTGTTCCACGTGCGGACAGCGGAAATGGCCGTACCCGCATCCTGATGTGCATTAAGTGCATAGGCGTTCGCACGACTGTGTTGGCTATCAGAAACGGGGTATCTCGTGTCTAAATCTCTTGACAGTTTCAATTGTCGTTCCACGCTTTCCGTCAACGGGAAGGACTATGTCTATTACAGCCTGCCCAAGGCTGAGGCAAACGGTCTGGCCGGCGTGTCGAAGCTTCCCTATTCGATGAAAGTGCTGCTTGAAAACCTGCTGCGCTTCGAAGACGGCCAGTCGGTCACCAAGGAGCATATCCTGGCCGTTGCCGAATGGCTGAACAATAAGGGTGCGGTCGAAAACGAAATCGCCTATCGCCCGGCGCGCGTGCTGATGCAGGACTTCACCGGCGTTCCCGCCGTCGTCGATCTTGCCGCGATGCGCGACGCGATGGTGTCGCTTGGCGGCGATCCCGAGAAGATCAACCCGCTCGTTCCCGTCGATCTCGTCATCGACCACTCCGTCATCGTCGACGAATTCGGCACGCCGCAGGCCTTCGCCCGTAACGTTGAGCTGGAATACCAGCGCAACGGCGAGCGCTACCGCTTCCTGAAGTGGGGCCAGCAGGCCTTCAAGAATTTCCGCGTCGTGCCTCCCGGCACCGGTATCTGTCATCAGGTCAATCTCGAATATCTCGGCCAGACCGTCTGGACCAAGGAAGAGGACGGCGAGACGATCGCCTATCCCGATACCTGCGTCGGCACCGACAGCCACACGACGATGATCAACGGTCTCGGCGTTCTCGGTTGGGGCGTGGGCGGTATCGAAGCGGAAGCTGCGATGCTCGGCCAGCCGGTCTCGATGCTGCTGCCCGAAGTCATCGGCTTCAAGCTAACCGGCAAGCTCAAGGAAGGCGTCACCGCGACCGACCTCGTTCTCACCGTCGTGCAGATGCTGCGCAAGAAAGGCGTCGTTTCGAAGTTCGTCGAATTCTTCGGCCCTGGCATGGACAACATGCCGCTCGCCGACCGCGCGACGATCGGCAATATGGGCCCGGAATACGGTGCCACCTGCGGATTCTTCCCCGTGGACGGCGAAACCATCAACTACCTCACCATGTCCGGCCGCACGCATGACCGCATCGCGCTCGTCGAAGCCTATTCGAAGGCGCAGGGCATGTGGCGTGAGGGCGACGGCTCCGAGCTCGTCTTCACCGATACGCTGGAACTCGATCTCAGCGATGTCGTGCCGTCGATGGCCGGCCCGAAGCGTCCGGAAGGCCGCATCTCGCTCGAGAACATCGCGACCGGTTTTGCCGGCTCGATGGACACGGATTACAAGAAGCCCGGCCAGCTGGACAACCGCTATGCCGTCGAAGGCACGGATTTCGATCTCGGCCATGGCGACGTGGCGATCGCCGCCATCACGTCGTGCACCAACACCTCCAATCCGTCAGTCTTGATCGCTGCCGGCCTTCTTGCCCGCAACGCCGTTGCCAAGGGACTGAAGACGAAGCCGTGGGTGAAGACCTCGCTGGCACCGGGATCGCAGGTCGTCGGCGAATATCTCGCCAAGTCGGGCCTGCAGGCCGACCTCGACAAGCTCGGCTTCAATCTTGTCGGCTTCGGCTGCACCACCTGCATCGGCAATTCCGGCCCGCTGCCGGCCCCGATCTCGAAGACGATCAACGACAAGGGCCTTATCGTTTCCGGCGTTCTTTCCGGCAACCGTAACTTCGAAGGCCGTATCTCGCCCGACGTGCAGGCGAACTACCTCGCATCGCCGCCGCTCGTCGTCGCCTATGCCCTTGCCGGCACGGTGCAGAAGGATCTGACCAAGGAGCCGATTGGCGAGGACCAGAGCGGCAACCCGGTCTATCTCAAGGACATCTGGCCGACTTCCAAGGAAGTCCAGGAATTCATCCTGAAATATGTGACCCGCGAGCTCTACGAATCCAAGTACGCCGATGTCTTTAAGGGCGACGTCAACTGGCAGGCCGTTCAGGTTCCGCCGGGCCAGACCTATGCCTGGGACGACAATTCGACCTACGTGCAGAACCCGCCCTACTTCGTCGGGATGGGCAAGAAGGGCACCGGCGTTTCCGACATCAAGGGCGCCCGCGTTCTCGGCCTGTTCGGCGACAAGATCACCACCGACCACATCTCGCCTGCCGGTTCGATCAAGGCTGCATCGCCGGCCGGCGCCTACCTCATCGGCCACGACGTCGCCGTTGCCGACTTCAACCAGTACGGCACGCGCCGCGGCAACCATGAAGTGATGATGCGCGGCACCTTCGCCAATATCCGCATCCGCAACCACATGCTCGGCCCGAACGGCAAGGAAGGTGGCTACACCATCCACTACCCGTCGAAGGAAGAAACCTCGATCTACGACGCCGCCATGCAGTACAAGCAGGAAGGCGTGCCGCTCATCATCTTTGCCGGTGTCGAATACGGTAACGGCTCCTCGCGTGACTGGGCTGCCAAGGGCACCAACCTGCTCGGTGTCAAGGCGGTGGTCGCCCAGTCCTTCGAGCGCATCCATCGCTCTAACCTGGTCGGGATGGGCATCATTCCCTTCGTCTTCGAAGAGGGCACGACCTGGCAGAGCCTCGGGCTCAAGGGCGATGAACTCGTCACCATCGAAGGTCTGGAAAAGATCAAGCCACGCGAGAAAAAGATCGCCAGGATCACCTATGGCGACGGCACCGTGAAGGAGGTTCCGCTGCTGTCGCGCGTCGATACGCTCGACGAGGTGATCTACCTCAACAATGGCGGCATCCTGCAGACGGTTCTGCGCGATCTCGCTGCCTGATTTTTAAGAAACTCACATGATAATGGCCGCCGGAGAGCAGTTTCCGGCGGCTTTTCTTTGCGGCGACGCCATTTAAGCGGGGCTCACGATGATTTGTTTTGCGCAAGTTCCCGTCGACCTACGTCTCACCCGTTCGTGACTTTTCGTTTGGACCCGGAAGGATTATTCGTACGTTCATATGTCAGGGCCTCCGGTTCGAACACGCCGTCGGCGCTGAAAAAGAGGTGCAGGTGAATGTCCCCCCGTTTTTTGATTCCGCTGATCGCTAGCGTTGTTTTCTCAGGCCCGTTGCAGGCCGAGGACGGCACGCCGAAAGGTGTCGTCGAACTCTTCACGGCGCAGGGCTGCTCCTCCTGTCCTCCCGCTGACGCCGCTTTCCGCAAGCTGGTGAACCAGGGTGATGTCATCGCGCTCGCCTATCATGTCGATTACTGGAACTATCTCGGCTGGGCCGATACGCTGAGCTCCAAGGAAAACACCGAGCGGCAATACGGCTATGCCAGGACGATGGGCCGAAGCAACGTCTACACGCCGCAGGCCATCGTCAACGGACGCGGCCATCTGGCCGGGGCCGATCTCAACGGCATCAACAGCAAGATCGACACCTTTAGCAGCGAAGGCAACGGGCTGACCGTTCCCATCAACGCCGCGATGCGCGGCGACGAACTGGAAATCAAGATCGGCGCCGGACAGGGCAAAGCCAATGTCGTGATGGTCTATTTCGACAAGGAAAAGACAATCGACGTCGAAAAGGGCGAGAACAGCGGCCAGAAGATCTCCTATCTGCACAGCGTCACCAATGTCGAAACCGTCGGCATGTGGGACGGCAAGGCGACCAGTCTGACGCTGCCGGCCAGCGTCCTGCAGCGGCCGCAGCTCGAAGGCTGCGCGATTCTGCTGCAATCGGCGACCGCAGACGGCGATCCGGCAGCGATCCTTGGCGCAACCGTGGTGATGGCTGGAAAAAATATCTGAAATTTCATCCGGTTACGGATGAAATACTGGGGCGGCCCGGCCGAGCGTATTCGGGGCTGGGGTTAAGGTCGATACGCTCCGCCGGGCCCTTTGGCGCGCTGGCGCCAAACTGGAATTCATAAATCTCCTGCAAATGAGGCGCTGTTTTGACTGAAATGCGGCGCTGTCGAGAAAGCGTTGGCCTGCCCAGCGCATCATGCCTTCCGAAAATCGGACCCAACTTTCGGAAGGCATGATGCGCAGACTCGAAGTGCTACAGCGCCCTTGCGCGAGAGACGCGCGGCGCTGTGGTGCGGCCGAATGTGGCGGCTGGCACTCTTGCAATTTGCGGCGGCTCGGGCAAACTGTCACTCTCCTGTCATATGTGGAGGCCTTGTGAGACTGATGACAGATCAGCCGGATTTGCGACACGGCGAAAGCCGTTCCGTCGACCACAGTTCCTCAGTCGTCGTCGATCTCAGGGAATACAAGCAAAGCAAGGACCCGCTTCCGGTGACCTTTCACCGGCGCGAACTGGACGCCATCCTCTGGATCTACGGCCGTATGGTCGGTGACGGTGAATGGCGCGACTACGCCATCGATCACCTGAAGGACAGGGCAGTCTTTTCCGTCTTCAAGCGTTCCGGCGAAATGCCGCTCTTCCGCATCGAGAAAAACCCGAAGCTCGCCGCCAAGCAGGGCGCCTATTCCGTCATCAACACCAACGGTACGATCCTGAAGCGCGGTCACGAGCTGAACCAGGTGCTGAAGGTGTTCGACAGGGCCCTGAAGCTCGTCGAAAAGTAAGCCGCACTACAGCGCTGCGCCTCTTTCCAAACGCGCGAAGCACGATGCGCTAGCCGGAAAACAGCGTGGCGGGATAGGCTGAGGGGTTCGGATCAGTGCCCATGCCCTCGCCGAGGACGCGCTGCATAAACATCGTATCCAGCCAGCGGCCGTGCTTGTAGCCAGTGCCCTTCATCAGACCGACCTCCTCGAAGCCGGCTGCGCGATGAAGCGCGATCGAGGCGGGGCTGGCGCCGCCAATGACGGCTGCCATCTGACGGAAACCGAGTCCGGTGCAGCGGTCGATCAGTTCGGCGAGCAGCGCCTTGCCGATGCCCCGGCCGCGGGCCTCAGGCGCGAGATAGATCGAATCCTCGACCAGCCAGCGATAGGCGGGACGCGTGCGAAACGCCGAGGCATAGGCGTAGCCGAGCAGGCTTCCATCCGCATCGGTTGCGGCAATATAGGGATATTGCTGGCTGACGATCGCCGCAAAACGTTGCGCCAGCTCGGCCTCGGTCGGCGGCACGATCTCATAGCTCGCAACGCCGTTCAGGACGGATTCGCGGTAGATATCGGCGATGGCGGGAATATCGGCTTGCGAGGCTTTGCGCAGGAGGAAGGACATTGGCGGCTGGTCCAGCGGGAGGGCAGGGCTCCTCTAAAACCATTCCTGCAAAGCCAGTGCAACAAAAAAAGCCGATGCAAGCCCGTTTGCAGATGATCATCAACGACATGCCCTGCCGCAGCTACTCTAGAATTTGGATCCTCAACCTTTCGGCTTGCTTGCGCGCCTGGCGCCTCACATACAGGACCAGCAATGGCGAGAAGACGAAAGCCATGGCGACGTGAACCACAGCAGAGAGCACCAGGTCACTTCCTCTATTCGGGTCGATAGGTATCAGGTGCCAGTAGTCGATAGCCAGAACCCCTGAAATTGCGCCGGCCAAGGCGGCAATGGCGGCGCTGAGCCAAGCAACGACCGAATAGAGCAGGCTATCGGGCAGTCGCTTCGCCAATAGTACTGCAACGACAATGCACGGGATGAAAACAAATCCTTGCAGTAGCATGCCCCTACCCCCTCCGGCATTCACCCACAATAAAGGCGGCCGAAGCCGCCTTTTCGATCTCAGTCTGCCCTGCTTATTTACGGTTGCCCATGAACTGCAGCAGGAACATGAAGAGGTTGATGAAGTCGAGATAGAGCGTCAGCGCACCCATGATCGCCTTGCGACCGGCGACGGCGACGTCATCGGCTTCCAGGTACAATTCCTTGATCCGCTGCGTATCGTAGGCGGTGAGGCCTGCGAAGATCAGGACGCCGAGCACCGAGATCGCGAACTGGACGGCGGACGACGCCAGGAAGATGTTGACCAGCGAAGCGATGATCAGGCCGAAGAGACCCATCATCAGGAACGAGCCCATCGCCGACAGGTTACGCTTCGTCGTGTAGCCGTAAAGCGACAGCGCGCCAAAGGAGGCGGCGGTGACGAAGAAGGTCTGAACGACGCTCTGGCCCGTGTAGATCAGGAAGATCGACGAGAGCGACAGACCGACGAGCGCAGCGTAGACCGCAAAGGTCGTCTGGGCGGCGGCCACCGTCATGGTATTGATCCGGAAGCTCAGGAAGAACACCAGAGCGAGCGGCGCCAGAATGACCACCCACTTCAGCGGGCTTACATAGATCGCCTGACCGAAAGCGGTCAGTTCGCCATTGGCGAAGGCGAATTGGAACGACAGATATGCGGCCACACCGGTGATCGCCAGACCCAGCGCCATCAGGTTGTAGACCTTGAGCATATAAGCGCGCAGGCCTTGATCAATCATCTCGCCGGTCTGAGCGCGGCTTTGATAGTTACGAAGATCAGCCATAGTTTCCTCTTACAAGCTCCGATGGATATACGGTGTCGGGGTTTTCGACCCGGGCGCCGCTGCGGAGCTCCAGCATGCCTGCGAACAATATGAGGCTTTCGCCCATTGCAAACAAGAGGCTTGCAAAGCCTCGGCCGGTTAAATCGCCGTAAGGTGAAGGGTTTGAGTGCCGCTGCCCGGTCAGAGCTCGCGCAAAACGGGGGCCGCCTTCTGCCCAAGGATGCGCCAGGTGCCGATAAGGCCGATGCCGACGGTGAGGACGAGCGCGGTCACAAGCGTCAGTCCCGCCACGTCGGGCAGAAATGTCGAGGGCAGACGCATGATGCGGGCGACGATGAACCAGGCGGCAACGCCGCCGGCGATCAGCGCGAAGATTGCGGTCGCAAGCCCGAGGATCAGATATTCGTAGCTGAAGGCGCGGATCAGCATGGCGCGCGTGGCTCCGAGCGTCTTCAGCACCACCGCGTCGTGGGTGCGCGCCCGGTTTCCGGCGGCAAGCGCGCCGGCAAGGACGAGGATCGAGGCGATGAGGGCGACGGAGGCTGCGGCGCGGATCGCGGTCGCAAGCTGTGCGACCAGCTGGTTGACGATATCGATCGCGTCCTTGACGCGCACACTGGTGATCGTCGGATAGGTGTTGGTGACGGATTTCAGGATCGCCGCATCTTCGGCCGGTGTCGAAGAGGGATCGGTCAGCGTCGCGAGCCACGCATGCGGGGCGCCGCGGAAGGTATTCGGCGAGAAGACCATGACGAAATTGATCGACAGCGATTCCCACTCGACGCGGCGCAGATTGGCTATCTTCGCCGTAATGTTGCGGCCGAGCACGTTGACGGTGACCTTATCGCCGATCTTGAGGCCGAGCTCATGGGCCTCTTCCGAGGAGAAGGAGACGAGTGGCTCGCCGCTGTAATCCTTGTCCCACCATTTGCCTTCGGTGAGGGCGGCGTTCTCCGGCAGGGTTTCGGCATAGGTGATGCCGCGATCGCCGTTCAGCACCCAGCGGCCGGCCGCCGGCACGTTCATCTTGGTGACATCCTCGCCGTTGAAGGCGATGATCCGGCCGCGCAGCATCGGCACTTCGACAAGCTTGCCCCGCGGCGCTTGGCCCTGGACGAGATCGCGGAATGCATCGACCTCGGCGCTCTGGATATCGACGAAGAAGAAGTTCGGCGCACCCTCGTTCATACGGCCGGTCAGCTGCTGGCGCAGGTTCCCGTCGATCAGGGTGAGCGTCACCAGCAATGCCAGGCCAAGGCCGAGCGAGAGCACGACCGAGGGGGTCAGTGCGCCGGGGCGGTGGATGTTGCCGATCGCAAGCCGCAGTGCCGGCGAATTGACGCGCGGGCTGCGGCGCGCGAGCCAGGCAATCAGGGCGGCGACCAGGCGCAGGACGACGAAGGCAAAAACGATCGCGCCGACGAAGACGACGGCGATGAAGCGGTCATAGGCGGTGAGGATGGCAAGCCCGGCAAGGGCGGCCATGAACAGGGCGGCAAGCAGGATGTAGGGCCAGGAGGGCAGGTGGCGGGCCTCGAAGCCCTGTTCGCGAAAAAGGGCCGTCGCCGGCACTTCGCGGGCGTGGCCGAGCGGCAGGATGGCGAAGGCGAGCGTCGTCAGGATGCCGAAGAGCGTGGCGAGCAGCAGGGCGCCGGGATAGAGGGTCGGCGTCGTGGAGACCGGCAGGAATTGCGCCAGGAATTGCGCGGCAAACATCGGCGACAGGGCGCCGATGACGAGGCCGATCAGGATGCCGCCGAGAGCGATGATGGCAATCTGGAAGAGATAGATCAGAACGACGACCTGCGCCGGTGCACCGAGACATTTGAAAGTGGCGATGGTGGTGCGTTTGGAATCGAGGAAGGCGCGCACGGCATTGGCGACACCGACGCCGCCGACGATCAGCGCGGTGAGGCCGACCAGCGTCAGGAACTGCGAGAAGCGGGTGATGTTTTCGGTGAGCGAGGGCGCGGCACGGTCGCTGGTGCGGATCGCCCAGCCGGCGGAGGGGAATTCCTTGGAGGCGCGCGCCTGGATGCCCGACATCGCGGCCTTGTCTTCCAGCCGGATCTTGTAGGCGTGTTCGACCAGGCTTCCCGTCTGGATCAGCCCGGAGGCTTGAAGCGCCTGGCGGCTGACGAGCAGACGCGGCGCAAAGCCAAAACCTTCCGACAGCGCATCCGGTTCGGTTTTCACCGTGCCGGTGATGCTGAGCTTGACGTTGCCGAGCAGCAATTCGTCGCCGACCGCAAGCCCGAGCCGATCGAGAAGGAGGGGCGCTGCGACTGCGCCATAGGTGCCGCCTTGGCCCGAAAGCAGTGCTGCAAGCGGATAGTCCGGTTCGGCCACGAACTTGCCGTAGAGCGGGTAGGCGTCATCGACTGCCTTGACCTCGACCAGCGCCTGATCGGAACCGTCGGGCTTGCGGGCCATCGAGCGCAGGCCTGTTGACACCGAAACGGTGCCGAGGCCTTCGAGGAAAGCTATTTCCTGAGGTGTGGCTTCGCGGTTGTTGAGTTCGAAACGGACGTCGCCGGCCAGCAGCTCCTGCCCCTGCGAGGCGATCGTGTCGGTGATCGACTGCGAAACGGAATTGACGGCGGCGATGGCGCCCGTGCCGAGCGCGATGCAGGCAAGGAAGATGTAGAAGCCGCGGATGCCACCGCGCAGCTCGCGCAGTGCCAGGCGAAAAGCGAGCGAGACGCGTGGCGTGACGATCCTCATGCGATCGCCGCTTCGCTGCGGCGGGCGGCGCTGTCGCCCTCGATCCTGCCGGAGCGGACGCGAATCTGGCGCGAGCATCGGTTTGCAAGCGAGACGTCGTGGGTGACGAGAAGCAGGGTCATGCCGCGTTCGGCCTGCTTGGAGAACAGAAGGTCGGCGATCTGGCGGCCGGTCTCGGTATCGAGATTGCCGGTCGGCTCATCGGCGATCAGCAGGGCCGGCGAAGGGGCGAGCGCTCTGGCGATGGCCACGCGCTGCTGTTCACCGCCGGAAAGCTGACCGGGATAGTGGCTCAGCCGTTCGCCGAGGCCGACCGATTTCAGCTCGCGATGAGCGATCTCGAAGGCGTTGCTGACATTGGCGAGCTCGAGCGGCACGGCGACGTTTTCCAGCGCCGTCATGTTGGCGATCAGGTGGAAGGACTGGAAGACGATGCCGATGTTGCGGCCGCGGAAATCGGCGACCTGGTCCTCACTGAGGCTATGGAGCGGCGTGTCATTGATGTTGATCTCACCGCTGTCGAGTTTCTCCAGCCCGGCAAGCACCATCAGCAGGGTGGATTTGCCGGAACCGGAAGGGCCGACGATGCCAACGGATTCACCGGCAGCGATATCGAGATCGATGCCCTTCAGCACATGGACGGAGGCGGCTGCGCTGCCAAGGGTCAGATCGGCGCCCTTCAACTCGATAATGGTTTTTGCCAACAGAAATCGCCCTATATAAGTCCGTAATCGAATGGCCGCATAACGGCACCTCGCCAATCTAGGGAAGCAAGCATGAGATTTAAAGTTGCCGCCCTTCAATTCACCGTCATTGCCGTCTCGCTGATCTTTGCCACTGCAGCCGATGCCCGGACGATCAATCTCGTCGGTTTCGGGGACAGTTTGATGGCGGGCTATCAGTTGCCGCCCGGCGATGGCTTTCCGGAAAAGCTGCAGGCGGCCCTGAAGGCGAAGGGGCTCGACGTCACCATTGCCAATGCCGGGGTCTCCGGCGACACGACGACAGCAGGCCTTGCGCGCATCGACTGGTCGGTGCCCGACGGCACCGATGGCGTCATTCTCGAGCTTGGCGCCAATGATGCGTTGCGCGGCATCCCGCCGGAGGAGAGCGAGAAGAATCTCGATCAAATGATTACCCGGCTAAAGGAGCGTGGGATTGGCGTGCTGCTCGCCGGTATCATAGCGCCGCCGAACATGGGGGCGGATTATGCCGCACGATTCAACCCGATCTATCAGAAACTCTCGGAAAAACATAAGCTTCCACTCTATGCCTTCTTCCTCGACGGCGTCGCGCTGGAGGCCGACTTGAAGCTCGAAGACGGCATGCATCCAAATGCAAGAGGAGTCGACGTCATGGTCGAAAAGATGGAGCCTGCTGTCACAAATTTCGTCGAAACGATTTCTTCTGTGAAGAAATAGGGGCTTGCGCGGTTGTTGATTGCGTGATTCCGTGTGAGCACCTGCAAAAGATTCGGGGAGTGCTCGTGATGCCGAGACTGTTTACCGCCCTCGAAATTCCGCGCAATGCGGCGATGAGTCTTTCATTGCTGCGCGGTGGCCTCCCCGGAGCACGATGGATCGATGTGGAGAATTACCACATCACCCTGCGCTTCATCGGTGATGTCGACGGCCGCACGGCCGATGAAATCGTTGAACGCCTCGACCGGATCGACCGGCCGGAATTCCAGTTCCGGCTCGAAGGCATCGGTTCCTTCGGATCGAAGAAACCGCATTCGGTCTGGGCCGGCGTCTCGCAATCGCCAGAAATGTATGCCCTGCAAGGCGAGATCGAGCGCATCTGCCAGCGTATCGGCCTGCCGCCGGATCCCCGAAAATTCATGCCGCATGTGACGCTGGCGCGGCTCAAATCCTCGCGGCTCGACGATGTCGTGCAATATCTGGCGGGGCGCGGCAACTTCCACACCACAACCTTCACCGCACCGCGCTTCGTGCTGCTTTCGTCGCGCGAATCGGTTGGTGGCGGGCCTTACCTGACCGAGGAAGTGTTCCCGCTGCACGAGGCGCGCTCGACGCCCAGCGTTTCGAGCAGGCTGCAGCAGCCGGTCAAGAGCCTGGTGTAGACCAGTTCGAAACCGCCCGGGCCGCCATAATAGGGATCGGGAATATCCTCTCCCGTTCCCAGCGCCGTGTCACCGAAAAGGTGGATATTCGCCCCATGCGGCGCGCTCTTTTCGAGCGCCGCCAGGTTGTCGCGGTCCATGGCGAGGATCAGATCGAAATCCGTAAAGTCCTTCGGCCGGACGCGGCGGGCGCTCTGCCCCGATATGTCTATGCCGTGGCTTTTCGCGGTGGCGATCGAACGCTGGTCGGGCGGCTCGCCTTCATGCCAGCCGCCGGTGCCGGCGGAATCGATGGTAAAATCGCCGGTCAACCCCGCCTCGGCGACGAGATGGCCAAAAATTCCCTCGGCGAGCGGAGAACGGCATATATTGCCCATGCAAACGAAGAGGATGCTGATGCGTTTCATCGGTAACCTGTCGAACAGAGATGAGGACCATGGCATGAAAATGGAAAGACTGGAACGGACGGCGGCCGAGGCGCAACTGACCGAGCTTTCGGGCTGGGTGCTCAATGATGCGGGTTCTTCGATATCGAAGACGTTCAAGTTCGCAAATTTCGTCGAGGCTTTCGGCTTCATGACGCAGGCAGCACTTGCGGCCGAGAAGCTCAACCACCATCCCGAATGGTTCAACGTCTATTCCAGGGTGGATGTGACGCTGAACACGCATGATGCCGGCGGGCTGACGGAACTGGATTTCAAGCTCGCCAAAGCAATGGAGAAGGCTGCGGCGCGACGTGTCGTTTGAAAATGGGGCCGATTGAAAGGGGCCGATTGAAAGACTGGGCGCCGTCACCATATGTTCGCATGGACAAAAGGGATGCAGGGATGGACGAGGTCAAATTCGGCGAAATCCTCTTGCCGGGCGACGAGGACACCCAAAGCCGGCGCGAGAAGACCGTCAGGCAGAAATTCTGGCCGACGTTCCGGCGGGCGGTGCGACAGATCCCCTTCTCGCGCGATGTGGTCGCCGGTTTCTATTGCGCGCTCGATCCGCAGACGCCGACAAAGGTGCGCGGCGTGCTGCTCGCGGCACTCGCCTATTTTGTCATGCCGATCGACATGATCCCGGATATTTTCGCCGTCATCGGCTTTTCCGACGACATCGCCGTGCTTTCGGCCGCCTTCGCCATGGTGCGCGGCCATATCCGGCCGGGTCATTACGAAGCGGCCGACCGCGTTCTCGCCGACCGGCCGGAAGAAGCGATGAAGACGATTTAAAGCGCGTCGAATCGAGCTGGGATGTGACACGCTTGTTTCATGCGTGTCGTCATCTCAAAACCGGTGCGCCCTTCTGGGCGACATTGCATCAGGCGATTTCGCGTTCCAGCACCTTGCGGAGCTTGCCGAAGGCAAGCCGGATACGCGACTTCACCGTGCCGAGCGGCAGACCGGTCGCTTCGGCGATCTCCGAATGCGATTGACCGAGGAAGAAGGCGGCGCGCAGCATGTCGCGCTGTTCCTCCGGCAGTTGACCGACGGCGGCGCGTATCTTGGCGTCGCGATCGTCATTGGCGATGAGTTCTTCCGCGCCGATATCGGCCGGCGGCTGCAGGGCCGGATCAGTCTCATCGAAGATGCGGGTATTGGCGCGGCGTTGCATGTCGATGCGGCGATTGCGGGCAATGCGGAAAAGCCAGGTCGAAAGTGAAGATCGCGTGGCATCATAGAGGTCTGCCTTGTGCCAGAGCACGATCATGATCTCCTGGACCAGTTCCTCGGCCTCGCCTGATGTCATCCTCTGGCGCATCAGCCAGGCCTTCAGGCGGGGCGCGAAATAGTCGAACAGGATGGAAAAGGCCTGCTGGTCGCGATCGTTCGCGACGGCCTTCGCGAGGGCAGCGAAACGCTGTCTTTCCTCGGCATCCATATCCCCTCACCAGCCCCCTGCGGCAACAATTTCGTCCCGGATTTCCAAGTCTTAATGAGGTACAACGGATTTGGGAAAGGTCAAACTCTTGCCTGAATCTTTGTGTCTTAAATTCAGCCGAACGGACGATCAGTGCCATTGGGGCACGGTGTCGCGGTCGATACCGTCAAAGGGGCGAAAATTGACACTCGAGCTGAAATGACACAGGCAGATACAAATCGCAGCTATTGTTGACCATTTGGTAACCTGAATTAAGTCAAAATAAAGCAGATCGTGATTATGCGGCGCCCGCTATGATCGCTTCGGGCCTTGAATCGCAAGAACCGGCAGGAATCCATGTTTGTAAAAAGTATCGTATCCGCTCTCGCACTCACCCTTGTTATGGCCGGAGTTGCGGAAGCGCAGCAGGCCGCGCCGAACCGCATCCAGCAGTTCCAGGCATGGGGCGCCTACTCCTACAAGTCGGGCAGCAGCACCGTCTGCTACGTGCTTTCCGTTCCGACGGCAAAGCAGCCGGCAAGCGTCGACCACGGCGACAATTTCTTCATCGTCTCGCAGCGTCCGGGCCAGAACATTTCCTACGAGCCGCAGGCGATGATGGGCTACACGGTCAAGGAAAATTCGAAGATCAACGTCGTCATCGACAACAAGACCTTCGTGATGTTCACCAAGGACAAGGCTGGCTGGGTCGAGAATGCGGCGCAGGAGCCGGCCCTCGTCGCGGCGATGAAGACCGGTCATTCGATGACGGTCAATGCCGTTTCGCGCAAGGGCACCGGCACCTCCTACAGCTATTCGCTCTCGGGCATCTCGGCTGCCCTGAAGCAGATCGAAACCTGCAAGTAGGCGGTCCTTCCGGCCGCAGAATTTCAAGGGCCGGCCTTGCGCCGGCTCTTCTCGTTTCCATCTAAAGCGCGACGCGGTCTTTCAGATCCGCCTGCCGCGCTTTAGGAGTTTGGTTTGAGCGTGCCCTAATCGCAAAACCGCCGCGTGTTTTTGCGCGACATGCTTGATAGTGACGCGCGGGCAAAATGATGCTAAAGCCGGCGCCAACAGCGGACAGATCGCGATTTCAGTCGCCGTTCCGCCATTCAATTTCTGCTAATGTGCCGTCACGCACCCGCCAGTCTTCCGGCTTAGCCCTGAAGTTCGCAGGGCTAGCGGGGCGGTTACGTGTTCGAATTCGGGATGAAAGACTATGTCCGTCATGGATGCGATCGTTGTCACCAAGCCGCAGGCGCGCACGTCCGCCAACATCGAGAAACCCTCGTTGATCGGCCTGTCGCGTGAGGAGATGGGGGCGGCACTCCGGGAAAAGGGTGTGGCCGAGAAGCAGATCAAGATGCGCGTCTCGCAGCTCTGGAACTGGATCTATGTTCGCGGCGTCTCCGACTTCGACCATATGACGAATGTCGCCAAGGACATGCGGGAGATGCTGAAGCAGCATTTCACCATCGCACGTCCCGAGATCGTCGAGGAGCAGGTCTCCAACGACGGCACGCGCAAATGGCTGCTGCGCTTTCCGCCGCGGGGCGCCGGGCGTCCCGTCGAGATCGAGGCCGTCTACATTCCGGAAGAGGGCCGCGGCACGCTCTGTATCTCAAGCCAGGTCGGCTGCACGCTCACCTGTTCCTTCTGTCATACCGGGACGCAGCGTCTGGTGCGCAACCTGACGGCGGAGGAAATTCTTTCGCAGCTGCTGCTTGCCCGCGACCGACTTGGGGATTTCCCGGACCGCGAAGCGCCGCAGGGTACGATCATGCCTGCCGAGGGCCGCAAGGTCAGCAACATCGTCATGATGGGCATGGGTGAGCCGCTTTATAACTTCGATGCCGTCAAGCAGGCATTGCTGATCGCCACGGATGGTGACGGCCTGTCGCTGTCCCGGCGCCGCGTGACGCTTTCCACCTCCGGCGTCGTGCCGGAGATCTTCCGCACCGGCGAGGAAATCGGCGTCATGCTGGCGATTTCGCTGCATGCGGTGCGCGACGATCTGCGCGACATTCTCGTGCCGATCAACAAGAAGTACCCGCTGAAGGAGCTGATCGAGGCCTGCCGGACCTATCCGGGCCTTTCGAACGCACGGCGCATCACCTTCGAATATGTGATGCTGAAGGATGTCAATGACAGCCTGGAAGACGCCAAGGGGCTGATCAAGCTCCTGAAGGGCGTGCCGGCGAAGATCAACCTCATTCCGTTCAATCCCTGGCCGGGCACCAATTACCAGTGTTCCGACTGGGAGCAGATCGAGAAGTTCGCCGATTTCATCAATTCGGCGGGTTATGCTTCGCCGATCCGCACGCCGCGCGGCCGCGACATTCTTGCCGCCTGCGGCCAGCTGAAATCGGAATCCGAACGCATGCGCAAGACCGAACGTCTGGCCTTCGAGGCGATGATGATCGCCAATCACGGCGCCGACGACTGATCAGCAAGTTTGATCCTCGCTACAATTCTCCGCGATTGATTTCAGGGGGTGCTTTTCCTAAAAGTGGCGCCAAAATCATTCAGGAGGATCCCCATGCGCCCGATTTTGCTCGCTCTTGCCGCCAGTTTGGCCCTTTCCCTGCCCGCAAAGGCCGATGACGTCACCGTTGCCGTGACGGCGATCGTCGAACATCCGGCGCTCGATGCGGCGCGCAAGGGTGTTCTCGATGCGCTGACGGCCGCCGGCTACAAAGAGGGCGAGAACCTGAAATTCGTCTTCGAGTCGGCGCAGGGCAATCCGGCGACGGCAGCCCAGATCGCCCGCCAGTTCGCCGGCGACGAGCCCAATGTCATCGTGCCGATCTCGACGCCCTCGGCCCAGGCCGTCGTCTCCTCGACGCGTGACATTCCCGTCGTCTTCACGGCCGTCTCCGATCCGCTTGGCGCCCAACTCGTCAAGAACATGGACAAGCCCGGCGGCAATGTCACCGGCCTTTCCGATATGTCGCCCGTGGCCGAGCACATAGCGCTGATCAAGGAAATCCTGCCTGATGTGAAAACCATCGGCTATCTCTACAATTCCGGCGAGGCGAATTCCGTTTCGCTGCTCGCCGTGCTGAAGGCTGAAGCCGAAAAGGCTGGCCTGAAGGTGGTCGAATCAGCTGCCACCAAGTCGGCCGAGGTCCAGGGTGCGGCACGCGCGCTCGTCGGCCGCGCCGATGCGATCTACATTCCAACCGACAACACGATCATCTCCGCGCTCGAAGGCGCCGTCGCGGTTGCCGAGGAGAGCAAGCTGCCACTCTTTACCGCTGACACGGATTCGGTTTCGCGCGGTTCGATCGCCGCCCTCGGCTTCAACTATTATGATGTCGGCAAGCAGACCGGCGACATCGTCGTGCGCGTGCTGAAGGGTGAGAACCCGGGCGATATCGCGGTCAAGACCGCCGCCGGCAGCGACCTCGTCGTCAACAAGGCTGCGGCCGAGAAGATGGGCGTCACCCTGCCGCAGAGCGTGCTTTCCCGCGCTACCAAAGTCATCGAATAAACTAGGCGACTGCCGTCGCTGATCGAGTTTGCAGCCGCTCCCGTTCCACACGGGGGGCGGCTGATGGTATTAAAAGCCTGATGTTTCGCGCAAGGCGCGGAGCGGAAACGGACAGAAGAGGGGCGGAAGCCTTGAGCCAAATCGCATTCTGGGGGGCCGTCGAACTCGGACTGGTCTATTCCTTCGTCGCCCTTGGGGTCTATCTCGCCTTCCGTGTTCTGGATTTCCCCGACCTGACGGTCGATGGCTCCTTTCCGCTCGGTGCGGCGGTGACGGCCGTGCTGATCATTGCCGGCGTCAACGCCTGGCTCGCGGCTCTGATCGCCATGGCGGCCGGTGCCGCTGCGGGCATGGTGACGGCGCTGCTCAACGTGCGCTTCAAGATCCTCAATTTGCTCGCCTCGATCCTGACGATGATCGCGCTGTTTTCCGTCAATCTGCGCGTGATGGGCAAACCCAATGTCGCGCTCATCAATGCCGACACGATGATCAGCCCGTTCTTCGGCCATGGCCTTCGCGATTTCTACGTGCGGCCGCTCTTCGTCGGTATTCTGGTCGTCATCGCCCTCATTCTGGTCTGGCGTTTCCTGGAAAGCGATGCGGGGCTGGCAATGCGGGCGACCGGCGCCAATGCAAGGATGGCGCGGGCCCAGGGCGTCGATACCAGTCGGCAGATCTATCTCGGCATGGCGATCTCGAATGCGCTGGTGGCGCTCGGCGGCGCCCTGTTTGCCCAGACGAACGGCTTTGCCGACGTCACCTCCGGCGTCGGGACGATCGTCGTCGGCCTCGCTGCCGTCATCATCGGCGAGACGCTGCTCGGGCGGCGCGGTCTGCTGATCGCGTTGATCGGCTGTGTGCTCGGCTCGATCCTCTATCGCATCGCGATCCAGCTGGCGCTTTCGAGCGACGTCATCGGTCTGCAGGCGTCCGATCTCAATTTCGTCACCGCCGTGCTGGTGACCGTGGCGCTCATCCTTCCCCGTTTGCGTGGAGGTGCCGCGTCGTGATCAACCTCAAGAACATCAAGGTCGTCTTCGGGCGCGGCACGCCGCTGCAGAAGCAGGCGCTCTCGGGTGTCAGCCTGACGATCGAGGAAGGCTCCTTCGTCACCGTCATCGGCTCGAACGGCGCCGGCAAATCGACGCTGCTCGGCGTGCTCGCCGGCGATGTGCTGGCAAGCGAGGGACAGGTGCTGATCGGCAATGCCGACGTGACCCGCAAGACGACGGCGGCCCGCGCCGGACTTGTCGCCCGTGTCTTTCAGGACCCGCTGACCGGAAGCTGCGGTGCCTTGTCGATCGAGGAGAACCTGGCGCTTGCGGCGCGGCGCGGCGAGCGGCGCGGGCTTGTTTCGGCGCTTGGCGCAAAACGGCGCGAGCATTTTCGCGAGAGGATCGCCGAGCTCAATCTCGGGCTGGAGAACCGCATGAAGGACCGCATGGACCTTCTTTCCGGCGGCCAGCGGCAGGCGGTCTCGCTTGTCATGGCGACGCTGGCGGGCTCGGAAGTGCTGCTGCTCGACGAACATACGGCGGCCCTCGACCCCGGCATGGCAGAATTCATCATGGGCCTGACCCAGAAAATCGTTTCCGAGCGCAAGCTGACGACGCTGATGGTGACGCATTCGATGCGCCAGGCGCTCGATTATGGCCACCGGACGGTGATGCTGCATGGCGGCGAGATCGTGCTCGATGTCGCCGGCGACAGCCGCAAGACATTGCAGGTCGAGGATCTGATCGCGATGTTCCGCAAGATGCGCGGCCAGACGCTGGATGACGACGCCCTGCTGATCGGCTAGGCCGACAGCGTGCTGATCGGCTAACGCCGACAGCGGGCGGACCGATTAAACGGCTGCGGGCTATTTCGCCTGGGTGAGCAGGATCTTCGCGGCGAAGACCGAGAAGACGCCGGCGAAGGTATAGTCCATGCCGCGCAGCACTTTCTTGTTGTTCTGCAGCCAGGAGGCCAGCCAGTCGGCGGCAAAGACGACGCTGGCGTTGACCGGCATGCCGATCAGGATGAAGCAGAAGCCGAGAAAGAGCAGCTTTTGGGTGACGGCTGGATCGCCGGCGCTGACGAACTGCGGCAGGAAGGTCATGAAGAAGATGATGACCTTGGGGTTCAGAAGATTGACCCAGAAGCCCGACGAAATGTTCGAAAGTGGCGTGCCCTTCTGCTCCTCGACCTTGGCGACGGTGAGCTTCGAACCGAAGCGGATCGCCTGCACCGCCAGCCAGAGCAGGTAGGCAGCACCGCCGGTCTTCAGGATCAGGAAGGCGGTCGGCGAGGCGGTGATCAGCGCCGAAATGCCGAAAGCGACCAGCATGGTGTGGACGACGATGCCGAGGCTGGTGCCGACGACAACGAAGAGGGCCGCCTTCTTGCCCTGGGCCAGCGCGCGGCTGATCGACAGCGTCATGTCGGGGCCCGGGGTCGCCGCAAGCAGCAGCGTCGCGGCGGCAAAGGCGAGAAGGGTCGGCAGGCTGGGCAGGAAATCCATGACACACTCTGAAAGCCGGAAAGGATCTGGGATCTCTTACCCGGCTTTCAGAAAATTACCAATCAAACCTTCTGATGGTGCCGATTACTTCTGTTCGAGGAAGGCCTTGAACTTGTCGCCATAGTCCTTGTGCCAGCGCGATAGTGGCGGACGGTTCTCGATGATATCGCCGGCCGCCCAGGCCATCCGGCGTTCGTCGACCGGACGCGCCACATCATTGTCAGGGCAGAGAATATAGAAATCGCCACGTTCCAGGCTTTCGACCATGAAATCGACGGTCTGTTCCGGCGTCCAGGCGGCAGCCGGTTTTTCCGCGCGGTCGCCCTTGGTAAGGCCGGTAAAGACGAAGCCGGGGATCAGAAGATGGGCGGAGATCTTTCCGCCTTCGGTGTTGCGAAGCTCATGCTGCAAGGCTTCGGTGAAGACTTTCACACCAGCCTTGGAGATGTTGTAGGCGGGGTTGCCGGGCGGCGTGGTGATGCCCTGCTTGGAGCCGGTGTTGATGATCAGGCCGGGCTCGCCGTGCGACAGCATCTTCGGGCCGAAGGTGCGCGTGCCGTTGATCACACCCATCAGGTTGACGGCGAAGATATTGTCCCAATTCGCCTGCGGGCTGAAGATCGAGGTTTCCGGGCCGATGCCGGCATTGTTCATCAGCACGTGCACACGGCCGAAACGCTGGAGGACGGCGCGTTCGAGCGCTTCCAGCGAGTCTCTGCTGGCGACGTCGGTCTCGACCGCCATCACATTTTCCTCGCCGGCAATGGCCTTGAGTTCGTTGGCGGCGTCGGCCAGCCGATCGCCGCCGAGATCGGCAATGGCGACGCTCATGCCGCGTCCGGCGAAATATTTCGCCGCGGCAAGACCGATGCCGGAGGCGCCGCCGGTGATGACGGCAACATTGGACTTCTTGAAAATGTCTTGAATATTCGTCACGGGGCAGCCTCTCCTCGAGCATTTGCGGACGCTGGCGAATATGGGCTCCGCTTTGGCGGTGTCAAACGGTATCGGCACCATCACCGTCGCACTTGGTCTTGCGTCACGCGCCAATCTCGCTAAAAGTGCCGCGACACCGGGTTTTCGCCGGCCTTTTATGCAACGGACCTCATCATCATGGCATCATACAAAGACGTGAAGAAAGTCGTTCTCGCCTATTCCGGCGGCCTCGACACCTCGATCATCCTGAAGTGGCTGCAGACGGAGCTCGGCGCCGAAGTCGTCACCTTCACCGCCGATCTCGGCCAGGGCGAAGAGCTGGAGCCGGCGCGCAAGAAGGCCGAAATGCTCGGCATCAAGGAGATCTATATCGAGGATGTGCGCGAGGAATTCGTCCGCGATTTCGTCTTCCCGATGTTCCGTGCCAATGCCGTCTATGAAGGCGTCTATCTGCTCGGCACCTCGATCGCCCGTCCTCTGATTTCCAAGCATCTGATCGATATCGCCAAGAAGACCGGCGCCGATGCGATCGCTCATGGCGCGACCGGCAAGGGCAACGACCAGGTCCGTTTCGAACTGTCGGCCTATGCCCTGAACCCAGACATCAAGATCATCGCGCCGTGGCGCGACTGGGCGTTCAAGAGCCGCACCGACCTGCTGGCCTTCGCCGAGCAGCATCAGATCCCGGTTGCCAAGGACAAGAAGGGCGAGGCGCCGTTCTCCGTCGACGCCAACCTTCTGCATTCCTCTTCCGAGGGCAAGGTTCTCGAGGACCCCTCACAGGAAGCGCCTGAATATGTGCATATGCGCACCATTTCGCCGGAGGCCGCACCCGACAAGGCAACGACCATCAAGGTCGGCTTCGAAAAGGGTGATGCGGTTTCGATCAATGGCGTCCGCATGAGCCCGGCGACGCTCTTGGCGACACTCAACAATTACGGCCGCGACAACGGCATCGGCCGTCTCGACCTGGTCGAGAACCGCTTCGTCGGCATGAAGTCGCGCGGTGTCTACGAAACTCCAGGCGGCACCATCCTGCTCTCGGCGCACCGCGCCATCGAATCGATCACGCTCGACCGCGGTGCCGCCCATCTCAAGGACGAGATCATGCCGCGTTACGCCGAGCTGATCTATTACGGTTTCTGGTTCTCGCCGGAGCGCGAGATGCTGCAGGCGCTGATCGACAAGAGCCAGGAGCATGTCGAAGGCGAAGTGACGCTGAAGCTCTACAAGGGCAATGTCATGGTCATCGGCCGCGAAAGCGAAAAGTCGCTTTATTCCGACAAGCTCGTCACTTTCGAGGACGATCAGGGCGCCTACGACCAGAAGGATGCGGCCGGCTTCATCAAGCTCAATGCGTTGCGCCTGCGCACGCTCGCCAAGCGCAACCTCTTGAAATAATCAGGATTCGCCTTCGAACCGGATATGAGCCCGCCGGCATTGCCGCGCGGGCTTTTTCGTGGGGTGAGGTAGCAAACGCCACCAAGTTCATAGAGCGTTCTGGATGGCCGGATTGCACCAACAACGGATATGGCTCGGCTTGGATAGACGACCGCTGCGGGGCCGCCGGCGGACGGCTTTCGGGGAGCAGGCGCCGAAAGCTGACATTGGTTCATCAGGAGCTCGAAGGTCCGCTTTTGCCCCGCAGCAGACGATTTTGCTGCCGCCGCCGCGGCGCATGACCTCGGATGACCGGTCTACGGCACGGAAAGTTCGGGACGCTTGCGCTTCCTACGCGATCAGGTTAAACACTGAACTATATGGTTCAGTATGTTAGTCCTCCCCTCGGCACTAAAACAAAATGGGCCGCTCGGCTGCGGCCCATTGTGGCACCGGTAGCTCTCAATGTGATGCGCCCGGCTTCGGAGGCCGATCAATGCGCGACGAGCACCATCTTCTGGTTTACCAGTTTGTTAATACCCGCGCCTGCGAGCTCGCGACCATAGCCGGATCTCTTGACCCCGCCGAACGGAAGTTCCGGCCCGGTGAAGGAGGATGTGTTGATCCATACGGAGCCGGTCTCGACCTGCGAAGCGAGGGACTTGGCGCGCTCGACGTTTGCAGTGAAAATAGCCCCGGAAAGCCCGAGGTTCGAATCGTTCGCGATCCTGACGACATCCTCATCGTCCTTGATGACATGAACCTGCGCCACTGGACCGAAAAACTCCTCGAAATAGGCGGGATTGTCCCGAGACACATTGGTCAGGATGGTCGGCTTGTAGTACGCACCCGGCCCCTCGATCACCTCCCCGCCGACCAGGACCTTGGCCCCGGCCTTGACAGCGCGCTGGACCTGCCCGGCGATGTCGTCTCGTGCCTCGATCGACGACATCGGCCCCAATCCGACCGTTTCATCCATGGGGTCGCCGATCTTGGTGTTGGTGAATTTCTCAGCGAGCTTCTTCACGAATTCGTCGGCGACCTTCTCGTGGATGAGGAAGCGCTTCGCGCCATTGCAGACCTGACCGCATCCGCGGAGCCTGGCCTCGACGCCGACGACGGCCGCCTTGTCGATGTCGGCATCGTCGAGAACGACGAAGACATCGCTTCCGCCGAGCTCCATCACGGACTTCTTCAGGTTCTTGCCGGCGTTGGCCGCGACGATGCTGCCCGCACCCTCGGAACCGGTGAGAGCCACGCCCTGGACCCGGTCATCGGCGATGAGCCTGGAGATCTGGTCACCCGTCGCGAAGATATTCGTCCAGGCGCCCTCCGGCGCACCCGCTTCGGCCAGCAGCTCTTCGAAGGCGACGGCGGCCTGTGGGACCATACTGGCATGTTTCGCGAGCACGGGATTGCCGATCGCCAGATTCGGTCCGGCCACGCGGATCAACTGGTAGAAGGGGAAGTTCCAGGGCTCGACGGCGACGACGACACCGATCGGATGATACTCCAGCCATGCATCGCCCTTCGATGTCTCAACTTTCTCGCGGGCGAGAAAGGTTTCCGCGTTGTCGGCATAGTAGTTTGCGATATCGGCGATGATGCGCACCTCCGTGCGCGCTTCGTTGATGCGCTTGCCCATTTCCAGGGTGAGAATGCGTGCCAGGTCTTCAACGCGCTCGTTCGCCAATTCGGCAAACCGGCTCAGGACCTTGAGCCGGGGAGCCCTGCCGCCCTTGCACCACGGCGACTTGTAGAGGGAATGCGCCGAGGCGAGCGCGCGTTCGATTTCCGCGTCGCTGTGATTGTCGAATGTCTTAAGGACCTTGCCGGTCGCCGGATTTACGCTCTGATAGGCCATGTCATAGTCTCCTTTCTATATCGGGGTCGGAAACGACCGGTCTTTGAACCTTGAGACGCGCGTTCACGCACACCGCGACCCGGTTCGGGGGTCTGGATCGTCAGAGTCGCGGCAGCGGTGGATTCGATCCGCCGATCAGAATTCCTGCGCCGTCGGACGCAGCACGATCTCGTTGATGTCCACATCGGCGGGTTGCTCGATGGCGAAGGTGATCGCCCTGGCGACGGAACTGGCGGGGATCGCCGACTTGTAGAATTCCATGACCGTGCCCTGCGACGTGCCGCTGGTCGTGTGCTTGAGATCGCTCTCGACGGCGCCGGGCTCGATCGAGGTCACCCTGATCTTGCTTCCGACCTCCTGGCGCAACCCCTCCGAGATGGCCCGGACGGCGAACTTGGTGCCGGAGTAGACCGTGCCACCCGGCGCGAAGACCTTGACCCCCGCGACGGAGCTGATGTTGATGATGTGGCCCGCTTCCTGTTTGATGAACATCGGAAGAACCGCGGCGATACCATACAGGCTGCCTCTGAGGTTTACGTCGATCATCGCGTCCCATTCTTCCGTGTTCACTTCCACCATGGGACGGATGGGCATCAGCCCGGCATTGTTGATCAGGACATCCAGCTTCCCGAAATCGGATACAACCGCGTCCACGACCGATTTGAACTGGTTCTTGTCTGCCACATCCAGCTCATAGCCTTTCGCCTTGCCGCCGGAGAAGGAAATCCTGGAGGTTACTTCGTCGAGTTTGCCCCGCCGACGCGCGGCGATCGCGACCTTCGCCCCCTTCGAGGCGAGCATCTGGGCGGTCTCCGCGCCCAGGCCCGTGCCGCCACCGGTGATCAACACGACTTTTCCTTCGATATTGGTCGTCATCTTGTTTGCTCCTTTCCTGAGTGGCGAAATGCGTATCTGCTGGATTGAGGTCGACGGCGGATATGGCGGCCTCGGCGACAGCGATGTCCTGCTCCACCGATCCAGCGCTTGCTCCCACGGCACCTAATCAACCGCCGTGCGCGGACGACGGGGAGCGCGCCGTCGAAGATGATGACGCTGCCGATCAGCGCGCCGTCCTGCCGGACTTTCCATGTTCACGGGCGGCAAGCCGGAGCGTCCGGGCGATGCGTTCCCGTCGTTTGGAGTGGATGCAGGTTAACATTTGCTCGCGGCGGCGCGCGCTAAATGGGGTGAATGTGCGCGAAATCTGGCATCTCATCGCCCTTGCTCGAATTAGCAAAGTCCTTCGTGGCTGATGAAAGGTCCTTCGGTTTTGATCACTTGCCGACCGTTATCTGTGACTATGCAGGTTGAAGGCGACCGGCCGGCCCGTTGTTTTCACGAACGTCCTCCGTATATGGCCAGCGGCAGTTTCGCCGTTTCCCAGTATTTCACGATGATAAGCGCTGTTTAACGGGCTGCCGCAGGCGGACGCAGGTAGGCTTTCGTCGAGCATTCCCCGTTGGATGACTCGGCGATGACCGAAAGTAAGTCGCCGGATGTCGTTAGGAGAAAAGATGTCACAGTCCTGCAATCATCGGCTGGGCATTTCAAATGTCGTTCCTCAATCCCTGGGATGTGAGGAATGCTTGGCATCCGGCATGGCATGGGTACAATTGCGGCTGTGCCGGTCTTGCGGGCATGTCGGATGCTGTGACAACTCGCCAGGTAGACATGCGACCGCGCATTATTTCGCCACGGCCCATCCGATCATCGAAGGCTACGATCCGCCGGAGGGATGGGGCTGGTGCTACGTCGACGAAGAGTTCGTCGTGCTTCCCGATCAAACGCCGCGGCGCGGGCCGATTCCGAGGTTTTGTGATGGCCTATAGCGGTGACTTCAGCACAGCCAATAGCCCGATTTCCGCCGAACTAAGGGAGATACCTGGCGAGGCGTTTCCTCGCCTCACGCCCGAGATGATGGCACGCATTGCCCCGTTCGGACGGAGGGATCAATTCGACGGCGGTGAATACTTGTATGAAGTCGGTGATCGGGAGGTCGATTTCTTCATCATTCTGAACGGGTCAGTCGACGTGTTCGAAAGCGACGGACACGGGGGCCACGCGATTGTCGCCAGGCACCAGGTCAATCAATTCACTGGAGAGTTGCATCATCTAAGCGGACGGGCGGTTCTGGTATGCGCGCAAACCACGGCTTCCACGTCTGTCATCCGCCTTTCCCGCGTATCGCTTCTCAGGCTGGTGAACGCCGAGCCGGACATCGGAGAGATCATTTTGCGTGCGCTTATACTGAGGCGCGCCAGACTTCTGGAATTCGCCGAGGGCGGCACCGTGATCGTGGGCAGTTGCCGCTCCGGAAATACGGTCCGCATTCAGACTTTCCTGGAAAGGAACGGCTATCCCTATCGCTGCCTCGACACTGACGTCGACCACGATGCACGGGCTGCAATGGAGACATTCCATGCCGACGCCGATAGCCTGCCGATCGTTGTTCTCAACGGCGTCAGGGTACTCACTCAGCCGACCAACCATGATCTTGCCGAGGCTCTCGGGATCACGGAGCGGCTGAACTCTTCGCATGCATATGACGTGGTTATCGTGGGTGCCGGGCCATCCGGTCTCGCCGCGGCGGTCTATGCCGCATCCGAAGGACTGAACACGCTGGTCATAGAGGCGGTTGGGCCTGGCGGACAGGCGGGCACGAGTTCGCGCATCGAGAACTATCTCGGATTTCCAATGGGTATTTCGGGACAGGATCTCGCCCGGCGAGCGCAAATACAGGCTCAGAAGTTCGGCGCACGTTTCGCCGTCGCCGAGGCGGCGCGGCGTCTCGATTGCACTTGCTATCCGTTTGGGGTGCATTTGGAAGGTGGCAACGTGGTGTTTGGCCGATCTGTCGTTGTCGCGACCGGCGCTCGCTACCGAAGACTGGATATTCCCGAGTCCCAACGCTTCGAGGGGAAGGGAATTCACTATGCGGCGACGTCGATCGAGGCGCAGCTTTGCGAAGGCACGGAAGCCGTGGTGGTGGGCGGTGGAAACTCTGCCGGGCAGGCCGCGATCTTCCTGTCGGCAAAGGCGCGTCATGTGCATCTCCTCGTCCGGGGTGACGGACTTTCGGACGCTATGTCGGACTATCTTGTCGGTCGCATCATGCAGTCCCCGCGGATTACCCTACATACCCGCAGCGAAATCACCTCGCTTGCCGGTGAAGGCTACCTTTCATCGGTTCGATGGGGACAACCCGGGAAGGAAGAGTCCGAACATATGATATCGAACCTCTTTCTGATGATCGGGGCTGTCCCAAACACGGACTGGCTGGACGGTTGCGTCGAACTCGATGATCGGGGTTTCATCCTGACTGGCTACGACCACGACGGCGCACCGAACGGTTCGCCCTATGCGACCAGCGTCCCGGGCATATTCGCGGTCGGCGACGTCCGAGCCAAATCCGTCAAGCGCGTTGCCTCCAGCGTCGGCGAAGGATCAGTCGTGGTCCACTCGATCCACGGCTGGCTGGCGAGCAATCCGGTGAGCCGCGAAACAGCGGATCGATCGGTGGCGTTTGAGGATGCGTCTGGCAACTCGCTATGAGCCCGGAAGTCGTCCAAGATCCTGCAGCTCCGTCATAAGGTTTCGGGCTCTCTGCAAGTCCGGAGTATCGAACCCATCGATGAACTGGCCATACACTGGCTCGAGAACGCTCTTGGCCTCATCGATCTGCAATCGGTCTCTAAGCAGAGCAGCAAGATCAGTTGCGCAGCGAATTTGCCACGCCCATGCTCCATTTTCCTCCGCCACTGTCAAAGATCCCCGCAAGGTGGAAAGTGCTTCTTCGTCGCGGCCGACCGATCGTTCTTTGACAGCCCTAAGACGTAGCAGCTCGGGCACCATCGAACGTTGCGGTCCCACTTCAAACAAATAGTCGAGAATCCGTACGCCCTCATCCATGTGCCCGTTCGCATAGAGGGCTCTTATCAAAAGCGCATAATAAACATGACGTCCGATCTGCTTGAGGCCCGTGCGGAGCCCATCGAACGCTGACATTAGTCCATCCGGGTCCTTTCGAACGCCTGAAAGCGCGTCAAGCGCCTCAATGTAGCAGCTTGCGACCGGAATCCATGCCGGCATGCCGTGACGGAAGATCGTATCCTTTAGTAGCGCGGCATATTCCCTGGCTAGAGCATGCTCCTGACATTCGCACAGCACGAAAAGCACCCCGTGAGTGTAGCAATAAATAAGCGTCCATCCATGACGGGCTTCCAAAGCCTCCCTCGCTGCAGCTTGAACTCTATTCAAACCAGTCCCAGGCCTGCGCGATCCGAGCCAGTAGAGTGCGGCCAATATAGTATCCGTCCTGATCCTTGGATCGAGGTCGAAGCGAGAAACCGTGCCATCGGCGGTATTTTGCAACTCCAGACGCAATTTCTCCAACCGTGCAATCGCCGGCCGGTACTCGCAACGTATGATTTCCCATTCCGTACAAAGATGCTCATGCTCCCACTGCGCCGCCCGATTATTGGAGCGCATGGCGAGCCCTTTCAATTCTCTGAGAGTCTTCCGGGCTTCGGTCTGGTGGCCAGGCAGGAGCCGATATCTCGCCAGGGCGCCTAAGGCTTGGCACCCGGCCCGACTATCGCCGATCTGACGTGATAGCTGAATTGCTGTTTCAAAGATCTTGATAGCCTTCTCCGCATTGGGTGATATGTAGCTGCTCACTGCGGCGAGCCCGACGACCAGCTTGAGCTTCAGGGTTGTGTCTCTGCAGCCAGTCCGATCGAACTCGACGAGCGCCTGTTCGCAGTTGCTGCGGGCCTCTTCGCTCAACGACAACTCATGCCACAGTGGCAATCCCGATGCCACCAACTGCATGCCAAGCAGCGGATCGGCGCGAAGAAAGAGTGCCCAGCCGATGGCCCTGCGCAAATCGTCCGCACGACTGGCGTAGGCGATATGCCACTGCCGCGTCGGAAGTCTTGCCTGGTCGGCATTCGCACGAGTGAAGATGTCCAGCACAAGTCGGGCGTGGGCCTGAGACACAGCGGTCAGTTCCCCCGCGGCTTCCAGCAGATTGCCTGCGAATGCTCGAGTACTGTCGAGAAGCCGGTATCGCATACCACCTGACATCTGTTCGACGCTCAGCATCGACTTGGCGCGCAGGCCGGCAATGGCATCAAAGACGACCGTTGGATCCAAACCATGGTGGACAACGATGCAAACAACCTCATCCATATCGAACGTGCCCATGAAGATCGAGATGGCACGCAACACGGCTGCCTCGCTCTTCGTAAGGAGTGCGTAGCTCCACTGCATCGTCGCAAGCAGAGTCTGTTGACGAAGCGGTCCCTCCTGGTCACGTCCGACCAGTGTGGCGAAACGATCGTCAAGTTCTTCGAGGACATCAGCAGCACTTCGGCTTCCGAGCCGGGATGAGATAAGTTCTATAGCGAGAGGCGATCCGTCTAGCCGCCTGCAGATCTCGGCAACGGCAGATGCATCCCCATCCTCCGTCTTGTATTTCCCTTTCTCGGACGCTCGTACGACGAGAAGTTGTGGTGCGGAATAACGGAGGACTTGTTCGGCTGTATGGATATGGTCAGGCGGCGGAACTTCCAGAGGAGCAAGCCAGAAGACCTCTTCTCGCTTCGCGCGGAGAGCCTGGCGGCTCGTCGCCAGAATCCTCACATCACTTGTGTTTGCCACAATGACGTCGCAGAGATGGGCAACGGCATTGAGCACATGCTCGCACGTGTCCAGCAACAGCAAGGTCTTCCTTCGAGCGAGGATGGATGAGATCGCGTCGAGGCGATCCTGGCTACCTGAACTGATGCCCAGCGCAGCCGCAACTGAAGGGATGACGAATTCCTCGCCGGCCACTCGGGAGAAATCTATGAAGGTGATGAGATCTCCCTCTTCGTCTTCGAGCAGTTGCACTGTGGCGACTGCAACCGTTGTCTTGCCGATGCCCCCGGGGCCAACGATCGTCGTCAGCCGGTTGGCGGCAATCCTAGCTCGCAATTCAGCGATTTCGGCATCCCGTCCGATAACCGTGGCCAATTCGGGAAATCGGGTGTTTGCCACAACGGGAAGATCCGCAATTTTTGGGATTTCTCCGGTAATGACCTGATCGGTCAGCCGGTAGCCACGGCCTACGAACGTCCTGATATAGTCTTCTGTGGGAGTGTATTCCCTTAATGCCCGCCTAAGCGAAGCGATCGTCACTTTCAGATTGGCTTCATGGACAAAGATGCCGGGCCACGCGGCATTGTACAGCTCCTCCTTATGTACCAACTCACCCTTCTTCCGGGCCAAGGTCACGAGCATCTCCATTGCCCGACCGCCAAGCTGAACCTCTTCGGCACCGCAAAACAAACGGCGATGCTCCCCGTAAAGGCGAAAGGGACCAAATGCCACCACATCATCCGGTTCCGTCGGTACCATGTGTTCCTCTTAGCGTGCCGATGATCGACCCGGCGCAAGAATGATATCAATGTCACTATCGCGCGGGTGGACGCGGCAATCTCAACATCACTCTAAGCGAACGAACACGGGAGGGTCTGCCTTCCGCCTGTGGGCCTGTCGGACGAACTGACCCCAGTTGCCTCATTTTTAAGGGCCGCGCCCACCGCTCGCCGTTCAGTCTTTCCTCGACGGAACACCCGATGCTTGGATCTTCAAATCAATAAACAACGTCGCCGCACAGGTCTGCTGGTCAGTGCCTCCGTCGCGCATAACTGCTTACAGCCTGTAAAGTCTCGGACCGCCGGCGCGAAGTTTCTGCCGCGGCAAACCATTCCACGCCAATATTTACCGGATTTTACCTCCCATTGGGAGCGAACTCTCATAATATTGAAGCTGAATATATATGGATTAACTGCCCTACGAGTGCAAAACCATTGAGGGGAACCAATATGGAAACTCACGCTGGGAACGGCTATTTCGGGTTCGGACCATATCGCTTGAATCCGGCTGCAAGAGTTCTCCGGCGAGGCGACGATCTGCTTGCGATAGGCAGCCGCGCCTTCGACGTCCTTGCCGCTCTCGTTCAAAATCATGGACGGGTTCTCTCTCACGGGGAGCTCATGGCATTCGCATGGCCCGGTCTCCACGTCGAAGCCTCCAACATAAGAGTGCAAATGACGCATCTGAGGCGCGAAATCGGCTGTGGCGAAAACGGTAATCGCTATATCGTCAGCGTGGTGGGCCGCGGCTACAGCTTCGTCGCCCCCGTCATATGGGAAGAGGCGTCCGAGCCGGAGGACAGGTATGCGCCCTTGAGCTGCGATCAGGCTTGCTGCAATGGATCTGACGGCGCAACGAATACCTCTTTTCCGCCTCGTTTGAGCCACCCTATCGGCCGAGACGAGAATATTTCCAAGCTTTCGCAGATGGTGGCTGAGCGCCGGTTCGTGACCGTTGTGGGTGCAGGAGGGGTCGGCAAGACGACTCTGGCCATCTTGGTGGCGCACGCCCTCCACATGTTTGACCATGCGTGTTTTGTCGATCTCGGCATCATCGATGATGAAACGGCCGTCTTGGAAGCGGTAGCCTCGGCTCTGGAGATCCCCTTTTCAGCAGGCGATGCCATCGGCGACATCATCGGTCAGTTGTCTCCACGAGGCACCCTCGTAATCCTTGACAACTGCGAACACGTTATTGACACCGTGGCCGATATCGTGAGTTCGGTGCTCAGGCGTACCGCCAGTGTGCATATTCTCGCCACGAGCCGAGAAGCGTTCCGTTTGCCCGGCGAGGCCGTATATTTTCTCCGGCCACTTGGTGTTCCTCCGCCTACAGGGCGTTTGACTGCCGCTCAGGCGCTACTTTGGCCTGCGATTCAGCTTTTCGTGGAACGTGCGGTCGATGGCGGCTATCTGGAGTCGTTAGGCGACGAGGAAGCAGCGGCAATAGCGGCTGTTTGCCGGAGATTGGACGGCAATCCGCTGGCGATAGAACTTGTGGCGAGCCGCATGGCCCCCTACGGCCTAGATCGGGTCGCGGAGCTGTTGGACAACCAGCTCTCCTTGCGATGGAGGGGCAGCCGATACGCCAACCCACGCCACCAAACCGCAGAAGCGATGATGGATTGGAGTTACGCTCTTTTATCCGACATGGATCAACGGGTATTCAGGCGACTGTCGGTATTCCCGGGCGAGTTCTCCGTTGATGCTGCCCTCGCGGTCGTGGAAGATGATGACTTCGAGCAGGCAGATATCATCAAATCGATCGGCAATCTTATCGACAAGTCCCTCCTCTCACTTCATCCGGGAACAGGACCTGCGCACCTCAAGCTATCGGGCATCGCTAAAGCCTATGCGGCGTTCAAGCTCCTTGCCTCCGGGGAGCGCGCACCCATCGAACAACGCCAGTCTTTGTACCATGTTCAAGCGCCTCAACAGTGCCGCGCAAGCATGGCTGTCTCTTCGGATGGCGGACAGACGGTGCAGCTCCGGGCGTCTTAGGCCGTCCTTGCAATTCCGGGGTTTGTGGCGGTGACGGACGACTGCCGCAGGCTTCGACAGTTCCCGATAGGCGAAGGATCCGAAAGAAAAAGCCCGAATAGTCCAACACGCGACTAAGCACGGCAAAATCGCAGGATTTAACCACAATTAATATGCGTCCGAGGCTGGGTTGGTCGATTATTCCCCGTGTCGCCATCGAGATCAATGATCGGAGAACTCGCATGTCCCGAAACCTTGGACTTATCTTCAGCGCCCTAGTGGCGTTCGCAAGCACATCTCCCGCCGCGGTCGCTGCGGATCTCAAAGCCAAGACCGTTGTCCTTGTTCACGGCGCTTTCGCCGACGGATCGTCCTGGCAGAAAGTCATCCCTCTTCTGGAAAAGGCCGGATTGAAAGTTGTCGCCGTCCAAAATCCATTGGAGTCCCTGGAGAGCGACGTGGCCTTCACCAAGCGCGCGATCCGCGATGCCGAAGAACCCATCGTACTCGTCGGTCACTCGTGGGGCGGCGTAGTCATCACGGAAGCGGGTGATGACCAGAAGGTGAAATCCCTGGTCTACGTTGCCGCCTACGCGCCTGATGCCGGTCAATCGCTGGTCGATGTCGCCTCCAAATACCCTGACCAGGAAAGCCGGAAGACATTCGTCAAGGACGAGGATGGGTATCTGAAGATAAGCGATGACGGCATTTCCAGGTACTTCGCGGCCGGCCTCTCCCCGGACGAGCAGAGGCTCGTTGCCGTCGTGCAGGGACGTTTCCATGTGCGTGCCACCACCATGCCCGTCAGCCATGCCGCCTGGCGTGACAAACCGTCTTTCATGGTCGTGGCGACGCAGGACCAGATCATCGCTCCCCAGATGCAAAGGGATCAGGTGAAATCTGCAAAGGCGGAGATGATCGAAGTACCTTCCGGCCACGTGGCGATGCTCTCCCATCCCGAGGAGGTAGCGGATCTCATTGTGAAGGCGGCCCAATAGGTGGCAAGGGCGAGCACGCCTCTTTCGCTTGGGCGAAACAACTGAAATCCGGATCGACAGAGGCGAATAAGACGATGCCACCCCTCGTTATAGCCTTACGCTTCGAAGCGAAATGGATGCTTACGGAAGGCGGAGCCAAGGTGGCCTGCAGACATCCCTGAAGGGCTCTACCATCGTGACCATCCGCCGTACGGCACCAATTAACCACATCAAATAAGGAGGATTCTATGAGCAAGGGTAACGTTCTTGTCGTTGGGTCGAATGCCACCCGGATTGAAATTCAGGGCGGTGGAACTGGCCCAACCGGCCAATATCTCAACGAAACCGTGGTGCCAGCCATGGCTCTTGTTGCCGCCGGATACGAGATCGTGTTGGCAACGCCCGACGGCACCAAGCCGCACATCGATCCCGTGTCGGACGCGGCACAGCATTTTGACGGCGACGAAGCTGCTCACAAGCGCGGGCGCGCCTTTTTCGACGACCATCGGGCGATGAACGATATCAGGACATTGAGATCAGTCATCGAAGACGGGATCGATGGTTATGCCGGCGTCTTCGTACCCGGCGGTCAGGCACCGGCCGTCGATCTTATGCAGGATGCCGATCTCGGCGAGATCCTCCGCCGCTTTCATGCTCGCCGGAAACCCACGGCCTTTCTTTGCCACGGGCCGATCGCCTCGCTTGCCGCACTGCCGCACGCAAAGGAATATCGGGCTGCCCTGATTGCAGGCGATGTTTCCGAAGCGTCTGAACTCGCTAGGGGCTGGCAGTATGCCGGTTATAAGATGACGGTGTTCTCCGCCAGTGAGGAGAAACCGATCGAAGAACAGGTCCTTCATGGCAAGCTCTATTTCAACATGCCAGACGCATTGCGCATGGCGGGTGGCGACGTCACGACGAACCCGGTCGACTTCTCCCCCCATGTGATAGAGGACCGCGAGCTGATCACAGGCCAAAATCCGCGATCGGATCATCCTCTTGCGGCGAAACTGGTCGAGGCCCTCAACCGGGTGACGGTTTCGGCGTGATCTGATGGAACACGGCATGGAAGGTGATGGCGTGCCTTCTATGCTGTTATCCCGGCCCGCGACGTCTCGTCCGCCCAAGCAAGTTACCTCATGCATTCCATCAGGAGCGTTCTGTATGACACAGTCGCCGACCAAGATCACAGCCATCCTGACAGCTCATCTCGGAAAGGCCGTCGAGTTACGAGCATTGCTTGTTGGCATGGCACCGCTTTGCCGGGCCGAACCCGGCAATCTGCGCTGGGATGTCTGGTGCGACCGGGCGCATGGCGAGCGATACGTGCTCGATGAACTCTATCTGGACGCCGCCGCCGTCGAGGTGCATCGCATGACACCCCATTATCAAGCCTATCTGGCCAAGATTCCCGAACTGGCAGAGAGAACGGCCTGGGTGCTGGAGGCGGTAGAGGTCGGATAGTTCCCAGCAACACGACAGTACCACCGCGGCCACCGGTGCGATTCGAACGCTTGCATTTAAGCTGTCCTGTGGCGGTCAGAAGTACCCCAACGATGTCGGCTTGTGGGATGGGCCTAGACGGATGGCTGTGATCGCTTAGTCTGGCGTCATCATCCTCCGGAGCATTTCCATGACGCAGTCTTTGCTCTTCGGCGCCTTTCTGGCGGCGCTCTTCTACGTGCTCATTCCAGGACCTGCCTTCCTGCAACTGCTCGGCATCGGCGCCGGGCAGGGCCGCAAGGCCGGCGCCTTCTTCATGATGGGGCATCTGGTCGGGGATCTCATCTGGTCGTCGCTGGCGCTGATCGCGATCGTCGGCGCAAAGACGATCGGAACCTTCGTCTTCGACCTGCTCGGCCTTGCCTGCGGTTTCTACCTCGCCTGGATCGGCTGGAGCGCGGTCAATGCCAAGCCGAAAGCGGAAGGGCAGGCACTTGTTGTGGTCGAGCGGCCGTTTCGCCGCGGTCTGATCTTCGGCGTCACCAATCCGAAGGGTTATCCGGTGGCGCTCGCCACCTTCACCGCACTGGTTGCAGGCTCGGCCGGCGCGCTTGATTTCGAGGCGTTGCCGGTGCTTCTCGTCGTGTCGTTCGTCGGTTTCGTGACTGCCGACATCATCCTGATCGGCATCATCGGCGCCGGTACGGTGCGGCGCTTCTATCGCGCCCATGAGCGATTGATCGTGCGCTGCTCCGGCGTGCTTTTCATGGGGTTTGCCGCCCAGGCGCTCTGGCACGCAACGCCCGGCCTGCTCGGCTGGCGCAAGGCCTGATTAAAGCGCGTCGCGCCAAACTTGAATCATGCGACGCGCTTGTCTTTGTTGTTATGCATGTCGCTATCCTAAAACCGCTGCGCACTTTTCGGCGTCATGCTCCGATCAGCCATCGAGGAAATTGACGATCGATTTTAGCGTCTGGACCTCGTTGGCATCGCCGATCGACATGGCGACCTGCAGCTGGTTCTTGTAATAATCGAGGAAATTGAAGCTGGTGCCGTCGGTGACGCTGGAGAGATCGATGACGTTGCCGAGTGGATCGATCGCATGCATCGGCAGCGGTTCGGAGATCGCGGCGTAGGTATTCTGATCGATCAGGCCGCTGTCGAAGCTCTGGCGTGCGTAATTGCGCAGCTCTCCAGGGCTGACCGCGGTGAAATCCGGGCCTTCGCCAACTTCGTCTTCGATCTGGAACGAGGCCGGGGCGACAGCTCTGGTCTCGATTTCAATATCAGAGGTCTTCGAACTTTTTGCGTTATTCGGATTGTTTTTAAAAAGCAAACTCTGAGAAGACCGCACAGAAAAAATTTCCATGGCGCATGTCCCCTTACAAGAAGAACATCGGAAAACTAGCGCCTGCGCGTGATTCGCGTCAATCGTTAACGATTGGTTAATTTTCACGTATCAATTGTTGTCCACCAGATTTGACGGACGTCCATCAGATTGGCAGACGGGGCAAAAGGCCCTACCCGGCAACATACCAATTTCACGACGGCTCTCCTATATTGACGATCCATCTGCATGCCAAAAGGAATTCTCCGATGCCTTCTCCACATGATTTCAATCCGGCGCTGGTGACCTGGGACGGTCTTCACGGCCTGCCGCGTTTCGATGCCCTGGATGACGGTGATTTTGCCGCCGCCTTCGAGGCCGGGCTTGCCGCGCATGAAAAGGAGATCGACGAGATCGCCGGAAACGGCGATGCGCCGACATTCGCCAATACGGTCGTGGCGCTGGAGATTGCCGGCGACGCACTGTCGCGTGTCTCGGCGCTGTTCTGGAACAAAGCAGGCGCGCATACCAATGATGTGATCCAGGCGCTGGAGCGGGAGATCTCGCCGAAGATGTCGCGCCACTATTCGAAGATCGGGATGAATGCGGCGCTTTTTGCCCGTATCGACACGCTCTGGGAGAATCGCGAGACGCTTGGCCTGACGCTCGAGCAGACACGCGTGCTGGAACGCCATTGGAAAGGCTTCGTCAAATCGGGCGCCAAGCTTGACAAGGCCGAACAGGAAAAACTCGCCGCGATCAATGAAAAGCTTGCCGGCCTCGGGACGCAATTCGGCCAGAACGTGCTGGCCGACGAGAAAGCCTGGGCACTGGTCCTTTCGGACAACGCCGAGCTCGAGGGCCTGCCGGAATTCCTTCGTGACGCGATGGCGGCGGCAGCGCGCGAACGCGGCGAAGAGGGCAAATATGCGGTGACGCTGTCACGCTCGATCATCGAGCCGTTCCTGACCTTTTCGGAGCGCCGCGATCTGCGCGAGCAGGCTTTCAAGGCGTGGGTGGCGCGCGGCGAAAATGACGGGGAGACGGACAACCGCGCGGTCATCAGGGAAACGCTGGCGCTGCGCCATCAGGTCGCGACGCTGCTTGGCTACGGCAATTTCGCCGAGCTGAAGCTCGACAACACGATGGCGAAGACGGCGGATGCGGTGAACGGCCTGCTGAGGGCCGTCTGGGCGCGGGCGGTGAAACGCGCCGGCGAGGAGGAGGTCGATATCGCCGCATTGATCGCCGAGGAAGGCCGGAACCACGAGGTGATGCCCTGGGACTGGCGCCACTATGCCGAAAAGATCCGCGCACGGAAGTTCGATTTCTCCGAAGCCGAGCTCAAGCCTTATCTGCAGCTCGAGAAGATCATCGAAGCCTGCTTCGACGTGGCCGGCCGGCTGTTCGGCATCCGCGCCGTCGAGAAGAAGGGCGTGGCCGCCTATCACCCGGATGTCAGGGTGTTCGAAATCAGGGACCGCGAGGACAAGCTCGTCGCCCTGTTCCTCGGCGATTATTTCGCCCGCAGCTCGAAACGTTCCGGCGCCTGGATGAGCTCGTTGCAATCGCAGCACAGGCTGGAACTGAAGGATGGCCGCCACGGCGAATTGCCGATCATCTACAATGTCTGCAACTTCGCCAAGCCGGCGGAAGGCAAGCCGGCGCTGCTGTCGCTCGATGATGCCCGCACGCTGTTTCACGAATTCGGCCATGCGCTGCACGGCATGCTTTCGAATGTCACCTATCCCTCGGTTTCGGGCACCGGCGTTTCGCGCGACTTCGTCGAGTTGCCGTCGCAGCTCTATGAACACTGGCTGACGGTGCCCGCTATCCTGAAGCGGTATGCCGTGCATGTCGAAACCGGCGAGCCGATGCCGCAGGCCCTGCTCGACAAGGTGCTGGCAGCGCGCACTTTCAATGCCGGCTTCAATACGGTCGAGTTCACCTCGTCGGCGCTGGTCGACATGGCGTTTCACACGAGAACGACCGTCGAGGACCCGATGGCGGTGCAGAGCGAGGTGCTGGCCGAGATCGGCATGCCGAAGTCGATCGTCATGCGCCATGCGACGCCGCACTTCCAGCACATCTTTTCCGGCGGTTATTCGGCCGGTTATTACTCCTACATGTGGTCTGAGGTGCTCGACGCCGACGCCTTCGCCGCCTTCGAGGAGACGGGAGACGCCTTCAACGGCGAGATGGCGCGCAAGCTCAAGGACAATATCTATTCCGTCGGCGGTTCGGTCGATCCGGAGGACGCCTACAAGGCCTTCCGCGGCAAGCTGCCGAGCCCGGATGCGATGCTCGTCAAAAAAGGACTTTCGACCTTCGAGGAATTGACAGGCAGCGACGCCTAAGACAATTTGATGACATGCGATGATGCGGCGGGGCGACAGCCTTGCCGCAGCTTTTGCGCGTTCCCCCCTTTCGCAAACGCAAAAAAAACTGTATGGACGCCCCAAACTAATAGGCGCGCCCTCTAGAGCGTGCGCCCCAGCTTCAGAGATTTCACATATGGCACTTCGCAATATCGCGATCATCGCGCACGTTGACCATGGCAAAACGACCCTGGTGGATGAGCTTCTCAAGCAGTCCGGCTCGTTCCGCGAAAATCAGCGTGTCGCTGAGCGCGTGATGGACTCGAACGATCTCGAAAAAGAACGCGGCATCACCATTCTCGCCAAGGCGACCTCGGTGGAATGGAAGGGTGTCCGCATCAACATCGTCGATACCCCCGGCCACGCCGACTTCGGTGGTGAAGTCGAGCGCATTCTCTCGATGGTGGATGGCGCGATCGTTCTCGTCGATGCGTCCGAAGGCCCGATGCCGCAGACCAAGTTCGTGGTCGGCAAGGCGCTGAAGGTTGGCCTTCGCCCGATCGTCGCGATCAACAAGATCGACCGTCCGGATGGCCGCCACGAAGAAGTCATCAACGAAGTCTTCGACCTCTTTGCAAACCTCGACGCGACCGACGAGCAGCTCGACTTCCCGATCCTCTACGGTTCGGGCCGCGACGGCTGGATGAACGTCAATCCGGAAGGTCCGAAGGATCAGGGTCTTACGCCGCTTCTCGACCTGGTGCTCAAGCATGTTCCGGAGCCGACCGTCCACGAAGGCCCGTTCACGATGATCGGTACGATCCTCGAAGCCAACCCCTTCCTCGGTCGCATCATCACCGGCCGCATCAATTCCGGTTCCATCAAGCCGAACCAGGCAGTGAAGGTTCTCCACGCTGACGGCAAGACGATCGAAACCGGCCGTATTTCCAAGATCCTCGCCTTCCGCGGCATCGAACGTCAGCCGATCGAAGAAGCGCATCAAGGTGATATCATTGCGATCGCCGGCCTTTCCAAGGGCACGGTCGCCGATACCTTCTGCGATCCTTCGATCACCGCACCGCTGCCGGCGCAGCCGATCGATCCGCCGACCGTCACCATGTCCTTCATCGTCAACGATAGCCCGCTGGCGGGCACCGAAGGCGACAAGGTGACCTCACGCGTCATCCGCGACCGTCTCTTCAAGGAAGCAGAAGGCAACGTCGCCCTGAAGATCGAAGAAGCCGAAGGCAAGGATTCGTTCTACGTGTCCGGCCGCGGCGAACTTCAGCTCGCCGTTCTCATCGAAACCATGCGTCGCGAAGGCTTCGAGCTTGCCGTGTCGCGTCCGCGCGTCGTGATGCACAAGGATGAAAGCGGCCAGCTTCTTGAGCCGGTCGAGGAAGTCGTCATCGACGTCGACGAAGAACATTCCGGTGTCGTCGTGCAGAAGATGTCCGAGCGCAAGGCCGAAATGGTCGAGCTGCGCCCGTCGGGCGGTAACCGTCTCCGCCTGCGTTTCTATGCACCGACCCGTGGCCTGATCGGCTACCAGTCGGAACTGCTGACGGACACGCGCGGCACGGCGATCATGAACCGCCTGTTCCATGACTACCAGCCCTACAAGGGTGTGATCGGTGGCCGCGTCAACGGCGTGCTGCTCGCCAACGCTCCCGGCGAAGCCGTCGCCTATGCGATGTTCAACCTGGAAGATCGCGGCCCGATGATCATCGAGCCGGGCGAAAAGGTCTATGCCGGCATGATCATCGGCATCCATTCGCGCGACAACGACCTTGAAGTCAACGTCCTGAAGGGCAAGCAGCTCACCAACATCCGCGCCGCCGGCAAGGACGAAGCGGTGAAGCTGACGCCGCCGATCCGCATGACGCTTGATCGCGCGCTCTCCTGGATCCAGGACGACGAGCTGATGGAAGTGACACCGAAGAATATTCGTCTGCGCAAGATGTATCTCGACGCAAACGATCGCAAGCGTTTCGAAAAGTCGAAGGCCGCTCTCTGAGAGCCTGAAGCGCGTCGCACTCTTTCAGAAATCCTTTAAACCCCGGCCTTCACGCCGGGGTTTTTTATTGTGCGCCGCGTCGATTCCATCTTGTGACAATCGTTAAAAAAGCGTTAACTTTTGATCGTCGTCCACATATCAAGTCTGTGGGCAATCGATCACAATGCCGCTGTGCATATGGTTAATTGCCCTCGGCGGGACCAGAGTAAACGTTATGAAGACGTTGTCGATCGATGTCCGGCGGGCCGAGCCGCAAGATGCCCGAGCCATATCGGAAACACACAGGCTTGCCTGGCAACACACCTATGCGGGCATCATTCCCCATCGCGCACTGACGCAGATGATCGAGCGTCGCGGCGAAAGCTGGTGGCGCAAGGCAACGCGCGGCCCGGCAACGCTGCTGGTTCTCGATGTTGCCGGGACAGTCGCCGGCTACGCGACGCTCGGCCTCAACCGCGCCCGCGCTTTGCCGCAGGAAGGCGAGATTTACGAGCTTTATCTTCGGCCCGAGTATCAGGGCATCGGCCTCGGCAGGATGCTGTTCGGCGAGGCGCGCCGGCTCTTGAAGTCGCTCGGCTGCAACGGGCTGGTTGTCTGGTGCCTCGAGGAAAACGAGAACGCCAGCGACTTCTACCGCAATCATGGCGGCGTCGATTTCTGCGAAGGCATGGAGAGTTTCGACCACAGGCAATTGAAGAAGATCGGCTTCATCTGGAGCTGAACGCCCTTCAAAGTGCCACAGCCTCCTTTGGCGTCAGAAAAGACGTGCGGCGCTGGAGTCGGCGTTCGCCTATCTCCTCTTGGAAACTTTTGATGTGAATGTGGCCCGGTGCAGTCAAGCATTGGCGCTGTGCGATGTTGCGTTGCCACATGAAACTGATTATCTGGCTGCCAGCAAATTCAACCTCGCGGGAGTTTCTTATGCGCATCGACGCCATTTCAATCGGCAACAATCCACCTGAGGACGTCAACGTTATCGTCGAGGTTCCTGTCGGCGGTCACCCCATCAAGTATGAGATGGACAAGGAAGCCGGCACGCTGGTGGTCGATCGTTTCCTCTATACGCCGATGACCTATCCGGGCAATTATGGTTTCGTGCCGCACACGCTGTCGGAAGACGGCGACCCGATCGACGTCCTGATCGCCAGCACCCGCCCGCTGGTTCCCGGCTGCGTCATCAATGTGCGCCCGATCGGCGTCCTGAAGATGGAAGACAATTCCGGCAAGGACGAGAAGATCATCGCCGTGCCGTCGCCGAAGCTGACGCTGCGCTATGAAAAGGTGAAGGACTACACCGATCTTCCGGAGATCACGCTGAAGCAGATCGAGCACTTCTTCGAGCACTACAAGGATCTGGAGCCCGGCAAGTGGGTGAAGATCTTCGGGTGGGGCGACTCCAAGGAAGCCGGCGAACTCATCCTCGAAGCCGTCGAGCGCGCCAAGAAGAAAGGCTGATCGCTCAGCCTAAAACTATCTCGAGCTTTTTTACCAAATCCTCCGGGTCGCCGTCGATCCGGAGGATTTTTTTGCGCGCGGTCTCACCCGAGACGAGGCTGACGCTGGATTTGGGAATGCGCAGGGATTTTGCGATCAAAAGGATGAGTGCCTTGTTGGCCTTGCCTTTCTCGGGCACGGCAGTGACGCGTGCCTTCAGGAACGTTTCACCCTCGGCGTCGGCCTCGATGCCATCGATCGCGTCCCGCCCGCCATTCGGCGTCAGCCGGACGGCGAGGCGCAGATGGTCATCGAAAAGGATCCAGGGACGGCTCAAGCGACCAGCGGGTACAGCGTGGTCCAAAGCAGGGTGCGCAGGAAGAAGATGATCAGCAGCAGGATGATCGGCGAAATGTCGATGCCGCCAAGGTTCGGCAGCAGGCGGCGGATCGGCTTCAGCACCGGTTCGGTGACATTATAGAGGAATGTGCCGACCGAATTGACGAACTGATTGCTGGAATTGATAACATTGAAGGCATAGAGCCAGGAAAAAATGGCACTGGCAATCAGGATCCAGGTGTAAATATTCAAAGCCAAATCAATGGTTTGAAACAGCGCAAACATCGTCGTCTCCAATTCGTTGTTGACAGACATGTAGACATTGGCGACTAAACGAGCAAGTGCCGTGTGGAAACGCACGGTGAATCATGTTTAACGGGCGGCTTTGCCGCTATTCCGGCGCCCGTCTCCTCGGAAAACCTTCATGTCGTTTTCGCCCACCGGAGACCGTTTTGCCGCGTTCCGGCATTCGTCCTACACGCGGTTCTTCTTCGCGCGCTTCCTGCTTTCCTTCTCGCAGCAGATCGTCAGCGTCGCCGTCGGCTGGCAGATGTACGATCAGACGGGCAGCGCGATCTATCTCGGTTTGATCGGTCTCGTGCAGTTCCTGCCGTCGCTGCTGCTCATCCTCGTCACCGGTTCGGTAGCCGACCGGTACAATCGCCGGGCGATTGCCGCACTCTGCTCGTTGGTGAGCGCGCTCTGCACGCTAGCGCTGCTTGTGATGACTTTGATGGGAAGCTTTACGCCGCTGCCTGTCTTCGCTGTGCTTTTGATCTTCGGCATCGAGCGCGCCTTCATGTCACCGGCAGTGCAGTCGCTGGCACCCAATCTCGTGCCGGAGGAGGCGCTCTCCAATGCCATCGCGTGGAATTCGTCGTCCTGGCAGCTCGCGGCAATCACCGGCCCGGTGCTCGGCGGTCTGCTTTACGGCGTCAGCGCAACGACCGCCTATACGGTGGCGGTGATCTTTTCCGTGCTTGGCGCCGCCCTTCTCTACATGATCCCGAAACCGGTGCAGAAGACGACCGGCGAGACCAAGAGCTGGGCGATGATCCTTGGTGGCTTCAGTTTCATCCGCGCCGAAAAGGTGGTGCTCGGCGCGATCTCGCTCGATCTCTTCGCTGTGCTGCTCGGCGGCGCGACGGCACTGATGCCGATTTTTGCACGCGATATCCTCACTCTCGGGCCGTGGGGCCTCGGACTGCTGCGCGCCGCACCCGGCCTTGGCGCCATCGTCATGGCGGTCTTGCTTGCCGCCTATCCGCTCAGACATCGCGCCGGCATCTACATGTTCATCGGCGTCGCCCTGTTCGGCGTCGGAACGATCATCTTCGGCATATCGACCAACACCGAAGTCTCGATCGCGGCGCTGGCGCTGATGGGGGCGGCCGACATGGTGTCGGTCTATGTCCGCGAGAGCCTGATTGCGCTCTGGACGCCGGATCAGCTGCGCGGCCGCGTCAATGCGGTCAACATGGTTTTCGTCGGCGCTTCGAACGAGCTCGGGGAATTCAGGGCGGGTACGATGGCGGCGATCTTCGGCGCGGTGCCGGCGGTCGTCATCGGCGGGATCGGAACGCTTGTCGTGGCGGCGATCTGGGCTTCGAGTTTCCCCAAGCTGCGCAGGATCGATACGCTGGACGCGCCCACTCCATAGTCGGAATCGACTATGCGCGGATGGCGATAGAGGACGTCGCCTTCGCCGTCTTTCCCTCGAAGACGATGTCGAGAAATTCGGTCAACCAGGCTTTCAGCGGCGCGTCGAACAGCATGCGGCCTTCGAGATGTTCGCGGCCCTGCTGGGCATTCGGCAGGATGAAACGATGGGCGCCATGTACGACCCAGCGATGCATCATCACCCGGGTCAGTTCGGCGTGGAACTGCAGGCCCCAGGCATTGCCGTCGTAGCGGAAGGCCTGGTTCGGATAGGCATCGCCTTCGGCCAGGAGGTCGGCGCCGCGCGGCAGCTCGAAGCCCTCGCGGTGGAAATGATAGACCATTCTCGGCCAGTGCATCAGCAGCCGGCCCTTCTCGGTCGGGTGCAGCGGATACCAGCCGATCTCCGTCGAGCCGTCGGCATTCGACTGCACCTTGCCGCCGAGATGATGCACCAGCATCTGCGCGCCGAGGCAGATACCGAGGTAGGGGCGTTTTTCCCGCAGGGGAACATCGATCCAGTCGATTTCCTTCTTGATGAAGTCATCGGGATCGTTGGCGCTCATCGGCCCGCCGAAGACGACGGCGCCGGCATGGTCTTCAAGTGTTGTCGGAAGCGGCTGGCCCAGAACCGGGCGACGGATATCGAGGCGATAGCCCTTTTCGATGAGCAACTGGCCGACACGGCCGGGGCTCGACCGCTCCTGATGCAGGACGATGAGGATCGGGCGCTGGTCGCGGTTCTGGTTTTGCTCAGTCGGTATCATCTTGCGCAACCTGGACATCCGTCACCCTGGCGGCGGCCTCCTGCCGCTTCTGGATGCGCTCGCGCGAGGAGACGCCGAGCAGATCGGCGATACGCCAGATCACATGGTCTTCCATCTCGCTGCGTTCGCCATCGGCATAGACGATGTCCCAGAGGACGCCGATCAGCTCGAGGCGTTGCTCGGTATTAAGATGACGTTTCAGGTCGGCGGTGAAGCGATAATAGTCGACGGCGGAGCTTTCGGCCTCAAGGCCGGCGGCTATCAGAGCATCGAGCTGCTTGCCGTCGAGTGCATACTGCTCCTTCAGGAGCTTGCGCAGCCGCTTCTTCTCGCTGGCTTTGATCTGACCGTCTGCCTCCATGACCTGCATGCAGAGCGCTGCCACTGCGATGCGGGGATCATCAGGGGCAAAACCTTTCTTCGGGTGGTCGGCGGTGAGATTCTGGAAGAATGCCTGAAAGCGTTCGAACATGCGGTTTTCGTTCCATTTCAGAAAAGGCGGAGCCGTGTCTTGGGTTCCGGTTCCACCCTGGGATCGCGAACGCCGGGATCATCCGGCCGTCCGCCAAAGAAAGGTTTTGCCTCGCTCGGCGCCGGCGCTTTATCGCCCGCGGCCGGTTCGACGGGTTTCTGTTTTGCCGATGTCGGTGCCGGTGCCGGCGTGGGGCGCACAGCCTCGGCAATCGTCGCGGCGCGTTCCAGCTCAATGATGCGATGGTCGTTAACCGGGCTTTCCGGCCTGACGTCACGCAGCGGCGGCAATGTCTTCAAAGCCGTTTCGATCGAGGCCGGTGCCGAACCGTCTTCGAGCGGACCCTCGATCTGGCCGAAGGGCGCCTTCCATTCGAAGGCGTCGAGACGGCCGGTCACCGGCGATACCGGCAGCCATTTGTCGGACACGAAGCCGTCTGCCACCCAGGCCGGATCGCGCGGCGCCTTGAGCGCCTGGGCCAGCCAATGGCGCACGCGACCCTGGTCTCCGGTCTCGGCTTCTTCGATGTCGGCCAACAGCAGGTAGGCGGCTTCACGCGGCTGCATGCGCGCCGCTGCTTCCGCCTTGGCGCGAGCCTTGGCGAATTCCTGCGCGTCGAGGGCTGCCTGGGCGACGACGAGAAGGGATTCGACGTTGTTCGGGCGCTGCCCTTCCAGCCGCTCGGCACGCTTCAGCCGGTCGAGCGTGGAATCGCCGCTGCGGGCCCGGACATAGGCTTGGCCGATCTCAGGATGCGGCGCCGATTTCCAGGCCTGTTCGAGGATCGAGGCGGCCTTGCGCACGCCGCCCTCGCGAAACAGCGCCTTTGCGGCAATGAGGGCGGCCGGAATGAAATCCGCGGCAAGCTTCAGCGCCTGCAGGGCGTCGTCGCGGGCACCTGTCGGGTTGCTTTCCAGCTTCTCGCCGGCGCGCGCCGTCAGGAGGACGGCGTGCAAACGGTTGGCTTCGGCCTTTTCGACGACGCGGGCGGCCTTTTGCTGTTCGAGCAGGCGGATCGCATCATCCCAGCGGCCGGCCTGGCTGCGATATTCGAGGGTCGCCTGTGCGGCCCAGGGCAGATATGGCGCGTTGTCGGCAGCCTTTTCGGCATATTGGCGGGCCGCCTCGTTGGCCCCGAGACGGCGGGCTTCCAGATAGAGGCCGCGCAGGCCAAGCTCGCGCGTCTCTGGATCGTTGGCCATCGCCTCGAACTTGGCGCGTGCCTCATCATGGCGGCCTTCGATCAGGGCGGCCTGGGCCTCGAGCAGGTTGATCAGCGGTTCCTGGTCGGCGCGGATGAGGCCACGCGAGCGGGCGGCCATCTTGCGGGCGAGCAGCGCGTTGCCGGCGCCGGCGGCGATCAGGCCGGTCGACAGCGCCTGATAACCGCGGTCCCGCTTGCGGGCGCGGAAATAGCGCGTCACCGAATGCGGCGAGGTCCAGACGAGACGGACGAACCACCAGGCGATCATCACGGCGGCGATGAGAGCGATGATCGCGCTGGCGGCGACGATCAGCCTCGTCTGGTAGATCTGGCCCTCCCAGATCAGCGAGAGGTCACCGGGACGATCGGCGAGCCAGGAGAAGCCATAGGCGAGAAGCAGCACGAAGAGGGCGAAGACGACAAGGCGGATCAGCATGGTCTCATCCTTCCTTGCCGGTGCCGGAAACCGCTTTCGACAGCGCCCCGCCGACCAGTTCCTCGACGCGGATGCGCGCTTCGAGCGATTGCTTGAAGGCGGTGGACGCCTGCTTGCCGAGGGCCGGCAGATTGTTCCATTCGGCGGATGCGCCGGGCAGGTCGCCGCTTTTCACCTTGTCCTCCATGCGGGCGGCGATGGCTTCGACGCTTTCGCCCTCGATATTGCCGACGGGACGGACGCTCACCAGCGATTTGGCGCTCGACATCAACCGGTCCGACCAGCTCTGGTGCGGATCCGGCTGGTTGACGGCTTCGACGATCGCGGTGGCGACATCGGGAACCTCGCCCACCAGCTCGGCGCGTGAGGGAATGCCGGTCTCGGCAAAGGCTCTAAGGTCGGCAACGGCTGGATCGTCGGGTGCGACGCCGGCAAAGGTGTCGAGTTCGGCCAGGAAAGGGCCACCACGATCGATCGCCGCCTTCAGGGCGGCAGCGGCGATCGCCCGGGCAACGGCGACGTCCTCGCGCGGCTCGTTCAGCTTCTTTTCGGCCTCTTCGAGGCGCTTGGCGATATCGGCGCCGTTCGTCGTCTGCTGCTCGGATGACTGGGCAAGGGTCGAGCGCAGCTGGTCGACCTGACCGGTCAGTTCCGCAATCTTCTGGTTGAGTGCCTCGACGTTAACAGAATCGGCCGGTGCGGCGACCGCGGGGGCCTTCGCAGCCGTTTCCAGCGCAGCGATCCGCTTCTCAAGCTCACCATTATCCGCGCTCGCCGGATTGGCGGCAAGGTTGGCGACGGCCTGTTTCAGGCCGTCGATCTCGCCGGCAAGATCGGCCGTTTCCGGCGAGGTCGTCTGCGGCGCGGAGGAGCCCGGGAGGTAACCCGCATACTGGATGGCGCCGGCGCCAAGCAGTGCCACCAGGCCGCCGAAAATGCCGGCGGCAATGAGACCGGAGGTGCCGGCGCTCTTCGGCGCAGGCTGTTCGGGAGGAGGGGTAAAGGAAGGTTCTGGAGCTGCCGGTTCCTCCTCCGGCGCATCCATCACAGGCTTCTCTTCATCTTCGGCATGCGACGCAGTCTCGGTTTCGGGCGGCAGGCCGACATCGGCGGCAGCGGGGCTGTCGGCGTCGGCAGTTTCATTGTCTACCGGTTTTTCGGTATCGGCTGCAGCGGCGAATTCCTGTGCATCGAGGTCGATCGTGACCGGCTCGTCGGCGCTCTTCGAATGGCGTGGCGGGTTTCCCGATACCATGAGATCCTCTTTATTCTGCATTGCAACGAAACTAGACAGTGATGCCAGTTAAGGGAAGAGGTTAGATCAAATTTGGGCGGCTAGAGCCTTCAAAGCAGCGACAAAAGGCTTTTCTCATCCGGCATCGGCGAAATCGTTACGTTTTTTTTCAAAGCGGTCGGGATGGCTTGCGATACCGCCTCGCTGAGGCAGAGAAGGCGGATTCCGCTGTGTTCCGGCACGGCCGATCGCAGTTCCGGCGCGCGAAAAAAATCCTCGGCCGTCTGCCGGGAATAGAAGAGAATAGCCTGAGGGTGAGGGCCGGAGAAAATCGATTCGATCTCGGCCGGGCTGGGGACGACCGGTTGCATACGATAACATTCGGCGACGGAAAAATGGATGCCGAGCTCGCGCAACCTTCCTTCCAAAGTCTCGGCGCGCGGGGTGCCAGCGACGTAGAGCAGCGTGCCCGGTTTCTCCGACGCGACGAGATCGGCGAGATCGCGGCCGTTGCCCTGGGATGAGGCGACCGATCGGAAGCCGAGGCTGCGCGCTTCTTCGGCCGTCGTTTCGCCCACCGCAAAAAGCGGGCGGGCAAGATGCGGGTGAAGTTGCTCCCCGAGAGCGGAGAGGACCCTGATGGCTTCGGCGCTGGTCACGGCGATTGCGCCGCTGGTGGTTGCAAGCGCGGCTAGGGCGGCGGCGCTGTCGTGCAGGGGCTGACGCAGCGGCAGCAGCAGGGGCTCGTGGCCCAGATCGCGCAAACGTTGTGCGGTTCTCGTCGCCGAATGCGCGGGGCGGGTGACGAGCACACGCATGGCCGCTTCAGTGCCAGTCGTCGAAAAAGGCGCTGCCGGCCCTTGCGCGCACGTCCTGGCCGGCGCGGGTGCCGAGTGCTGCCGCATCGCGGCGGTGGCCGTCGGTCGTCACCGCATGCTGGCTGCGGCCGTCGGGGGTGATGATGAGGCCGGAGAACCGGATCAGATCGCCTTCGCAGACGGCATAACCGCCGATCGGCGTGCGGCAGGAGCCGTCGAGTGCCGCGAGGAAGGCGCGTTCGCAGGAGACGGTGTCGAAGGTTGGGCCATCGTTGACCGGCGCCAGCAGATCGTCGACCCTGGCATCGCCGATGCGGCTTTCGATGCAGATCGCCCCCTGCGCCGGCGCCGGCGGGAAGGTGTCGGGATCAAGGATATCAGTCAGCACGTCGACCTTGCCGAGGCGTTTCAGGCCGGCAAGCGCCAGCAGGGTCGCATCCACCTCGCCTGCTTCGAGCTTGCGCAGGCGGGTTTCGACGAGGCCGCGGAAGGTGATGACGTTGATGTCGGGCCGCATGCGGCGGATCAGTGCCTGGCGGCGCAGCGATGAGGAACCGACGGTGGCGCCATGCGGCAGGTCGATCAGTTTGCGCGCGGTGCGGCCGATGACGGCGTCGCGGATATCTTCACGCGGCAGATAGGCGGAGAGATAAAGTCCCTCGGGCAGCTTCGTCGCCATGTCCTTGGCGGAATGCACGGCGAAATCGAGCTCGCCGGCGGTAAGCTTCTGTTCAAGCTCCTCGGTGAACAGGCCCTTGCCGCCGATCTCGGCCAGCGACCGGTCGGTGATGCGGTCGCCCTTGGTCGTCAGCACGACGATCTCGAACATTTCCTCGGGCAGATGATGCGCCGCCATCAGCCTGTCGCGAGCCTCATGCGCCTGGGCAAGCGCCAGCGGGCTGCCTCGCGTGCCGATCCGGAAAGGTTTTGTTTGCATCCGCTCTATTCCGTTGTTACCGGAGTTCTCGTAAACGGGTTTCCATCCCATCGCAATCAACGAACAGGCTTCATGGTTCCCTTTCTACGCATCCTTGGCATCGAAACGAGCTGCGACGAGACCGCCGCCGCGGTCGTCGAGCGCGATGCCGAGGGGCATTCCCACGTGCTGTCGGATGTCGTGCTTTCCCAGCTCGACGAGCATAGCGCCTATGGCGGCGTGGTGCCAGAGATCGCCGCACGCGCTCATGTCGAGGCACTGGACGAGCTGATCGAGGAGGCGCTGAAGCGCGCCAATGTGTCGCTCAACGATGTCGACGCCATCGCCGCCACGTCGGGGCCGGGGCTGATCGGCGGGTTGCTTGTGGGGTTGATGACCGGCAAGGCGATCGCCAGAGCCGCCGGCAAGCCGCTCTATGCGGTCAACCATCTCGAAGGCCATGCGCTGACGGCGCGGCTGACGGACGGGCTGTCCTTTCCCTATCTGATGCTGCTCGTCTCCGGCGGCCATACCCAGCTCATCCTGGTGCGCGGCGTCGGACGGTATGAGCGCTGGGGCACGACGATCGACGATGCGCTCGGCGAAGCCTTCGACAAGACGGCAAAGTTGCTCGGCCTGCCCTATCCCGGCGGACCGGCGGTGGAGCGGATGGCACGGGACGGCAATCCCGATCGGTTCGATTTTCCTCGGCCGCTGGTCGGCGAGGCACGGCTCGATTTCTCCTTCTCCGGCCTGAAGACAGCGGTGCGGCAGGCGGCGCAGGATATCGCGCCGCTCAGCGATCAGGACGTGGCGGATATCTGCGCCTCGTTCCAGAAGGCAGTTTCGCGGACGCTGAAGGACCGTATCGGCCGCGGCCTGCAGCGGTTCAAGACGGAATTTCCGACGATATTCTCTGTTACTGGAGAAAAGCCGGCACTGGTCGTTGCCGGCGGGGTCGCCGCCAATCTCGAACTGCGCGGCACGCTGCAGGCACTGTGCGACAAGAACGGCTTCCGCTTCGTCGCGCCGCCGCTGCACCTCTGCACCGATAATGCCGTGATGATCGCCTGGGCAGGACTGGAACGGATGGCGACCGGTGCCGCGCCGGATACGCTCGACGTGCAGCCGCGTTCGCGCTGGCCGCTCGATTCCAATGCGGAAACGCTGATCGGCTTCGGAAAACGAGGGGCCAAGGCATGAGCGAAAACATCGCCGTCGTTGGATCGGGGGCTTTCGGCACGGCGCTTGCCGCCGTCATCGCGCTTGCCGGCCGCAGCGCCGTGACGCTCGTCGGGCGTGATCCGTCACTAATTGCCGATCTGAAGGCCGAACGGCTGCATGATGCAGTGCTGCCCGGCATTCTCCTGCCCGACACGCTGGAATTTTCCGCCGAGGCGGATGCGGTCGCCGGCGCTTCCATGGTGCTTTTTGCGATGCCGTCGCAGGCGCAGGCCGATGCGGCGCGGCAATATGGACCTTATCTTTCCAAGGATGCTGTCGTCGTTACCTGTGCCAAGGGTATCGAACGGACGACGGGCAATCTACTGACCGACATGCTGGAGCGGGAACTGCCGGACCATCCGATCGCCGTGCTCTCCGGTCCGGGGTTTGCCGCCGATATTGCCAAGGGCTTGCCGACGGCGATGGCGATCGCGGCAGCCGACATGGAGACCGCGGAGCGGCTCGCTCAGGCCATATCAGGCCGAACCTTTCGGCTCTACGCCTCCAACGACCGGATCGGCGTGCAGCTTGGCGGCGCGCTGAAGAATGTGCTGGCGATCGCCTGCGGCATCGTCGAGGGCTGTGGTATCGGCGATTCCGCGCGTGCGGCGCTGATTGCGCGCGGGCTTGCGGAAATGTCGCGTTTCGTCGTCGCCAAGGGCGGGCAGGCGGATACGGTACGCGGGCTTTCCGGCCTCGGCGATCTGGTGCTGACAGCGACAAGTCATCAATCGCGAAACCTGCGCTTCGGCATAGCGCTCGGGCGCGGCGACAAGACCGATCCCCTGCATGGTGCGCTGGTGGAAGGTGCGTTTGCCGCCTCCGTCGCCTCGCGGCTTGCGGCGGAATTGAAGGTCAGCATGCCGATTACCGATGCCGTTTCCGCCATCATCGACGGCAGGCTCGATATCGCGGAGGCGATAGAGCAGCTGATGACGCGTCCGATCACCACCGAATAGGAGACAGACATGCTTTTCGCCCTTCTCTGCAAGGACAAACCGGGACATCTGAACGTGCGCATGGATACGCGTCCGACGCATATCGAGCATCTGAACAAGCTGAACGCCGAGGGCACGCTGAAGATCGCCGGCCCGTTTCTCGATGATGACGGCAAGCCCTGTGGCAGCCTGATCATCGTCGAAGCGGAATCGAAAGAGGCGGCGCGAGCGCTTGCCGATGCCGATCCCTATGCCAAGGCCGGACTATTCGAAAGCGTCGACGTCAAGGCCTACAACTGGGTCTTCAACAAACCGGAGGCGTGAGCATGGCGCACTGGCTCTATAAATCCGAACCCGCTTCCTGGTCCTGGGAGCAGCAGAAGGCTGCCGGCGAAAAGGGCACGGAATGGACCGGCGTCCGCAACTATCTGGCGCGCAACAATATGCGGGCGATGCAGATCGGCGACAAAGGGTTCTTCTATCATTCCAATGACGGGCTGGAGATCGTCGGCATCGTCGAAGTCTGCGCCCTGTCGCATCCCGATTCTTCCGCCAAGGGCGATCCGAAGTGGGATTGCGTCGATATCCGCGCCGTCATGGACGTGCCGAAGCCGGTGACGCTGAAGGATGTCAAAGCGAGCGAGAAGCTCGCCAAGATGGCGCTCGTCACCTCGATGCGGCTTTCGGTGCAGCCGGTCACCGAGGAGGAATATCTCGAAGTCTGCCGCATGGGCGGACTGGACAATCCGCCGCGTTGAAGACTGATCCGCAAGCTTTCATCCGCGCCAATACCAGCCTGATGCCGCCGCCGCATGTGCCGGAGATTTCGCTCTATCTGGCAAGCGAGGCGCATGAGCTCTGGCTGAAGACGGAGGAGGAGCTGCAAGCGATCGGCCTGCCGCCGCCCTTCTGGGCTTTTGCCTGGGCGGGCGGGCAGGGGCTGGCGCGCTACATTCTCGATCATCCCGAGACGGTGCGCGGCAAGCGGGTGCTGGATTTCGCCAGCGGTTCGGGCCTTGTCGGCATTGCGGCTGTGATGGCCGGCGCCCGGGAGGTCATGGCTAGCGATGTCGATCCCTGGGCGGAGACGGCAGTCCGGCTGAATGCCGAGGCCAATCGCGTTTCACTCGGATTTACCGGCGCCGATCTGATCGGGCAGGCCGTCGACGCTGATATCGTGCTTGCCGGCGACGTCTTCTACGACCGCGCTTTCGCCGATGCGCTCGTTCCCTGGTTCGCGAAGCTGGCAGCCGACGGCAAGTGGGTGCTGGTCGGCGATCCCGGACGCAGTTACCTGCCGAGAGAGCGACTGGAATTCTGCGCGGTTTATGAGGTGCCGGTAACGCGGGCGCTGGAGGACAGCGAAATCAAGAAGACGACGGTGTGGCGCTTCGCTCCGCACGAGATATCCAAAATGTTCCCGACGAACTTAACCTGACATCACCGAGCTGGCTTATGACGGGATAGCGTGCATATTCACACGGGCTATCCGCAGAGCGTTGATCAACGGGGGGAACTTATGACGATCTACGACGAGCTTCGCAAAGCGCCGTTCAACCTCGACGACGCTGCGATATCCTGGCTCCACGACACCTATGCCTCGCTCGATCTTGATGACAAGATCGGCCAACTCTTCACCTTGATCATGATCGGGACGGATGAGGAGGATTTCAAACGCATTGCTTCACTCAGGCCGGGCGGCGTAACCCGCTTCTTCACGGCTGACCTCGAGTTCGAGCGGCGGATCATCTCTGACCTCGTGGCCAAGAGCAAAGTCCCGCCCATCATCAGCGCAGACCTCGAAGGCAGCCGTCATTCCTTCGCTTTCGGCACTCCGGTGCTGGGCCAACTTGGCCTTGCCGCCGTCGACGACGTTCAGGCGACCGAGAAAAGTTCAGAAATCTTGGCACGCGAGGGCCGCGCGATGGGGGTGCGCTGGTCCTTCACGCCAGTCATCGACATAAATACCGCGTTCCGATCACCGATTGTCGGTACACGGTCATACGGCTCCGATGTCAACAAGATTGAGCGGCACGCGGTTGCCCATGTTCACGGTCTCCAACGACATGGAGTTGCCGCCACCGCAAAGCACTGGCCGGGCGAGGGATATGACGACCGCGATCAGCACCTCGTTACGACCACCAACCCGCTTTCCATGGACGAGTGGAAGGAAACCTTCGGTCGGCTTTATAGAACGCTGATCACCGAAGGCGTGTTGGCAATAATGAGTGGGCACATTTCCCTTCCGGCCTATGTTCGATCGAAGATACCAGATGCCGGGCTTGAAGCTTTCCGACCGGCCTCGGTTTCTCGGTTGCTGAACGTTGATCTTCTCCGAGATGAACTCGGCTTCAATGGTATCATCGTCTCTGACGCGACACCCATGGGAGGGCTGTCCGCCTGGGGCCACCACCTCGATACGCTGCCTGATATCATCGCAAATGGCTGCGACATGATCCTCTTCAGCGATGAACCTGAGGAGGATATGGCGGCGGTCAAGGCTGCCGTCGAAGATGGGCGAATTACTCCGGAACGACTTGAGCAAGCGGTTCTTCGCGTGCTGGCGCTCAAGGCGCATCTCAAACTTTTTCAACCGTCAGATGTCCTCCCCGATGCGGCTGAAGCGCGCCACCTGCTTGCGCATCCAGACAATGTCGCTGCATCAAGGGAATACATCGGCCGCTCGCCTACGCTTGTGAAGGACGTCAATGGTATCTTTCCGCTCGATCCGGCGAAGACAAAGCGTGTGCTGCTGGTCGACGGCGGCATCATTCATCCGCTCATGCCGCAGCCACTGGAATTCTTGCTACCCGCGCTGTTGCGGAAGGAAGGTTTCGAAGTAACGATCGACCGACCGGACATCGTGCCGACCCCCGACGACTTCGACCTCGTCCTCTACGCGCTAGGCGACGAGTCGCTGCTCGTACGAGGCCGGATATTCGTCGACTGGCATAGGATGGGTGGTGGGGGCCTTTTCAAGGCCATGTACCGACCGTGGACGAATATTCCCTCCGTAATGATCTCATTTGGGCATCCCTATCACCTTTACGATGCACCGCGCGTACCGGCCTATATCAATGCGTACTCCACCATCGACAGCGTCCAGGAAGCCGTCGTTGATTGTATGCTCGGTCGCAAGCCCTTCCTCGGCACCAACCCGGTAGACCCTTTCTGTGGCCTTGAAGATGCGCGCTATTGAAGTCGTTGGGAGCAGAGGCTGCCGGCCTATTGGAACGCGGCAACAGGCGCGTTCCGATCATTCGCGATCGCCCGGACCACAAGACGTCAGCCGGCGATCAAAGGCGGCTTCATACACCATCGTCGCGGCGGCAAGATCAGCCAACGCCGTTCCGACGGCCTTGTAGAGAGTGATCTCGACGTTGGGCGTCCGCGCTGGACTATCCCGGCGACACAACTCGTCAAGTGTGGCACGCACCGCATCCGTAGAAATGACGACGCCTCGACGGGAATAGAACCATCGGCACAGCACTGCCTTACCTGCTCGACAGGGGTATCACAGCGTCATTGCGCATCATCACCTCTATCTGGGCGCAGAATGCTGAGAGACGGGCGAGGAGGAATTGGCGGCGAAGCCATGAGCCTCTGCAGAAGAGACATCTTACGCGTTTTGGGCTGCTTCTGCGACGGAGGCAGTTCTTGCGCCGCTCTTTTCGCAAGTTCGAAGTCAAAATCAAAAGACATTTCGGGCCTCGTCCACCATTGGAAATCTCGAAGAAAATCTCGAAAACTAGAATGCAGGAAACGTGCCAACCGCTGCGTTACCCGCTGCTGGCACGCCGGCGTCAACCCTGTCGCCTCGCGCTATTGCGCCTAAAGCGCGTCGCGATCTTTCCTCGCTCGTGGCGCTTTAGGTCTTTGTTTTTACGCATGTCGTTATCGCAAAACCGCAGCACAGTTTTGCGCGACATGCTTTAGGATACGGCCTCAAATCGAATGGATTGCGCGCCTTCCCACAGCGTGAGGCGGCCTATTTCGGCGAGCTGGTCGAGGTTGGATGTGATTGTGATGAAATGATTGCCAGCCAGTTGGCCCATTTTCGATGAAAAATCGACGCCTCCGTAGGCAAGCAGGATTTCCGTTTCGCTGATGCCTCCCGGGTAAAGGATGATATGACCGGGGGCCGGATGGCTTGTATGGTTCTCATAACCGACGCCGAAATCATGGTCGCCAAGCGGGATCCAAACGCCCTCGCCAGACCAGCGAACGTGCACGATTTTCCCATCGAACGGCATCTGCTTGATGAATGCTTCACAGGTTTTGGGCGCTCTGGCAGTTTCCAGGACAGCGTCGAAGATGAATGGCCCTGCTGTAATTTTCAGTTTCATGATGTCGCTCTTGTTAGATTTGACTGCTTGTTGATTTGTCTCGCCGCGGCTTTCCGATATTGCCCGTGGCCCTTGGTGCCCACCAGGACGCCGTTTTCGACGACAGGCTTTCCGGCGACAATTGTCGTTATCGGCCAGCCGGTGATCTCGATCCCCTCGTAGGGCGAATAGTCTGCGCCATCATGCAGTTCCGCATGACGGATGGTCCGCTGGATGGCTGGATCCCAGATCGCGATGTCCGCATCCGCCCCCACGGCAATCGTTCCCTTTTGTGGATAGAGGCCATAGGTCTTTGCATGGTTCGTTGATGTCAGGGCGACAAAGCGCGGCAGATCGATGCGTCCGGCCATGAACCCTTGCGAAAATAGGATGGGAAGGCGGGTTTCGATGCCTGGAATGCCATTGGGAATGTGCCTGAAATTCGTGCGGCCTTTGGGATTAAGCTTTCCGTGCTGGTCGTCGTAGCGGAATGGACAATGATCAGATGAAAAGAGTTCGAATGCCCCGGTCTCGATGCCGCGCCAGCATTCTTTCTGGGCATCTTCATCCCGCGGCGGCGGAGAGCAGACAAGTTTCGCGCCCTCCCAATCCATGCCGTCGAGGTCCTTGGCGGTGAGCGTCAGATATTGCGGGCAGGTTTCCCCGACGACCTTGACGCCTCTCGTCCTTGCGCGAGCGATCTCTTCCATCGCCTCGCCGTTCGAGACATGCACAATGACAACAGGAACGTCTACGATTTCGGCGAGCGTCAGGGCGCGGTGCGTGGCTTCACGTTCGACAGCGACCGGACGGGTGGAGGCATGAGCGCGTGGGGCAACGTCGCCGGCCAGCTCATGTTTTTCGATCAGGAACCTGATTGCGTCCTCGTTTTCACAATGGACCATGACGGTGGCGCCCGTCCGTCGCGCGACATCGAGCGTCTTCAGGATCTGCGCGTCATCGAGGCGCAGGCTCTCATAGGTCATGAAGACCTTCAGCGACGGATAGCCGTCGGCCACAAGCGCTGGCAACTCCTGGCCCAGCACGGCGTCGCTCGGGTCGGATATGATCAGATGAAAACTGACGTCGGTATAACACTGGCCCTCTGCGAGCGCATGATAGGCCGTTAGCACCTCTCGCAGCGACTTGCCCTTTTCCTGAAGGCAGAACGGCATGATGGTCGTATTGCCGCCGAACACCGCCGACAGCGTTCCGCTCTCGAAGTCGTCCGCCATCTCGATCCCTTCGCCCGAAGGCTGGGAGATATGGACATGGCTGTCGATGCCGCCTGGAAGGACATATTTGCCCGAGGCGTCGATCGTGCGCGCAGCACCCGACAGGCTCTGCCCGATCTGGACAATCTTGCCGTCTTTAATGCCGATATCCGCCTGGAAAACATCCGCAGCAGTCGCCACCGTGCCGTTCTGAATGATGAGATCGTAGTCGCTCACAAGCCTGACCTTCAGTGTTGCAGGATTTTGCCAAGAAAAGCTTCGGTTCGCGGATTGTGTTTTCCCGCGAAAAACTCCTCGCTCGGACGATCCTCGACGATCTCGCCCTGATCGATGAAAATCACGCGTGTCGCCACCCGGCGGGCAAATCCCATCTCATGGGTGACGACCATCATCGTCATGCCGTCCTTTGCCAATCCGGTCATGACGTCGAGCACTTCGGAAATCATCTCTGGATCAAGCGCGGATGTCGGCTCGTCGAAGAGCATGGCGAGCGGATCCATCGCGAGCGCCCGCGCGATGGCCACGCGCTGCTGCTGCCCGCCGGAGAGTTGGCTTGGATATTTTTTCGCGTGGTCCGTCAGCCCGACGCGATCAAGAAGCGCCATGGCCTTCGCGTGGGCTGCCGTGTCGCTGCGGCCAATGACAATCTTCTGCGCCAGCATGATATTGCCGATGATCGTCAGATGCGGAAACAATTCGAAGTTCTGGAAGACCATGCCTACCCGTGTGCGAAGGTTTGGCAGGTCGGTCTTCGGGTCACCGACTTCGATGCCATGCACCCGGATCGAACCTTCCTGAAACTGCTCGAGCCCGTTGACGCATTTGATCAACGTCGATTTGCCCGACCCCGAGGGACCGCAGACAACCACGACCTCACCGCGCTCGACGTTCACCGAGCAGTTCTTAAGGACAGCGAACTGACCGTAATATTTGGTAACGCCAGTGATCTCAATCATGCCCGGCCTTTCTGGAAACGCGCGATGGAAAAGGGTCGCAAGGCTCTATCGGTCTCGCGACCGAGAATGAGCCGAGATGTTAACTGGCCGACGATCGGGCCGAGCGTGTAGCCGTTTGAAGTGACGGCGTTGAAGAACCCGGGCATTGACGGATGTTCGCCGAGGATTGGCGCACCGTCGATGTTGATGTTCATCGCCGCCCAGCTTCGGATGACGTGAAGTTTGCGCAGAGCGGGAACGACGTGCTGGGCAACCCAAAGGTTCCCCTCAAGACTCGACAGTAGCGGGCGTGGATGTTGATGGACGGGATCGAGGCCTGCGGTCCAGCCGCCGCCGATGATGAAGTTCCCGTTTGCCGCCTGCTTGAGTGTCAAATGGCGATCGGCATGGGCGACGAGACACGAGATCAAAGGTGCTGCGGCCTCGGTAACCACCATCTGCAGCGGAGCACCGAATACCGGCACATCGACACCGAGCATCGCGCCGATCCTTGAAGCGAAGGCTCCGGCTGCATTGACGATCCGTTTTGCCCGCAACATGCCCCTCGATGTCTTGACCTCGAACCCGTCGTCCGAGGTCCTTATTCCGGTGACCTCACAATTTTCGAAGAGTTGAGCGCCGTCTCGCCGTGCCGCCTCCAATATATATTGCGTCGCGACGAGAGGGTTGATCTTCCCCTCCTGGGAACAATAGGCAGCGCCGACAAAGTGGGAAGACAGAGCAGGCTCCAGGGAGCGCAGTTCCTCTTGCCCGATCAAGTGGCAATCGATCCCGGCCGCGCACTCCACCCCGACCTTTTCCGCCAGAAAACGCATGTGGTCATCGGTTTCGGCCACCATGAGGCCGCCTGTGACCTTCATCTCGAAATCCTGTCCGAGCTCGCTTTGCAGCGCCGCCCAAAGAGCGATTGAATCACGCTGGAGGGGAAGCGTTTGAGCGGCTGCTCCGCCGCCACCTTCGGCACGGGCACCGTGGTCGAAGGAAAGCAGCTGGGCATGAAGGCTTCCGGCATTCCCTCCAGACGCCAGCGAGTTCGCAAAAGTGCGCTCGACCACCACAACGTCCTCGCCTTCCCTGGCAAGGAAGAGCGCCGTCGAAAGGCCTGCAATGCCTGCGCCGATGACCAGCGTGGACGTTTCCGCCACCGGCAAAGCTTGAGGATTCGCCACTGGGGGTTTTTCCGGCAAAAGTGCGCGCTTGTGGCCGCCCCATTCCGGCTTTTCGACCGCAAGCGCCGCCAGCGGAATAGGCCGAAGTGGCATTTGCGGAGCCAGAAAACCGCTCGTTTCGCCAGCGAGGTGCCGTTCTTTCGCGACGTCAGTGATCGTTTTGCCGCAGTAGCGGCTCTGACACCGCCCCATGCCTGCACGCGACAGGCGCTTCAATGTCGAAATGTCCTGCGCACTATCTGCGCTGAGCGTCCTCAAGACACCATAAGTCACGCCTTCGCAACGGCAGATCAATGCGTCATCTGGCAGAATTTCCGTCTTTATCTTTGCATCGTCCTTCGGCGCAAAGACCTGCCAAAGAGCTTCCTGAAATCGTCTATGGCGGGCGAGCCGTTTCATTGGGCTTTCGTCGGTTTGGACAAGGAGGCCCAATTTTCGAGCAATCGCCGCAGCGGCGATCTGCCCTTCTGCCATCGCAACATGCGCGCCGCCGAAACGCGCCGCTTCACCGACAACATGCACATTTGCAAGCGTTGTCTGACCGTCAAGATCCCGCACCGCCCGCAGATCGCCGCCGACGACCTCATGGCCGCATCCGAGTAGCCGCGACAGCTCATTGGAGGATGCGAAATTGCCGCCGATAAGGACCGTGTCAGCATCGAGATTGGTCTCGCCGCCTGGTCCGGCGAACGTGACGCTCTCCACCCGCTGCGAACCGTTGATCGAGGTGAGTACGCTATTCCAGCCTATCTTGACGCCCGCGGATCTAAGCGTCGATATCTGGCGCAATCCGTGACGGGCGAGAGCGGGATCCGTTGTCAGAAGGCCGAAGGCTGCTGCAGGGCGAGACCACGGTGGTGGTGCTGCTTCCAGCAAAGCGACTATGGAGGCTCCTGCCTTTCGAAGTTCGTTTGCGACCTGCATATTCAAAGGGCCGTTTCCGGCGACAATGATCCTTCGGCCGGGAACGGTTCCATAGCTCCTCAGCAACGTCTGGGCGGCCCCTGTTGTCATCGCACCAGGAAGTGTCCAACCCCTGACCGGCGTTGGGCGTTCGTAGGCCCCCGTCGCGATGATGAGTATTTTCGGCTTGCAGTAAAACGCATGGCCGGACCCATAGCCGGCGATAATAAGCGAACCGTCGTCGTCACGTGCGGCACCCCACACCACTGAAGCGGTTAGAAATGTCACGCCGTGATCGCGCACTTCCCCTATAAGCGCTGCGCCGGATAAAGCCTGCTCGTCGCCACTCAATCGCTCGGCGGCGCTCCGTGTCGAGGGTTGTTTGAAATACTGCCCGCCGGCAGACGGCCGTTCATCAATGACAGTCACCTTGGCGCCGGCCGCAGCAAGGACCTCCGCGGCGGCAAGCCCCGCGGGGCCCGCTCCGACAATGAGAACGTCCATCGTCCTTGTCGTCAAGGAATGCGGCACACTGCAGAGATCGGCAATCTGACCAGTGGCAAGATCTGGCCGCGCAGCAGGGCGCAGAACTTGCATGTCATCGTCGACAATGGTCATGCAGGCCCGCTGGCTGACTTTTCCGTCGATCGTCACGAGACAGTCGTGACAGACACCCATTCCGCAGAAGAGGCCACGGCCCTCGCCTTTGATGCCTCGGGAAAATTCATGCCGCCCCGTCGCCTCGATGGCGGCGGCAACAGACATGCCCTTTTCGGCAAATATCTGCAGACCGTCGACCGAGAGCCTGACCCGCGCATCGTCGGGCCTCAAACTCTGGTTTATGGAAGCGACGGGCATGATCGAATTCCTCAGACGCTGAACGTCAGACCGAAATCGGCCACCAGCCTCTTCATGGCGGCATCCTGCGCGGGCGGCAACGGCAGGCGCGGCGGACGCGGCAGGCCTGCGCCAAATCCCATGTGGGTCAGCAGTGACTTCGTTCCTGCGACATAGGCCTGGCCCCCGACCGCCTGAATGACAGGCAGCCATTTGAGGTAAAGCTCTCTTGCCTCATCGAACTTTTTCTCATTTGCGACAAGTTCGAAGATCCGCGCCATCGGTCCTGGCGCAACATTTGAAGCCACTGCCACCCAACCCTGCGCACCCATAACGAAAGACTCGAACCCGAGTATGCCCCCGAACACAGTCATATCGTCGCCGGCCAGCCGGATGATATCGCGCACGCGCGTCACTTCGAGGGTGGACTCCTTGATATAGTCGCAGCCGTCGATTTCGGCGATGCGCTTGACCAACTCCGGCGTCAGATCGACGTTTGCGGTCGCGGGATTGTTGTAGACCATAATCGGGATGGCCACGGCAGACGCAATGCTCTTGTAGTGGTGAACGAGTTCGTCATCCGTTGGGGTGGAATAGAACGGCGGAATAATCATGACGCCGTCAGCCCCCATTGCCTCGGCCTTGACGCTAAGGCGAATGGACTCCCGCGTATCTTCCGCTCCCGTGCCGATCAAAACAGGCACCCGTCCCGCGACAGTTTCGATGACGGTCCTCGCCACACCATCGCGCTCTTCCTCGCTGAGTGACAGAAACTCACCTGTCGATCCAAGAGGGATAAGACCATGGATACCTTCTTTGACCTGCCAGTCGGTAAAGGCAGCCAGCCCCTTCAGATCGACCGCGCCGCTGGCATCCAACGGAGTAATCATCACGGTGTAGACACCGCGGAACGTCTTCTGCATTTGAAAATCCTGGTTCTAGCGCTTCTCGTTCATGGAAAGCCGAGATCCGGCTTGACCGAGACGCTTTTCGATATGGCTCTGGAAGAAGTCCCAGAGTGTTGTGAGGAGGAGGTAATAAATCGCCGCGACCGCAAACAGTTCGAGCACCATGAACCGCTCCTGGATGAGAACCTGGGTCCGGCGAAGGAGTTCTTCGACCGAGATGACGGAGGTGACAGAGGTCGTTTTCAAGAGACCGTTCACCGAATTGCCGAGAGGCGGAACGATAACTTTGAAGGCTTGCGGCATCACGATGTAGCGCATGATCTGACGCTCAGTCATGCCGAGCGCGCGTGCTGCCCTGGTCTGGCCTTCCGGCACGGCTTCGATACCGGCACGAATGATCTCCGCGAGATAAGCCGCCTCGTTGAGAGCCAATCCGAGCAACGCCGCCTCTATGACGGTGAACTTGATGCCGAACAGCGGAAGCGCCGTGTAGATCGCAATCAACTGTACAAGAAGCGGCGTCCCGCGAAAAAGCCAGATATACGCCTTGGCAATGTAGGTTGGCACCCGCCGCGACGATCGCCGCATCAATGCAAGAGCAAAGCCCAGAATAAGCCCCGCAATCAACGAGACGACGGTGAGCCAAACGGTCGTGAACACCCCGCCAAGTATAAAGGGGTTGAACAGATAACCGAAAAAGCCAGACCAGTTCCAAAGCGACATGAAGACGACTTTCTGCAAGAGGTTTGGCGCGACGTGGTCGCGCCCCGCCTCATCTCTAAACGATCTTTGAAATCAGTTCAGCGACCGGGGCCTTTCACCGAATAGTCACCCGCGACCATCGGCAGACCGTATTTGTCAAAGAGCGCCTTCAGCGATCCATCCGCCTTCATGTCTTTCAACGTCGCAGACACGGCATCAGCCAAAGCCGGGCTTTTGAATGCGACGGAGACCGGAGCGGGGTAGAGGCCGCTGATTGCCCGTTTGAAGTCCCCGCGAGAATCGTACTCCTTGGCGACGGCGTCGATCGACACGACACCCTGCACCTGGCCTGCCCGCAGAGCCTGGTAGGCGAGGGCGAAATTATCGAACGTCTGGATGGTCAAGCCTTCCTTGCCCGCGTCACGCAGTTCCTTGTCGAGAAGGCGTGTCTTTGTTTCCTCGAAACCACCGATTTCGACACCGATCGTCATGCCGGCCAGATCATCTTTTGCGGCGACGTTTTTCTTCGAATCTGGTGCCACGGAGACGCTGATGGCCTGATCTTCATAGGGGATCATCTGCATGATCTTGGCGCGCTCTTCGGTGAAGAAAATGCCTGTATTGATCATGTCCCAACGGCCAGCCTGCAGGCCCGGAACCATCGCGGAGAATTCGATCCGGACATATTCGGGTTCAAGGCAAAGGCGCTTGGCGATCTCTTTGCCGAGGTCGATGCGCATGCCCTTCAGATCGCCCGTGGAGTCGATGAACTGGAGCGGAGGAAGCGTTGGATTGGTCGACATGACGAGCGTGCCGGGCTTGATCAACTCGCCTGCCGCCACTTTGGGTTCGCAGGATTGAGCGAAGGCAAAAGACGCTGTGATCGACAGGAAGGACGCGGCAAGAACGCTGCGAGAGAAGTGTGAACGGAGCATGGAGAGCCTCTGGAGTTCGGTTCTTTATCGTTGGATCCCGACTCTGCATTCAAGTGGGATCCCACTTTTATACAAAAGTTCCCGGTAGATGCAAGTGCATTCTCAATTCATCGATTCAGTAGTTCGCAAGGACGCCCTGGCGGACGACTTCGAGATGATCGGTCATGGCTCGGCGAGCCGCCTCGGCGTCGTTGGCGGCCAAGGCAAGCAGGATCGCTCGATGTTCTCGCACGCCCGGCTTCGCGCGCACGACAGGCAGCTGTCGCTCGAAGATCGTTGTGTAGCGTCGCATCTCCCCGATCGTGGTTGCCATAAAGGGGTTGCGGCTCTCGCTTGCGATATAGTTGTGAAGCGCGTCGTCAAACGCCCAGACCACCTCAGGGTCAGGTTCGGGGTCGGCCTCGATCTCGTCAAGCATCCTTGTCAAAGGGTCCAGTTCAAGTCGCGAAACATGGGGGCTGGCGAGCGCGGCGGCAGTTGGTTCGAGCAGCATCCTCATGGTGAGACTGTCAAGGTAGTCCTTGAGACTGATGACCCTGACCGAGAGAACGCCTTTTTCGTTTCTGACAAGTAGTCCCTCTCCTTCGAGACGTCCCAGCGCGTGGCGCATGGGAGAACGCGAAACAGCATGTTTGGTCGCCAGGCGGCGTTGCTGGACGACCGACCCCCCGGCGAGCCTGGCTGATAGAATATCGGCCAGCAGGGAACGGTAGGTTTCGTCAGCAAGGCTGGAGTCGCCAACTTCATTCAGACCATCGTCCATCTGCACTCGTTCCAGTCCTTTTCCAAATCGGCTATCATATGTAACAAGTGATCGCGTAAGGAAAGCACGATGCCGCGTCGAGCGGCCAACGCCTTAAAGAACAAGGAAATGGCAAACGGTGACAGACGCCTTAGAGGCCCCGGGTCGGAAAATTGCGGAGAAAGGGCAGCATAATCTTGCATCGCTGACCTACAAGGCCGTGTCCGACATGATCCGGCATCGCCGGCTGAAAGGCGGGCATGTCATCGTTGAGGCAAGGCTTGCCGAAACACTCGGGATTTCGAGGACGCCGCTGCGGGAAGCGCTGCAGAGGTTGGAGGGCGAAGGCCTGGTTCGCAAGGGCGATGGCCGAAACTACGTCGTGCGACAGGTGGATGTCGGCGAGTATCTTCAAAGCTTGAAACTGAGGTTGTTGATCGAACCTGACGCAGCCGTACTGTCGATCAACGCTATTCCGCGACGACTTTTGATGAGCGTCCGGCAGGAAATTCACGACCTCCTGGACGCGACGGCGTATCACACGGACGCGCACTGGTTCTCCGACGACAATCTCCACAATATGATCATCGATCATTGCGGCAACGCGGTAATGGCCAAGGTATTGCGGGAGCTTCGGGCGACCACGCGTCTCTTCGAAATCGACCGCCTGAAAGATCGCCTGAAGCCGGACTCCACGGAACACCTCGTTATCATCGAGGCGATCGACCGGGGCGACGTCGAGGAAACTCGCCGAGCTGTCGCCCACCACATCGAAAGCTTAATCGCATTTACGCGAATGCATCTACAAGTCGCTGACCTTTAGCATTGCTGCTGCATTTTTTGTGTCACCTGAAGCCACAGGTCTCCATGATTCGGAGGTCATGGATGACAAGTGTATCGATTGAGGCGACACTTGAGCTTTGGGCGTCTTCGTTACGAGATGTGAAAGCGCGAATGCGGCCACTGTTCAGGCAAGAGCGCGTGGCAAATTCGGCTGGGCAATTTCTGGACGGTTTGCGGGGAGAAGAGCGGCGCAAGACGGGTCGGATGCGGGCGGAGGCGGCGGGCGACACCGGCCCGTGGTGGCAGCAGGCTATTCAACGCCATCCGCCCGGATAATTTCCCGCACAAGGCAGGTCACAGCCTTTGCCCAAACGTCAAAACGGCCACAGTCTGGCCCCGTTGCAAAGTTCGACGTTGGCTGCAGGAGGATTCTTGGTTGCTGTTTCACACTGCGTAGATACCGAACTCCCTGTTAACGCCTCAAACGGGTGCTGATCAGCTGATTCCGCGAACCGCCAGAACGGCTTCCGCAAAGGTGTCGATCTGGCTGGCCTGCAACCCGGCGACATTGATGCGTCCGTCCTCAACGATGTAGATGGCGTGGCGCTCGCGCAGCATCACAGCTTCCCCGGGTGTCATACCGATCAGCGAAAACATGCCTTTGTTCTTGGCGAGGAAATCGTAGTCGCTGCCATTGGTGAAACGCCGGAACGAGGCAGCAAGCCCCTGGCGCAGCGACAGAATGTTGGAGCGCATGCCGTCCAGTTCGGCGCGCCAGTCGGCCGCGAGTGCCGCGTCTTCCAGGACAGTGCGAACGATAGCCGCGCCATGATCCGGCGGCATCGAATAGACGATACGGGCTCGCACCGTGAGTTGCGCCTTGGTTGCATCCGCCCGATCCGCGTTGGCGGCGAGAATGAATGCAGCACCTGTACGCTCGCGATAGATTCCGAAATTCTTCGAGCATGACGCGGAGACGAGCATTTCCGGAACCATGCCAGCGAGCAGCCGCACGACGAAGGCGTCATCCTCGAGACCGTCGCCAAACCCCTGATAAGCGATATCGACCAGCGGAACGAGACCGCGTTCGGCGATGATGGCTGCCAGTGCCTGCCATTGCGAACGGCTGGGGTCCGCGCCTGTCGGATTGTGGCAGCAGCCGTGCAGCAACACGATGTCGCCCCGCTTCGACCGTGAGAAATGATCGAGCAGGGCGTCGAAATCCATCTCGCCTGTTCGGTTATCGAGGTACGGGTAAATGACAATCCGAAGCCCGTTGTCTTCGAGGATCGACACATGGTTCACCCAGGTCGGGTCGGGCACATGGACCGCAGCACCCGGGCGCGCCAGGCAGATCAGGCCGGCGAGCACCGTCAAGGCGCCCGCTCCGCCCGGCGTCTGGATACCGCGAATTCGCTCCCACGGCGCGGCCTCGCCGAAGACAAGCCTGCCGATGAGATCGCAGAAAACAGGATCTCCGGCCGGGCCGACATAGGCCTTGGTCGTCTGCGCGGTATGGATTCGCTTTTCTGCCTCCCTCACCGCCCGCGGGATCGGCGTCGTACCGGAGGCGTCCCGGTAGACCCCGACGCCGAGATCGATCTTGTTCGGACGACTATCCTGCCGGAAAATCGGTATCAACGACAGGATCTTGTCGGCTGGCGGCATTGTCAGGTCGTCGAACATTGTTCTCTCCGGTCAGGGGAATTGCCGGCGGCGATGAAACGCCGGCGCTTCATGATGCGGCCGCAGCCCAAATCAGCCGGCCCGCCTATTTCAGCGCGCCGATCTTGTTCTCGATGGCCTCCAGAAATGCGCCGGACCGCACTATCTCGAGAGCCGGTGTGGTCTGCTTGGGCATGTAGCTGTCCTCCTGCTGGAACGGGATCGCCTCGCAAAGCGCATCATAGAGCGCCTGGCTGCCGGTTCCGAGCTTGTAGCCGCCGAGTGCCTCTTCGGTCAGGAAGATGGCGCGGGCGGCAAGCAAGCATTCGACACCAAGGATCTTCGGCATGTTGTCGACCACCTGACGCGTCTTGCGGCATGCCCATGTCGCCATCGAAACATGATCTTCCTGGCTGCTCTTGGTCGGGATGGTATCGGCAACGGCCGGGAAAGCCAGCGTCTTGTTTTCCGATGCGACGGACGCCGCAGCCGTCGAGATGATGCCATAGCCGTAATTCAGGCCGATTGGCTTGCCGGCAAGGTTCGGCGGCAGGCCGTAGTTCAATGTCGTGTCGCAGAGCGAGAACAGGCGTCGCTCGGAAATGTTGCCGATTTCCACCAAAGCGATCGTCAGGATGTCCATGGCGAAAGCGATGGGTTCGCAATGAAAGTTGCCGCCGGACAGGAATTCCAGCGCGCCGAGTTCGTTCCAGAAGACGAGCGGATTGTCGGTCGCGGCGTTGAGCTCGCGCGTGATCAGTTCCTTGGCGTGCTCCAACTGGTCGCGGCAGCTTCCATGCACCTGCGGCAGGCAACGGAAGGAATACTGATCCTGGACCCGGGCGGTGTGTTTCGGATGCAGGATATCGTCCTCGAGGCGTACCGCTCGCGCCGCCTCGGTCGTGCGGCGGCTACCCTCGATAATGCGACGGATATTTTCCGCAGTCGCGATCTGCCCAGGCTGCTTGCGCACGAGATGAATGCGGGGATCGAACGCTGCCTGCTCGCCGCGGATCGCCTCCAGACTGAGCGCACCCGCCGCATCGGCTGTCTTCATCAGCATCTCGGCGTCATGGAGGTTGAGAACCGCCATGGCCGCGCAGAGGCTGTTGCCGTTGATGAGGGCAAGGCAGTCCTTCGCCTTGAGATCGAAAGCAATTGGCGAGATGCCGGCTTTTTCCAGAGCCTGCGGCGCTGGCATGCGTTCGCCCTGGTAATAGGCTTCCGCCTCCTCATAGCCGATCAGCACCGAAACCATGTGTGCGAGCGGCGCCAGATCGCCAGACGCGCCGACCGACCCCTGGATCGGCACCACAGGGTGAACCCCGCGGTTCAACATCTCAACGAGACGATCGACCACCTCGATCCGCAGACCGGAAACACCGAGGCAGAAGGCGTTGATACGGACGGCCATCATGGCGCGGACGATTTCTTCCGACGCCGGTTCTCCGATGCCGGAGCAATGCGAGAGCACGATATTGCGCTGGAAGCGATCGTTATCGGCCTGGTTGATGGCATAATCCTTGAGCTTGCCGACGCCGGTGTTGAAGCCATAGGTTGGCGGCGCGTTTTCGGTCAGCCAGTTTTCCTCGATATAGTTTCTCACCTTGATGATTTCGGCGCGCGCTGCATCGGCGAGCGCTACCTTGGCGCCCTGGCGCGCGATACGAACGGTATCTCTAATCGTCAGGCTGTCACCGTCTAAAATTATGGCGTTCATCTCGATGTCCTTGAAGCTCGATGGGTGTGAGAAAGTAAGTGCCGAAATCGAACACGTCGCGCGCCGGGAGCGCGGCCTGTCTCCATCGCAGCGGTAATGCCACCAGTGACGGTGACGTAGTTTTCCGCGACACCTTCTTCGGTGACGATGGTTCCTGTCATGACGGCGCCGAAATCGCTCATGATGTCTTCAGACCCTTAGTGCGCGTGACGGGGAAAGCCGTGGCACGCGGCTTTGGTGGCGTCTTGAAGCCGCCCGATCAACGCCCCTGCCTTGGGTTCCGGCATGGCAATCGTTTCGAGATAACGGGCTGCCAGCCCGCCCGGCCCTTCGAGCGGGAGAAAGTCGTCGGCCAGACGCCGGACCTGCAACCGTTCCGCCTCCAGCTCCGCTGCCTTAATCTGCTCGTAAAATTCAATCTCTGCCGTGTTCCTGCGGCCTTGGTGCAGGGTTAGCCGAAGATGCCGCAACGGCAGGACGAAAAGCGAGCGCCATTCGCCGGCACGGTCCAGAAGCCGCCGCATCTCGCAGTCATCCGCGCCGTGTCCGTCACTATCCGCAAGAGCGAAGAACAGCAGTGACGGCACGTCCACCGCATGACGTGTCTGGGCTTCGAGGCACAAGGACGCGATGCCGGGCTCACCGTAGAGCCGGACCATGGCATCGAATACATTGGCACAGAAAGCAGTGCGCCTCGCAGCTCCGGTATCCTGTTCTGAGCGCGCGTTGCCGCTTGCCACGGGTTTTTCTTCGAATGCATCAGGGGCTTTTTCCATCACGCTTGTTCCGCCGTCTTTATTCCGGGCGCCGGTTCGTCGTGAGGGAAATGGCAGGCTGCGAATTGGCCGTAGGGCATCGCCGCAAGCTTCGGTTCCTGCGCAGCACAGACTGCCTGAGCGCGTGGGCAACGCCTGCGGAACCGGCATCCGGATGGCGGCGCGCTCCGCGACAAGGCCTGCGTCGGCGTTGCGCTCGGCACGATCTTCCGGCTGGCATCGGGAACCGGGACTGCTTCCAGCAGCATGCGGGTATAAGGATGCGCCGGACGCTGATAGATGGCATCGCCAGTTCCGATCTCGACGATCTTGCCCATGTAGAGGACGGCGACTCTGTCGCTGACATTGCGCACGACGGCGAGATCGTGGGAAATGAAGATCAGCGCCAGGTTTCGCTTCTGGCGGATATCCTGCAGAAGATTGATCACGTGCGCCTGCACCGAAACGTCGAGAGATGCAACCGGCTCGTCGCAAACGATCAACTCCGGCCCAACGGCAAGCGCCCGCGCGATCGCAATGCGTTGGCATTGGCCTCCGGAAAACTGATGCGGCCTGCGGCCCTCCACCATCGTCCGGCTCATGCCGACATCGTTGAGCGCACGATCGACCCTTTCCAGCCTTTCCGCTTTGCGGATGCCCTGGATCTCGAGGCCTTCTCCGACGATATCCTGCACCTTGCGGCGCGGATTGAAGGAAGAAATCGGGTCCTGGAAGATCATCTGCAGTTTGCTCCGGATGGCGCGAAGATCGGAAGCCGACAGATCGGCAACATTCAGGCCGTCATATTCGACGTGGCCGTCGACACGCGTGTCCGCCTTCGGCAGAAGCTTCAGAAGGGCACGGCCGATGGTCGTCTTGCCGCTGCCCGACTCTCCGACGAGACCGAGCGTTTCCCCAGGAGCCACGTCGAAGGAGACGCCGTCGACCGCAACAAAGATCTTGCCACCGCGCCGGTATCTGACCGAGAGATTGCGAACTTTCAAAAGCGCGTCGTCGCGCAGGAAAGCATCGGAGGCATGCGTTGCCGCACCTGCATCGATGGCCTGGCCGGAAGGCTCGTCATTCATGACAATGCCCTCCTTTCGACCGCGGTGTCGGCTGCATCGCCGGTTTGAACAGGCACATAGCAGGCGAAGCGATGCTTGCCGTCCGCACTGGTCGTCATCGGCGGCATCGAGGCATGGCAGCGGGCCTCGGCGGCTGGACAGCGCGGTGCAAACGGGCATCCGGGCGCGGGGTTGGCAAGATCAGGCGGACGGCCAGGGATCGTGCGCAGTTTCGTATGAGCCGGCTGGTCCATGCGCGGCATCGCCGAAAGCAGAGCCTCGGTATAGCGATGGCGCGGACGGGAAAAGACAGTGTTCGTCGGGCCGTACTCCACGACATGCCCGCCATAGAGCACGAGGATGTCGTCGGTGCGTCCGGCGACGATGCCCAGATTGTGCGTCACCAGGATCATCGACATCTGCCGCTGCTGCTGGATAACCTGCAGCAGATCGAGAATTTCCTTCTGAACCGTGACGTCGAGCGCAGTCGTCGCCTCGTCGGCGATCAAGAGATCCGGCTGGCAGGCAAGTGCCGTGGCGATCATGATCCGCTGCTTCATGCCGCCCGAAAACTGATGCGGATAATGCCCGTAACATTCCGCGGCATCGGGAATGCCGACGCTTGCCAGCAGTTCAATCGCGAGTGCCTTCGCCTGCGCTTTTCCAAGCCGCAAATGGAAGCGGCTTGCCTCTTCGATCTGCCGCCCCACCCGCACGAACGGATTGAGGGATGTCATCGGATTCTGGAAAACCATCCCGAACTTGCGACCGAGAAGGGCACGGCGTTTCGCCTCGTTGAGCGTCGACAGATCGATCCCGTCGGCAAGGATGCGGCCGCTGGTTTTCATGCCCTCCGGCGCAATCCCCATGATGGTCTTGACCAGCATGGATTTGCCCGCCCCGGATTCTCCGACGATGCCGAGCGTCGTGCGCGGCGGGATGCTGAAGCTCACGTCGTGCAGCACGCGGATCGGCCCGAACGGCGACCTGAAATGACAGGAGAGCTCGTGACAATCGAGGACCGGGGTAGTGTTCGCTGCCTCTTTCATATCAGAGTTCCCTGCCGCGATGGTTCATGCGACGGGCCAGACAATCCCCGACCGTATTGAGCGAATAGACCGTCAGCACGATGGCGACGATCGGTCCGAAGATCAGCAGTGGAAAGCGGCTGAGCAGGTCGGTCGAGCTGGCGATCATCCCGCCCCAGCTCGGCGCCGGCGCCGGAATGCCGTAACCGAGAAAGCTCAGCGATCCCTCCGTGATGATCAGCCCCGCCATCAGCGGCGGAACGATGGCCGTCAGTGCCGGAACGAGATTGGGCAGGATCTCGCGCAGCAGAAGCCGCATGTCCGACGCGCCCATGGCGCGTGCCGCCAACACGTAGTCACGGTCGTTCTGGGCAATCACGCCGCCTTTGGCGATGCGTGCATAGGTTCCGATATCGAGCAGGCCAAGCGCCAGCATCATCGTGAAAACCGAATTTCCGGTCACCGATATCAGCGCCAGGATGACGAGGATCGGCGGAAGCGACGCCATGGAATTGGCATAGAGATCGACGATCCGCTCGACCGGGCCGCGATAGAAGCCGGCCAGCATTCCGAGGATCATGCCGATCACCAGCGAGATCAGCGTCGCGACCGAGACGATGGCGAGCGTCGTTCGCGCGCCGTAGAGCACGCGGGACAGGATGCTGCGCCCGAGCGCATCGGTTCCGAACAGGCCGTTCAGGCTCCATTCCGGACCTTGCGAGAAATCGCCATAGGGGAAGCTTGCCCGGACGAGACCCGGAATGAACTCCACGAAAACCGAGGAGACGATCAGAACCGCCAGGAACACGAAGGCGAACCATTCCATCGGATGGCCGCTCGGCATGCGGAAGCGCGCGGTCTTCGGCATCGCGGCATTCAACGTCTCCGACAACGCGACCGCTTCGCCGGGCACGAGGTCCGTTTGTGTTGGCTGGAGGCGGCTCATGACACGTCCACCCGCGGATCGATGAGCGCATAACCGAGATCGACCAGGATGAAGATCACGACGAAGATCACCACCGTCAGCGACAGGATGGCCTGCATGACGGGCAGGTCGTGGCTGCTCACCGCATTGAGAACGGTCCAGCCGATGCCGGGCACCGCGAAATAGCTCTCGACGATGAAGGAACCGCCGAGCAGATAGGTCATCGACAGGCCCATCACCGTCAGCACCTGGGGAGAGGCCGGACGCAGCACGTGGCGCATCAGGATATAGCGCGTCGGCAGGCCCTTGGCCCTGGCAACGAGGACATAATCCTCCTGGAGGACCGCAACGAATTCGCTGCGGCTCACCCTGTAGAAATAGGCTGCCTGGTGCACGCTGAGGCACATCACCGGCAAGGCGACGTAGTAGAGATTGCCGATCGGATCGTCGCTGAAGGAAACCCAGCCGGTCGCCGGCAGCCAGCGCAGCACGATTGCGAAGACGAAGCCGAGCAGAACCACGATGACGAAGGTCGGGATCGACAGCATGACCGAGGACACCGCCCGCAGCACCGTATCGACGATACCGCCCGGCCGGCTGGCGGTATACATGGCGAGCGGCACGCCGATCAGGAGCGAGACGAACATGGCAAGCAGCGCAATCTCGAACGTCACTGCCGCCCGGTCGACCAGGAGTTTTGCCACGGACTGCTGGCTGAACATGGTCTGCCCGAGATCTCCCTGAAGAAGCCGTCCGAGCCAGCCGAGATAACGTTCCCAGACCGGCAGATCGTAGCCGTAACGGCTGTTCAGCGCATCGATCTGCGCCTGCGTCGCGTTCTCTCCAAGGATCAGCTGCGCCGCCGACCCCGGCATCAGGCTCGACAGCGCCGTCGCCGAGAACGTCACCAGCAGGAAGACCGGAATGCCGGCCAGAAGCCGGACGCCGACCGCTTTCAGATAGGAGAGCTTGGCAATTCGCAACGATCGGACTCCGATTGTCAGGTGGAACATCCAATGCCGGACTGGACCGGCATCCGGATTTCGCAAAACGAGACGGCAGAGCGGCCGGCCTCCGGGATCAGAGTGCCTTCCATCTGTCCTCGGCATCGAGCCAGCCGCTGTCTCGCTCCAGTGCGGCCTTCTGCTCGGCAGGCGTCATGCCGCCCATGCTGTGCTCGTCCGCGTAACGCGTGCTGCGGTCGTTGAAGACATGCCGCCCGTAATCCATCATGCCATACATCGATCCCTTCTCGAGATAATGCATGGTCACCAGGTTGAAACCGAGCGCCTCGATTTCCTCGAGCCGCACGAAGGGCACGCCGTTGACTGTCGCGACATCGCCGAACATCTTCCACCCGGGCAATTCCTTTGCCACCTTCTGACATTCCTCCAACGTGCGCAGGCCATGCACATAGGTCATTTCAGCGCCGAGTGCTGCGGCGCGCACGCAGCGTTCGATAGCGTCGTCCAGCCCCTTTTCGAGCTTGGATTCGGTGCGTGCGATAACCACGCAATCGGTGCCTTCGCAGGCTTCGATCGAGGCCTTGATCTTGGCGAGCCACAGCTCCTGCGAGACGACCTCATGCGGCACGTTGCCATCGACCTTGCCGGCCAGCGTCGCCGCCTCCATGGCACGGCCGAACCGCGCATAGCCGCGTTCATTGGGCGTATCCTCGATCAGGATCGCTCCGGCACCGGCTTTGGCGAGACGATAACAGGTGCGGAAGGTCTGGACGACGTCGCCGAAGCCGTCATCGGCATCGATGACCAGCGGCAGAGGCGAATAGTCGGCGATGCGGTCGGTCGCGTAGACCAGTTCCTCCTGATTGTGCAGGCCGAGATCCGGCACGCCGGACATGCTGAATCCCAGCGATGCGCCGCTGAGCAGGATCGCCTCGAAGCCGGCCATTTCCGCCGCCTTGGCGGAGTAGCAATCCCAGACGCAGGGCGTGAACACCTGCTTGCGGGAAACCAGGTCCCGAAACTTCACCTTCTTGCGATTGCCGATCATCGTCATCCACCTTTTCCGATCGCCCCGCGTCGCAGGGCTCATTCCGTCGTCTTAACGTCTCTGGCGTGTACGGTCGCCCAGCCCAACGACCGGCCCCTTCCTAGCCCGCCCGGATCTTCCGGACGAGCTTGTGCGTCGTGATCTGGAGCCCGCTATTCCTGGCAGGCATCCGTGCAAACGTAGAGGAACTGCTTTTGCAGGATGCCGCCGTTCGAGGGAACGACGCCGCCGGTATTGTCGCGCAGCAGCAGCGAGCGCGTCTGTTCCCCGAAGATGTAGAGCGGCATCTCGGTTGCAACGAGCTTCTGAACCTTGACATAGGCGGCTTTGACAGCGACCGGATCGAGAGTGGAGCTGGCCTCCTTCAGTGCAGCATCCATCTCGGCACTCTTGTACTGCCCCCAGTTGAAAGCACCGCCGGAGCTCAGCAGGTTGGAAATGTTCGGCTCGGCACCGTTCGACACCAGTACCCCGCCCTCGACGCAGATGTCGAAATCGAGCTGCGTCTTGCACCGCTGGATCAGCGAGGCCTGGTCGACTTCGACGATCTCAGCCGAGGCGCCCTCATAGCCGGTCAGCACCTGCTGAATGTAGGCGGCAAGACGCTTCAGGTCCGAGTTGGTATAGGTGACGATCTTGATCGAGAATGGCTTGCCGTCCGCCTTCAGAGCATCGAACAGTTCCTGCGCCTTCACCGGATCATAGGTGGGCAACGATGAAACGCTGTCGAAATAGGGCGAATTCTCTCCAAAGTAATTGCTGGGTGCCTTGTATCCGGGCATCTGCGTGAAGGCCTGCATCAGCCGCGCGCGGTCGATGGCGGAATAGAAGGCCTCGCGGGCGCGAACATCGGTGAAGATGCCCTTGGCCTGGTTGAGATAGGCGCGGTTGATGCCGCGGATCGGGATCTCGTGGGTCGCAACCCCCGGCGCCGTTGCGTTCGAGCCGAACTGATAGGGATAACCGGCCATCATCGTTGCGCCACCCTGCACGACGGTGGCGATGCGGCTGTTGGTTTCGGGAATGATGGCGAACTTGATCGTATCCAGATAGGGGCGCGGCTGATCCCAATAACCGGGATTGCGGGCCATGGTCATCGATATGCCCTGGTTCCATTCGGTCAGCGTAAAGGCGCCGGCGCCCACCGGCTTGATATCGGTCTTTTCCTTGGCGGCCTTCAATGCTGCCGGCGAGGCGATGAAGGGGCACAGCTCGGCGACCTGGGCTGCGAAATTGGCGTTCGGGGAGGACAGCTTGATCGTCAGCGTCTGTGGATCGACGACGGTGATCGCGTTGTTCCAGGAAGAGATGAACGGCTGCGCCGGCGAAAGCGTGGCCGGATCGGCGGCGCGGTCCCAATTGTATTTGACGGCTTCCGCATCGTAGGGCGCACCGTCCGTGAACTTCATGTCCTTGCGAAGCTTCAAGGTCCAGGTCACCGCGTCGGTGCTGGTCAGGCTTTCGGCCATGCCACCGGTCACGACGCCCTTATCGTTGACGTAGACGATAAAGCCGTAGACGGCGTCGAGCACATCCATCGGACCGCCGGGATAGGTGCCGGCGGTGATCGCCGGATCCCAGCTCTTGATGTCCGAACCGTTGATAATGGTCATCGTGCCGCCGCTGACGGGCTTTTCCGTCTGCGCGATCGCGTAAGATGCGGCGAGCATCATGGGTGCCGCCGTCGTCAGCGACAACAGCAAGGCGGCGGCGCCACGCATGAACAGGCTCTGCAGCCTTCCGGAACGATTGTCTGACAACATCACTCTATCTCCTTTTTTTGAGTTCCCCTGGGGGAGTGATTGTGCGTCGTTGTTTGCATGCGGTTGACATCATGGCCCGGCAGCTTTCAGCGCTGCTCTTCATGGCTCAGTCGTTATGATCCTCCGTCCAGCGCCGGACCGTCGGATGATGAAGCCCGAATTGATCCAGCGCACGCCCCACGGTCTGGTCGACCATTTCGGCGATTGATTTCGGCAGCGTGTAAAAGCTCGGCACCGGTGGCATGATGACGGCGCCGCTGCGTGTCGCCTGGTCCATCAGCGCGATATGGCCCGCATGCAACGGCGTTTCCCGCACCATCAGCACCAGCCGGCGGCGTTCCTTCAGGCAGACATCGGCGGCGCGCACGATCAGATCGTCTGCATAACAATGCGCGATCCCGCTCAGCGTCTTGATCGAGCATGGTGCAACCAGCATGCCGTCGCAGCGGAAGGAGCCGGAGGCGATCGAGGCGCCGATATCCCCGTGGCTGTAGACCCGGTCGGCGAGGCCACGGATTTCGTCCGCAGTCTTTCCCGTCCCTTCGGCCAGTGCCGTGCGGATCGCCGCGGGCGATATGACAAGATGCGTTTCGACATCGTCGAAATCCCGCAGCATCTCCAGCGCACGCAGGCCGTAGATTGCACCGGAAGCCCCTGATATGCCGATGATCAATCGCCTCAAATCAGCATCTCCGGCTTGACGCGCAACAGCAGCTGGCGCATCCGCTCGTAGGATTCCAGCGGCGGAAGCGCCTTGTCGAACCCTTCCTTCCGATCGCCCGCCTTCATCGTGGCGTCGTAACCGACCTTGGCGATCACGCCGCCGTCTTCCTGAGGCTCGGACCGGTCTGCCGGAAGGTCCGTGACGATGAGAATGTCGCGCTCCGCGCGCATGCGCGTCATCTTTGCCAATTCGACGGCACCGAGATCCCAAGGGTCGACATCGCTGTCGACGATAGTGATGTTCTTGACGATGCTGACCGCACCCCAGCAGATCGACATGATGCGGCGTGCCTGTCCCGGGCGGGGCGCATCGATCTGCACGACCACGTTGTTCCGTCCGCTGCCTGACGCGGTGACGGCAACTTCGCCGACATTGAGAACGGACCGCCGGATGACGGCCTTGAGGCTGGCAGCGATCGGCACCGCGCCGAGATAGAGGTGCTCCATGTGGTAACCGGGCTCGATCACCTGCAACATCGCGTCGGAGCGGCAAGTCATGCATTCAAATCTGACGCGCACCCCGGAGCCGTAATCTTCGTACATGCCGTGATATTCGGAGACCAATCCTTCGAGGATCGGCTCGTCGACGTGAATATGACCTTCGAGCACGATCTCCGCCTCTGCAGGCACGGCGAGATCGATCGACTTGCAGCGGACAAGCCGCACCGGCTCGCCGAGCAACGATCCGGCGCAGTGCATTTCATCGTCACCGAGCCCCAGATAGAAGCAGGCGGCAAGCTGAATGGCCGGATGCGCGCCGAGGACGACGGCGAAGGGCAGCGGCTCGCCTTTGGCGCCTGCCTTGCGAGCCATGATGGCGAGATGATGGTTCGGTGCAATTCCGATCATCGCTTCGTTCGGACCAAGCACCTTGATGCGGGCATAGGACGCGTTGCCCAAGCCTGTTTCAGGGTCGCGAGCCACGATCAGACCCGCAGTAATGTAGGGACCGGTCTCCTTGGAAAAGAACGTCGGGACTGGAAGCCGGGTCAGGATGTCGTCCTGGAAGAGCTGTTGCTGTACCGGCGCATCGTCCACGAAGACTGGCGGCACCGGAGACGCGATCGAGGATAGCAGCTTCTGCTGGATATCGCTTTTCGCGACGTCAAGCGCCAGGGCGACACGATCGAGATCCGACAGGATGTTGCCGAAGATCGGCATGTCGTGACCCTTGATGCGGTCGAGCCGTACCGCCGCCTTTTCATCGACGATGGAAAGAATGGCCGATACCTCGTGGATCGGGTCGACTTCCTCCGAAATCACCGCTAGCTGACCGCGTCGGTCGAGTTCCTGAAGAATGCCTCGACAGGATTGATCGCTTTCGCTGCCGCGCATTGCATCGCTGACCGTCCTGGATGTCATTTTTTCAAGCGGATCAGGGTGATCATTCATCCGGCAATCCTGTGAAAGTCATTTCCGAGGGCTGTTTTGATGCGGCAAGTATCAGGTGCAGGCCGGAGGCTGGGTAGCTCGAAAATCACGAATTGGAGGATAGGAAAATCAGAATGCTCCGCGCATGAGCGCGATTCGGCACGATATGTCTCTTAGATCACGCCTGTCGGCCGAAGACGGCAACGAGTGACTGGATCATCGTCCGTTCGGCCTCGGACAGCGTCCTTTCGCCGGAGAAAATCACTGAGAGGTTTCCGGCGATCACGTCTTCCGTAATCGGCGCAGCGGTGAGGCGCCCGCTGCCGATATCCTGCTGGACCGAGGACACCGGCAGGACCGTACAGACCGGCAAACGGCGGACCATGGCGATGGCCAATGGCAGAGAACCGACGTCCATGACCGGCTCGACACGCAGATGCCGCGCACTGGCGGCTGCCATGAACGCCTGATGGATACTGAGATGCTTGATTCCGAGAACCAGCGGAAATCCGCAAACTTCGGCCAGTGGAATTTCCGTTCGGCCGGCAAGGTTCAAGGCCGGATTGGCAACGACCGAGAGGCGCTCGCTCGGTCCGAGATGGATCCGGGTCATCTGCGTCTGGACGGCACCGACAATGGCCAGATTGAGCTCTCCCGCGCGCACCTGATCGTGAAGCACAGCGTTGGAACCTTCGATGATTCTCAGCCGGTATTCGGGATGGCCAAGGCGGGTTGCCGTCAGTGCCTGCGCCACCTTGTCCGTCATGACGCTGTCATGCCCCGAACTCGGCAGCATGCCGATTGAGATGGTCGCCTGTGTGTGGGCGGCAATATCCAGACTGGCCCGAAGGAGGCCATCGATGCGCTCTTCGATCTCCAGGGTGAAGGGAAGCAATGCCTTGCCGGCCTTCGTGCTCTCGGCACCGTTGCGCCGCCGTTCGAACAGAGGTTGCCCGACAACTGCCTCGATTTTCTGAATCTGGGTCGAAACGGAGGGTTGCGTGACATGCGCCGCGCGCGCCGCCGCCGAAATACCTCCGCTGAGATGCGCAAGGTTGAAGTAGTACAATTGACGTGCCGTCAACTGCGGTCGAAAGACGATATTGGCCTCCATTGCCTCCAGATTTTTCTTGAGGCTACAAAGCATGGCGGACACGACCTCCTGATCCGGCCCGTTTGCCCGCACGCCCAAGGTGCTCGACAACGGCGGATCGAGGGGCTCCAGATGCAGGCGCGCAAGTCCGAGCCGGTCGGCGACCATACTGCGCGGCATCAGGAACCGCATCTGCGGAAACTCGTTGAGCAGCCGGTGAAGGTCTGCCGGCTCCTCATCCATCAGGATTATGCGGTCGCGGATGCCATGCTCGTCGGCATATCGGATAACGGCATCGCGAAGTGCCTGACGCATTTTCAAAACGACAAATTTCTGATTGGGGGAGCGAAGATCAACCGCGGCCTCCGCCGTTCCGACAGAAAACCAACCCTCATCGTAAAAGGGCGTCATCGCAGGCAGGTTCGCAGATGGCACGCCGGTCATATAGCCGACTTCGATTTCCATCGAACCCGCGTTGCCCGGGATGTCCGCAGCCTCGTCATCAACAAGGGATTTTCCTCGCCCGTCTGCAAACATCACGTCGATCAGCAGGTCGGGCCGCTCGCGTTCCATATCTTCGACGGTACGTCCGATCGCCTTCGAAAACCGGCCGATGGAGAAACTGAGATCGAGACGAATATCGATGCGACGATGGTCCGTGTCCCCATTCCGCATCCGACGCACGAACCTTTCGCGATGAAGGATGGCCGTTGCCTGCTGAAACAGCCAGAAGGCTGCCGGTAAAGGACTGAGGTGACCGCTTTTGCGAATGAAGAGCTTGAGTTGAAGTTCATTTTCCAAAGTACGCAGACTTGATGTCAGCGCCGAAGGAGCAATCCCAAGCTCGCGCGCGGTCTCCGCCAGCGTCGGGCTCTGACAGGCCAGCACGAAATGGGCCAGTTGCTGGATTTCGATGCGCGGCGGATTTGTAATCACTGCGGGTCTATATCGGATTGCACAAGGGGCTCACCCGACTATGGCACACAAAGCGTTATGCCGCACGAATATCAGCGCCGGCCCATTGCTTCCCAAGCCCACCGAACCGACATGGTCGGCCTCGGACATTGGTCGGGTGCAGCACTGGCGATGGAATGCCTGGACAGGCCGAGAGCGTCGAAACCGGGAGCCCGTATCTTGAGGGTGATCAGTCCTTCTTAGAAAAATCGAGAATCTTCCGTTCCGATCATTCGCGATCGGCCGGACCAGAAGACGTCAGCCGGCGATCAAAGCGGCTTCATACACCATCGTCGCGGCGGCAAGATCGGCCAACGCCGTTCCGACTGCCTTGTAGAGAGTGATCTCGTCGTTGGACGTCCGCGCTGGACTATCCCGGCGACACAGTTCGTCAAGTGTGGCACGCACCGCATCCGCAGCAATGACGCCGGCCCTGATCGGCTGAACCAGATCGCCCGCTTCGTGAAGGGCTTCGTGAGTGTCGATATAGACAGACGAGCGCCGAAGCGCCTCGTCATCCGCCTCGCGCATCGCCGGGGTGAAGCCGCCGATCAGATCGACATGGCTGCCCGGCCGTAGCCATTCGCCCCGGATAAGCGGTGCTGTCGCCAGCGTCGCCGCGCTGACGATATCGGCTTGCCGCGCCGCGGCTTCCAGATCCGTGACGGCGGTGGCCTGGAGCCGCTGTTGCCGGAGGCTCTGCGCCAGCCGTTCCGCATTGGCGGGATCGATATCCCAGATATCCACATGCGCGATCGGCCGGACGGCGCGGTAGGCATCGGGTATGAGGCTCGCGACGCGGCCTGCGCCGATCACCAGCAGGCGGCGGGCGTCTTTTCGGGCAAGATAGTCCGCGGCAAGGGCCGATGCCGCTACCGTGCGGCGCGCGGTGATCGTATTTCCGTCAAGGAGCGCAAGCTGCATCCCGGTCCGGCCATCATAGAGCATGTAAGTCGATGTCAAACCTGGAATGCCGCGTACCGTGTTGCCGGGAAAGACGGTGACGATCTTGATGCCAAGATAGCGCTCCGACCGGTACGTTTCATGCCAGGCAGGCATCAGAAGCAGCGTCGCATCCGGTTCGCCGCTATTGCCGATCGTGTGGTGATGCCGTACCGGCACAACACAGCCTTCGGCAAATGCTTGCCGCAGGGTCGCGACCAGCGCGCCGAAAGGTAGAAGCTCGCCCGTTGTCCGGGCATCGAGAATACGGATTTGTGTGTCGGTCATTGAAGCGATCTCTCAGGAAGTTCTGACTGCTGGATAAAGCGAGTTCTGTGTGATTGAAGGGGGCAGCGCCTGAGCCGCGTCGCCGCTGCGCGGCGCACTAGCTTTTCAACCGGCATCGGCCCTTTGGACACTCCGTTGCGATCGGAATGCGGAGCAACTCGGCACCGCTCAGCCAAACGCAGCTTTCTTCTCCAGAATTCTGGCGTATTGCGTAAGCGGATAGCACAGGGCGAAGAAGATCACCGCAACGAGACCGTAGACCTTGAAAGGTTCGAAGGTCGCGTTGTTGATGGCGTTCGCGGTTTTCAATAGTTCTTCGAAGCCGAGGATCGAGGCCAGTGCGGTGCTCTTGATCAACTGGACCAAGAACCCGACAGTCGGCGCGCGCGTGATCCGGAAAGCCTGCGGCAGGATGACAAGCCGAAGTTCGAGAAGACGATGCAAGCCCAGGCTGGCTGCGGCGTCCCATTGCCCGCGCGGCACCGCCTCGACGCCGCTCCGCCAGATTTCCGCAAGATAAGCGCTGGCATAGAACGTCAGGCCGCAGACGGCGGCGGTCCATGACTCGATCCGGAAACCGAGCATCGGCAGGCCGAAGAACATCAAAAAGAGCTGCATGAGGAGCGGCGTTCCCTGAAACAGGGCAATGTAGCCGGACGCGAAGCTGCGCGGCCAGCGCGTTTTCGATATCCGTGCAGACAGGATCGCCAGGCCAACGATGGCGCCGCCGGCAAAGGCTGCGAGCGAAAGCATAAGGGTCCAGCGTGTCGCGAAGACAAGATTGCGCAAAATGTCCCAGAAGGTGAACTCAATCATGCCAGACCGGCTCCCAGAAAACGGCGTTTTCCGGCGAAAAGGAGCCGGCGAAGTGCGGCGGACATCGAAAGGTAGATCAACGTCGCCACCAGATAGGTCTCGAAGGAGCGGAAGGTGCGCGACTGAAGCAGATCGGCCTCCTGCGCCAGCTCGCGGACGGATATTTGCGAAACCACCGCCGATTCCAGCATCATGATGATGACCTGGCTCGTCAGCGCCGGAAAAATGATGGCGATCGCTTGCGGCAGAATGATTTTGAAGAACACCAGTCGGGGCCTCAGGCCGAGTGCCTGCGCCGCCTCCTTCTGGCCTCTCGGTATGGCATCGAGCCCGGCCCCGACCACCTCGATCGTGTAGGCCGCCATATTGAGGGTCATGGCAAGAACTGCGGCAGAGATCGGATCGAGGCGAATGCCGAGGCTAGGCAGGCCAAAGAAGATGAAGAACAGCTGCACCAGGAATGGCGTATTGCGCATGATTTCCACATACAGGCCGACGACCTTGCGCAACCATGGATAAGGTCCCCGGCGCGCGGCCGCGCCGAGAACGCTGAGAACGATCCCGAGGACCGATGTGGAGGCCGTCAGCGCAAGCGTCGTGCCTGCGCCATAAGCCAGAGCTCCCATTCCGTCCCAAAGCCAGTTGAAATCGAGGCTGTATCTCATCGTTTGTCCTTTGGAGCCGGATGATCTGGGCCGGGTCGGCCCGAAATCTCGATCCGCCTCTCAACCAAAGAATGGGAGCATGATGCCACCGGAATCGCTTACAGTTTTCGGCATCGTGCTCTGGTGAGTGGGAGGCCGTCTTCGTCAGTCCTTCAGGTTTTCAGGGTTGAGCGGCGCTTTCAGCCAGCTCTTCGAGCTTGCGTCGAGCGAACCATCGGCGATCATTGCGGCGACGCTGTCATTGACAGCCTTCTTCAGGCCTTCCTCGCCCTTGCGGAGCGCGATGTGCGAGGGGGAGCTGAGGAGCTGGAACTTCTGCTCCGGCTTCAGTTCGTCCTGTCGCGCCAGAACCTGCGCACCGACATCGTTGCCGACCACCATCAACTGGGTCTGGCCGGATATGAAGGCCTGGATGACCGAATTGTAGTTCTCGAAACGCTGGATCGCAGTCGATCCGGGGGCGGCAGCCGTCAGCGACGTGTCTTCGAGCGTCCCACGATTGACGGCAACGGTCTTGTCGGCGAGGTCTTCCTTGCCGCTCACCTTCAGGGCTGCCGGACCGATGACGGCGATATAGTAGGGGGCGTACGGGGCGGCATAATCGATAACCTCGGCGCGCTCCTTCGAATAGCCGACGCTCATCAGCAGGTCGACGCGGTCGTCGTTCAGGTAGGCGATCCTGTTCTGGCCAGTAACGCTCACGAGATTGAGTTTCACGCCGAGCCCGTCGGCGATCTTCTGGGCGACGTCGACGTCATAGCCCTTGATGCTCATATCGGCGCTTGCCGAAGAGAAGGGTGGGAAATCGGAGAAGATGCCGATGTTGATCTCGCCTGCGGCCTTGATATCGGCAAGTTCGTCGGCCTGTGCGGCTCCTGCCAGGATGCCGAACACGGCAATTGCCGCGGTGGCGGTGTAGCGCAATTTCATAAGAGCAGTCATGTCGTTCCCCTTTTTGAGACGTGTTGTGCGACAGGTGATGGATGGCAGCGGGCGCGAGGCACGCTGCCGGTGTGGAGCTGGTTCTCAGGTCACGTTTGTCCTGACCGCGGGACTGAACATCGCGAGGCACAGGAGTTCGAACAGGACCTGCGCGGCGATCTGCGCGGTGTTGGTGGTATTGTCGTATTGCGGCGCGATTTCCACGACGTCGCCGCCGATGAGGTTGATGCCCTTGAAGCCGCGCAGCAGGGTCAGGACTTCCCTCGGCTGAAGCCCGCCGACTTCTGGAGTGCCGGTTCCCGGAGCGAAGGCCGGATCGAGGCTGTCCACGTCGAAACTGAGATAGGTCGGACCGGCGCCGACAACCTCCAGAGCCTTTGCGATCACAGCCTTGAGGCCCATCTCCGCTACCTCTTCGGCGTGGATGACGGTCATGCCGGAGGCAAAGGAGAACTCCCAGAGATATTCGCCGCCGCCGCGGATGCCGATCTGGATCGTACGCTTCGGATCGAGCACGCCCGCCAGAACCGCCTCGCGGAAGGGCGCGCCGTGGTGGAACTTGGAGCCCTCATAGGGACCAGCGGTGTCGCAGTGAGCGTCGATGTGGATCATGCCTACCGGCTGATTGGCCGCCAGGCCCTTGAGAATGGCGCCGGAGATCGAATGGTCGCCGCCGACCGACAGCGGGATAGCCCCGGTTGCCGCGATCATCCGGTAGCAGGCCTCGATGTCGGCATGGCACTCGGCCAAGCCGAACCGGCTGCGCATCGGCACGTCGCCGACGTCGGCGACCTTTAGCCCTCCCATCGGCGCGACACGCAGAACATGTTCGTACGGGCCCACACGCTCGACAGCCCGGACGGCCCGCGGCCCCAGCCGCGCGCCGGCACGATTGGTGACGCCGAGATCCATCGGCACGCCGATCAGGGCCACGTCAAGCGCTTCAAGCACCTCGGGGCGCAAGCCGTTCTCGATGAAACGGGCGTCCAGAAAGGTCGCAGGATCGGCGAAGGGCCATTTGCGGCTGTCGCCGTCCTTGAATACGCTGGCCGCCACGGCGTGGAAGTGCGGATCTTCCATTTCCCCGCCTGCAGCGCTGCCGAAGCGCTTTCTCAAGTCTTCCAGAAAATCCCGGTCAATGGTCAAGGCAGGCTCCCGCGGTATTGATGCTGCCATCATCATCGGCGCCGCCCGCTTCTCTTGGAACCGCGAAAATTCGAGAGGGGATATAACGATTCTTGATAGACTAGGCCGGCCGAGGCTGCGCGAAGCGGGTAGTGCGTTCATCCGGGCGTTCAGAAAACTTTATAACCCGGCGAGAATTTTCCCACTACCGCGGTTGGTAACCTCCAAGCAGTCTCCGATGCGAACGGTCCAGCAGAGGGCCGACAACAAAGGGAACCTACCATGTTGCACGATATGACACGCCGCCGCTTCCTCGGATCCGCCGCTGCCGCGGGGATTGCCGGCACGATGACCGGGTTTGCGAGATCCGCCGCAGCCGGCAGCGGCAATCTCACCGCCGTCGAATGGGGCGGCGAGGTCGTCGAAGCTATGAAGCAGATTGCCGCCGACCAGAATGCGGCGACATTCAACTGGGTTCTCCATCAGGGCGGCGCGGGCGCTATCCTGCCAAAGATCAAGGCCGTCTGGCCGAATGTCGACTACGACTACGTCGCTGGCTGGGAAGGCTCATTCAACAGCATGGTGAAGGAAGATTGGCTCGAGACCATCAATCCTGCCGATATTCCCAACCTTGCGAATATTCCCGAGAAAATCATCATTCGTGACGGCAAGGGCAATATCAAAGCGGTCCCACGCGCAGTTGGCGGCATGTATTTCGGTGCACGAACCGACACGGCCCCTATCGCTGTGAAGACCATCGATGATCTGCTCAGTCCCGATCTTAAGGGCGCGATCTGCTGGCCGGGCCCGACACAGAGCATGATGCTCCAGATTGTCGCGCTCGCCCTTCACGCCGGCGGCAGTGAAACGAATATGGAACCTGGATGGAAGCTGATGACGGAATTGGCGAAATCCGGCAATATCGGCCGCGTCGCCATCACCGATATCGATTTCACCAATTCGCTGACGTCGGGCGAGACCTCCGTCGGCTTCTTCGCTGAGCCCGGCTGGGCGGCCGTGGCGAAGAACTTCCCGGTTACTCGTTTCACCAAGGACAGTAACTTCAAGGCCTTCCTCTACCAGAGCGGTTTCGGCGTACTGAAGAATAGACCGAACACCAAGGCGACGCTCGATTTCGTCAACTTCGCGATCAGCCCGGACATGAATTCGCTCTATGCCAAGGTGGCTGGCGAAGCGCCGTTGAACAGCAAGGCGGTCACGCCCGACAATCTGAAGCATCTGTCCTTCACGTCGGACGAGTTTTCGAGCTTCGTCTATGTGCCGGACTACAATGTCGTTCTCGAACAGCAGGATGCCTGGTCCAAGCGCTGGGAACAGGACATCGCCCCGTTGCTCTAAGGCACCTCGCGGCAGGTTATCGAAGGCGCGAGCGCGGGATTCGATAACCTGCCTTTCTCATGGCCCTAGGGGCGAGGAAAAGGCTGTTCCACCATGACCAAGGTTAGGCGGCAACCCGTTGCCATTTCAATACCTGATCGCCGAGATGCGGCACTGACGCTCGGGCCAGCCCTCCTGGTGTTCGCATTCGGTTTTCTGTCACCATTAATCAATCTGGCAATCGAAAGCTTGAAGGAGTTTACGCCGGGGCGCGTCGGTTCCGTTGAAAATGCCGCGGCAACGGTCCAAAACTATTACGAGCTTGCAAACCAGGCGTTTGCGAGTGTCCTGCTGACGACCTTCTGGATCGGTGGAGTTGCCGCGATCATCGGCCAGCTTGTGGCATTCCCGCTGGCCTACTTTATCGTGCGGCGCATTTCCCCGCGGATGCGCGCGCTCACCCTCGGCTTTTTGATTACACTTGTTCTATCCAGCGTCCTGATCAAGACATACGCGATCGAACTGACCTTCGGGTCGGTCGGCATCTTGCGACCCCTCCTCTTGACACTTGGCCTTTCGCCCAACAGCCGCGAATATATCAATATCGTCGTTACTGCGGGCCTGGTTCACTCGATCATACCGGTCGCAACGCTAACGCTGATTGGCGCGATGCAATCGATCGATCCGCGTCTGCTCGATGCAGCCCAGTCGCTCGGCGCGCCGGGATGGAAAGCCCATTTGTCGATCACTCTTCCCCTGAGCTTCCCAGCTCTGATCTCAAGCACGCTTGTCTCGCTGACTTTCGCGATCAGCGCCTTCGTCATTCCCATGGTGCTCGGGAGGGGCCGGGTGCTTTTCATATCGAACGTCATCTACACCCGGTTCAGCGATATCGCCAACTATCCGAGCGGCGCGGCGATCTCGCTCGTCATGCTTGCCGCGGCCTTGGCGGTCGTCGCTGTCATAACGTTTGCGCAGGCCTGGAAGGTTTCCCGATGAGCAGACAATCTCTTGCAGCGCGAACCGGGGACCGGATCGCCGTTTCCCTCGCCTACGGTGTCATCGGCCTTGGATTGGCGTTCCTCGCCATCCCGTTGGTGATAACATGCCTCATGGCTTTCGACGCCAGGACCTACCTCGGTCCACTGCCGCCACCTGCCTTGTCGCTTCACTGGTTCGAACGGCTCGTCTCTCAGGCGGATATCCTTACCAGCCTACGCACCAGCCTCATCTTGGCGGTACTCACGACGGTTCTGTCCGTCACGATCGGAACTGCGGCGGCCGTCGGCCTTGCCCGTGGCAATTTTCCAGGAAAGGCAGCGCTGACTTCGGCCTTTCTCTCGCCACTCATCGTTCCGCCGGTCGTCATTGGATTCGGCCTGCTGCTTTTCCTTTCCAAGGCCGGTATCACAAATGGTATGGCGCGCCTGCTCCTCGGCCACGTGATCGTGACGTTGCCCTATTGCATAAGGACCAGCCTCGCCAGCCTTCTTGGCAGCGACCAACGATTGACGGAAGCCGCAATGGTTCTCGGCGCCACCGAGCGCCAGGCCTTCTGGACCATTACCCTACCGCTCATGCGGACCGGCGTCGTCACCGGCGCGATCTTCGCCTTCGCAATTTCGATAGATGACGTATCGATCAGTCTCTTTCTGAGCGATCCGTCGGCAACGACCTTGCCTGTTACGCTGGTCAGCAACATGCGCGCGGCTTTCGATCTGACGATCGCTGCGGCGGCCGTGGTCCTGATTGCCGTCACCGCGTTGCTGATCGTTGTGCTGGACCGTGTCGTCGGCTTCGACACTGTCGTCGGTCAGGGTTTGTTTCGTTCATGAGGACAATACGATGATTTCTGCCGTGGAATTTCAAGGGGTCAGCAAGCGCTTCGGCGAAACGGTCGCCCTCGGTAATATCTCCTTCTCGGTGAACCCAGGTGAAACAATCGCACTGCTTGGACCGAGCGGCTGCGGCAAGACCACCATTCTTCGGCTCATTGCCGGATTCGAGCGGCCCGACAAAGGCTCGATCCTGATCGACGGCGAGCCGATGGCCGGATTGAAACCCTATGAGCGCAATGTCGGGCTGCTGTTCCAGCACTACGCTCTTTTCCCGCATATGACCGTCGAACAGAACATCGGCTACGGGCTTCGCCATCGCAACCATCCGCCGGGGCAAATACCTCGCCGCATCGCCGAGATGCTTGAGCTCGTCCGGCTCGTCGGATTCGGACAGCGGCGGCCGCACCAGTTGAGCGGCGGCCAGCAGCAGCGTGTTGCGCTTGCGCGGGCGCTCGCCACCCATCCGAGCCTTGTTCTTCTGGATGAGCCCCTGTCGGCCCTCGACGCCAAACTTCGCCATGAGCTGCGCACCGAATTGAAGGATGTGCTCGCCGCGGTCGGCTCGACCGCAATCGTGGTAACCCACGACCAGGAGGAGGCGATGAGCCTGGGAGAGCGCATATTCGTGATGAACCGTGGAGCCATCATGCAATCCGGCAGGCCGGATGATGTGTATTGGCGTCCAGACTCGCATTTCGTCGCGGATTTCATGGGGCGGACGAATTGGATTCATGGCTCGATTTCGGCCGCGGGCGGAACGGCCGGCAAATTTCGCTCCGAATCCGGCTGGGAGTTTCCGGTTGCGTCCACGGGAAGCCTTTCAGGTGCCGCCGAGATTTGCGTGAGGCCGGAAAGCGTCGAGATATCGTCCGGCGCTCCGGGTGCCGGGGCCATGCCCGGACGCGTTGCCGACGTTGTGACACTCGGTGCCTTCAGGCATATCGTTCTGGACCTCGTCAGTGGCGATCGCTTAATCTCGGCTTGCCCGAACCGTCCAGACATAGCCTTTGCTCGCGGGCAGGAGATCAGCGTTTCCATTCCGCCCGAGGCATGCGTTCTGTTCGCGCGATAAGCTGGCATTCCCGACTAAGTGTCACCAGTTGTCGGAAGGACATGGTTCGTCCAATATCCGCTTATAGGCGGAGAGGCCCTCAGCACTCGAGCGCCCCAAACTTTGGAATGCGCTTCTGATGCTTGATCTTGATTCCTATCTGCTTCGTGCATTTCTGACCGTCGCGGAGATCGGCACCGTCAATGGAGCAGCCGTCAAGCTGAACAGAACGCAGGCCGCCGTGAGCATGCAGATCCGCAAGCTGGAGGAGCTTGTCGGCGTTACGCTGTTTTCGCGTTCGTCAAAAGGCCTCGAGCTCACGAGCCATGGGCAGATCATGCTGGCTTATGCCCGCGAAATGGTCGCCCTCAGCGACGAGGTCGAGAAAAGGCTGACAGGCAAGATGATCGAGGACCGCATTCGCCTCGGCGTCGTTGAGGACTTCGCAGCCGGCCACCTGATCGACATTCTTAGTGACTTTAGGGCGCAGAACCCGAAGGTCGATATCGACATCATTGTCGAGCCGAATCGCCGCCTCGCCAACCTGTTTGAAGACGGGAAGCTGGATCTCGTGGTTTGCGACATCACCTGCCTCGCGCGAAAACCGACCCTGATCTGGACCGAATATTTGATGTGGACGGTCAGATCCGACTTTGTGGCGGATGCGGAAAAGCCGCTTCCCATCATTATGTTCGAGGAGGAGTGTCCCTGGACGCTGCCGACGCTTGCCGCTCTGTCCCAGCGGAACGTCAAGTGGAAGACGGCGTGCGTTGCATCGACGCTGGTGGCCATGGCGACCGCGGTTCGCGTCGGTATCGGTATCGCGCCAATGATGCTCAACACGAAACCCGAGGGCTGCCGGACGCTTGACAGATCGGCGGACCTGCCCGGTCCGGTGCGCATTGAAATCGGTCTGTATGCTCAATCCGAGACGGCCGAAGGCGCGCGCTATCTTGTAGACTTCATTTCGCGGCATACGGCCATATTGTCGAGCTAGAGCCTTTCTTGGTCAGCTTGCAGCATTTTGACCGGGAATGGCTCTGGGAGCGTTCAGCTTCCATTATATCGGGTCAATTTAATTCCCCCTACCGAAGTGGCGAGCGAAGCCCCACAGTGATCGAATGAAGGGTCGACGGCCCAATCTCAAGCATTCATGGAAGTCTGCGAATACGATGATGGGGCAAGCCAAAGTTGACGAAACTCTTCTCGCAGATGCCGCCTATCTGCCCGGCCAGGTCGCAAACCTCACGAGGGGAGCGAGCGTGACGGCGCAAACCAACGAAATACTGGAGCGCATCAATGACATGCTGCTGCGCGAAGGTACCGACAAGTCAGAGATCATTCTCGTCAACATTTGGCTCAGCGACCTTGCCTCATTCGAGGAAATGAACAGAGCCTGGGATGCTTGGATCCCGGATAGCGGAACGCCACGGCGGGCAACGTTTGAGGACAAGAATCTCCCGCCGATGTGCGCCATCCGTATTGACGTAGCCGCGTCGCGAAAGAGTGAGGCCGGGCAAATTTGAACCGCCTGTATTCGTCATCTTCACACTCTTGTCAGCAAAGCCGGACCCGGAAGTGCTTGAAGCAGGACGGTCTACATTTCGTCGAAGAGGGCTATGTCTTGCTAGAGCGGTACAGCTTTTAACGGAAGCGCAGGACCGCTCTGGCTTTTGTTTTTACGCAATTCCGGACGGAAAACCGCTTCGCACTTTTCCTGGAATTGCTCTAGGAGCAAAGGTGGCGGATGCTTTGCGACCTTTTGTGATCAACGATGTAACCGGTAAGGTAGGCGAAGAGCGGCCTCGGATTTGCTACAGGATTCCGCACTTTCGGCATCATGCTCTAAGGCCGGATGACGCAGACATTGGCCTCGTAGGCGCAGGGATCGTCTTGCACGGCAATATCGATGACCTTCGCCTTCGGGGCCAGTTGCTCAGGCCGTGCGGGGGGATAGAAGCCATAGCCGTCGCCGCCGACATAGGTTCCGCCATCGGCCTGATAGACGTAGGAAGAGCCGGCATAAGTGTCGCCGCCACCACCACCCTGCGCCTGGGGTACGACGACGATCAGATTGTTGCGGGCGACGCGATTGGTCGCCGGCGATGAAAACTGTTTCAGGAACGGCATCCGTTCTTTGCGGTTCCGGTATCGATAGGCGTTGGCGAAACGGATGCCGCGATCGCGCCAGCCGATACGTTCGCCGAGGAGTAATCCGCCGTGGAAAGCGTGACGATGGCCGGGAAAACGATGATCGTTGCGGCGGTCGCCGGCTACGGCGGGAAGTGCAGCAAGCGCGGACAAGGTAATCAGGGCGACTGCGGACAGACTGCGAAACATGGGTGGCCGGCCTCCGGAATTCCGATCCCTAACAAATCGTTAACGCCAGATTGCGCCAAAAGCCGACGCTTGTCCATTCAGGTCGGACAACCGGCACAAAATTTGAGCGGAAAAGACCAGTTTCTTTAGCCTGCGAACTTCCCGGTAACGCGAATCGATTAAATTAAAAGCAGACAGCGATTGTGCTTGTCGTCGGCGTTCCCGGTGATTAAACGTCGCAATTGATGCAACGCACACAGAGAATTTTGTCATTCGTGTGGTTGACTGAGCATGCTCCGAAATCCGGGAGCGCAGAGAAGCCGCCGCGAGGTTCTGATGGCGAACGTGACAAATAACCGGCCCCTATCGCCGCATCTGCAAATCTACAAGCCTATTCCCACCATGGTCATGTCCATCGTTCACCGCATTACCGGTGGCGCGCTCTATGTCGGCACGGTGCTCGTCGCCTGGTGGCTGATCGCGGCGGCAAGCGGCCAGGGCTCCTATGACTGGGCCAATTGGGTGCTCGGTAGCCTTCTCGGCAAGCTCGTGCTTCTCGGCTATACATGGGCGCTGCTGCACCACATGCTCGGCGGCTTCCGCCACTTCATGTGGGATCTCGGCTATGGCTTCGGGAAAGAGTTCTCGACCAAGCTCGCCATCGCCAACATCATCGGGTCGCTCTGTCTGACCGTGCTGGTCTGGGTGATCGGCTTCCTCATTCGCTTCTGAAGGTCCTCTCATGGATATGCGCACCCCCCTCGGCAAGGTTCGCGGGCTCGGCTCCGCCAAGGAAGGCACGGACCATTTCTGGCGTCAGCGGCTGACGGCCGTCGCCAATGTTCCGCTCATCCTGTTCTTCGTCATCTTCATGCTCGCCTATGCCGGTGCGCCGTATGCGGATGTGGTTCGCGCCTTGTCGAACCCGTTCGTCGCGGTCGTCATGGGGCTGATGGTGATCTCGGGCGTCATCCACATGAAGCTCGGCATGCAGGTCATCATCGAGGATTACGTGCATGGCGAGTTCGGCAAGATCGTTCTCCTGATGCTGAACACGTTCTTTGCGATCCTGATCGCCGGCCTCTGTCTCTTCGCCATTCTGAAAATCGCATTCGTAGGATAAGCTGACATGGCACCGACTTCACCCGCCCAGAATGGCAAGGCCTACAAGTATGTCGACCACTCCTACGACGTGATCGTCGTCGGCGCCGGTGGTGCCGGGCTGCGCGCCACGCTCGGCATGGCCGAGCAGGGTTTCCGCACGGCCTGCATCACCAAGGTCTTCCCGACCCGCTCGCATACGGTCGCGGCCCAGGGCGGTATCGCCGCCTCGCTGCGCAACATGACGCCGGATAGCTGGCAGTGGCACCTCTACGACACCGTCAAGGGTTCCGACTGGCTCGGCGACGTCGACGCCATGCAGTATCTCACCATGGAAGCGCCGAAGGCGGTCTATGAGCTCGAGCATTACGGCGTGCCGTTCTCGCGCAACGAGGAAGGCAAGATCTATCAGCGCCCGTTCGGCGGCCACATGCAGAATTACGGTGAAGGCCCGCCGGTACAGCGCACCTGCGCCGTTGCCGACCGTACCGGCCACGCCATTCTGCATACGCTCTACGGCCAGTCGCTGCGCAACAATGCCGAATTCTTCATCGAGTACTTCGCGCTCGACCTGATCATGTCGGAAGACGGCAGCCGCTGCACCGGCGTCGTCGCCTGGTGCCTCGATGACGGCACGATCCATCGCTTCGCCGCCAAGATGGTGGTGCTGGCGACCGGTGGCTACGGCCGCGCCTATTTCTCGGCAACGTCAGCCCATACCTGCACCGGCGACGGCGGCGGCATGGTGGCGCGTGCCGGCCTGCCGCTGCAGGACATGGAATTCGTCCAGTTTCACCCGACCGGCATCTACGGTTCGGGCTGTCTGATCACCGAAGGCGCCCGCGGCGAAGGCGGTTACCTCGTCAACTCCGAGGGCGAACGCTTCATGGAGCGCTACGCGCCTTCGGCCAAGGACCTTGCCTCGCGCGACGTCGTTTCGCGCTGCATGACACTGGAAATCCGCGAAGGCCGCGGTGTCGGCAAGAACAAGGACCACATCTTCCTGCATCTCGACCACCTCGATCCGGCCGTTCTGCATGAACGCCTGCCGGGGATTTCCGAGAGCGCCAAGATCTTCGCCGGCGTCGACGTCACGCGCGAACCGATCCCGGTTCTGCCGACCGTTCACTACAATATGGGCGGCATTCCGACGAATTATTGGGGCGAAGTGCTGAACGCCGACAGTGCCAATCCGGAACGGATCATCCCAGGCCTGATGGCTGTGGGTGAAGCCGGCTGCGCCTCGGTGCACGGCGCCAACCGTCTCGGCTCCAACTCGCTGATCGACCTCGTGGTCTTCGGCCGCGCTGCTGCGATCCGTGCCGGCGAGGTCATCGACCGCGCAGCGCCGATCCCGCATCTCAATGTCGCAGCCTGCGACAAGATCATGGACCGCTTCGACGGTTTGCGTCATGCCAGCGGCGGCACGCCGACGGCGGAACTGCGCGAGAAGATGCAGCGCGCCATGCAGGAAGACGCCGCCGTCTTCCGCACGCAGGAATCGCTGGAATCGGGCTGCCAGCGCATCTCGGCAATCTGGGGCGAGATGAAGGACATCAAGGTCACCGACCGCTCGATGATCTGGAACTCGGACCTCGTGGAAACGCTTGAGCTGCAGAACCTGATGGCCAACGCCATCACGACGATCTACGGTGCCGAGGCCCGCAAGGAGAGCCGCGGTTCGCATGCACGCGAAGACTTTACCGAGGGTGCATTCGCGGGCCGCGACGATGTCAACTGGCGCAAGCACACACTCGCCTGGGTGAACGAAGCAGGCGATGTGAAACTCGACTACCGGCCGGTCCACACCGAGCTGATCGCCGAAGGCATCGATCCGCACAAGATCGAGCCGAAGGCTCGCGTGTACTGATCTCAAGAGGAACCGGACATGGTTGAACTCGCTCTCCCCAAGAATTCTCAGATGCGCGAAGGCAAGGTCTGGCCGAAGCCGGCGGGTGCCAAGAACACCCGCGAATTCCGCGTCTATCGCTGGAGCCCGGATGACGGTCAGAACCCGTCGATCGACACCTTCTACATCGATGTCGACGATTGCGGGCCGATGGTGCTCGACGGTCTTCTCTACATCAAGAACAAGATCGACCCGACGCTGACGCTGCGCCGCTCCTGTCGCGAGGGCATCTGCGGCTCCTGCGCGATGAACATCGACGGCACCAACACGCTCGCCTGCACCAAGGGTCTCGACGATATCAAAGGTGCGGTGAAGATCTATCCGCTGCCGCATCTGCCCGTCGTCAAGGATCTGGTTCCGGACCTCACCAACTTCTATGCCCAGCATCGTTCGATCGAGCCATGGCTGAAGACAGTGTCGCCGGCGCCGGCCAAGGAATGGAAGCAGAGCCATGAGGACCGGCAGAAGCTGGACGGCCTCTATGAGTGCATCCTCTGCGCCTGCTGCTCGACCTCCTGTCCGAGCTACTGGTGGAACGGCGACCGCTATCTCGGTCCGGCCGTTCTGCTGCAGGCCTATCGCTGGCTGATCGATTCCAGAGACGAGGCGACCGGCGAGCGCCTCGACAATCTCGAGGATCCATTCCGCCTCTATCGCTGCCACACGATCATGAACTGCGCGCAGACCTGCCCGAAGGGCCTCAACCCGGCCAAGGCGATCGCCGAAATCAAGAAGATGATGGTCGAGCGCCGGGTTTGATCAGCGTGCATGCCGATGGCGGAATCGACGGCTTCGATCCCGAAGCCGTCATCTATATCAGGTCGGCTCGGTGCAATCCTTCTGCAGGATGCACCGGAGCGCTATTCCGAGACATTGCGCGAGTTCGACAGCGATCCTGACAGAGATGAACGCGCGCAACACCTTGCTGACAAATTCTATGTGCAGGAAGTTTTGCAGCGGGACAGTTGAACTGTATCGTTTTTCGGTTAGTTGTTGTCACGGGCAATTTATGCAGCACGACTTGATTAACCAAATCGAATTACGATAATCGGACTTGTCTCACGCCCGTTTCTCTACGGCGATAGCCGAATTCAGGAGTATGATGATGCAGTTGCGATATGCGATGACAGGTCTGGTGGTGGTTCTGTCGCTAGCCGGTTGTCAGCGTACGGCATATGATTACAGCTCCAACGCCAGTGCCGGGCCGGCGCCGTTGACGGCGCAGCCGGTTCCCTCGGTGCAGGGTGGGCAGCTTCCACCGCCGACCGGCAGTTCGCAGTTTCCGGCCGCGCCGACGACGACGGCGCCGATGCCGGGCGCTCAGCCTGGCGCAATGGCGGCAAATGCGCTCGATATCACCAAGGAATCGATGGTCGGAAGCTGGCGTGTCAACGGCAGTTGCGACATGTTCCTGACGCTCACCAATCTCGGCAGCGGTTCGCGCGGCGGAACGCGTGGCTGCGTCGGCGAGCTGACGGCGATGGGCTCCTGGGAGGTCGCCGGCAAGCAGGTGCTGCTCAAGGACCGCTCGGGCAACCAGCTCGGCAGCGTCTACAAGACGGCCGACAACCGCTTTGAGGGACAGACGAGCACGGGCCAGTCGATCAGCCTCAGCCGCTAAATGTTCCAGCAGGTCTCCTGCGATGACTGACAGGCGGATATGCCCTCATGCAACCAATGCCGGATTATGCGCTCAGCGTCTGCGAACAGCTTAAAGCGCTGACCGCATCGGGCGCGCTTCAGGTCGATTCGGCTCAGTTGGACGTGGCAAAGAGCCTCGATCGGGTGCTTGCCGGGCTGAAGCAGCGGCGGCCGGCGGCAAAATCGAGTGCGCTTGGCTGGCTGTTTGCCGCCAAGAAGAAGTCCGCCGACGGCATCAAGGGGCTTTACATCCACGGCAGCGTCGGGCGCGGCAAGACCATGCTGATGGACATGTTCTTCGCAATGGCGCCGTGCAGGAAGAAACGGCGGGCGCATTTCCACGAATTCATGGCGGATGTGCACAACCGCATCGCGGCACACCGGCTCAAGCTCAAGAACGGCGAGACAAAGCAGGCCGATCCGATGCCGCCGGTCGCCGCAGCGCTTTACGACGAAGCCGAGCTTCTCTGCTTCGACGAGTTCACGGTCACCGACATCGCCGATGCGATGATCCTGTCGCGGCTGTTCTCCGAGCTTTTCGCGCGCGGATGCGCGCTGGTCGCGACCTCGAACGTCGAGCCCGACAATCTCTACACGGATGGTCTCAATCGCGGCCTCTTCCTGCCGTTCGTCGCCTTGCTCAAGCAGCATGTCGATGTCGTCACCCTGGATTCGCCGACCGACTACCGGATGGAGAAGCTGAGCAGTCAGCCGGTCTATCTGGTGCCGATCAACGAGCATAACGACATGGCGATGGACGCGTCCTGGACACAGGCGCTGCATGGGCGCAAGGCGCAGCCGCTGGATATTCCGATGAAGGGGCGCCACATCCATGTGCCGCTCGCCGTCGACCGCATGGCGCGGTTCTCTTTCGCCGATCTTTGCGACAAACCGCTCGGGGCGGTCGACTTCCTGGCCATCGCCGAACGCTTCGATACGGTCTTCCTCGATCACATTCCGTTGCTCGGGCCGGAAAAGCGGAACCAGATCAAACGGTTCATCATTCTGGTCGATACGTTCTACGATCATGCCGTGCGACTTTACATTTCCGCGGCGGCCATGCCGGAGGAACTGCTATTGCAGCGCCGGGGCACCGAGGGCTTCGAATTCGACCGCACGGCATCGCGCTTGTTCGAGATGCGCAGTGCGGAATATCTTGCACTGCACCATGAGAAACGCGCCGCAGAGTAACAATTCGGTGACAGAATGTCTTACGTTTACGTAAGAATTTTTGTATCTAAACGATTGAAAACGCTGCATCAAAAATAATGAATTGCCATTTTTTGGCTTTGGGTCTATGCGATTGCGTCATTGGGCGGTGCCTTGCGCGTCCGTTCGACGAATTTGATCGCAAAGGAAACAGCGAAAATGGCGCGTAACAAGATCGCACTCATTGGTTCTGGCATGATTGGTGGCACGCTGGCGCACCTCGCCGGCCTGAAGGAACTGGGCGACATCGTTCTCTTCGACATCGCGGACGGCATTCCCCAGGGCAAAGGTCTCGATATCTCCCAGTCGTCGCCGGTCGAAGGCTTCGACGTCAATCTGACCGGTGCCAGCGACTATTCCGCGATCGAAGGCGCTGACGTGTGCATCGTCACCGCAGGCGTCGCCCGCAAGCCCGGCATGAGCCGCGACGATCTTCTCGGCATCAACCTCAAGGTCATGGAGCAGGTTGGCGCCGGCATCAAGAAGTATGCGCCGAACGCCTTCGTGATCTGCATCACCAACCCGCTCGACGCCATGGTCTGGGCGCTGCAGAAGTTTTCCGGCCTTCCGGCCAACAAGGTCGTCGGCATGGCCGGCGTTCTCGACTCCTCGCGCTTCCGCCTCTTCCTCGCCAAGGAATTCAACGTGTCCGTCCAGGACGTCACGGCCTTCGTTCTCGGCGGCCACGGCGACACGATGGTACCGCTCGCCCGCTACTCGACGGTCGGCGGCATTCCGCTCACCGATCTCGTCACCATGGGCTGGGTCACCAAGGAGCGCCTCGAAGAGATCATCCAGCGCACCCGTGACGGCGGCGCCGAAATCGTCGGCCTGCTGAAGACCGGCTCGGCCTATTACGCGCCGGCTGCCTCGGCGATCGAGATGGCCGAATCCTACCTCAAGGACAAGAAGCGCGTTCTGCCCTGCGCTGCCCACCTCACCGGTCAGTACGGCGTCAAGGACATGTATGTCGGCGTTCCCACCGTCATCGGCGCCGGCGGCGTCGAACGCATCATCGAGATCGATCTCAACAAGACCGAGAAGGAAGCCTTCGACAAGTCGGTCGGCGCCGTCGCCGGTCTCTGCGAAGCCTGCATCAACATCGCGCCGGCCCTCAAGTAGTCGACGGGCTGAAGTAATCGAAACAGGGATACACCCATGAACATTCATGAATATCAGGCCAAGGCTCTGCTGAAGGGCTATGGCGCGCCGGTTGCCGAAGGTGTGGCTATTCTCAAGGTTGAAGAAGCCGAGGCTGCCGCCAAGTCGCTTCCCGGTCCGCTTTACGTGGTCAAGAGCCAGATCCATGCCGGTGGCCGCGGCAAGGGCAAGTTCAAGGAGCTCGGCCCTGATGCCAAGGGCGGCGTTCGCCTCGCCAAGTCGATCGAGGAAGTCGTTTCCCACGCCAAGGAAATGCTCGGAAACACGCTGGTGACCGCCCAGACCGGCGAAGCCGGCAAGCAGGTCAACCGCCTTTACATCGAAGACGGCGCCGACATCGCCCGCGAACTCTATTGCTCGATCCTTGTCGACCGCTCGGTTGGCCGCGTTGCCTTCGTCGTATCGACCGAAGGCGGCATGGACATCGAGGCCGTCGCCCACGACACGCCCGAGAAGATCCAGACGATCGCCATCGATCCGGAAGCCGGCGTGACGGCTGCCGACGTTGCTGCGATCTCCAAGGCTCTTCAGCTCGACGGCGCTGCCGCCGAGGATGCGAAGTCGCTTTTCCCGGCGCTCTACAAGGCCTTTGGCGAAAAGGACATGGCCCTCCTGGAGGTCAATCCGCTGATCGTCATGAAGGATGGCCACCTGCGCGTCCTCGATGCCAAGATGTCTTTCGACGGCAACGCCCTTTTCCGTCACGATGATGTCAAGACGTTGCGCGACGAGACCGAAGAAGACGCCAAGGAAATCGAGGCCTCGAAGTGGGATCTCGCCTATGTTGCGCTCGACGGCAATATTGGCTGCATGGTCAACGGTGCTGGTCTTGCCATGGCGACGATGGACATCATCAAGCTCTACGGCAAGGAGCCGGCCAACTTCTGCGACGTCGGCGGCGGCGCCGGCAAGGAGAAGGTTGCTGCGGCTTTCAAGATCATTACCGCAGACCCCAAGGTCGAAGGCATTCTCGTCAACATCTTCGGCGGCATCATGAAGTGCGATGTCATTGCCGAGGGCGTGATTGCCGCGGTCAAGGAAGTCGGCCTCAAGGTTCCGCTCGTCGTGCGCCTTGAAGGCACCAATGTCGAGCTCGGCAAGAAGATCCTGAATGAGTCGGGTCTGGCGATCACGGCGGCCGACGACTTGGACGATGCGGCCAAGAAGATCGTCGCGGCGATCAGCGGCTGAGAACGATCATGGCCTTCCAGTCCACGCCCTCCGCTGCTCATTTCCGCCTCAACGCCTTCGCTGGCGTGTGGGAAGGGGACGAGCGTGTCGCGGCGTCGGCGTGGACGAGTGAAGGCAAGGCCAGTGCTGAGTTTTCCGGCGAGGTGTTGTTCGGCGGGTTCTTCCTCGAGCAGCGCTATCGCCAGACGCGCGATGGTGCTGTTTCGTTCGAGGCGCGAAATGTTTTCGGCTTCGATGCTTCGGACCAGACCTACAAACTCTACCAGTTCGACACCGCAGGTTTTGCGCCGCCCGTACCGGCGTCCGGCGAGTGGAACGGCAGTGAGCTTGTGCTGATGAAGACTTCGCCGCGCGGCAGCCAGCGCACCGTATTCACGTTCGAAAATGAAGACTGCTACCGGATGGGCGTCAGCTTTTCGCCTGCAGGCAGCGATACTTGGCAGGAGGTCGTCAGCGGCGTCTATCGTCGCGCGTCCTCCACGTCTTCCAACCTCTCCTAAACAAAGGCCTCGCATGTCCATTCTCGTCAACAAAGACACCAAGGTTCTCGTTCAGGGCCTAACCGGCAAGACCGGCACGTTCCACACCGAACAGGCGCTCGCTTACTACGGCACCCAGATGGTCGGCGGCATCCATCCGAAGAAGGGCGGCGAAACCTGGACCGGGGCAAAGGGCGAAAGCCTGCCGATCTTCGCAACCGTTGCCGAAGGCAAGGAAAAGACCGGCGCCAACGCGACCGTCATCTATGTTCCGCCGGCCGGCGCTGCCGACGCCATCATCGAGGCGATCGACGCCGAGATCCCGTTCATCACCTGCATCACCGAAGGCATCCCGGTCATGGACATGGTGCGGGTCAAGGCTCGCCTCGACCGCTCCAAGTCGCGCCTGCTCGGCCCCAACTGCCCGGGTATCCTGACGCCGGAAGAATGCAAGATTGGCATCATGCCGGGCTCGATCTTCCGCAAGGGTTCGGTCGGTATCGTTTCCCGCTCGGGCACGCTGACCTATGAAGCCGTTTTCCAGACCTCCAACGAAGGTCTGGGTCAGACGACGGCCGTCGGCATTGGCGGCGACCCGGTCAAGGGCACCGAGTTCATCGACGTCCTGGAAATGTTCCTGGCTGACGAAGCCACCCAGTCGATCATCATGATCGGCGAAATCGGTGGTGCGGCTGAAGAAGACGCAGCGCAGTTCCTCAAGGACGAAGCCAAGAAGGGCCGCAAGAAGCCGATGGCTGGCTTTATTGCCGGCCGTACGGCGCCGAAGGGCCGCACCATGGGCCATGCCGGCGCTGTGGTTTCCGGCGGCAAGGGCGATGCGGAATCAAAGATCGCGGCGATGGAATCGGCAGGCATCAAGGTGTCGCCCTCTCCGGCCCGCCTCGGCAAGACGTTGGTTGAAGTCCTCAAGGGCTAAGCCACCTAAATATAGACCGGACGGAGGAACGGCATCTGCGCCTTCCGCCCGGCGTCGACGGCACGAGAACAGCAGATGCGCCGCGGACAGGCGGCAATCGAAATGCGGCAGCCGGCCATCAAGCCGGCAAATTCATCAAAGTCAGGAGGCGGACGGAAGCGTCCGCATATCACCATGGCACGGCAAGAAGCCAACGAGCAGTTTCAGGTCACCTCGTTTCTGGATGGCGCCAACGCTGCCTATATCGAGCAGCTCTACGCGCGGTACGAAGAGGATCCGGCATCGGTCGACGACCAGTGGCGTGCCTTCTTCAAGGCGCTGGAGGAGGATCCCAGCGATGTGAAGAGGGCGGCCAAGGGGGCTTCCTGGCGCAAGAAGAACTGGCCGCTTCAGGCAAGCGGCGATCTGGTGTCGGCTCTCGATGGCGACTGGGGCATCGTCGAGAAGGTCATCGAGACCAAGGTCAAAGCCAAGGCTGAAGCTCAGGGCAAGCCCGCCGACAGCACAGAGGTCCTGCAGGCGACGCGCGATTCCGTGCGCGCCATCATGATGATCCGCGCCTACCGCATGCGCGGCCACCTGCACGCCAAGCTCGACCCGCTCGGCATTGCCGCTCCCGTCGACGACTATCGCGAGCTGTCGGCGGAGAATTACGGCTTCACGGCCGCCGATTACGACCGCAAGATCTTCATCGACAACGTGCTCGGCCTGGAATACGCGACCATCCGCGAGATGATCGAAATCCTCGAGCGCACCTATTGCTCGACGCTCGGCGTCGAATTCATGCATATCTCCAACCCTGAGGAGAAGGCCTGGATCCAGGAGCGCATCGAGGGACCGGACAAGGGTGTGGCCTTTACGCCGGAAGGCAAGAAGGCGATCCTTGCCAAGCTCGTCGAAGCCGAAGGCTACGAGCAGTTCCTCGACGTCAAGTTCAAGGGCACGAAGCGTTTCGGCCTCGACGGCGGCGAATCGCTGATCCCGGCGCTGGAACAGATCCTCAAGCGTGGCGGCCATCTCGGCCTCAAGGAAGCCGTGTTCGGCATGGCCCATCGCGGCCGCCTGAACGTGCTCTCCCAGGTCATGGGCAAGCCGCACCGGGCGATCTTCCACGAGTTCAAGGGCGGCTCGGCCGCTCCCGACGAGGTCGAGGGCTCGGGTGACGTCAAGTACCATCTCGGCGCCTCCTCAGACCGCGAATTCGACGGCAACAAGATCCACGTTTCGCTGACGGCGAACCCCTCGCATCTCGAAATCGTCGATCCCGTCGTCATGGGCAAGGCCCGCGCCAAGCAGGATATGAACGCCACCGTCTGGGACGGCGACATCATCCCGCTTTCCGAACGCGCCAAGGTTCTGCCGCTGCTGATCCATGGCGACGCGGCTTTTGCCGGCCAGGGTGTCATTGCCGAAATCCTCGGCCTTTCCGGCCTGCGCGGCCACCGCGTCGCCGGCACCATGCATGTGATCATCAATAACCAGATCGGCTTCACCACGAACCCGGCCTTCTCGCGCTCGTCGCCCTATCCGTCCGACGTCGCCAAGATGATCGAGGCGCCGATCCTGCACGTCAACGGCGACGATCCGGAAGCAGTCGTTTATGGCGCCAAGATCGCCACCGAATTCCGCATGAAGTTCCACAAGCCTGTTGTGCTCGACCTGTTCTGCTACCGCCGCTACGGCCACAATGAAGGCGACGAACCGTCCTTCACGCAGCCGAAGATGTACAAGGTGATCCGCGCCCACAAGACCGTGCTGCAGCTCTATGCGGCCCGGCTCGTCGCCGAGGGACTGCTCACCGACGGCGAAGTCGAGAAGATGAAGGCCGATTGGCGCGCCCATCTCGAACAGGAGTTCGAGGCCGGCCAGCACTACAAGCCGAACAAGGCCGACTGGCTGGACGGCGAGTGGTCGGGCCTGCGCACGGCCGACAATGCCGACGAGCAGCGCCGCGGCAAGACCGCCGTGCCGATGAAGACGCTGAAGGAGATCGGCCGCAAGCTCTCGGAGATCCCGGCGGGCTTCAATGCGCACCGGACGATCCAGCGCTTCATGGAAAACCGCGCCAACATGATCGCCACCGGCGAGGGTATCGACTGGGCGATGGCCGAAGCGCTCTCCTTCGGTGCGCTCTGCGTCGAAGGCAGCAAGATCCGTCTGTCCGGCCAAGATTGCGAACGCGGCACCTTCTCGCAGCGCCACTCGGTTCTCTATGATCAGGAAACCGAAGAGCGCTACATCCCGCTCGCCAATCTTTCGCCGACGCAGGGGCGCTACGAAGTCATCAATTCGATGCTTTCGGAAGAGGCCGTGCTCGGTTTCGAATACGGCTATTCGCTCGCCCGTCCGAATGCGCTGACGCTCTGGGAAGCGCAGTTCGGCGATTTCGCCAACGGCGCGCAGGTGGTTTTCGACCAGTTCATCTCGTCGGGCGAACGCAAGTGGCTGCGCATGTCGGGCCTCGTCTGCCTGCTGCCGCACGGCTATGAAGGTCAGGGTCCGGAACATTCCTCGGCCCGCCTCGAGCGTTTCCTGCAGCTTTGCGCGGAAGACAACATGCAGGTCGCCAACGTCACGACGCCGGCGAACTACTTCCACATCCTGCGCCGGCAGGTGAAGCGCGACTTCCGCAAGCCGCTGATCCTGATGACGCCGAAGTCGCTGCTGCGCCACAAGCGGGCGGTCTCCACGCTTGCCGAAATGGCCGGTGAATCCGCCTTCCATCGCCTGCTCTGGGACGATGCCGAGGTGATCAAGGACGGCCCGATCAAGCTGCAGAAGGACAACAAGATCCGCCGCGTCGTCATGTGCTCCGGCAAGGTCTATTACGATCTTCTCGAAGAGCGTGAAAAGCGCGGCATCGACGACATCTATCTCTTACGCGTCGAGCAGCTCTATCCGTTCCCGGCAAAGGCGCTCATCAACGAGCTGTCGCGCTTCCGCAATGCCGAGATGGTCTGGTGCCAGGAAGAGCCGAAGAACATGGGCGCCTGGTCGTTCATCGACCCCTTCCTCGAATGGGTGCTCGCCCATATCGACGCGAAATACCAGCGCGTCCGTTATACCGGCCGTCCGGCCGCCGCCTCGCCGGCGACGGGTCTGATGTCCAAGCATCTGTCGCAGCTCGCCGCATTCCTCGAGGATGCATTGGGCGGTTAAAACACGGGGGGCGCAATGGCTTATTTCTTTCTGAGACTGCAGCCGCCGCGCCCCACTTTCCCGCATGACGGGACCGGGGAGGAAATGGCGGCGATGAAACGCCATGTCGAATACTGGCATCGGCACGCCCTTGCGGGATCGGCGATCATCGTCGGCCCCGTCTTCGAGGGTGAAGGCGCTTGGGGCATGGCGATCGTCGAGGTCGAGGATCAGGCGGCGGCGCAGGTTCTTGCCGACGGCGATCCGATCATCGCTTCCGGTTTTGGTTTCCGCTTCGATATCCTGCCGATGCCTTCGATCATCTCGCGGCCGCCCGCCGTCTGAAACGCATTAACGAAAACACACGAAATCAGGATCTGAACAATGGCCACAGAAATCCGCGTTCCAACTCTCGGTGAATCCGTCAGCGAGGCAACCGTCGGCACCTGGTTCAAGAAGGTCGGCGACGCCATCAAGGCCGACGAGCCGATTCTCGAGCTTGAAACCGACAAGGTGACCATCGAAGTTCCAGCACCCGCCTCCGGCACGCTTTCGGAAATCGTCGTCGCCGCCGGGGAGACCGTCGGCCTCGGCGCGCTGCTCGGCCAGATCGCCGAAGGCGCAGCTGCCGCTGCCGCGCCGGCTGCTGCTGTACCGGCCGCCGCACCTGCCCAGCCAGCCCCGGCTGCTGCTGCCCAGCCAGCGCCAGTTGCCGCTGCTGCGTCGTCGTCATCGAGCGCTTCCGTCTCCACCATGCCGCCGGCACCGGCGGCTTCGAAGATGCTTGCCGAAAACAATCTTTCCGCCGACCAGCTCGACGGTAGTGGCAAGCGCGGCCAGGTGCTGAAGGGCGACGTCATCGCCGCCGTTGCCAAGGGCATTTCTGCTCCGGCGGCCGCACCCGCGGCAACGCCTGCCGCCGCGCGCGGCCCGTCGACGGTCGAGGATGCCTCGCGCGAAGAGCGCGTGAAGATGACGCGCCTGCGTCAGACGATCGCCAAGCGCCTCAAGGATGCGCAGAACACCGCCGCCATGCTGACCACCTACAACGAGGTCGACATGAAGGCGGTCATGGACCTGCGCAACAAGTACAAGGACATTTTCGAGAAGAAGCACGGCGTCAAGCTCGGCTTCATGGGCTTCTTCACCAAGGCGGTGACGCATGCGCTGAAGGAATTGCCGGCCGTCAACGCTGAAATCGACGGCACCGACGTCATCTACAAGAACTACTGCCATGTCGGCATGGCCGTCGGCACGGACAAAGGCCTCGTCGTTCCTGTCATCCGCGACGCCGACCAGATGTCGATCGCCGAAATCGAGAAGGAACTCGGCCGTCTTGCCAAGGCAGCCCGTGATGGTTCGCTCTCCATGGCCGACATGCAGGGCGGCACCTTCACCATCACCAATGGCGGCGTCTACGGTTCGCTGATGTCTTCGCCGATCCTCAACGCGCCGCAGTCCGGCATTCTCGGCATGCACAAGATCCAGGAGCGGCCGGTGGCGATCGGCGGCCAGGTGGTCATCCGTCCGATGATGTATCTGGCGCTGTCGTACGATCACCGCATCGTCGACGGCAAGGAAGCGGTCACCTTCCTCGTGCGCGTCAAGGAAAGCCTGGAAGATCCGGAACGTCTGGTTCTCGATCTCTGAGGGAGCGCTTTCGATGCGGAACCGGATCATGCGAGCGGCGCGCTTTCTTCTTTGCGCTGCCGCCGCGCATATTCCGGTCTCCGCATCGGCTGCCGGCTGGGACATCAGCAAGGCAAGCAGCAATTTCGAGCTGGTGGCGCTGAGCGATGCCGAACTCTCCGGGCGGTCGATCGGCGCGATCCATATGGGCAATGTCGAGCTGACATCGGGGCGCATCGTTGCGGCCGATCCGCTCGCCCAGCCCGATCGTCCAGCGCTCGCAAGAACGGTTGCGCCGGGCGACTATCCGGTGACGCTCTACCAGGCCTTCGGGCGCATCGCCGCCGCCAGCATGCGGTTTGCCGAGGGCAGGCCGGATCATTGGGAGCTTGCAGTCCTGCCCGGGCAGGACACGGCGACGCTGAAGGACGGCGAGATCTTCGGCTATCCCGTCGATGCCGGCCTCGGATGCTACATGGATGCCGATACGTTTGATCTGATCGGAGAGCGTGAAGGGCAGGTACAGGCGCAGAAACCGGATGCCGACGTCAATTATTACGATGACGTGCTGGCGTCGGACCTCGACGCCAACAAGGGCATCTATGCACTGCACCGGCCGGTTGCCGGCAGACGAGGCAATGTCGCCGTGTTCTGGAGCGGCTGGGGCGACGGTTTCTACCCGGTTTTCTGGGGGCTCGACAAGGACGGCCGCGCGCTGGTGCTGCTGACGGATTTCAGCGTTGTCGAAAACGCCGACGGGCGGAAGGAGCCGAAGCTGCAATGAGCGGAAGGATCGGGATCATGGCGGGACGGAAAGGTGTGGCTGCGGTTGCAGCCGCCGCGTTTTTTGCCGTTCCGGCATCCACCTTCGGCGCCGCATGCAAGCAGGAACAAGCCGTCTACGTCGATCGCGACGGTGCCTATGAATTGCGCTTCGCACCGCTGAATTCTCCATCGGCCGCCGCCAGCAACCAGTTCAAGGTCAGCGCGCTCAAGACACCTGTCGTGATGGAAGGTTATGTCATGCCATCGGAAGATCCGGTGCGCGCCATCGGCATCCTGATGTTCAACTGCCCCGAGGGCGATGCGACCGGCGCCGATCTCGATGCCTGCACGGTCTGGCAGGGCGCCGTCTACGGCATGGATGCCGAGGGTGAGATGGACAATCTGCAGCCCGAAGGTGCTGCGGCGGCCGAAAAGCTCGTGCTCCCCGGCCTTGGTCCCGCCATCCGCGAATCCAGTGCCTGGGGCGAGGGCAAGGCTTCGGTAGCGCCTTGGGACGTACTGACATTCAAGGAGTGTGCGACATGAGCGATGCACCTGTTGTTCTCATCACCGGCGGAAGCCGGGGTATCGGCGCCGCGGCCTCAAGGCTCGCCGCGCGCCAGGGCTGGCGTGTTGCGGTGAATTATGCCGCCAACCGCGAAGCCGCGGATGCGGTCGTGGCTTCGATCACAGAAGGCGGCGGCGAGGCCGTGGCGATCCAGGGTGACGTCGGCAAGGCTGCGGATATCGTCTCGATGTTTACGGCGGTCGACCAGCATTTCGGCCGGCTTGACGGGCTCGTCAACAATGCCGGCATTGTCGACTATCCGCAGCGCATCGATGAGATGTCGGCGGAGCGAATCGAGCGCATGCTGCGCATCAATGTGACCGGCTCCATCCTCTGCGCCGCAGAGGCCATACGCCGGATGTCGAGCCGGCATGGCGGGCAGGGCGGGGCGATCGTCAATATCTCGTCGATGGCGGCGATCCTCGGTTCGGCGACGCAGTATGTCGATTATGCCGCTTCGAAGGCGGCGATCGACACCTTCACTGTCGGCTTGGCGCGTGAAGTCGCTGCCGAGGGCATCCGCGTGAATGCGATAAGGCCCGGCATCATCGAGACCGACCTCCATGCTTCGGGCGGGCTGCCTGACCGGGCACGCGAGATGGCGCCGGCGGTTCCGATGCAGCGTGCGGGCACGCCCGAGGAGGTGGCGGATGCGATCCTCTATCTTCTGTCACCTTCGGCTTCCTATATAACCGGCGCGATCCTCAATGTGAGCGGCGGTCGCTAGAACGACAGGGCGAAAAACAGCATGCAATATATTCTCGAATTCCTCGGCCTGATGGCCGTCTTTTCGATCTTCATCGTCGTGCCGGGCGCCGATTTTGCCGTTATCCTGCGCCAGAGCATCGTGCATGGGCGACGCGCCGCCATCATGACCGGGCTCGGCATGGGCTTCTCCCTGCTCTTCCACATCAGTTACACTATCCTCGGCCTCGGCCTGATCGTGTCCAAATCACTGATGCTGTTTGCTGTCATCAAATGGGCAGGCGTCGCCTATCTGGTCTATCTCGGCATCAAGTCGTTCCGCGAACCGGGCTTCAAGGTGAGGGATATCGAGGTGACGGCGGAAGACCGCAAGCCGGTCTCGATGCTGAAATGCCTGGGCATGGGCTTCATCACCAATGCGCTGAACCCGAAGCCGGTGCTGTTCTTCCTGTCGCTGTTTTCGACGCTCGTGCATCACGACACGCCGGCGCTGATCCAGTTCTCCTATGGCATCGGCATGGCGACGGCGCTGGTCGCCTGGTTTGCCGGCGTCTCCTATTTCTTCACGGTCAAGGCGATCCGTGACCGCTTCATCGCCAGCGGCAAATGGTTCAACCGCATCACCGGAGCGGCACTTGTCGGCTTCGGCTTCCGCCTCGCTTTGTCGCGCGCGGCCGATTAAACGAAAAATCCAAAGGGAAAGAAGCAATGTCCTACGATGTGATCATTATCGGAACCGGCCCGGGCGGCTATGTCTGCGCCGTCAAGGCGGCCCAGCTCGGCCTCAAGGTCGCCGTCGTCGAAAAGCGGGCGACCTATGGCGGCACCTGCCTGAACGTCGGCTGCATCCCGTCGAAGGCGCTGTTGCATGCCTCCGAAATGTTCCATCAGGCCGGCCACGGAATGAGCGCGCTCGGTATCGATATTCCGGCGCCGACGCTCAACCTCGGCAATATGATGGCCCACAAGGATGCGACGGTGAAGTCGAATGTCGACGGCGTCGCCTTCCTCTTCAAGAAGAACAAGATCGATACCTTTCAGGGCATCGGCAAGGTCGTCTCGGCCGGCAAGGTTTCCGTCACCGCCGACGATGGCAAGGTGCAGGAGATCGAAGGCAAGAACATCGTCATCGCCACCGGCTCCGACGTCGCCGGCATTCCTGGCGTGCAGGTCGAGATCGATGAAAAGACCATCATCTCCTCGACCGGCGGCATTGCGCTGGAGAAGGTGCCGGAAACGCTGATCGTCGTCGGCGGCGGCGTTATCGGTCTCGAGCTCGGTTCCGTCTGGTCGCGCCTCGGCGCCAAAGTCACCGTCGTCGAATATCTCGACACCATCCTTGGTGGTATGGACGGCGAAGTCTCCAAGCAATTCCAGCGTATGCTTGCCAAGCAGGGCATCGATTTCAATCTCAGCGCCAAGGTCACCGGCGTTGAAAAGGGCGACAAGGGCGCCAAGGTCACTTTCGAGCCCGTCAAGGGCGGCGACAGGGTGACGCTCGAGGCCGAAGTCGTGCTGATCGCCACCGGCCGCAAGCCCTATACATCGGGTCTCGGCCTCGAAGAGGCCGGTGTTACGCTCGACAATCGCGGCCGCGTCGAGATCGACGGTCACTTCAAGACCAATGTTGCCGGCATTTATGCGATCGGCGATGTGGTCAAGGGTCCGATGCTGGCGCACAAGGCGGAGGACGAAGGCGTGGCGCTTGCCGAAATCCTTGCCGGGCAGCATGGCCATGTGAATTACGAGGTCATTCCGAGCGTCGTCTACACCCAGCCGGAAATCGCTTCCGTCGGCAAGACCGAGGAAGAACTCAAGGCGGCTGATATCGCCTACAAGGTTGGCAAGTTCCCGTTCACGGCGAACGGCCGGGCGCGTGCGATGCTGGCGACGGACGGCTTCGTCAAGATTCTTGCCGACAAGGAAACCGACCGCGTGCTCGGCGGCCATATCGTCGGCTTCGGCGCCGGCGAGATGATCCACGAGATCGCCGTGCTGATGGAGTTCGGCGGTTCGTCAGAAGATCTCGGCCGTACCTGCCACGCGCATCCCACAATGTCGGAAGCGGTGAAAGAGGCTGCGCTCGCAACCTTCTTCAAGCCGATCCATATGTAATCTTACATATTCGTAACAAAGCATACAGCCGCTTGCCGAAAGGCAGGCGGCTGTTTTAGTTGTTGCCTATCGTTGAGTTCAGCATCCGTGAAGGTCCAGAAATGCAGCAGCCGTCCATCGTGAGCTACAGCCTGAGCCAGCGTTTTCTTCACTGGGCCGTGGCGCTGCTGATCTTCTTCAACCTGCTGTTTCCCGATGGCATGAATATCTGGCATCGGCTGATGCGCAGAGGCCAGGTACCGACGCCGGAGCAGATTTCGTCGGCGAATATCCATGCCTATGTTGGCATCGCCATCCTGCTGCTTGCCGTCCTCAGGCTCGGGCTGCGTTTTACCAAGGGCGTCCCGGACGAGGTCGCACAGGAGCCGGCGATCTTCCGTCTTGCAGCGAGGCTTGCTCATGCCGGCCTCTACATCCTGATCTTCGCGATGCCGCTTTCGGGCATCGCCGCCTACTATTTCGGTATCGATCCCGCCGGTTCGTTCCACGCGGATGCCTTGAAGATCATTCTCTGGGCGCTGATCGCGGCGCATGTCGCCGGCGCCCTCGTCCATCAGTTCTATTGGAAAGGCAATGTTCTGCGCCGTATGACGCTCGGCTGACCGCCAGCGGGTTCAGTTCACCGCGGTGACGGTGAAGCCCTGCTGGCGTAGCAGTTCGATGACGCCGTCCTTGCCGGGCAGGTGCAGGGCGCCGACGGCCATGAAGACGTTGCCGCCGTCGAGGATGGGGGCGGCGCGTTCGGCCATTACCTTGTTGCGGTCGAGGATGATGCGCTGCTCGAAGGCGGCATAATCGTTATTTTCGCCCTCTTCTTCGGGCGTCACGGTTTTCAGCATCGGCATGGTCATGCCGATGTCGCCGGAGAGGTAGAGATCGGTCATCGTCTCGACGACATCGCTCATCTTGTCGCCGAGTTCCAGCGTCTCGATCAGCGACTTCAGATGGAATTCGACCGGCAGATCGGCCATGGCCTGGATCTGTTCGGCGAGGGTTTCCAGCCCCTTGACCTGCTTGCCCTGAGCAACGGCGTCGGTGGCGATCTTCTGGTCGAGGAACTGCACGCCCTTTGCCTTGCGGGCGATTTCGCAGGCCGGCAGGGCGACGGCGCTCGAGATCATCCAGGGCCGCATGCGGGAAACGGCGCTGAGCGGGATACCGCGCTGCTTGAGGCCGGTTTCGAGGCGCTTGTAGTCCTCGGGAGAAAGCAGCTTGTCGATCGTTGTGCCGTCGGTGAACATCGTCAACTCCGGCTTTGCGAGCAGGGCGGCGGTCGCTTTCCGCTCATCGAGGATCTCGTCGGATTCGATGACGATCGTACTGGCGGCATCGTGGGCTGCCTGGGCGCGCGGTGGCAAGGCGAGCACGCGCGGATCGGTGACATGCATGCTGCCGAGCAGCCACGAAGGTGCAAGTCCCGGCTTCTCGACCTTCCAGAAGATGCCCTTGCCGTTCGGCGTGGCGTCGGCTTCCTTCAGCGCCTCGGCATAGCGGGCAGGGTCGTTCTGCTGCAGTTCGATCATCAGGTTGCGGCCAGTGCAGGCCACGTCTTCGGCCGCCGCCGGCCTTGCAGCCAGGAAAGCGACAAAGAGGGCCGCAAGAAGCAGCATGTGAAAGGCTGCGATCAGCCAGAGCAACAGATTGGCCGGCACTGCGAGGTAAGACGTCCGGCGGCCGATTGATGTCGTCATGATGGGTGTTCCGATCACATGCCTTGTGCGTTTCATGGTCTACGCCCGGCTTGCGCATATTCCTTTAAGAGAATGCGTTAACGAAAGTTAAAGTGCATCACATCAAATCGGATTCATGACGATGCGCTTTAAATCAACGCATCGTGCTTCCAAAAATCAATTCCGATTTCCGGGCCGATGCGCTAGGCGCGCGGATGCGCCCGATCATACACCTCGAGCAGCCGTGACGCATCGACTCCGGTATAGACCTGCGTTGTGGAAAGGCTGGCATGGCCGAGCAATTCCTGAATGGTGCGCAGATCGCCGCCGCCGGCAAGCAGGTGGGTGGCGAAGGAATGGCGCAGGGCATGCGGTGTCGCCGTCTCCGGCAGACCGAAGGCGCTGCGCATCTTCTGCATGGTGCGCTGGATGATCGCCGCCTGCAGCTTGCCGCCGCGGGCGCCGCGAAACAGCGGTTCGCCGCTTTCGAGATGGTATGGGCAGAGCGCGCGGTATTTCTCGACCGCGTCGAAAACCACAGAGAGCAACGGCACCAGCCGCGTCTTGTTGCCCTTGCCGGTGATGCGCAGCACCGTCGCGCCCTTCTGCAGGTCGGCGGGAGCAAGATCAAGCGCTTCGGAGATGCGCAGGCCGCAGCCGTAGAGCAGCGTCATGACAGCCGCATCGCGCGCCGCAATCCAGGGTTCGTCATGCAGTTGGGCGTCGTCGCTGACGACGGTGATCGCCTGCGTGTCCGACAGCGGCTTGGGCAGCGATTTCGGTTGTTTCGGCGAGCGCACTGCGCCGGCGCCGGCGGCGTTGACCAGGCCCTTCTTTTCGAGATGGCGCAGCAGCGAACGGAGACCGGCGAGATTGCGGCCGAGCGAGCGAGCGCCGGAGCCCTGCTTGCGCCGGGCCGCCAGGAAGGCGCGGAAATCGGCGGGGCGCAACTCCTTGATGTCGCGGAGCGTCACCGGGCCGGCGAGATGGCCGGTCAGGAAGGTCAGGAACTGGCGGGTGTCGCGCTCGTAAGCGTCGAGCGTATGCTCGGAAAGACGGCGCTCACGGGCGAGATTTTCAAGCCATGCGGCACGCTCCGTCATCAGGCGCGGATCGGCGATAACAAGCAGTTCGTTCACGTGGCTGGCCTTGATTTTGCCTTCAAGTCCGCCAATTTGGAGCAGGAACAGTTATGGAATTGCTAATGCCGGCCAAGCCTTTGTCATCCTTCGATCATATTGTACTGCGATAGCTTATACCCCATAGACAGGATCTTTCATGGCACGGCGCGATTCCATGACGGCTTTCGGACAGCTCGCGGAAGCGATCGCTCTCGTTTCACAGGGAAAGCCCGGTCATATCGTCGATACGCTGATTGCCGAACGCGGCCAGAGGATCGTGAAAAATCCGCTCTGGCCGGTCATGCGGCCATTCCTCTACACGCTGCTGCGTTACAACAAGGCGCTCGAATTCGCCAATGCGGTTGCCAAGATGCCGGGTTTCCAGTCGTTCGAATATCTGAGTGATGTGCTGAAGCTCGACATCGGCATCACCAATGGCGAACGCATCCCTGATACCGGCGGCTTCATCCTCGTCAGCAACCATCCCACAGGCATCGCCGATGGCGTTGCCGTGTTCGATCTCTTGAAAGCGCGTCGGCCGGACATGATGTTCTTTGCCAATCGCGATGCCATCCGCGTCAATCCGCGGTTCGCCGAGATGATCATTCCTGTCGAATGGCGGGAGGAGCATAAGAGCAAGCTGAAGGCGCGCGAAACGCTGCAACTGACCAACCATGCGGTGAAGGAAGGCAAGGCGACAGTGCTCTTTCCCTCAGGCCGCATCGCCTACTGGGCAAACGGCCGGCTGAACGAACGGCCATGGAAGACCTCGGCCGTCGGGCTGGCGCGCAAATACAATCTGCCGATCCTTCCCGTGCATGTGACGGCGCGCAATTCGGGGCTGTTCTACTGGCTGGCGAAATGGTCGACGGAGCTTCGCGACATGACCGTGTTCCACGAACTGTTGAACAAACGCGGCGACCGCTTCGATTTCGTGATCGGCAATCTTATTCCCGCCGAACAGCTAGACGGCGACCTCAACGAGGTGACGAAGGCTCTGGAGAAACATACGGTGCAGGATATGGCTGGGGATGGCGACGCGACCTTCGTCCCGGTCGGCCTGCCGGCGGCGATGCACCGCGAGGTTCCGGTTCCTGCAATCTAGAACCACCGGCATTGCCATGACAATCGATATCCGCACGTTCCGCGATCGATTGCCGCAGGAGATCGCAGATCTCGAAAGCGAGGCCCGGCAAGAAGGCTATCTCCATATCGCCCGCCTTATCGACGAATGGTCGACCGGCGCCGTCAGATTCGATCGTGACGGCGAAAGGCTGCTTGGCGCCTATGCCGAGGAGGCGCTTGCTGGCGTCGGCGGCATGACTGTTGAAACGGCCATGTCAGGGGCGCTGCGGATGCGGCGTTTCTACATCAGTCCCGCAATGCGCGGGCGCGGCATCGGCCGGATGCTTGCCATGGCTCTGGTTGATCATGCGTCGTCCTTCTGTACCGTCGTCACCGTTCATGCGGGAAACGATGGTGCGGCAAGGTTCTGGGAGTCGCTCGGGTTTCAGCCTCACGGACGAGATGGACATAGCCATCTGCTCGCGCTGCAGCACCATAACGGTGGTCCAGCGGCTTCGGATTTGCGCCAGTGTGTTACGCCCCGATCTCCTTGAGGCGGATGGCCTGGCGCGCCAACAGCCGCTCGACATCGGCAATATCGAGTGCGGAGAGCTTGGCGCCCGGCTTGCGCAGGGTGGCCGACTTGATCACGCCGCGCTTGGCAAGCACATATTTGCGCGAGGCAAGGCCAATGCCCTGCTGCTGTTCGTAGCGGGCGAGCGGCAGATAGGCGTCGAAGATCGCATGGGCGCGATCGGGATTTCCGCCTGCATAGGCCTCGACGACGCCAACCATCATCTCCGGATAACAAAAGCCGGTCATTGCGCCATCGGCGCCGCGGCCCATCTCTTCGGGCAGGAAAAGCCCGCCATTGCCGCAGAGGATGGAGATACGCCGCATGGCGCCCTTGTCGCTGGCGGCGCGAAGCGCGGTGATTTTCGATAGACCCGGCCAATCCTCGTGCTTGAGCATGACACAATTCGGCACCTCGTTGACGATACGCTCGATGACCTTAGGCGCGATGGTCACATTGGTGGTGAGCGGATAATCCTGCAGCACGAATGGCGTATCGCCCAGGGTCTCGCCAACCGACTGGTAGAAGGCGAAGGCCTGATCGTCAGTCTTGACGGTCCAGGGCGGCGCAACCATGACACCGGCCGCCCCCTCGCCCATAACGGCTTCGGCAAGTTCGCTCATCGGCGCAAGCCCTGGCGCCGAAACGCCGACAACGACGGGGAGGCGCCCGTCGAGGCGCTTCAGCACCCGTTGGACGACTGTCCGCGATTCCTCGGCGGTCAGCTTCGGGGCCTCGCCGAGCTGGCCAAGCACCGTCAGGCCGGTGACGCCGGCGCCCTCGTAGAAATCGACCATGCTGTCGATACTGGCGAGATCGAGCGCGCCGTCATCGGTGAAGGGGGTTACGGCGATCACATAGACGCCCTTGGCATCTTCGGTCAGTCTGGCCATTCGTACTCTCCAATTCAGCGGCCGAAGAACAGCGCCTCGGCATTTCGAACAAAAATCTTTTCGGCAATCGTGGGATCGTCAATGGCGGCCCGTATGGTCTCGATCAGATCGGCGTCATCGGGCATGCCGTCCCACAATTCGGTGTGCGGCCAATCGCTGCCCCAGAGCAGCCTTTCCGCATGGCTGGCGGCAAGGGCGCGGCCGACCTCGGCGAAACCTTGGTCATTCATGTCCTTCGTCAAACGGTAGGGCGCGGTGACTTTGACGTAGGCCTCGGCTCTGTCCATCAGTCTTTTCAGGGCATCGACATGCAACGATCTCGTCTCTCTGGCAAGTGGAATGAAGCCGAGATGGTCGATGACGAGGGGCAGGCGGATGCCGGACAGCGTTGCCGCAATATCGGGAAGTTGTTCGGGATTGATCTGCAATTGCAGCGACCAGCCGAGAGGGGCAATGCTTTCCGCCAGTGTCTTGGCGGCGGCGAGCGGGAGGCCACCCTTGTTGCGCGTATTGATCCGCACGCCGCGCACGCCGAGCCGATCCAGACGCTCCATCTCGGTCGCCGTGGTGTCAGGATCGATGACGACGATGCCGCGCAGACGATCTGGATAGGCGGCAAGCGCCTCCAGCAGCACCCTATTGTCGAGGCCATAGACGCTTGGTTGCACCAATACGCCCCTGGCGATGCCAAGACTGCCGGAGAATTCGATCCAGTCGGCAATCGTCGCGATGTCAGGCGTGTAGCTGCGTGGAGTGTTGAGCGGAGCGCCGGCGCGAAAGACGTGGAAATGCGCATCGACCGTGCCTTGCGGCAGCGCCGCCCGCGGCAGCCGCGTCAGCTGCCGGCGGGGCAGGCAAAGCGGCGCCTCCATATCAGCGGCACTCATCGCGCGTCGAGCTCCTCGCTTTGCAGGAAGTCGAAGTCGGCGCCTTCGTCAGCCTGGAGCACGCGCTCCTGATAGAGCTTGGCATAGCCGCGCGACGGGGCCGGGGAGGGCCGGTTGACGACATCAAGCATGCGGCGATCGAATTCCGCCTGGTCGATGTCGAGATCGATGCGCCGGCCCTCGACGTCGAGTCGAATGCGATCGCCGGTGCGGACGATCGCCAGCGGGCCGCCATCGGCGGCTTCAGGCGTGATATGGAGGATGATCGTGCCGAAGGCCGTGCCGCTCATGCGGGCGTCGGAAATCCGCACCATGTCCTTCACGCCCAGGCGGGCGAGCTTGCGGGGGATGGGTAGATAGCCGGCTTCCGGCATGCCGGGCGCACCTTTCGGCCCGGCATTGCGCAGAACCAGAACGTCGTCGGCATGTACGTCGAGATCGTCGCTGTCGATGCGCAGCGTCATATCCTCGACGGAATCGAAGACCACGGCGCGCCCGCTATGCTGCAGCAGATCCTTGGAGGCGGCGGATTGCTTGATGACGGCGCCGCGCGGCGCCAGATTGCCGCGCAAGACGGCGATCGTTCCGATCGGCTTCAACGGTTTCTCGACGGTGCGGATAATGGTCTGGCCCGGCTCATCGACGACATCGTCGATGATCTCGCCGATCGTTCTACCGTACACGGTCGGGGCGCGGGCGTCGATTTCGTGACGCACCGCCTTCAACAGAGCCGGAACGCCGCCGGCCTCATGGAATTGCTCCATATAATGCTGGCCGGAGGGCTGCAGGTCGACGAGCAGGGGAATGCTCCGGCCGAGCCGGTCGAGCTCGGCCATGTCGAGGCGCAGACCGAGGCGGCCGGTTATCGCGGCAAGATGCACGACGGCATTGGTCGAGCCGCCCATCGCCTGCAGTGCGACGAGGCCGTTGCGTATTGCCTGCGGCGTCAGGATATCGCGCACCGTCGGTGCAGCCTCATCCATGGCGAGACGCGCGGCGACACGGCCGGTCTCCTCGGCAAGGCGGACTCGTTCAGATTCGACGGCGGGTGCCGAACCGGCGCGGGGAAGGCAGAGACCCATGACTTCGGTGAGGTTCGCCATGGTGCTCGCCGTGCCCATCACCGTGCAGGTGCCGATCGAGCTGGCCAGCTTGTTGTTGACGTCGGCGATCTCGGCCTCGTCGATCTCTCCGGCGCGGAAGCGCCCCCAGAAACGGCGGCAATCCGTGCAGGCGCCAAGCCGTTCGCCCTTGTGGTGGCCGACGGCCATCGGGCCGGTCGGCAGGAAGATCGCCGGTATCTCGCTGCTGGCGGCCGCCATGATCTGGGCCGGCAGGGTCTTGTCGCAGCCGCCGATCAGGACGACGGCATCCATCGGCTGGGCGCGGATCATCTCTTCCGTTTCCATCGCCATCAAGTTGCGCAGATACATCGAGGTCGGCGAGGCAAAGCTCTCGTGGATCGAGATTGTCGGAAACACCATGGGCATCGCACCCGTCAGCATGACGCCGCGCTTGGTTGCCTCGATGAGTTGCGGCACATTGCCGTGACAGGGATTGAAATCACTGTAGGTGTTGGCGATGCCGACGATCGGACGGTCGAGCGCATCGTCCGAATAACCCATGGCCTTGATGAATGCCTTGCGCAGGAAAAGGGAGAATCCCTGATCGCCGTAACTCGTCAGCTTGCGACGAAGACCGTTCGACAAACCTGTTCCTCCCTCGCCAAATTGATCCATGGCCGTGGTATCAGCGTAGAGGGATACGGATGATTGTCAATAAATAAGATGGCGTCACTGTATCGTATTTTCGGATTTCTTCGGCGATCACCATAAATTACAATGGGAATCAGCGAAATTAGCACTTTTGTTCGACAATCAAACGATTGGCTTTTGCGATGAAGATGGATAGATTATTGATAAAATGAGATTGTATGCAGAGGAAGCGCCATGACGGGAACGAGACGACGGCGTATCGGCATTATCGGTGCCGGCTGGGTCAGCGCCTACCATCTGCCTGCATGGATGCGGCAATCGGAAAGAGCCGAGGTCGTGGCGCTTGCCGACCCGTCGCCGAGCGCCGTCGAAGCGCGGCTTGCCGCCTTCGATATCGCGCGCCACTATGCGAGCGCGCAGGCGATGCTGGATGCCGAGCAGCTCGATGCCGTGGATATCTGCGCGCCACGGGAGTTCCATGCCGAACTGGTGCGGCTGGCGGCGGAAAAAGGCCTCGACATCATCTGTCAGAAGCCGCTCGCACCCTCCTACGGCGAGGCTGTCGACCTGCTGGCAGGTCTTTCAGGCAGGGGCAGGTTGATGATCCATGAGAACTGGCGGTTCCGCGCTTATTATCGGCGGCTGAAGGCGTGGCTCGACGAGGGACTTGCCGGCGAGATCCGCCAGGTGCAGTTCGAATTCCTGTCCAGCGGCATGATCGCGGATGCGGAAGGAAAAAGGCCGGCGCTGGTGCGCCAGCCCTTTTTCCGGACGCAGAAGCGATTGCTGGTTATGGAAGTCATGATCCATCATCTCGACACGCTGAGATATCTTCTGGGCGAGATGGAGGTGGTGAGTGCGCGGCTTGAGAGGAGCAATCGCGATATAGTCGCGGAGGATGTCGCAAGCGTCGTCCTGCGCCGGACGAGCGACGGTGTTCTCGTCACCATCAACGCCAATCTCGCCGTGCATGGCGCGCCGCCGGCGCCGCGTGATCACTTACGCATCTTCGGAACACGCGGCACGCTCGAACTTAATGGCAATCTGCTCTCGGCTGAGGGTGCGCGGCAGTGCCGGGAGAACTTCGATCCCGACGAGACCTACCAGGGTTCCTATGACGCGACCATTGCGCATTTCCTCGACAGCCTCGATGGAAAGGTGGCGATGGAGACATCGCCGGGCGATAACATCAAGACGCTTGCTCTGGTCGAGGATATCTATCGCTTGAGCCGGTTCGACCCGGAACGCAATCCACTGTAACATGGCTCGCCGTTAGAGCGCCGCGCGTCCAGGACGCTCTATCACTTTAGATTGGCGCATAATCCCTTTCCGAAAATCGAATCCGGTTTTCGGGGTTATGCTTCAGAGGAGATGACATTGCAGACGCTCAACGAAAGCCGCGAAGACGGCATCGAGCATGATGATCTAAGCATTGCCCGCGCGCTGGAGGAGGACATCATTTTCGGGCGGCTGGCGCCTGGAACCCGCCTGACCGAAGACACGCTCCTTGCCCGCTTTCACGTCACGCGCCATTTCGCCCGGCAGGCGATCGTGCAGCTCGAGACGATGGGTATCGTGGTTCGCGAGCGCAACAAGGGCGCGACCGTCCGCTCGCTGACGGCCCGCCAGGTCCAGGAAATCTACGACGTTCGGGAACTGCTGCAACGGCAGGCAGCGCTGTGGATAAAGCTGCCGGCGCCCGAGGCGTTGATCGAGGAACTGCTGGCGCTGCACGAGGAGCATGGCCGCCACATCGAATCCGGCTATCTCAGGGGTGTGCACGAGGCCAACGATAAATTCCACCTGACGCTCTTCGGCGCCTGCGGCAATTCGCATCTGGTGCAATCGATCGAGCTCTATATGCGGCTCAGCCTGCCGGTGCGCGCCAATTCGATGTCGAGCAAGGAATCGCTGCGTATCTCGCACGAACATCACCGGCTGATGATCGAGATGCTGCGCGGTGGGGATAACTGGGTTCTCGCCCAGCTCTGCGTCGACCATCTGCAGCCGAGCAAGAAACGCTATCTCGCCTATGTCAGTGACAACTGACGCGAACCGGCCGCTTGAAAGGGAGCGCAATCTTTCGATTGCGCTCCCTTCGCCTACCGGCTCACCAATCGAGGCGCAGGAGAGACACGCCTTGACGCGGTAGGGAGACTTTGAGGGCGATCTTGCCGTCGTCGACCTTGACCGACGCCTCGCCGTCGATCTCGGCGAGTTTTCCCGAGGCTTCCAGCCTGGCATGGTCTTCGCCGGCCGGATTCTGCGGCTTGCCCATCGCCTTCCAGACGCCGAAGGCGTTGGAATGCTCCTCGTCCATCCTGAAATGCTTGAGCGAGGCGGACTTGTCGCCCCAGCCGTCGAGATTGACCGTGATGTCGGCGGACGGCCCGGCTTCGTCATCGTCGTGGTAGTGCCAGAGGAGAATGGAAACACCCTTGTCGTCGCGGGTCGCCACGACGTTGACATCGGGCTTGCCGCGCACGCCATGGCTCATGATATCCTCGATATCGCGGCGATAATCGCTTTCCGATTCCAGCCATTCGCCGCCGAGCTTGCCGAGCATGCGGAAGCCGTTGAGAACAGCCTTGTCGACGCCGTTGGTGGCAAGATCGCGGAAGCCGTCGAAATAGGGCTGGTCGTCGAAGAGGAAAGCCCAGGTCACCGCGCCTTCGATATGGATGTTGGCGCGTCTCGCCAGTTCGTAAGTGCGAATCATGCTCTCGACGACATAGACGCCGTAGAGTGGGCCGTTGCGATAACCGTTCTGCGGATGGACGCGTGCAGAGCAGGCCGCACAGCCTTCCGGATCGGATTCGCCGATCACCACGGGCAGGTGTCGGAGTTCCGGAAACTCGTTGATGATGGCAAGGTTCGTCTCGATGTCGCGGAGCTGCTTGTGCAGGCCCATCCGGACGTGGCCCTCGTAGATCACCGGATTGCCCTTGGCATGGAAGGCGAGGAAATCGATCGGCGACTTATTGTCGACCGCGTGCTTGAGGAAGGCACGCAGGAAAGTCTGGGCCTTTTCGTTGGCAAAGGCGCCGCAGGTGTGCGGACCGCCGACACGGGCATTCGGCAAGGCACGCTTCAGGGCCTTGGCGCTGACATCATACATTTCGCAGAATTGCGGTATGGTGCCGGTCCAGTAGTGACCGTCCGGCTCGTTCCACACTTCCCATGGCCAGCTTGAAACGACGGCCTCGCCATATCTTTCGGCCAGATGGCGCGCCCATGCTTCGATCAGGTCAGCCCATTTCTTCAGATCCGTCGGCGGCGCCGTCCAACCGGTGGTGATCGTTGCGTATTTGTCGGCCGGCTCCCATTGGTGGCGATAGGGACCGTCGAAATCGGAGAGCGCCTCAGGCGTGAAACCGATCTGGATCAGCGGAATGTTGCCGGCTTCCACATAGGTGTCGAAGATCTTGTCGATGATCGTCCAATCATAGACCGGATTACCGTTCGCATCCTCGGTATAGGCATTGGTCGAACCCCATTTGAGCGCAGGCAGGCCGTCGCCGCTGGTCAGAAGATTGTGCGCACGGATGCGGGGTGGCTCGGGGCTCAGCTCGGTGAGTTCCTTGAGCAGCTTCCTGCCGTGCGGGGAGTAGGTGTAGTTCGGCTCGTCGTAACCGAACCAGTTCCACAAGGGTTCGTATTTGCCGGTTGGCCGGTTGGCGTGAACGGAGATTGTCACGTCATAGGGGCTGCTCATCCTGGTGTCCTCTTGAACGGTCATGCCAAAGCCTCCTCCCGAAAGCAGCCGACCTGTCTGGTGATGAAGTGCGGCCTCTTGGGAGGGCGCCGCGCTCGCTGCAAAAGCTAAGCCAAACGCTCACTTTGTCAATAATATAAAAAATCAGATCGGCGCCGTTCGCCAAAAATGCCTGTAAATGCGCTATTTTTTATGACAGACAAAATTATCAGTTGCCGTTTCTCAAAAAATTGTCGATAACTGTGGCGTGAGTTCGCCCGCCGTCGAGGAGTGCATGTGTCCCTGCGGCACGCGCAGGCAGGGGTTCGCTGGACGCCATCGTCAATCGATTACGGGAAGCGCTCGCCGCGGCGAGTTGAGGAGGAGGAACATCCGATGAAGTTCCGTAAATATGCAGCCATTGCCTTATTGTCGCTCATGGCCCTTCCGGCATTTGCGCAGGATTTCATTGCCGGCATACCGCGCAATGAAACGCTGATCATCCAGGGTACGCCGCAGCAGAATGCCGACTGGTTCAACCTCTGGGCTCCGGGCGGTGGGGCGGCTGCAAATCTCAACGGCCTGCAGCAGCTGACCACCGATACGCTATGGTTCATCAATCCCGAAGGCGGCAAGGATGCCTGGCAGAATGCGCTGGCCAGCGAACCGCCGAGCTACAACGCCGATTTCACCGAGATGACGGTGAAGCTGCGCAAGGGCATTTTCTGGAGTGATGGCATCGAATTCACCAGCGACGACGTGGTCTATACCGTGCAGACGCAGATCGACCATCCCGGCATGGCCTGGAGCGCGCCCTTCACCGTCAATGTCGCGAGTATCGAAAATCCGGATCCACAGACGGTCGTCTTCCATCTAAAGAAGCCGAACTCGCGCTTCCATACGCTTTTCACCGTGCGCTGGAATGCCGCCTGGATCATGCCGAAACACGTCTTCGAGAAGGCCGCAGATCCGCTGTCCTTCAACAACAACCCGCCGGTTTCACTCGGGCCCTACCAGCTGCAGAGTTATGACAAGGGCGGCAACTGGACGATCTGGAAGCTGCGCGATGACTGGCAGCGCACGTCGATCGGCCTGGCTGCAGCACAGCCGCCCGAGGTCAAGTACGTCGTCTATCGCGCCGCCGGCAATCCGGAGGCCCGCGTCATCGAGCAACGCAACCACAATCTCGACGTCATCAACGACATGGCGCCCGAGGGCATGTTCTCGATCATGCGTGACAGCAAGAGCACGGCCTCCTGGCTGAAGGGTTTCCCTTTCGCGCATCCGGACCCGACGCTGCCTTCCGTTCTCTTCAATACGAAGAAGGCACCCTTCGACAATAAGGACGTGCGCTGGGCTCTCGCTCTGCTGATCGACATCCGCGAAGTGGCGCTTGGCTCCTATCGCGGCGCGGCCAATATCGCCGCCCTTGCCACGCCGCCGACGGGTTCTGCCCCGGACGATTATTACGCACCGATGCAGGACTGGCTGACGAACTTCGAGCTCGACACCGGGTCCCGCAAGATCAAGCCTTACGATCCCAACATCTCGTCGCAGATCGCCAATATGGTGCGCAGCCAATGGGCCGATCAGATCCCGACCGATCCGGCCAAGCTGCAGCGAACCTTCGGCTTCGGCTGGTGGAAGAAGGACGTTGAGGCTGCGACCGAGCTGCTGCAGAAGGCAGGCTTCAAGAAGAGCGGCCGCCAGTGGATGAAGCCTGACGGCACGCCCTTTACGATCCGCCTGCAGGTGGAAGGCGATGCCATCCCGACGCTTGCCCGCGCCGGCACGGTGATCGCCCAGCAATGGACGCAAGCCGGCATCGCCACCAAGGTCGATGTCGCCGGCCCGACCAATGGCCAGCGCCTCAGCACCGGCGATTTCGAGACGGCGATCTACTGGAGCATCGAGACCTGGGGCGGTCATCCCGATCTCTCCTTCTTCCTCGACAGCTATCATTCGGAGTTCATCAAGCCGGTCGGGCAGATCCAGCCGCCGCGCAATCTGCAGCGCTGGCAGGATCCGCGTCTCGACCAGCTCATCGAGCGCAATCGGTCGATCGCCTTCGATTCGCCCGATGTCGCCAAACTCGGCCAAGACTTTCTGAAGCTTGCCGTCGAGGAAATGCCGATGATCCCGCTGATGGCCTACAACAAGTTCGCGCCGCTCGATACGACCTACTGGACCAACTATCCGAGCGCGGACAATCCCTATTCGGCCTCGGGTCCGAACTGGTCGAACATCCGCTACATGGTGGTCGGTCTGAAGGCCAATCCGGATGCGCCGAAGCCTTGATCGAGGCAATATCGAGGGAGCAGCCGGCCGCCGGCTGTTCCCGTTCTGCTATTGAAAGGTCGATGTCATGAACGGCTTTCTGATCTATGCGGCAAAACGCTTTCTGCAATTTCTTTTCGTGGTCTTCACCGGCATCACGCTGGCCTTCCTGATCGCGCATTTTTCGCCGGTCGATCCGATCGAGCAGACCGTGTCGCTGTTGACGAGCTTTGGCTCCACCGATCCGCAGGCCGTCGAGATCCTCCGCGAATCGCTGCGTGAACTCTACGGCACCGGCGGGCCGCTGCTGGAGCAGTATTTCACCTTCTGGGGCCGCGTCCTGACCGGCGATTTCGGCCCGTCGCTTTCCTCTTTCCCGACCCCTGTGATGACCGTTATCGGCCGGGCACTGCCCTGGACGGTCGGGCTTCTGACCCTCGCAACGATCATCTCCTGGATCATCGGCAATTTTCTCGGCGCGCTTGCCGGTTATTTCCACAGCAGCAAGCTGCTGAAGGTTGCCGGTATCGTCATCATGGCGCTGCAGCCGATCCCGACCTACATCATCGGTCTCAGCCTGGTGATCCTCTTCGGTTTCATCTGGCCGATCCTGCCGATCAGCGACGGCGCGCAGGTCAATCTCGCGCCTGCCTTCAACTGGGCCTTCATCAGCTCGGTGATCGAGCACGGCATCCTGCCGGCCCTGACCCTCGTGCTGGTCGGCATCGGTGGCTGGTTCATCTCGATGCGTTCGCTGGTTTCCAACATCGTCACCGACGATCACGTCGTCTATGCCGAACTTGGTGGCGTGCGCTCGCGCAGCATCTTTTCGCAATATGTGGCGCGCAACGCCATGCTGCCGCAGGTCACCGGCCTGGCACTCAGTCTCGGCAATGTCTTCGGCGGTGCCGTCATCGTCGAGTTCGTCTTCAACTATCCCGGGATCGGCAAGCTTCTGATCTCCGGCATTTATTCCGGCGATTACAGCCTCGTGCTCGGTGTCACCACAATCGCCATCATCGCGGTTGCCGCCGCGGTCTTCGTGATCGACATCATCTATCCGCTGATCGATCCACGCGTGAAACTGGGGTAATCCGTGATGTTCAAAGTCCTCAGAGACCTGCTGCGCTACAACAAGGAGTTCCTGCTCGGAACCATCCTGATCTCAATCCTGGCGCTGATCGCGGCATCGTTCTTCTCGCCCTATGACGAGAATGCCATCTATGTCGTCGCGCCCGACATGCCGCCTTCGGCCGAATTCTGGCTCGGCACCACCTCGCGTGGCCAGGAGGTTTTCTGGCAGATCGCCGCCTCGATGCGCAATACGCTGTTCTTCGGCATCATCGTCGCCTTCGTCAGCCGCATCATCGCCATCGCCGTCGGACTGATCTCCGGCTATATCGGTGGACGAACCGACCAGATCATCATGGCGGTCAACGATACGCTCGGCGCCCTGCCGAATATTCCGATCCTGCTGCTTCTGGTCTTCGTGCTTCGCGACCAGATGACGTGGTTCATGCTGGCGATCACCGCGGCGCTGCTCGGATGGACGCATGACAGCCGCCTGATCCGTTCCGTCGCCCTGTCTCTCCGCCACCGGGAATTTACCCGGCACGCGGTCTTCTCGGGCATGCGGACACGACAGATCCTCATCCGCGAGCATCTGCCCTATGTCATGCCGATCGTCTTCTTCACGACCATGAACAATCTGATCTGGGCGATCGGCCTCGAGGTGACGCTCTCGGTGCTTGGATTTTCCGACATCAACCGGCCGACGATCGGCGGCATGATCTACTGGGCCAATGCGCATTCCGCGATGGTATCGGGCGTATGGTGGTGGGTCGCCTTTCCGATGCTCTTCGTCGTCATCCTGTTCCTTGGCCTGTTCATGCTCGCCATGTCGGTGAACGAATATATCGACCCGCGCTCGCGCCTGGCCCGCATGGGAGCTTGAGGAGATGCAGAACCTGATGAGGACGCAGCCTTTGACCCTTGCCGAAAACGCCAAGGATGCACTGACGATCGACGGGCTTAAATGTTATTACGTCAATGATTATTTCGGCGTGCGGCGGGAGATCCGCGCAGTCGACGATATCAGCCTGACCATCCGCAGGAACGAGATCTACGGCATTGCCGGCGAATCCTCGAGTGGCAAGACATCACTGATCAAGACGCTTGCCGGCGCCATCCGGCCGCCGATGCGCGTCGTCGGCGGGACGGTGAAATTCAATTTTGCCGACGGACCGATCGATGTCTATGCTGAACCGAGCAAGATGAAGGCGGCACGCTGGCGCCACCTTTCCTATATCATGCAAGGCTCGATGAACGTGCTGAACCCGGTCAGGAGGGTCAAACACGCCTTCACCGATTTCGCCTCCCGCCACATGAACCTCGATCCAGATGCCTTCCGCGCGCGCGTCGAGGCGCATCTTGCCCGCCTGCATCTCGATCCGCACGTGCTCGAGGCCTTTCCACACCAGCTTTCGGGCGGCATGCGCCAGCGCCTGACGATTGCTCTCGCCACTGTCTGCGAGCCGGAATTCATCATCGCCGACGAGCCGACGACGGCGCTTGACGTGCTCGTCCAGCAGGACGTGCTGGCGCTGATCAAGGAAGTGCAGATGCGCTTGCAGTCCTCGGTCATCTTCGTGACCCACGACATGTCGGTGCATGCCGCCATCACCGACCGGCTGGCCATCATGTATGCGGGACGGCTGGCGGAGGAGGGGCCGACGCAGGCGATCTTCGACAATCCCCAGCATCCCTATACCGTTCACCTGATCGGCAGCCTGCCGCGCATCGGCGATGTCTCAACGCGAAAGAGCCTCAGGGGCAAGCCGCCGGCACTCTCGGATCCGCCTTCGGGATGCCGGTTCCATCCGCGCTGTCCGATCGCGATCGACAAATGCGCACGTGAGGTGCCGGCCATGCTGCCGAGCGCGACCGGAGGGCGGGTCGCGTGGTTCCGTGCCGGGGAGTACCAGATTCAATGAGCAGCCATTTCCTTCTCGAACTCGACCACGTCACCAAGCTCTTTCCGATCGGCGGTTTCTTCTCGCGCGAAAAGATGAAAGCGGTCGACGATGTCAGCTTTGCCCTCGCCGCCGACAAGCCCGAGATCTTCACGATCGTCGGCGAATCCGGCTCCGGCAAGTCGACACTGGCAAAGATGATTCTCGGTAACGAAAAGGTCGATCGGGGCAGCATCCGCTTCGACGGCGCCGATGTGAAGGCGGTGCGTTCCCGTAGGGATCGTGAGGCTTTCATGGCCAAGGTTCAGCCGGTCTTTCAAAATCCGTTCGAGGCCTTCAATCCGCTGACCCGGATCGACGAGTATCTGCTGGCCACCGCCCATCGCTTCAAGGGCGCGAAGAGCCGGGCCGAGAAAGAGGCGCTTGCCGACATTGCCCTTCAACGTGTCGGCCTGTCGATGGCGGAGATAAAAGGTCGTTTCTCGCATGAGCTTTCAGGCGGCCAATTGCAGCGCATCGCCGTCGCCCGCGCCCTGATACCCGAGCCGAAGCTGATCGTGGCGGACGAGCCGGTCTCGATGGTCGACGCATCGCTGCGGATGTCGATCGTCAATCTCTTTCGGGATCTGCGCGACGCGCTCAACGTTTCGATCGTCTACATCACCCATGATCTTGCGACCGCCTATTATATTTCCGACCGCGTGGTGATCATGCGCAAGGGCGTGGTGGTGGAGAGCGGCGATGCCAGGGATGTGCTGGAACATCCGAAACACGCCTATTCGATCGCGTTGAAGAACGCCGTCCTGCCGCCCAATCCTCGCGAGGCGTCGGCGATCATTCGCCTGCGGCAGCGCAATGGCAAGGCAAATGAAGCCTATTCCGGCGATGGCGACCGCCTTGCCAGGTGAAGCTCAATTTCTGAGCTTCACTCTTTAAATCACCGCGGCGACTCGCAGTACCTGGCTCCGTCTTTGCGGTTCCAATTCCATCGATTTGCGGGCATGGTCTCGCGCGATGAGCACAGATTCGTCCGATCTCTTTGGCGCGCTTTTCGAGGCACCGCCCGCGAACCGAACGGTTCCGGTGCTGGTGCCGATGCCGGCGCCCAAACCCTATTCCTATTCGGTGCCGGATGGCATGGCGGTCGAGCCCGGCTCGGTCGTGCAGGTGCCGCTCGGGCCGCGGCAGGTGATCGGCGTCGTCTGGGACGGCGGCGAAGACGGCGTCGATCCGAAGAAGCTTCGGCCGATCAGCCATGTCTTCGACTGCCCGCCGCTTTCCAGGGAGATGCGGGATTTCATCGATTGGGTGGCGACCTATACGCTCTCGCCGCCTGGGCTCGTTGCTCGCATGGCGCTGAGGGCGCCGAACGCCTTCGAGCCGGAACCGATGGTGGAGGGGTTGAAGCTCGTCGGCGGCGAACCGGAACGGATGACGCCGGCGCGCGCCCGGGTGCTCGATACCGCCTCCGACGGCTTTTCCTGGACACGCAGCGGTCTTGCCCATGCGGCGGGCGTCTCGACGAGCGTCGTCGACGGACTGATCACGCTCGGCATTTTTGAGGCGATATTCCTGCCGCCGCCGCCGGTTGTGGCGATGCCCGATCCGGATTTTGCCGCCGCACGTCTCGAAGGGCCGCAGAAGGAGGCAGCCGAAGAGATCGTTACCGACGTCCGCAAGGGCGAATTTTCGGTGTCGCTGATCGACGGGGTGACCGGCTCCGGCAAGACCGAGGTTTATTTCGAGGCGATTGCCGAGACGCTGAAACGTGGCAAGCAGGTGCTGATCCTGCTGCCGGAGATCGCGCTGACGGCCAGTTTCATGGAGCGCTTCCAGGACCGCTTCGGGGCAAAGCCGGCCGAATGGCATTCCGATCTTGCGCCGCGCATGCGCGAAAAGGTCTGGCGCCAGGCGGTGACCGGCGAAGTGCGGGTGGTGGCGGGCGCGCGCTCGGCACTCTTCCTGCCCTTCGAGGATCTCGGCCTGATCATCGTCGACGAGGAGCACGATCCCGCTTACAAGCAGGAGGATCGCGTCTTTTACAATGCTCGCGATATGGCTGTGGTGCGCGGCCGAATCGGCGATTTCCCCGTCATCCTGGTGTCGGCGACGCCGTCGGTCGAAAGCCAGGTGAACGGGCAGAGCGGACGCTACAGCACCGTCCACCTGCCGACGCGTTTCGGCGATGCGGCGATGCCGGACCTGCATCTGGTCGATATGCGCAGGCATGCGCCGGAGCGTGGCGGCTTCCTGTCGCCGGTGCTGATCCGGGCGATCGGCAAGACGGTGGAGAAGCGCGAACAGGCGTTGCTCTTTCTCAACCGGCGCGGTTATGCGCCGTTGACGCTTTGCCGGGTCTGCGGCCATCGGTTCCAATGCCCGCAATGTTCGAGCTGGCTGGTGGAGCATCGTTTCCGCAAGCAGCTGCAATGCCACCAATGCGGCCATGCCGAGCGCACGCCGGAAGCCTGCCCGGAATGCGGCACGCTCGACCATCTCGTTGCCTGCGGGCCAGGAGTCGAGCGCATCGCCGAAGAGGTGGAACGGCATTTCCCGGAGGCGCGAACGATCGTTCTCTCCTCGGATATTATGGGTGGGGTGAAGCGGCTGCGGCTGGAGCTGGAAGCGATCGCCAAGGGCGAGGCGGATATCGTCATCGGCACCCAGCTTGTCGCCAAGGGGCATAATTTTCCGCTGATGACGCTGGTCGGCATCGTCGATGCCGATCTCGGCCTTGCCAATGGCGACCCCCGCGCGGCCGAGCGCACCTTCCAGCTTTTGTCGCAGGTGACCGGCCGGGCCGGGCGCACCGGCCTCAAGAGCCATGGGCTGCTGCAGACCTATCAGCCGCAGCATCCTGTCATGCAGGCGATCGTATCAGGTGATTCCGACGCCTTCTACGAGCGCGAGATCAGCGAACGCGAACGCGCCGTGCTGCCGCCCTTCGGCAGGCTTGCGTCGATCATCGTTTCTGCCGAGACCCGCCATGATGCTGAAAACCATGCGCGCGGCATGCGCAACGCCGCACCGCAGGTGTCGGGTATCTCGGTGCTCGGCCCGGCCGAAGCGCCGCTTGCGCTGGTGCGCGGCCGCCACCGCTTCCGTCTTTTGGTGCACGGGCGGCGAAACTCGGACATGCAGGGGTTCCTGCGGGCGATGCTGTCGCAGTCACCCAAGGAGCGCGGATCGGTGCAGGTGCAGCTGGATATCGATCCGCAGAGTTTTCTCTAGACGCCATTTCCTCCTTTTTCGGCCCATGCCATAAAACACTGATTCATCCGGGTGATTTGGGGCTGACGCATGGAGTTTTATTTTCCGACCGAGCTTGGCGAGCAGCTTGCTTTTTGCTCTGCCGCTTTCACGGCGCTTGCCGGCTTCATCATGATGTTCGCGCCGGGGCAGACTTTCCGTCTTCTCGGTCTGCAGGCGCAGGAGGGGCGGCCGGAAGGTTTCGGCGAGGGACGCTCGATGGGCGGTTTCTATCTCGGTTTCGGCCTGTCGGCGATCCTGCTCGCCCAGGACTGGATCTACATGGCGCTCGGCGCCTCTTTCGCGATGGCTGCCTTTGCCCGTATCATCTCGATCCTGTCCGATAAGGGGAGTAATCTCGTCAACTATTTACTCCTGGTTGTACAGATTGCTTTGGCCGCGCTACCGCTGCTCTACGTTTTCGGCTTCATCCAGACGTGACTCTCTCTGCCGGCAGACGGCATTTCTGGCCTCCTTCCAGGCCATTGCGCAATTTTGCGAACAGAAAATCATATGAAAGGCATATTCGGGCGTTACGCGTGTTGCGAGTCCGTACATCCTATGTTAGACGGACCCCGAATTTCGGAAGAAGCAAGAGGCTTCTCTTGTGATTTCTGGGGGAAATCAAAACGAATTCAAGATCATAGGTTCGGCGCCCGCCGAGAGCCGGATTTTGGGTTGAAATCAGGGAAATTTGTGCCAGTGGCAGACACGTCCCAGCTTACTTCTGGTGTTGCCGAGCGCTATGCCTCGTCGCTTTTCGAACTGGCGCTCGAGCAGGGCGCCGTCGACAGCGTAACCGCCGATCTTGACCATTTCCAGACGATGCTGGATGAGAGCGCCGACCTGAAGCGCTTCGTCGCAAGCCCGGTTTTCTCCGCCGAAGACCAGTTGAAGGCGATCGTCGCCATCAGCGAGAAGGCCGGCATCAGCGGTTTCTTCGCCAATTTCCTGAAGGTCGTGGCGCGCAACCGCCGCCTGTTTGCCCTGCCGGGCATGATCAAGGCCTTCCGCATCATCGCCGCGAACCATCGCGGTGAAATTTCCGCCGAGGTCACCTCGGCGCATGCGCTTTCGCAAGCGCAGGAAACCGAATTGAAGGTGGCACTCAAGAGCGTTACCGGCAAAGACGTGACGATTGCCGTCACGGTTGATCCGTCAATTCTTGGTGGTCTGATCGTGAAGGTCGGGTCCCGCCAGATTGATACGTCTCTTCGTACCAAACTCTCTACCCTTAAGCTCGCATTGAAAGAGGTTGGCTGATGGATATCCGCGCCGCGGAAATTTCCGCAATTCTCAAAGACCAGATCAAAAATTTCGGCAAAGAGGCAGAAGTCTCGGAAGTCGGCCAGGTTCTCTCCGTCGGTGACGGTATCGCTCGTGTCTATGGTCTGGACAATGTCCAGGCCGGTGAAATGGTCGAGTTCCCGGGCGGCATCCGTGGCATGGCGCTGAACCTCGAATCCGACAATGTCGGTGTCGTCATCTTCGGCGCTGACCGTGACATCAAGGAAGGCGACACCGTCAAGCGGACCGGCGCCATCGTCGACGTTCCGGTCGGACCTGAATTGCTCGGCCGCGTCGTCGACGCGCTCGGCAATCCGATCGACGGCAAAGGCCCGATCAATGCGACGCGCCGCTCGCGCGTCGACATCAAGGCTCCCGGCATCATCCCCCGCAAGTCGGTTCATGAACCGATGTCGACTGGCCTTAAGGCCATCGATGCGCTGATCCCGGTCGGCCGCGGCCAGCGCGAACTCGTCATCGGCGACCGCCAGACCGGCAAGACCGCGATCCTTCTCGATGCCTTCCTCAACCAGAAGGCCATTCACGACAACGGTCCGGAAGGTGAGAAGCTTTACTGCGTCTACGTCGCCATCGGCCAGAAGCGTTCGACTGTCGCGCAGTTCGTCAAGGTGCTCGAAGAGCGCGGCGCTCTGAAATATTCGATCATCGTTGCCGCCACCGCTTCCGATCCGGCGCCGATGCAGTTCCTGGCTCCGTTTGCCGGCTGCACCATGGGCGAATATTTCCGTGATAACGGCATGCATGCGCTGATCGGTTACGACGATCTGTCCAAGCAGGCCGTATCCTACCGTCAGATGTCGCTGCTGCTGCGCCGCCCGCCGGGTCGCGAAGCCTATCCGGGCGACGTTTTCTACCTGCATTCGCGCCTGCTCGAGCGCGCTGCGAAGATGAATGACGACATGGGCGCCGGTTCGCTGACCGCTCTGCCGGTTATCGAGACGCAGGGCAACGACGTTTCGGCCTTCATTCCGACCAATGTGATTTCGATCACCGACGGCCAGATCTTCCTTGAAACGGATCTGTTCTATCAGGGTATCCGTCCTGCCGTGAACGTTGGTCTGTCGGTTTCCCGCGTTGGATCGTCGGCGCAGATCAAGGCGATGAAACAGGTTGCCGGCTCGATCAAGGGCGAACTCGCGCAGTATCGCGAAATGGCTGCCTTCGCCCAGTTCGGTTCGGACCTCGACGCTGCGACGCAGCGCCTGCTGAACCGTGGCGCACGCCTGACCGAACTCCTGAAGCAGTCGCAGTTCTCGCCGCTGAAGACGGAGGAACAGGTCGCGGTGATCTTCGCGGGCGTCAACGGCTATCTCGACAAGCTGCCGGTTGCTTCGGTCGGCAAGTTCGAGCAGGGTCTCCTCTCATATCTGCGTTCGGAGGGCACCGCCATCCTCGACGCGATCCGCACGGAAAAGGCAATCAGCGATGATACCAGGGGCAAGCTTACCGCTGCTCTCGATAGCTTCGCAAAGTCTTTCTCGTAATCGGGCCCTAAGTTAGGACGGATCACGGATGCCTTCACTTAAGGATCTGAAAAACCGGATCGCCTCCGTCAAGGCGACGCAGAAGATCACCAAGGCGATGAAAATGGTCGCCGCGGCGAAGCTTCGGCGTGCGCAGGAGGCGGCCGAGGCCGCCCGGCCTTATTCGCAGCGCATGGGTGCGGTTCTGGCGAACATCGCCAAGGCCGTCACCGATGCGGATGGCGCGCCGACGCTGATGACCGGTACCGGCAGGGACCAGGTTCACCTGCTGGTGGTCTGCACAGCCGAACGCGGTCTTTGCGGTGGCTTCAATTCGCAAATCGCACGCTTTGCGCGCGAGCATGTCCGCAAGCTGCTTGCCGAGGGCAAGACGGTGAAGATCTTTACCGTCGGCAAGAAGGGTTATGACATCCTTCGCCGCGAATATGCTTCTCTGATCATCGAGCGCAAGGAATTGCGTGACGTCAAGCGAATCGGTTTCGAGAATGCGGACCAGATCGGCAAGCGCGTCATCCAGATGTACGAGGCTGGTGAATTTGACGTCTGCACGCTGTTCTATTCCGAATTCAAGTCGGTGATCAGCCAGATTCCAACAGCGCAGCAGCTCATCCCGGCTTCGACGGGCGGAGTACAGAGCGAAGATGCCGCGCATGCAGGCGCCGTCTACGAATATGAGCCGGATCCGGCATCGATCCTCGAAGATCTGATCCCGCGCAATATCTCGGTCCAGGTCTTCCGTGCGCTCCTCGAGAACGTTGCCGGCGAGATGGGTGCGAAGATGAGCGCGATGGATAATGCGACGCGTAACGCCGGTGAGATGATCAACAAGCTGACGCTGAGCTACAACCGCCAGCGTCAGGCGCAGATCACCAAGGAACTCATTGAAATCATTTCGGGCGCGGAAGCGCTCTGAGGTTAGGAAAAGAGGGTCAGAAAATGGCTGAGGCAGCTACCCCCAAGACAGGCTCTGTCGGCAGAGTCACACAGGTTATCGGCGCCGTCGTCGACGTTGCTTTCGAAGGCGAACTGCCGAAGATCCTGAACGCGCTGGAAACCAGCAACAACGGCAATCGCCTCGTTCTCGAAATTGCGCAGCACCTTGGCGAAAACGTCGTTCGTACCATCGCGATGGACTCGACCGACGGTCTCGTGCGCGGCCAGGAAGTCACCGACACGGGCTCTCCGATCATGGTTCCCGTCGGCAATGAGACGCTCGGCCGCATCATGAACGTCATCGGTGAGCCGGTCGACGAAGCAGGTCCGCTGGTTACCGCCCACAAGCGCTCCATCCACCAGGATGCGCCGACCTATGTCGAGCAGTCGACGGAAGCGCAGATCCTCGTCACCGGCATCAAGGTCGTCGACCTTCTCGCCCCCTATGCACGCGGCGGCAAGATCGGCCTCTTCGGTGGCGCCGGCGTCGGCAAGACCGTCTTGATCATGGAACTGATCAACAACGTCGCCAAGGCGCATGGTGGTTACTCGGTTTTTGCGGGCGTCGGTGAACGCACCCGCGAAGGCAACGACCTTTACCATGAAATGATCGAATCGAACGTCAACAAGCACGGTGGTGGCGAAGGCTCGAAGGCTGCGCTGGTTTACGGCCAGATGAACGAGCCGCCGGGTGCGCGCGCGCGCGTTGCTCTGACCGGCCTGACGGTCGCTGAACACTTCCGTGACCAGGGCCAGGACGTGTTGTTCTTCGTCGACAACATCTTCCGCTTCACGCAGGCAGGTTCCGAAGTGTCGGCTCTGCTCGGCCGCATCCCGTCGGCCGTCGGCTATCAGCCGACGCTCGCAACCGACATGGGCCAGATGCAGGAGCGCATCACGACGACAACCACCGGCTCGATCACCTCGGTCCAGGCCATTTACGTTCCGGCCGACGACTTGACTGACCCGGCGCCGGCAACTTCGTTCGCTCACTTGGACGCAACGACGGTTCTGTCGCGCTCGATCGCTGAAAAGGGTATCTACCCGGCCGTCGATCCGCTCGACTCCACGTCGCGCATGCTCGACCCATTGGTCGTCGGCGAAGAGCATTACGAAGTCGCCCGTAAGGTCCAGTCGACGCTGCAGCGTTACAAGGCCCTCCAGGACATCATTGCGATCCTTGGCATGGATGAACTGTCCGAAGAAGACAAGGTTGCCGTCGCCCGCGCCCGCAAGATCGAGCGCTTCCTGTCGCAGCCGTTCTTCGTCGCCGAAGTTTTCACCGGCTCGCCGGGCAAACTGGTTGCTCTTGAAGACACGATCAAGGGCTTCAAGGGCCTCGTCAACGGCGAATATGATCACTTGCCGGAGGCTGCCTTCTACATGGTCGGCTCTATGGACGAAGCTGTCGAGAAGGCCAAGAAGCTCGTAGCTGCTTGATGAGCGACGCGCTAGACGAAATATTCTGCTGCGACTCCCTGAAAGGAGTCGTGGCGGATCTTCCGGAACCAGCTGCTCCCACCGTCTATCGTGCCGATAACGGCGTGCTGATGATGGTGGTAGGTCTTGTCCAGAGCGAGGAAGGCCTTGGCTATCTCGATCAAGCGATACTGCACTGCCCGTTCTGCGGGACAAAATTGCAAGATGCAAAAGCCATAGCCGAGAAGGTAGGTCACTGATGGCTGACAATTTCAACTTTGAGCTCGTTTCACCGGAGCGCCTGCTGCTGTCGGAGATGGTGACTGAGGTCGTCATTCCTGCGACCGAAGGCGAAATGACGGTCATGGCAAACCATGCTCCGACGATGACGACGATCAAGCCTGGTGTCGTAAGCGTGCGTTTCGCCTCGGGTAAGAAACAGGACTATGTGGTGTTCGGCGGTTTTGCGGATATCCTGCCGACCGGCTGTACATTGCTTGCTGAATCTGCAGTTCCGGTCGAAGAACTCCAAAAGGACGAGCTGACCCGCCGCATCGAGGCCGCCCGTAGGGAACTCGAACATGCCGAGTTGCACGAGCATAAGTCGAAGCTCGAGCACTTCATCATGGAAATGACGCATCTGAGCGGTATCGTTCAACAGGACTGATCGCAGTCGACTATGACGATGAAAGGCGGCTGTAGCAGCCGCCTTTTTTGTGTCCGTTCCATCTCTTAGGGGGCGGAAGACAGCGCCACTGGTGGCTTGAAATGAACAAGCGGTCGATATCGCCGCTTTTGCAACGTGCAAAGTTCATCTCAGAAGCCCGTGCCGCCGCGCAGCTCGATGACGACCGTCCTGAGCAGTATCTTCAGGTCGAGCAGCAGGCTGAAATTCCTGACATAATAGATATCGCAAGCGATGCGGGCGCGGGCTTGCAGCGATCGCGCCGTCGGGCCCCGCCAGCCGCGTGTCTGCGCAAGACCGGTGATGCCGGGGCGCATGATGTGGCGTTGATGGTAGTCCGGCACCAGTTCTTCGTAGAGCTTGCCGGCTGCCCGCATGTTGATGGCGTGGCAGCGCGGGCCGACCAGCGACATCTCGCCCCTGAGGACGTTGAAAAGCTGCGGCAGCTCGTCGATATTGGTTTTGCGGAGCACCGCGCCGATGCTTGTCACCCGGCTGTCGCCCTTGACGGTCTGTTGAACGCCGCTCGGATCACAAGCTTCGGCGCGCATCGACCGGAACTTGAAGACCGTGATCTTCCGGCCGTTCAGCCCCCAGCGGATCTGGCGGAAAAACACCGGACCGCCATCGTCGAGTTTGATGAAAAGAGCGATGGCCAGAAAAAGCGGCGCCAGCACGAGGAGGGCGCTGACTGAGGCGACGACGTCGATCAACCGCTTCATGGCCAGCCGCAACGCCATTTTTCTTTCTACAGGGGAAAAGCTATCCGGCTGGCGAATGTTGGAGTTCGCTATAACCAGGGTCTTGGTTTTGTCCTGACGCTGAGACGGATCGAAGCGTGAATTCGTCTTCGAAGTAAAAGCATTCATTACGCAAGGTCCACAAGTTTAGATGCGATACTGAACAGCAGTGAGACAGATACATGGTCACGTATCGTTTGTCATCGGTATAAATATGAATTTGATAACCCTAAAGACGCCAAAAATGGGAGTATTTCGCGTTAACCTTAATGCCTGTAGTTGCACTTCTGGGGAATTTATACTTTGAAAGGAGTAGCCCGATTGGGTAGGCGAGATGTCAGCCGGTTGCCGAAATCGATCGCCGGTTTTTCCAGCAGGAAGTAGCTGAGGCTCGCGACCAGAAGGATGAGCGCCGCCGCCAGCCCGCAAGATTGCAGCCAGCCGGCGACGACATTTTCCGAGGAAAAGCCAAACGAGCCCGGGTCGAGTCTCTGGATCAATATCAGGATGATCTCCTGCCAGATATAGATGCCGAAGGAGATCTTTGCGATGTAGCGGACAGGAGCGTTGTCGAACAGCCTGCCCAGGAGTTGCGAATGGCTGAGCGAAACGAGCGCCGTTGCGACCGCCAGCGGAAAGACCGGAAAACCGTAGGGGATTTCGAGCCAGCCGTAAGCCTCGTCGGAGCCGCCGGGCGATATGACGAGGCGGTAGCCGGCAACGGCGATGGCCAGGAGCGATACAACATCGAACCAGGAGGCGCGCCTTGTTGGGAGCATGACCTCGACGCCCGCGGCAAGCGCGCCGAGCGCGAAGACGGCAAAGAAGCCGATCGGATTATATCTCGGCATCCACTCCTTCGCGCCGCCCTGCAGGCCGTACTGCCAGCCGCGTCCGATGTCGTCGAGCGGAAAGAAGGTCAGGATCAGCATATGGTCGAGAAGTACGGCTGCGATGACGCAAAACCAGGCGAAGCGGGCAAGCAACGGGCGCCGCCTCAGGGGGGGCAAACGAAATAGCAGGAGAAAGCAGATCGGCAGGAGCACATAGCTGGTGACCTCGAAGGCAATCGACCAGAGCGGCCCGTCGGCTTCGACAGGAAACAAGGTACGCCAATGCCACTGGCTCATGAACAGCAGCCCGGAGACGTAGCGGAGCACAATCTCCGGCGTCAGCGGCAGGGCAAGCAGCGTCAGGCTGAGAGCGAAGCCGATGGTGGCGGCGAACCAGAAGCCCGGAGCGATGCGCGCCGCCCTGCGGATCGCGTAATGGCGGAGGCTCGGCATGGCGCTACCGGCGTCGAGCGCGCGCCAGAAGGGATGGGCAAGAAGAAAGCCGCTGAGCACGAAGAAGATGGCGACGCCGAAATTGCCGAAGCGGAGGATATGTGCGGTCGGTCCGAGTTCGTCAGGGATTCTGCGCATATCCAGCCGCAGCGCGAAGTGGTGGGAGAGCACCAGCAGACATGCCGTCGCACGCAGAAAGTCCGCTCCGGCCAGTCTCTCCTGTTGTCGCATCCTGCCTCCCCACCTTGCCCAGAACATGATGCCGAAAAGTGTGAGCGGTGCTCGGACGACATCATGCACCACTTCCTTGATTTAGATACGGATTCAGCTCTTAGGCCGGAGCGGCCCAAGATCTGAATCCGTATCTGAGATTTTGCAGCGGAAAGCCGCGACGGGCAAGGCAGGGGGTGGGCTCAGTCGAGAAGTTCGTTGGTATAATAGGTGGAAAAGTCCGGCTTCTCCTTGAGTGCGGCGCCATTCGCATCGACCAGAATCCCATTCTCCATCAGGAAGCCGCCGAGGGCCTCGGCCTTTGCCGGGTCGAGCTTACCGATCACGCCGGCCTCGGATTTCAGGAAGTGCCCCTCGATCAATGCCTTTTGAGAAGCCTTTACCAGTTCCGTGTTCATCAGTGCGCCGTTGCTTCCAGAGATCAGCAGCTCGCAGGCTTCGTCGGGATGGTCGACGGAGTAGGCATAACCCTTTCGTGTCGCCTGGATGAAGGCGCGGGCGTGTTCCCGACTTGCGGAGAGATAGGCGTCGCTTGAGACGACGACCGTCGTCTGCTCGTCGGGAATGCCATAATCGGAATAGTGGAAGCGGCCGATCTTCCGGTTTTCCAGTTCGGCGGCGATGCCTTCCCAGGTGTAGATCTCCAGCGTGAAATCGATCGAGCCATTGTCCAGCGCCTCGTAAGCGGAGGTGCCGAGGGTGACGGTCTTGACGTCGCCCTTGCCGCCGTCATTGCGGATCATCGCGGAGATCAGCGCGCTCTCCCAGGTGCCGCCAAAGCCGCCATAGGTCTTGCCGTCGAGGTCTTTCGGGCTCTTGATGTCGTCGCGTCCGCCCTTGAAGATCAGGCGTGCGGTTTCCGTCTGGACGACGCCGTAGACCATCTTCACGTCACCGCCGCCAGCGCGCTGCGTGAGGGTCTCGATCTCGCTGCTGATGCCGAAATCGGCAACGCCGTTGGACACCAGCGTTCCGGCGCTGGTGTCGGTGAAGGGAAGAATCTCGACATCGAGCCCGGCATCGGCATAGAAGCCCTTCGCCTTGGCGACATAGATGCCGATATGGTTGGTGTTGGGTGTCCAGTCGAGCGCGATGCGAACCTTTGCGGGCGCCGATTGGGCGAGGGCGGTACGGCCGGCGAGGCTTGCCGCGATGGCGGCGAAGATCGTCTGGCGACGGGTGAGAAGCAGCATGGTGACCTCCTCAGGTCTCTAGAGCATGATGCCGAAAAGTGTGAGCGGTTTTCGGACGACATCATGCTCTAACTCTTTAAATCAGAACAGGATTCAGATTTGAGGCCGACCGGCCTAAAATCATCCTGTTCTAGCGGATGAAGCAGGGTTTGCAGGATTTCGGTTTCGATCGCCTGGGCCGCCGGCGAGCCGAGATCGGCAATGCTTCTCGGGCGGGGCAGGGGAACGCGGAATTCGCGGATGATACGCGCCGGACGGGCCGAAAGCACGTAGATACGGTCGGAGAGGAACACGGCCTCGCGAACATCATGGGTGATCAGCAGCGCCGTCCAACGGTGTTCGGTCCACATGCCCTGCAGCCATTCCTGGATCTGCGTGCGCGTCAGCGCGTCCAGCGCGCCGAAAGGCTCGTCGAGCAGCAGCATGTCCTGGGTCTGGACGACGGTGCGCAGCAGCGCGGCGCGCTGGCGCATGCCGCCTGACAGTTCGGAGGGATAGTGGTGTTCGAAGCCGGCAAGGCCGAAGCTCTCGAACAGCGGCGCGACGGCGGCGCGGGCCGCGCGGCGGCTCATGCCTTTCACCTCGAGACCGAGTGCCGCATTGTCGATGATCCGGCGCCAGGGCATCAGCGCATCGCGTTGCGGCATGAAGGCGAAGGAATGCGGCGCCTGTTCCAGCGGCACGCCCTTAAAAAGCATGGTGCCGGCATCGGGGCGCAGTGCCTGGGTCAGCAGTCGCAGCACCGTCGATTTTCCGGAGCCGGAGGGGCCGACGATCGAAACGAACTCGCCGTCTGCGACGGCGAGCGAAATATCGCCGAGCACCTTCATGCCGTCGAAGGACTTCGAGATATTGTGCAGTTCAACCATTGTATCGCTCATCGGCGCCGCTCCGCGGTTGGCTGCCAGGGCATGACGAGGCGCTGGATCAATAGCGTCGCTCCGAAGAGGCAGAGTGTCAGAACGGCGCTGATGACGACGGCGGCGAGCACGAGATCGGGACGGAAATTGTTCTTGGCGTTGAGGATATAGATGCCGAGGCCGCGGGCGGCGCCGGCATATTCGGCAAAGATCGCGCCGACGACGGCATAGGTGATCGAGATCCGCAGGCCGGCGAAGAAATAGGGCAGCGAGGAGGGAAGCCGTGCCAGGCGGAAAATGCGCCAGCGGCTCGCCTTCATCGAATTCAGCAATTCGGCGATGTCGCGGTCAGTCGATTCATAGCCCTGCAGCAAGGCGACGAGCAGCGGGAAGAAGGTGACGAGCGCCACCAGCAGGATCTTCGGCAACAGGCCGAAGCCGAACCAGAGGACGACGAGGGGCGCGATCGCCACCAGCGGCAGGGTCTGGCTGGCGATGAAGATCGGCAGCAATGCCCGGCGCATGAAGGGCACGAAATCCATGAGGATCGAGGCGGCGAAGGCGAAGGCCAGCGACAGCGCGAAACCTCCGAGTGTCGCGCCGAGCGTCGGCCAGGTGTTTGATATCAGCGCCTCGCGGTTCAGCCAGCCCTGGATGACGATGCGCGAAGGCGCCGGCAGGATGGAAGGTTTGATACCGGAAAGATCGACATAGAGTTCCCATGCCGCCAAAAAGACGCAGCCGGCCAGCAAGGCGGGTATGCCCCGGTAGAGAGCGGCGCGGAGCGCGGCAAGGCGCGAAGCCGATGGTTGTGGCAGTGTCATCAGCGTTCGATTTCAGGCTTTCGTCGGGCTATTGGCAGACGCCGTGATGTCGAGGGTAACATGTCCCTCGGGGTCGCCGAAGCGATAGAAGGCCTCACGAATGGTTGCGAAGACGGCACCGGCATCGCCAGAAAGCCTGGTGCAGAAATTCTTGGCACGGTCGAAGGTGCCAGAGCGCTTCAGGAAGTCGATGCAGCCATAAATCTCGTCCATATGGGTACCGGTTCCCATGACGTAGAGCGAGAATTGCGCAGCGGTCGGCTGGCCGGTCTCGGTGGTGGTTTCAACGGCGGCAAGTGCGGCTGTTATGCGCTCGGCAAGCGGCTCCGCCTGACCGAGGGAGGGGTTGACGCCGCAGATGACGTCGTCGGGCTCGCCGGGGCAGCCACGTGAAACGGTGGCGGAAAGGACGCAATGCTCGCCGGTCTTCGCAGCGGCAACAAATAGATCGTGCATGGCGGCGAAGAGAATGTCAGGCGGGCCGACCAGCAGTGTGGAGATGTCATCGGTCTCGATGCGCAGCCGGTCGCGATAAGGATCGAGCGCCTTGACGGCATCAAGAATGATGCCGACGAAATTGCCGGACATCGGATAGAGTGACACCTGTGCGCCTGAGAACATCTGAACCTCGCTCCGCTGGCATTACCCAGATCAGCTTTGAAGGGTCCAGAGGCTTGCACCTCACATCTCAGCCCCGGCGATACGGAGCTCCCCTGTTATTGGCGCGGAAACTATCACCGGGGTTTCCTCCCCGCAACAGCAAAATTGCGAACCCGTCTGCGCGGTCGGGATGGACCTGATGCGACGGGAAACACCCGGACGGAGGTCCTGTCCGGGTGTTCCCAATGGTTCCGTACCTGCCGGGAACGGAACCGGAGCTCTCTGCCTCAGGCGGCTAGCGCATAACCCCGAAAATCGGAATCGATTTTCGGAAAGGATTATGCGCAGATTCAAAGTAATAGAGCGTCCTTAGCGCGTCCGAAAAGACGCGCGGCGCTCTGTGTCGGTATAGGGACGATCGCTGCGGGCAGTGACGAGCGCCTGCGTCCACCATTCCAGCCTCGCCATCATCCGATCGAGCAAACGCATTGCGTCGGCGGGATTGTCGAGCCGCCCGTCTGTGTCGAAGCGGTTCCAAGGTGCGGCAAAGCTGACCGAATCGCGGATCGTCACGGCGTGGAGTTCGGCAAAGACGAGCCGCAGCTGTTCGACGGCGCGCAGGCCGCCAGATATGCCGCCATAGGAAACGAAGGCGACCGGCTTGCCCTGCCAGGGCTCGAAGAAGAAATCGATGATCGACTTCAACGAGGCGGTGAAGCTGTGATTGTATTCCGGCGTGACGATGATGAAGGCGTCGGCCATGCCAAGCCGTCCGGCGAGCCTGTCGATTTCGGGGTGCGTCATGTCACGGTTGGCCGGCAGCGCGAAATCCAGCGGGTCGATGATGTCGATATCAAATTGCGGGAAGCGGACGAGCTCCTGCGTCAGCCATTTGACCACCCGGTCGCAGATGCGGCCCTCTCTCGTGCTCCCGTAGATGACAGCCAGCCTGGTGGGTGTTTTCACGCGTCGCTCCTTGTTGCGATTGGACTTTACGATTGCAGGAGCCAAGGTTATAAAACCTCAACTAATATTGAGGTCAAGAGGTGATGGATACAATTCCTGCGGCGCCGCTCGGCAAGCTTCTGACGGTCGGTGAAGTGGCAGAGCGCAGCGGCCTGGCCGTCTCGGCGCTGCATTTTTACGAGACCAAGGGGCTGATCTCGAGCATCCGCTCCCGCGGCAACCAGCGGCGCTATGGCCGCGATGTGCTTCGCCGGCTCGGCATCATCAAGGTGGCGCAGCGTGTTGGCATTCCGCTTTCGGAAATCCAGGCGGCGTTCGAGTCCCTGCCGCAGGGACGCACGCCGACCGTCGCCGACTGGCAGACGCTGTCGGCGCGCTGGAAGGATGATCTCGACGCGCGAATCAGGCGGCTTAGCCTGCTGCGCGACCGTCTGACAGGTTGCATCGGCTGCGGCTGCCTGTCGATCGAAAGCTGTCCGTTGCGCAATCCCTGCGACCGGCTCGGCAAGGAGGGGCCAGGCGCGCGGCTTCTGGAGACCGAAAACTAAAAGGCTGGAACTTCTTGGGAAGAGCAGTTTCCGGGGTGAGACCAAGTCTCTCCCGGGAAAGATCGATGCGCGCCTTTCTTTCGGTCGGCGTGCTCATATGTTAAGGGCGAGTGACGCAACCGGCGGCACTGTCCGCGAGGAGGACGGCTTCGTGTTTCATCCCAGACTGTTCGAAAATCGCAATGTGGTCGTGACCGGCGCCGGTCGCGGCATCGGCCTTGAAGTGGCCCGGCAGTTCCTGGACTGCGGCGCGAAAGTAATCGTCCATACCGGGCGCAAGCCGGGACGCGACCTCCCGGATTTCCTGCTGACGGCTGAATCTGAAAGACGGGCGCTGCTGCTGCATGCCGATTTCTCCGCAGTCGGTGGCGCAGCGCAATTTGCTGAAGATGCTCTCGCCTTCTTCGACAGGGTCGATGTGCTCGTCAACAATGCCGGTACCATGCTTGGCCGTTTTCCCGCTGCCACGCTCACCGACGCAGAATATGAGGCGGTCGTGCGGCTCAACCAGACATCGGTGGTGGCGCTGACACGCGCGCTGCTGCCGGCATTGAAGGCGGCTGAAGGCGCTGCCATCGTCAACACGGTTTCGATTTCGGCGCTGACCGGCGGCAGCCCCGGCTCCTCGATCTATTCGGCTTCGAAAGCCTTCGTTGCGACCTATTCCAAGGCGCTTGCCCGTGAGCTTGCACCGGACGGAATCCGCGTCAATTGCGTGTCACCGGGAACGATCGAGACGGAATTCCATGAGCGCTATTCCTCCCGCGAAAAGCTGGAACAGACGAGAAAATCCATCCCCCTGCAGCGGCTCGGCACGGCGGAGGACTGCGCTCCCGCCTATCTGTTCCTGGCGGCTCCCTCGCTCTCGGGCTACATCACCGGACAGGTGATCGAGATCAACGGCGGTCAGCTTATCTGCTGATTTGTTTGGACCTTTTTTGGCATTTCATCACTTTTGACCAATTCGCTTGTGCGAATATGCTATTGTGCTGATCTACCTCATCGCCTCCCTTCCGAGATAATACCGAATGCCGTTGCCCAAACCCGAGCCGGGGATGACCGGCCAGGAATTGCACAAACTCGCTGGAAAAGCCCACGAAGCGAGCGATCTGCTGAAAGCGCTAGCGCACCAGACCCGACTTCTGATCCTCTGCATACTGGCGAACGAGGAGCGGACGGTGAGTGAAATCGAGAACATCCTCGGCATACAGCAGGCAATGGTCTCGCAGCAGTTGGCGCGTTTAAGGCTCGAAGGCCTGGTCCATACGCGCCGTCAGGGCAGGCTGGTCTATTACAGCATCGGCAATGTCAGCGTGCTTGCTTTCCTCGAATCGCTGTTCGATCTTTTTCCGGCTGCAGAAAACAGTTAGCGATCGCCCTTGCGGAGCACGGCTGCTGCGTCAAAGATGAACTGACCCGGATGATGTCATGCCGGATCGGGAGACCGGATGATCGACAAGCTGGAATTCTTCATCGCCCTTGCCAATGAAAAGCATTTTGGCCGCGCCGCGGAGGAGTGCGGGATCTCGCAGCCGACGCTTTCGGCTGCCATCCGGCAGCTCGAGGATCAGCTTGGCGTCATGCTGGTGCAGCGCGGTTCGCGGTTCCAGGGGCTGACGCCGGAAGGGCAGCGCGTGCTCGAATGGGCGCGACGCATCGTCGGCGATGCCCGCACCATGCGCGAAGAGATGCGCGCCGCGCGCCGCGGCCTTTCCGGCCACATCCGCCTCGCTGCTATTCCGACCGCGCTCGCCATGCTTTCGCGCATCACCACGCCTTTTCAGGAGCGGCATCCCGGCGTGACCTTTTCGATCGTCTCGCGGAATTCGCTGCAGGTGCTGAGCATGCTCGAAAACCTCGAAATCGATGCCGGCATCACCTATCTCGAAAACGAGCCGCTCGGCCGCGTCACGACCGTTCCCCTCTATGCCGAGCGCTATAATCTGATCACGGCTGCAGGCAGTCCGCTATCCGATCGCGACAACGTGACCTGGCGGGAGATCGGCGATCTTCGGCTTTGTCTATTGACTGCCGACATGCAGAACCGTCGGATCATCAACCGCCACTTGACGGAAGCGGGCGCCACAGCGCATCCGACGCTCGAATCCAACTCGATGATCGTGCTGTTCTCGCATGTCAGGACTGGACGCTGGGCGAGCATCATGCCGCGCAATGTGGCCAAATCCTTTGGATTTCCAGTGGAAATCCGCATGATCCCGATCGTCGAGCCGGAGGCGCATCATCTGGTCGGCCTTGTTGCGCCTTATCGCGAGCCCTTTACGCCGCTTGTATCGGCCTTGCTGCACGAGGCGAGGGTGCTCGTGCAAGACGAAGAACTCTGATAGAAAAAACCTATCAAGCAACGAGATAGCTTTATTGATCACCGGCTGCTTCCCTGAAATGGTAGTTGCGGAATAGCACTCGGCCGGGGGAGGCCCGCTATTCCGCAACGAGCAAGCCGCCGGGAGGGCTGCCTTATGACCATTCATATCGCCGAAGGCGATATTGCAGCGCGCACCCGAGCCATCGTCGCCGATCTTCGATTTCTCGAAGGGCCGCTGCTTCCCATTCTGCACGAGGTTCAGCAGGAATTCGGCTATGTGCCGCAGGAAGCCATGCCCGTCATCGCGGAGGAATTGAACCTCTCGCGTGCCGAGGTGCATGGCGTGGTGACCTTCTATCACGATTATCGCGACCATCCCGCCGGCCGGCACGTGCTGAAGCTCTGTCGCGCCGAAGCCTGTCAGTCGATGGGTGGCGATGCGCTGGCCGAACGCGTCAAGGCGCTGCTCGGCATTGATTTTCATCAGACGACGCTCGATGGCGGCGTGACGCTGGAGCCGGTCTACTGTCTCGGGCTCTGCGCCTGCGCGCCGGCGGTGATGCTTGACGGCGAGCTCTATGGCCGGGTCGACGATCAGACGGCGGCGGAACTCGTCGCGGAGGTACGTCGATGACGGTGAGGATATATGTTCCGCGCGATGCCGCAGCGCTGGCGCTCGGGGCCGAAAAGGTGGCAAAGGCGATTGCCCAGGAGATCGCCGCCCGCGGCTTCGATGCCGAGATCGTGCGCAACGGCTCGCGCGGAATGTTCTGGCTGGAGCCACTGGTCGAGATCGAGGTAGCCGGAAAGCGCATCGGTTATGGACCCGTGAAGTCCAAGGATGTGGCTGATCTGTTCGATGCCGGGATGATTGATGGAGGCGAGCATCGACTCTGTCTAGGGGAGGTTGAAGACCTCCCGTTCCTCAAGGAGCAAACTCGCCTGACCTTCGCCCGTTGCGGCGTCACCGATCCGCTTTCGCTGGCGGATTACGAGGCGCATGGCGGTCTTGCCGGCCTTCGCCGCGCCGTTTCGATGACATCAGCCGAAATCGTCAAGGAAGTCACCGATTCCGGCCTGCGCGGACGCGGCGGCGCCGGCTTTCCCACGGGCATCAAGTGGAAGACCGTTCTCGATGCCGCCGGCGAACGCAAATATATCGTCTGCAATGCCGATGAGGGCGACAGCGGCACTTTTGCCGACCGGATGATCATGGAGGGCGATCCCTTCGTGTTGATCGAGGGCATGGCGATATCAGGGCTGGCGACCGGGGCGACCAAGGGTTTCGTCTATACGCGTTCGGAATATCCGCATGCGATCGCTGTCATGACCGAGGCCGTCGGCCTCGCGCGCCAGGCCGGTATCCTCGGACCATCGGTGCTCGGATCCGGCCGCGCCTTCGATATCGAGGTGCGCACCGGCGCCGGCGCCTATGTCTGCGGTGAGGAGACGGCGCTGCTGAACAGCCTCGAGGGCAAGCGCGGCATCGTGCGCGCCAAGCCGCCGCTGCCGGCGCATAAGGGGCTGTTTAACTGTCCGACCGTCATCAACAACGTGATCTCGCTGGCTTCGGTGCCCGTTATCATGGAAAAGGGTGCGGCCTTCTACCGCGATTTCGGCATGGGCCGCTCACGCGGCACCATCCCGCTGCAGATTGCCGGCAATGTCAGATATGGCGGCCTCTTTGAGACGGCCTTTGGTCTTTCGCTCGGAGATATCGTCGACAAGATCGGTGGCGGTACAGTGACGGGACGGCCGGTCAAAGCCGTGCAGGTCGGCGGACCGCTCGGCGCCTATTTCCCGCGGGCGCTGTTCGACACGCCGTTCGATTACGAATCCTTCGCCGCCAAGGACGGGCTTATCGGCCATGCCGGCATCGTCGTTTTCGACGACACGGCCGATATGCTGAAGCAGGCGCGTTTCGCGATGGAATTCTGCGCCGTCGAAAGCTGCGGCAAGTGCACGCCCTGCCGCATCGGCTCGACGCGCGGCGTCGAGACGGCCGATAAGATCGCCCGCGGTATCGAGCCGGAGAAGAACCGGGTGCTGCTTGCCGATCTCTGCAACACGATGAAGTTCGGCTCGCTCTGTGCGCTGGGTGGTTTCACGCCCTATCCCGTCATGAGCGCCATGACGCATTTCCCGGAGGATTTTTCGCCGGCACCTCTGGTGGAGGCGGCGGAATGACGAGTTTTTCATGGAACGCCTGCGCTGACGTCACCATCTCAAGCAAGGAGACCAATCATGTCTCTCATCCATGAAATCGACTACGGCACCCCTGCTTCGAAGTCCGAGGCCATGGTGACGCTCACCATCGACGGACAGCAGATCAGCGTGCCGGAGGGCACCTCCATCATGCGCGCCTCGATGGAGGCCGGCATCAAGGTGCCGAAGCTCTGTGCCACCGATATGGTCGACGCTTTCGGCTCCTGCCGGCTCTGCCTCGTCGAGATCGAGGGTCGCAACGGCACACCCTCCTCCTGCACGACGCCGGTGGCGGCAAACATGGTGGTGCACACGCAGACGGGGCGGCTGAAGGATATCCGCCGCGGCGTGATGGAACTCTATATTTCCGACCATCCGCTCGACTGTCTCACCTGCGCGGCCAACGGCGATTGCGAATTGCAGGACATGGCGGGCGCCGTCGGCCTGCGCGATGTGCGCTACGGCTATGAGGGCGACAACCACGTCAAGGCGCGCAGCAATGGCGACATCAATCTGAAATGGATGCCGAAGGACGAATCCAATCCCTACTTCACCTATGATCCCTCCAAGTGCATCGTCTGTTCGCGTTGCGTGCGCGCCTGCGAGGAAGTGCAGGGCACCTTCGCGCTGACGATCGAGGGCCGTGGCTTCGGCTCACGCGTTTCGCCCGGCATGCACGAGCATTTCATCGATTCCGAATGCGTGTCCTGCGGCGCCTGCGTCCAGGCCTGCCCGACGGCGACGCTGACGGAGAAATCGGTGATCCAGATCGGCCAGCCGGAGCATTCAGCCGTGACCACCTGCGCCTATTGCGGCGTCGGCTGTTCTTTCAAGGCGGAGATGCGCGGCGAGGAACTGGTGCGCATGGTGCCGTGGAAGGACGGTCAGGCCAATCGCGGCCATTCCTGCGTCAAGGGCCGCTTCGCCTATGGCTATTCCACCCACAAGGACCGCATCCTCAATCCGATGATCCGCGAAAAGGTCAGCGATCCCTGGCGGGAAGTCAGCTGGGACGAAGCCTTCGCGCATGTGGCGATGGAGTTCCGCCGCATCCAGTATCAATACGGCCGCGAGGCGATTGGCGGCATCACCTCGTCGCGTTGCACCAATGAGGAAACTTATCTGGTGCAGAAGCTGATCCGCGCCGGCTTCGGCAACAACAATGTCGATACCTGCGCCCGCGTCTGCCATTCGCCGACCGGCTACGGCCTCGGCCAGACGTTCGGCACGTCGGCGGGCACGCAGGATTTCGACAGCGTCGAGCATTCGGATGTCGTCGTCGTCATCGGCGCCAACCCGACCGACGGGCATCCGGTGTTCGGCTCGCGGCTGAAGAAGCGGCTGCGCCAAGGCGCCAAGCTCATCGTCATCGATCCGCGCCGCACCGATATCGTCCGCTCGCCGCATATCGAGGCCTCGTATCACCTGCCGCTGAAGCCCGGCACCAATGTCGCGGTCATGACGGCGCTGGCGCATGTGATCGTCACCGAAGGCCTCTTTGACGAGGTGTTCATCCGCGAGCGCTGCGACTGGTCGGAGTTCGAGGATTGGGCGGCCTTTGTCGCCGAACCGCAGCACAGTCCCGAGCAGACCGAGATCTTCACCGGCGTGCCGGCGGCGGATCTGCGCGGCGCGGCAAGGCTCTATGCCAAGGGCGGCAATGGTGCGATCTATTACGGCCTCGGCGTCACCGAACACAGCCAGGGCTCGACCACGGTCATCGCGATCGCCAACCTGGCGATGGCGACCGGCAATATCGGCCGTCCCGGCGTCGGCGTGAACCCACTGCGCGGCCAGAACAATGTGCAGGGCTCCTGCGACATGGGTTCCTTCCCGCACGAACTGCCGGGCTACCGGCACATTTCCGACGATGCGACGCGTGACATCTTCGAAAAGCTCTGGGGCGTGAAGCTCAACAACGAGCCAGGCCTGCGTATTCCGAACATGCTGGATGCGGCAGTCGACGGCTCCTTCAAGGGCATCTACATCCAGGGTGAAGACATCCTGCAGTCCGATCCCGATACCAAACATGTCGCGGCGGGGCTTGCGGCGATGGAATGCGTCGTCGTGCAGGATCTGTTCCTCAACGAGACCGCCAATTACGCCCATGTCTTCCTGCCGGGCTCGACCTTCCTGGAGAAGGACGGCACCTTCACCAATGCGGAGCGCCGCATCAACCGCGTGCGCAAGGTGATGTCGCCGCGCAACGGCTATGGCGACTGGGAAGTGACGCAGAAGCTTGCCCAGGCGATGGGGCTCGACTGGCATTATACCCATCCGTCGGAGATCATGGACGAGATCGCTGCGACGACGCCGAGTTTCGCGATGGTCTCCTACGACTATCTCGATAAAATGGGCTCGGTGCAGTGGCCCTGCAACGAGAAGAACCCGCTCGGCTCGCCGATCATGCATGTCAATGGCTTCGTGCGCGGCAAGGGCAAGTTCATCCGCACCGAATATGTAGCGACCGACGAGCGTACCGGCCCGCGCTTCCCGCTGCTGCTGACAACCGGCCGCATCCTCAGCCAGTACAATGTCGGGGCGCAGACGCGGCGGACCGAGAATGTCATCTGGCACGCGGAAGACCGGCTGGAAATCCATCCACACGATGCCGAGCAGCGCGGCGTTCGCGATGGCGACTGGGTGAAACTCGGCAGCCGCTCCGGCGACACGACGCTCAGGGCGCTGATCACCGATCGCGTCGCGCCGGGTGTCGTTTATACGACCTTTCATCATCCCAATACGCAGGCGAACGTCATCACCACCGATTTCTCCGACTGGGCGACGAACTGCCCGGAATACAAGGTGACGGCGGTGCAGGTCTCGCCCTCCAACGGGCCGAGTGAATGGCAGCTGGAATATGACGAGCAGGCGCGGCAATCACGCCGCATCGCTGGCAAGCTCGAGGCAGCGGAGTGACGATGCGGGGGCGGCTCGGTAAGCAGGAACGCGCATTATGACCTTCACCGTCACTGCCCATGCGCCCGAAACCGCCCGCCGCAACGGCATTATGCACACCAGCTCTCGCATCGTGCCGGAAGAGGTGCCGATCGCCTTTTCCTACGGCGGCAGTTCGCATGCGGTGATGATGGCAACACCTGCGGATCTCGAGGATTTTGCCCTCGGATTCAGTCTGACCGAAGGGATCATTGCCGGGCCGGCGGAGATATCGGGCGTCGAGGTCATCGAGGGTGAGCAGGGGATCGATGTGCAGGTGAGCCTGGTCGACGATGTCGCCGATCGGCTGCGGGCACGGCGCCGCAGCATGGCGGGGCCGGTCGGCTGCGGGCTCTGCGGCATCGAATCGATCGAACAGGCGGTACGGCCGGTGCCTGATGTTTCGACATCGCCGCTGGCGCTGTCGCATGCGGATATCGTCCGCGCCGTTTCGCTTCTGAACGAGGCACAGCCGCTGCATCGTGAGACACGGGCGGTGCATGGCGCCGGGTTCTATCTTCCCGGCAGAGGGCTGATTGCCGTGCGCGAAGATGTCGGCCGGCACAATGCGCTGGACAAGCTCTGCGGCGCCGTCATCCGCGCCAGTGAAAGAGGCGGCGACGGCGCCGTCGTCGTCACCAGCCGGCTTTCCGTCGAGATGGTGCAGAAGGCGGCGATCCTCGGCAGCCCTGTGCTTATCGCCATTTCCGCGCCCACGGCTCTCGCCATCCGCACGGCCGAAGAGGCCGGCATGACGCTCGTCGCGCTGGTGCGCGGCGAGGATTTCGAGATCTTCACTCACCCGCACCGCATCTCGCCCGGAAGCATTGCCGATGTCGCATGATACCAAAACCAAGCTCGTCTATATGGCAAACCAGATCGCCACCTTCTTCAAGAGCCAGCCGGAAAGCGAGGCCGCGCAGGGGGTCGCCACCCATATCAACAAATTCTGGGACCCGCGCATGCGGCGGCAGTTGTTCGAAATTCTAGAGAATGAGGAAAACGGCCTGGATGCACTCGTGCTTCAGGCCGTTCCTCTTATCCGAAAGCCGGAGCCGGTAACACACTAGAGCGCGTTCCTCGCGCTTTAGGTATTTATTTCAATGCTTTAGTTCAAAAAAAGCGAGGATCGGTCCGTGCGGGAGGAAAGGCAGGAGCAACCTGCCTGCGCAAAAGCTGAAATCAAAGCAGATTTGTATCAAGGAGGATTTTCATGACCGCAGCGGAAAGACGGACAGATGGGGCGTTGGCGGGGGTAGGCCTGCTCGATCGTGAAAGGATCATCGCAAGGCCCGGGTTCAATCGGTGGCTGGTGCCGCCGGCAGCGCTCGCCATCCATCTCTGCATCGGCATGGCCTATGGTTTCAGCGTCTTCTGGCTGCCGCTTTCCAAGTCGCTCGGAATCACGGCCTCGACGGCCTGCCCCGATCTGACACTCGCCTCGGCGCTGTTCACCACGACCTGCGACTGGCGTGTTGCCGACCTCGGCTGGATCTATACGCTGTTCTTCGTTCTGCTTGGTTCGTCCGCCGCCATCTGGGGCGGCTGGCTCGAGCGCGCCGGTCCGCGCAAGGCGGGCGTCGTTTCCGCTTGCTGCTGGTGCGGCGGCATCATTCTTGCCGCCATCGGCGTCATCACTCATCAGCTCTGGATGATGTGGCTCGGTGCCGGCGTCATCGGCGGCATCGGTCTCGGCCTCGGTTACATCTCGCCGGTCTCGACACTGATCAAGTGGTTTCCCGACCGGCGCGGCATGGCGACCGGCATGGCGATCATGGGCTTCGGCGGCGGTGCGATGATCGGCGCCCCATTGGCCAACCTGCTGATGAATACTTTTAAGACCGACAGTTCGGTCGGCGTCTGGCAGACCTTCATCGTCATGGCGGCGATCTATTTCGTCTTCATGATGGGCGGTGCCTTCGGCTACCGCATTCCGCCGGCTGGCTGGCGTCCCGAGGGTTGGACGCCGCCTGTGGCCAAGAGCACGATGATTACCACCAAACATGTGCACCTGCGCGATGCCCACAAGACTAAGCAGTTCTGGCTGATCTGGGCCGTGCTTTGCCTCAACGTTTCGGCCGGTATCGGCGTTCTCGGCATGGCCTCGCCGATGCTGCAGGAAATCTTCGCCGGCTCGCTGATCGGCCTGCCGGACGTCGGCTTCGCCCAGCTCGACGCGGGTCAGAAGGCATCGATCGCCACGATCGCCGCCGGTTTTGCCGGTTTGCTGTCGCTCTTCAACATCGGCGGACGGTTCTTCTGGGCGTCGCTGTCCGACAAGATCGGCCGCAAGAATACCTATTATTGCTTCTTCGTCCTCGGCATCGTGCTCTATGCGCTGGCGCCCACCTTCGCGGGCATGGGCAACAAGGCGCTGTTCGTTCTTTCCTTCGGCATCATCCTGTCGATGTATGGTGGCGGCTTCGCGACCATACCGGCCTATCTTGCCGATATTTTCGGCACCCAGTTCGTCGGCGCCATCCACGGCCGGCTGCTGACCGCCTGGGCAACGGCCGGCATCGTCGGTCCCGTCGTCGTCAACTATATCCGCGAAGCGCAGATCGCCGCCGGCGTCGCGCCCGGTCCAACCCTCTATACCGGCACCATGTATATCCTCGCCGGCATGCTGGCGCTCGGGCTCATTGCCAATTCGCTGATCAGGCCGCTTTCGGACAAGTGGTTCATGTCCGATGGCGAGGTCGCTGCGCTGCAGGCGAAGTCGGCGGCCGTCAATGCCGGCCCGACGGGTTCCTTCGGCATCGGCACAGGCGGGCTGGATGCCAAGGCGATGCTTGCCTGGGCCGTCGTCGGCGTGCCGTTGCTCTGGGGTGTCTGGGTGACGCTGCGGGCGACTTTGGCGCTGTTCGGCTGAGCCATCAAAGGGCGTCGCATGGGTGTTCATACGACGCGTTTATCTTCGTAGACGGCGCAATCTGATCAAAGTGCCGCCTGGCGGCGGCACAGTAACATGACGATGTGCGGAGACTGGGATCAGAACTCTTCCCAGCTCTGGGCGGTTGCCGCGGCGGCGCCCTGCGCCTTTGCGACACGTGAAACAAGATGCAGCGCCGGTGAGCCCGCCTGTCTTGCATCATGCCTGCCTGTGGTCTGGATCTGGCCTGGCAAACGGAACCTCGTCAGCAGGACACGCAGCGTTTCGGCCTCTCTCGCAAGGCTGTGGCTGGCAGCGGTGCTCTCCTCGACCATGGCGGCATTCTGCTGAGTTGCCTGATCCAGCGTATTGACAGCCTGGTTGATTTCCTTGAGGCCGGTTGCCTGCTCCCTGGAGGCTTCGACGATGGCGACGACGTTGCCGTCGATATCGCCGACCTGGGTGACGATCTCCTCGAGCGCTTTACCGGTTTGGCCGACGAGGCCGACGCCGTTCCTGACATGCTCGCCCGACGTGTTGATCAGCGCCTTGATCTCCTTGGCGGCGGTGGCGGAGCGCTGGGCGAGCTCGCGGACCTCCTGGGCCACCACAGCGAAGCCCTTGCCGGCCTCGCCGGCGCGGGCCGCTTCGACGCCGGCATTCAATGCCAGGAGGTTGGTCTGGAAGGCGATATCGTCGATGACGCCGATGATGTTGGTGATTTCGCGGGAGGACTGTTCGATCTGGCCCATGGCGGCGACGGCATTGCGGACCACGATACCGGATTGCTCGGCGCCCTGCTTGGTCATGGCGACGAGGCGGCCGGCCTCATCGGCGCGACGGCTGGAATCGTTGACGGTGGTGGTGATCTCTTCCAGGGCGGCTGCGGTTTCTTCGATGGATGCGGCTTGCTGTTCCGTCCGCTTGGAGAAGGAGTCTGCCGATGCGCCAATCTCGCGTGAGCCGGAGGCGATCGCGCTGGCATTCTCGCCGATCGTCTTCATCGTCTCGGCAAGACCTTTGATTGCGGTGTTGAAATCGTGCCGCAACTGTTCCATCGACGGGACGAAGGGCGTGTCTACCGTCCGTGTCAGATCACCTTCGGACAGCTGGCGTAGCGCGCCACCAAGCAGAGAAATCGCGCTCATGCGTTGGGTGACGTCGGTTGCGAACTTCACGACCTTGTAGACCTTGCCGTCGGCATCGACGATCGGGTTATAGGCAGCCTGGATCCAGATTTCGCGGCCGCCCTTGCCGAAACGGACGAATTCGTTGGCGATGAATTCGCCGTTGGCCAGACGGCGCCAGAAGCTGCCGTAATCCTCGGTGCTGACATAGGCCGGATCGCAGAAGATGCTGTGATGCTTGCCGGTGATCTCGGCCAGGGAATATCCCATGGCATTGCAGAAATTCTCATTCGCGGTCAGGATGTCGCCCTTCGGGTTGAATTCGATCACCGCCTGCGAGCGCGAGATCGCCTCCAGCTTGCCGGAATCCTCCACCGCCTGCTTCTTGGCGGCAGTGATGTCGGCCGCGAATTTCACCACCTTGAATGGCTTGCCGCCCTTGAGAACAGGATTGTAGGAAGCCTGGATCCATATCTCTTTGTTGCCCTTGGCGAGACGCTTGTAAGCACCGGCATCATATTCGCCGCGCCCGAGCCGTGCCCAGAAGGCACGATATTCAGGCGTTGCCGTATAGGCCGGCTCGCAGAACATGCTGTGATGCTTGCCGACGATCTCGCTCAGGCGATAACCAAGTGCATTGCAGAAATTCTCGTTCGCCGTGAGGATATTTCCCTTGAGGTCGAATTCGATAATCGCCTGCGATTTGGAAATGGCATTGAGAATATATTTCGAATCGGAAGATAGACCAAACATTCCCGTCCCTCTGAAATGCACAGTTTTCTGCTGCTTCGTCTGGTAAGGCGAAGCCGATCGGACAAGGAATGCCGGTGATGAGAAGACAGACAGTACTGGTTGTCATTCCCAGATTGGCGGAAAACGTGTCATCCTTGAGTATCCCATGATGACGGAACGTGGTTAATTTCCGGTATAGAAGCTGTTTCTAATCAAAAGCGCCAAGGCGGATGGTGGCGGCCGAGGCTTGCTCGCGATGCGCAACAAAAAACCGCCCGGGTGGGCGGTTTTTATTGAGAATTATATTGGCCGATCAGGCCGCCAGTTCATCCGTCTCGTTTTCCTTGAACATCTTGGCGAGGTTCAGGAAGCAGATCATGCCGTTTTCCGAGGCAATGATGCCTTCGCAATAAGCGCGGTCGAAGGAGGCGGTCACTTCGGGCACCGGCTGGACCTGGCTGGAGGAGATGGTGAGGATATCCGAGACGCGGTCGACAAGCATGCCGATGACCATGCTGTGAACTTCGGCGACGACGATGGCGCTGCGCTCATTGGCGACCGTGCTTTTCATGCCGAGTTTGAAAGCAAGATCGATGATCGGGATCACCGAGCCGCGCAGGTTCATGACACCGATGACATCGGCCGGCGCATGCGGGATCGGCGTCGACGGCGCCCAGCCGCGGATTTCGCGGATGGTCGTGGTCTTGACGCAGAATTCCTGATCATGCAGGCGGAAGGCAATAATTTCGAGCGTATCGCCGCTGAAGTTAGTCGAATTGATCGTGGCCATTAGAATTCTTCCCAACTATCGTAAGCCAGGGCAGAAGCGGATGCGCCACCATTGGCGCGGCCAAGCTTTGCCTTCATACCACGCGATGGCTTTGCGCTCGGCGAAGCATCGTTACGGTTATCGACGACATTAGCGAAAGAGTGTTGCCCAAATCTAAATCGGGAGACGCGATTGCGAAGGTTTTTAATCTCGGATGAAAACCAGGCGGTTTTGCTGTCGATCTCTTCCAGCCGATCTCTGGCTTTCGGGATCTTCCATGCATATTCGAGATCGTGAAGAAGAATTGCGCCGATTTACTTAGCCTATCGTCTTCTCAATCTGCGAGACTGCCCAATCCACCTGCTCTTTGGTGATGACCAGCGGCGGAGCGAGGCGAATTGTGTGGTCGTGGGTATCCTTGGCGAGAAGGCCGCGCTCTTTCAGGGCATGGCAATATTGCCGTGCGCCGCCGGCTTCGGGTTCCAGTTCGATGGCCATCATCAGGCCACGGCCGCGCACGTCCCTGACGATGTTCGAGCGGATCGACCCGAGGCCTTCGAGGAAGTAGTCGCCCATGACAGCGGCGTTCTCGATCATGCCCTCTTCCGTCAGCACCTTGAGCGCGGCACGCGCTACTGCGCAGGCGAGTGGATTGCCGCCGAAGGTCGAGCCGTGTTGGCCGGGCTGCAGCACGCCCAGAACTTCGGAATTCGAAAGCACGGCCGACACGGGATAGAAGCCGCCGGACAGCGCCTTGCCGATCAGCGTCACGTCGGCCTCGATGCCTTCGTGCTCCTCCGCCAGCAGCTTGCCGGTACGGCCGAGGCCGGTCTGGATCTCGTCGAGGATGAGGGTGACGTTGTTTGCCGTGCAGAGTTCGCGGATGCGGGTGAAATAACCTGCCGGCGGAATGATGACGCCGGCTTCCCCTTGAATCGGCTCGATCAGGGCGGCCACCGTATTGGCATTGATTGCGGCGGCGAAAGCCTCGGCATCGCCGAAGGGAATGATGCGGAAGCCTGGCGTATAGGGACCGAAGCCGGCGCGGGCTTCGGGATCGGTGGAGAAACTGATGATGCTCAGCGTCCGACCATGGAAATTATCAGCGCAGACGATGATCTCCGCCTTGCCTTCCGGCACGCCCTTGACCTCGTATCCCCATTTGCGCACCGCCTTGATGGCGGTCTCCACCGCTTCGGCGCCGGAATTCATCGGCAGGATCTTGTGGGAGCCGGTGAGAACCGCAAGCTCTTCGTAGAGATAGGCGAGCTGGTCGTTGCGGAAGGCGCGGGAAGTGAGCGTCAGCCTGCCCGCCTGCTCGACCATGGCGGCGAGGATTTTCGGATGACAATGGCCCTGGTTGACGGCGGAATAGGCCGAGAGGCAATCGAGATAACGGTTGCCGTCGGTATCCCAGACATAAACACCTTCGCCACGCGTCAGCACCACGTCGAGCGGCTTGTAGTTATGGGCGCCGAGCCGTTGTTCCGTGGCGATCAGTTTTTCCGAAGTGTTCATGGCCGTTCTCCCTCTAGTATTATTTCAACGCATGTCGCTATCGCAAAACCGCTGCACACTTTTGCCTGACATGCTCTTATGCGGCGCGTGTCGGGCGATCGAAGATGCGGCGGCCGAAGAGGCTTGCCGTCAGCTCCACCAGGATGCGGGCGCTCTTGCCGCGATCGTCGAGAAACGGATTGAGTTCGACGAGATCGAGCGACGAGACGAGGCCGCTGTCCGAGAGCATTTCCATCACCAGATGCGCCTCGCGAAAAGTCGCGCCACCCGGGACCGTCGTGCCGACACCGGGAGCGATCTCGGGATCGAGGAAATCGAGGTCGAGGCTGACGTGCAGCAGGCCGTTTGCCCTGGTCACGACATCGAGGATCTCACGCATGATGGCGCCGATGCCCTGCTCGTCGATCGCGCGCATGTCGAAGACATTGACACCGTGTTCGTGGATTTCCTCGCGCTCGCGCGCATCGACCGAACGGATGCCGACCTGGAAGACATTCTTTGGATCGACGAACGGACGTCCCTTCGGCAGGATCTCGGCGAACTCCGCCTCGCCACAGAAGAAGGCGACAGGCATGCCGTGAATATTGCCGGACGGCGACGTGGCCGGAGAATTGAAATCGGCATGGGCATCAAGCCAGAGGACGAAGAGCGGGCGGTCTTTGCTGGCGGCATAGCGGGCCATGCCGGAAACGCTGCCCATGGAAAGGCTGTGGTCGCCGCCGAGAATCAGTGGAAAACGGCCGGAGGCGGCCACGTCGTGGACGCTACTTTCAAGGGCGCGCGTGAAGGCGCCGACGATCCTCAGATTATGGGCCTTCGGGTGGTTCGGCAGATCCATCGCCGGCACGATCCTGAGATCGCCGATATCGGCGACGTCATGGCCAAGCTCGATCAGCGTCTGGTCGACGCCGGCAATGCGCAGGGCCGCTGGGCCCATGGCAGCCCCTCTGCGGCCGGAGCCTTCTTCCAGCGGCGCGCCGATGAGGGTGACAGATCGCGATTGGGTATTCATTTTGGAGGGCTCCGTGTTGAGGCCTGTTTCGGCCGATAGTGGGATAAAGGGCTGGCGGCAAAAAGATGGAAAAGTGTCAGAAATGGACTATGATTGCGCAGATTGATAAACCTATTTTGACAAAGTGATCAGCGTGGATGATCTCGACACTGAACTTCTGAGTGCACTTCGCCATAACGCCCGGATTTCCGTCTCTTCGCTTGCGGCAATGACGGGTGCATCACGGGCAACGGTTGCCGCCCGGATCGACCGGCTGGTCGCCAGCGGCACCATCGTCGGCTTCACCATCCGCACCGGTCATGAGACGCGGTCCGCCGGCGTGCGCGCCATCGTCATGATCGAGGTGCTCGGCAAGCTCGCCGACAGGGTGGCCGATCAGTTGAGGGGCCTACCGCAGGTGCGGGCGCTTCACAGCACCAACGGCAAATGGGATTTCGTCGCCGAACTCGAGGATCGCGACCTTGCTGCCTTCGACGAGACGCTGCACCGGATCCGGCTGATCAATGGCATCAATTCGACCGAGACCAACATCCTTCTCAAGACAAGCAAAACGGGTTTCTAGAGCAATTTCCAGGAAAAGTGCGAAGCGGTTTTCCGTCCGGAATAGCGTAAAAATAATAGGTTAAGCTGGCTCAGTATTCCCGTTCATAGACAATGCCAGCTTCGCCCGCGCCATTACCCCCGGCCGCTCCCCGCAGCTTGACGCCGCGGCCGACATCGAGGTTGATCACCGCCTTGGCGCCGGCCGAACCGCCCTGCTGCAATTCAAAATAGGTGCGATCGTTAAGATAGCGGCCGACGCTGACGCTCGTCTGGCCCTTGGAATCGGTGCTGACGTCGAAATCGTCGACGCCAAGCTGATTGCGCAGGCCTTCGAAAAGCGAGGTCGAGCGGTTGCCGGCCAGCTGACTGACGGCGTCGGCGAGCTGGGCGATCTGCACCGGCGAGAGCTTCGACATCGACTGGCCGAAGATCAGCTGCGCCAGCACCTCGTCCTGCGGCAGCTGGGGCGAGGAGGAAAAGGTAATCGCGGGGTCGGTGGCGAGACCCGCGACGTCGACGGTCAGCGTCGTCGAGCCGGAGGCCGAGGTCGCTTCCATATCGAGCGCCGGCGTCAGGTCGCCGGCAAAGGTGATCCTGCTCTTGTCGGAGAAATCCAGGCGGCGGTTGAGAATGGTCATGCGACCGCGGCGCATGATGAAACCGCCGGTCACGATGGGTGCAGCCGCTGTTCCGCGGATGGTCACCCGGCCGCCAAGCTCGGCATCGATGCCGCGGCCGCGTACGAAGATATGCGAGGGCGCATCGATTTCGAGATCCAGTGTGATCACGGAGGATTTCTCGCCGGGTTTCCGCTCACCGTCATCGCGCAGCTGCGCAAGAACCGCCCGCGGCGCATTCTTATGCCGGATGTCGACTTCTCTCAGCGAGGTCGGCAATTTTTCCGGGACCGTGATCGAGGTTTTGTCCAGCCGAAGCTTGCCGCTCAGCGTCGCATTCATGATCGGCCCGCGCAGGCCGACCGTGCCATTGACGGTCGAGACGACAAGCGTTCCATCGACATAGACCGCCTTGTCGAGCTTGATCGAAATGTCAGCGGGAAAGCCGCCGGCCGGCTGGATGCCGATGGTGCCGCTGGCCGAAATCGTGCCGCCGCCGCCAAGGTTGCCGCTGAGGCGCGATATCACCGCCTGGCTGCCATTGAAGCTCACGGTCGCCGCAAGATTGTTGACGGCAAGATTGCGTCGGACGTCGACGAGCTTCGCGCCTGATGTCGAGACAGTGCCGTTGATAACGGGCGCTGCGGCCGTTCCGCCAATCTGGAGGTTGACGGTGCCGACGCCGTCCGCAACGAGGCCCTGCTGCGCAAGCGGGGCGCCGAGCACGGCGAAGGGAAGATTGCCGTTGAATCGCATGTCGAGGGCGCGATTGCCTGTGATCACGACACTGCCGCCGCCTTTCAGCGACATGCCGGCGTCACCGGCAAGGCTGGTGTCGACCGTCAGCCTGTTTCCGGCCAGTTTGCCTGATGCACCGATGTTGAACGGCGAAAGGCCGGCACCTTTGGTCTGGCTCGTCGCCGCGTTCTTCCAGTCGACCTTGAAGTCGACGGAGGGTGCCGATAGCGCGCCGGTGGCCTTTACGGTTGCCGAGACCGCGCCCTCGGCGGCAAGGCCGGGAACGAAGCCGTTGGCGATGCTGGCCGGAAGATTGGTGGTATTCGCCGTAACGTCGAGAGACTTGATCGACGTGCCTGCGATGGCGAGATTGCCGGCGGCTTTCAGCGCAATGCCGCCGCTGCCGTTGAGCGCGGCATCAAAATCCAGCCTGTCACCGGCGTATTTTCCGGTCGCCGCCAGCGCAAGGCGGGAAAGGCCGGCAGCCTTGATGTGGCTGGTCGCGGCATCCTTCCAGTTGAGCTTGAAATCGACGATCGGATTTGCCGGCGTTCCCGACGTTATGGCGCTTGCCGAAAGCGTGCCCTCGGCACCGAGACCGGGAACGAAGGCATTTGCGATATTTGCCGGCAGCGCCGGGATATCGGCATTGATCGAAAGGTCCCGGATGGCCGTTCCCGCGATCGTGACGCCGCCCGTCGCCTTGGCCAACACGCCGTCCTTGCCGGCGAGATTGGCATCGAAATCGACCCGGTCGTTGACGAACTTGCCGGACGCCGCAGCACTCAGGCCCGAAAGGCCGCTGCTCTTGGTCTGGGCGGTTGCAGCGTTCTTCCAGTCGAGTTTGAAATCGACGGCCGGTTTCGGCAGCGCGCCGGAGGCAGATGCCGTGCCCGAGACGGTGCCCTCTGCGCCAAGACCCGGGACGAAACCGTTGGCGAGGCCTGCCGGCAGGTTGGTGAGATCGGCCTTGACGTCGAGGGTTTTAACCGAGGTGCCTGATATCGCGACGTTGCCGGCAGCCTTCAGCGAGAGGCCGTCCTGGCCGGCGAGATTGGCATTGAAATCGAGCCGGTCGTCGGCGAAGCGTCCGGATGTGGTGAGCGCGAGGCCCGAGAGATGAGCGCTTCTGGTCAGGCTGGTCGCAGCATCCGTCCAGTCGAGCTTGAAGTCGGCTTTCGGTGCGGCGAGTGTCCCTGAGGCGGACGCAGTGCCGGATATCGTGCCGCCTGCCGCCAGATTGGGAACGAAGGCATTTGCGAGACTAGCCGGAAGCTTGGCTATCTCGGCATCGACCTTGATGCTGTCGATCGCCGTGCCGGCGAGTGCGACATTGCCCATGGCCTTAAGTGAGAGGTCTTTATCGCCGCTGACTGCAGCGTTGAAATCAAGCTTGTTCTCAGCAAATTTTCCCGATGCGGTCACGCCGAGCGCAGCAAGGCCGGCACGTTTCGTGTGGCTCGTCGCCGCATCTTTCCAAGTGAGATCGAAATCTGCATTCGGAACCGGGAGGGATCCGGTGGCCGAGATCTTTCCTGAGATCGTACCTTCGGCGGCGAGATCGGCGACGAAGCTGTTTGCGATATTTGCCGGAACATTTGCCAGTGTGGCATCGACCGTGAGGTTGTCGATCGTCGTGCCTCTGATGGCAAGATTGCCGTTTGCCTTTAAGGACAGGCTGTTGGCGCCGCCAACCACCGCGTTGAAATCAAGCTTGTTGTCGGCAAATTTTCCCGATGCGGTCACGCCGAGCGCAGCAAGGCCGGCGCGCTTTGTGTGGCTCGTTGCCGCGTCTTTCCAAGTGAGATCGAAATCGGCACTCGGAGCGGAAAGCGACCCGCTGGCCGAGATCTTTCCTGAGATCGCGCCTTCGGCGGCGAGGTCGGCGGCGAAACTATTTGCGATATTCGCCGGGACATTTGCCAGCGCAGCGTCGACCTTGACGTTGCCGATCGTCGTGCCCGTGATGGCGACATTGCCGGTCGCCTTCACCGAGAGGCTGTTTCCGCCGCCGATCGCCGTATCGAAATCGAGCTTGTTGTCGGCGAATTTTCCGGTTGCCTTCACGCCAAGATTGGCAAGGCCGGCACGCTTCGTCTGGCTCGTCGCCGCGTCTTTCCAATCGAGATCGAAATTGGCGGTCGGCGCAGCGAGGGAGCCGGAGGCCGCCACCTTTCCTGTAATCGTGCCTTCGGCGGCGAGATCGGGAACGAAACCGTTGGCGATGCGGGCAGGCAGGTTGAGGATATCAGCGTTGACATCAAGCACCGGTGCCTTCGGGTCGGCGAGCGCGACATTGCCGGCGGCCTTGAGCGAGAGGCCGTCATTGCTGCCGACCGTGGTGTCGAAATCGAGCTTGTTGTCGGCGAATTTGCCGCCGGCGGTGATGTCGAGCGGCGCCAGGCCGGCGCCCTTGGTCTGGCCCGTCGTCGCATCCTTCCAGTCGAGCTTGAAGTCGGCGACCGGTGCTGCCGGCGTTCCCGTCACGGCAATCGTTCCGGAGATCGTGCCGCCGGCTGAAAGGTTGGGCACGAAACCGTTGGCGAGCGCTGCCGGCAGCTCGCGGATATCTGCATTAAGCTTCAGCGTTTCGCCGGCGGAACCGCTAACGGTTACCGAGCCGGTGCCGGTTTTCAGCATCAGTCCGTTCAGATTGGCGGCGCCGCCGCCGATGGCGACCTGCGTCGGTGCGGCCAGCTCGATCGGGATATTGCGGGGGCTTGCCGAGAAGCGATCAAGGTTAAGGTGGATCGTGCCGTCCTGAGCCTCGATATTGCCCGCGGCCAGCACGGGATTGCCGTCATAGGCAGCATCGAGATCGAAGTCCGTATGGTTCTGCTGCTTGGTAAAACCCAGCGAAAGGCCGGCAAGCTTGTTCGTTCCGGCGCTTACCCCCTCGGCCTTGATAGTGCCGTTTGCGGCAAGGGCATTGAGATCGCTGATCGTGACATCGATATCCGGCTTGACGATCGCAAGCGTATCACGGTGGATCGAGCCGCCCGTTGCAAGCAGCTTGAGCGCAATCTTGCCACTGTCGCTGCTGACGCCGAGCGAACCCTTGAGATCGCCTTCGGCCTTCTGTCCGCCGAGTGCGGCGAGCAGGCCGACATTGGGGAAATCGAAGGTCAGTGCGGCTGTTGGCTCCAGGGTAGGCGAGAATTCCGCATTGCCGGTCAGCCGGTTGCCGCCGATATCGGCGGTCAGCGCCGGAATGCTTATCTTGCCGTCCTGCGAGGTGATGTCGCCGTTGATGCCGATCGGTTGGCCATCGATCGTGCCGGTGGCGGCGATCCTGCCCTGCGGCGCCTTGGGATCGGCGAGACCCGACAGGTCGATATTGAGGTTGCCGAGCACGCGGTCGGCCATTTCAAGGCTGGCGGCCTTGAGATTGGCCGTCACGGAGAGTGCCGGGAGCTCACCTCCCACTCTCAACGCATAGCCCGCCCCACCACTGGCGCCGGGGATGAGCTTGCCGACGTCAGGCAGCCGGCCGGAAAGATCGGCATTCAACATCCCGCCGTCGAGCGCGACGTTGCCGGCGGCTTCGAGCGTGCCGGATTTCAGGACGAGATTGGACAGTGCGAATTTTGACGGGATGGTGCCGACCACCTGGCTTTCGAGCGAGATCGGTCCGTCGAACCTGCTTGTCACCGCAGCCGGCAGAGCTGCCGGGTTGATGGTGAGCTTCAGGTTGCCGGTCAGCGCTTTGTCTGCCAGCCGGTAGGAGCCATTGAGGCCGCCGTTGATATTGGCGCTTTCGACGGTGGTGCCGTTGAAGCCGATGCCGGAGGGCGAGATCTGCAGCGGCGAGGCGATCGTGACCGGGCCTTGGACGGCGCGATTGAGGTTCGGGTCGGTGAAGGTCGTATCGCCGGCGACGAGGCGCAACTGGACGCTGCCGGAACGGGCGGCGAGATTGAAGGCGTCGCTCTTTGCGGTCAGCTTGATGTTGCCGATATTGGCCTGCGGAAGGGTTGCGGTGTCGAGCGAGCCGCTGACGTTCAGTCGGGCGGCCTGGGCATCGCCGGTTAGCGCCAGGTTGAGGCCAGAAATGAGGAAGCGCGCTTCGCCTTCAGCGAGCGGCCAGCGGAAATCGACAGGCCCCGACGTGCCGAGCAGATTGGCGTTCAGGCTGTTGTTGCCGGCTGGATCGAGGGTGCCCGAGGCGGCGATCACGACGCTGCCGGTGGCGATATTGCCGGTCTGGATATCGATCTTGCCGCGGTCGTCGAAGGTGGTGGCAAGATCGATATTGGTCTGGCCGGCAAAAAGCGGCCGGAATGCCGATGGAAGCAGCGAGCTCAAGTCACCGCCGCCCTTGAGGTCGAGGTGGTGCAATCCGTCTGCCGTGATCTGATGCCGGGCTTCGATTGCGGCGCGCTGCTGTCCGTCGAGGGCGGCCTGCACTTTGCCTTTCCAATCGGATATCGGCCCCTGGCCGTCGAGATCGATATTGACGGCCGGGCTATCCGGCAAGCCGAGAAAGCCCGCCAGCAGCCCGCCCTTCGGCTCGGAAAGCTGCGCCTTCAGCCGCAGCCGGTTTTCGGCTGGCGCATAGGCGATGTCGGCGGCAAGCCGCGCATCCGGAACCGCGTGACGGCTGACATTGACGACGGCCTCGCCGCCATCGCCGTTCGCCGAAAGGCTGCCCTCGGCGGCGAGCGCAAAGGCGCGGCCGGCAACGGGTGCGGCAAGTTTGATATCGGGCAGCGCGACGCGGTCTATATCGACCTTGATCGGAAGAGCGAATCCGCCGGAATTTTCAGCTCCGGGCCGCGACGGCAGGGTGCGCACCGGCTTGCGCAGCACGTTGATCGCTTCGATCTCGAAGCGTTTGGCGTGGAAGGTTCCGGTCAGCAGCGCCAGCGGATTCCAGTCGATCGCGATGCCATGAATTTCCGCAAAGACGCCCCTGGTGTCGGAGAAGGAGATCTCGGCGGCGCGAAGCCCGCCGGTCAGAAGACCTTGCGGTTCACGAACCTGGATCGTCATGTCGCGGTTGGAAAGCGTGGAGGCTATCTTTTCGGTGACGATGCGGGCGCCAAAACTGGTGAAGCCGAAGATCGCAAGGGCCGCGACAGCGAGAATCAAAGTGACGCCGACGGCATAGCCGGTCAGCCGTACGATCCAGTTGACGATTTTTGCCAGCATTTGCATCGGCGCGGACACTACCCCGTTTTCATGACGGCTCACAGATCGGAAAACACGGGGGAATCGGCAATTCTAGAAAGATTGGCCGATGCCGGCGTAGATTCCGTAATCTGTGCCATCTTCGTACTTGTTCAGCGGCATGGCAAAATCAAGCCGCAGCGGGCCGAAAGGCGTTGCATATCGTATTCCGGCGCCGGCACCGGCGCGAATATCGGAAAAACCCGGAAAGGTGCTGTCCGATACGGTGCCGACATCGATGAAGGGCACGATGCCGATCGTATCGGTGATCTTGATGCGAGCCTCCAGCGAACCGGTCACATAGGAGCGGCCGCCGGTGGCATCGCCATTGTCGTTATAGGGCGAGATTTCCTGATAGCTGTATCCGCGCACGGAGCCGCCGCCGCCGGCAAAGAAGCGCTGCGTGGCGGGAATATCCCCAATGCTATCGCCGCCGATCAGGACGCCGGCGGCAACCTTGCCGGCAAGCACCACGCCGTCTTCCTGGCCGAACGGCAGATAGCCGGAGATCGAGCCCTCGAATGCCGCATAGGGCGTGGCGTTGAAGATTTCGTAGCCGGGCTTTGCCGAGAATGTCGCGCGATAACCCTCCGTCGGGTTGAACTTGTCGTCGCGTGCGTCGCGATCATATTGGATCGGCAGGGTGAAGGTCAGATAGTCGTTCTCGCCGAAGGCGTCATCGTCGCGCTCCCAGCTGACCTCGCCGCTCGCCGAGACCGTGTCCCGGTCGGTCAGCTCGTAGGAAAGGCCGAGCGAGGCGGTGACGAGCGTCGCGTTATAGGCATCCGGATTTTCGGTCTTGGCGACGATGCCCGCCTTCAGGGTGGCGGCGGGAAAGAAGGCGCCGGGCTTGGTGAAGAGGATGCCGGCGGAATAGTCGAGGCTGCCGACATCCGTCGTTTCGCCAAGCCGCGAGACCGCTCCCTCGATCCTCAGCGTTTCGGCTTCGCCGAATAGGTTGCGGTGGCCCCAATAGCCCTGAATGCCGAAGCCATCGGTGGTGGAATATTGCGCACCGACGCCGAAGTAGCGCCTCTTGCCTTCCGAAACCTCGATCGTCATCGGCAGGGTGCCATCAGGCGCCAGCGCATCCCCTTCGTGAATGGTGACGCTCGAAAAGACGCCGAGGGCGCGAAGCCGCTCGCCGGCTTTCCTCAGCGCTTCCGGGGAGTAGGCTTCGCCCTTGTTCAGCCGGGAATAGCGCTGGATGAAACCTGGCCTGACGGTCTTCTCGCCGGTGACGCCGACATCGCCGATCGGGGCGATGGGACCGCCCTCGGCAGCAAGGACGATATCGACGGTGTCGCTGTTATGATCGGCGACGACCTTGCGTTCGGTCAATTTGGCAAAGGGCCGGCCTTCGCTCTTCAATTGTTCGACGATCTTGTCGCCGGCCTTGATGATCGCCAGCGAGCCGGCTTGCGCGCCCGGGGCGAGGTCGTAATCGGCGGGATTATGGTTTGCGGCATCGCCGCCCAACTGTACCTCCCTGACCTTGAAAACAGGGCCGGGAGCAATGTCGACGGTGACGGGGATCGGCCCTGACCGGTCGAATGTCGGATTGGGCGGCAGGTCGTCGATATTCTTGCCGTCGATGGTGATCGTCACCAGGCCGCCATAACGGGCCTTTTCATACAGGGCGGCGATCAGCCGCTCACGGTCGTCGCGCGCCTTGACGACGATGCCGAGATCGCCGGAAACCGGCTGCTTCTGGTCACTGAGGAGACGAGAACTGTTTTCCAGCGCTTCTTTCAGGTCGGGATCGGCGGTATCGGCCCTGAGGTCGACGTGGTAGCGCACCGGATCGGGCACCTGTTCGCCTTCGTCTTCTTCTTTGCCGAAAATGGTGATGCCGAAAAGCTTGAAGGCATAAGCGTCGCCGATCAGGACCGGTGAGAACGCAGCTGCCGCTGCGACTACCATCATGGTGCCTGTTCGCCGATACGCAGTACCTGTTTTCGGGCCTGTCCCTCTGATCCGCATCCGCCGCTTTTGGTTGTGTCTACATTGAAGCTTCGTTGCCCAGCCATGAACAGCTTAGCGACAAAATCGCGCGGGGTGTACCATTTTAAATTGCCAACGCGCTAATTTAGCACAAAAAATCCCGGACGTGTGTCCGGGATTTCCTGAATTTGCCGATTTCCAAGCGCTCTCAGCGCGGGCAACTATCGATGTAGCGGCGGCCGTAGCGGTCGCGATAGTAGCACTGGCCAGGCTGTTCGGCGACGCTGCCGATGAGGGCGCCGGACACGCCGCCGATAGCGGCGCCGACTGCCGCGCCACGGACGTTGCCGGTGACTGCGCCGCCGATGACGGCACCTGATGCAGCGCCGATGCCGGCGCCTTGCTGCGTCGGCGTGCAGCTTGCGATCGACAGGCCGATCAATGCGAGTATGACAACTTTCTTCATCTTTTTTCTCCGAGGTTGTTGCCCAGCGGGCAAAGGCCGTCCCTTCTTATTTTTTGTCAGGCTAGACCGAAAACTATGTCGGAAGAAAGGGTTGTCCATCCGATGTGCTGATTTTTTTGCGATCAGGCTGGGTCGCCTTTTGCGCGGTCCGCAAACTCGGCTGCCTTCTGCGGCATCAATTTCGTTGATCGCGGCTCGCATATTTTTTATCTGGAATCATTCAAAAATCTGGGCCTTTTGCCGCAGTTGATGTTAAAGCAAAGGGTAAGCATTGACGCGCGGACGTCCAGTCATCAAGAACATCCGCGTGATACTGGAGCATATGATGGATTTCGAAGCGTTTTTCAAAAACGAGCTGGACGGGCTTCGTACCGAGGGCCGTTACCGCGTTTTTGCCGATCTCGAACGTCACCGCGGCAATTTTCCCCGCGCGACGCGTTACACCGTGGATGGCGAGAAGGAAGTCACGGTCTGGTGCTCCAACGACTATCTCGGCATGGGCCAGCATCCGAAGGTGATCGAGGCGATGAAGAACGCCATCGACCACTGTGGCGCGGGTGCGGGAGGCACCCGGAATATTTCTGGCACCAACCACCATCACGTCATGCTCGAGCGTGAGCTTGCCGACCTGCATGGCAAGGAAGCGGCGCTGATTTTTACGTCTGGCTATGTTTCCAACTGGGCAGCCCTCGGCACGCTCGGCGCGAAGATTCCCGGCCTCATCATCTTCTCCGACGCGCTGAACCATGCCTCGATGATCGAGGGCATCCGCTATGCCAAGTGCGACAAGGTGATCTGGAAGCACAATGATGTGGCCGATCTCGAAGCCAAGCTTAAGGCCGCCGATCCGAAGGCGCCGAAGCTGATCGCCTTCGAGAGCGTCTATTCGATGGATGGCGATATCGCCCCGATCAAGGAGATCTGCGATCTCGCCGACAAATATGGGGCGATGACCTATCTCGACGAAGTGCATGGCGTCGGCATGTACGGCCCGCGCGGCGGCGGTATTGCCGAGCGCGAGGGGCTGATGGACCGGCTGACGGTCATCGAGGGTACACTCGGCAAGGCTTTCGGGGTGATGGGCGGCTATATCGCCGCTTCGACGGCGCTTTGCGATTTCATCCGCTCGTTTGCCTCCGGCTTCATCTTCACCACGGCGCTGCCGCCGGCACTTGCCGCCGGCGCCGTCGCCTCGATCCAGCATTTGAAGGTCAGCCAGTTCGAACGCGCCCGCCATCAGGACCGTGTCCGCAAGCTGAGAGCGCTGCTCGACCAGCGCGGCATCCCGCATATGCCCAATCCGAGCCATATCGTGCCGGTGCTGGTCGGCGATGCGGCCAAGTGCAAGTGGATCTCCGACCTGCTGCTCGACAATTGCGGCGTCTACGTCCAGCCGATCAACTATCCCACCGTGCCGAAGAAGACCGAGCGCCTGCGCATCACGCCGACGCCGCTGCATTCCGACGCCGATATCGCCCATCTGGTCGAGGCGCTGCATTCGCTGTGGTCGCGCTGCGCGCTCGCAAGGCACGTCGCCTGATTTTTCGATGATCGCCCGGTTCGAACCGTAATTCAGGGCCTCCACTGGAGGTTCTGACAGCGATCGGTCTTGCTCCTGCAAGACGCTGCGACAAACCTCCCTTGCCCGTTCAAGATCATCCGCTCTGCGCCTGGACTTAACGCCGATGACACATCGCAATCGGCCCGACCGATGCGCATGGATCTTTTCCTGTGCTTGCGTCCTCCCGCAAACTGCGTCGCCTTGAGGTCGCGTGAGAAAACCTTTTCTCACTTGACATAGAGATTGGTAAAAGCTTTTCTCAGATCACTTCAGAAGGAGGACGTTCTGAACATATCGGGAGGAAAAAGAGGCAGGATCACCATCCACGAGGTGGCGGCGGCTGCCGCGGTGAGCATCTCGACGGCGTCGAAAGCTCTCAATGATACCGGTCGGATGGGGTCGGAAACGCGCGAGCGGGTGAAACGGATCGCCGCCGAAATCGGATATCGGCCGAATGCGCTGGCGAGAGGTCTTCTCAGCAAACGCAGTTTCACCATCGGGCTGCTGACAAACGACACCTATGGCCGGTTCACGCTGCCTGTCATGGCGGGTATCTCCGACGCTCTCGTCGATCACGGCGTTTCGGTCTTCCTGTGCGCCATCGAAGACGATCCGGCGCTCGCTCAGATCCATGTCGACGCGATGCTCGACAAACAGGTCGACGGCATCATCGCGACAGGAAAACGTCTGGACAGACGTCTGCCTGTCGATCTGTCGAATTTGCATGTGCCTGTCGTCTACGCATTCACGGAGGGGACGCAGAACAGCGTTACCTTCCGGTCTGACGACGAACAGGGTGCGCGGCTGGCGGTGGAATGGCTCGTGAAGATCGGGCGGCGGCGGATTGCGCACATCACCGGTCCGGAGGACTTCTTCTCGGTGCGGGAGCGTGCCGGCGCCTATCACGAGGTCGCAGGTCACCGCGAGCCGGTGCTCTACGGCGTCTGGTCGGAAAACTGGGGCCATGAGGCGGTCGAACAGCTTTGGAAGAGACCGGGAGAAAAACCGGACGCGCTCTTCTGCGGCAACGATCAGATCGCCCGCGGTGCTGTGGATGCGTTGCGCGAACGCGGCGTCAAGGTGCCGCAGGACGTCTCGGTGATCGGCTTCGACAATTGGGAGATTGTCGCTGCCCAGACGCGGCCGCCGCTGACAACGGTGGACATGGAACTGAAGGAGCTCGGGCGACAAGCCGGATTGACGGTGCTCGCGCTTGCGGAAGGACGGCCTGTCGAGCCGGGAGTGAGGAAATTGCCGTGCCGGCTGATCGTCCGGCAGTCATGCGGGGGGGAAAGCCCCCACGGAATGAGAACACGTGAATGAGCAAAGGCGCGAGGAGATGCGCCATATCGGGAGGAGTGTCATGATCAAGCGTCTATTGGCGGCGACCAGCATCGCTACCCTATGTCTGGTGTCGGCCGCGTCGGCTGCCGAAAATGTCGAAATGTGGGTTCGCTCGGGGATCGGCGATGCCTTCAAGAAGGTTGTCGAAGCCTATAATTCCGGTCACGAGAGCAAGGTCGTGATGACCGAAGTGCCGTTCTCCGAGTTGGTGCAGAAATATGCGACGGCGATCGCCGGCGGACAGGCGCCAGACGCGCTGTCGATGGATCTCATCTATAACCCTGCCTTTGCTGCGGCCGGGCAGCTGGAAGACCTGACGGACTGGGCAAAATCCCTGCCCTATTTCAATTCGCTTTCGCCATCGCATGTTCGCCTCGGCACCTATCAGGACCGGATTTACGGCCTGCCGCTGTCGGTCGAAACCTCCGTTTTTGCCTGGAACAAGGATCTCTACAAGAAGGCCGGCCTCGACCCGGAAAAGGCACCGGCGAATTGGGACGAAATTACCGCCAATGCCGAGAAGATCCGGGCGCTGGGTGACGATACCTACGGCTTCTATTTCTCCGGCGGCGGCTGCGGCGGCTGCATGATCTTCACCTTCACCCCGCTCGTCTGGGGTGCGGGCGCCGATATCCTGTCGGCCGACAGCAAGACGGCGACGCTCGATACGCCGCAGATGCGCAAGGCCGTCGATATTTACCGCAGCATGGTCAAGAAGGACCTCGTGCCGGCGGGAGCCGCCAGCGACAACGGCGCCAACTTCCTGACCTTCACCAACGGCAAGATCGGCCAGCAAAGCCTCGGCGCCTTTGCCATCGGCACGCTGGTGACCGAGCATCCGGATATCAACTTCGGCGTAACCCTCATTCCTGGCGTCGACGGGAAGCCTTCGTCCTTTGCCGGCGGCGACAACTTCGTGATCACCAAGGGCACGAAGAAGATCGACGCGGTGAAGGAGTTCCTCGAATATGTGTATTCAATGGACGGCCAGAAGATCATGGCGAAATATGGCAGCCTGCCGACGCGCGGCGATATCGCCGATAAGGTGTTGGAAGGTCTCGATCCGCGCATGCAGGTCGGCCTGAAGGCGATCGGTGTCGCCAAGACACCCTATACGCTGCAGTTCAACGACTTGATCAACAGCGCCAACGGGCCTTGGGCCAGCTTCACCAACGCCTCGATCTTCGGCGACGATGTCGACGGCGCGTTTTCAAGCGCCCAGTCGGAAATGCAATCGATCATCGATAGCGGCCAATAACTCTCTCCCGGCCGCGGCCGGGGAGCGGTGGCAGCTTCCCGGCCAATTCCACTCGACAGATGCGGAGCGTTTTGATGACCGGTTCCGGTTCAGAGATTCTATTGCCTCGGCGCAGGCGACGGCGCCGATCGAACTGGCGCGGCCTCGTCTACATTGCGCCGGCCATGGCGCTGGTCATCGTCTTCTTCATCATGCCGGTTCTCTTCACCGGATGGATGAGCCTGCATAACTGGCCGCTGATGGGAGCGTCCCGCTGGATCGGCTTCAATAATTATTTCCGCATGGCCAACGACACCCGCTTCATGACGGCGCTGAGTTTCACGGCCTATTACACCGTGATCGTCACCATCGCGATCTTCGCCATCGCCTTTCCGCTGGCAATCTTCGTCGAAAAGGAACGGCAGTTCGTCGGCGCCTACCGCACGATCATCTTCCTGCCCGTCGTGGTCGGTCTTGCCACAGCCTCCCTGCTTTGGGTCTGGCTCGCCAATGTCGATAGCGGCTTCATCGGCCCGGCCTTGAAGGCGCTCGGCCTTGTCGAAAAGAGCCCCAATCTTCTTGCGACCTTCGACACCGCCTTTCTGACGATCGTGGTGATGGTCGTCTGGAAGATCGCAGGCTTCACCATGATCATTCTTTTGACCGGGCTTCAGGCTATTCCGTCCGAGCTGACGGAGGCCGCCCGCATCGACGGCGCCGGCCGCTGGCAGCGGTTCCGGCATCTGACGCTGCCGCTGATGCGCAAGACGATTGCGCTGGCGCTGATCGTCTCCGTCACCGGTTCGATCCTCGCCTTCGACCAGTTCTACATCATGACCGCGGGCGGTCCGCAGAACAAGATGATCTCGGTGGTCTACTATATCTTCAATCAGTCCTTCGTGTCGTTCAATCTCGGCTATGGCGCAGCACTCTCGATCGTGCTTCTCGCCATCCTGGTCGCCATCAGCATCGTGCAGCTCTGGCTGCTTCGCGTCGGGGAGGAGCGTCCATGACCACCTCAAAGGAACGTCGCGCGCGCAAGGCCGTCCGGACGAAGTCAGCCTATCATCTGACCGGCATCGCCATATCGATCTTCTTTCTCGCCCCCTTCGTGATCACGCTGTTGTCGTCCTTCCGGCATGGCACGGAGGCCAGCCTGCCGCCTTTGCCGCCGTGGCCGACCTCAGGCGTCAGCATCGATTCCTACGCGCTGCTCGATACGTTCGGCGCCGGCATCTGGCGGCACATGATCAATTCGCTGTTCGTTTCGGTCGCCACCGTGGTGCTGACCGTCGCCGTCAGCCTGCTCGCCGGTTACGGCTTCTCGCGCTATCGATTCCCGCTGAAGAATGCGCTCTTCGTGCTGATCATCGCGACGCTGATGATCCCGTTTCAGTCGATCCTGACGCCGCTCTTCATCATCCTGGCAAAGCTCGGTCTCAACAATTCGCTGCTTGGGCTGACGCTCGTCTATGTGACGCTGCAGCTGCCCTTCTCGGTCTTCATGATGCGCAACGCCTTCGACGCCGTGCCGAAGGAGATCGAAGAGGCCGCACGCATCGACGGCGCGCGCGACCTCAGACTTCTGGTCCGGGTTCTTCTGCCGCTGGTGCTTCCCGGCGTTGCGACGGTTGCGATCTTTGCCTTCCTCAATGCCTGGAACGAGTTTCTCGCCGCGCTCGTGCTGCTCTCCAGCAATGAGAAATACACTTTGCCAGTGCTGATGACGGCGGTTCGCGCCGGACGGCTCGGCGCCATCAACTGGGGAGCGGTCCAGGCCGGTGTCGTCGTCATGACGATCCCTTGCCTGATCGTCTTCCTGCTCCTGCAACGCTACTACATGCGCGGGCTGATGGCCGGCGCGGTGAAATGATCTTAGAGAAAGTGGAGCCCATGACCAAACCAAGCAACGACCGCCAGTTTCGTCCCGTCGCCGTTCCCGATGTGGAGCTCGGCGGGTTCTGGGGCAAATGGCAGGACGCCGTCTGCAATTCCACCGCCGAGACCCTGCTCGACCGCTGCGTCGAGGCCGGCATGCTCAAGGCGATCGACGTCGGCCAGCCGAGCCCCGGGGTCGTCATTCCCATTCAGCCATGGGGCGGGACGACGCAGATGTTCTGGGATTCCGACCTCGGCAAGTCGATCGAGACCATCGCCTATTCACTCTATCGCCGGCCGAACCCGAAGCTGGAGGCGCGCGCCGACGAGATCATCGACATGTATGAGAAGCTGCAGGACGAGGACGGCTATCTGAACGCCTGGTTCCAGCGTGTGGAACCGAGCCGCCGCTGGACCAACCTGCGCGACCATCACGAACTCTATTGCGCCGGCCACCTGATGGAAGCCGCGGTCGCCTATTATCAGGCGACCGGCAAACGCAAGCTGCTCGACATCATGTGCCTCTATGCCGATTACATGATCAAGATTTTCGGTCACGGCGAAGGCCAGATATCAGGCTATTGCGGCCACGAGGAAGTCGAGCTCGCGCTGGTCAAGCTCGCCCGCGTGACCGGCGAGAAGAAATATCTCGACCTGTCGAAATACTTCATCGACGAACGCGGCACCGAACCGCATTTCTTCACGGCGGAAGCAAGCCGGGACGGCCGCGATGTCTCCCAGTACCACCAGAAGACCTATGAATATGCGCAGGCGCACCAGCCGGTGCGCGCGCAGACAAAGGTCGTCGGCCACGCGGTACGCGCCATGTACCTCTATTCGGGCATGGCCGACATCGCCACCGAATACAAGGACGACAGCCTGACGGCAGCGCTGGAAACGCTCTGGGACGATCTGACGACCAAGCAGATGTACATCACCGGCGGCATCGGGCCGGCGGCCTCCAACGAAGGCTTCACCGATTACTTCGATCTGCCGAACGATACCGCTTATGCGGAGACCTGCGCCTCGGTCGGGCTGGTGTTCTGGGCGAGCCGCATGCTCGGCCGCGGTCCGGATCGGCGCTATGCCGACATCATGGAACAGGCGCTTTACAACGGCGCGCTGCCCGGGCTGTCCACAGACGGCAAGACGTTCTTCTATGACAACCCGCTTGAAAGTGCCGGCAAACATCACCGCTGGAAATGGCACCATTGCCCCTGCTGCCCGCCCAACATCGCCCGACTGGTGACCTCGATCGGCTCCTACATGTACGCCGTTTCGGACAATGAGATCGCCGTGCACCTCTATGGCGAGAGCACCGCGCGACTGAAGCTTGCCAATGGCGCCGAGGTGGTGCTCGAGCAGACCACCAACTACCCGTGGGACGGTGCGATCGCCTTTACCACCAAGCTGGGGAAGCCGGCGCGGTTTGCGCTGTCGCTGCGCATTCCGGACTGGGCCGATGGTGCAACCCTCAGCGTCAACGGAGAGATGCTCGATCTCAACGCCAATCTCCGGGACGGATATGCCTGGATCGATCGCGAGTGGGCCGACGGCGATCGTGTCGCCCTTTACCTGCCGCTGGCGCTTCGCCCGCAATATGCCAACCCGAAGGTGCGCCAGGATGCCGGCCGCGTCGCCTTGATGCGCGGCCCGCTCGTCTATTGCGTCGAAACCACAGACAATGGCGAAGACCTCAACGCCATCGTCCTGCCCCGCGAGCTTCAGGCACCCGAAACCGTCGTGCTGAAGGATCTCAATGATGCCGTCGCCCTCGATCTCAGGGTCGAGCGCGAGGAAACATCGAACTGGGGAACAGCGCTCTACCGCAAGGCGCCGGCCGAAAGGCAGGTCGCCACCGCGCGTTTCGTGCCCTATCATCTCTGGGACAACCGCGCGCCCGGAGAGATGCTCGTCTGGGTCCAGTCGGACAGATAGGTCTTTTTGGGGATGACGAACGGTATGGCTAACAAGAGCGTCGTGCTCCAGGACGTGCGAAAAAGCTATGGCAATCTGCAGGTGGTCCACGGGATCGACCTGACGATCGCGGAGGGCGAATTCGTCGTCTTCGTCGGCCCTTCCGGCTGCGGAAAATCGACGCTTCTTCGCATGATCGCCGGCCTGGAAGACGTGACCGACGGGGAGGTCGAGATCAAGGGGCGTATCGTCACCGATCTCGATCCATCCGAGCGCGGCATCGCCATGGTCTTCCAGTCCTACGCGCTCTATCCGCATATGAGCGTGCGCGACAACCTGGCCTTTGGATTGAAGATGGCGCGCACCAATGCTGCGGAGATAGAGACGCGCGTCAAGGCCGCTTCTGCGATCCTGAAGATCGACCATCTTCTCGACCGGCGGCCGGGACAGCTTTCCGGCGGCCAGCGGCAACGTGTGGCGATCGGCCGGGCGATCGTGCGCAAGCCCGATGTCTTCTTGTTCGACGAACCGCTGTCCAATCTCGATGCCGAACTGCGCGTTTCAATGCGCATCGAGATCGCCCGCCTCCACCGCGAACTCGGCAATACGATGATCTATGTCACGCACGACCAGACCGAGGCGATGACGCTCGCCGACAAGATTGTGGTACTGCGCGACGGCCGCGTCGAACAGGCGGGAACGCCGCGGGAAATCTACGAGAATCCCTCAAATACCTTCGTTGCGGGCTTCATCGGCTCGCCCCGGATGAACCTTTTGAATGCCCGCTGGGGTGAGGGAGGCCAGGTCGAAGTCGCAGGCCGGCAGATCGAAAGCGGTCTGCCGCCCGCAAACCGGCCGGTTGGTGCCGCGGTGACGCTCGGCCTGCGGCCGGAGCATCTGAAGGTGGCATCCAATCTATCGGGCAGCCTGACGGCCAGGGTCGATTTTTCAGAATATCTCGGGGGAACGCAATATCTCTATTGCCAGCTTGCCGATGGCCAGTCGCTGACCGTCGAGCATCGGTCACCGATCAGTATTGCGGCGGGCGAGCAGGTGAACCTGCTGTTTGAACCGTCGGATTGCCGGTTGTTCGACGACGGCGGGAACCGGTTGCGCTAATGGCGGTCGTCGGGATCACAGGCCGGCGACCACTCGGCGATCGGCCCGTCTGAACTTCACTCGGCGATCGCCAGTGTCATGAGCTCCGCCGCCCTTTGCCGGGCCTCCCTGTCGGCGGCGAAGACATCGTCCATGCCGGCAGCCGGCGGCAGGCCGGCCAGATCGTCCATGACCCTCTCGGTGACTTCGGCCATGGCGAGGAAGGACAGCCGCCCTTCGATGAAGGCTTCGAGCGCCACTTCCTTGGCGCCGTTCAGCACCGCGCCCTGAACGCCGCCGCGCATCATCGCCAGGCGTGCGAGCCGAAGCGCCGGAAACCGCACCTCATCCGGCGCCTCGAAATCCAGCCTGGCGAGCTTGGCGAAATCCAGCCGCTCGACCGGCAGGTTCGGCCGGCGCGGAAAGGACAGGGCATAACCGATGGCGGTGCGCATATCGGGCGCGCCGAGCTGCGCCAGCACCGACCCATCAGTATAGCCGACCATGGAATGAATGATCGATTGCGGATGGAAGATGACCTCGATCTGTTCGGGTCTGAGACCGAAAAGGTGCCGGGCTTCGATCATCTCCAGCGCCTTGTTGAACATCGAGGCGCTGTCGATCGAGATCTTCAATCCCATCGACCAGTTCGGATGGGCGCGTGCGGTTTCCACCGTCACATCAGCCATGTCACGCAGCGAGGCGGTGCGGAAGGGACCGCCCGACGCCGTCAGGATGACCCGCTCGATGGCGTGACGCTGGTTCTCTTCCAGCACCTGGAAGATGGCGTTGTGCTCGCTATCGACAGGAAGCAGCCTGCCGCCGCCTTCGCGGATCGCTGCGATGAACAGATCGCCGGCCGATACCAGGCATTCCTTATTGGCAAGAGCGATATCGGCGCCGCGGCGCGCGGCGGCAAGGGTCGGCGCCAGGCCCGCGGTGCCGACGATTGCCGCCATCACCCAGTCGACTTCGCGGTCGGCGGCTTCCATCAGGCCGGATTTTCCCGAGGCGACCTCGATGCCGGTGCCGGAAAGTTCACTCTTCAGTGATTCGTAATGCCGGTCGTTTGCCGTCACCGCCAGCCGCGCACCGGAGGATTTCGCCTGCCGGGCCAGCAATTCGACATTGCCGCTGCCGGTCAGCACGGAGATTTCGAAGTTCTCCCATCCGCCCAGATGATCGACGACATCGAGTGTATTCTGGCCGATCGAACCCGTCGAACCGAAGATGCTGAGGCGCCGCGGCGCGCTTTTGCCGGTCATCATGTGGAATTTCGCGAAAATTTCTCTCGTAGGCTCAGGCTCTACTAGGCTTTGGAGGGGGCGGCAAGTGTGCGGTGCAGCAGATTTCAACCCTTAAGGGGTTTACAGAACGGCGGTTGGATGTGATCCTTATAACATTGCTTGAGGAATCGCGGTTCCGCTGCGGCTGGTTTCGGTCGCATGGGCAATTCGGGGCGCTAAGGCGTCTATTGAAGAACAGGCACTCAGTGCCGCCGGCTTTCCGAGCCAACCATTAAATCAAGGATGAAACCGGGATGAGCGGCTTGGCCGTGATCCCTCATCGCGTTCGCTGCGAGCGCTTCATGTGTGCTGCTGCTCGGTTTCGGAGCCGCGGCCCTGTGTCAGGCAAAATGTTCTTAACCTCATGACGACATCCAAAATAGCATGCATTCTTTTCGCCATCCTGCCCTCGCTCACCACCGCGGCGCGGGCGGACGACCTGCTGATCTGGTCGCCGACCAAGCTTTCGGACCGGTCCTACAAGGCGACGATGGGGTTTCGCCTGCCGGCGGAATGGGAAACGAGCGCTGGCGCCGACATCGCGCTTGCCTCGACCAAGGGCGGGGCGCCACTGCCCGATTCCGAACAGGCAATGCTTTGGGGCAGGATCACCAGAACGAACGTCACCCCGGCAAGCCAGTCACAGCAGGGCGCGAGCGTCAGCGTCGATACGCTGCGCGGCAGCGGCGCGCTGACCCTCAGCCGCTCGCGTAGCTGGATCCTGTCCGATTCGCTCGACATGCAATCGAGCCGGTCCATCAGCGTTCAATTTGACTCGGTCGATGCCCGGCAGGCTTCTGTGACGGCATCCCAAGCGCTGAAACTGATCCATCCCTGGACGGGAACCTCGCTTTCGGCAGGCACAGGCGTCAGTAATGCCACCGGCGACTTCTCGAGTACGGTGGCGGTCAGCCAGGTCATCCTGCCGAACCTCAACCTCGATGCGTCGATGAACAATCCGTTTTCGGGGGATGAGGCCGGCAGCGTCAATCTCCGCTATCGCGTTAACTGGTAGCGGTGCTGAAACCAAACTCTGTCGAAGGGCGTTTCCTCCGCAGGTTTCACGGAGGAATGGATCATGGTTTTCAAGGAGCAGACATTTCACGGGCTCGAACCCGAGATGGAAGCGGAAATCGCCAATCGCGCATCGGTCGAGGCGGCCGTTGCCAATGCGCTGGCGATCGCCGGCGGCATCGATGCGTCTGATGTCGAAGTGACGATGGAGAACGACCAGATCGTGTTGAGCGGCACAGTCGGCACGGTGGGCGAAATCGAACGGGCAACCGCGGTCGCCAAGGCTGTCGAGGGCGTGCATTCGGTGCAGAACCGGATTCTGCTTGGCGGATATTCGCTTGACGGTACGCATTGATCAGACGACGGGCAGCTCCGGAGCCAGACCTGCCGGACGAGGAATATTTCTACGTCTTCGCCTATAAGCCGGCGCTCAGCGGATCAACCGGCGAAGCGTTCGACAAGGAAGGACGAGCCGGCCAGACGATCCGTTTTCTGCATGGCGCCCGAACTCTGCGGCTGGTAGGCGATGGCAAGCAGCACGACGCTGACGGCGACATAAGCGATGGCCAAAAGAATCATCTTGATACGCATGATGAATACTCCCGTTTCACAATAAACGCGGCTGATATTGCGAAGTTCCTCATCGGCGAGATCAGATGAGAAAAGCCCGACTGAAGGATCAGCCGGGCTTTTTCTGCATGGATTTGCCTTATCGGCAGATTCGGGTTTCCTTGACGACCGTATGGCCGTGACGGCGGATTTTTTCCGTCTTGGTGAAGCAGTCCTGGGAGACGTGGCGCGGCCGCATGTGATGGCGATAATAGGGCCGTTCCGCATGACGGTAAGTGGGGCGCGCATCATCCGTGGTGATGGTCACACTTGCCGCCTGGGACGGCATTGCGGAAAAGATGGACGCAGCAGCGAGCGTGCAGGCAAGGATAATCTGTTTCATGACAAGCCTCTCTGAGTTGGTCACGGCATCAACTCGCTGGAAGCGCAGTCGGTTCAATCACATAGAGTTACCGATTGTGACGGAGGCAGAAACCTTTGACGCGCCGGATCGTTAGCGCAGGGGGATAGGCGGAGGCATCATTCATGGGACCGATTGCAAGGATCATCGCCGTCGTCGCCGGGCTTGCCGGCGGCACGGTCTTTTCGCAGGCGCCGGAATTTGCGCAGCAATATCGCCAGCGGATCGGCGGGGCTATCGACGAATTGCGGGTCATCGTCGAGGATTTCAATGCCCAGGCGGCCGAACACCATCTCGATCGCCAGCAGGCGCTGAACGCCTATGCGCAATCATCCGACGATTTCCTGCGCGACCGCGGTGTTTCGATGCAAAGCACGATCTCACGCTACGAAACGCTACTGTCGCAGCAACTCCACCTCGGCACCGCCGCACCCGTCGCCAAACCTTTCGTGCTGCTGCAAGACGCAGATGACGTCGTTTTCGCCAATACCTGGCGCGACTTCGTGCCCGGCGTCCCCGTCAGCTTTGCGGGTCTCGTCTGGGGAGCGATCGGTTTTATCGGTGGCTGGATCGTGGCGGCGCTGCTGGGATTGGGCGCGCGGCGGGCCGTGAGGACGCGACGGGTCCATCTTCAGGTGCGGTAAACCAACGACGGCGAACGCGACCTGATGCACGGAAGATCGAATAGCCTCGAGCTTGTCTCGAGGAGGAATTTAAGAACTTTGCGAGCGGGCTGACCCATCTGAATGGAAACGTGATGGTAAGGCCATCCGGGCTTTGCGCTCGAATTCCCCCGCCAAACTCGGCGGGGGTCGTTGATGTCGATGGAACCGGTTCGTCCGATTGCCTGCTTGATGATCGAGCCAGAGAGCCCTGTTACGCGGAAGCTGCCGCTTCCTTGGCGACGCCGCCTGACAGCAAGCGCCAGATACCGAACGCCACCGCGCCCATCGCCAGGAAGATCAAAAAGATCAGGAAGTTGTAGTAGATCATCGCCGCCAGCGCGACGAGCGCAAGCCCAAGGGCAATGGCCGGGACAACGGGATAGCCCCAAGCCTTGAACGGTCGGGCAAGCTCGGGCTCGGTCCGACGAAGTTTGAACAGCGATGCCATGGAGACGATGTACATGATGATCGCGCCAAACACCGACATGGTGACGATATTGGCAGTCAGCGGCAAGCCGCCGATCTGGATCAGGTTGTCGGAGAAGATCGCGGCAATGCCGACAACGCCGCCCGCGAGGATAGCAAGGTATGGTGTGCGGAATTTCGGATGGATCTTCGCGAGAACTTCCGGCAGGTAGCCTGCGCGGCCCAACGCGAAAATCTGCCTGGAATAGCCCATGATGATGCCATGGAACGATGCGATCAGGCCGAACAGACCGATCCAGACCAGCATATGCAGCCAGCCGGAGGATTCTCCGACGACGGCCTTCATCGCCTGCGGCAACGGATCGTTGATGTTCGACAGCGTGCGCCAGTCACCAACGCCTCCTGCGAAGATCATCGTGCCGAAAGCCAGGAATACGAGAGTGAGAATACCTGCGATATAGGCGATCGGCACGGTACGGGTGGGGTTCTTGGTTTCCTCGGCAGCCATTGCCGCGCCTTCGATCGCCAGGAAGAACCAGATGGCAAATGGAATGGCGGCAAAGATGCCTCCAATGGCGCCGACCGAGAATTCGGGGGCGCCAGCCCAGCCATTGGCCGCGAAGTTGGCGACGGAGAAGCCGGGCAGAACGACACCCATAAAGACCAGGAGTTCAATAATGGCGAGGATGGTAATGAAGAGCTCGAATGTCGCAGCGATGGTGACGCCGACAATATTGAGCGCCATGAAGACGATATAGGCGCCGACCGCCGCCATTTTCGGATCAAGCCCCGGGAACTGCACATTGAGATAGGCGCCGATGGCAAGCGCGATGGCCGGAGGGGCGAAGACGAATTCCACTAGTGTCGCAAAGCCCGCAACGAAGCCGCCGAGCGGGCCGAAGGCCCTGAGCGCGTACGCAAACGGTCCGCCGGCATGGGGAATAGCCGTCGTCAACTCGGTGAAGGAGAAAATGAAGGTGGTATACATGACGGCAATCAGGATCGTGGTGATCAAAAAGCCGAGTGTGCCGGCGGCGGCCCAGCCATAGCTCCAGCCGAAATATTCGCCCGAGATGACGAGGCCGACTGCAAGTCCCCATAAATGCAGCCCGGTCAGGCTCTTGGCGAGCGTCGGTTGAGAATTTGACATGATTGTTCCCCTTTTTTGTAGATTGAACTTTATGTTTCTTGGTGTGGCAGCGCTTCTATGGCGCCTTCGGCATTTTCCTTGAGATCGACACCGGTCAGCTGCAAGCGAAGCGCCTCCCGGACGATCCAAACGATCTTGTCCGCTGCGATCTCGTAGCTGAGCCCGTCGGCATGAATATTTGAAATACAGTTGCGCTCGCTGTCCCGCCGTCCCGATTGCGGTCGGAACGTGATGTAGGCGCCGAGACTGTCAGGCACGCTTAGTCCCGGCCTCTCGCCGATCAGCACGATGGCGACTTCCGCACCAAACGCCGCCGCCGCCTCATCACCAAATGCCACCCGCGCCTGCTCGCCCAATATCACCGGGGCGACGCTGAAGCCTCCGAGACGCTTCATGCAGGCCTTAAACAACGGCACTGCGTGGTGCTCGACCGCCGAGGCCGAAAGCCCGTCTGCAATGATGAAGGCGATATCATAACGATCGCCTGGGTTCGGGAGATCGTCTGCGTTAGTCTGGCGGCCGAGATCCGGGCGCGCCAGATAGATCGTGCGGTCTTTGGCGCGAGACCGAATCCGCACCGTCGGCACGGGCGCAAGCTGTTTGGCAAGGGCGACAAAATCCACGTGCCCATGTACGGCATCCCGCGCCCGGGCATGGGCAAGCTGGAAGTCGAGAATTGCCGATGTCGGCAAGGCGTCGCCGGCTCTTCCAAGCCCAATCCGGGCGCGTGTGGCGTTGCGGAACCGTGCAAACGGATCTCGTTCGAGGGGACTCATGCCGATGCCCTGTAGCTCAAGAGATTGCGGGAAAAGGCGCCCGAGGCGCTGGCCGGCGCAAGACGACCCGTGTGATCAAGCATGCCCATGCGATGAAGCCAGGCTTCGAATTCCGGAGCGGGCGGACGATTGAACTGGTGCCTGAGGCCGACAATATCGTGGTAGGAAAGGCTCTGATAATTGAGCATGACGTCGTCGGCGCCGGGCACTGCGATGAGGAAGCTGACGCCCGCGACAGTCAGCAACACCATCAGATTGTCCATATCGTCCTGGTCGGCTTCCGCATGGTTCGTGTAGCAAACGTCGACCCCCATCGGCACGCCAAGCAGTTTGCCGCAGAAATGATCTTCGAGCCCGGCGCGGATAATTTGCTTGGCGTCGAAAAGATATTCGGGGCCAATGAAGCCAACCACTGTATTGACGAGCAACGGATTGAGTTCACGTGCAACGGCATAGGCCCGCGTCTCGACCGTCTGTTCGTCGACACCATGATGGGCGTCGGCCGAAAGAGCGCTGCCCTGGCCGGTCTCCAGATACATGACATTGTTTCCGACCGTGCCGCGTTTCATGGAAAGTGCTGCCTGCTGGCCTTCCCTGAGGATGGCGAGATCGACGCCGAAACCCTTGTTGGCGGCTTCCGAGCCGGCGATTGACTGGAACACCAGATCGAGCGGCGCTCCAGCCTCGATCGCCTTGATTGACGTGGTGACATGGGTCAACACGCAGGATTGGGTCGGGATATCGAACCGTTCGCGCAGCCGGTCGAAAAGAACCATCAATCTTGTGCAGGCCTCGAGATTGTCGGTCGCCGGGTTGATGCCGATGACCGCATCGCCGATCCCGTAGAGAAGTCCGTCGAGCGTCGAGCCGGCAACGCCTTCAGGATCATCGGTGGGATGATTGGGCTGAAGACGGCTCGATAGTCGGCCGGGCAGACCGATCGTGGAGCGAAAGGCGGTGACCACCTTACATTTGCCGGCGACGGTGATCAGATCATGGTTGCGCATGATCTTGGAGACCGCCGCGACCATTTCGGGGGTGAGGCCTGGTGCAATGGCAAGCAGTTTTTCGGCGGTCGCGTCATAAGAGAGAAGCCAATCGCGAAACTCACCGACCGTCATATGAGATACCGGCGCGAATGCCATCCCATCATGGCGGTCGACGATCAGTCGACTGACCTCGTCGACCTCGTATGGGATGACGAGATCCTCCAGGAAAGTCTTGAGAGGCATATCCGCGAGCAGGTAACGGGCGGCCACGCGCCGCTCATTGCTTGACGCTGCGATCCCGGCCAGCACGTCACCTGATTTCAGCGGCGAAGCGCAAGCCAATACCGATTTCAGATCCTGAAAGACATGGCGTTCGCGTCCTAGAACGATCGAATATGTTGTCATCTGCTCCTGGCCGTCGATCAGCCTATCCTCAATGCCCATCCACCTTTTGTGGGCATTCGCCGGCTTCCGCCGAGCATGTTTTTGCTCGGCCCCATATCCAGCAACGCAAGATGCGTGCCATTTAATGGGCTAACGTACGAAGGCAACCGTTCCAAAGGCTCTGCATGGCGGGCTATGACCGCTTACGCAGCTCGCCTCTCGCAGCGACTGTTTTCAATTTAGGGTGGTTGTATCCACATTACGATAACATGCTCCGATATGCGCACATTTGCGCCCGGCTCAACGCTGATTGCGAAAATATTCGTTGATCGTGCTGATCCGTGGTTCTGGCACGAGGTGCTTGTTCGGTGGGGCAGTCTGTGCTGAGACGCGATCGTCAATTTTGAGCGAACTGACCGTGGATCGACGCCGATGTCGAAAAACTAGCCAGCTGAGCAAATCAATGAACCGGCAATTCTCTTGCCCCCAAGAGTTGAGGTCGTGCGGTTCCCGCACGACAATCGACCTAGTCATTAGCGGACAAAGACTGGTTTCCCACGACATCGAACGTGCGTTCGGTCAAGGGGGATAACCATCTGATTGACTGGTGATCCCGGCGCGATTCGAACGCGCGACCCCCAGATTAGGAATCTGGTGCTCTATCCTGCTGAGCTACGGGACCACTTGAGTGCCATGCATACAAAAGGCTTGGCGGGAAGCCAAGCCTTAATTGTTGCTAGAGGCCGAGGCGCTGTTCGGCGAGGCGGACCCAGTAGGAGATGCCGTGGGCGATGGCTTCGTCGTTGAAGTCGTAGGCCGGGTTGTGGAGGCCGGCGCTGTCGCCGTTGCCGATGAAGATGAAGGCGCCGGGGCGGGCGTTCAGCATGTAGGAGAAATCCTCGCCGCCCATCATCGGATCGATCTCGGCGTTGACGTTCGCCGCGCCGGCGATGGCGCTGGCGGTGGCGACCGCATGCTCGGTCTCATCGGGGTGGTTGACGGTGACGGGATAGTTGCGGTGGAAGCTGATTTCGGCCTCGGCGCCGTGGGCAGCAACCAATCCCTCGACGATCTGCCGGAACCGCGTCTCGGCGAGCGTGCGCACCTCGGGGTCGAGGGTACGGACCGTTCCGGCGAAGGTCGCATCGTTCGGAATGACGTTATGGGCGAAACCGGCATTGAACTTGGTCACCGAGACGACGACCGAGCGCAGCGGATCGGCACTGCGCGAGGCGATCATCTGCAGGTTGGCGACGATCTGGGCGCCGATGGCGATCGGGTCGATCGTCCGGTGCGGCTGGGCGGCGTGGCCGCCGCGGCCCTTGATGGTGACGGTGAATTCGTCGGTCGCCGCCATGATCGCGCCCTTGCGGGTGGCGAACTGGCCGACCGGCAGGCCCGGCAGATTGTGCATGCCGTAGACCTCTTCGATAGCGAAGCGCTCCATCATGCCGTCCTTGACCATCAGATTGCCGCCGCCGCCGCCTTCTTCGGCGGGCTGGAAGATGACGGCGACATTGCCGTTGAAGTTGCGGGTTTCGGCCAGGTATTTCGCGGCGCCGAGCAGCATGGCGGTGTGGCCGTCATGGCCGCAGGCATGCATCTTGCCCGGCGTCTTCGAAGCCCAGGGTTTGCCAGTGATCTCGGTGAGCGGCAGGGCGTCCATGTCGGCGCGCAGGCCGACCGTGCGGGAGCCTTCGCCCTTGCCCTTGATCAGGCCGACGACACCGGTGCGGCCGATGCCGGTGACGATCTCGTCGACGCCGAATTCCTTGAGTTTTTCGGCGACGAAGGCGGCCGTATTTTCCACCGCGAAGAGGAGCTCGGGCCGGGCATGAATATGGCGGCGCCATTCGGCGACCTCGTCCTGCAACTCCGCGGCTCTGTTCAAAATCGGCATATCGGCGTTCCTGTTATGAAATCTCGACAATCTTTCATCGCATCACAAGGGTGTGAGGCTGTGGAAATTACTTAGTCAATGACCTTTGCCATGTCATAGCCATATAGGCTAAATAGGGGAAGATTTCGAGATTTTCCTGATATCTGAAGGACGAACCGTGTCGACGCGCCACTTCCGTTTGTTTGCTGCCTTGCGGCCGCTTTCTTTCGTATCAGCGGCGACTGCCGTTTTTCTGGGCTCCGTTTCGCTTGCCCAGGCCAATCCGCATATTCTCGTCGACGTGCAGACCGGCCGCGTGCTCGAGCATGAAGAAGCCTTCCGCAAATGGTATCCGGCCTCGCTGACCAAGCTGATGACCGTCTATACCGTGTTCGATGCGATCCGCGCCGGGCAGATCAGCCTCGATACGCCCATCGTCATGAGCAAGCGCGCCGCCGCGCAGCCTGCCGCCAAGATGTATTTCAAGCCGGGCCAGAAGCTGACGCTCGACAGCGCGCTGAAGATCCTGATGGTGAAATCGGCTAACGACATCGCGGTCGCGGTCGCCGAAGCCATCGGCGGCACGCAGGAAGGCTTCGTGACGCGGATGAACAGCGAGGCGCTGAAGCTCGGCATGACGGATTCGCATTTCGTCAATCCGAACGGCCTGCCCGGCAAGGGTCAGTATACAACGGCGCGTGACCTTGCGGTGCTGACGGTGGCGCTGCGCCGCGATTTTCCGCAATATGCCGGTTATTTCGCGCTGGAGGGCTTCACCACCGGCCAGCAGAACGTGCCGAGCCTCAACATGCTGATCGGCCGCTTCGCCGGCGCCGATGGCATGAAGACCGGCTTCATCTGCGCCTCGGGCTTCAACCAGATCGGTTCGGCGACGCGCAATGGCCGCACGCTGATCTCGGTCGTGCTTGGCACCGACAGCCTTGCAGCGCGCGCCGATGCGACGGCGAACCTTTTGCAGAAGGGCTTCACCACCCAGCCTGCCAGCAACGACACATTGGGTTCGCTGAGACCCTACGGGTCGGGACAGGACCAGGTGACCGACATCAGCGCCGATATCTGCAGCGCCAAGGGCGCCAAGGTGCGCAGCGAAACGCGCGACGAGGTCGGCCGCATGAGGGTGCAGTCACCCTATATCCAGCCGATGGACCACGATCCGCAATTCGTCTTTGCCGGCCTGATTCCGGGCCAGGATCCGCAGCCGGCTGCGCAGCCGGAAAAAATGGCACGGGGCGATACCGCGGGAACGCTCGCCAACGTGCCGGTGCCGATGCCGCGCCCGACATCCTTTTAAGCTAAGGTAGATGACATGAGCGCGCTCAAAGACAGGATTCCGGTCACCATCCTGACCGGCTTTCTCGGCGCCGGCAAATCGACGCTGCTCAACCGCATCCTCAAAGACACCGTGATGAAGGATGCGGCCGTTATCATCAACGAATTCGGCGATGTCGGCATCGACCACCTCCTGGTCGAAAGTTCCGGCGATTCGATCATCGAGCTGTCCGACGGGTGCCTTTGCTGCACCGTGCGCGGCGAGTTGGTGGATACGCTGGCGAACCTGATGGACGCGGTGCAGACGGGCCGCGTCAAGCCGGTCAAGCGCGTCGTCATCGAGACAACAGGCCTTGCCGATCCTTCGCCGGTCATGCAGGCGATCATGGGCAATGCCGTCATCGCTACGAATTTCGAGCTCGACGGCGTCGTTACCGTCGTGGACGCGGTGAATGGGCTGCAGACGCTCGATAATCACGAGGAAGCGCGCAAGCAGGCGGCGGTCGCCGACCGGCTGATCGTCTCGAAAAAGTCGATGGCCGAGGCGACGGACGGGCTGGAAAAGCGCCTGCGGGCGCTCAATCCGCGTGCGGTGATGATGGATGCCGACAGCACTGATGCGGGCAGTGCCGCAGTACTGGTCAACGGGCTCTACGATCCGGCGACGAAGATTGCCGATGTTGGCCGCTGGCTGCAGGACGAGGATGCACACGAGGCGCATCACAATCACGACCACGGTCGTGATGGACATCACAATCACGATGATAATCGTGATGGCGATCATGGCCATGATCATGCTGGTCACCACCACCATCATCACGCTCATGCGGATCAGGATCCGCATGACGTCAATCGTCACGATGTCTCGATCCGTTCTTTCTCGATCATTGAGGAGAAGCCGATCGATCCGATGGCGCTCGAGATGTTCATCGATCTGCTGCGTTCGGCCCATGGCGAGAAGCTGTTGAGGATGAAGGCGATCGTGTCGGTCTCCGACCGGCCGGATCGGCCGCTCGTGCTCCATGGGGTGCAGAGCATCTTCCATCCGCCAGTGCGGCTTCCCGCCTGGCCGGGGGAAGACCGGCGCACACGCATGGTGCTGATCACCAGGGATCTGCCGGAAGCCTTCGTGAAGGATCTCTTCGACGCCTTCCTCGGCAAGCCGCGCATCGATATGCCGGATCGTGCGGCGCTCTCCGACAATCCGCTCGCCATTCCCGGCCTCAGAATTTAGAGCATGTCGCGCAAAAGTGTGCAGCGGTATTGCGATAACGACATGCGTAAAACAAAGAGCTAAAGCGCGGGAAGCGAATCTGAAAGATCGCGACGCGCTTTAGCGCTTGCGGATCAGGAAGCGATGGCCGCTTTCGGTCTTTTCCGTCTCGACCAGTTCGTGGCCGTCCTCATTGCAGAAATGCGGCATGTCGATCACAGCAAGCGGATCGGTGGTGTCGACGCGAATGAGTGTGCCGCTCGCCATGGCGGCGAGCTTCTTGCGTGTCTTGATCACGGGGAAGGGGCATTTCAGGCCGCGAAGATCGTAGAGAACGGGGGGCAAGCCGTTCAGTTCCGCGCCCAGAATTTCCAGAACGGCTTCTTTGCCGCGGCTTCCGCCGTTTCCTGCGGTTCGGGAGCCGTGTAGGCGAGGGGATTCTGCATCGGGTTCTGCATCGGCACCGGCACGACCGCAGGTGTCGCGGCAGCGACGGCCATTGGCTGCGGCTGGGCAGGTGCTGCAGGCGTGGCGCCAGGCGCGCTTTTGGCGGCGAGGCCCTGCGCGGTGCGCTTGGCCATCAGGTCTTCGAGTTCGGCGACCTTGACCATGCGGCCGGCTTCCAGCGAGGTGCCGGTCGGGGCGTAAGCAAGTTCGCGGCCCTTGCGCGTCTTGGCGACCACGGCCTTGCGCTCGGCTTCGGTGGGATCGTACCAGGCCATGCCGTCAAATTTGCTCATCGCCTTGGCATAATCGGCATCGTAGGTCTTGCCGTAGGAGGCGAGAGCTGCGGTCAGCGCCGGCGGCGTCGACATAGCCGGGCACTTGCCGGCGGCGTTGAAGGCGCCGCCGTCGGTTGCCTGCTGATTGAAGACGTATTTCTTCTCGCAGACGTTCACCTCGGGCGGGCGCTTCGTCACTTCGAAATTGTCGTAGCCGACCTTCAGCATCTTCCAGAAGTCGTAACTGCTGTCGAGGCGATGCTTCACCATGTTTTCCGCCGTCATGCGGAAGGGGAAAGCCTGCAGCTGCACCGTCGCCTGGCCGCCCTTGAAAGCGTCGCGGGCGAAGGCGTAGATCTCCAGCACCTGCTGGTCGGTCATCGAATAGCAGCCGGAGGAGGAGCAGGCGCCATGGATCATCAGATCGGAACCGGTGCGGCCGTTCGCCGCGTCGTAGCGGTTCGGGAAGCCGGTGTTGATCGCCAGATAATATTTGGAATTGGGGTTCAGGTTGGCGCGCGTCAGGTCGTAGAAACCTTCCGGCGCCTGCCGGTCGCCGGTCTTTACCTTCGGGCCGAGACGGCCGGACCAGGCGCAGATCTTGTAATCGGCGATCTTGTCAAAACGGTTGTCGGTCTTCGCCTTCCAGATCTCCATGGCACCTTCCTCCTTGAAGATGCGGATCATGATCGGCGAATTGCGGTCCATGCCCTTGGCGGACATCTGAGCAAGGATGTGGCCGGGAAGCGGTTGCTCGACCTTGTTCTTGACCTTGGAAAGATCGACCTGCGCGGTTTCCAACGCGTCATTGCAGCCGGACAGAGCCAGCGCCATGAGGGAAATATAGGCAAAATGACGTATGCGCATCCAAACTAGCCCATAAAGATAGTGCCACCCGGTCCGCCTATGGAGTCCAGGCATCAGAAGGAATCATAGGCGGCTTATACTTTATAAACCCTTACCAGCCTATGACTTTGCCACGAACGTCCCCGCAAGCGCGAGTGTTACAGATAACATCAATGTGGCCAAGATTTGGCCCCAATCGGCGAAGAGCCGAATGTCTGTTAGAGATTGCGGCCCATTGCGAGGAATTTCTGCCGGCGGTCGTTGCGCAACTGCTCGCCGGAACGGGACGCCATTTCGGCCAGGGCATTGGCGATCATATCGCCGGTCGCGGCAATGACGCTGTCGGGATCGCGATGCGCGCCGCCGAGCGGCTCGGAAATGATGCCGTCGATGATGCCGAGCGATTTCAGGTCTTCAGCGGTGATCTTCATGTTGGTCGCCGCTTCCCGGGCGCGGGTGGAATCGCGCCAAAGGATGGAGGCTGCCCCTTCGGGCGAGATGACGCTGTAGATCGAATGCTCGAGCATGTAGACCCTGTTGCCGGTGGCAATGGCGATGGCGCCGCCCGAGCCGCCTTCGCCGATGACGACGGAGACGAGAGGAACCTTGACGCCGAGACACATTTCCGTCGAGCGGGCAATCGCCTCGGCCTGGCCGCGCTCTTCGGCGCCGACGCCGGGATAGGCGCCTGCCGTATCCACCAGCGAAATCACCGGCAGGCCAAAACGATCGGCCATTTCAAGAATGCGGATCGCCTTTCGGTAGCCTTCCGGACGGGGGCTGCCGAAATTGTGCTTGATGCGGCTCTTGGTGTCGTTGCCCTTTTCCTGGCCAATGACGGCGACCGGCTGGCCGCGAAAGCGGGCAAGGCCTGCCTGGATCGCTGCATCCTCGGAAAACTTGCGGTCGCCGGCGAGCGGCGTGAATTCCTGGAACAGCGTCTTGGCGTAATCGACGAAATGCGGGCGCTGCGGATGGCGGGCGACCTGCGTCTTCTGCCAGGGATTGAGCTTGGAGTAAATTTCGACGATCGCCTCACGGACGCGAACCTCCAGCCGGCCGATCTCATCGGTGGTGTCGATGCTCTCGTCTTCCGTCGCGAGCTTCTTCAGCTCGATAATCTTGCCTTCGAGGTCGGAGATCGGCTTTTCGAAGTCGAGATAATTGTGCATGAGGTGCGTTTCCGTTCCTTGTGCCCGGGGCGTTTTCCTGGCTCCGCCCCATGTCGCCGGTCCTATTCGTGCTTTTTCGCCTGTTTGGCAAGGGGGTGATGCGTCTGGACAAGCTGCTGCAGCCTCTCTTCGAGGACATGTGTGTAGATCTGCGTGGTCGAAATGTCCGAATGGCCGAGGAGTTCCTGTACGACGCGCAGATCGGCGCCGTTGGCCAGCAGGTGGCTGGCAAAGGCGTGGCGCATGACATGCGGCGAGATCAGCGACGGCGTCAGGCCGGCGCGGATCGCCAGGTTCTTGAGGTCGCGGGCAAAAACCTGGCGCGGCAGATATCCCTCCTTCGAGGCGGAGGGAAACAGCCAGGCGCTTTCCGGCGGTTCCTTCGCTGCTGCATTTTCGGTCGCCAGCAGGCGCCCGTAGGATTTCAGGGCTGATATCGCCGATTGCGACAGCGGCACCAGCCGTTCCTTGTTGCCCTTGCCGCGGATCATCAGGAAACGGCCTTCCTGATCGAGCACGCGGGCAGGAAGCGAAACGAGTTCGCTGACACGCATTCCGGTGGCATAGAGCAGCTCCAGCAGTGCCAGCATGCGCAGGCGGTGCAACTGGCCCGGAGCCGCATCCTCCGCCTCGGCCTCGGCCTGCGAAAGTAACCTGCCGACCTCCTCGACACCCATCGTCTTCGGCAGCGGGCGGCCCTTCTTCGGCGCATCGAGAATGCCTGTAGGGTCGTCGGTCCTTAGGCCCTCGGCATAGAGGAACTTGTAGAACTGCCGCATGGCCGCAAGCCGGCGCGCCTGCGAGGAGGGTTTGAAGCCCTTTCCGGCGAGTGAGGAGAGATAGGCGGCAAGATCGGCGGAGGCGGCTTCGGTAAGCCGTATGCTGCGCTCCTTCAGGAAGGATCTGACATCGTCGAGATCGCGTTCATAGGATTGCAGCGTGTTGGCGGCAGCACCCCGCTCGGCGCTCATCATCTCCAGGAAGGATTCCACATGGACGCGACCGAGATCCACCATGCCGGTCACTTCCTGGTCGTGTCGATCGCACCCGTGGCGGGCGGATTGACCCGCTCGGACGGAATGCGGATCGTCACGTCGCGCTGCTGCGGCTCCACGAAGGTCACAAGCGCCAGCATCGCTCCGTAGACCGTCCCGGCGAGGATCGCGCAGACGAACAGGAAACGGAACAGGGTCGGCATTCAGCAACTCCTTCATGCTCTGCTTCTGTTATAAGAAGCCTATCTGCAAGTGCAAGAAGCGGTATTCAAGCCATGATTCCCTTGTCCGCGACTTGACGCTCCACCTGCATTTGTCGATACCGTTTGCAAACAAAGTGTGAATGGACCGATGAGTGAACAACTGCTGACCGTTGCTGACAGCTTGAGAGACAGAGCTCGCGCCGCGCTCGGTTCACGCAATCTGATCCTTGTCGGCCTGATGGGCGCCGGCAAATCCTCCGTCGGCCGCATCGTCGCCAGCCAGCTCGCCATTCCCTTCATCGACAGCGATCTGGAGATCGAGCGGGTGTCGCGCATGACGATCGCCGAGCTTTTCGCCGCCTATGGCGAGCAAGAGTTCCGGGCGTTGGAAGCGCGGGTGGTGAAGCGGCTGCTAAAGAGCGGGCCGCGTGTCGTCTCCACCGGCGGCGGCGCCTTCATCAACGACCGGACGCGCAAGCATATCAAGAAGGGCGGCCTTTCCGTCTGGCTGAAGGCCGATCTCGACGTGTTGTGGGAGCGAGTCAACAAACGCGACACGCGGCCGCTGCTGAAGACCGAAAATCCGAAGCAGACGCTCGAGGGCCTGATGAATGCGCGCTATCCGATCTATGCGCAGGCCGATATCACCGTGCTTTCGCGCGACGTGCGCAAGGAAATCATGGCCGACGAGGTCTTAAAGGCCGTGATCGAAGCTCAGAAGGAAAGTGCAGCGTCATGAATGCGATAACCTCCGCCGCCGCCATCCGAACGGTGCATGTGCCGCTCGGCGAGCGCGCCTACGACATCCTGATCGGGCCGGGGTTGATTGCGCGAGCCGGCGCCGAGATCGCCACCCGGCTCAAGGGCCGCAAGGCGGCTGTTGTCACCGACGAAAATGTCGCGCCGCTCTATCTCAAGGCCCTCGTCGCAAGTCTGGATGAAGCGGGTATCGCCTCGGCTGAGGTCGTCCTGCCGGCCGGCGAGAAGACCAAGAGCTTCGAACATCTGATCACAGCCTGCGACAAGGTGCTCGAAGCCCGCGTCGAGCGTAACGATTACGTCATCGCGCTCGGCGGCGGCGTCATCGGCGATCTTTCGGGATTTGCGGCCGGCATCGTCCGCCGCGGCGTGCGCTTCGTCCAGGTGCCGACTTCGCTGTTGTCGCAGGTCGATTCCTCCGTCGGCGGCAAGACCGGCATCAATTCCCGCCATGGCAAGAATCTGATCGGTGTCTTCCATCAGCCGGACCTGGTTCTGGCCGATACAGATGTGCTGAATTCGCTGAGCGCGCGCGAATTCCGCGCAGGTTACGCCGAGGTCGCGAAATACGGGCTGATCGACAAGCCGGATTTCTTTGCCTGGCTGGAAGCGAACTGGAAGGCGGTTTTTACCGGCGGCTCCGCGCGCATCGAGGCGATTGCCGCGAGCTGCCAGGCGAAGGCCGATGTCGTCGTCGCCGACGAGCGCGAGAACGGTCAGCGGGCGCTGCTCAATCTCGGCCATACCTTCGGTCATGCGCTGGAAGCGGCGACCGCCTATGACAGCTCCCGCCTCGTGCATGGCGAGGGCGTTTCGATCGGCATGGTGCTGGCGCATGAATTCTCCGCACGGATGAACCTTGCAAGCCCCGACGATGCGCGGCGCGTCGAGCGGCATCTGAAGGAGGTCGGCCTGCCGACCCGCATGTCCGATATTCCAGGCGACCTGCCGCCGGCCGAAACGCTGATGGACGCGATCGCCCAGGACAAGAAGGTCAAGAGCGGCAAGCTCACCTTCATCCTGACGCGCGGCGTCGGTCAGTCCTTCGTCGCCGACGATGTTCCGGCGTCCGAAGTGATCAGCTTTCTCCGGGAAAAACACGCCTGATGTCGATCGAAGGCGCTCTGGCATTTCTCGAGACATACTGGCCGGAGATCCTTTCGATCACGGCGCTCGTGCTCATGTCCGCCTTCTTTTCCGGCTCCGAGACCGCGCTGACCGCCGTTTCGCGCAGCCGTATCCATACACTCGAAGTCAACGGCGACGAACGCGCCGGCCTCGTCCGGCAGTTGATCGAGCGGCGCGACCGGCTGATCGGCGCGCTGCTCATCGGCAACAATCTCGCCAACATCCTGTCCTCCTCGATCGCCACCAGCCTCTTTCTCGGGCTGTTCGGCAGTTCCGGCGTGGCGTTGGCGACACTCGCGATGACCGTCATCCTGGTTATCTTCGCGGAAGTGCTGCCGAAGAGCTGGGCGATTTCGGCGCCTGAGCGCTTCGCTCTCGCCATCGCGCTGCCGGCCAAGCTCTTCGTCACCGTCGTCGGCCCGGTTTCCTCCTTCGTCAATGCGATCGTGCGGCAGATTCTTTCGCTGTTCGGCATCAATCTGTCACGAGAGACATCGATGCTGACGGCGCATGAGGAGCTGCGTGGCGCCGTCGACCTGCTGCACCGCGAGGGATCGGTGGTGAAGGCCGACCGCGACCGCCTCGGCGGCGTGCTCGATCTCAGCGAACTCGAACTGTCCGACATCATGGTCCACCGCACCGCCATGCGGGCGATCAACGCCGACGATCCGCCGGAAGCGGTGGTGCGCGTCATCCTCGAAAGTCCCTATACGCGCATGCCGCTGTGGCGCGGCACGATCGACAACATCATCGGTGTCGTCCACGCCAAGGATCTGCTGCGGGCGCTTGCCGAGCCGAACATGGAGCCGCAGAACCTCGATATCGTGAAGATCGCGCAGAAGCCGTGGTTCGTGCCCGACAGCACCAACCTCGAGGATCAGCTCAACGCCTTCCTGCGCCGAAAGCAGCATTTCGCCGTCGTCGTCGATGAATATGGCGAAGTGCAGGGCATCGTCACGCTGGAGGATATTCTCGAGGAAATCGTCGGCGACATTTCCGACGAGCACGATATCGAGATACAGGGCGTGCGTCAGGAGGCCGATGGTTCCGTCGTCGTCGACGGCGGCGTGCCGATCCGCGACCTGAACCGCGCGCTCGACTGGAGCCTGCCCGACGAGGAGGCGACGACGATTGCCGGCCTCGTCATCCATGAATCGATGACCATCCCGGAAGAGCGCCAAGCCTTCACCTTCTACGGCAAGCGTTTTATCGTCATGAAACGGGAGAAGAACCGCATCACCAAGCTGCGCATCCGTCCCGCCGGGGAAGACGGCACAAAGCCCACCTGATCCCAGTCATCAAATTGCTACAGCGTGTAGCGCGTCTGAAAAGGCGCGCGGCACTGTAGGATTGCGGGCCGCCAATGCCCATATAGGCTTTGGCGCCGCTACCAGCGGGTCGGTTCGCCGGGTGCTGCCGGTTCGACGGCCAGCGCATGCAGGCCGGCATCGAGCTCCGGTTTCAACAGGTCGGTGATTGCCCGGTGGCGCGCCAGCCGCGACATGCCGGCGAATTTTCCGGAAACGATCCTCACCCGCATATGGGTTTCGCCGGTGCCGGTGATATCAGGCTGGTGGCCGGCATGCAGATGGCTTTCGTCGATGACGCTTACGCGTTCGGGCGCGAAGGCTTCGACAAGTTTTTCTTCGATGCGGGTTCGCAGGGTCATCATCCGGTCTTGCTGGTTCGCGAAAAGGGTACCTACCAAGCCAGCAACATTCCCGTTTGTCAATTCTTGTTGTCGCTTCGCGACAGCCCCATAATTAGCGCCGTCATGAGACTTGATTCCAAATATTTCGATCGCATCCGAACACGCCGCAAACGCGAGCAGGAGACAGAGCAGGCGCCGCCTACCTGTCAGTGGGACGGCTGCGACAAGAAGGGGGCGCATCGCGCTCCCGTCGGCCGCAATGCCGAAGGCCAGTTCTTTTTGTTCTGCTTCGAGCACGTCAAGGAATACAACAAGGGCTACAATTATTTCTCCGGTCTTTCGGACGGCGAGATCGCGCGTTACCAGAAAGAGGCGATCACCGGCCACCGGCCGACATGGACGGTCGGCGTCAACAAGGCGGCGAAGGACAGTCCGCTGCATTCGGAGGTGCGCTCCGGCGCCTATACGCGTGTTCGCGATCCCTTCGGCTTCGTCAAGGAAGGCGGCAAGGGCAGCGGGCCGCGTTTCCCCCAGGCGCGCAAGCTGAAATCGCTCGAAACCAAGGCCTTCGAAACGATGGGCCTCGACGCCAATGCGACATCGGCGGAGATCAAGAGCCGCTACAAGGAACTGGTGAAGAAACACCATCCGGATGCCAATGGCGGCGACCGCGGCTCGGAGGAGCGTTTCCGCGCCGTCATCCAGGCCTATCAATTGTTGAAGCAGAACGGTTTTTGTTAATTCCCGTCCTTGCTCTTGGGCTTCAATCGGGTATGGTCCAAATCGGCTGAGGCCGCAGGCAAACGCGGCTCATATTTGTGCGTTTTCCCGACATCGCCTCCGCCGACCTTCCGGACGCGGCGTTTCTTGTCCGGGACTCTTTCAAGAATGCTCGCACGCGGTCATTATCCCGCCGAGGTTTCGTTTCAGTCCCGGAGAAGCATCGCCGACGTTCCGACCTGGACGGGCGCGGAATAAAAAACGCGGCGTCACGGTTGCGACATGGCCTGAGATAGTATGGCCGGGTGGCATCACCCGCCTTGGAGACATGATGAGCAAGATCGACCTTGATATATCCGAACTGCCCGATACCACCGTTTCGGTCCGCGAGACCTTCGGCATCGATTCCGATATCCGAGTTCCCGCCTACAGCAAGGGCGACGCCTATGTGCCGGACCTCGATACCGACTACCTGTTCGACCGCGACACGACGCTCGCCATTCTCGCCGGCTTCGCCCATAACCGCCGCGTGATGATCTCCGGCTATCACGGCACGGGCAAGTCCTCGCATATCGAGCAGGTGGCGGCGCGGCTCAACTGGCCTTGCGTGCGCATCAACCTCGACAGCCATGTCAGCCGTATCGATCTCGTCGGCAAGGATGCAATCGTCGTCAAGGACGGGCTGCAGATCACCGAGTTCAAGGATGGCATCCTGCCCTGGGCCTACCAGCACAATGTGGCGCTCGTTTTCGACGAATATGATGCCGGCCGCCCCGATGTGATGTTCGTCATCCAGCGCGTGCTCGAATCCTCCGGCCGCCTGACGCTGCTCGACCAGAGCCGCGTCATTCGGCCGCACCCGGCCTTCCGTCTGTTTGCGACTGCGAACACGATCGGCCTCGGCGACACGACCGGCCTCTATCACGGCACGCAGCAGATCAACCAGGCGCAGATGGACCGCTGGTCGATCGTCACCACGCTGAACTACCTGCCGCATGATCACGAAGTGAATATCGTCGCCGCCAAGGTGAAGAGCTTCGGCAGTGACAAGAACGGCCGCGAGACGGTTTCGAAGATGGTGCGCGTCGCCGACTTGACGCGCGCGGCCTTCATGAACGGTGATCTGTCCACAGTCATGAGCCCGCGCACGGTCATCACCTGGGCCGAAAACGCCGAGATCTTCGGCGATCTCGCCTTCGCCTTCCGCGTCACCTTCCTCAACAAGTGCGACGAGCTGGAACGCCCGTTGGTCGCCGAGCACTATCAGCGCGCCTTCGGCGTCGAGCTGAAGGAAAGTGCCGCCAACATCGTTCTCGGGGCTTGAGACCGACCGATCATGGCAGCTCGCGGTGACAATTCGAAAGCAAAACCCGGCGCCCCTGTCGACGTCGAGCCATTGCGCCGGGCGATAACCGGCTGCGTGCGCTCGATCGCCGGCGACGGCGATGTCGAGGTGACCTTCGCCAATGAACGGCCGGGGATGACCGGCGAGCGCATTCGGCTGCCGGAACTTTCCAAGCGGCCGACGGCGCATGAGCTGGCGGTCACCCGTGGTCTCGGCGATTCGATGGCGCTGCGCCTTGCCTGCCATGACGAGAAGGTGCATGCGACGATGGCGCCGCAGGGCTCGGACGCCCGGGCGATCTTCGATGTGGTCGAGCAGGCGCGCGTCGAATCGATCGGCGCGCTGCGCATGGAGGGCATGGCGTCGAACCTGCGCTCCATGACGGAAGAGAAATACTCCAAGGCGAATTTCACCGGCATCGAGCGCCAGGAAGACGCACCGGTCGGCGAAGCCGTCGCGATGATGGTGCGCGAGAAGCTGACCGGCCAGCGCCCGCCCGGCTCCGCCGGCAAGGTGCTGGACCTCTGGCGTGACTTTATCGAGGACAAGGCAGGGCCTGAACTCGACAACCTGTCCAGCGCGATCAACGACCAGCAAGCCTTTGCCAAGGTCATCCGCAACATGCTGTCGGCCATGGAAATGGCCGAGGAATACGGCGACGACGACAGCGATGCCGACAATGACGATCAGTCGGAGCAGGAAGACCAGTCGAGCGGCGACGAGCAGGACCAGGACGAGGTCGACGAGGATGCCGGCACGGATGCCGCCCCTGTCGAGGACAGCGAGGTCGCCGACGAGCAGATGGAGGACGGCGAGACCGAAGGCGCCGAAATCTCCGATGACGACATGATGGAAGAAGGCGAGGACGATTCGGAAACGCCGGGCGAGACCCGCCGTCCAAACACGCCTTTCGCCGATTTCAACGAAAAGGTCGATTATCACGTCTTTACCGAAGAGTTCGACGAGATCATCACCGCCGAGGAACTCTGCGACGCCGCCGAACTGGAGCGCCTGCGCGCCTTTCTCGACAAGCAGCTGGCGCATCTGCAAGGTGCGGTCGGCCGTCTCGCCAACCGGCTGCAGCGTCGCCTGATGGCGCAGCAGAATCGCTCCTGGGATTTCGACCTGGAAGAGGGTTATCTCGATCCGGCCCGGCTGCAGCGCATCATCATCGACCCGATGCAGGCGCTTTCCTTCAAGATGGAGCGCGACACCCAGTTCCGCGATACCGTCGTCACCCTGCTCATCGACAATTCCGGCTCGATGCGTGGCCGGCCGATCACGGTTGCCGCCACCTGCGCCGACATTCTCGCCCGTACGTTGGAGCGCTGCGGCGTCAAGGTCGAGATCCTGGGCTTTACGACCAAAGCCTGGAAGGGCGGGCAGGCGCGTGAAAACTGGCTTGCCGGCGGCAAGCCGCAGACGCCGGGCCGCCTCAACGACCTGCGCCACATCATCTACAAGTCGGCCGACGCGCCGTGGCGGCGCGCGCGCGCCAATCTCGGGCTGATGATGCGCGAGGGCCTGCTCAAGGAAAATATCGACGGCGAGGCGCTGATCTGGGCGCATAATCGCCTGCTCGCGCGCCGTGAGCAGCGCCGCATCCTGATGATGATCTCGGACGGGGCGCCGGTCGACGATTCGACGCTGTCGGTCAATCCGGGCAATTATCTGGAGCGGCACCTGCGTGCCGTCATCGAACAGATCGAGACGCGCTCGCCTGTCGAGTTGCTGGCGATCGGCATCGGTCACGACGTGACGCGCTATTATCGCCGCGCCGTGACGATCGTCGATGCGGATGAGCTTGCCGGTGCGATGACCGAGCAGCTTGCTTCGCTGTTCGAAGACCAATCCGTCCAGCCGCGCGGCGGCCGGCTACGCCGTGCCGGCTGACGCCGCTCAAAGGAAATGCCTGGCATGACGCTCAAGCGCCTCTGCCATACGGCGTCGATTGTTCTTTGTCTCGCGTCAGGCGCTTTCCCGTCGTGGGCCGGCGACGACGTGCCGGTCATTAGCCGACAAATCTCCGATTTCAGGATCGGCTCTTCGGAGACGAAATTCGGATCGCTGGAATTTGTCGGCGGTCTGGAGATGGTCTCCAGCAGAGCGTTGTTCGGCTCGCTCTCCTCCATCCGTTTCCGGCAGGACCAAAAACATTTCGTCGTCGTGCTCGATACCGGCCAGTGGCTGACCGGCAGCATCGAACGTGACGTCAAGGGCAGGCTTTCCGGTCTTTCGGATGTCGAGATCACGCCGATGAAGAACAGCGCCGGGCGCAGCTTCGAGGGCAAGGGGCATATGGATGCCGAGGGCCTGGCGCTCGACGGCGACCGGATCCTGGTTTCCTTCGAGCAGGATCATCGCGTCGATGTCTATCCCGATCCCGGCTTTGCCGATTCGGGCGCGATCGCCACTTTGCCGATCCTCATCCCGCGGAAGATGCTGAGCGACAATCGCGGCATCGAGACCATCACCGTGGCGCCGGCATCGAGCCCGCTCAAGGGCGGCGTGGTGGTCGTCTCCGAACGTGGTCTCGACAAAGACGGCAACCGGTTGGCGGCCATTCTCAGCGGGCCGCTGAAAGGGCGTTTCGCGGTTAAGCGGGACGGCAGCTTCGACATCACTGACGGCGCCTTCCTGCCGAACGGCGACCTGCTGCTGCTGGAGCGTCGCTTCAACATGGCCGAAGGCATCGGCATGCGTCTTCGGCGCATCCGGGGCGCCGCTATCAGGCCTGGCGCCGTCGTTGAGGGCGAATTGCTGCTGGAAGGCAATTTCAACTCGCAGATCGACAATATGGAAGGGCTCGATGCTTTCCAGGCTGCGGACGGCACGACTCATATCATTCTGGTCTCGGACGACAATCATTCGATCCTGCAGCGCAATCTGATGCTGGAATTCCGGCTTTCGGAAGAGGCCGCGTGGGCAGCGCCGAGTTCCCAGAAGCGGAATTGATCCAAGCCATCGGCCCGAAAATCGGAATCGATTTTCGGAAAGCACGATGCCTAGATTCACGTCAGACCGATGTCCTATGCCTCGGCTATCCCGCCGCAATCGGCCGGCTGCCGTATCGGGAAGCAGTCTTTGGAGGGAGATTCATGGTGCATATCCACGTCCTGGGCGCGTCCGGTTCCGGCACGACATCGCTTGGCCGCGCGCTTGCCGAAAGGCTCGATATCACCCATCTCGACACCGACGATTTCTTCTGGATGCCGACCGATCCGCCGTTCACGACGCCGAGGAATGCCGACGAGCGCATCCGGCTGCTGCTCGAGGAAGCGGCGCGGCACGACGGCTGGGTCCTCTCCGGATCGGCGCTGAAATGGGGAAGGCCGATTGAGCCGCTCTACGATCTGATCGTGTTCCTCAGGATAGACCCCGAGCTTAGAATGGCGCGCATTCTTGCGCGGGAGCTTGCCCGCTACGGCAGCAGAATCGGGCCCGGCGGCGACATGGCCGCAAAAAGCGGGGAATTCCTGGAATGGGCGGCCAGCTATGACACGGCCGGTACCGAGCGCCGCAGCCTTGCGGCACATGAACAATGGCTGGAAACACAGACAGCGCCGGTGCTGCGGCTCGATTCATCGCTTGGTATCGACGATCTGGCGGCGGAGGTGCTGCTGCATCCTGCCATCGCCGCCGGTGCAGTCCGGCGGCGTCCGTAATCTAAATCAGTTGGCGCGAGCGGCCTGCATCGGCCGCAGCACGTTCATCAGCGCACCATAGGGCAGCAGCATGACGAGGCCGACGATCATCTTTACGGCGAAATCGCCGATCGCCCAGGAAATCCAGCGTGGTCCCTCCGTGGCGAAGACGCCGAGGATAGGGGCTGCTTCCAGCGCGAAGGGATCGTTCGGGCCGAGGAGGACGAAAAACGCAGCGAAGGACAACGAGAAGAACATCACCGTATCGAGCGCCGAGCCGATCAGCGAGCCGACCAGCGGGGCGCGCCACCAGGCCTGGCGGCGGAGGCGGTTGAAGACGGCGATATCGAGCAGCTGGCCGGCGAGATAGGCCGAGCCGGAAGCGATGGCGATGCGCGGCACCGAGGTGAAGAAGGAGAGCGTTACGCCGACGACGAAGCCGGCAAACACGACCTTGCGGGCTGCCTGCGGGCCGAACTGGCGGTTGGTCAGATCGGTGATCAGGAAGGCGATCGGATAGGAGAAGGCGCCCCAGGTCAGGATGTCGGCAAGGTTGATGCCGGCGACTTCGGCGTTCAGCGGAAACTGGACGAGGAAGTTGGAGGCGACGACGACGAGCGTCATCAGCGCGACATAGGCGATGGTATAGCGGTTCTTCAGCATTTTTTTATCCTGGGTGATGCCACCAGTTGGAGGAGCAAACCGGCAAAGCAAAAGGCTTGTCCGGTATTATCCGTTCAAGCCTTTTGAAGCCGTATGAAAGAAGGGCAGAAGCTTACGCAGCAGCGGCTTCGGCGGTCTTCTTGGCGATCTGACGGCGCAGCAGGCGCGCGCGCATCGACAATTCGTTCTCGCTGGCCTTCAGCAGGAAGGCATCGAGGCCGCCACGATGCTCGACGGAACGAAGAGCGGCAGCCGAAACGCGAAGACGATAACGCTGGTTGAGAGCGTCGGAAATCAGCGTTACCTGGCACAGGTTCGGCAGGAACCGGCGCTTGGTCTTGTTGTTGGCATGGCTGACATTGTTACCAGTCAGGACGGCCTTGCCGGTCAATTCGCACACGCGGGACATGGAACACCTATTCTTGTTTTTCTCGGGCCATCGAATTGCCATTCCCGGCAAAGCCAGGCGCGCAATCCAACGGGCATGATTGGAAAGTTGCGGTTCTATAGTCAGACAGGCCGCGCGCGTCAAGCCAAACCTTGGCCTTTCCCGCAATTCTGTCAAAAAGCTGCTGTTTTCTTCCCATCACGGCAGGAGTATAGAGCGCTCAGCAAGGGCCTGCCAGCGCGCAGCAAGACAAGGCTTTTTTCCATGGCTCATTCGGGCAGACGGATTTTCATTTCGGCCATCGCCGCACTTCATGCCATACCGGCATCTGCGGCCGAAATCCAGCATCGGACGGAATACCGGGTGGCGCTCGCCGGCCTGCCGATCGCGCGCGCGGCGTTCCTGACGCAGATCGAGGACGATCACAGCTACACGATCGCCGGCGACATCAATTCCTCCGGTCTTGCCGATCTCATCACGACGATTTCGGCGAAGACCAGCGTCACCGGGGTCGTGCGCAATGACAGGCTGCAGGCGCTGAAGTACTCACTCTACTACAAGAGCGGCAAGAGGAAGGCCCGCGTCTACGAGGTCAGTTACCGCAACGGCAACATCATCTCGGCGACGACGACACCGATGCCGAAGCGTCCGAAGAACTGGATCGACGTCACGCCGCGCGACATGCGCTCGGTGCTCGATCCGATCTCCGGCCTGGTCTTCACCGGCGATACCAAGGTCTGCTCGCAGACGCTGCCGATCTTCGACGGCGAGACACGCATGGATCTGGTGCTGTCGCCAAAGGGCGACGAGGATTTTTCCACCAATGGCTTCAAGGGCAAGGCTGTTGTCTGCGGCGTGCGCTTCGTGCCGCGCTCGGGCTACAAGAAGGGCCGCAAGGACATCGACTATCTCAGCAAGAGCGACCGCATGGAAATCTGGTTTGCCAAGTCGGACGCGGCAAATGTATACGCTCCTGTCTATGTGCGCATTCCAACCGAATATGGAATGGTGACGATCACTGCCGTCAAATACGGCAGCAACAGCTGACGGGGCTTCTGTCTCCGTGAAGGGGGACAGGTGAAGCTTCGCGCGACGTTGATCGGTTTTACGGCCATCCTGATGTGGTCGTTCCTGGCGCTGTTGACGGCTGCCTCCGGCAAGATGCCGCCGTTCCAACTTTCAACCATCTGCTTTGCGATCGGCAGCATTCCCGGCCTCGTCGTGCTTATCCTCAACCCCGCGCGGCTGGCGCTGCTGAAGCAGCCGGCAAAGGTCTGGGTGACAGGTATTTCAGGGCTTTTCGGGTATCATTTCCTCTACTTCACTGCGCTCCGGAACGCTCCGGCGGTGGAGGCGGGGCTGGTCGCCTATCTCTGGCCGCTGTTGATCGTCGTCGGTTCGGCGCTGCTGCCGGGCGAACGGCTGCGCTGGTATCACCTGGCGGGTGCGCTTGCCGGGCTTTGCGGCACCTTCCTGATCGTCGGCCGCAACGGCATCGATTTCGACGGCGGCTATGCCGTCGGTTACGGCGCGGCCTTTCTCAGCGCTTTCACGTGGTCCGGCTATTCGCTGCTGACGCGCCGTTTCGACGCCGTCTCCACGGATGTCGTCACCGGCTTCTGCCTTGCGACCTCCATGCTGTCGTTCTTCTGCCATCTCGGCCTGGAGACGACCGTCTGGCCGGCAACGAGTTTCGAATGGGTCGCCGTCATCGGGCTCGGCCTCTTTCCGGTCGGGGCGGCCTTCTATGTCTGGGATTACGGCGTCAAGAACGGCGACATCCAGATCCTCGGCGCGGCAAGTTACGCAGCACCGCTGCTTTCGACGCTTATTCTGGTGCTGTTCGGATTTGCCGAGCCGAGCTGGCGCATTGCCTTGGCTTGCCTGCTGGTGACCGGCGGGGCGGTGCTGGCTGCCCAGGAGATGTTTCGCCGTAAAATTCCGGCGCAGTCCGCGGCCGCGGAATAGGCTTCAGCTGCCGGGCTTCCAATCGGGCGGCGCCATCTCGAAGCTTGAAAATTCGAAGCCGGGCGAGACGGTGCAGCCGACCAGGGTGAAGTCGCCGAGAGTTTCGGCCGATTGCCACCAATTGGCGGGAATGATCGCCTGCGGCCGCTCGCCGGCAGGAAGATTCGTTCCGAGCGTCAGGGTCTCGCTTGCCGTTCCGTCTTCCGAGCGGTGCAGCGAGAGCGGCGCGCCGGCGTAATAATGCCAGACCTCGGCCGCATCGTGGACGCGATGCCAGTGCGAGCGCTGCCCGCTGGTCAGCAGATAATAGATCGCCGTCGAGTGGCCGCGTTCTCCGCCCGCCGGATCGCGGAATGTCTGCACGTACCAGCCACCTTCGGGATGCGGCTGCATGCCAAGTTCGCGGATGATGTCCTCGGGCGACATCAGAAATTGTCCTTGCGCTTGCGGATCTCAGCAAAGACTTCCTCGTTCGTCTTGCCTTCCATCAGCAGATTGCGGCGGATCGCCGGGTCGGCGGCGCGCAAGAACGGGTTGGTTTCCTTTTCCAGCCCCAATGTCGTCGGGATGGTGAATTTGCCGTCGGCGCGCAAGGCTTCGATCTCGGCGGCGCGGCTCTTGAGGCGCTCATTGTCGGGATCGACGGTCAGCGCGAAACGGGCATTGGACAATGTGTATTCATGGCCGAAATAGACGGCGGTCTCATCGGGCAGAACGGCGAGCTTCTGCAGGGAATGCCACATGTCGGCAGCCGGGCGTTCGAACAGCCGGCCGCAGCCCAGCGCAAACAGCGTGTCGGCGGCAAACAGCAGCTTATCGTCGACAAAATGATAGCAGATGTGACCGGCGGTGTGGCCGGGCGTCTCGATGACGTTGACCGTGTGATCGCCGAAATGGAAGCTGTCGCCATCGGCCATCGTCCGATCGAGGCCGGGAATGGCGATGGCCTCGTTGATCGGGCCGATGATCTCGCAGCCGAATTGCTCCTTCAGCGCCAGATTGGCGGTGACATGATCGGTGTGATGATGTGTGGTGAAGATATGGGTGATTTTCCAGCCGCGACGTGTCGCCGCTTCCAGGATCGGCGCCTCCTCCGGCGCATCGATCGCCGCGGTAAAACCTGTCTCCGGATCGTGCACGAGAACGCCGAAATTGTCGGTGCGGCAGAGAAAAACGTCTAATTCCAAAGGTTTCATCGTCCAATAATCCCTTATCCCAGGAGTCTCGCGGAAATGTAGAGGTTCCGGCCTTGAAGTCCAACCGCCCGCTGATAACATTTGTCGCAATGCACGCCGATATCGTCGACCTACGCCAATTCTATCACTCCGAGCTTGGACGTCTTGCCGAGCAGTCGATCGCCATGGCGCTGTCATCGCTCTGGGTGCGGCTGCCGCAGGAGCGCCTGGTGGGACTCGGTTATGCCGTGCCCTTCCTCGACCGTTTCCAGGCCGATACCGAGCGCACCTTCGCTTTCATGCCGGCCGGGCAGGGCGCGGTGAACTGGCCGATGGGCTCGCTCTCGACGACGGCGCTGATTTTCGACGAGGAACTGCCGCTGCCGGATTCCTCGATCGACCGGGTGCTGATGGTGCATTCGCTGGAATTCGCCGAAAGCCCGCGCGAGACGCTGAAGGAGCTCTGGCGGGTGCTGGCGCCGGGCGGACGGCTGGTCATCGTCGTGCCGAACCGGCGCGGCGTCTGGGCGCGCATGGAGCATACGCCCTTCGGTTCGGGCCGGCCCTATTCCCGCGGTCAGTTAACAAATCTGCTGCGCGAGACGAACTTCACCCCGGGCGCAACGGCTGAAGCGCTGTTCTTCCCGCCCTCGAAGCTCAGGACCATCCTGCGGCTTCGCCGCGCCTTCGAGCGGATCGGCCGAACATTGTGGCCGGCCTTCTCGGGCGTCATCATCGTCGAAGCGCAGAAGCGGCTCTATCAGGGGCTGCCGGTGGCGGCGCGGGCCTCCCGTCGCGTCTTCGTGCCGGTTCTCGCACCGCATGGCGTGCCGACCACACGCACTACAGCGCCGCGCGTCTTTTCGAGACGCGCAAAGGACGCTGTAGCACTTTGAATTGCTGCATAATTTTATCCTGAAATCGATTCCGATTTTAAGGAATTATGCAGTAGATGACGTCGCTATCGGCGGTCTCCAACTGCTTGTGTCACGCCCATACCTCTCGACAACAATCGCATTCCGCTTTAATGCCACTTGGTGTTTTTCAGCCCGGATTTCCGGCAATTCCAAGGTCGAACCCATGAGCGTTGAGATGAGCAAGCCCGTTCCGCGTCCCGGTATTCTCGATATCGCAGCCTATGTGCCGGGCAAGGAACATGCGCCGGGTGTTGCCCGCGTCTACAAGCTTTCGTCCAACGAAACGCCGCTCGGCGCCAGCCCCAAGGCAATCGAGGCCTTCAAGACGGTTGCCGACAATCTGGGGCGTTATCCTGACGGGCAGGCGATCGAACTGCGCGAGGCGATCGCCGCCGTGCACGGTCTCAATCCGGCAAACATCCTCTGCGGCAACGGTTCGGACGAGCTGCTCGGCCTGCTCTGCCATGTCTACCTCGGTGCTGGCGACGAGGGCATCATCACCGAGCACGGTTTCCTCGTCTACAAGATCCAGATCCTGGGCGCGGGCGCCACGCCTGTCGTCGTCAAGGAGAAGGACTATACCGTCGATGTCGATGCGATCCTTGCCGCGGTGACGGAGAAGACGAAAATCGTCTTCATCGCCAATCCCGGCAATCCCACGGGCACCTATGTTTCCGTCAGCGAGATCCGCCGCCTGCAGGCCGGACTGCCGAAACATGTCGTCCTCGTGCTCGATGCCGCCTATGCCGAATATGTGCGCCGCAACGATTATGAAGCCGGCATCGAGGTCGTATCCTCCAATGCCAACGTGGTGATGACCCGCACCTTCTCGAAGGCCTATGGTCTTGCGGCGTTGCGCGTCGGCTGGATGTATGCGCCCGCCGAGATCGTCGACGCGCTGAACCGCGTGCGCGCGCCGTTCAACTTGAACGCGCCGGCAATCGCCGCCGCTGCCGCTGCCATCCGCGACCAGGCCTTCATCCAGCAGGCCGTCTCCTTCAACCAGATGTGGGTGGAGACGCTGACCCAGGCGCTCGAAGCGATCGGGCTGAAGGTGACGCCGTCCGTCGCCAATTTCGTCCTCATCCATTTCCCCGAGATCGACGGCAAGCGGGCCGCGGATGCCGACGATTTGCTGACGAGCCGCGGCTACATCCTGCGCGCCGTGCGCGGCTATGGCTTCGCCAATGCGCTGCGCATGAGCATCGGTCCTGAGGAGGCAAATCGCGGCGTGATTGCCGCGCTCACCGAATTCATGGGACATCAGGCATGAGCGTGCAGTTCGATCGGATTGCGCTGATCGGCATCGGCCTGATCGGCTCTTCGCTTGCCTACGACATCAGACGGCTTGGTCTTGCAAGGGAGATCGTTGTCGCCACACGCAGCCCCGATACGCTGAAGCGCGCGGAAGAACTCGGCCTCGGCGACCGCTACACGACGTCTTCGCAGGATGCCGTCAAGGATGCCGATCTGGTGATCGTCTCGGTGCCGGTCGGCGCCTCGGAAAGTGTGGCGAAGGAGATCTCGGGAAGCCTGAAGCCCGGGGCTGTTGTCACCGATGTCGGCTCCACAAAGGCTTCTGTCATTGCGCAGATGCTGCCGCATATGCCTGATAATGTGCATTTCATCCCCGGCCATCCGCTGGCCGGCACCGAAAAATCCGGCCCGGATGCCGGCTTTCCCGGCCTCTTCGAAGGCCGCTGGTGCATCTTCACGCCGGTCGCCGGCACCGACGAGACGGCGCTGAAGCGGTTGCGCAGCTTCTGGGAAGCGCTGGGCTCGAAGGTCGACGAGATGGATGCGGAGCATCACGACAAGGTGCTCGCCATCGTCTCGCACCTGCCGCATATCATCGCCTACAATATCGTCGGCACAGCCGACGATCTGGAGACGGTGACGGAGTCTGAGGTCATCAAATATTCCGCCTCTGGCTTTCGTGACTTCACTCGCCTCGCTGCCTCCGACCCGACCATGTGGCGCGACGTCTGCCTGCACAACCGCGATGCGATCCTCGAAATGCTGGCGCGCTTCTCGGAGGATCTCGCCTATCTGCAGCGCGCCATCCGCTGGGGCGAGGGCGACAAGATCTTCGAACTCTTCACCCGCACGCGCGCCATCCGCCGTTCGATCGTCCAGGCCGGCCAGGATGTCGACGCGCCTGATTTCGGTCGTCATGCGCTGGACAAGAAGTAGCCGCCGCGATGGTGGAGGTGGCACGTGCCGGCCGGGCGGATATTGACTGGCTGGTTCGCGAGGATGCCAGCTCCGGTGAGGCATGGGTATCGCGCTGCGTCGCGCTCGGCGAATATCTCCTTGCCTGGCAGGCCGGCGAAATCGTCGGCTTCCTGCGATTCTCCCGCTTCTGGGGCAGGGTTCCCTATATGGAAATGATCCGCGTCCTGCCCGAGCATCGCCGGTCGGGCGTTGGAACGGCGCTGCTTCTCGCCTGGGAAGAAGCCATGCGCGGCGAAGGCGCCCGCCTGCTGATGACGTCGAGTGAATGCGACGAAAGCCGACCTCAGGACTGGCATCGCCGTAACGGATTTTGCGAAACCGGCGCGATCGAGCTGCCCGGCCTGCAATCGGTGCCGGAAGTCTTCTTCATCAAGCGAATAGCCTGAAGCGCATCGCGTCGAACGGGAATCATGCGACGCGCTTCAGGCTTTTTCCTATTTCCTATGCATCCCGTTAACCGCTGGACACTTTTGGGCGAGATGCTTCAGATCGGCGGAATCCGGCCGAGCGGGATGAAACCACTGACGGTGGCATTGCCACGATCGACGACGAGATCGACAGAGACCTTGTCGCCGCCGCCGGCGAGCGCCTTCAACAGCTTCGTTGCCGTGTTGACGGTCGAGGTGATATCCGGAAAGGCCTGTTTCAGGCTGTCGCCCCAGGGGCCGAGCTGTTCGATCTCCAGCTTGAATTTTCCCGAGAGGAAGCCCTGTTCGTCGAAGGAGAAGGGGCCGGTGAGCGTCATCACCTTGCCATCGCCGATGTCGGCGACGATGCGGCGCAGTTCACCGGTGGTGCCATTGAGGCCGCTTCGGTCGCTGCCGTCGATCAGGCCGGCCTTGCCGGCGACGGTCAGATCGATGCTGGCAGACATTTTCGGAAAGATCTGCGACCAGTCCTTGATCGCCGTGTTGGCATCCTGCACGGAGATCGCGCCATCGAGATCGGCGCCGTTCTGGCGCAGATGGATTTCGGTGCGGGCGGCATCGAAGCTGATGGTCTGGCCGGTGTAGGAGGAGACGGCCATCGCCTTCAGACCCTCGATGACGGTCGAGCTGCGGTCGACGCCCTGCAGCCTGGTTGCAAGACTCGCCTGCAGGTTCGTCCATTGAGCCGAGATCGAAAGGCCGTTGGTGGTGCGGATCTCGGCCGGTGAATCGAGCTCCCAGACGATATTGCCGGGCGCGTAGATCTGTGCTGCCGAGCGCAGCGCGCCGAAGGTGGCGGAGACGCCGTTGACATTGTCGTCGACGTCGATCTTGGAGCAGAACAGGCCGATGCGGAAGGGATAGCCGCGGAATTCGATATCGGAGCATTCGCCGCTGACGCCTGCCTGATCGCGCGGTGCAATCGCTTTCAGCACCGTGGTCTTCAATGCTGACGCCGCATAGAACCAGCCACCGGTGTAAAGTGCGATCACCAGGAGGACGCCTCCACCCAGCAACCAGAATTTCTTACCGCTGCCGGATTGGCTGCTGCCGGATTGGCTTGACGCTGCCATGATGTTCTCCAATGGTGAATCGCAAATGTGATTCCGGTCTGGCGTGCGATATGGACGAATTTTGGGTATTTGGCTACGGTTCGCTGATGTGGAATCCGGGCTTCGAGTTCATGGAGCGGGCAGAGGCCCTGGTCTTCGGCTACAGGCGTTCGCTTTGCGTCCGCTCCTTTGTCCATCGCGGCACCCGCGACAATCCGGGCCTGGTTCTCGGCCTCGACAGGGGGGGCGCCTGCCGCGGCATGGCTTTCCGCATTTCGCCTGAAAAATGGGATGAGGTGATCGATTATCTTCGCGCCCGCGAGCTGGTCACCAATGTCTACCTGGAACGCCGGGTGCGGCTGCAGCTTGCCGGCCGGCGCCGAGTGGAAGCGGTCGCCTACATCATCGATCGTGATCATGAGCAATATGCCGGCGCGCTGGATGCGGTTGCGGCGGCACGGGTGGTGAACGAAGCAGAAGGCCAGTCAGGTCCGAATGATGCCTATGTCTTCAATACGCTGACGCATCTGAAAGAGATGGGCATTCGCGACCATTGGCTGGAGCAGGTCGTCAACGAAGTGGAGCGGCTGCGCGCCGTCTGCATAACTCCTTAAATCGGTATCGATTTAAGGAGTTATGCAGCCATTCAAAGTGCTGCAGGATCCTTTGCGGCTCTCGAAGAGACGCGTGGCGCTGCAATCTCAGGCCGTCGCAGCGTTCAATTTTCGCAGCTCCGCCAGCCTTTCTATCGCCGTCGGCGGGAGCGGCAGATGCGGATTTCGCTCGACGGTTTCGAGCAGAAGCTCGTCGCTTGCCCGCTCCGATACCTCGATCAAATGGGCGAAGAAGGCGTCCGGATCCATTCCCGGCATGATCGGCGGCAGGATTCTCACTTTGAAATGACCGGGATAACGACGAATGCTCCGCCTCGGCCAGAAGAGACCGGGATGCATGGCGACCGGCACGACGGGGAGATTTAGGTCGCGGTACATGCGGGCGATGCCGTATTTATAGACCGGCTCCGCGCCCGGCGCGCGGCGGGTCCCCTCGGGATAGATGATGAGCTGGCGGCCGGTCGAAAGCTCTTCCTTCGTGCGTTTCAGCACTTCCACCATCACCTTGCCGCGAGCGCCGCGATCGACCGGGATCATGCGCTGCTTCTTCGCATACCAGCCGAAGAGGGGAATCCACATCAGTTCGCGCTTCAGGATATAGACCGGATCCTTCAACCAGGGCAGCAGCGCGTAGGTATCCCAGAAAGACTGGTGCTTCGGCGCCAGGATGTAACTGCCATCCGGCAGGTTCTCCAGGCCCTCGATCTCGAAGGTGGTGCCGACGATCACTCGCATCAGCCAGTGGTTGGAGCGCGCCCAGTTCTTCGGGATCGCATAGGCGATCTTGCGCGGCACCACGAAATAGTAGGGTGAGAGCACGATCATCCGGATGATGAGGTTGGCATAGAAGATCGTGTTGAAGAGAACGGAACGCAGGGCGATCATGAAACTTTCCCGAGGCATGCTCACGCGACCGGCCTACACGATATTGGCGGTCATAAAAAGCATTTGATGACGCCCTGATGTAAAAGCCTAGCGCATAATCCCTTCCAAATATCGGAATCGATTTTTGGAAGGGATTATGCGCAACTTTTAAATCGATGGAGCGTCCTATCGGACGCGCGGCTCTATTGCTGACCGGACGCATTTGCCGAGCGCAGCCCGGTGTGACGGCCGAAGCCGGTGATGTTGCGGGCGCCGGCCAGCAGCACTTTCGCATATTCGGCAAGCATGACGCGCATCGCATTCGGGTCGGTGAACCAGTTGCTGCTCTTCAAATCCGAATTGACCACGGGATAAGCGATGAATTCGATGTCGGGATCGACATAGGAGAGTTCGGCGAGGCTTCGCGGCATGTGATAGTTGTTGGTGACGATCAGAACGCTCCGGTACCCCTTGGCGTGGATCCAGTTCGAAGCTTCCTCGGCGTTGCCGATCGTGTCGATCGCATCGTAGCCAATATCGACACAGCAGGAGAAGAGATCGGCTGAACCTTGCGTCATCTTGCGGATCTGTGCCGGCGTCGTCGTCGGGTGGACGCCGGAAATGAGCAAGCGTTTGCCGGCACCCTTCTGCAACAGCTCCACGGCCTGGTCGATGCGCTGGTAGCCACCCGTCAGGACGACGATCGCATCCGCCTTCGGCTCGGCCGGCGGCCTGAGCGTCGTCACCGAATCGGCAAAACGCAGAAAACCGCCGAACACCAGAGCGATTGCCAGCAGGCAGGCAAAGCCGCCCCAGCGCAGCAGGCGGCGGATCGGCCCGCGCCGCGGCGGCAGACCCACCGGGCGATCAAGCTCCGGGCCCTGATGAATCGGGTTGGGTGTCGTATGTCCCATGGTCATGAATCGTGATTATACGCTGATTGCGGCGCAGAACAGACGCTTTCATGGCAAAACGGCCCGGTCACGATCAACTTCCGATGCCGTCGGTGCGTGTCGGGTCCGAGCGCAGTGTATCGATTTCGTAGATCGTCCGCATGACGGTCAGTCGCGCGGTGAAGGTGGTGAGGAGCGCGATGACAATCATCGTTGCGAAGATGCCGGCATAACCGAGCACGCCGACGGAGAAGGTGCCGAAAAGCGCGGTCGCCTGGTCCGTTTCCGGGGTGGCGAGGGTGCGGCTCTGCCAGAAACCGGCGGTGGCGAAGAAGAGAGCGGCAAGCGCGCTGCCGATCGCCGAGCCCTTCAGGCTGATCTTCAGGAAATGCTTCTGGAATTCGGTGGCGACGAAGGAGCTTTCGGCGCCGACGAAATGCAGCACTTCAACGACGTGACGATTGCCCGACAACGCGCCGCGCGTAGCGAAGACGACGGTAAGCACCATCGCCGTGAAAACCAGGAGCAGGATGCCGGTGCCGATCATCACAGTCGTGTGCGCCATGGACACCAGCCGGTCGACCCAGGTGCGGTGATCGTCGAGGCTGGCCTGCGGGATACTGTCCTTGAGCAGCGCTCGCATCGAATCGAAATCCGGCGGATTGCTCTCGTCGATGGTAATGATGACGAGACGGGGAACGGGCAGATCCTTGAGATCGAGACCGGGGCCGAGCCAGGGTTCGAGCAGGCGAGCGGTCGCCGCCTCGTCGACGATCTGGCCGCTCTTGGTGCCGACAAAGGTCAGCGCCAGGTCGCGCGCCTGGGTCAGCGCCTTCTCCATGTCGAGATTGTCGTCCGGCTTGATCTGAATGGTGATCTCGCGGGAGATCTGGCTCTCCCAACTTGCCGCCGTCGAGCGCACCATGCTGACGCCGCCGAGCGTCAGGCAGGCGAGAAAGGCCATGATGGATATCACCACCATCAACGCACTGCCCTGGATGTTGGAAGGCGGCAGGATCGGCGCGGTCGGACGCACGCGCAGTTCCGGCCGCTTCTGCTGGATCTTGGCCGACGCCTTCTCGGGGTTTCTGGACGGGGGCTCAGTCATAGATATCGAGATGCCCCTCTGAGAGGATCATGCGGCGGGCTTCCACCTGTTCCATCAGCGCCAGGTCATGGGTGGCGATCACGACCGCCGTGCCGAGGCGGTTCAGCTCGAGGAAAAGATTGAGCAGGCGCTTGGCCATCGGCGGATCGACATTGCCTGTGGGTTCGTCGGCCAGCAGCACTTCCGGCCGGTCCATCAGCGCCCGGGCGATTGCGGCGCGCTGCTTCTCGCCGCCGGAGAGCACGGGCGGCAACACATTGATGCGTTCGCCAAGGCCGACCCATTTCAACAGTTCCAGGACATCGGTCTTGTAGGAGCTCTCATCCTTGCCACGTACCCGTAAGGGCAAAGCGACATTCTCATAGGTTGTGAGATGGTCGAGGAGGCGGAAATCCTGGAAGACAATGCCGACGCGGCGGCGCAGAAGCGGCAGTTCGGGGCGGGGGATTTCGGAAATATCGCGCCCGAACATGCGGATCAGGCCGCGTGTCGGCTGCAGCGACATGAAAAGCATCCGCAGTAGCGACGTCTTGCCGGCGCCCGATGGGCCGGTCAGGAACTGAAAGGATTTCTTCGGAATGTCGAAGGTCAGGTCCCGGAGGATTTCCGGGCCCATGCCATAACGCAAACCGACATTCTCGAAGTGGATCAACGGGCAGCTCAGTCTGTTGTGGGTTTCACCGCACGACTTGTTAACCAACACCGTTAACAGCCGGTAAATTTTGCTGGAAAGACGCCCGTTTGATGGCGATCTTTGCGAAGCATTAACCATTAAAATTTACGACTGAGCAGGATTCGTTTCAATGCCAGATTTCTCCTGGCAACGAAACCATGTGGACATCTGCGAGGCAGCCACCATGGAAGCATCCTCCTTCAGTCGCCGGACGCCGGGCCAGGCCTATGATTTCCTGCCGCCGGAACCCGCCAACCGCCAGTACCGCTCGGCGCGACCTGCCGATATCTCCGACGCCGAATTCGTTACCCTCGGCAAAGTGCGGCCCAGGGAATTCAATGCAAGGAGTTATAACGACAACCGCAAGCGCATGGCTGCCGCACAGGCCGCACAGCCGGCGCTGATGCCGGCGATGGCTGCTTCCGTTCTGAGGACAGGGGAATCCTGGCTGCAGCGCGCGTCGATGCGGAGCTTCGCAGCGCTGGTGTTGGCGCTCGTCGTGCTCGTCTTCGGGCTTGCAGGTGGTTTTTCCGGCCTTTCCGGCGAGCGAGCCACTTCCGGAGCGCCGCTGCATTTCACCCATGTCACGGTGACGCCGCGTGATGCGAACGGCATGCGCGTTCTTGTCATCAACGGCATCATCGAAAACGAGAGCGGCACGACGCAGACGGTGCATCCGATCCGTGCCGATCTCGTGACCGACGAGCGGCTGACCGCAAGCATCGTCATCAACCCGCCGGCGGATGTGATCTATAGCGGCCAGAGCCGGGGCTTCTCGGCTCGCGTCCAGCATGCCGGCGGAAAAATGCCGGAGGTCCGGCTTTCCTTCCTGCCATAGATGTAACAGGACATGGAATGGCCGACTTTCCCGCCACAGGTCGCGCCAATCGCGTTAATTTCATAGCCGACGAGGCTGTTTCAGGCTCGCATATGTGCTAACGGCTTACCCTTCTTTTCATGGAGCAAGCCCTTATGCCTGTCGTGCGCGGAAAAAACATCGAGCCGCTCTTCACCGCCGAGCAGATCGCCGAGCGCAATCATTCGATGGCGCGGGAGATCGCCAATGGCCCGACCAAGGACCTGCTCGTCATCGCCGTGCTGAAGGGCTCCTTCATCTTCGCCGCCGACCTGATCCGCGCCCTGCATGATAGCGGGCTTGCCCCGGAGGTCGAGTTCATCACCCTGTCGAGTTACGGCATCGGCACGGTTTCGCAGGGCGTGCGCATCGTCAAGGATATCGACAGCGACGTCCATGGCCGCGACGTTCTGCTGATCGACGATATCCTCGAATCCGGCCGAACGCTGCTCTTTGCCAAGGAACTGCTCTTCGAGCGTGGCGCGCGCAACGTCACGATCGCCGTGCTGCTCGACAAGCGCGTCAAGCGCAAGGAAAAGCTGGAGGCTGACTATGTCGGCTTCGAATGCCCCGACTATTTTGTCGTGGGCTACGGCATGGATGTCGCCTATGCCTTTCGCGAACTGCCCTTCGTCGGCGTGGTTACCGGGGACGCCTGAACTGTTGCCTTCAAGACGGGTTGTTAACCATCTCGTCCATCGCTTCGTCATCTTTACCGATCGAAAAGGAAAGTCTGGTGATTTCCGTCGCGGGGCTGATACGGAGCGATGCACATATGGCAAGAATTCTGATTACGGAAGACGAGGACTCCCTGCGGTCCTTCGTAGCCCGGGCCCTTAGGCTTGATGGCCACGAGACCGATGAGGCGGCCGATGGGGCCGAGGGCTTGGAGAAGCTCAAAGACGGGGTCTACGATCTACTGCTTTCAGATATCCGCATGCCCGTGATGGACGGTATTGAACTCGCCCATCAGGCAAAAGACGCTTTTCCTGGCTTGAAAATCCTGCTGATGACCGGCTATGCCGAACAGCGCGAACGGGCCGACGATCTTGCCGAAAAGATCATCGACGTCGTCGCCAAGCCATTCGCGCTTCCCGATATCCGCAAGGCAGTCGCCCGAGCGCTTGTCGCTTAGAGCCAGGATGCTGAAAAGCGTGATTTCGGGCGAAATCATGCTCCATTTCTTTGATTGAGATCACGATTCAGATTCTAAAGCGCGTCGCCATCTTTCAGATTCGCGCCTTGCGCTTTAGGTCTTTGTTTTTACGCAAGTCGTTATCGCAAAACCGCTGCACACTTTTGCGCGACATGCTTTAGGCCGGTTCGGCCTGGAATGATCTTGTTCTAACGCGCCTGCTGTCCATCGCGTTGCGGTGCTACTGGATGTCCAGCAGCCGCTCGAGATAGCGCCGTTCCATTTCCTGCGGCGGATTGTTGCCGAGCTTTTCCCGGATCGCGTCAAGGATTTCTCGCGCCCGCTGAACGTCGATTTCGTCGGGCACCTTCACGCTGTTGTCGCCGAAATCCGGCCCTTGGGTCCGGCGTGGCCGGCCGAGTGGGTCGCGGTCGTTCTGGTCGCCCTGGCCAACCTGGCCGTTCGGACCTTGACCCTGTTGGCCCTGCTGCGCCTGCATCATTTGGTTCATCATGTCGCGGGCGCCCTGGCGAAGCGCTTCCAACGCGCGGCCCTGGCCCTCGACGGCCGGTTGGCCGCGGCCCTGGCCGAGTTCACGGCCGGCGCCCTCCATTTCACGCTGCGCCTGGCCAAAGCCCGGGCCAGGCTTCATGCCCATCTCGCCGAGGCTCTTCTGCAATTCGCCGAGCTGCTTGCCGAGCGCATCCTGCTGGGCGCGCAGCTGTTTTAGCGCCTCACGCAGCTGCTCGGCTGTCATCTGGTCGGAGGGCTGCTGGCCTTCCTTGCCTTGCTGGCCCTGCTGCTGATCCTGAGGCTCGCCGTTCTCTCCGGGGTTCATCTCGTCGAGCAGCGGATCGTTCTCGCCCATATCAGGCTCGCCGCGCTGCATGCGGTCCCTGAGCTGCTGGTCGAGCCGGAAGGTCTGTTCCATCAGCTTCTGTTGGTCGCGCAGGATCTCGCCGAGCTTGTCGATCTGCTTGCGGGCCTCGCTGTTTTCCTGACTCTGCTGGCCGCGCTGTGGACGGCCCGCCTGCAGGTTGTTCATCATCCGCTGCAATTCCGACAGCATCTGCTGGGCGGCGTCACGATTGCCGGAGCGGGCGAGATTCTCGATCTGGTCCATCATCCGTTCCAGATCCTGCTGACGCAGGATATTTTGCGCGTTCTGGTTCGGCTGCATCGGCGCGTTCTGCATGCGTTGGGCAAGCTCGGTCATATAGTCCTGCATCGCCTTGCGAAGCTCGTCCATCAGCTTCTTGATCTCCGCGTCCGGGGCGTTGCGATCCAACGCGTCGGCGAGGTTCTGCTGGGCTTCGCGCAGCTTGCGCTCGGCAAGCGAAAGATCGCCATCTTCCATGCCGAGGGCGATCTCCCACAAATATTGGGCCGTATCCTTCAGCGCATCCTCGCCCCTTGCAAGTTTCATGCGCGTCAAGGCGGATTCCAAGAGCAGATAGTTGGTGAGCTTGGGGATCGTCTCCTCGGGACGAATGGTCAGTGCCTCGTTCAGCGCGATCGCCTGCGGCATCTTGCGCGTATCGAGCGCGAAAACCTGCCGTTCTTCGGCGACAGCCGCGGCAAGCGGCTCGTTGAAGGGCCGCGACGGCAGCGCCATCTCATACGGCGGGCTGCGGCCGGTCTGGCCTGCGGCATCCTTGGCAACGAGCGTGATGCGCACGCGCTTGCCGGCAAGCGGATGTTCGGTCAGGTTCCGGCTGGTCACACCCTTGGCGTCGCGGGCGTTGCGGCGGGGAATATCCAGCCGGTATTCCGGCAGCGGATAGAGCGGCGTTGCCGTCGGATCGGTGTCGACGGGAACGATCTCCGCATGCGCCTCCTGGACCCCGTAATCGTCCTTGACCGTGAAGGCGATTTCAAGCGCGCCGTTGACGCTGCGCTTCGGCAGGCCGTCGAAGGCAATTTCTGGCGCCTTGTCGGGGAGCACCTCGAAGCTCCAGCGCCGGCCGTTGACCTCAAGTGCACCGTTTTCCTGGAGCTTCATCATATGCGTCTGCGCGACGAGAGCCTGGCTGGCAGGTGCCGCCGTCGGCTGCTCGCTTCCGGATGCCGCCGTCTGCTGCGGTTTGGTATCCGCCTGTACTGATATATCCTGCGCCTCGCCGTTGGCCTTGCGGAACACGACTTTTTCGGCCGTCTTTCCGCCGCTGACCCGTACGGTAAGGCCCGAAAACTGCGGAATGCCGATCGGCGCCTGCTCGCTGCCGTCAGCCGTCAGATAGATCGGGGCGCGGCCGGTATAGGAAGGCGGCGTCACCCAGGCGTCGATGCGCACCGCCGGATCGCTGACCACCTGCTCGGGTGCTGCCTGCAACGCGTCGCGGATCGAGCCGCCGTTGATCGACAGCGAATAACCGAAGGCCGTGACGAGCAGCAGCGCCGGGACGGCGCGCAGCGCAAAACGGTCATGCGCGGCGATGTCAGGCCGCGGCAGTCCGGCATCGAGTGCTGCGATCTTTTCGGCCATGCGCGTCTGGTGCTCGCGCCAGAGCGCTCGGCCAAAGGGCGTATCAAAGGCCGGCTCGTCTTCCTGGACGGTGACCGGCTGGTGCGGCAGGCCGTTGCGCTCCTCCAGCATGCGGTCGGCTTCTGCGTTCCTCGGCCAGCGCAGGGTGCGGAAGGGGAGGAGCGAGACGAGAAAAGCGCCAGCAAAGGCGATGAGCAGCAGGATGCGCAGCCAGTCCGGCACGCTGCGGAAGAGACCGAACCAGGAGGCGGAGAGATAAAAGGCGATGACGGATAGTACCGGCATCAGAGGCGGCAGCAGCTGCTCGAAAAAGAGCACGATGCGCGCCAGCACGCGTTTCGTCGTCACCAGCCGGGCAAGCGAGGGCCGGAACGCAAATGCACCTTTCTTCTGCCTCGAGGGGCTTGTCATCGGTCCGGTCTCCGCGATCTGGCGTTCTGGAACAGAGGGCGCTTCCGGCGATTGCAGGGCAATACGCTCATGAACGAAAGGATAACACTCTTTGTGGCGAAGGCGAGGGCGAGCGGCCAGTAATACTGGCTTTTCACGGTTATTCGCCAAAAAGTGATGCGACTTAAAGCGCGTCGCGATCTTTCGGATTGCTTCGCGCGCTTTAGGTCTTTGTTTTACCCATGTCGTTATCGGAAAACCGCCGCGCACTTTTGCGCGACATGCTTAGAGCGCCGTGCGTCCTTTCGGACGCACAAAGGACGCTCTAACTCTTTCAATCCTCGCATCGTGCTTTCCGAAAATCGTCCGATTTTCGGGCCGATGCGCTAGTCGAGCCAGGCCGGAACGGAATCGAGGCTGATCAGTTCGGCATAGGTTCTGCGCGGTCGAATCGTATGGAAATCGCTGCCCCTGACCAGAACTTCGGGCACCAGCAGGCGGCTGTTATATGTGCCGGCCTGGACCGCACCATAGGCGCCGGCAGTGCTGACGGCCATCAGGTCGCCGGGCTTCGGCATCGCCATCTCGCGGTCGAGCGCCAGATAATCGCCGGTCTCGCAAACGGGGCCGACCACGTCGGCGCGGATGCGGGGGGCGTTGGCCGCTGAAATTGTTACCGGCCGGATCTCGTGATAGGCCTCGTAGAGCGTCGGGCGGATGAGGTCGTTCATCGCGCCGTCGACGATGACGAAGGTCTTTTCGCCGCCATCCTTCACATAGAGGACTTCGGTCACGAGGATACCGGCATTGCCAACGATCAGGCGGCCGGGCTCGGTGATGATCTTGCAGTCCAAGCCGCGCAGCTGGTTCTTGACGATTGCCGCATAGGCATCCGGCAGCGGCGGCGGATTGTTGTCGTCCTTGTAGGGGATGCCGAGGCCGCCGCCGATATCGACGTGGTGGATGGTGTGGCCGTCGGCGCGGAGCGTCGCGACAAGGTCGTGCAACAACTTGAAGGCGTCGTCGAAGGGCTGCAGTTCCGTGATCTGACTGCCAATATGCATGTCGATGCCGGTAACCTCGATGCCCGGCAGCTTGGCGGCATGGGCATAGATGGCGCGGGCGCGCTCCCAGGAGATGCCGAACTTGTTTTCCTTCTTGCCGGTCGAGATCTTGGAATGCGTCTTCGCATCCACATCCGGGTTGATGCGGAAGGAGACCGGCGCTTTCTTGCCCGCGCTGACGGCGCGCTGATTGAGGATCTCGAGCTCGGGCTCGGATTCGACGTTGAAGCAGTAGATGCCGGCCTCAAGCGCAAAATCCATCTCGGACGGCGTCTTGCCGACACCTGAGAACATGATGCGGCTCGCCGGAATATCGGCGGCAAGCGCGCGGCGCAGCTCGCCTTCCGAGACGACATCGATGCCGGCGCCGAGGCGGCCCAGCGTCTTCAGCACCGCCTGGTTCGAATTCGCCTTCATCGCATAACAGACCATGGAGTCCATGTCGGCGAAGGCTTCCGAAAAGACGCGGTAGTGGCGTTCCAGCGTCGCGGTGGAATAGACGTAGAAAGGTGTGCCGACCGCCTTGGCGATCTCGGGAACGGGAACGTTCTCGGCATGAAGGACGCCGTCACGGTACTCGAAATGGTTCACGGGCTTATGCCTTAAAGAAGGGGATCGAGAAGGAAGGGCTTGTCGACAGTTCCCGGCTGTTTCGTCGGCTTGGAAACGTCGCCTTCCTTGGTTGCCGCAGCACTCGGCGGATCGAGGTCGCCCTTGCGCCCGCATCCGGCAACGGCAAGGCCGATGACGACGAGAACCGCCGTCAGGCGGATGAGATGCGGCAAGCTCTTCATGGATATCCTCTTCTGCGGCATGTGCTGGCATCATCCATATCGAATGATGGACATCTTCATAGCGAAGTTTATCCGCCTTGTGCACCCTGATTGTTGGACGGTCTTTCCGCCTGCAGGAAGGGTGTGGCGGCTCTTCGCCCGACCGGCTATCTCTTAGTTGCGGGCGCGCCAGAAGGCGATCTGCCTGCGCACTTCGGACGGCGCCGTGCCGCCGAAGCTCTTGCGGCTGGCGACCGAGGCCTCGACGGTCAGCACGTCGTAGACCTTGTCGGTGATGTCGGGGTGGATCGCCTGCAGATCGGAAAGCGGAAGTTCGGCAAGGTCGCAGCCCTTGCTTTCGGCGAGTGCTACGGCGCGGCCGGTCACGTGATGGGCATCGCGGAAGGGGAGGCCGGCTTCGCGCACCAGCCAGTCGGCAAGATCGGTCGCCGTCGAATAGCCGGAGCCGGCCGCCGCCTTCATGCGCGCGGTGTTGATGGTCATGTCGCGCACCATGCCGGTCATGGCAGCGATTGCCAGTTCCAGGCTCTCGGCTGCGTCGAAGACCTGTTCCTTGTCTTCCTGCATGTCCTTGGAATAGGCGAGCGGCAGACCCTTCATGATCGTCAACAGCGCCACCAGCGAGCCGTTGATGCGGCCGGTCTTGGCGCGCACCAGTTCAGCGGCATCCGGATTCTTCTTCTGCGGCATGATCGACGAGCCGGTCGAGAAGGCGTCGGAGAGACGCACGAATCCGAATTGCGGGGTCGACCAAATGACGATCTCTTCTGCCAGACGCGACAGGTGCATGCCCGCAATCGCCGCGATCGACAGGAATTCGATGGCGAAATCGCGGTCGGAGACCGTATCGATGGAGTTGCGGGTCGGCTCGCGGAAACCGAGCGCCTTGGCTGTCATGTGGCGGTCGATCGGATAGCCGGTGCCGGCAAGGGCTGCGGCGCCGATGGGGCTTTCATCCAGATGCTCGATGGCGTGGCGCACGCGCGAGCGATCGCGGCCGAACATTTCGACATAGGCCATGCAGTGATGGCCGAAGGTAACGGGCTGGGCGGTCTGCAGATGGGTGAAGCCCGGCATGACGCTTTCGGCATGTTCTTCGGCGCGGTCGAGGAAGGCCGCGATCAGGCCGGTCAGCATCTGCTCGGTCTTCTGCAGCTCTTCCTTCACCCAGAGGCGGAAGTCGAGCGCCACCTGATCATTGCGCGAGCGGGCGGTGTGCAGGCGGCCGGCGGCCGGTCCGATCAGCGTCGCCAGGCGTGCCTCGACATTCATGTGGATGTCTTCGAGCTGACGCGAGAATTCGAAATTGCCGCTTTCGATTTCTGACAGGATCGTGTTTAGCCCGTGAACGATCTTGTCCTTATCGTCTGATGAAATGATCGCCTGATGGGCAAGCATGGTCGCGTGGGCGATCGAACCGCGGATGTCCTGGGCGAATAGCTTCTTGTCGAAACCGATCGAGGCATTTATCTCCTCCATGATCGCGTCCGGGCCGGAGGCGAAGCGCCCACCCCACATCTGGTTGGAGGATTTGGTGTCCGTGTTGTTCTCGGCCATGGAAGATGCCCGTCCTGGAGAATGAAATGACGACGAAAAAACCCTTCGGCCTGCCGTCCGGAAAATTGATCGCAATCGCCGCCGTCGCAGGTGTCGTTGCAGGTGCGGCAGCGGTATACGTGAAGGAGAAGGGGATTGGCAATGGGATCGGCAGCAGCGCTTCGGCCGAATGCTCGCTGGCGAAGGAGCGTGCTGCCAATCTGGCACCGCTCATGAAGGGGCAGGTGGCCGCCATGGTTGCCGCCACCGAGCCGCGCAAGCTGACGGCGGTTTCCTTCAACGGGCCGGATGGCAAGCCGCTGACGCTCGATCATTTCGCCGGCAAGACCGTGCTTCTCAATCTCTGGGCCACCTGGTGCGTGCCCTGCCGCGAGGAAATGCCGGCGCTGAACGCACTCGAAAAGGAGATGGGTAGCGACAGGTTCCAGGTCGTGCCGGTCAATATCGACACCGGCGACGATGAGAAGCCGAAGACGTTCCTGGCTGAAACCGGCGTCGATGCGCTGCAGCTCTACCGCGACAATACGATCGGCGTGTTCAACAGCCTGAAGAAGGAAGGCCTTGCCTTCGGCCTTCCGGTGACGCTGCTGCTCAACGACAAGGGCTGCCTGATCTCCGCCATGAACGGCCCGGCCGCGTGGGATAGCGAAGACGCGAAGGCGCTAATCAAGGGTGCGATCGGGTCGTAACGACGTTGATCAGGAGTCCCCATCTCCTCTCATGAGAAAGACGCCGGCGATTCCGATAAGGACGCAGCATTGCAGCAGGAACATGGGTGTTTCGGTCGACATGGCGTTTCCTCCCGTTCCCGGCAAGGAAAGCATTTAGCGGGCGCTCGGTCTATTCGCCCTTTCAGGTGATGGCCGCTTACCGCGTCGGGACCGGCACTTCGCCACGATAGTCATAGAAGCCGCGGCCGGACTTGCGTCCGAGCCAGCCGGCTTCGACATATTTTACCAGCAGCGGGCAGGGACGATATTTCGAATCCGCCAGGCCGTCATGCAGCACCTGCATGATCGAGAGGCAGGTGTCGAGGCCGATGAAATCGGCAAGCTGCAGCGGTCCCATCGGGTGGTTGGCGCCGAGCTTCATCGCCGTATCGATGGCGTCGACCGTGCCGACGCCTTCATAGAGCGTGTAGATCGCTTCGTTGATCATCGGCAGCAGGATGCGGTTGACGATGAAGGCAGGGAAATCCTCGGCGACGGTGATGGTCTTTTCCAGAGTTCCGACGAATTCCTTGGCGGCGGAAAAGGTCTTCTCGTCGGTCGCGATGCCGCGCACCAGTTCGACCAGCTTCATCACCGGCACCGGGTTCATGAAATGTATGCCCATGAAGCGCTCGGGGCGGTCGGTGGCGGCAGCAAGCCGGGTGATAGACAGGGAAGAGGTGTTGGTGGCAAGCAGTGCTTCCGGCTTCAGGACCGGACAGACCTGCGTGTAGATCTTGCGCTTGACCGTTTCATCCTCGGTGGCGGCCTCGATGACGAGATCGGAGGGGGCGAGATCATTGACATCGGACGAGCCTGTGATGAGCGACAAGGTCGACTTGCGCTCCTCTTCGGTCATCTTGCCGTTCGTCACCAGGCGCGCCAGGTTGCCGTTGATGGTGGCAAGGCCAGATTCGATGCGGTCCTGCGAGAGATCGTAGATGTGAACCCTGTAACCTGCGGCGGCCGAAACATGCGCGATGCCGCAGCCCATCTGACCGGCACCGATAATACCAATATTCTTCAACACCGCATTCATCTCCAAACCCCCGCACGGCATTCGCCCCCGCGCCGCCGCATTTTTCTAGCAATACTGCCGGACGAAGGATCGCCCGGCAGCAGTAGTAGCCCGATAAAAGATAATTTTCCAGTCATTCGCAAGTGCGAAAGAAAAGCATTTGGCGCGGTCAGAGCGCCTTTTGCAATTCCGGCAGGGCGTCGAAGAGATCGGCGACCAATCCGTAGTCGGCGACCTGGAAGATCGGCGCCTCCTCGTCCTTGTTGATGGCGACGATGACCTTCGAATCCTTCATGCCAGCCAGATGCTGGATGGCGCCTGAAATGCCGCAGGCGATATAGAGCTGCGGCGCCACCACCTTGCCGGTCTGGCCGACCTGCCAGTCGTTGGGCGCATAACCGGCATCAACGGCCGCACGGGATGCACCGACGGCGGCACCGAGCTTGTCGGCGAGCGGCAGGATGACCTCCCTGAACTTCTCGGCAGAGCCGAGTGCCCGGCCGCCGGAGATAATGATCTTGGCAGACGTCAGTTCCGGACGGTCGGAGGCCGACAGCGCGTCCCTGACGAAGGTCGACAGCCCCGGATCGGAAGCCGCCGGGATCGCCTCGACGGTGGCCGAACCACCTTCCGGCGAAGAGGCGAAGGATGCGGTGCGCACGGTGATTACCTTTTTGGCATCGGTCGCCTGCACCGTCTGAATGGCATTGCCGGCATAGATCGGCCGTTTGAAGGTGTCAGCAGAGATCACCTCGATGATCTCGGAGACCTGGGCGACATCGAGCAGGGCTGCCACCCGCGGCAGCACGTTCTTGCCGACCGAGGTGGCGGCCGAGATGATCGTGTCGTAGCTTCCCGCCAGCGAGACGATCAGGTCAGCCAGCGGTTCGGCCAGATTATTGGCGAGTTCGTCGCTTTCGGCGAGCAGCACCTTGGAGACGCCGGCAAGCTTGGCAGCCGCATCGGCAGCGGGTTTGGCAGCCTTGCCGGCAACGAGAATGTGAATATCGCCGCCGATCTTGGTTGCGGCCGTCAGCGTCTTGGCGGTCTGGTCGGACAGGCTTGCATTGTCGTGGTCAGCCAGAAGAAGAATGGTCATGATGATGGTTCCTGTTCCAACCTGATTACAGCACGCCGGCTTCGTTTTTGAGCTTGTCGATGAGTTCGGCGACCGACTTGACCTTGACGCCGGCCTTGCGGCCCGACGGTTCCTCGGTCTTCAAGACCTTGAGGCGCGGCGTGGTCGACACGCCGAAATCTGCCGGGCTCTTCTTGTCGAGCGGCTTCTTCTTCGCCTTCATGATATTCGGCAGCGAGGCATAACGCGGTTCGTTCAAGCGCAGATCCGTGGTGACGACCGCCGGCAGCTTGATCTCGATCGTCTGCAGGCCGCCATCGACTTCGCGGGTCACCTGAGCCTTGCCGTCACCGATCTCGATCTTCGAGGCGAAGGTCGCTTGGGGCATGCCCAGCAGCGCCGCCAGCATCTGGCCGGTCTGGTTGCTGTCGTCATCGATCGCCTGCTTGCCGACGATGATCAGGCCGGGCTGTTCGGCATCGGCCACAGCCTTGAGGATCTTGGCGACAGTGAGCGGCTCGATCTGATCGTCGGTCTCGACCAGGATCGCCCGGTCGGCGCCCATGGCAAGTGCGGTGCGCAGCGTCTCCTCGGCCTTGGCGGGACCGATCGACACCACGACCACTTCCTCGGCCTTGCCGGCTTCCTTCAGCCGCAACGCCTCTTCCACCGAGATCTCGTCGAACGGGTTCATCGACATCTTCACATTGGCAAGCTCGACACCCGTGCCATCCGGCTTCACCCGGATCTTCACGTTGTAGTCGACAACCCGTTTGACTGGGACGAGTATCTTCATGGGGTCCTTCCTTCAGGAGAAACTGGCTTCAGAGGCTTTTTAGAAAATGCGCGCTTGGGCGCCGCTCCGATTGTCGAATGGCGACATGGATACGCGTTTTTCCTCCAAATTCAACGCTTCCATGACGCCGACAGGCAATTTGCCTCGGCAATATATGGACGTTTACGTTCACGTCAATATTGTCGTCAGCGACGGCCCCAGGGAAATCGCTGTGCCGTCCGCCCGTCCGTGCCGGCTGCGATGGCCGGGCCGGCGCCTGTGTCGTTTCTGACGGCGCGGGGCGTGACGATCTGCCGGTCGAAGAGCGGCACACCAGGTCGGCGCAACACCAGGATCAGGAAAGCCCCGGCAAGGATGCCGCCGACATGCGCGCCCCAGGAAACGTCGCCGTCAGGTGCGATCGCCAGCATGAAGAACTGCTGCCCGATCCACAGAAGCAGCGGCACGAAGGCCGGCAGGGGCAACGGCACACGGAAAAACACCAGCACCCAGACCCTGACGCGTGGATGCAGCAAGACATAGGCGGCAACGACGCCGGAGACCGCCCCCGATGCGCCGACCAGCGGCGCTTCCGAGGTCATGGTCAGCAGGCCGTGGCAAAGCGCGCCGGCGGCGGCGCAAACGAGATAGAAAATCAGGAAGCGCAGATGTCCCATCGCATCCTCGACATTGTCGCCGAAGACCCAGAGGAAGATCATGTTGCCGGCCAGATGCCAGAAGCCGGTGTGGACGAAGGCATAGGTGAGGTAGGTCAGCGGTTCCGGCACGATTTCGAGTCCCTGCGCCAGCATCGCATGGCCGAAGGCAATCGCCGGGATGTAGCCGAGCCCGACGGTCGTCGCCTGGGCTGCCTGTTCGCTCTCCAGGCTGGTCAAAAGCCAGACCGCGATATTCAGCGCGATCAGTGTGAGCGTCACCCACTGAACCTTGATATATTTCAGCGTATTGGCATCGTGAAGTGGTATGAACATAAAGGCCCCCCGGCGATCGTGAACGCGGCAAGCCTATCTGTTTTTTCCCGGAACCCAAAGTACATCCGCATGGCCCTGGTCATTTGCATGACGCGCGGCGACGAAGAGGAAATCGGAGAGGCGGTTGACGTATTTCATCGCCGGCTCGCCGACGATTTCGCCGTCGGTGCGGGTAAGCGCGACCATCAAACGCTCGGCGCGCCGCGCAATCGTGCGGGCAAGATGCAGATGGGCGGCAGCCGGGCTGCCGCCTGGCAGGATGAAGGATTTCAGCGGCTCCAGCCCGGCGTTCAGCAGGTCGATATCGTGCTCGACGCGGTCGACCTGCGTCTCGGCGATCCGTAGCGGCTCGTAGGTCGGTGGCTCACCGGTGTCAGGGGTGGCGAGATCGGCGCCGAGATCGAAGAGATCGTTCTGGATCGACATCAGCATGGCGTCGAGTTCGGGCAAGCCGGCCGTGTGCAGCCGCGCCAGGCCGATCGCGGAATTGGCCTCATCGATCGTGCCGTAGGCCTCGACGCGCAGATCGTCTTTTAGCCGGCGCGGGCCGGAAACCAGCCCGGTCGTGCCGTCATCGCCTGTTTTCGTGTAGATCTTGTTGAGCTTGACCATGGTTTCCCCCTTGAAGTCCGGTCAGGTCGGGCGGCCGCCGCCGGTCAGCCAGAGCGTCAGCATGATCAGGACGACGGCGATCGCCTGCAACAGCACACGAAGCTGCATCAGCTTGTTGGAACGGTTGGCATCGCCGCCCTTCATCATGTTGAAGAGACCGCGGATCAGGACGAGGGCGACGACGCCCATGACGATGATTGCGAGGATATAGGTGACCGTGGACATAGCGTTCTGCTTTCTCAGTCAGTCCGTCCAGCGCATCAGGCGGTAGAAGAGGTCTGCCGGAAGCAGCCGCTTCAGGAACATGCCCTGCTTAGCCGGAGTCGTTACAGGATAATGTGGCCTCGGATTTTTCGAGTTCAATGCGTGTTTCAATACGGAATAGACCGCTTCCGGGCCGAGCTTATGGCGGTTGACCGGCCCCGATCCGTCGAGTCTCGCCAGTTGTCTGGTGTAATCGACTGCGTGCGGCGAATTCTCGAGATCGATATGCTCCTTGATCTTGGCGAGCGCATTGGCGGTGAACCGCGTGGCGATCGGTCCCGGCTCGATCAGGCTGACATGGATGCCACTGCCCTGCAGCTCCATGCGCAGGGTGATGCTGATACCTTCCAGCGCGAATTTGGAAGCGGTGTAGGCGCCGCGAAAGCGATAGGGGACAATGCCGAGGATCGACGAACATTGCACGATCCTCCCCTCTCCGCGTTTGCGCATCAGCGGAATGATCTGCCGCGTCAGCTCGTGCCAGCCGAAGAAATTCGCCTCGAACTGCGCGCGCAGCGTTGCCGTCGATAGATCCTCGACGGCGCCCGGCTGGCCGTAGGCGCCGTTATTGAAGAGCGCGTCGATACGACCGCCGCTGCGTTCCAGAACTGCGCCGACCAGGTCGGAAATCGTCTCGGTCCTGGCATAGTCCATCAGGAAGGCTTCGATGCCCTCCGCTTCCAACCCCTTGAGATCGTCCGGCTTGCGCACCGTCGCGAAGACACGCCAACCATCGGCTTTCAGCGCCCGTGCGCAATGAGCGCCGATACCGGACGAACATCCGGTCACGACGATGGTGCGCTGCTCCGCCATGGAATGATTCCTGTACAAAATGGGACTCGTTTCCCATATTCGGCCAGAGGATACAATCTGGAAAGCCGGAGACGGAATGCTGAAGGTGCTGCGCACGATCTACGACGTGATCTATGACGCGATCTGTCACATGGTCGAGGACGACGGCTTCGCCATGGCAAGTCACGTGGCGCTGTCGAGCCTGCTTGCGGTTTTTCCCTTCCTGATCTTCGGCACGGCGCTTGCAAGCTTCCTCGGCGCCGATCAGTTTTCCTCGACCGCCATCCACCTGATCTTCGACACCTGGCCCGAGGCGATCGCCAAGCCGCTTGCCGACCAGGTGCTGCAGGTGCTGACCATTCCGCGCGGCGGGCTGCTGACGATCTCGGTGCTGGCGGCCGCCTATTTCGCCTCGAACGGCGTCGAGGCGCTGCGCATCTCGCTCAATCGCGCCTACCGGGTGCAGGAAACGCGGCCCTGGTATTTCACGCGTCTCGCCAGCCTGGGCTACGTGCTGATCGCAGTTATCATCTTCACGGCGATCAGCATTCTGCTCGTCGCCCTGCCGCTGGCGCTCGATTATTCCAGGAAGTGGTTTCCGCTGTTTGCCGATACGCTCGATATCGTCTTCAGCTGGCGCATCTATGGCACGCTGGTGGTTCTGACGGTCGGACTGCTAGTCATGCATCTCTGGCTGCCGGCCGGCAAGCGACGGGTCTTCGACGTCATTCCCGGCGTCTTGCTGACGCTGCTTCTCTGGCTCGCCGGCGCGCTGATCTTTGCCTATTATCTCGCGACCTTCGCCAACTATACGGCAACCTATGCCGGTCTCGCCTCTGTCATGATCGTGCTGATCTTCCTCTACATGGTCGGCGTCATCTTCATCATCGGCGCGGAGATCAATGCGGCGCTGATCAAGTTCCGCGTCTTCCGGATGTTCTCCCACACGCTTTCGATCGTCGGCAGAGAGCGTGTCGAAAGGCAATCAGAGCCCGACAAGGCGGCGAACATCCGCCCCTGACATGCCCCGGGCACGCAATTCGCCAAGCCCGCTGTCGCCTTGGCTTTTCGAAAGCTTGCGGCCGTCGGCGTCGAGAACGAGACGATGATGGTGATAGACCGGCTGCGGCAGGCCGAGCAGCACCTGCAACAGCCGGTGCACCGATGTCGCGTGGAAGAGGTCGAGCCCACGCACGACGTGGGTGACGCCCTGCAGCCCATCGTCGATGACCACCGACAGATGATAGCTGGATGGCGCATCCGAGCGCGACAGGATGACGTCGCCCCAGACGTCGGGCTCGGCGGCGATCTCACCTGTCCTGCCGTCGCCGGTTTCCGTCCAGAACAGCAGCTCGCCGATCAGGTCGAGCGCTTTGCGCATATCGAGTCGCCAGGCATGTTTCTTCCCCGAGGTCAGCATGTCTCGCCATTCGTCTGCCGGACGCTCGCGATCAATTGCGGGATAATGCGGCGTGCCGTCGGGATCGCGCGGCCAGGGATCACCCGCTGCCTCGTAGGCAACGATGCGCGCCTTCACCTCGCCGCGCGTCAGAAAGGCCGGATAGACCAGCCCGCGCTCGATCAGCGTGTGCAGCGCCGCCTGATATTCGGGGAAATGTTCCGACTGGCGCCGCACCGGGCTCTCCCAACTGATATCAAGCCATTCGAGATCCCTATGGATGCCGGCCTCGAACTCGGGAGTGCAGCGCGTCTGGTCGATATCCTCGATGCGCAGCAGCAGGCGGCCTTGTTCGGCCTCCGCCATGTCGCGGTTCAGCAGGGCCGAGAGGGCATGTCCGAGATGCAGCGGTCCGTTGGGGCTCGGCGCAAAACGAAAGACGGGTTTTTGACGCTCACTCGTGGTCATGCTTTCTTCTGCCATGGATTCGGTTTTTGAACCACTGCGAGGCAAAGTGCAGATCATCCGCAACGAAGACGATGTCAGGCAGGGGCTCGAAGCGTTGCTTCGCCTCGATCCGCGCCTTGCGCCGATCGTCGCGGAGGCCGGGCCTATTCCACTGCGATTGCGCGAGCCCGGCTTTGCCGGCCTTGCCCATATCATCGTCTCGCAGATGGTGTCGCGCGCCAGCGCCGACGCGATCTGGCGGCGCATGCTGCCGGCGGACGGTTCGCTGACGGCCGAAGGTTACGCACTGCTTCACGCCGAGGCATGGCGCGAATTCGGCCTGTCGCGCGCCAAGGCCGAGACGCTGTCACGGATCGCCGAAGCGGTCGCCTCCGGCCGTCTCGATCTCTCCGGGCTCTGCCTGAAACCGCCGGGCGAGGCGCTTGGCGAACTGACGGCGTTGAAGGGCGTCGGACCATGGACGGCAGAGGTCTATCTGATGTTTTGCGGCGGCCATGCCGATGTTTTCCCGGCCGGCGATGTCGCGCTGCAGAATGCCGTCGGGGCGGCATTCGGTCTTGCGGCACGGCCGCAGGCGAAGGCGCTTGCCCAGCTTTCGGAAGTCTGGTCGCCGTGGCGCTCGGTGGCGGCACGGCTTTTCTGGGCCTACTACGCCACGAAGATGCGCCGCGACATGGTGCCGATCGGCTGATCGGCAACACTCTTCAAATTGCCTTTATCCTCTGAATTTATTGGACTTCACAATCCTGTAACAACCGGCCTAATATACAGGTGCAGATGCCGAATCGATCAGGAGAGTCCCTTGACGATTGCAGTCTCCCCACAGGCCCTGCCGGCGCTCGTCCTGAACGCTGACTACCGGCCGCTGAGTTATTACCCCTTGTCGTTGTGGTCCTGGCAGGACGCGATCAAGGCGGTATTTCTCGACCGTGTGAACATCATAGCAGAATATGAACATTCGGTTTCTTCGCCGAGCTTTTCGATGCGTCTTCCGAGTGTCGTGTGCCTGAAGACTTACGTTCAGCCGTCCCGCAATCCCGCTTTCACCCGGTTCAACGTCTTCCTGCGCGACCGGTTCGAGTGCCAGTATTGCGGCGCCCATGACGACCTGACCTTCGACCACGTCACCCCGCGCGCCCATGGCGGCGAGACCACCTGGGAAAATGTCGTGGCAGCCTGCTCGCCCTGCAATCTGCGCAAGGGCAGCAAGCTTCCGAAGCAGGCAGGCATGTTCCCGGCGCAGAAGCCCTATCAGCCGACGGTGCAGGATCTGCACAATAACGGCCGGCTGTTCCCGCCGAACTATCTGCATGAAAGCTGGCTCGACTATCTCTACTGGGATACCGAACTGCAGCCCTGATCGAACGGCCTACGCGTTGCGCGTCCTTTCAGACGCGCAGCGGACGCTGCAGCGCTTTGAATTGCTGGACAATTTTACGAGGCCGCCTTGCGAACGCCGACAAAGGCGAAGGCGGCGAGCAGGATTCCGGCAATCACATTCCAGCCCGCAAAAGACAGGCCGAGCACCCGCAGCGCCGCATCGGTGCAGGACGGGCCCTTGATGGTGTTGAGTTCACCGAGCAGATCGCCAGCATTGGTCGTCATGCTGCTTGCCGTCGTCGAGCAGGTGGCCGGACCCGGCCAGAAGTGCCATTCGACGCCAGCGTGATAAACACCCATGCCTGCCGTCACCAGCATCAGGATGCCGGCCGCGAGAATCAGCGCCCGGGTGATCCAGTTCGGCAGGCCGACGAGCTCGGAGATGGCGGCCAGGATTGCGATCGGGATGGCGTAATAATAGGGCTGGCGCTGCAACAGGCAGAGCGCGCAGGGAATATAGCCGCCGATATACTGGAAGCCGAGCGCGGTGCCGACTGCGGCCGCCATGCCGATGGCCAGCAACATGGAATAGATAAAGCCGGGGCGGGCGAGCGGCGAGGAAGTGGCAGTCATGGCGGAACTCCGCGACGTTGGTAGAGCATGAGATGCGAAATCAGATTTCAGGCCTATTCGGCTAAAAATCATTCTCGCCTAGTGAGCGAGATAGCGGTAGGCGGGATATAACACGATCACGGCGGCGGCACCGATACCGACGATCTGGCCGAGCCGCTTTTCGATGAAATCACGGATCGGCTCGCCGTAGCGGCGCAGCAGCCAGGCGAGGAAGAGGAAACGCGCGCCGCGCGCGACGATCGCCGAGACGATGAAAAGCCCCAGATTGACGTGGATGACGCCGGACAGGATGGTGACGATCTTGATCGGCGGCAGATGCGCAAGACCCGAGGTGACAAGCAGCAGCAGGATCCACTCGTAGGTGACATAGGCCTTCATCTGCTCGAAGGCTTCGAACTTGCCGTAGAATTCCAGGATCGGCCGCGCGACCGTCTCATAGGCGTAATAGCCGAGCGCCCAGCCGGCGATGCCGCCGAGCACGGAGGCGACGGTTGCAATCAACGCATAGCGATAGGACCGTTCCGGCTTGGCAAGCGCCATCGGCAGAAAGAGTACATCGGCGGGGACGAGAAAGACGGAGCTTTCGACGAAGGCGATGACGGCGAGCCAGACTTCGGCCGATTTGCGCGAGGCCAAAGACATGGTCCAGTCGTAAAGTCTGCGGAGCATTCCGTTTCCTTCCTGTTGCAGTGCAAAAGAGCTTTAGGGGCCGTGCGCGGCGCTGTAAATGCTCGCCCGTGTCCTTCCTGCCACCGCCGTCCAAAAATTTTCGTGATGCGGGGAATCGGCGCCTCTCCCAAGATTTCACGGGATTGCGAATCGGCCATTCTGCGGCAAGCTAGTTGGGGTCGACGTGCAGGGTGGCAAGAGAATGTTCAAAGTGATTGAAGGCGGCCGTGGGCAGGCGGCGCAAATGGATGACTGGTCCGAAGAGCGGCGCGGACCAAGCAAAGACGACGTGCGCCGGGAGGCTGCGCGGCGGATCAGCGAGAGCGGTTATCATCTGTCCCGCATCCGGGAATTCGCGACCGGCGTGCCGATGCTGGCATCTCTTAAATACTTGTCGCTGCAGATCGATTTCGCAGCCGAGACATTGTCGCGGCTCGATCCGATCCCGGAGGATTTCCGCTCCGATGGCTATTGGCCGGCGGGCTGAAGCAATCACGGCAGCGTGATTGCCGCTGAAAGGAGTGATGTTTGTGTCAGGACAGGTCCATCGACTTTTCCCATTGCTGACGCAGGACGTTCATTTCCGTTCGCTTCTGGGCCATTTCGCTAACCGCGGCGCGCAGATGTGGATGGTGCGACATGAACATATTGAAGTCGCGCCGTTCGAGCACCTCGAACTGGCAGAAGTCGACGGCGATGACGTCGGCTGTGCGCCGTCCGCCGGTCAGTAGCGCCATTTCCCCGAAAAAGGCGCCTGGCTCCAGGCGGATCGCGCCACTGGCGAGCCGCACTTCCACCGCGCCGGAGGAGATGAAATACATGCTATCGCCCCGGTCGCCGCGGCGGATGACGCGTTCGCCGGGCGGTGCGGATTTCGCCTTGAAGAGCAGCAGCAGCTCCTCCTGTGCGTCCTCGTCGACCTCGGAGAACAGCGGGAACGTCTCGATCAGCTGCTGCATCTTCAGTTGATGCTGGCGCTCGCGCTCTTCGCCGAGCGCCCTGATCTTTTCCAGTTCTTTGCCGAGCGCCTTCTGCCTGCTCCTGCCGTAGCTTTCCCAGAGGGAGGGCCATTTCGAATGGATGTATTTCTTCAGGCCGTCGGTCGCGAAGATCACGATTGGGTTGAGCGTGATCGACAGGATCGCGGCAGCCAGGATCAGATCCTGGCCCTCATGCGGCAGGAGCCCGAGTGAGACGCCGAGACCGGCGAGGATGAAGGAAAACTCGCCGATCTGGGCAAGGCCGCCGGCCAATGTCAGCCCCATGCTGATCGGATATCTGAGCAGGATGACGATGAGGAAGGTGATGATGCCCTTGCCGAGGATCACGAGCGCCAGTGCGCCGATCACGGCCAGAGGCTGGCGCACCAGGATCGAGGGATCGAAAAGCATGCCGACGGAGACGAAGAACAGCACGGAGAAGGCATTCTGCAACGGCAGCGAGTCGGCCGCCGCCCGGTGGCTGAGCTGGGATTCGCTCATGACAACGCCGGCGAAAAATGCGCCGAGCGCAAAGGAGACGCCGAAGATCGCCGCCGAACCGAAGGCGATGCCGAGTGCGATCGCCAGCACCGTCAGCGTAAAGAGTTCGCGCGAGCCGGTGCGGGCGATCATCGTCAGCAGCCAGGGCACGATGCGAGGCCCGAGGAAGATCGCCATGGCGGCGAAGGCCGCCACCTTCAGCAGCGTCAGCCCGATCGTCAGCATCAGTGGCAGGTCGCCGAGGCCGTGATTGGTCGTATCGGCGGCGTTACCACCCAGAAGCTCTGCCAGCGCCGGCAGCAGCACCAGCGCCAGCACCATTACCAGATCCTCGACGATCAGCCAGCCGACGGCGACGCGTCCGCTTGCCGCGTTGACGAGATTGCGCTCCTCCAGCGCCTTCAGAAGCACGACGGTGCTCGCGACCGACAGGCTGAGGCCGAGGACGATGCCGGCGCCGAGGCTCCAGCCCCAGAGTTTGCAAAGGCCGATGCCCAACAGGGTGGCGAGGATAATCCGCCCGATCGCGCCAGGCACGGCGATGCCGCGCACGGCAAGCAGGTCGGAGGCGGAAAAATGCAGGCCGACGCCAAACATCAGAAGAATGACGCCCATCTCGGCGAGCTGGCTGGCAAGGGCGGTATCGGCGACAAAGCCCGGCGTGAACGGCCCCATCAGGATGCCCGCCATCAGGTAACCGACCAGTGGCGGCAGCCGAAGCCGGTCGGCGGCATAGCCCAGGACCGCCGCGAAAACGAAACTGACGGCGACCGTCGCGATAAGTCCTACTTCCTGATGCACGTCCGCCCTCTCTGGTGATAGCGGCGGCCACTTTGGACGAAGCGCAAGCAAAATTAAACAGTTGATTTGGATGACCGGCTACTGTTCGGGGCCCTTCGCTCTCATTTTGGCGGGTAGGATAGAATAATGCTGCAATTCCAAATGTTAAAGCGTCCTTCTCAGGTCTAAAAAGATGCGTTGCGTTGTAGGCGCGGGCCTCTTTCGTAGCCCGGTCGGGCCGTCACGATGTTGGAACCACTTGTGTCTTGCCTCGTTGCCCTTTCATCAAGAAAGGAGAACGACATGCGAAAGATGATCTTGAACTGTACTGTGGCGGCCCTTGCCGCCTTCTCGTTTGCAGCGCCTGTTCTTGCCGACAGCGTCTATGTCAGGGAGCGTTCCTATGACGACGGCTATCGTCACGAGCGGGTACGACCCGGTATCACCATCAGCGAGCGTGGCGTCACTTTCGGTGCCGTGCGCGAACGTGAGCACCGCCGCTATCGCGATAACGGCTGCGAAACCAGGAGCGTCACCCGACAGACCGACGAAGGCGAGGTCACCAAGACGGTCCGGCGCTGCAATTAACGAAAAAATGTGCGATAAGGACGAAGCCTGGTTCCGACGAGCCGGGTTTTCGCCTTTTGTGGCACGAATATTTCAATGCAGTGGTGAAAGTCGTCTGTCGGTGTTATGAGCACGCCTTTGGTAACAGCGCGTTCCCAGCGCAAACACCGCCCGCACAGGATCTTTTAGTATGATTGAGCTTACGCCGTCCCAGATCGCCGCACTTAAACTCGCCAGGGATGGAGACCTTTATCCTCAGCCAGCCAATAAATGGACGCACGAGAACGCGACGGTGACTTACGCAAAAACTGACCGGTGGAAAGAGCGGCCTCAGAAAATAAAATCGGTCACTGCCAAGACGCTGGGCGAGTTGAAGGAGCCGGGTTTTCTGGAGCGGCGGCATCTGGATGACGACGCAACAAAAGACGTCTACGGCATCACGATGGCCGGCAAGATGTGGCTGCTGAAAAACAAGTAAGCTCCGCTTAGGCGCTGAGTATTTTCACAAGCCTCCCAGCCTAACGGGATATGACGGCCTCATATCCGACTTTCGGGAGAGACTTGAGATCGCCGCCAAAGCGACCTTGGCCAATAATTCTATCGGGTACGGGCGGCGGTCGATGCGGTGATGCAGTGTCGTCTTTCGCTAGCGCGCGGCCGCGGCCATCATCTCGCCCAAGCCATCACAGTGTCTTTGGTTCGGAATTATGCGACTTCACGCGCCTGCTCGCAAAGCCATGCGCAGAGCTGCCGCGGCGCCTGGCGCGCGTCATTGGCGCGGATGAGCGCAAAATGCCAGGCTGGCCCGCTCAGCACGTAGGGGAACGGCGCGATCAACCGGCCCTCGGTCAAAAGCGGCCGAAACAGCGACGGCGACAACAGCGCCACACCCACGCCTGCCAGCGCCGCATTGGCATCCAACTCGTGCGTGGGGTAATCGACCGCCAAAAAGCGCAAAGCCTGTGGGGTCGCGCATTGAGCCTCCTTAAACCATTGCTGCCAATCAGGGTGCGGCAGAAGCGCGAAGTCAGCAAGCGCCTGCGGCGCGGCAAGTTTCCGCGTTCCAAGCAGGGAAGGCGACAGCATCGGCGTCACTTCTACGGGAGCGAGCCGATATTCTTCCAGCCCGGCCCATCCGCCGCGACCCGTCCTTATGGCGACGTCGAATGCGCCCGTGTCACGTATTTCCACCGAGACGTCGACCTCGATGACGGAAGCTTCTGGCGCAGGATAGCGCGCCAGACGCGGTGCAAGCCAGCGCGACGCAAAGGTCGGCGGCGCCGTGAGCCTGAGTGGCGGCGTCGCCGCCTGAAATTCTGCGAGCGCCTCACCGATCCTGGTTAATGCCTCCCGGACCCGGTTTGCCAGAACGGAGGCGGCGGCCGTCGGGACCACTCGCCGACCGGCGCGGGTAAAAAGCGGCTGACCGAGCTCAGCCTCCAGAGTGCGAATACGAAGGCTGACCGCCGCTGGTGTCAGAAACAACCGTTCGGCTGCGCGCGCGAAGCTGCCGGCCGAGACACAGGCTTCCAATACGCGCAGAGACTCTAATGACGGTCGCATGATCAGCTTCCCTTCACGATCAATTTATCTTGCGGTGACGACAAGCAAAGCGCGTTTTGAATGCGGAACGCCCTGGTTCAATTTTGGGGGACAGCCAAGAATAGGAGATTTACTGTGTCCCTGCAATCTCAGCACCTGTTTACACTCTTCATCGCGCTTCATCCAACGCTGGAGCTTGGGCAGACGCCAGCCGGCGGCCGGCGCATTTTTCCTGTCTCGGGCGGATATTTCCAAGGGGAGCGCCTGAAAGGAGAAGTATCGCCGCTGATCGGATCGGATCTCCTGCTCGCTCGTACCGACGGCACATTTCAGCAAGATGTCAGGCTTCTCCTCGTCGCCGACGACGGGGGCCTCGTCCTCATGACCTATCGCGGCGTCAGGCGTGCGTCACAGGCCGTCGACGAGCGTTTGGCGCGTGGCGAAACGGTCGACGCTTCGGAATATTATCTGCGCACGACACCGTATTTCGAGACCGCCGCGCCTGCTCACGCTTGGCTTAACAGCATTGTCGCGGTCGCAACGGGCGGCAGGTGTCCAGGCGGTGTCGAATACGAAGTCTTTGAAGTACTGTGATCTCGATATTGTCCTCGCCGCTCTCTCACATTGCAGGCGGGGGTTTCCCAGATCGTCCACGCGAGACGACGCAGTCCGCTTGCGTTGCTTGAACTATCCGACAAAGAGCTTGAAGATTTTGGTGGTGCCCCATGCCGGAGTCGAACCAGCACTTCTTTCGAAACTCGATTTTGAGTCGAGCGCGTCTACCAATTCCGCCAATGGGGCAACGGATACGAACGGGCGGCTGTCTAACATGCGAGCGCCCGGACGCGCAAGACGCGCAAGCGAAGTTATCGGGCTGATCCGGTAGAGAGATCCGGCCTCGCTTCGAGGCCGGATCCTGTCTGATATCAATGGGCGGCGGCCGGTGCCGGGTTGCTCAGGCCGGACTTCTTCAGCGTGATCGCCAGGATCGAGGCCAGCAGGCAGAAGGCGCCGGCGACGAAGAAAGCAGGCAGGTAGCTCGAAAGCTCGGTGCGCGAGAGGCCGGCGCCATAGGCGGCGGTGGCGGCTCCCAGCTGATGTCCGGCAAAGACCCAGCCGAAGACGAGGCCGGTCTTTTCGCGGCCGAAGCGGTCGGCGGCGATCTTGACGGTCGGCGGCACGGTGGCAATCCAGTCGAGGCCGTAGAAAACGGCGAAGATGGAGAGGCCGTAAAAGCTGAAATCGCTGAAGGGCAGGTAGAGCAGCGACAGGCCGCGCAGGCCGTAATACCAGAAGAGCAGCCAACGATTGTCGAAGCGGTCGGACAGCCAGCCGGAACCGATGGTTCCGAAGAAATCGAAGATGCCCATGACGGCCAGCACGCTGGCGGCAGCCACCGGCACGATGCCGAAATCGCCGCAGAGGGTGACAAAATGGGTCTGGATCAGGCCGTTGGTGCTGAGACCGCAGATGAAGAAGGTGGCAAAGAGGATCCAGAAGGTCGAGGTCTTCGAGATTTCCTTGAGGACAGTGATCGGCGTCATCAGCGCGGCGGCGAGGGAAGTGCTTGCCGGTGGCGGCGTCACCTGCGTCTCACCGAAAGAGGGCAGGTTGAGGTCGGCGGGGCGGTCGCGCATGAAGGCAAGCACGGCAAGGGCTGCAACCATGATCATGGCACAGACGAAAAACACCGTCGAGCGCCAGCCATAACGTTCCGTCAGCTCCGCCATCAGCGGCAGAAAGACGAGCTGGCCGGTGGCCGAGCTTGCCGAGAGCATGCCGACGACGAGGCCGCGATGCTTGGTGAACCAGCGGCTGGAGACCGTTGCGGCGAGCACCATAGCCGTCAATCCCGTACCGAAACCGACGACAATGCCCCAGAGCAATAGCAACTGCCACAGCGTCGTCATGAACAGCGAACCGACGAAGCCCGCGCCGATCAGCGCCAGTGCGAAGACAATGACCTTGCGCACGCCGAAATAATTCATGAAGGCGGCGGCGAACGGACCCATGAAACCGAAAAGGATCAGGCGGATCGCAAGGGCCGAGGAAATCTGCGAGGTCTCCCAGCCGAACTCATCCTGCAGCGGCTTGATGAGAACGCCGGGTGCGCCCATGGCGCCGGCGGTGACCAGCATGGTGAGAAAGGTCGCGGCAACGACGACCCAGCCGTAATGGATGTTGCGCCGGGCAAGGGTGGAGGCGAGGGCTGTGGAAACCATGGGCAAGATTCCGTTTGAATTCAGGTTCGAGAAGATACTGGATCGATTTACATGATGGTCATCATATTTCTTGCGTATTGATGATGGACGTCATATATTTTGTCAAGCGACTATTTCTGGAGATGACAATGCGGGTCAGCCGCGAAAAATTTGCCGAAAACCGCGAAAAGATCCTGAGCGTTGCCGGCGTGCTTTTCCGAGAAAACGGTTTCGACGGGGTCGGCGTTGCCGACATCATGAAAGCGGCGGGTCTGACGCATGGCGGCTTCTATGGTCATTTCGATTCAAAGGATGACCTGGCGCTGGAGGTCAGCCGCAAGCTGATCGACAGGGTCGAAACGCGCTGGAAGGAACATATCGCCGAATCGCCCGACCGGCCGCTGGCAGCGCTTCTCGACCATTACATCCACTGGCGTACGGTTGACGATCCGGGCGGCAGCTGCGTCTTCGCAACGCTGATCCAGGAGGTGAGCCGCAGCCGCGGCGCGGTCCGTGAAGTCTTCAGCGATGGCCTGTCCGTGCTGGTCGATACGCTTGCTGATATCGTTCCCGGCGAAACGGAAGAGGAGCGCCGCGCCAATGCCACGACGACGCTCTCATCGATGATGGGTGCTGTCATTCTTGCCCGCGCGGTCGAAGACAGGACGCTTGCCGAGCAGTTTTTGGTGACGATGCGCCGGCAGCTCGATCCCGGCAGTCGGACATAGTCTCAATCGCGGAAAGCCGTGGTTTCGCTCTCCCCCTCCAGGTGGAGAGGGAGAGAATCCGCCTTGCATATGCCTGAGGACCGAGAAGCCAGCGGCTATTTGAAGCCGGCGATGGCGTGCGGGATGTAGGGTGCTTCCAGGGCCGCGATTTCCTCGGCGGTGAGCTTGACCGAGAGTGAGGCGACGGCGTCTCTGAGGTGGTTCGGTTTGGACGCGCCGATGATCGGGGCGGTCACCGCACTTTTCTGCAGGATCCAGGCAGTTGCGACCTGGGCGCGGGAGATGTTGCGGGCCTTGGCGATCTCGGCCACGGCTCCGACGATCTTGCGGTCGGCATCGATGGACTGCGTGTAGAGCGTCTTGCCGAATTCGTCGGTTTCGCTGCGGGCCGTCGTCTCGTCCCAGTCGCGGGTCAGGCGGCCGCGGGCAAGCGGGCTCCAGGGGATGACGGCGATTTTCTGATCCTCGCAAAGCGGCAGCATTTCGCGCTCTTCCTCACGGTAGAGCAGGTTCAGGTGGTCCTGCATGCTGACGAATTCGGTCCAACCGTTCAGCCTGGAGACGTAAAGCGCCTTGGCGAATTGCCAAGCATACATCGAGGAGGCGCCGATATAACGCGCCTTGCCAGATTTGACGACGTCGTGCAGCGCTTCCAGCGTTTCCTCGATCGGCGTCGTATAGTCGAAACGGTGGATCTGGTAGAGATCGACATAGTCGGTGCCGAGACGACGCAGACTATTGTCGATCTCGTCGAAGATCGCCTTGCGCGACAGGCCGGCGCCGTTCGGGCCCGGCCGCATGCGGTTGAACACCTTGGTCGCCAGCACGATGTCCTCGCGCTTGGCGAAGTCTTTGATGGCGCGGCCGACGATCTCCTCCGAAGAACCGTTGGAATAGGTGTTGGCGGTGTCGAGGAAATTGATGCCGAGGTCGATCGCCTGCTTGATCATCGTCCGGCTTTCTTCTTCCCGCAGGCTCCAGGCATGATTGCCGCGGCCGGGATCGCCGAAGGTCATGCAGCCCAAGCAGATTTTCGACACTTCGAGACCGGTCTTTCCAAATTTTGCGTATTCCATGAAACGACTCCGTGATGAATTCGATGACCCCAGGCTGGCTTCCATGATTTAGCGCGAGATGGCTAAAGTCGCAGGGGCGGCAAATGAAGAATTTATGCTGCGTGCGCACAATGATCCGTGATCGGCTTTTGAAGCCGCGCTCGTCACTGCCGCTTCTGGCTTCGGCTTGCACATCCCAGCTACAAGGTGTTAGCTGATGCAGCATTTTACCGGAATCCGACCATGCAACTGCCGTCCCACGATCGCTACGACGATCTTTATCGCGATTTCTCCTGGCGGATTCCGGAGGATTTCAATATCGGCCGCGCCGTCAGCGACGACTGGGCGGCGCGTGCGCCCGAGCGCGTCTGCCTCGAACATTTCAGCCCGGACGGCGATCACCGTGTAATGACCTATCGCGCGCTCGCCGACCGTTCCTCGGCCTTCGCAAATGCGCTCGTTTCGCTTGATATCCAACGCGGCGATCGCGTCGCGCTGCTATTGCCGCAATCCTTCGAAACGGTGATCGCGCATGTGGCGATCTACAAGACAGGCGCGATTGCTCTGCCGCTGGCGCTGCTCTTCGGCGTCGAGGCGCTGGAATACCGGCTGAAGGCGGCAGGTGCTGTGGCCGTCGTCACCAATGGCTTCGGTCTCGAACGCATCCGGCAGATCCGCGGGCGCCTGCCGGCGCTGAAACATGTCGTCAGTATCGACGGGGCGAGTGCCGATGCGGCCGCTTTCGCCGAACTGGTGGATAGCTATCCTCCTGTCTTCGACGTCGCCAAAACCGGTCCGGACGATCCGGCGCTGATGATCTTCACGTCGGGAACGACGGGGCCGCCCAAGGGCGCCTTGCATGGCCACCGTGTCCTGCCCGGCCATATTCCCGGCATGCAGTTTGCCCATGAGGGTTTTCCGCAACCGGGCGACAAGGTCTGGACGCCGTCCGACTGGGCCTGGGCCGGCGGCCTGCTCAATGCGCTGCTGCCGAGCCTTCTGCTCGGCGTTCCCGTCGTCTCGTCGCCAGCGCAGAAATTCGATGCCGACATGGCCTATCGCATCATGGCGGAGATGAAAGTGCGCAATGCCTTCATTCCGCCGACGGCGCTGAGGTTGATGAGATCCGTTTCCGATCCGCGCTCGAAATATGATCTGGTGCTGCGCACCATCGGCTCGGCCGGGGAGGCGCTCGGCCGCGAGACTTATGAGTGGGCGCGGGGTACGCTCGACATCACCGTCAACGAATTCTACGGCCAGACGGAGTGCAATTTCGTGCTCGCGTCGAGCGCTGCCTATGGCGTCACCAAGGCGGGCGCCATCGGACGGGCGGTGCCCGGGCATCGCGTCGCGATCGTCAGCGAGACGGGCGATGAGCTGCCCGTCGGCGAACCGGGCCAGATCGCCATCGCCAGTCCCGATCCTGTCATGTTCCTCGGCTACTGGGACGATGCGGCGGCGACGAAACGAAAATTCGCCAAGGGCTGGCTGCTCACCGGCGATATCGGCCGGCAGGACGCCGAGGGCTATGTTACCTTCGAAGGCCGCGACGACGACGTCATCACCTCATCGGGATATCGCATCGGCCCGGCCGAGATCGAGGACTGTCTGATCGGCCATCCCGCCGTGCAGCTTGCCGCCGCCGTCGGCAAGCCCGATACCGTGCGCACCGAAATCGTCAAGGCCTATATCGTGCTTTCACCAGGCCATCACCCAAGCGAGGCGCTGGCCGCCGACATAAGGGAGTGGGTGAAGACGCGGCTTTCGATGCACGAATATCCCCGCGAGGTGGAATTCATCGATGCCTTGCCGCTGACGACCACCGGCAAGGTGATCCGCCGGCTGCTGCGGGAGAGGGCGGCCAGCGAGCGATAGAGCATTTCCGGACGCAAAACCGCTAAAGCGCGTCGCAATCTTTCAGATTCGCCCCCTCGCGCTTTAGGTCTTTGTTTTTACGCATGTCGTTATCGCAAAACCGCGCACACTTTTGCGCGACATGCTTTAGGCACTTCTGCTGGAATTGATTTAGCCCCGCCCGGCGAGCGACATGATCTTCTCGCGCAGCATCTTCGCCATGTTGCGGGTGCTGCGGTACATGTGGAGCTGGGCTGAGACCTGGCGCATGTCGCGGTCGCTGTTCTGCGTCAGGCCGATCACCAGCGTTCCCATCTCCTCGCGCTCCTGCCAGAAGCGGCTCATGATCGGATGATCCGAGACGGCGCAGGAATCGGAGCGGACGATGTTGGCATCGTCGAGATGCCATTCGGTGAGTTCGTTCATCAGCAGCTTGCCCGGCGAATAGCGGGCATAGTTTTCATCGTAGGCGGTCTTCCAGGTATAGGCCTCGCCGCCCATCATCAGCACGACGATGGCGGCAATCGCCTTGCCGTTGAGATCGATCGTGTGAATACGCACGGCATCGACGGCGGCAAGGTTTGACACCGCCTCACGGGCGAAGGCCGTATGATAACGATCGGTGACGAGAGCGCTTCGCCGCTTGCCCTTCCAGCCGCCGGCTTCCATTGCCAGGAATTCCTCGAAGCGGATATGGATTTCGCGCGGCTGGCGGGCGACGGCATAGACCGCTGTTCCCAACTCCTCCAGCAGGCGCCACTGGCGGCGCATCTCGCGCATGTGCGAGGAGGAGATGGTTTTGCCGAGATAGACGGGCGCCTCATCCTCGCTCTGCAGCATCGGGCGCTCGTAAGGATTGGTGACGGTGACTGGAAGATTGCGGCTGAGCGCCACGGCCTTGACCATGCGCACGAAGATACCGTTCAGCCGCAGATCCGGCAGAACCAATATGCCGGGCAGATTGAGATCGCGAGCGGTCAGCCCCTCGAAAAGATTGTCGAGGGTCTCGGCTGCATCCTCGCCATCGACAAGCGGCGTGCCGAGCGGACCGAAGCTGTTCGACCAGCCGCGGATGATCGACGGGCCGACGGCGAAGCCCGGCTTGTCGACCGAAAACGGCAAGAGGAACCGCATGCGGCTGCGGCCGGCATTGTGATCGCGGATCAGGGCGAAGTTCACCTGCCGATCTTCGAGCCGCGGCATGGCGGGGGCGAGGAAGCGGCCGGAGAAAAAGACGTTCGGTTCCATCGCCCGGTTGGAGAGGAAATCGAGTTCATCCTGGAGCTCATAGCCGAGCTTGCCGGGGTAGAGGCAGAGCTCGCGGCCCGGTCGGCCGATCTCGGCGCGAGCCTCGGCCTGCGGCGCGTCGAAATTCAGCGCGGCGAGATCATGCAACATGCGGTTCGCGGTGCTGTCGGTGCTTTCGGTAACGGGGGGAACACGCACCATCTATCGAACTCTCATTTCTGGCGTTGCGGCGGAGGGGCCGGCGAAAGCGAAAAGGACGATGCCGAGCGTGCGGCGCACGGCGACATGCAGCAGGATCGCCTCGACGGCCATGGCCGAGGCCGTGGCGATCGCCGTGCCCTCGATGCCGTAATGCGGGATCAAAGCAAGGTTGAGGCTGACGTTGGCGGTCAGTGCGCCGGCATAGAGCGCGACGCAGAGGTTCTGCTTGCCTGCCATCATCAGCAGCGTTTCGGCCGGGCCGACCAGCGATTTCGCGAGGATGCCGGCGAGCAGGATCGCCATCACCAGATAACCTGACGTAAAGGCGCCGCCGAAGAGCGACAGCAGCAGATGACCGGCCGCAAGCACGACAAGACCGACCCCGAGCGCCGGCCAGAAGGTCCAGCGGGCGGCGTCGATGGCAGCGGTTGCGAGCTGAGCATGGTCGCCTTCGGCGATGATCGAGGAAAAGCGCGGGCCGGAGGCTGCCTTGACCGAGAAATTGATGAAATGCACCAGCGCCATCGTCTTGGCGGCGGCGAAGTAGATGGCGACGTCGTGCGGCTCGAGGAAGATGCCGACGACGACGACGTCGGAATTGGTCAGCAGGAAGCTCACGCCCTCGATCAGGAAAATCGGAAAGGCGACGCTGAACCAGGCGATGAAATCGACCTTGCGCGGGCCTTCGTCATAATGCCGGCGCAGGCGGTAGAGCGTTGCGGCATACTGGCCGAGGGCGGTGACGAAGGTGGCGACGAGTGCTGCCTGCATCGCGGTGACGGCCGTGTGCTCGGCGCCGATGGCAATCGCGATCAGCATGAAAAGGATGATGAGGATCGGGCGGACGATATAGACCGGGCTCAGCGCCATCACCGGCCAGTGGTTCGCCCGCGACGTGCCTTCCAAAATGTCGCCGAGCGCGATCATCGGCATGGCGAGCAGGCCGATGAAGATCGGGACGAGATAATAGACCTGGATCTTATCGCCGAAGAAATGCAGGCCGAGCATGCCAGCGGCGAGCACCGCCGTGCCGGAAAGCAGCGCAAAGATGCGCGCCGTGCCGGTCAGGCCGCGGATTTCCTCGAAAGCGCCCGCTGCCCTGTATTGCGGCAGGAAGCGGATGATCGCGGTGTGGAAACCGAGGCATGAGAGATCGCCGAAGACGACGACCAGCACCCAGACGAAAACGAAGATGCCATATTCATATTCGCCCATCAGCCGGGCGAGCACGATCTGGGAGACGAAGGCGAGTGCGGCGCTGAGGATACGAATCGAAAAGGCCGTCAGCGCCATGCGCTGAGCGGCCGCCTTTTCACCGCGTTCGGTGAGCACGGCAGCAAGCATGCGCAGCGTGCGGCCGCCGATCGGGCGCAGGCCCGCGGGCAGCATCTTCTCCGCTGTTTCTATGACCGCCATGATGAACACGCAAAACTCTAAAAGGTCAGGCAAATCGTCCCGGAAGTCTTGACAGAACAGGGTTAAGAAACGGTTCTGGTTTGGGGTTGCCGTCGGACGCTGAAATTCCGGTTTTCCGGCGTTGCCGCAGAAAAGAAAATGCCGCCCGGAGGCGGCATTTTCGCGGATCTTTGCGGCTTGCCTCAGACCTGCTCGAAGGCGCCGTGGCAATGCTTGTATTTCTTGCCGGAGCCGCAGGGGCAGGTCTCGTTGCGGCCGATCTTGCCCCAGGTGGATGGATCATCCGGGTTGCGGTTTTCAGGAGAAACGATGACTTCCGATGCCTGGTAGATCGCCGGGGCGAAATCGTCCTCGCCGGTCGTAGGATCCAGGTGATGGGCCTGCATCAGCGGCGGTTCAGGCTCGGCGGGCGCCTGCTGCACCAGTTCGACGCGCATCAGCTGGGCGGTGACGGCTTCGCGCAGATTGTTGAGCAGCGCCGTGAAGAGCTCGAAGGCTTCCGACTTGTATTCCTGCAGAGGATCGCGTTGGGCATAGCCACGGAAGCCGATGACGGAGCGCAGATGGTCGAGGTTGACGATGTGTTCGCGCCAGAGATGATCGAGCGTCTGCATGACGATCGAACGTTCGACATAATGCATGATGTCGTCGCCGAAACGCTCGGCCTTTTCCGTGAAGGCCGCATTGGTGGCTTCCGTCAGGCGCTCACGGATATCGTCCTCGCCGATGCCTTCTTCCTTCACCCAGTCCTCGATCGGCAGGTCGAGGTTGAGGATGTTCAAAGCGCCGGTCTTCAGGCCGGCGGCATCCCATTGTTCGGCATAGGCGCGCTCGGGGATATGCTTTTCGACCATGTCTTCGATCACCTCACGGCGCATGTCGGAAACGGTCTCGGAAATATTGGTCGATTCCATCAGTTCGAGGCGCTGCTCGAAGATCACCTTGCGCTGATCGTTGAGAACGTCGTCATACTTCAAGAGGTTCTTGCGGATGTCGAAGTTACGGGCTTCGACCTTCTTCTGGGCGCGCTCCAGGGCCTTGTTGATCCAGGGATGGACGATCGCCTCGCCCTCCTTGAGGCCGAGCTTGGTCAGCATGCTGTCCATGCGGTCGGAGCCGAAGATGCGCATCAGGTCGTCCTGAAGCGAGAGGTAGAACTTCGAGCGGCCGGGGTCGCCTTGACGGCCGGAGCGGCCGCGCAGCTGGTTGTCGATGCGGCGGCTTTCATGGCGCTCGGTGGCAATGACGTAGAGGCCGCCGGCTTCGAGCGCCTTCTGCTTGAGTGCCTTGATCTCCTCGATGATCGCCTGGATCCGGGCGTCACGCTCCGGACCGGCTTCGACTTCGCCGAGTTCGCGCTCAATGCGCATGTCGAGGTTGCCGCCGAGCTGGATGTCGGTGCCGCGGCCGGCCATGTTGGTGGCGATGGTGATGGCACCCGGCACGCCGGCCTGGGCGACGATGTAGGCTTCCTGCTCGTGGTAGCGGGCGTTCAGGACCTTGAAGTCGTCGAAGCCCTGCTTGCGCAGGCGCTCGGCAAGCAATTCCGATTTCTCGATCGAGGTGGTGCCGACCAGCACCGGCTGGCCGCGCTTGTGGGCGTCGAGGATCTCCTCGATGATCGCCTTGAACTTCTCGTCGAAGGTCCGGTAGACCTCGTCGTCCTCGTCGAGGCGCTTGATCGGCAGGTTGGTCGGGACCTCGATGACATCGAGATTGTAGATGTTGGCGAATTCTTCCGCTTCCGTCTGTGCCGTGCCGGTCATGCCGGCGAGCTTGTCGTACATGCGGAAGTAGTTCTGGAAGGTGATCGAGGCCAGCGTCTGGTTTTCCGGCTGGATCTGCACCTTTTCCTTGGCTTCGAGCGCTTGGTGCTGACCTTCCGAATAGCGGCGGCCCGGCATCATGCGACCGGTGAACTCGTCGATGATGACGACTTCGTCATTGCGGACGATATAGTCCTTGTCGCGCTGGAAGAGCTTGTGGGCCTTCAGCGCATTGTTGACGTGATGAACGATTGCGACGTTCTCAATGTCGTAGAGCGCGTTGCCCTTCAAGAGGCCGGCCTGGCGGAGCAGGTTTTCCAGCTTCTCGGTGCCCTCTTCGGAGAAGTTGGCGGAGCGCTGCTTCTCATCGATCTCGTAATCGCTCGGCGCCAGCAGCGGAATGAAGGCGTCGATCGTATTATAGAGTTCGGAGCGGTCGTCGAGCGGACCTGAGATGATCAGCGGCGTGCGCGCCTCGTCGACGAGGATCGAGTCCACTTCGTCGACGATTGCGAAGTTGTGGCCGCGCTGGACCATCTGGTTCTTCTCGTACTTCATGTTATCGCGCAGATAATCGAAGCCGAGTTCGTTGTTGGTGGCGTAAGTGATGTCGCAGGCATAGGCGGCGTGGCGTTCCTCGTCGGAAAGGCCGTGGACAATGACGCCGGTGGTCATGCCGAGGAAGCCGTAGACGCGGCCCATGGTCGCGGCATCGCGCTGGGCGAGGTAATCGTTGACGGTGACGACGTGTACGCCCTTGCCGGAAAGCGCGTTCAGATAGACCGGCAGGGTGGCGACGAGGGTCTTGCCTTCGCCGGTCTTCATCTCGGCAATCGCATTCGAATGCAGGATCATGCCGCCGACCAGCTGTACGTCAAAAGGTCGCAGGCCGAGAACGCGGCGCGAGGCTTCGCGCACGACTGCAAAGGCCGGGATCAAAATGTCGTCGAGCGTCTTGCCCTCGGCGAGCAGGGCGCGAAACTCCACGGTCTTTGCCGCGAGCTGCTCGTCCGTCAGGGCCTTCGTCTTCTCTTCGATAGAGTTGATGGCAGTGACGTTCGGCTGGTAGGACCGCACGCGGCGGTCGTTGGAAGACCCAAATAACTTGCGGGCTATACCGCCAAAGCTGACCATATGACTGGCCCTTTCTCAATATTCATCCCCGGCGTTTCTTGTCCGCGGCCCAGCCGAAAATCAGGCGCGCGCCTTAAAACGCCCGGAAACTGTTCTGGACGCGAGGTTGCGTGACAGATAAGAGGGGGGTCGAATGATGTCAACGGATTTGGCGGATACAGAAAGGCCACAATCCGGTGTTGATGGCTATTTTGGGCTGGATTCAGGGGATGCTGAAACCGGCAATGTAACTGTGAAGGGTATTTCATGTTGAGCACCAACAAACTTGCCGTTCTGGCGTTTGCAACTTTTGTTGCGCTCCAGGGCCCGGCCCATGCCGATGACGCCGTCATCGCCAAGGTCGGCACTCTGGAGATCCACCAGTCGGAACTCGACCTTGCGGTCGCCAATCTCGACCCGCAGCTGGCGCAGCTTCCAGATGACCAGAAGAAGGTCGCAGCCCTTTCCGCCGCCATCGACGTGAAGCTGCTCGCCGCCGACGCTGCGGCTGAGAAGCTTGATCAAGCCGACGAATTCAAGAAGCGCATGCAGTATCTCACCGACCGCGAGCTGCACAATGCCTATTTCAAGAAGCATGTCGTCGACATCGTGACGCCTGAGGAAGTCAAGGCCCGTTACGACAAGGAAGTCGCTGCCCTGCCGAAGCAGGAGGAAGTCCACGCCCGTCACATCCTCGTCAAGACCGAGGACGAAGCCAAGGACATCATCAAGCAGCTCGATGCCGGCAAGGATTTCGCCGAACTCGCCAAGGAAAAGTCCACCGATCCGAACAAGTCGGAAGGCGGCGACCTCGGCTATTTCACGCGCGGCCGCATGGTCAAGGAATTCGAGGACGCAGCCTTCGCGCTTGAGAAGGGCACCTATTCCAAGACGCCGGTTAAGACCGATTTCGGCTTCCACGTCATCAAGGTCGAGGATAAGCGCGACGCTCCGCCGCCGCCCTTCGAGCAGGTGCAGGATCAGGTTCGTCAGCTCGTCATGCGCGACAAGTATCTTGAGCTTCTGAACAAGGCGAAGGCCTCCGCCAAGATCGAGATCACGGACGAGACGCTGCGCAAGGGTTACGACCAGGCCAACAAGCAGCCGGAGCCGGGCAGTGAGCCCGTCGCGCCGGCGCCGCAGCAGTAATATTCGCATCAGGGCCCGGTTCTTCCGGGCCCTTCATTAGATCCGGATGATTTTGGGCCTGATCGGCCTAAAATCATCCGGATCTAAATCAAAGAAGGTGAGCATGGTGTCGTCCGAAAGCCGCTGACACTTTTCGGCATCATGCTCTGGCATCGTTTGTTGTCGCATTTCCGGACGGCGAACCGGTTTCCATTTCGCCTGGAAGTGCTCATTGGCAGGTCTCATCATGTCCGGTTCCGTCTCTCCGCTCGCCCCGAAATCCTTCGTCTCGATGCCACCGCTGCGCGGCGTGCGGATGGCGACGGCTTCCGCCGGCATCAAGTACAAGAACCGCACAGATGTGCTGATGATGGTCTTTGACAGGCCGGCGACTGTTGCGGGCGTTTTTACCCGCTCGAAGTGCCCGTCGGCGCCGGTGGATTTCTGCCGGGCCAATCTCCCCCATGGCAGCGCCCGCGCCGTCGTCGTCAATTCCGGCAATGCTAATGCTTTCACCGGCCTGAAGGGCCGGCAGGCGACCGCGCTGACGGCGAAGTCGGCTGCCGCTGCCGTCGGCTGCGCCGAAAACGAGGTCTATCTGGCCTCGACCGGCGTCATCGGCGAGCCGCTGGATGCCACCAAATTCTCAGGCGTTCTGGACCGAATGCAGGTCGAAGCGACCGGCGATTTCTGGTTCGAGGCGGCCAAGGCGATCATGACGACCGACACCTATCCGAAGGTTTCGACCCGCAGCGCCGAGATCGGCGGCGTGGCCGTGACGATCAACGGCATCGCCAAGGGCGCCGGCATGATCGCGCCTGATATGGCGACGATGCTCTCCTTCGTCGTCACCGATGCCGACATTGCGCCAGCCGCGCTGCAGGCGCTTCTATCTGACGGCGTTGGCCCGACCTTCAATTCCATGACCGTCGACAGTGACACCTCCACCTCCGATACGTTGATGCTGTTTGCAACGGGAGCCGCGGCCGAGGACGGCCAGGCCCGCATCGAACGTGCCGATGATCCGCGCCTTGCCGCCTTCCGGGCCGCACTCAATGAAGTGCTGAAGGACCTGTCGCTGCAGGTGGTGCGCGACGGAGAGGGTGCCACCAAGATGCTTGAAATCACCGTGACGGGTGCCGAGAGCGATGCCGCCGCCAAGCGTATCGCGCTATCGATCGCCAATTCGCCGCTGGTCAAGACGGCGGCCGCCGGCGAAGACGCCAATTGGGGCCGTATCGTCATGGCCGTCGGCAAGTCCGGCGAGATGGCTGACCGCGACCGGCTCGCCATCTGGTTCGGCGACATCAGGGTCGCCGTCAATGGCGAGCGTGATGCCGATTATTCCGAGGAGGCCGCCTCGAACGTCATGAAGGCGCAGGATATCCCCGTCAAAGTCGATATCGGCCTCGGCGGCGGCACAGCAACCGTCTGGACCTGCGACCTCACCAAGGAATATGTTGCGATCAATGGCGACTATCGGAGCTGATCGTTCATTGGCGCAGGTATCCATTTTCTCACACAATCTGCCGCTGGTGCGCAGGCTGGAGGCCGTCGGCTTTCGCGCCTGGCCGGCGGCATCCGTGCAATATGACGGCAGCTGGCAGGTGCGCCTGACGGCCGGTCACCCGTCCAACCGGCTGAATTCGATCGTGCCGCTCGATCCCTCGGATCATCGCGATGTCGAAATCCGCCTGGAAAAGGCGCGCCGAAAGTTCGAGGCCTATGGCCGCGCCGCTGTGGTCCGCCAGACGCCGCTGGCCTCGCCGGTGCTGATCGAACTTCTGCGCGCGCAGAACTGGACGCGCTTCGACGATACGGTGGTGATGACCTGCGACCTTGCCGAGGCGGAGCTGCCGGATACGCTCGATCACCTGCCGACTCACGATGTCGGCCGTTTCGTCGACGCCAACCTCGCCGTCGACCGGGCGCCACTGAGGCTGAAGCCGGCGCTTGCCGAAATCATTTCAGCGATCAAGCCGCCATCCGGCCTGTTCATGATCGAGAATGCGGCGGACGGCCCGCTTGCGACCGTGCTCTGCGTCCAGGACAATGACCTTGCCGGGATCATGTCGCTTTCGGTCTCCGAGGCGCGGCGGCGCGAGGGGCTCGGCACCGAAATCCTCACCTCGGCGCTGCGCTGGGCGCGCATGCGTAGCGCCCGTTCGGCCTGGCTGCAGGTGAAGCTGTCCAACCGCCCGGCCATCGCACTCTATGAGCGCCTGGGTTTTCGCGACGCCTATCATTATTGCTATTGGCAGCAGGAGCCGCGATGAGCGAGGCAGGCCGGAAGATATTGCTGGTCGCCGCCTGTGCGCTGATCGATGCCGATGGGCGTATCCTGTTGGCACAACGTCCCGAGGGAAAGTCGCTTGCCGGGTTGTGGGAGTTTCCCGGCGGCAAGGTCGAGCCCGGTGAGACGCCGGAGGAAACGCTGGTGCGCGAGCTTGAGGAAGAGCTCGGCATCAACACCAAGATCGCCTGCCTTGCGCCGCTTACCTTTGCCAGCCACTCCTACGAGACCTTCCACCTTTTGATGCCGCTTTATATCTGCCGGCGCTATGAGGGCATTCCCCAGGGCCGGGAGGGGCAGGCGCTAAAATGGGTGCGTCCGCAGGCGCTACGCGACTATCCGATGCCGCCGGCTGACGAGCCGCTCATCCCGATGTTGCAGGATTTACTTTAGCGTTATCTGATTATTATTGTGCCACATCGTTTTCGGCTGTGGATATTAATGGATCGTTTAACACCTTCTGCCAAAGATCGGCCTCAATCAAGCATCTGGCGTGCGTGTATTAAAAGGCTTGACGTCATGGACGATGATTTCTGGAAAGCTGTCCGGGAAAAGGAACGGGCCTCGTCTGCCTCGCGCAGGACGGGTGCGCTGAATATCGCCCTTCTGTTCGGCACGGCAGTGGTCGCGCTGACGCTCATTCTGACGCCAATGCTTGCGGATTCCTCGAAGAAAAGCGTCTTTGCCAGCGCGCCGGCGGATTTTGATACGATCACGACAGGATCGATCCCGAAGAGTGACAGCGGCAAGCGTTATACGATCCGCCGCAGCGTCCTCCAGGATACGCCCGGTTCGGTCTGCGTCGTCCAGGGCTATGGCGTCGGCGCCGGTTGCTGAAAAATGCCGGCCGTCGCCCGATGGTCGTGGAATTGTTCGTTTGCCGTCGGTTTCGCTCAGGGGTCGCGAAATAATGCGTATTTTGAAGGCATTTCTTGCAGATAACAGAGGTGCGACGGCAATTGAGTATGGCCTGATCGCGGCCCTCATTTGTGGCGCTCTCGTCTCTGGTCTCGGGGTCTTCACCGGCGCCCTGCAGGACGTCTTCAACGTGATCAACAACAATATGACGGTGAATTGAAGAAGCGCCGGCCGTTACTGCTTGAGCTTGTGCTCGTCCACCTTCAATGCATCGGCAAGGCGCGCCTTGGCCGAACCCGGCCTGAGCGGCTTTTGCTGGCTCTCATGGGCAGCCCATCCCGAGACATAGATGATCGAGAAGGTGGCGCGGATACGTCCATCGGGATCGGAATAACGTTCGGCGTAGATCTCCGCTGCACGCAGGAAGAAGGCGCGTGTCAGCGGCATCCTGGCGCGGGCTGCAAGCGGATTGCTCATGCCCATCGCTCTTAGATCCCGCATCAGCGGAAAGAGCGAATCATAGCGCACCGTATAATTCTCCGCGTCGATCACCGGCAACGTGAAGCCGGCGCGCTGCATGAGGCTGCCGACATCGCGCACATCGGCGAAGGGGATGACACGCGGGCTTGCGCCACCCGTCATCTCGACCTCGGTGGCCAGCAGCACATCGCGCAGTTCCTGTAGCGTGCCGGCGCCGGGGACCGCCGCCATGAACAGGCCGTCCGGCTTCAGGGCGCGGCGGATCTGGATGAAGACACCTGGCGTATCGTTGGTCAGATGCAGGCTGAGCGGCGCAAGGATAAGATTGGCCGATTGCTGTTCGAGCGGCACGTCCTCGAGCGGCGCCTCGATCAAGGTTTCGCCCGGCCCGGCATAGGCTTTCTGGCTTTCGATGCGGATCATCGTGCCGATTTTGCCCGTCGCCAGCGCGGCACGGGCGGCAGCACCGGTTGCGCCATGCAGTTCGACGGCGGTCTCGAAAGTCCGCTCGACCACAGTAAGCCGCTCGGCCATTTCCTCAGCGGCAATGTCGAGCAGGAAGGCGGCTTTCGGGTCGTTGTTTACAAGCGCGCGATGGCGATGTGCGGCGATCAGGGCTCTGTCGAAGATCGTTTCCATGGCGATGTCCTTAGTCCCGTGTCGCCTGTGCGGCAAGACGATTTTCCTTTCGCGAAGAACAGGCTAGTCTCCGCGGCATGGGACTGATCAACGTTGAAAAACCGTCAGAGTTCTTGCGGGCGCAACTCTTGCGGCCGTTTTCGGCGCTTGCCGATTTCTTCTATCCGCCCGCCTGCTCTGTCTGCGGTATTTCCACAGGCGGCCATCGCGGGCTCTGCGCAAAATGCTGGTCCGGCATCCGCTTCATCGAACGGCCCTATTGCGAGGTGCTTGGCATTCCCTTCTCGCACGATCTCGGCGTCGGCATCCTCAGCGCCGAGGCGATCGCCAACCCGCCGCCCTTCGACCGGCTGCGGTCGGCCGCGACCCATGACCATGCGGTCCGCGATCTCGTTCATGGGCTCAAATATCGCGATCGCACCGATCTGGCACCGATGATGGCTGCCTGGATGCTGCGGGCTTCCGACGGGACGGTCGAGAGCTGCGATGCGCTGATCCCGGTGCCGCTGCACCGCACCCGCATGCTGGCGCGCAAGTTCAACCAGGCAGCCGAGCTTGCCCGCCATATGGCAAGGCTCTCAGGCAAGCCGCTGCTTGCCGCCACGCTTGTTCGCGTCAAGCGCACCAGCCAGCAGGTCGGCCTCGGCGCCAAGGCGCGTGAGGACAATGTCAGGGGTGCTTTCACGATTGCCAAGGGTTGCGAAAACGACATTTTCGGCAAGCGTATCGTCCTCGTCGACGACGTCTATACAACAGGGGCGACGGTCGCTGCGGCAAGCCGGACACTGCGCAAGGCGGGTGCGGCCGACATAACGGTTTTGACCTTTGCAAGGGCTCTCTCCGAGCCTATATGACAGGAATACCCGGCATCAGTCTGGAGAGATTATGGTACCCGTCACCATCTATACACGGCAGTTTTGCGGCTATTGCACCCGCGCCAAGTCCCTTCTCGAAGAAAAGGGCGTCGAATATGTCGAGCACGACGCGACCTTTTCGCCGGATCTTCGCCAGGAGATGATCGGCAAGTCGAACGGACGGACCACTTTTCCGCAGATTTTCATCGGCGCCGATCATGTCGGCGGTTGCGACGATCTCTTTGCGCTCGATCGGGCCGGCAAGCTCGATCCGATGCTGGCGGCTTGAGGAAGAACCGATGAGCTTCAAGGCCGCAGCTGTCCAGATGTGCTCCGGGGTCGATCCGGCGAAGAATGCCGCCGCCATGGCGCGGCTGGTGCGCGAGGCCGTTGCCCAGGGCGCGACCTATGTGCAGACGCCCGAGATGACCGGCATGCTGCAGCGAGACCGTGCGGCGGCACGCGCCGTGCTTGCCGACGAGGCGCATGACATCATCGTCAAGACTGGCTCAGAGCTTGCCGTGGAGCTCGGTATTCACATGCATGTCGGTTCGACTGCGATTGCCCTTGCTGACGGAAAGATCGCCAATCGCGGTTTCCTGTTCGGTCCCGACGGCAGGATTCTCAATCGCTACGACAAGATCCATATGTTCGACGTCGATCTCGACAATGGCGAGAGCTGGCGTGAAAGTGCCGCCTATACAGCCGGCTCGGAGGCCCGCGTCCTGTCGCTGCCCTTTGCCGAAATGGGCTTTGCGATCTGTTACGACGTGCGGTTTCCCGCGCTCTTCCGCGCCCAGGCCATGGCCGGTGCCGAGGTGATGACAGTGCCCGCCGCCTTCACCAAGCAGACCGGCGAGGCGCATTGGGAGATCCTCCTCAGGGCACGGGCAATCGAGAACGGTGTCTTCATCATCGCTGCCGCACAGGCAGGCCGGCACGAGGACGGGCGCGAGACTTTCGGCCATTCGATGATCATCGATCCCTGGGGCACGGTGCTGGCGTCGGCCGGCGCCACCGGTGCGGCGGTTATCGTCGCCGAGATCGATCCCGCCGCGGTCAAGGCCGCGCATGACAAGATCCCGAACCTGAGGAATGGCCGGGAATTCTCGGTCGAGAAGATTGCGGGAGCAGTCGCCGGAGGCGTCGCCGCTTGATCCGCTATTCCCTCACCTGTGACAATGCCCATGAATTCGAAGGCTGGTTTTCGGAAAGCGCCGATTTCGATCGTCAGGTCGAAACCGGTTTTCTGACCTGCCCGGTCTGTCATTCCGCCGCCATTTCCAAGCTGTTGATGGCGCCTTCGGTGTCGACCGCGCGGAAGAAGGACGAGAGGCAGACGCTGGCGATGGATGCCATGCGCCGCGAGGCCCTGCAAAAGCTCAAGGAGGCCGTTGCGGCGGTCAAGGCCAATTCCGAGGACGTCGGCACGCAATTTCCCGAGGAAGCCCGCAAGATCCACTACGGCGAGGCGGATGCCCGCGGCATCATCGGCCAGGCGACGTTCGACGAGGCGCAGGCCCTCCTCGAAGAGGGCATCGAGATCGCAGCCATTCCTGTTTTGCCGGAAGACGTAAACTGACGTGTAGTCCACGCCGCTCGCCTTCTATGATTTCGGCCTGCGTATCGCGCTGAAAGTGTAGCCGGCTTATTGACGGCGGGACTAAAGCGCGTCGCGATCTTTCAGATTCGCTCCTCGCGCTTTAGCCCTTTGTTTTTGCGCATGTCGTTGTCGCAAAACCGCTGCACAGTTTTGCGCGACATGCCCTAAGCCGGCCGCTTCGCCAGCAGCATATAATTCACGTCCATATCCTTGGACAGGTTCCATTGGTTCGACAGTGGATTGAAGAAGACGCCGGTGCGGTCGGTGATCTCGAGGCCGTTTGCGGCCAGCGGCTTTTCCAGCTCTTCCGGGCGTACGAGCTTTTCATACTGATGCGTGCCGCGCGGCAGCCAGCGCAGAATGTTCTCGGCGGCGAAGATGGCAAGCGCTGCCGCCTTCATCGTACGGTTGATGGTGGCAACGAAGATCAGGCCGCCGGGGCGGACCATTTTCGCGCAGGTCGTCATGAAGAATTCGACATCGGCGACGTGTTCCACCACCTCCATGTTCAAGACGATATCGAAGGTCTCGCCAGCCTCGGCGAGCTCCTCGGCGGTGACGGCGCGATAGTCGACCGAAACGCCGGAGGCCTTCGCATGGGTGGAGGCGATGCCAATATTCTTCTCGGACGGATCGGCGCCGACGACGGACGCGCCCATGCGGGCGACAGGTTCGGATAACAGACCGCCGCCGCAGCCGATATCGAGCACGCGCAGGCCCTCGAGCGGGCGCGCGCTTTTCGGATCACGGCCGAAATTCTCGCAGGCTTTGTCTCTTATATAGGCGAGCCGGACGGGATTGAACTTGTGCAGCGGCTTGAATTTGCCGGTCGGGCTCCACCATTCCGCCGCCATCGCCGAGAAGCGGTCCACTTCACCTTGGTCGATCGTGCTTCTGGCGCCTTCCGTCATCGTCCACTCCTTCATTCGTGAGATGTGAAGTCGGACGATCGGGGGCATAAGTCAAGGGTGCAGACCAGAGGACTGACGAGGGCGGAACCGCTCGCCAATAGCTTTTATCGCCCGCGCTTGCCTCCCCCCGCCAAACTCGCTAAGAGACGCCGCAACTTGGGGCCTTTGGGGACCTGGGCTTTAGAGCGGTTCCGGAAGTTGGGAATCCGGCTCTCTGGCCAAGCGGTCTGCCCAGAGCTTTCGTGATGCCGGGTCCGGTTTTCCGCTTTCCCGGCGCCAGTCGTGGTAGAGGCATATGGCACGCATCGTAATGAAATTCGGCGGCACGTCCGTCGCTGACCTGGACCGCATCAAGAATGTTGCCCGCCACGTAAAACGCGAAGTCGATGCCGGGCACGAGGTCGCGGTGGTGGTGTCGGCCATGTCCGGCAAGACCAATGAACTGGTTGGCTGGGTCCAGGGCACGCCGAAGGTGATCGGCGCCAATTCTCCGTTTTACGATGCGCGGGAATATGATGCGGTGGTCGCATCCGGCGAGCAGGTGACATCAGGGCTGCTGGCAATCGCATTGCAGGCGATGGATATCAATGCCCGTTCCTGGCAGGGATGGCAGATCCCGATCCGCACCGACAACGCGCATGGCGCGGCGCGGATCATGGAGATTGACGGCTCTGACATCGTCAAACGCATGGGCGAGGGGCAGGTTGCCGTCATCTCCGGCTTCCAGGGGTTGGGACCCGACAACCGTATCGCGACGCTCGGGCGCGGCGGATCGGACACTTCGGCCGTCGCAATCGCGGCAGCTGTCAAGGCAGACCGCTGTGATATCTATACTGACGTCGACGGCGTCTACACGACCGACCCCCGCATCGTGCCGAAGGCGCGCAGGCTGAAGAAGATCGCCTTCGAGGAAATGCTGGAAATGGCCTCGCTTGGCGCCAAGGTACTGCAGGTGCGCTCGGTCGAGCTTGCCATGGTGCACAAGGTGCGCACCTTCGTGCGCTCATCATTCGAAGACCCCGATGCTCCGGGCATGGGCGATCTGCTGAACCCGCCCGGAACGCTGATTTGTGACGAGGATGAAATCGTGGAACAGGAAGTAGTCACCGGCATCGCCTATGCCAAGGATGAGGCTCAGATCTCGCTTCGCCGTCTTGCCGACCGGCCGGGCGTGTCCGCGGCGATCTTCGGGCCGCTTGCTGAATCCCATATCAATGTCGACATGATCGTCCAGAATATCTCCGAGGATGGGTCGAAGACCGACATGACCTTCACCGTGCCGTCAGGCGACGTCGAGAAGGCGATCAAGGTGCTCGGCGACCATAAGGAGAAGATCGGCTACGATGTCGTGCAGAACGAATCGGGGCTGGTGAAAGTATCGGTCATCGGTATTGGCATGCGCAGCCACGCGGGCGTTGCCGCGACCGCATTTCGTGCACTTGCCGAAAAAGGCATCAACATCAAGGCGATCACGACCTCCGAGATCAAGATTTCCATCCTGATTGACGGTCCCTATGCAGAACTCGCTGTCAGGACTTTGCATTCCTGCTACGGTCTGGATAAGAATTGATTCCCAGTGGGCGGCCTGCCCCTTCAGGTTGAGGAGACGAGGGCCGGCCTGCCGGGACTGAGTGCGTTGTTTCGGGAGCTTGAGACGCCATGAGAGACCTTTCCGGCGGTCCGCGCGTGCTGCTCAGGCGGCTGCGCGAGTTGATGGCGGAGCCGCTGGAGCCGCAGGAGCGTCTTGACCGGATCGTCCGCCAGATTGCCGGCAATATGGTGGCGGAGGTTTGCTCCGTCTATGTGCTGCGCGCCGACGGCGTACTCGAACTCTACGCGACCGAAGGCCTCAACCGCGAGGCCGTGCATCTGGCGCAACTGAAGATGGGGCAGGGCCTGGTCGGCACGATCGCGGCGTCGGCCCAGCCGCTTAACCTTTCCGACGCGCAGTCGCACCCTGCTTTCCGCTACCTGCCGGAAACGGGCGAAGAAATCTACCATTCCTTCCTTGGTGTGCCGATCCTCAGGACCGGGCGCTCACTCGGCGTTCTCGTCGTGCAGAACAAGGCAAGCCGCAACTATCGCGAGGAAGAGCTGGAAGCGCTCGAGACGACCGCGATGGTGCTTGCCGAGATGATCGCCACCGGCGAGCTCAAGAAGATCACCAAGCCGGGCCTCGAACTCGACCTGACGCGTTCGGTTACCGTTGATGGCGACACTTATAATGACGGCATCGGCCTCGGTTACGTCGTGCTGCACGAGCCGCGCATCGTCGTCACCAACCTGCTGAACGAAGATGCCGAGAAGGAAATCCGGCGGCTGGCCGAAGCCATGGGCTCGCTTCGGATTTCAATCGACGACATGCTGTCGCGTCGCGACGTGTCGATGGAGGGCGAACATCGTGAGGTGCTCGAAACCTATCGCATGTTTGCGCATGACCAGGGCTGGGTGCGCAAGCTCGAGGAGGCGATCCGCAACGGCCTGACGGCGGAAGCAGCAGTCGAGAAGGTGCAGAGCGACACCAAGGCGCGGATGATGCGGTTGACCGACCCTTATCTGCGCGAACGCATGCATGATTTCGAGGATCTGGCGAACCGGCTGCTCAGACAGTTGACGGGTTATACCGGCCGGACGACCGCTGAAGGTTTCCCCAGCGACGCAATCATCCTGGCGCGCGCCATGGGGGCAGCCGAGCTGCTCGATTATCCGCGTTCCAATGTGCGTGGGCTGGTGTTGGAAGAAGGGGCGGTGACGAGCCACGTGGTGATCGTCGCACGCGCCATGGGGATTCCGGTCATCGGCCAGGCGGCGGGTGTGGTGGCGCTCGCCGAGAATGGTGATGCCGTGATCATCGACGCCGACGAGGGGCATGTGCATCTGCGGCCGATGGCCGATCACCGGCGTTCCTATGAGGAAAAGGTCCGCTTCCGCGCCAGGCGGCAGGAGCAGTTCCGGGCACTGCGCGCCGTCGAGCCAGTGACCAAGGATGGGCAGCGGATCTCGCTGATGATGAATGCGGGGCTGTTGGTCGACCTGCCGCAGCTTTCGGAATCGGGTGCCGAGGGCATCGGCCTCTTCCGCACCGAACTGCAATTCATGATCGCCTCCACCATGCCGAAGGCGGATGAGCAGGAGCAGTTCTATCGCAATGTGATCAAACAGGCGGCGGGCCGCACCGTCACCTTCCGTACGCTCGATATCGGCGGCGATAAGGTGGTGCCCTATTTCCGCGGCCATGAGGAAGAAAATCCGGCACTCGGCTGGCGCGCCATCCGGCTGTCGCTCGACCGGCCGGGACTGTTGCGCACCCAGTTGCGCGCCCTGCTAAAGGCATCGGCCGACACCGAGCTGAAGCTGATGGTTCCGATGGTGACCGAGGTATCCGAGTTGAAGATGGTGCGCGAGCTTTTGCAGAAGGAAGTGCAGCATCTCTCGCGCTTCGGCCACGGCTTGCCGCGCAAGCTGCAATTCGGGGCGATGCTGGAGGTGCCGGCCCTGCTTTGGCAGCTCGACGAACTGATGGAGGCGGTCGATTTCGTCTCGGTCGGTTCGAACGACCTCTTCCAGTTCTCGATGGCGGTCGATCGCGGCAATGCACGGGTTTCGGACCGCTTCGATCCGCTGGGCAAGCCGTTCTTGCGCATCCTGCGCGATATTGTGCGCGGGGCGGAGCGGAACAAGACGCCGGTGACGCTCTGCGGCGAGCTCGCCAGCAAACCCATCTCGGCGATGGCGCTGCTCGGTATCGGCTTCCGCTCGATCTCGATGTCGCCGGCCTCGATCGGACCGGTGAAGGCGATGCTGCTAGGGCTCGATGTCGGGGCGCTGACGAAGGCGATGGACGAGGTGCTGGACGATCACCATGCCTTGACGCCGATGCGCGAGGTGCTTGCCCGCTTCGCCGAGAGCCACAATATTCCCCTTTAGACTGAGATTAAGAAGAATCGGAGTGAAGGGTGGCGAAGCTTCCCGTTGAAAAGATGCGCGAGCTGGAACGTCGTTTCGGCGAGATCGAGGCGCGCATGTCGGCTGGCCCGGCTGCCGATGTCTATGTGAAGCTCGCATCCGAATATTCCGAGCTGCAGCCTGTCGTGACCAAGATCCGCGTCTATGAGAAAGCGGTCGCCGAGCTTGCCGATCTCGAAACGCTGCTCGAGGACAGGTCGGTCGACCGCGAGATGCGCGACCTCGCCGAGCTGGAGCTGCCCGACGTGAAAGAGCAGATCGAGGTGCTGGAACAGGAGATGCAGATCCTGCTTCTGCCGAAGGACGCAGCGGACGAAAAGAGCGCGATCCTCGAAATCCGCGCCGGCACGGGCGGTTCGGAAGCGGCTCTTTTCGCCGGCGATCTGTTTCGCATGTACGAGCGCTTTGCGGCGGAAAAGGGCTGGAAGGTGGAGGTGCTCTCGGCGAGCGAGGGCGAAGCCGGCGGCTACAAGGAAATCATCGCGACGATTACCGGTAGGGGCGTCTTTGCCAAGCTGAAATTCGAATCCGGCGTGCATCGCGTGCAGCGCGTGCCGGAAACCGAGGCGGGGGGCCGCATCCATACGTCGGCGGCGACGGTGGCGGTGCTGCCCGAGGCCGAGGAGATCGACATCGAGATCCGGGCTGAAGACATCCGCATCGACACGATGCGCTCTTCGGGCGCGGGCGGCCAGCACGTCAATACGACGGACTCGGCGGTGCGTATCACCCACCTGCCGAGCGGCATCGTCGTCACCAGCTCGGAAAAATCGCAACACCAAAATCGCGCCAAGGCGATGCAGGTGCTGCGCTCCAGGCTTTATGACGCGGAGCGGCAGAGGGCCGACAGCGAGCGCTCTGCCGATCGCAAAAGCCAGGTCGGCTCCGGCGACCGCTCGGAACGTATCCGCACCTATAATTTCCCGCAGGGGCGGGTGACGGACCATCGCATCAATCTGACGCTCTATAAGCTTGACCGAATGATGGAAGGCGAGATCGAGGAGGTCGTCGACGCGCTGATGGCCGATTACCAGGCCAGCCAGCTGGCGCAGCTCGGCGAGCAACAATGAGCTCGACGGTCTCCGATATGCTTGCCGAAGCGCGCCGTCGCTTCACGGAAGCCGGTATCGTCGACCCGGCGACCGATGCGCGGCTGCTTGTCGCGGGCCTTCTGAGATTGTCGCCGACCGAGCTGTTGACGCGATCGGCCGAGAGGCTTTCTCCTGAACAGGCCGAAGTGATTTTCAAGGCGCTGGAGCGGCGGCTCGGCCATGAGCCGGTGCATCGCATTCTCGGCGAGCGGGAATTCTATGGCCTGCCGCTGCGGCTCTCGGCGGAAACGCTGGAACCGCGGCCGGATACGGAAATCCTGGTCGATACGGTTCTCGTCTATCTCAAAGACCTTGCAAAGGCGCAAAGCCGTCTCCATATCCTTGACATGGGAACCGGGACCGGGGCGATATGCCTTGCGCTTTTGAGCGAGTGTCCTGATGCGTCAGGTGTCGGCAGCGACATATCGGCGGATGCACTTCTGACGGCAAGATCGAATGCAGAAAGAAACGGGTTGCAGGATCGTTTTCAGGTCGTCCAGTCGAGTTGGTTCGAGAACATCCAGGGATCGTTTCACGCGATTGTCTCAAATCCGCCCTATATTGCTTCCAATGTCATTCACGATCTCGCTCCCGAAGTGACGAAATTTGATCCGGCTGCGGCTCTGGATGGCGGCCCGGATGGGCTTGACGCTTACAAAGCCATAGCCAAGGATGCGGCAAGGTTCATCAAGCCCGATGGGGTCGTCGGACTGGAGATCGGCTACGATCAGCGAAACGACGTGACGGCGATCTTTGAAGCGAAAGGCTTCAGGTGCCTCAAATCCGTGAAAGATTATGGTCAGAACGACAGGGTGCTCGTGTTCGCGCTCACGTGAGAGACGACAATCCGGCATTGAACAGGACATTATTGTTATTGCGAAGAAAAGGCTTGGATTTCCCGGTGAAGCAATATAGGTTGCGGTCACGTGTTGGGCAGATAGGAATGAACGAGATTCGTTCGGTACTTGGTTTGCCTCGGGGGTCCGCTCTTTTAAACGAGAGTTTCAACGGTTGAACACGACCCAATGCGTGAATCAGTCAAACTGACTTGAGAACCAAGCGGCAGGTCGGCGCAAAGGCGCAGTATGCTCGCGGCACAAAGGTCCTGACCCGGTTTCCGGTCATGGCGGTTGGTGCCATGTATCCATCACAAACAGAGAATTCAGGTGAACGATCTATGAGGCCAGGACAGCAGAACAAGCGCGGTCGAGGGCGTGGTAACAATAACAACGGCGGCGGTGGCGGCGGCGGTGGAAATAACAATAACAACAATTTCAACCGCAAGGGCGGCAATCCGCTGACCCGGACCTATGACAGCTCCGGCCCCGATGTGAAGATTCGCGGTACTGCGCAGCATATCGCCGAAAAATACGCGCAGCTCGCCCGCGACGCCCAAAGCTCCGGCGATCGCGTGATTGCCGAGAACTATCTCCAGCACGCCGAACATTACAATCGTATCATCGCCAGCGCCCAGGCGCAGATGCAGGAACGCTTCCAGCGCGACGACCGCGGCGAGTACAATGATCGCGAAGGTGCGGACCGCGACGGCGACGATATGGATAACAATGAGAATGACAATGACAATGACGGCGACGACGTCGTTATCGTCCAGCCGCCGCAGAACAGGCAGCATCAGCCGCAGAGCAGGCAGCACCAGCCGCAGCCGCAGGCACAGCAGCAGCCGAAGCCGGTACCCGCTCAGGCGCCGGCACCGGCACCCCAGTCCGAACTCATCGATGGAACCGGCCCACAGCCGGAGATCGAAGGTATTCCGGCCGAAGTCGCCATGGACGAGGAAGGTGCCGGCGGCCAGCCGCGCGAACGCCAGCCCCGCCGCCGCAGCACCGGCAGCCGTCCCCGTCGCCCGCGTCGCGGTGCTGAGGGTGAAGAAGCCGCCGCTGAAGGCGAGGGCGCCTCTGCCGAGGCGCCAGTGCTGGCTGACGTCGCATCGGAATGAGGATTTCGCGTCCCCTTCAAGGGAGAGCGTGAAGTTCATGCCATCTGCTCGAATTAGTTTGAAAATCCCCGGCCTTGTGCCGGGGATTTTCATTTTACGGGCTCTTTAAACTCGCAGAACAGGCTACCATATTCTCTTCGAACTGCTTCGCCCGAATCCCAGACGGGCAAAGCGTGACCTGCCTTTTCAGGGGGTCGATCTCAATCATCGGTCTGCGCCTCGTCAGGGCAGGGCGATCCATGGAGGTACCATATGAATATCGAGAAATATTCGGAGCGGGTGCGCGGTTTCATCCAGTCCGCCCAGACCTATGCGCTGGCGCAGGGTCACCAGCAATTTACGCCCGAACATGTGCTGAAAGTCCTGCTCGATGACGATCAGGGCATGGCGGCATCGCTAATCGAGCGCGCCGGCGGCGATGCCAAGGCCGCCCGCCTTGCCAATGACGCAGCTCTCGCCAAGTTGCCGAAGATCTCCGGCGGCAACGGCAACATTTATCTGGCGCAGCCTCTCGCCAAGGTCCTTTCGACCGCTGAAGAAGCGGCGAAGAAGGCCGGCGACAGCTTTGTCACGGTCGAGCGCCTGCTGCAGGCGCTGGCGATCGAATCCTCGGCCTCGACCTTTTCGACGCTGAAGAATTCAGGCGTGACGGCCCAGGGCCTCAACCAGGTCATCAATGACATCCGCAAGGGCCGGACGGCGGATTCCTCCAATGCCGAGCAGGGTTTCGATTCGCTGAAGAAGTTTGCACGCGATCTCACTGCCGAAGCCCGCGAGGGCAAGCTCGACCCGGTGATCGGTCGCGACGACGAAATCCGTCGCACCATCCAGGTGCTTTCGCGCCGCACCAAGAACAATCCTGTGCTGATCGGCGAACCCGGGGTCGGCAAGACGGCGATCGTCGAGGGCCTGGCGCTGCGCATCGTCAACGGCGACGTGCCGGAATCGCTCAAGGACAAGAAGCTGATGGCGCTCGACATGGGTGCGCTGATTGCCGGTGCGAAATACCGCGGCGAATTCGAGGAGCGGCTGAAGGCCGTGCTCAATGAAGTCCAGGCTGAGAACGGCGAGATCATCCTGTTCATTGATGAGATGCACACGCTGGTCGGCGCCGGCAAGGCGGATGGGGCGATGGACGCCTCCAACCTCTTGAAGCCCGCCCTTGCCCGCGGTGAGCTGCATTGCGTCGGCGCGACCACGCTTGATGAATATCGCAAACATGTCGAGAAGGATCCGGCCCTTGCCCGCCGCTTCCAGCCCGTCGTCGTCGACGAACCGACGGTCGAAGACACGATCTCGATCTTGCGTGGGCTGAAGGAAAAATACGAGCAGCATCACAAGGTGCGCATCGCCGATGCGGCGCTGGTGGCCGCGGCGACACTTTCCAATCGCTACATCACCGACCGCTTCCTGCCCGACAAGGCGATCGACCTGATGGACGAGGCGGCAGCGCGCCTGCGCATGCAGGTGGATTCCAAGCCGGAAGAGCTCGACGAGCTCGATCGCCGGATCATCCAGCTGAAGATCGAGCGCGAGGCGCTGAAGAAGGAAACCGACATTGCCTCTGCTGACCGGCTGAAGCGGCTGGAGACCGAACTGACCGGCCTCGAAGAGGAAGCCGATGCACTGACGGCTCGCTGGCAGGCGGAAAAGCAGAAGCTCGGCCTTGCCGCCGATCTGAAGAAGCAGCTCGACGATGCCCGCAATGAACTGGCGATCGCCCAGCGCAAAGGCGAATTCCAACGTGCCGGCGAGCTGACCTACGGTGTCATTCCGGATTTGGAAAAGCAGCTCGTCGACGCCGAAAAGCAGGATGGCGAACGCGGCGCGATGGTGCAGGAGGTCGTCATCCCCGACAATATTGCCCATGTCGTTTCCCGCTGGACCGGTATTCCGGTCGACAAGATGCTGGAAGGCGAACGCGACAAGCTGCTTCGGATGGAGGACGAACTGGCGAAATCGGTGATCGGCCAGGGTGATGCGGTTCAGGCCGTGTCGCGCGCCGTCCGCCGCGCGCGGGCCGGCCTGCAGGATCCGAACCGGCCGATCGGCTCGTTCATCTTCCTCGGCCCGACTGGCGTCGGCAAGACGGAGCTCACCAAGGCGCTTGCCCGCTTCCTCTTCGACGACGAAACGGCGATGGTGCGTATGGACATGTCGGAATATATGGAGAAGCACTCCGTTGCCCGGCTGATCGGTGCGCCTCCCGGCTATGTCGGTTATGACGAAGGCGGAGCGCTGACGGAAGCCGTGCGCCGCAGGCCTTATCAGGTCGTGCTGTTCGACGAGATCGAAAAGGCGCATCCCGACGTCTTCAATATATTGCTGCAGGTGCTGGACGACGGACGTCTGACGGACGGCCAGGGCCGGACGGTCGATTTCCGCAACACGATGATCATCATGACCTCGAACCTCGGCGCCGAATATCTGACGCAGCTGAAGGACGGCGACGACAGCGACACGGTTCGCGAGCAGGTGATGGAGGTTGTGCGCGGGCATTTCCGGCCGGAATTCCTGAACCGCATCGACGAGATCATCCTTTTCCATCGCCTGAAGCGCGAGGAGATGGGCGCGATCGTCGATATCCAGCTGAAGCGGCTGGTGGCCCTGCTGTCCGAGCGCAAGATCGTCATCGATCTCGACGAGGAAGCCCGCCACTGGCTGGCGAACAAGGGTTACGACCCGGTCTACGGCGCAAGGCCGCTGAAGCGGGTGATCCAGAAGTTCGTGCAGGATCCGTTGGCCGAGCAGATCCTGTCTGGCCAGGTGCCGGACGGATCGACGGTAAAGGTGACGAGCGGTTCGGACCGGCTGCAGTTCAGGACGATGCAGACGGTGAGCGAAGCGGCGTAAACCGGTTTGCCGGATGAATGGGAAATGGCGGCTTCGGGCCGCCATTTTTCGTTTGGTGGCCGAGGCGTCTCGTGGAGGGGAACCAGCGTAGATGGACGCTACTTGCTCGCCACCTGGTCTGGCGTCTGGTTGTTCAGCAGCGTATCGATGCGCTTGCGCTCGTCCTCGAATTTCGCCAGCGCCTCGCC
>NZ_JBPWPT010000001.1:3585000-4022500 GCF_051811205.1 Rhizobium sp. 862_C5_N1_2 | reverse complement strand
TTAGAAAGCGTGATTGTAAAAGGTAATCACGCATGTTTGGCCCGACTGCACGGCAATCGCAAGGTTGTCCGGATGGTCGGATTTGGCACCCCGCGAGGCGAAAGCGAAGCGGACAAGGTCTGCCAAATCAAACAAAGACGATGAGCATTGGCAATGAGAACGATTAAGTGTCGTAAGGGCATTTGGTGGATGCCTTGGCATGCACAGGCGATGAAGGACGTGATACGCTGCGAAAAGCCGTGGGGAGCTGCGAATGAGCTTTGATCCATGGATCTCCGAATGGGGCAACCCACCTTAAATACCTAGAAAATCTGTTTTGTTGCTTTGGCTGCGAGGGACTTCCTTCGTAGCGCAAAGCGCGTCGCCGGTTATCCGGCGCGCCGTCCGCAGGCCTTTGGCCGTGAGGACAAAACAGGTTTCTAGGTATTGTGATAAGGTATCTACACCTGAATACATAGGGTGTAAGAAGCGAACGCAGGGAACTGAAACATCTAAGTACCTGCAGGAAAGGACATCAACCGAGACTCCGCAAGTAGTGGCGAGCGAACGCGGACCAGGCCAGTGGCAATTGTGATTAAAGTGGAACGCTCTGGAAAGTGCGGCCGTAGTGGGTGACAGCCCCGTACGCGTAGATATCATGATTGTCCTAGAGTAGGGCGGGACACGAGAAATCCTGTCTGAACATGGGGAGACCACTCTCCAAGCCTAAGTACTCGTGCATGACCGATAGCGAACAAGTACCGTGAGGGAAAGGTGAAAAGCACCCCGACAAGGGGAGTGAAATAGAACCTGAAACCGGATGCCTACAAACAGTCGGAGCCCGCAAGGGTGACGGCGTACCTTTTGTATAATGGGTCAACGACTTAGTGTAACAAGCAAGCTTAAGCCGGTAGGTGTAGGCGAAGCGAAAGCGAGTCTGAATAGGGCGATTTAGTTTGTTGCATTAGACCCGAAACCGAGTGATCTAGCCATGAGCAGGTTGAAGGTTGGGTAACACCAACTGGAGGACCGAACCCGCATCTGTTGCAATAGATTGGGATGACTTGTGGCTAGGGGTGAAAGGCCAATCAAACTCGGAAATAGCTGGTTCTCCGCGAAATCTATTTAGGTAGAGCGTCGAGCGAATACCCCCGGGGGTAGAGCACTGGATGGGCTATGGGGACTCACCGTCTTACTGATCCTAACCAAACTCCGAATACCGGGGAGTACTACTCGGCAGACACACGGCGGGTGCTAACGTCCGTCGTGAAAAGGGCAACAACCCTAACCTCCAGCTAAGGTCCCCAAGTCATGGCTAAGTGGGAAAGGATGTGAGGATCCCAAAACAACCAGGATGTTGGCTTAGAAGCAGCCATCATTTAAAGAAAGCGTAACAGCTCACTGGTCTAAATAAGGGTCTTTGCGCCGAAAATGTAACGGGGCTGAAGCCATGCACCGAAGCTGAGGATTTGCGAGCAATCGCAAGTGGTAGCGGAGCGTTCCGTAAGCTGATGAAGGGAGACCCGTGAGGGCTCCTGGAGGTATCGGAAGTGCGAATGTTGACATGAGTAACGATAAAGAGGGTGAGAGACCCTCTCGCCGAAAGACCAAGGGTTCCTGCTTAAAGTTAATCTGAGCAGGGTTAGCCGGCCCCTAAGGCGAGGCAGAAATGCGTAGTCGATGGGAACCACGTTAATATTCGTGGGCCTGGTGGTAGTGACGGATTGCACAAGTTGTTCATTCTAATTGGATTGGATGGGCAGCGGAGCGGTTCCAGGAAATAGCTCCACCGTATAGACCGTACCCGAAACCGACACAGGTGGTCAGGTAGAGTATACCAAGGCGCTTGAGAGAACTATGTTGAAGGAACTCGGCAAATTGCACGCGTAACTTCGGAAGAAGCGTGACCCCATGCTAGGCAACTATTATGGGGTGGCACAGACCAGGGGGTAGCGACTGTTTATCAAAAACACAGGGCTCTGCGAAGTCGCAAGACGACGTATAGGGTCTGACGCCTGCCCGGTGCTGGAAGGTTAAGAGGAGAGGTGCAAGCTTTGAATCGAAGCCCCAGTAAACGGCGGCCGTAACTATAACGGTCCTAAGGTAGCGAAATTCCTTGTCGGGTAAGTTCCGACCTGCACGAATGGCGTAACGACTTCCCCGCTGTCTCCAACATAGACTCAGTGAAATTGAATTCCCCGTGAAGATGCGGGGTTCCTGCGGTCAGACGGAAAGACCCCGTGCACCTTTACTATAGCTTTACACTGGCATTCGTGTCGGCATGTGTAGGATAGGTGGTAGGCTTTGAAGCGGGGACGCCAGTTTCCGTGGAGCCATCCTTGAAATACCACCCTTATCGTCATGGATGTCTAACCGCGGCCCGTTATCCGGGTCCGGGACAGTGTATGGTGGGTAGTTTGACTGGGGCGGTCGCCTCCGAAAGAGTAACGGAGGCGCGCGATGGTGGGCTCAGACCGGTCGGAAATCGGTCGTCGAGTGCAATGGCATAAGCCCGCCTGACTGCGAGACTGACAAGTCGAGCAGAGACGAAAGTCGGTCATAGTGATCCGGTGGTCCCGCGTGGAAGGGCCATCGCTCAACGGATAAAAGGTACGCCGGGGATAACAGGCTGATGACCCCCAAGAGTCCATATCGACGGGGTTGTTTGGCACCTCGATGTCGGCTCATCGCATCCTGGGGCTGGAGCAGGTCCCAAGGGTTTGGCTGTTCGCCAATTAAAGCGGTACGTGAGCTGGGTTCAGAACGTCGTGAGACAGTTCGGTCCCTATCTGCCGTGGGTGTAGGAATATTGACAGGATCTGTCCCTAGTACGAGAGGACCGGGATGGACATATCTCTGGTGGACCTGTTGTCCTGCCAAGGGCATAGCAGGGTAGCTATATATGGACGGGATAACCGCTGAAGGCATCTAAGCGGGAAACCCACCTGAAAACGAGTATTCCCTATCAGAGCCGTGGAAGACGACCACGTTGATAGGCCGGGTGTGGAAGTGCGGCAACGCATGAAGCTTACCGGTACTAATAGCTCGATCGGCTTGATCGTTCTCATTGACTATGCTCATCTCAAGGCGACCGCAAAGCGGTCGTCCGGATCGATGATGCAAGACCTTTGTCCTGACGCGCCAATGGCGCTGCGGACGGCCCGCGCTACCAAGCGCGACGGCCTCTGGCCTGTATGGGTGCCACAAGCATCCGCAGTCAGAAGAGGTTCCAAAGACGTGTTCAAAAAAAGAAAACAGGCTAATGCCTGCCAGCTTCTCAAAACATATAGTTGCGCTTTGCCGACCTGGTGGTTATGGCGGGGTGGCTGCACCCGTTCCCTTTCCGAACACGGCCGTGAAACGCCCCTGCGCCCATGGTACTTCGTCTTAAGACGCGGGAGAGTAGGTCGCTGCCAGGTCTGCAAAGCGCAACTAATCAATCTTCTCATCACCAAACAAACGGCCCAAAGCCGAAACAAAAGGGCCGCTCACAAAGCGGCCTTTCGTGTTATAATACACCAGCAAATCCCAGCGATTTGCTCATGGCGCGGGGTGGAGCAGCCCGTTCGGCCTGAAATCGATCCACTGGATCGATTCCTTCACGGCCTCACCTCGTCAGGCTACGCCTGACAGCGCTCCCGGGCTCAAACAGCTCGGAATACATTAACGCGGGGTGGAGCAGCCCGGTAGCTCGTCAGGCTCATAACCTGAAGGCCGCAGGTTCAAATCCTGCCCCCGCAACCAGATACACAAAGGCCCGCCTCGTGCGGGCTTTTGTGTATCTCGTAACGGGTCGAGGATTTAACGCCTCCTCAGGGGCCCGCCAAGAAGGCGAAGCCGACGCAGCGGGACAGAAACTTCAAATCCTGCCCCCGCAACCAACGATACTTGCAAATTTGCCCATGCAAGTCGCTTGACAGAAAGCTCCTCGACATAACCCTCGAGGAGCTTTTTGCGTTTCTGCTGGGTGTCCAGCTCCCCGGACGTCAGCTGACCTGCCACGGAACTTTCATCAGGCAGCGATGAGAGCCTCGGCGGTTTTTGATACGCAAGATGGCGCGTGCAACTGGCGGAAACGCGAAGCTTTCATCTTGCACAGCGAAACCACTCGTCTCAAAACGTCCTGAGCCCGGACACATCATAGCCAGCGACGACATAACTGCGACGGCATTGTATGAGGTGCGTCGCCGTTGTACCATGTAGTCTGACAAGTGCGCGCAGTGCTCATTGTATAGCCGGAGCCAAAGTCTGGTCGTGCGCTTCAACCCGATGACTAAGTAGCCGGGATCATGGAACTTATCGTCGCCCTTGGCCTGATCGTCTTGAAGGTCGCGTTGCTGATTGCGATCCTGCTGTTGCTACCCTTGCCGCTAACCTGGCTGGAACGCAAGATCGCCGGGCACATGCAGCAGCGGATGGGGCCGATGCGCGTGGGGTGGCACGGGCTGTTGCAGCCGGTGGCGGACGGAATCAAGCTCCTGACCAAAGAGGATCACATCCCGGCCGAGGCCGACCGGTTCCTGTTCAAACTGGCGCCAATCCTGGCGCTCGCCCCGCCCTTTGTGGTGTTCGTCGCGATCCCCTTCGGCGAAACTGTCTCGGTCCTCGGCCACGAGATCACGCTCTACGTCTCCAACATGAATGTGGCGCTCCTTTTTGTTTTCTCGGTGATCGGGATCGAGGTCTATGGCGTCATCTTCGGCGGCTGGGCCTCCAACAGCAAGTACGCTGTTCTGGGCAGCCTCAGGACCTGCGCGCAGATGATCAGCTACGAGATCCCGATGGGGTTCGCGGTCATCGGCGTGGTCATGCTGGCGCAATCCATGAGCCTGCTCGAGATCGTGCGGGCGCAGGCCGATGTCTGGAACATCGTCTACCAACCGGTCGGATTCTTCGTGTTCTTCGTCGCCGGGCTCGCCGAAGCGCAGCGCATTCCCTTCGACCTGGCGGAGGCGGAGGGTGATCTGGGGGCCGGGTTCCATACCGAATACAGCGGTATCCGCTTTGCCTTCTTCATGGTCAGCGAATATGCCATCGTATTGCTTGTGTCGGTCCTGGTGGTGATCCTGTTCTTCGGCGGTTGGAACGGAGTTCTGATTCCCTTGCCACCGCTCCTGTGGTTTGTGCTCAAGATCGCGTTCTTCGTCTATGTGTTTATCTGGTTCCGCTTCACTTTCCCCCGCTACCGCTACGACCAACTGATGGCGATCGGATGGAAAGTCTTGCTTCCTCTTTCAATGGCGAACATAATTATAACCGGTGTACTTTTAGGGGTCGTAGCGGCTCCGTAGCGAGGCGGCGATGTCGCGCGCGCAGGACAGAGTTGGAACATGGATTGGTTGGGCGTTCTTTGCCGATCTGGCGAGCGCCTTGGCTCTGACCTTCGGCTACATGTTCTCCAGATCCGTGACCATGCAGTATCCGGACAAGGAAAAGTGGCTGCCCTACTCCCGCTATCGCGGGCATCACTTCCTGACGCGTGATGAAGAGGGGGAGATCAAGTGCGTGGCCTGCGAACTCTGCGCGCGGATCTGTCCCTGCGACTGTATCGAAGTCGTCCCCTACGAGGACGAGAAGGGCAAGCGGCACCCGGCCAAATTCGAGATCGACACGGCCCGCTGCCTGTTCTGCGGGCTGTGCGAGGATGCCTGCCCGGCGGATGCGATCGCGCTTGGCCAACAATACGAATTCTCGAGTTTTTCCTCAGCTGACCTGGTGATCGGGCGCGATGATCTGCTCGCCAAGCCGGGTAAGGCGGCGACCGGCGGCGGCGTGGTTGCCGCGCGCCTGAATACGAAGAAGGACGTACTTGTCGAGACGAAAGAGACGCAGGGCTACAACTGGTGGCGGAATATCCGGCGAACATGAACGCGCGCCAGCTGTCAAACCGAAGCGCTCGGAAAGAGAGGCTCAGATGTTTGTCGGTGAAATCATGAAAAACAAGGGTGTCGGGGTCATCGCAGTTGCTCCCGATCAGACGATGGTGGAGGTACTGCGGCTGTTTCGAGACAACAATATCGGCTTCGTCGTCGTCAGGCGATCGAACGGCAAATACCTCGGTACGCTGTCGGAGCGGGACTGCTGCAATGCGGTGGCGGAATACGGGGCCGAGGCGGCGGCAAAGCGGGTCGCGGACATCATGAACCGCAATGTGGCGACGTGTTCGACACAGGATTTGCTGCCCGTCGCGATGGGGATCATGACCCAGCGGCGTACACGCCATGTGCTGGTCACGGATGGAGGCGACGTTGTCGGCGTGGTCAGCATCGGCGACGTGGTTAAACACAGGCTCGACGAAGCGCAGCGTACAGAGCAGGATCTGCAGGATTACATATGCGGGACCAGGTATCACTGAAGACGCCGGGGCGGGCAGCTTGCCGCAGAGCCTTGCGGTGCCCCGACCCCAAATCTTCAGACCCCACGCCAGATCCGGCCTGGGCGGTCGACCTCAAGAGTGGCATGCGCCTTCTGAACTTCCACCGCGCATGGATATTCGCCCCGCCGCAGCAGGCTGTTGAGACGCAAGGCTCTATAGTTTTCCGGAACGAAGACGAGGCCCTTGGGAAACTGCCTGTCGACCTTGAGCTGCGCCGTCAGTTCGCCCTGGCCGGAACGCACGATTACCTGATCGCCATCCGAAAGGCCAAGCGCCGCGGTATCCTGCGCGCTCATCGCGACATAGGGATCGTTGGCGACCGTGTTCAGGATGTCCGACCGTTCGGAAAGATATCCGTTGTGGAACAGGCAGTCGCCGGTGATCAGCATGAGCCGGTCGGCTGCTGTCGGGACGGGCGGCGGCGCAGGGAGCATGCCAGCCGATAGTGTTGGCACCGCCTTGGTGAAAGCGCCGTCGGCGCCAAGCCCGTCCTGCGTCAACCCCTGATAGGCCGGAACCAGCCGGGCAATCTCGTCGAAAATTTCGGGTTGCGTCGATGGCCGCAGCGCCTGGCTGCGTAGCGCCGCGACAAAGTCGACAATCGCCAGATTGCCTCGCGCCTCGAAAACGGGCTCACGGAATTTGCGAACATTCTGGATCCGACCCTCGTTGTTGGTGAACGTTCCAGATTCCTCGCCGTAGCCCGCCGCGGGCAAGACGACCTCGGCCATGCCCGCCGTATCCGTGAGGAACGCGTCCTGCACGATCAGGAGATCGGCGGCGCCAAGCGCCCGCGTCACAAAGTTCCGGTCGGGATAGGCGACCAGGGGGTCGGTTCCGACGATGTAGAGCGCGCCCATCCGCCCACCGACACAGAGGTCCAGCATGGCGTCGAGATCCGCGCCGGGTTCAGACGGGATTTCGGCGCCCCAGTTTCGCGCAAGAGTTGCGCGCGCCACGTCATCGGCGACCACCCGCAGCCCCGGCAGAGCCGCCGGCAGGACCCCCATGTCCCAGGCGCCCATCTGGTTGGCACGGTCGAAGAGAAACTGCATCGCCGGGCCTTTGCCGAGCAGGCGGAGAACGTGCAGCAGGTTGTTGAGCTGCCGCAGCGTCGCGCGCGCTTCGGGTGATCTCAGGAGGTCGACGCTGACAAGCACGGTGACGCTGCGGCCTTCCTTGAGCGCGGCGGCCAGGCGATCCGGCCCGTCACTGCCGGCGCCCGCCGCCGGCCTGTCGATGTCCGCAAAAGCGCCGCCCGGCAAGGCCTGACCAGCTGCCGCCACAAGACCGGCCACCACCGCCGCAAGGCTTGCCGCTTCTCCGCCCGGAGGCACACGAACCACCACCCTGGCATCGGCGTCCAGACGCGATGGCCGCGCCGATAGCATGAGCAATCCGGTCTGCCGCCGCCGCGCCCCGTCCCGCAGCAGGTATTCGGTGACTGGGTTCTCCTCGGTTATATTGCCTCCGACGACGAGCACGCAGTCGTTGCCGATTACGTCGTCCAGCGGCGTGCGGCTGTAGAAAGTTCCCAATAGCGGGCCGAGCGTATCGAAGGGCGCGGCCCAGCGTGACGAACAATCAATGTTGTTGGTCCGGAATACCGTTCGCATCAGCTTCTGGAACTGATAAAGCACCTCGTTGGGCAGGCGAGGCGAGGCCAGCCCGCCGGCATCCTTGCTCTCGACGGCCAACAGTCGCCGACGCAGATAGTCCCCCGCTTCGTCCCAGGAAACCGGAACCAGGGCGCCATCCTGACGGATCATTGGCTGCTTGATCCGGTCCCGGCTTGCAACGAAATCGAGGCCGAAGCGTCCTCTCACGCAGAGAGTTTCGTGGTTGACACCTTCGTCCCACTTCGAGCGCACCCGCATGAACTCGCCCTTGCGCGTGCCCACCGTCAGCTGGCAACCGGTGCCACAATGCGGGCAGACCGTGTCGGTCTCTACGAGATCCCAGGGGCGCGCCTTGTAGCGGTAGGGGAAGCTCATCAGCGCGCCGACCGGGCAGACCTCGACGCAATTGCCGCACTGGTCGCAACTCGCCAGACTGCCCTCGAAGCCGGTGACGGCGGTATCCATGCCTTTTTCGACGGTGCCTAGCGCCACCGCACCGACGACCTCCTCACACATCCGGACGCAGCGCTGGCACTGGATGCAGCGGTTGACGTTCATGATGATGACCGGGCTCAGACGAATGTCCTCGGAGTGGAACACACGTTTGTCATCGCGGAATTGGCTTTCGCGTGGCCCGTAGGCCATTACCATGTCCTGAAGCTCGCATTCGCCGCCCTTGTCGCAGATCGGGCAGTCGAGGGGGTGGTTGGCGAGCAGCATGTCGAGCATGGAAGAGCGCGTTTCCTCGATCAGAGGCGTGTTCGTCCGCACGACCATGCCATCGGTGGCCGCAGTGGCGCAGGACGGCTGCAACCGCCGCACGCCCTCGATCTCCACCAGGCACATGCGGCACGAAGCCAGCGGCGGCAGCCGCTTCAGATAGCAGAAGGTCGGGACGTCGATGCCCAAACGCTGGGCGGCCTGCAGCACTGTCGAGCCAGCTTCAACTTCCAGCGTTTGTTCGTCGATCGTGACTTTAAGCATGGTTTCCTCACAACCCTGATCCAGCACACTTCTTCAGTGAAACGGGCACCTCCGCTCCTCGACATGGGCGACGAATTCATCTCGGAAATGCGCGAGTGCTGCACGCAATCCCATCGCTGCACCGTCACCCAAGGCACAAAACGTATTGCCGAAAATGCCCTTGCAGAGCATCTCCAGCTGCTCCAGATCGCCGGGTGCGCCATCCCCGCCTTCAACCCGGCGCAGGACCTTCACGACCCAGTTCAATCCTTCCCGGCAGGGCGTGCACTTGCCGCAGGACTCATGGTGGAAGAACTCGATGATCCTGGTGGCGACCTTGACCATGCAGGTGCTATCGTCGATCACGATAACGCCAGCCGAACCGAGCATCGAGCCGGCGGCAGCCAGCGAGTCAAAATCCATCCTCACGTCCAGCCCGTGCTCAGGGATGACCGGCGCTGAGACCCCGCCCGGGATCACCGCCTTGATCTTGCGTCCCGGCAACGCCCCGCCGGCATGTTCCTCGACCAGCTCGCGCAGCGGTATGCCCATCGGCAACTCGTAGAGGCCGGGTTTGCGCACCTGCCCACTGAGGCAGTAGAGCTTCGGGCCGGGGCTCTTGTCCGGGCCGATGCCGCGGAACCAGTCCGCGCCCCGCGCCACGATATGCGGCACGCAGGCCAGCGTCTCGACATTGTTGATCACAGTCGGGCTGGCGTAGAGCCCGGCCATGGCCGGAAACGGCGGCTTCAATCGCGGCTGCGCCCGCTTGCCCTCGAGCGACTCGAGCATCGCAGTCTCCTCGCCGCAGATATAGGCGCCTGCGCCGCAGTGGATGTGGACGGCGAAATCGAAATTCGAGCCCAGAATGCCCGTTCCCAGATAACCCTTTTCGTGTGCCTCGGCGATCGCCTGCTCCAGGCGACGGATCGCCGTCACATATTCTCCGCGGATGTAGACATAGGCGGTTTTGGCCCCAATCGCATAGGCGCTTACCGCCAGCCCCTCGATGAGTTGATGCGGATCGCGCTCCATGATGATCCGGTCCTTGAAGGTGCCTGGCTCGCCCTCATCGGCGTTGCAGCAAAGATATTTCGGCTTGTCGACCTGCTTCGGCACGAAACTCCATTTCATGCCCGTCGGGAATCCGGCACCGCCGCGACCGCGCAGGTTGGACTGTTTGACGAGGTTAACGACCTCGTCGGGCGTGTATTCGCGCAGCGCCTTCGCCAGTGCCTGGTAGCCGCCGCCAGCCTCGTAGGTCGACAGCAGGTGACTGTCCGGCACGGCGACATTCTTGAGGAGAACCGGCTCGAACATGGCGCTACTCCCCCGGCGGCCGCGCAGAGGCGTGCTCGACGCTCGCAACCCGCCCCACCGTGGCCCGCAGGCTGTCCAAAAGTGCATCTATCCGCGCGACATCAAGGGCGCCGTGGTAATCGTCGCCGACCTGCATCACCGGCGCCATCTCGCAGGCACCGAGGCACTCGACGGAGGAAAGCGTGAACAGCCCGTCCGGCGTGGTGTCGCCCTTCCTGATCGCCAGCGCCGTTTCCAGATGCTTCAGCAGGTCCTCGGCTCCGCACAGCATGCAGGAAACATTGTCACAGAGTTGCAGGTGGAACATGCCCACCGGCTCGGTATGGAAGAGCGTATAAAAGGTCGCCAGCTCGTAGACCCAGATCCGTTCGACTCCGAGAATGTCGGCGACTTCTTCCAGCACCTGACCAGGCAGATGGCCATGCTCCCTCTGCGCGATCAGAAGCGCGGGCATGATCGCAGAGCGCTGGTCGGGATATCGCGCCGCTGCCTCTCTTATCTTTTCGCGCATGGTCATTGCATTCAAATCCCTGCTACTTGTCCACCTCCGCCATCACGGGGTCGAGACTGCCGAGCACGGCGATCATGTCCGCCAGATAGCGGGCGTTGGTCACCCCGAACAGTCCCTGAAGGTTGACGAACGAGGGTGCCCGCACCTTCATGCGGAATGGTTTTGGCGACCCGTCGCTGATGATATAGAAGCCAAGCTCGCCCTTTGGCGCCTCGATCGCCGAATAGACCTCGCCCTTCGGCACCTTGAAGCCATAGGCCGACAGGTCGAAATGCTGGATCAGTGCTTCCATCGAGCAATGCACCTTGTCCTTGTCCACCGGGAAGGCGATTGTTGGCATGTCGATCTGAAACGGCCCCTCGGGCATCTGGTCGAGGCATTGCTCGATGATCCGGACGCTCTCGCGCATTTCCTCGACCCGACATTGCCAGCGCGCATAGCAGTCGCCCTCGTCGCGCGTGATGACGTTGAAGTCGAGCCGGTCATAGATCTCATAGGGCTCGTCGCGACGGATGTCCCAGTCGACGCCCGAAGCGCGCAGGTTCGGACCGCTCAGGCCAAGATCGATGGCGTCCTCGGCGGAGATCACGCCGATCCCCTGCGTGCGCTTCAGGAACACCCGGTTGTTTTCGAGCAACCGCTCATAGTCGCGGATCCGGTTCGGGAAGATGTCGCAGAACTCCCTGATCTTGGGAAGGAAACCGTCAGGCAGGTCCTCGCGCACTCCGCCAACCCTGCAGAAGGACGTGTGCATGCGCGCACCGCTGATCATTTCCAGGAGGTCCATGATCATTTCGCGCTCCCGCATGGCGTAAAGCAAGGCGGTCATGGCGCCGAGGTCCATCGGCAGCGCGCCGGTGATCAAGACATGGCCGGAGATCCGCGCCAGCTCGGCCATCATCACGCGGATATATTGTGCGCGGATCGGTGCTTCTATGCCGAGGAGTTTCTCCACCGCCAGCGCGAAGGCGAGGTTGTTCGACGGTGGACAGAGGTAGTCGAGCCGGTCGGTGAGCGGAAAAATCTGGGTGTAGGTGAAGCTCTCCGCCAGTTTTTCGGTGCCGCGATGGAGGTAGCCGATGTGTGGGTCCACGCGCTTGACGTACTCGCCGTCCAATTCCAGGACGAGCCGAAGAACCCCATGCGTGCTGGGGTGCTGGGGGCCGAGATTGAGAAGCACCTCCTTGGTGTCGAACGCTTCGCCTTGCGGCCTGATCAGTTCGGTGACTTCGGTCATTTTAAGTTCCCGGCGTGGAGCGGCCTCCCTTATGGAATGTTCTTGGTGGCGAGGTCGGGCTGCGTCGGTGGCGTGCCTTCGGCGCCAAACGGGTTCAGCTTGTCTTTGTAGCCACGGAGCGGAAAATCCTTGCGCTGTGGGAAGCCCTCGAACCCTTCCCACATGTAGATCCGGCGCAAATCCGGGTGGCCCGCGAACCTGATCCCGTACATATCCCAGGCTTCGCGCTCATGCCAATTGGCGGTTCGCCAGATCCCCGTCACCGACGGGACCCGCGGCGGATCGGCGAGGCGGCATTTGATGCGAACGCGAAATTTGTTCGGTAGCGAATAGAGGTGGTACACCGTCTCGTAGCGTGGCATCTCAGGATAATGATCGACCCCGCAGATGTCCGACAGGAAGTTGAACCGCAACGCCGGGTGTTCCTTCAGAAACCGGCAAAGCTCGACGATCATGTCAGGCGGAGCGGCGAAGGCATGTACACCATGCGCGAAGCCAAGATCGTCGATTGCCTCGCCGAAACGCTCCGTGATCGTAGTGCGGATGAGGGGCGTCTCCACACTCATGACGCTGCAACCCGACCCAGAGGAGTCCCGGCCAGTGCTCGGGATTTTTTGATCTTCTCCTGAAGTAGCAGGAATCCATGCATCAGCGCCTCGGGCCGCGGCGGGCAGCCGGGCACATGCACGTCCACCGGCACGAAGGTTTCCGCTCCCTGCACCACCGCGTAGGTGTTGTAGACCCCGCCCGAGATGGCGCAGGTGCCCATGGCGATGACCCAGCGGGGCTCCGGCATCTGGTCATAGAGGCGGCGCACCACGGGCGCGAACTTCCGCGTTACTGTGCCGGCGATGATCATCACATCGGACTGGCGCGGCGAAGGCCGGAACACCACGCCGAACCGGTCGAGATCATAGCGGGCGCACCCCGCCGAGATCATCTCGATGGCGCAGCAGGCAATTCCGAAGGTCTCGGGCCACAGCGCCGAGCTCCGGCTCCAGTTGATAACGCTCTCGGCCGTGGTGAACAGCACGCTGTCGCGGATCGCGTTGTTTACGCCTCCCATTCGAGTGCTCCCTTCAGCCAGGCATAGGCGAAGCCCACAAGAAGCAGCACTATGAAGACGAACATCTCGACAAAGCCGACCAGCCCGATGTCTTTCAGGACGGCGGCCCAGGGAAAGAGGAACATCGTCTCGACATCGAAGACGACCAGCAGGATCGCAAGGATAAAGAACGGCACTCTGAAGCGCCCCGCGGCGGCCTCACCCGCGGCGTCCATGCCGCACTCATAAGGCATGTTCTTTTCGGGATAGGGATTGGACGGACGCAGCAGCGAAGAGACAAAAAGCGTCGCGCCCGTCACCAGAACGACTCCGACGATCATAAAAAGAACCGGCAAGAATTCCATCGCAGCCATATCGCACTGCACCGGTTACCCACTGAGTGCTTTCCTCAGGCCGCGACCGTCCTGTTCAGGACCGTAATGCAGTCGCCCCGGGAAGCAACTTGGGCAATCCTTTCTTGAGCTTTGAGTTTATTCCGTCGGACAGATCATTGCAAATTCAATCGGTCAGCCGCCAACACGGAATGCTGGGCAAGTCTTAAAAACCAGGCGGGGAACAGGCCGATGCCGATGGTGCCCGCAGCAGTGAAGGCGAGCGTCGCGCGCACCAAGGGCGTCAGCGCCGGGTCGAACGTCCTTTCCGGCTCGCGCATGTAGATCACCATGACGATGCGGATATAAAAGTAGGCGGCAACAGCACTCAGCAGCACTGCGATCACCGCCAGCATGACGAACCCTCGCTCGACGAGCGCGACCAGCACGTAGAACTTGGCGAAGAACCCGGCCGTTGGCGGAATGCCGGCGAGCGAGAACAGATAGAGCAGCATCAGAAGCGCGAGCCCGGGACGGGACTTGGCGAAACCCGAGTAGTCTTCGATAACCTCGCCCGAGAAATTGCCGTTCCGCATCATGATGACAGTGGCGAAAATGCCGAGATTCATCAAGGAGTATATCAGCAGGTAGAGCATCACGCTGGCGATCCCGTCGGCACCGCCGGCCACCACGCCGAAAAGGGCGAACCCGGCATGGGCGATGCTGGAATAAGCGAGGAGCCGCTTGAAATTATCCTGCACCAGCGCCACGAAACTGCCGAGCGCCATCGTGACCACGGCAATGACCGCGACGATGATCCAAACGTCCGAGGCTGCTACCAGCGGGTTGAGGAACACCCGCAGGATCACTGCGAACCCCGCCGCCTTGGGGCCGACTGACATGAAGGCGGTGATCGTCGTCGGCGCGCCTTCATAGACGTCCGGCAACCACATATGGAACGGCACCGCGCCGACCTTGAAGACCAGCCCCGCGACGATGAAGACCACCGCCAGCAGCAATCCGGGATCGAGCGGATCGCCGGTGACCGCCGCAGCCATCCCGTCCAGCTGCGTCGTGCCGGTGAGCCCGTAGACCAGCGAAACGCCGTAAAGGAAAATCCCGGTCGAGACCGCGCCAAGGATCACGTATTTCAGCGCCGCTTCGTTTGACCGCCGCTCTCGCCGCAGGAATCCGGTCAGCACATAGGTGCAGAGCACCATCAGTTCGAGGCCCACATAGATCGAGAGGAGATCGGTCGCCGAGGCCATGATCATCATTCCCGAAAGCGCAAAGAGCAGCAGGACATAGTATTCGCTGCTCCCGATCCCCTCGATATCCGCATATTTTCGCGAAAGGAGGAATGTCAGGATGGTGGCCAGGTAGAACACGAACTTGAAGAAGACCGCGAAGCGGTCGGCGACGAACATGCCCGTATAGGCCGGCCGCACCTCGCTCGAAAGAATGAGTGTCGCCAAGGCGGCAATCAGCACGATCGCGACGGAAGCCCAGACCAGGAAATATTCCTGCCCCCTGCGCACAAGCTGTCCCAGGATCAGCAGGATGCAGGCTCCAGTGATCACCACGATCTCGGGCAGGCTTGCGAGAGCCGACTGGAAAAGTGCTGCGGCGGTCATGGGCCGCTCCCCTTATCGTGCACCTGAGCCAGCAAATGCTTCACCGAGACGTCGATGATGCCGAGAAAGGGTTTCGGATAGAGCCCGACCCACAGCACTAACACGGCCAGCGGCAGGGTCGCTGCCAGCTCGCGGGCGTTCACGTCGCGTATCTTGAACCGGACGCCGACGCTGGCCGGACCAAGCGCGACTTTCCTATACATGCCAAGCAGATAGGCCGCGCCAAGCAACGCGCCCAAAACGGCGGCCGCGCCGATGGCCAGGTTGGCCGCAAACCCGCCCGACAGGACCAGCAATTCGCCGACGAACGAATTTGTTCCCGGCAGCGCCATCGACGACAGAGTGAACAGCGCAAGAAACGCGGTATAGACGGGTGCGGCCTTCATCAGCCCGCCATAATCAGCGATGCTGCGGGTATGGGTCCGCTCGTAAATCAAGCCGACGAACAGGAACAAGGCGCCCGTCGTCACGCCATGATTGAACATTTGCAGGATACCTCCTTGGAGTCCGCGGAGGTTCAGCGCAAAAATCCCCATGGTCACGAAGCCCATGTGGCTGATGCTGGAATAGGCCACCAGCTTCTTCAGATCGTCCTGCGCCAGCGCAAGCAACCCGCCATAGACGATCGCAAGCGCCGAAAGCGAAAGCATCAGCGTCGAATAATACACCGACGCCTCCGGCAGCATCGGCAGCGAGAACCGCAGGAACCCGTAGGCGCCCATCTTCAGGAGCACCCCTGCAAGGATGATGCTGCCTGCCGTCGGCGCCTGCACATGGGCGTCCGGCAGCCAGGTATGGACCGGCACCATCGGCACCTTGACGGCGAAGGCGATCAGGAAGGCGAAGAACAGCCAGGACTGGACCGGGAACGGCAAATCCTGCGCTGTCAGCGCGAGGATGTCGAAGGTCTCGCCGCCGTTGAAATAGAGCACGATGACACCGATGAGGAACAGGAGGCTGCCCGCCAGCGTGTAGAGGAAGAACTTGAACGCCGCATAGATCCGGCCTTCGCCACCCCAGACGCCGATGATCAGGTACATCGGGATCAGCATTGCTTCCCAGAAAACGTAGAACAAGAACAGGTCGAGCGCGCAGAACACCCCCAGCATCAGCGCCTGCATGGAGAGCAGACTGACCATGAACGCCTTGACCTTGCGGTCGATCGCAACCCACGAGGCGAGCACACAGATCGAACCCAGCAACGCGGTCAGGAACACGAAGAGCGCGCTTATCCCGTCGATACCAAGCGCATAAGTGATCCCGAGCGCGGGCACCCAAGGGCGCTTCTCTGTGAACTGCATCTCGTGGGTCGTGGTGTCGAATCCGGCCAGCATGGCAATGCAGAGGGCGAGGTCAAGGATTGTGACACCCAGCGCTGTCCAGCGCACCGCATCGTCGCCGCGGAGAAACATCAGAACCGCTGCCCCGGCGACGGGCGTGAAAATTATGAAGCTCAGAAGCGGCAATCCCATCGCGCCCCCTATCGCCATACCACGGCGAAGACCACGGCGGCTGCGATCACACCAGCGATCATCGCCAGCGCGTAATGGGTCACGACGCCGGTCTGGAGCCGCCGGAGCCGCCCGCCGCCGCGCAGGATCGAGCGGGCGACGCCGTTCACGACGGCGTCAACGCCGGTGACATCGATCCGCAGTCCCATTCGCGCCGCCCCATGCAGGAAAGGCAACACAGCAGTCTCGGACACGTCGCTCACCGCCTTCTCGTAGCGCGCCAGCGGTTTTCCGGCGATCCACATGAAGACCCGTGCACCCTTGCGGTAGAACCAATCGGTGTCGATGCTGATCGTGTTCTCGGGGTCGAGCGCCCTGAGGAATATGACAAAACCCAAGGCGGTGAACATCAGCACGCCAAGGCTTTCGGTGACATGGACGCCGGTGTAAGGTTCGTAGTCCACCGGATAGGGCAGAAGATCGTAAAGCGGCTGAGGGAACACCCCGATCGCGATGCAGAGCACCGCCGCCATGCCCATCGCAACCAGCATGTTGCGGGGCGGCTCCCGCGCCTCCAGCCCACGGTCGGTGCCAAAGAACATGTAGTACGGCAGCTTCAGTCCGGTGTGCAGGAACGTCCCCGCCGACGCCATCGTCAGCGCGAGCACCATCACAGCGCGGTGATCCTGTCCGGCGGCGGCCACCACCATCGACTTGGTGACGAAGCCCGAGAAGAATGGAAATGCCGAAATCGCGAAAGCGCCAACCATGTAGAGCGCCACGGTCACCGGCATGGTCTTGTAGAGCCCACCAAGCTCGGTGAGCTTGCGCCGGCCGGTGACGTAAATCACCGCCCCAGCACCCATGAACAAGAGCGCCTTGTAGAGGATATGTGCGAAGGCATGACTGGTGGCCCCGTTCACCGCCATCTCGGTGCCGATGCCGACGCCCGCCACCATGTAGCCCACCTGGCTAACGATGTGATAGGCCAGTAGCCGCCGGCAGTCGTTCTCCAGCACCGCGTAGACGACGCCGTAGAGCGCCATCGCGGTGCCGAGCCAAACGAGAAGTTCAGTTCCCGGAAACGCTCGCGCCAGCACATAGACGGCGGTCTTGGTGGTGAAGGCGCTCATGAACACCGCGCCGGTGACAGTCGCCTCCGGGTAAGCGTCGGTCAGCCAGGCGTTGAGCGGCGGCACAGCGGCGTTGAGCATGAACCCGGCAAGGATCAGGTAAGCGCCGACGCCCATCTCGCCTGCGATCGGGCCGAAGAGCAGCGAGCCAGTCGAGAGCCCGTAGAGAATGACGCCGCCAAGTAGGACGACGCCGCCAGTGATATGGACCATGAGATACCGGAACCCGGCGGCGATCGCCTGTCGGCCGCCCTGGGCGAAAACCAGATAGGCAGAGGCAAACGCCATGCCTTCCCAGAACAGGTACAAGGTCAGGTAGTCGCCGGCGAAAACCACGCCAAGCGCGCTGCCGACATAGACGAACGCAGCGACATGCTGGCCGGGGCGCGTCAGGTGCAGAGCATAGACCGTTCCGATCAGCGCCATAATGGTGAAGACCGTTGCGAAGACGATGCTCAGCTTGTCGACCTTCGCGATGAGGATTTCCTGCCCGATGAACGATGCCGCCCCGTAGCTGCCTGACTGCATGGTGAGCACGGTGAGGATCGCAAGTATCGGGATCAGCAGCAGATAGGCCTTGCGGATGGACCCGTTCAGAAAGGGGATCGGCAGGGCACCGAGAATGAACAGCAGGGCGGGATGGACGAAGTCAGTCATAATAGTCCTCGCGCCGCATGAGCCCAGCCCGATGGCCGAGGAACTTGGAAACGAAAATCAGCAGCACGCAGGATAAGAAGCCGTAGACGGCCGACCAGCCCGGCAGACGGTCCCACGGGTATTCGGCGTGTTCGCGCGGCACCAGGAAGTCGGCGATGACGATCAGGACGAGCACCAGATAGAGAAGCCGACGCCGTTCGGTCGCATACTTTCCGTCGCCAAAGAAATCGACAAAGCGCTTTATCACCTGACAACTCCTTCCGCCAAGGCGACGAAATAGTCGGGGAAGATGCCCATCGCCACCGACAGGATGGCGGTCGCAACTAGCGGGATCGTCACCATCGGAATTTCACGGACCGTTGCCGGGCTCCCTTGCGCCTCCGTCCCGAAAAAGGCGACATAGCTGACCGGCAGGAAATAAGCGGCGTTGAGGACCGAACTCGCTAGGAGCACGATCAGGAACGCGATTTCCCCCGCCTCCACCGCGCCTCGCGCCAGATACCACTTGCTCACGAACCCCGCAGTCGGTGGCACGCCGATCATGCTGAGTGAGCCGACGAAGAACGCCCCCATCGTCCAGGGCAACCGGCGGCCGATACCAGCCATGTCGCTGATGTTGCGCTTGCCAGACGCGCAATAGATCGACCCGGCGCAGAAAAATAGTGTGATCTTTGAGAATGCATGCGCCGCGATGTGGATGATCCCGCCGACCATCGCGACCGGCGAGAGCAGAACCGCGCCCAGCACGATGTAGGAGAGCTGGCTGACCGTCGAATAGGCGAGCCGCGCCTTCAGGTCGTCCCGCGTCAGGGCGTAGACCGACGCCATCAGAATCGTGAACGAGACCAGATAGGCCGTGGCGATGCCCAGTCCTAGCCCGTCCACCAGCCCCGTGCCGAACACATGGAACACCAACCGCAGCACGCAAAACACGCCCATCTTGACCACGGCCACGGCATGCAGGAGCGCACTGACCGGTGTCGGCGCCACCATCGCGGCAGGCAGCCATGCGTGCATCGGCATCACCGCAGCCTTGGCGAAGCCGAAGAGGTAGCAGAAATAGACGACTGTCAGCAGCGCCGCCGAAGCATCGCTCCCTGCCAGCAGGCCCCCCGTGACAAAGTCGAGCGATCCCGCAATGTGGTAGGTCAGCGCCAGCGCGGCGAGAAGCACGCTCTTTGACGCTCCCATCAAATAGACCAGGTACTTGCGGCTGCCCATCCATCCCTCTTCGTCTTCGTGGTGGTAAACGAGCGGATAGGTAACGAGGGTGAGCATCTCGTAGAAGATTACCAGCGTGAACAGATTGGCGGCGAAGGCGCCTCCGACCGCTGCCGCGAGACTGGCGGCAAAGCAGGCGAAGAACCGGGTCTGCGCATGCTCGTTCAAGTGCCGCATGTAGCCGATGGAATAGATCGCCGCGACAATCCACAGCAGCGACGAGACGGTGGCAAACACCATGCCGAGCGCATCGACCCGGAAAGCCAAGTCAATCCCCGGCAGAACCTCAAACAGGCGCAATTCGACCGTCCCGCCCGCCAGCACCGTGGGCGCCATCGAGACGACAATTGCGAACATGGCGATTGCCGCCAATGGCGAGACGATATCGCGGAGTTTCTCGCGGTTGTTCAGGAGAAGAACTGCAAGGGCCGCCAGGCCCGCGACGGCGACGGCAAGTAGCGGCCGGATCGATACCACCGGGTCCAAGCCTCTATCCTTTCATCATGGTCACGTCGTCGACCTTGAGGGTAGATTTGTTCCTCACGAGGGCGACCAGGATTCCGAGGGCGACGGCAACCTCCGCCGCGGTGATTGCGATGACGAAGATCGCGAAAATCTGACCGCGGAAATCGGCGTAGTAACGCCCGAAAGCGATGAAATTGATGTTGACCGAGTTGAGCAACAGCTCCAGCGACATCAGCACGACCAGAATGTTGCGCCTGAGCAGCACGCCCGCCGCTCCGATCACGAACAGCGCCACTCCGAGCAAAATATACCACCAGAGCGGAACCATCACCGCTGCTCCTTCTGCGCCAGCACGATGGCCCCGATCAGGGCGGCCAGCAGGATGACGGACGCAACTTCAAACGGCAGGAGATAGTCGGCGAACAGCGTTGTGCTGAGCTGCCTGACCTGATCGCCACCGCGCACGGTGACGGGCTGCGTGAGCGAAAAGCGGCCGCTCCAGAGCACCAGCGCAACCATCTCGATCCCAAGCAGGACGAGCAACACCAGAGCCGCCATGTTGCCGCCCGGCAAGAACCGTTGCAAGACCGCTTCGCGCACATCGATCATCATGATCACGAAGACGAACAGGACCATAATCGCGCCGACATAGACAAAGATCTGGATGACCGCGAGCAGCGGCGCCTCGAGCAAGACGAAGATTGCCGATATCTGCAGGAAGCACGCCATCAATGCCAATGCGCTGTGAACCGGATTGCGCGCCATGACCAGCGTCAAGGCGGTGATCACGGACACCGTAGCGAACAGAAGAAAGAACCCCTGATCCATCGACGCCGACCCTCCGACGCGAACTGCTACCCGGCGCGAGACGGCCGGATTTGAGATTGCGCCGCAACTTCCGATGCGTTCAAAAATTGTGCCCTAAAATCGGATTTTTCACAAGATTATTGTCATTGGCGGAGCAAGACCGGGTCGGTCCGGATGTGGCGAAGGTCGCTTGCGAAGCGCGCGCTTTCGATAGCGCCGTACCGATTTTATTGTTCCATAGGCAAATGGCTTGAGCCGGTCGGTACCGACGTTTTGTTACGGCGTAGTGGGAAATTTCTTCCAAATAACACCGGCTGTTCCGCCGAAGTTACAAGTCGCTGTGGCTTCAGGCCCCCGCAACCAAATCTTTCCCTCCAAAAAACAAAACGCTCCTCGTGGAGCAGCCCGCTCGGCGGGCAATCGAGTCACTGGATCGATTGCTTATTGGAAGCCGCTGGCAAACACGCATGCCCGTAGGGCCGCCGGCAATGAGATCGAGGACGAACATCGCTCCGCCGCTGCGGCCCGACTTTCGGAGATCAATCTCGCGAACTACCGCGTCTTTGCCTAGCCAGCCGTCCGGGCGGCCATTACGCCGCCGGTGGCCGATGCGGCATCCCCACCCCTTGCGCCTCGGCTACGAAAGTCGTGCCAGCGCAGGTCGATTGACGCTGGCTGGGTTCAAGACGATGATGCGAGAACAGTATTTCGTCCTCTTGATCGACGAGCCCGGGTCCTTGGGACAATTCCGGCACTCCTGCCGGCGGACATGGACGAGCGCCGAAAGGCCTTCGAGGCCCTGCGCGAGCTGCTGGTGTCGTCGGGCGTTGGAAGCCGGCGGGAGCCGATTGCCTCGATCGTGTGGCCGAGCTGTTCAGCCTCGGCAAGGAGGAATTCGGCAGCAACCCAGTCCGCGGACCGGCAAGCAAGAGCGCTCGCGTTCGCAACGCATCCTGATCGAAGCAGAGGGAGCTTCCCAATGACCGACCTTTCCACGACCAAACCTGAACAATCAAAATACGACCGACTGATTGCCGCTGCACGGGAGGTTGCGCCTGCCGTCACGATCGTGGCGCATCCCTGCGACGAGACGTCATTGCAGGGCGCGCTTGACGCCGAGAACAGACTGATCGTACCGGTCCTGGTGGAGCCCGCCGCAAGAATTCAGACGGTGGCCGCGGAGAATGGGCTTGATCTGAAAGAGCACGAAATCGTCGACGTTCCAAATAGCCACGCCGCTGCGGCGAAGGCAGTCGTCCTGGTACGAGAGGGAAAGGGCGAGTTCCTCATGAAGGGCAGCCTCCATACGGACGAACTGATGCGCGACGTCACGGCCCCCGCCACCGGCCTGCGCACCGAACGCCGCGTCAGCCATATCTTCGTGATGGATGTGCCTGACCACGCCGACACGCTCTTCATCACCGACGCGGCGATCAACATCTCTCCCGACCTCGATGTTAAACGCGACATCGTGCAGAATGCAATCGACCTCTGGACGACGGTCGGGCTCGGTCAGCCCCGTGTGGTGATCCATTCCGCCGCCCGGCGGCGTGTGACACAAGTGGCGGCCTGAACCATGGACGCGATCCTTGTCGTCAACGCCGGCTCGTCAAGCCTAAAGTTCCAGATCTTCGAGATCGCCGACACCGGCCCCAATTGCCGCATTCGCGGCCAGATCGATGGCATCGGAGTACGGCCCCGTCTAGCGGCGAGCGCCGCCGACGGAACGGTCCTGGTTGATCGTCGATATGCGCCAGACGTAGTCGACCACCTGCCGGCGGCAATCGCTGAAATCCGTGCGTGGTTGCTGACCCTTAAGGGTTTCACGCTCCGTGCCACTGGTCATCGCGTCGTTCATGGCGGCCCGGACTATGCGAAACCGATCCTCATAGACCGCGACACACTCGACAAGCTTGCGACTTTCCAGGAGCTTGCTCCGCTGCACCAGCCGAACAACCTCGCGCCGATCCGCCTCGCGATGGAAATCAATCCGGATGTGCCGCAGGTCGCCTGTTTCGACACCGCTTTCCATCGCGGCCACGCCCCGCATACGGATTGCTACGCCTTGCCCTGGGACTACTACGAGCACGGAGTACGACGATACGGCTTTCATGGCCTGTCCTACGAATACATTGCCGAGCGGTTGGCCGAAGTCGCGCCCGGAATCGCCGGTGGACGCATCATAGTTGCCCACCTCGGCAGCGGTGCGTCCATGTGCGCGCTGAAGGACGGACGCAGCCTTGAGACTACGATGGGCTTCACGGCACTCGATGGCTTGCCGATGAGCACCCGCCCGGGCCAGATGGATCCCGGCATCGTGCTATACCTGCTCGATCACAGAGGAATGACCATGGGGGAGGTTACGGACCTTCTCTACAGGGCGTCCGGTCTGAAGGGGCTGTCAGGCATTTCGGCCGACATGCGCGATCTTCTTGCCAGCGATGACCCGCGTGCGGCCCTCGCCATCAATCACTTCGTCCATCGCTGTGCGCTCAGTGCCGGCATGCTTGCCGCCGCGCTTGGAGGTCTTGACGCTTTCGTCTTTACGGCTGGCGTCGGGGAGAATTCGCCGCCAATCCGCGCTCGCATCGCCGAACGGCTTGCCTGGCTGGGAGCCGAACTCGATCCCGCGGCCAACGAAGCGGGCGCGGTGCTCATTTCCACTTCTGCGAGCCGCGTCGCGCTCTACGTCCTGCCGACGGATGAGGAACTGATGATCGCCCGCCACACGCTTGCACTCATAACAGCACCCTGAAACCGATGTAATGCGCATGATCAACCCTTTCGGCCCGAGAAGCGCCGCGCGCCCAATCACTGGGTAGGAGCTCTATGTGGACGGCGGCTATCATATTGTCGACTGAGCATGCGGCGAACAATACAGCCGCCGACCCCTTGATCCCGCCAAGTTGAAGTAATCCAGCTCGCCTTCGCATGCCCGGAAGATACCAATTGACAACGAAGGCGAGAGTTGGCATCCGCGGGCGTGAGGCGATAGAATCCAAGCGGCATCCAATCTAAAGCCAGCCCCCTGAAAATCCCGCACGTCTCAACCCGGTCACGATGGGCTTGCATTGGCGCATGATGTTCCAGAGCAAGCCGGTCCGATAGTTTTCGATCATCAGCACCACCGGTCCTTGGTCGATGCCGAAGTGATAAGGGCTTACCCACCATCCGGCTTGACTGTTTTCCACCGCATATGTCTGGTTAAACGACGGTTTGAAGCCGTAAAGCCGCGTCATGCCGAGCTTCATCCGCGCAAAGTTGCGGACAGTTGGCACGACAATCTCCGGCGCGAACGGCAGCGAGGCGACAACGACCCATGGCGCGATAGTCCCATCGTCAGGTCCGAAAGGAGCCCCGCGGGCAACGTAGTCGAAGAACTCCCGATCGACCCCAGCTATCGTCCGCTTGCCCCAACCCGGGCCGTCGCATGCGGTGAACCCCCAACAATGTTCGCCATACCCTACAAAGTTCATCGGGTTGCGGATTGCGTATTGTTGCTGGATATATGTCGCATGCCGACTGTTTTCGAAATAGTCGGTGTCATGGTGGCGCATGAACGCATCGCGGATGCCTCGAAAGTCTATCCACATGTGCGACAGTTGATGGGTAAAAAGCGGTCCTGAATACAACAATTCGCGGCCGTAGATATTCCGCCATTCGTAGGTTTCAGTGTAGGTGGCATAGCACTCGGGCGGCAAAGGGTGAGTTGGGGATCCCAGACCAATGATGTAGAGCAGCAGGCCTTCATCATAGCCACGCCACCGATAGGGGATGAAGCCACTCTCTGGACGCCAGCCATGCGTTAAAGTTGCACCGTCATCGCAGGCCCAATTCCAGTCGGCGCGCTCGTAAAGCGCCATCGCGAGCTGGCGGATTTCAGCCTCAGCGGCCGTGTCGCCATCAAAGTAGGTGGCAACGGTCAAGGCACCCGCGAACAGGAAAGCCGAGTCGATTGTCGACAACTCGCATTGCCAAACCCGGCGCCCCGTTTCGATGTCTAGGAAGTGATAAAAAAACCCTTTGTAGCCGGATGAATCCGGCTCCGGCCCCTGCGGGCATGCCATCAGGTATCTCAAGCGATTGCGGGTGATCTTTGCCGCAAATTCGCGGATGAGGACGCCGCGTTCTACAACCACGGGGATGGTCGCCAACGCCATGCCGATCGCCGCGATGCTTGCCGGGGCGTTCGGTTCTGTCTTGTCGCGCACCAGGCCGTTGTCCGGGTTTGTGCATTGGAGATAGTACAAAAGAGTGGTGAATTGCAGCCGAGCGAGGTCCTGGTCCGTTGGCATGCGGTCGAGATCAGCGTCGGTTGAGAGCATTTCGGGCATGGCCGCTAACCAACTATGATGTGGACGTTATGTATGCGTCCGTCATCCACGAGCGAGACGGCTTCGTTCGCGACTGGTTCACCGTCCAGGGTGACGGAGTGCACGCCTCGGCCGATGCCCTTCGCGTTGTCGAAACGGATGCGGTAGGTCGCTGATCCATATCGGTATGCGATCTCATAGGCCGGCCAGCCTGCCGGAACGCACGGCTCGAACCGCAGAAACGGCCCTTGCTGGCGAAAGCCGAGGATTGCCTCGAGCGCTACGCGGTAGAACCAGCTGGCCGATCCGGTGTACCAGGTCCATCCACCGCGCCCAGTGTGTGGCGGCGCGCCATAGATATCGGCGCTGACCGCATATGGTTCCACCTTGTAGCGTTCGACTTGATCTCGCGTGGCGCCATGACAAATCGGATTGATCAGGTTCCAAAGCTTTAAGGTGAGATCGCCGTCGCCTTGCAAAGCGGTCGCCCAGACAACCCAGGTTGCCGCATGCGTGTATTGGCCGCCATTTTCACGGATGCCCGGGACATAGCCCTTGATGTAGCCGGGCTGTAGCAAGCCTTCGTCAAAAGGCGGGTCGAAGAGTTTGATCAGCTTGTCCTCTTGGCGTACCAGCCGGTCGTGGACCGCACGCATCGCGTTTGAAGCTCGTCCAGCATCGGCTTCGCCCGAAATGACAGCCCAGGCCTGCGGGATGGCGTCGATCTGGCATTCGTCGTTCAGGTCCGACCCGAGCGGCGTGCCATCGTCAAAATAGGCCCGGCGATACCAACCACCGTCCCAGGCGTTGGCCTCAAGGGCTGTGCGCAGCGCCTCGACTCGCTCGCGGCACCAGGCGGCTCTGCTTTGATCTCCACGCGACACTGAAATCTCGGCAAATGATTTCAGGACCGTGAGGAAGAACCAGCCGTTCCAGACGCTCTCTCCCTTGCCTTCGGCGCCGACCTTGTTCATGCCGTCGTTCCAGTCACCGGTTCCCATGAGAGGAAGGTCGTGGCTGCCCAATCGATAGCCATGCTCCAGCGCACGGATGCAATGCTCGTAGATGGAGCCGGACTGTTCGCTGGTCGCCGGCTGGCTGAAGTCTTCCTCCTGGTCTTCTTTCAACACCGGCGACGTGATGAAGGGAACCATCTCATCAAGCAGTTGAACGTCGCCCGTCGTGGACACGTAGTGGTGAACGACCAGAGGCAAGAAATAGAGGTCATCGGTGATCCGGGTACGCACGCCGATACCGGATGGAGGATGCCACCAGTGCTGGACGTCCCCCTCCTCAAATTGCCGTGCTGCCGATCGCAGGATCTGGGAGCGGGCCTCGCTCGGAGCGCTGTAGACCAGAGCCATCACGTCCTGGAGCTGATCCCTGAAGCCGTAAGCGCCTCCGGACTGATAATTGGATGTACGCGCCCAGACACGGCACGCCAGAACCTGGTACAGCAACCAGCGGTTCATCATCAAGTTCATCCCGACATCGGGCGTGGTCACCTGGATCGAGTTTAGAATATCGTCCCACTGGCGGACAACAGCCGACAGGCTACTGACCGCACGCTCGGAGTCGGCATGCTCGTGGACCAGCCTGCGGACTTCATCGAGGTCGGTAGTCTCTCCCAAGACAAAGACGATTTCTCTGCTTTCGCCGGGTGACAAGGAGATATCCACCATCAGCGCAGCGCAGGGATCCAGCAATGGACCGAACCGTTCTACAAGATTGGCTCGCAGCATAGCCGCTGGCTGAAATACGGAACCATAGTTGCCAAGAAACTCCGCGCGGTCAGATGTCGCCGAGCGCGCCGGCTGACTGGCGGCTGCGAAAGCCAGCTTCCCGGCAAAGGCTCCGCCCCAGGGGTTTCTGGCGACGATGGCGCCCGACCGCGTATCCCGCGTGCAGACAATCCGCGTCGCCGCGTCTTCGCGGTGGGTCCCAAGTACCCACTCAGCGAAATAGGTTGCGGTGACGTGCCGAGCCCGAACATCATTGTTAGTAAGCCTGAGACGAATGATCTTGACCGGATCGTTGAGTGAAACGGAGACCGTCAGCTCTTGATCGAGGTGACGGCAGTGACCGATATAACGGCTGTAGCCTTGGCCGTGTCGAACGGTCACCGCCGCACCAGGACCGATGGGCAGGGGTGTCGGCGTCCAGATATCTCCGGTTTCCTCATCCCGCAAATAGAGGACTTCGCCCGGCGCATCCGTAACCGGGTCGTTCGACCACGGTGTTAGCCGGTTCATCTGGCTATTCTCCGACCATGTGTAGCCGAGACCGGCTTCAGTCGTCAGACAGCCAAAATGCGGGTTTGCGATCACGTTGCTCCAAGGCGCAGGCGGCAGGGCGGCGGCTTGGGGTTTCAGCGCGCTCACGTGCACCACATACTCCTGTCCATCGGCTGTGAAGCCGCCGAACCCATTCCAGTATTGCAAATCCTCGGCTGGTTTAGGCGGAGGGGCTGTGGGTTGCTCGCTCAGCCCAGTGGTGATGGTGGGCGAAAGAGGTGACGTGGCCGGGAAGGGCCGGTTGAGTTGATCGCTGAGTTCACCGCCGGTTCCCAGCAGAGCGATGCGCGCCGCCGCGGCGATGGTCGCCAGGTGGTCGCTTTCGGTACCGGGCTCGGAAAGGATAAAGATTCCGCCGGGTTTGCCGATCATGTCCGCTTGCGGGCCTGATTGCAGCTTTTCGGCCAGCCGCTTGGCGCTTTCTGCACCACCCCCGTCAAGCAGGATCAGGTCAAATCTCAAGCCCCTCCGTCGAGCGAAATCATGGCCCATCGTCACCTGGCGAACGAGCGCATGATCCCCATCGCCATCCGCGCGGACCAGCACGATCGGGAGGTCGCCGGAGATACCTTGAGCCCAGAGGGCCGCTTGATCCCATCGATCTCTCGGGATAACGGGCGCCTGCCGCATGGCCTGGTTCGCAAATGCGACGCTCCCGGCCAGCCGATTGAACAGCGAGATATCGTCGGGCTTCAGGTTCAGTGTCCGGAGCTCACTTTCGTATTTCCTTGACGCATCGGAGAAAGCTCGTTCGACCGCGTCGAACTTGGCGTATCTCTCGGCGATGCGCTGCACGGCCGACTGATCGTCTGCCGCTCCTGTGACAAAGGCGACGCGCGCGTCGGCGCCTGGCGCCAGACGAACCGTTCGCCGCAGACAGAAAATCGGGTCGAGGACAGGGCCGGTTGTTCCGGAGAGCGATGCGCCCACGTCGAATACCGAGGGGTTGGTTATCGTCCGGCCTCGGCCAAGAAATCTCAGCCGATCGGTTTCATATTCGGCCGCTTCGGCAGACGGCACGTTCGATGAGGAAACGTGAACTGCCCAAGTGGCTTTCTCCCCGGCAGCACGTGGCCTGCGGCGGGCAAACAGAGCGCCTGTCGCCTCGTCAAACCGGGTTTCTATAAATAGCTTGGCAAAACCCGGATGCGCCATATCCGCGCGACGATTGATCAGGCAGACCTCGGCATAGCTTGTCAGTTCGAGGGTTCGTTCCCGTGTACCATGATTCATGATTCATGATCATGAGCACACGCACCTCCGCGTCCACATCGGACGCGACACAGATCTTCGAGACGATTTCAATGTCACCGGCGTGACAGACAAATTCGGCCCTGTCTCCGTGAAAGGCGTGCTTGTAGACATTTAAAGGGCGAAATATTGGCTGCTTTCCGATGGACCAGAGATCGTTGTCCGTCAGATCCCTGATATAACAAAATTGGCCCCAGCAATCGCGGGTGCTGTCCTCGCGCCACCGGGTAATGTCAAGGCCTTGCCACATTCCGTAACCGGCCCCGGCGGCCGTGACCAGCACACTATACCGATCGTTGGAAAGCAAGGCGACCGCGGAGCCGGGATTCGCCGGCTCCGCGATATTGTCATGTCGTGCTGCGTCGGACGTGCTCGTTGCCACTGGAACCTCCGTTCGATTGGACGCCGCCGCTCAAGCATTATCCCCTTCGGTCGAGGTTCTTTGGGACCTTACCGGCTGGCCTTTCGAGCCCCATTTCCAGCCGCTGATTGCTGGCATGTCGTCGCCGTATTTCTCGATGTATTGCCTGTGTTCGATCAGCTTCTCGCGAATTGCCTGTTTGAAATAGGCAGCGCGCGCACCGAGTTGCGGCAGCCGGTCGATGACGTCCTCGACCAGATGGAAACGGTCCATTTCATTCAGGACCACCATGTCGAACGGCGTCGTCGTCGTTCCTTCTTCCTTGTAGCCGCGGACGTGTAGATTGCCGTGATTGGTACGGCGGTAGGTGAGCCGGTGAATGAGCCACGGATAGCCGTGGAAGGCGAAGATGATCGGCTTGTTCTTGGTGAACAGTGCATCGAAATCGCGATCCGGCAGCCCGTGTGGATGCTCGGATGGCGGTTGAAGTTTCATCAGGTTCACCACGTTGATGACGCGAACTTTCAGTTCCGGCAGGTGCTCCCGGATCAGCTCGACTGCCGCCAGCGTCTCAACTGTTGGAACATCGCCACAACATGCCATCACGACGTCTGGCTCACTTCCCTTGTCGTTGCTTGCCCATTCCCAAATGCCGAGACCCTCGCTGCAATGCTTGATGGCCTGATCCATCGTGAGCCACTGCGGGGCGGGCTGCTTGCCTGCGACAACGACGTTGACGTAGTTGCGGCTGCGCAAGCAGTGATCCGTCACCGAGAGCAATGTATTGGCGTCCGGCGGCAGATAGACCCGGACAACCTCCGCCTTCTTGTTGACCACGTGATCGATGAACCCCGGGTCCTGATGGCTAAAGCCATTGTGGTCTTGCCGCCAGACGTGGGAACTCAGGAAGTAGTTAAGCGAGGCGACCGATCGCCGCCATGGAATGTCGTTGCACACCTTCAGCCATTTGGCGTGCTGGTTGAACATCGAGTCGATGATATGGATGAAAGCTTCATAGCAGGAAAAGAAGCCATGCCGGCCGGTCAGCAGGTAACCTTCCAGCCAACCTTGGCATTGATGCTCGCTGAGCACCTCCATCACTCTGCCATCGGGCGACAGATGATCATCTTCCGGATAGATCTCCGCCATGTAGCAGCGGTCGGTGACCTCCAATACATCCTGCCAGCGATTGGAGTTGTTCTCATCGGGGCTGAACAGTCGGAAGTTCTTGCTGTCCATGTTCATCTTCATGATATCACGGAGAAACTTACCCATCACCCGCGCCGCCTCGGTGTGGGTTTGCCCGGGCCTTGGAACGGAGACTGCGTAGTCGCGGAAGTCGGGCATCTTCAGGTCCCGCAACAGCAATCCACCATTGGCATGCGGATTGTCGCTCATCCGACGATGCCCCACGGGGGCCAGCGCCGCCAGCTCTGGCTTGAAGCGGCCATTGTCGTCAAACAGTTCCTCTGGGCGGTAGCTCTTCATCCATTCCTGCAGAATTTGGATGTGCTCCAACTTGTCCATGTCGCCCATCGGCACCTGGTGCGCCCGCCAGTAGTCCTCGCACTTCTTACCGTCGATCTCGGGGGGGCAGGTCCAGCCTTTCGGCGTGCGGAAAACGATCATCGGCCACATCGGACGTTTCACGTTGCCCTTGGTGCGGGCTGCTGCCCATATTTCCTGGATATCCGTCACTGCTGTGTCGAGCACGCCGGCCAATTGCTGGTGCACGCTTTCTGGGTCACTGCCTTCGACGAAATATGGCGTGTAACCCATGCCTTCGAAGAATTTCCTTAGCTCTTCACGGGGAATGCGGGCCAGGAAGCACGGGTTGGCGATCTTGTAGCCGTTCAGATGCAGGATCGGCAGCACGCAGCCGTCGCGAGCCGGATTGAGGAACTTGTTGCCGTGCCATCCCGTCGCAAGCGGCCCCGTTTCGGCTTCCCCGTCGCCGACAACGCAAGCGACAATCAGATCCGGGTTGTCGAACGCCGCCCCGTAGGCGTGGCTAAGGGCATAGCCCAGCTCGCCGCCCTCGTGGATGCTGCCGGGGGTTTCCGGCGCAACATGGCTGGGGATGCCGCCGGGGAAGCTGAACTGCTTGAACAGCTTCTTCATGCCTTCGTCGTCTTGGCCGATATTGGGATAGACTTCGCTGTAGGTGCCTTCGAGATAGGCGTGCGCAACCAGCGACGGTCCGCCATGTCCCGGTCCGATGACGTAGATCATTTCAAGATCATCGCGTTTGATCACGCGGTTGAGGTGCACGTAAAGCATGTTCAAGCCCGGCGACGTGCCCCAATGGCCAAGCAGCCGTGGCTTTATATGCTCGCGTTTCAATGGTTTTTTCAGCAGCGGATTGTCGAGAAGATAGATCTGACCCACCGACAGATAGTTCGATGCCCGCCAATAGGCGTCCATCGACTGTAATTCTTTTTTCGAAAGGGGGCCGCCCGTTGCTATCTTCTTGTGTATGGCGACCTTTGCGTCTCCAGTCGTCTTGAGCGAAACCATGGTATCTCCTCCTCTGAGCCCAGATTGCTACGGTAAGATCTTCCAAGGCGAGAAATCGTCGAGTTTTTAAATGCCAGGAGTTTTTAAATGCCAGCGATTGAAGAGGGCGGTGCGATGCTTGGCGGAAGGAATGCTAAGCGCGAGGCATAGTCTGCCCCGCGATCGTTATCGACCGAATATGCGATATGGTGCCCGTTTCAATCAGCCTAAGGCGCTGGCACGCCGTTGCGGCGGTCCATCACCAATGCCTCCAGCTCCTATGTATCGCCCTGCCGTCAAAAACGGCTTCGTGCCAGGCTGTCTATGCGTAAGAGCTAATACTCACGAAACGCGTCTGAAGCACAGTCAAATTCGAAGGTGTCTGAGGTTTAATCCGAAGCCGATGGCAAAGAGCCCGCTGACTCTCACGGACGATCGCCGGAGAAGTGTTCAACCACTCGCGTCACGCCCCTGACACTTTCGGCAGCGACGCGCGCTGCCCTCTTGCATTCCTCCGTGTCGATGCTTCCCCACAGGTGGGCCACACCGTCAGTAACCATTACGGCCATGTCTTTTCCTAGAAGACTTGAATTTTCGCTGAGGCGTATCGCAATGCTGCGACGGATGGCCTCGTCACCTGGTGCGGTTTCATCACGATCGGCAGCAACGATCGCCTTCAGCAGATCTGCACGACTGATGATGCCAATCGGCACGCCATCTCTCATCACGGGAATACGTTTTATCCGGTGTTTCTGCATCAAGGCTGAGACCTGGCCCAGAGACGTGTCCTCGCCTACGACGACCGGGTCGCGGCTCATGACGTCGGCAACTTTCCACGCGTTGCTCTTGACGTAAGCCGTGGCTTTCTCTTCGGCGGTAAGGGCAAACGTTCCGAGCTCGGCGGCGGCTGCCCCTCCTAACTCCGTTCTCCGCAGCAGATCACCTTCACTGAGTATCCCGATCAGGCGACCCGCATCGTCGATGACCGGGACGCCACTAACCTGATTTGCGAGCATGATTTCGGCGGCTCGCCGAACGCTGTTATCCGGTGATACACCGACAAGCTTCGTGGTCATCACTTCTTTGACTAGCATCTCCGCACGACCTTCCCCCAAAGAGGGCAACGAGGATTTGCTAAATTAAACCTGTTGTGGGTGTACGACAACCAAATTAACGGCGTTGCCGCGCCCTGTCTCAGGCGCGGTTCACCGTCCATGTCCAGCTGCCATCCTCACCGCATTCCAACACCGCATCGTGGCAATCGCGCAGGACGTCAGTTTCCGCGTTGTTGATGCAGGTGATCGAATTTTCAGAAAGTATCTGCAGGATCCTGGGAAATTGTTCGAGACCGAGCGTCGTGTCGATTCGATCCAGGAAGACGAACTGCGGGGCCGCGAGAAGAATATTGACGAGTGCGAGGAGTTGCTGCTCCTGCAGCGAAAGCAACATTTCCCAATCCTTCTCGGCATGTAGCCCGCCCGCCTGTGCTAGCACCCGTTCGAGATTGAGCTCGTGCAGGAGCTGGATGATGCGGTCGTCGGGGATTTTGCTCGAGCGTACGTTGCGTACGAGAATCTGGTGCAGCGTGCTTGTCGGCAGATAAGGCCGCTGAGGGAGAAAGAGTATATCGTCGGGACCTGGGCGAATGATGCGCCCGGAGCCCTTGAAGGAAATGCCGGCTGTCGCTCTAAACAGCGCGACGCGTGCAGCTTGAGCCGGCCCCGTGATCAAGACACGCATCCCGATGGGGATCGAAACCGACAAGTCTTTGACGACAGGAACTTCGCTCGCCGATGACAGCAGAGTCAACGTCTCATAGGCCAGACGCCCTTTTTCTTCGACAATCGCGATACCTGATCCTGCGGGTGCTCGTACCTGTTCTGTAGCCTCCATCAGCGAGCTAAGCCGCGCCACGACCGCAGCGAACGTCGAGATGGACTGGAACTGGGTTATGATCAGCGAAAAAGCTCCCACCAGCATTGCGAAAGCTGCGCCGGACTGGGTGATCACGCCGAAGTCGATGTCCCCTCTCATGTAGGCAGGAGCAATGATTAAGGCGGGAATGATTTGGATCAGCCAGTTGTAACCCGTGGTGAAGAATCCCACGTTGCGATTGATCGCGGTGACTTTGCGAAAATTGGTGACCGCATCCTCGAGTCGCTGCAGTAGACGAAAGCTCTGCTGTTCTTCGCAATGCGCCAGCACAATGGATTCGGCGTTTTCTCGAACTTGAATTAGGTCGGAGCGGAAGCTGGCCTCTTTGTCGAGTTGATCGTAGTTGAGTTTGATGAGCGGTCGCCCAAGCGCGATCGTCAGGTACGACCCGCAAGCGGCATACAGAACGGCCACCACAAACAGCAGGGGACTTATCGACCACAGCACACCGGAAAAGGCTATGATTGTGAGGCTGCTGTTGAGTACCATCAGGACGAAGGACAGCGTAGTGACCGTGAATACACGCATGTCCTCAGTGATCCGCTGGTCGGGGTGGCTAAGCTGTCCCGATACATCCAGCTGATAATAAGCCCTGTCGGCGAGATAGAGATTGATGGCCCGCCGGGTGAGGAATTCCCGCCAGAGCAGCGCAAGGCGTTCCTCAATGAACCGGGAGACGACCGCGACGATGGTGAATGCCGCAAAGACCCCGATATAGAATATTGCCTGCCGGATGAATTCGGGCGTTTCGCGATTGGCGATCGCGGTCATGAAGTTACGGCCGACGTAACTGTTGACGACGTTCAGGCTGCTGAGCGCGAATAAGAGCGCCACGAGCCCGGCAAACATCAAGCCAGCTTTGCTGCCGACCTCCGATGTCATGAAGACCCTGACCGCTCGTACGAAGCGAACGGCGGTCACCTTGAAGGGAATTTGTCGCGTGTCCATGGCATCCCTTTTGGCAAGCTCGAGTTAAAAGTAGGAATGGCCTCTTAGTCGTTGGGCAGCGCCAAAACCGAACGTCTATGAGAAGGCCGTAAAGTGAAGATCTGCGGGATAATCTGACCAATATACTCCCTCAACCGGCGGCCTGCTCACACTTCCTGTGACGTCGTCGGCGATGAATCGGCAATGAGGATCGCCTCCACGGCGAGGTCGCGCATCAACAGACATACGCGGAGCGTGCAGCCAGCCATAGATGGGCGAATAAGCCCCTTGGCTCTTGATAAGAGATAATCGATACCAACTACGTCCTCGTAGAGCGGGTGCATTGCCTGTTCAGCGCAGACGACAAGGAGGGCTTTTTGCGTTTCCAGAAGTTCCTCAGCAGGGGCCGCTTATGATGAATACCCGATCTGCTTACATGCTTGTTCGAGTGTCTGAACCACGCCCTTCTCCCCGATAGGCGAAGCGTGCATGGTCCTCGGATCAACCCATTTATCGGTTCTTAAGCAAAGAATGACAGCTTAGCTGCAATCGGTGGTGAGGGTGCATTCGTGGTAAATGGCTTGATGTCGCGGGTTCGCATTCAGACGAAGGTGCTCGTACTTTTGGCACCATTCGTCATTAGTCTATGCGCAGTGGGACTGACGGGGTACTACGCGTCCAGCCTGCTCGAGGGACGGATGGAGATCTCCAACCATGTCTTGCAGTCCCTGAACGGGTTCAAACATGTTTCTTCCAGCATGACCGGCTTTCTGATGAAACCGTCGCAGGAAGCTCGTGATACCGCGCTTGCGGACGCCCGAGAGCAACTGGCAAACCTGAAGCAGACGATCGAGAGGCTAAGGCCGACGACCGATGTGCGGCTTCTTGACCGGGCGCTTGATCAGTCGCAAATCATCCCGCAAAAGATCGAAGCGATCTGGCAAATCGAAACGGGACAGCAGAAAATTCTCAGTGATGTGGACGCTGCTTCCGCTGCACTACTTGACCTGCAAGGGCAGGTTGGCAAGCGCTCGTTCATGCTGATGGCCAGTGCGAAAAAGATGGAAAATGCCAACAAGAGCGGCCTGAGCAATTCCGTCTCCATCAGCGCCGCCGCCAGTGTCGCGACAAAACTTCGCAATGACTATACGAACGCGACGACGCCGGCTGACAAAGTAAGCCTGCTAGCCAAATATGCGCCCGATTTGCAAAAGGCAAAGGAGCAGCTTTCGCCTGCTGTAGCGACCGAAGCCCTCGCCGCGCAGTATGCCGCTGCTGTGGATGCCATCGCCAACGCTTCGAAGGTGTCGCCTGACATTTTGGATGTCCCAGCAACGGATACCGCCGTCGCCAATCTTGCTGCAACTGGCGACAGTCTCAAGACGATTGGCGACGATCTGATGCGGACCTCCGTGCTTGCGCTTGCCGCGTCGGACAAGGATATCTCTCAGGCGACGAATGTCGGCAACGAACTGCGCGCCATCGTTAACAGCAACAACGAGATCCGCGTCGGCTTCGCCGAACTCGCCGGCAATCCAGACGACGCACGAGTGAAAAAAGTCCAGCAGTCGATCTACATGTATCAGACCGAGCTCGGCCGTCTCGCCGGCGTGGTGAACGACGATCCCGTCTTTGCCGAAATTCCGAAGAAGGCTCAACCCGTCCTCGATCTGCTTGCGGCGGACGCGGCAGCGCTCTCCGAAGGTGCGGTGCGCAAGCTGGCTGAGTTCGACAGCGCTGCGGGGCAGATCGACAACACCTGGAACCTGCTTGCTCAATTCGCCGAGACGCAGAGGCAAAATGCTGGGCAGGATCGTCAACAGGCCAATAGGATATCCGGCGGCGCGATTGTCATTGGCATCCTGATTGCTATGACCGCAGGTGCCGCGCTGGTCGTCACCCTGAAGGGACCGATCACCCAGATTACCGCAGCGATGCGCAAGATCGCAGAGGGAAGGCTCGATACCACAATCACCGGCGAGGCACGGGGCGACGAAATCGGGGAAATGGCCCGTGCGCTTTCCGTCTTCAAACAAAATGCGCTGTCGAATGTCGAAATGGAACAACAGGCCGAGATCGCACGTAGTGATGCGGAATCTGAGCGCGCCCACAACGAACTCCAGCGACGTAGCGCCAAGGCCCAGGTTGACGCCGCAATTGAGGCGCTTGCAGACGGACTCACACGGCTGTCGCGCGGGGAGTTGAATTTTTCGATCGATACGCCCTTTGCCGCCGAACTCGACCGGATCCGTATCGATTTCAACATGTCGGTGGCGGGTCTCAGGGAGACGCTCTGCGATATCCGCGAGACGTCTTCCCTCATTAGCGACAATGGCCGACAGATGGCGGAAGCCGTTGATGACCTGGCCAGTCGAACGGAAAAGCAGGCGGCTGCACTTGAAGAAACCGCAGCGGCGGTGGAGGAGATTTCTTCCGCCGTCAACACCTCTTCAGGACGGGCAGCAGCAGCGCTTGCGCTTGTCCAACGCGCCAAACAGGGCGCCGACGCCTCGGCTTCAGTGGTCCAAGACGCGGTTTCGGCCATGGGACGGATTGAGGACGCGTCGGGCAAGATCGTTCAGATTGTCAGCGCTATCGACTCCATCGCCTTCCAGACCAATCTCTTGGCCCTGAACGCGGGAGTCGAAGCGGCGAGAGCCGGTGAGGCCGGCAAGGGCTTTGCTGTCGTGGCGCAGGAGGTGCGGGAGCTGGCGCAGCGATCGGCTCGCGCAGCCAAGGAAATCGGCGAGCTCATCAATAATTCCGTTCGAGAGGTTGCGTCCGGCTCCGAATTCGTCGGCCGCACGGGCGATGCGCTGACGGAGATTTCCAGCGAGATCGTCCACATCGTCGGCCATATTGAACTCATCGCCTCGTCAAGCCGCGAACAGGCAACGACACTTCATTCGATCAACGCGTCGGTGAACGATATTGATCGTATGACGCAGCAAAATGCGGCGATGGTGGAAGAGACGAATGCTGCCACCCAACAGCTATCGTCCGAGGCGCTTGCACTTACCGACATGATTGCACGCTTTCGGCTTGAAGGCCGCGAGAGCCCGGCTTCAAGAGGATACGAGGCTGCGGCATGACGGCAGCACGTATTCGCAGAGCCTGTTAACTTGCTTTGATATGCATGGTTTCCGATCAGAAAGCTGATGAGTGATACGTTTCCCTTGATCAGTTTTCAGGCGCGCGATCGTTGCTAAAATAGCAATATTCTAATATACGTGGAGCCGGCGTTTTAATATTTTCGCAACGGCAAGCAACGTCCCACCGAATGGCGGGCGTTTATTATACTATTCACCAGGCGTTCGATTTCATGAAGTAGATCAGGGATTTATAGGGGGAGGAATAAATGCGGCAATGGGCATCTTCTTTACTGACGGCTCCGCATGGAAGGCGTCGTCTTTGGTTTGCTGTCTTGGGATTGCAAGCGCTCTGTGTAGCGGTGTTCTCAGCTGGAGTCGCGTCCGCGCAGGCGCCGACTGAAGAGCAGCGCAATGCGATCAGGGCGGAATGTCGATCCGATTTCATAGCGCAATGTTCAGGGGTGACGCCGGGCGGCATCGAGGCGCTCACTTGTCTGCAACAGCATGATGCCACACTGTCGGCTGGCTGCCGGAAGGCGGTGTCGGCGGTGAGCAAACCCAAGTCGACATCCGCGGAGCCGGCTCCGGCTGCGCCCGCGACCACTGGGTCGACCACCCCAGCGCCGGCGACGGGCGCACCGGCACATCAGCCGACGCAGGCGCAGCGCAATGCCGTCAAATCGGCCTGCCAACGCGATTTCATGACGCAATGCTCGGGCGTCACACCGGGCGGCACGGAGGCACTCAGCTGCTTGCAACAGCACAATGCCGCTCTATCGGCGCCGTGCCAGCAAGCCGTTGCGGCCTTAGGAGGATCAACTGGGGGAGGATCAGCCGGATCAACCCCAGCCACCGGCGGTGCTGCTGCGACGGTTGCGACCACGCCTGCTCCTCGGGCCATGATGCCGGCCTTCTCGCCACGCGAGGAACTGATGATCCTGCGCGAAACCTGCGGATCGGATTTTCAGGCCCTGTGCCGCATGGTGCCTTTGGGTGGAGGGCGGGGTATCGCTTGCCTGCGGGACAATCTGCAACGTGTGTCGCCTGCCTGCCACAGGGTCCTGACCTCGGGATTATAGCGTCTGTTCGAAACTCGCGCTGTGAAGTGCCGCCAACAACCTGCGCCGGCGCGAAACCGCAGGTGATCGCGCAACAGGTTGTTGCAACAGCCTTACTGAACCTTCGGCATCTCTGCCTCTGCGACGCCTGCGGTCTTTGCGCGGCCTTTCCAATATTCCTCGAGGCGCTGCAGCACGACGTAAAAGGACGGTACGAAGAGCACAGCGAGGCAGGTCGAGGCGATCATGCCGCTGAAGACCGATATGCCGATTGACTTGCGGGCCGATGCGCCGGCGCCGGTCGCCAGCACCAGCGGCAGGACGCCGAGGATAAAGGCGAAGGAGGTCATCAGAATTGGCCGGAAGCGCAGGCGGGCGGCCTCGACGGCCGCGTCCAGGATTTCCATGCCCTCCGCCCGCTTTTCCCGCGCATATTCGACGATCAGGATGGCATTCTTCGATGCAAGCGCGATCAGCAGAATAAGGCCGATCTGCGTATAGAGATTGTTGGCAACGCCGGCTGCCGTAAGTGCTGCCACCGTGCCGAGGAGGGCGAGCGGCACGGCGAGAATGACGGCGAAAGGCAAGATCCAGCTTTCATACTGGCCCGCGAGCACGAAATAGACGAGGAGCATGGCGAGCGCGAAGATGAAATAGATCTGCCCTCCCACGGCCTTCTCCTGATAGGACAGCGCCGTCCACTCGAAACCTGTGCCCGGCGGCAGTGTGCGATCGGCAATCTGCTCCATGACGTCGAGCGACTGGCCGGAACTGAAGCCGGCGGCAGACCCGCCAACGATGGTTGCTGTGGGGTAGAGATTGTAGAGGCTGATCAGAGACGGGCCTTGCGTCGTCGAGACATCGACGACCGTGCCGAGTGGCACCATCGTCCCGTCACCGGCTTTGACCTTCAGATTGCGGATGTCTTCGGCGCTGACCCGGAAATCGGAAGCGGCTTGCACATAGACCTGGAAGGTGCGGCCAAATTTGTTGAACTGGGTCACATAGCTCGATCCGACATAGCCGGAGAGAGCGGAGAAGACCTGCCCCACCGTAATTCCCAGCGTCTCCGCCTTGATGCGATCGACGGAAACGGCGAGTTGCGGCACGTTCGAGCGAAAAGGCGTGCTCAGCCTTTGCAGCGACGATTGGGCACTGCCGTTCTTGACGATCGTATCGGCAAGCGATTGCAGCAGCGGGTAGTCGGAAATGCCGTTCCTGATTTCGACCTGCATGGTAAAGCCGCTGGCATTGCCGACGCCCTGGATCGGAGGCGGGACGACCACCAGCGTCTTGGCGGCCAGCAAACTTTGCAGCGCGCTATTCAGATGCTGGTAGATCGACAGCAGATCCTGCCCCTTCTGCTTGCCGCGCTCGTCCCAATCTTTCAGCACGACATAGGCAACGCCGGCATTCTGCAGGCTGGCATTGTTATCGAGAACGGAAATGCCGCTGATGGTCAGCACCTGATCGACGCCCGGTGTGGCTTCGGCGATCTTGCCGACCTCTTCCATCACCGCGTCGGTGCGCTCTTTCGAGGCGCCGTCGGGCAACTGTGCGCTGATCAGCACATAGCCTTGATCCTCGATGGGCAGAAACGCAGTCGGTAGGCGGGCGAGCCCCCAGACGGCGACTCCGATCAGCGCAAATGCTGCTATGACCATGATACCGCTGTGGCGGGTCATCGATCCGATCAGCCCGGCATAGCTGCGTTCACCCCTGTTATAGACCCTGTTGAAGCCGCGATAGAAGACGTTGCGTCTCTCTGGTGGGACTGGCGGTCGCAGCCAAAGCGCGCATTGCGTCGGTTTCAGGGTGACGGCATTGATCGCACTGATCAGCGCCGTGGCGGCGATGACGAGGGCGAACTGCCGATAGAGCTGCCCCGTCAGGCCGGGCAGGAAGGCGGCCGGAATGAAAACGGCCATCAGCACCAGCGTAATGCCGATGACCGGGCCGAGCAGTTCCTCCATCGCCTTCTCGGCCGCCTGTCGGCCGGACATGCCCGCCTCGATGTGCCGGGCAACCCCTTCGACGATGACGATGGCATCATCGACGACGATGCCGATGGCGAGAACGATGGCAAACAGCGTCGACAGGTTGACGGTGAAGCCCAATGCCGCCATGGCCGCGAAGGCGCCGATGATGGTAACCGGAACGGTGGTTGCCGGCACGAGCATCGCCCGCCAATCCTGCAGGAAGACGAGAATGACGATGAGAACGAGAACACCCGCCTCGATCAAGGTGACGTAAACCTCGTTGATAGAGGCCTCGACGAATTTCGTCGTGTCGAACGGCACGTGATATTCGAGGCCCTGCGGGAAGCTCTTCGAGAGCTCCTGCATTTTCGTGTTCACCGCCTGGGCCACCGCGATGGCATTCGCCTCCGGCAGCTGAAAAATGCCGATACCGGCCGCCGGTCGACCGTTCTGCATGAAGGACTGGCTGTAGGTTTGGGCGCCGAGTTCGACGCGGCCGATATCGCGGATGCGGGTAACGCGGCCGCCCTGTCCGCTCTCGACCTTGACGATGATGTTTTCGTAGTCTGCCGCCTCGTTCAGCCGGCCATTGACGTTCAGCGTGTATTGGAAGACCTGCCCTTTCGGCACCGGCGGAATGCCGATCTGGCCGGCAGCGACCTCCTGGCTTTGCTGCTGCACGACGCTGACGACATCCTGCGGTGTCAGGCCGCGCGCCTGCAGCAGGTTCGGATCCATCCAGATTCGCATGGCATACTGGCCGGCGCCGAACACGGTAACGTTGCCGACACCCGGCAGGCGGGCAAGTTCATTCTGCAGGTTGATGACGGCATAGTTCGACAGGAACAGGCTGTCATAGCGGCTATCGGGCGAGGTCAGGGTGACGAACCCGAGGATCGCCGTCGATTTCTTTTGCGTCGTCACGCCCTGAAGCTGCACCGCTTCGGGAAGCGATGACATCGCTATGGCAACGCGGTTTTGCACCAGAACCTGGGCCTGGTCCGGATCCGTTCCGATGGCAAAGGTCACGGTCAGCGAATAAGTGCCGTCGCTGGCGCTCGTCGACTGCATGTAGAGCATGTCCTGCACGCCGTTGACCTGTTGCTCGATCGGCAGCGCGACGGTGTCAACGAGGGTTTGGGCGTTGGCGCCCGGAAAGCGTGTCGTCACCTGTACCGTCGGCGGGACGACATTCGGATATTGCGCCACAGGCAGTTGGAAAAGGGCCACCGCGCCGATGAGCACGAAAACCAACGCCAGAACGTTGGCGAGTATCGGTCGCTCGATGAAGAAGCGCGAGATCATGCTGTTGTCCTTAGACGTTCAGATGAACCATGGTGGCGAATTCATTGCGTGGTGGTCTTGGCTTTGGCATCGCCGGCGGCAGCTGCCGGCGGGTTCATTTCTATTTTCTCGGGCGTGACCTTGCTGCCGGGGATGGCCTGCTGGATACCTTGGGTCACGACCCAGTCGGCCGGATCGAGACCGGAGTCGATGACGCGGAGCGCACCTTCACGCTGGCCGGTCTTGACCTGCTTCTGCTCGATGACGTCGTCCTTGCCGAGGACAAGCAGGTAGCTGCCCAACTGGTTCGTTCCGATGGCGTCGTCGCGCACCAGCAGAGCCTTGTCGTTATGGCCGACCGGCACCCGAACCCGCACGAAGAGACCGGGCAGCATGGCGCGGTCCTTGTTGTCGAACAGCGCGCGCACTTGAAGCGTGCCTGTGGAGGCATCGAGCTGCGGCGAGACGTAGTCGAGATGGCCCTTGTGCGGATAACCTTGTTCCGTCTGCAGGCCGATCTCCGCAGGAATGCTTGGAAGGTCCGTCTGCTTGAAGGTATGACCCTGCTTCGCCAGGCTTTCCTTGATCATCAGCACCTGAGTTTCGCTGACGTTGAAATAGGCATAAAGCGGATCCGTCTGCACGATGCTGGCGAGTTTGGTGGGACCGGATACGCCGACAAGCGCGCCGATATCGACGAGGTGATCGGTGACGGTGCCGTCGAACGGGGCAAGCACTTCCGTATATCCGAGATTGATCGTCGCGAGATCGAGATTGGCCTGGGCATTGAGGATGGACGCATTCGCCTCGTCGAGCGTTGCCTTGGCGCTGTCGACGGCGGTCTGCGTGGTGACCTGTTGCTTCGACAGATTGAGCTGGCGGTCATACTCCTGCTTGGCGCCGACTTGGGAAGCCTGCTGCGAGGCGAGTGACGCCTTCGCCTGATCCAGTTGCGCCTGATAGGTGTCGCGCTCGATGCCGAAGAGCTTGGTGCCCTTCATCACCGTCATGCCGTCCTGGTAGTCGATCGATTGTAGATAGCCCTGGACGCGCGCCTCGATATCGACAGCATTGAGCGGCGCGGTATTGCCGGTGAGTTCGAAATAGAGCGTTACCGGTTGCTGGAGCGGCTGAGCGACGCGAACCGGAGGTGGCGGAGGGGGAACGTAGGTGTTGCCGCTTTCTTCGCAGCCCACGAGAATTGCCATGCCGGCAAGCACCACGGACAGGTGCAGACCCTGATACAATCTCACACGCATTGCCGCCGCCCCGATGTTTACGAGCCCCAGTCTTCATGCGTGCCTCGGCGGAGACGACCCCTCTCCGAAAAGTTCCGGGCATGCGATATTATGTCGCGGCATTGCTGCAAATTGCAATAGCGGCTGGCGCACAATTAAACTGTGTCGAAGCTCACTCTCGACGGACGCCATGACGTGGCTCTAGGGTTTCCCGAGGCGTTCGATGGCAGACTGCAAAGGTGCATCCGAAACATGGACCAGCCCGACATAGGGATTGGCCATATCCGAAATCAGGAAAATCGCGCCCGCAACGGACAGGGCGCAAACAAGCAGAATTGACAGCACCGTCGGATTGACCGGTGCCTGCAGCCCGAAGGTCGCGAAAAGCAGCGCGAGCCAACAGACGAGAACGGTAAGGAAGGCCCAGGGCAAACCCTCCTTACCGGATTCGACCAGCAGCCAGTGGGTTTCGGCTACCATGCCGCTCACCTCCAGAGCACGCGCCTGGAGAGAGCGTTGCGCCGCATCCTTCGGCGCCAGGGATCGAAGGTCGGCCTGAACCGACTCTATATCCTGATATTCTCCCAGCGCTTTGGCGGATGGCTCGTCGGTGGTTTCGGCAGTCCAGCCGCGGCTCAGTCGTTTCTCGATGAGTTCACGCAGCAATTGCCGCGCCTTGTCGGTTTCCGGCCCGTATTGTGCCATGACGCGGTCAAGCAGCAGTACCCGTGCGGCCGCCGTTCTCATCTCGACCTCGGCGTTGTCGTAGGTCGACTTGGCGGATGCGATCAGCAGGCCGAGCGCCAGGGCCGACAGCGTTCCCACCACTGCGGTTGCCAGCCTGATGACGTCCTTGGATTCCGCATTGAGATGGTGATGGGGCAAGCGGGCACGCACGATCAATCCTATCGACGTCGCCATCGACAGACATAGAAATACAAGCCCGCCAACCACTAGTGAGCCCAAGTCCGGTCTCCGTATCGCCACGTAAGTCGTGCAGCCATCTTGCAAGCTGTGCAATAGCTCCCGTCATCATAGCGGAAGACAGACCAAGCGCGGGAATCTTTAATTGCCTGCCCTCGCGCGGCCGCCATCGGGCGGGGTTCATTGCTGGAAAATGAGCAGCACGTAAGCCAGGAAAAGCACCAGATGGACAGCGCCTTGCATGAGATGCGTGCGACCGCTGGCAAAGGTGATGATGCTGACGGCAAGAGTGAGCAGGAGCATCACCAGATCTCCATGCTCCAGGCCGAGTGTCACGGGGTGTCCATAAAGCTGACTGACAACGAGCATCGCCGGCACCGTCAGCCCGATCGTCGACAGCACCGAACCAAGGAAGATATTGACGGAACGCTGAAGATTATTGGCGATGGACGCACGCACGGCGCTGATTGCCTCAGGCGTAGCGACCAGGATGGCCATGACAACACCGCCAAATGCGGTTGGAGCATGCAGGGTTTCGATAATGTAGTCGATCGGCAGGGCAAGCTGTTCGACGAGAAAGACGACGGGAGCCATATAGGCGAAAAGCAGAATGGCATGAGGCCAGACCGGTCCGTGGCGAGGGACACGTTCGCTGATGGGCTCGTGCCGGTTGCTGTCGTCAGTGAAATAGTCCCGATGGCGGCCGGCCTGAAGAAACAGAAACGTAGCGTAAAGGCCGACCGATATTATACCCAGTATCAGTTGTCTCGGTGCGGATGGATGCTGTCCGTCCGGGCCTGCAAGAAATGTCGGCATCACCAGGCTCAGGGTCGCCAGCGGTACGATGACCCCGAGATAGGCGTTGGCGCCCTGCAGATTATGTTGCTGTTCCGGTCGCCGCCATGCGCCCAGCAGCAAGGACAGACCGACCATGCCGTTCAGGATGATCATGACGACGGCGAACAGGGTGTCGCGCGCAAGCGTGGGATTGTTCTCGCCGTGAAGCATGACGGCTGATATTGCCATCACCTCGATCGAGGTGATGGCAAGCGTCAGAATGAGCGTGCCGTAGGGTTCCTTCAGCCGCTCAGCCAAATGATCCGCGTGCCGGACAACCGACAGAGCGGAGCCAAGGACGGCAGCGAACAGCCACGCGAAAACGACAGTGAACCAAAGCGGATCGGAAAGCTGCCCGAAGAGCTGCTCCTGGAAAACAAGAAACGCCAAGCTCGTTGCGACGCTGACGCCCAGGAACCATTCCTCGCGTAGCAGGCTGTTTGCGCCGACAGCGCGCAATGCCGGACCGTCCGTCATCGAAACCACCCGCCTTCTGGCAAATGCCGCCGCAATGCGATCCTCACGACCATTGTGTCCGCCCGCTGTCTTGTGCCCGTCACATGAGCGGGCGGAGACGAGGCTGCCTTAAGGCGAACCGAACCTCAAGCCAGATCGTGTGTCACTGATTAAAACTTGCAGGTCTCTGTAGTCTCATCACCCATTGCTCACGACAAGGGGACTGCCGCCGAAACGGAAGGCAAGGCGAGGCCGGCCAAAGCTCGGCGCGGCGGTTGAAGCGCGTTTCGACGGCGGGCTCACGCCGCGTCTTCCACTATTCGCGGCCGGTCGCGGGGATTGCTGCGCCAGTGACGACGGCTGCGGCCGGCGAAATCAGGAAGGCGATGAGGCGGGCGATCGATTGCGGCGACACCCAGCCATCGGTCTTCGCATCGGGCATGGCCGCGCGATTCTCAGGCGTGTCGATTGTCCCGGGCAGGATGCAGTTGGCGGTGATGCGGTCGTCGCGGCATTCGGCAGCGATCGCCTCGGTCAGACGGATGACAGCGGCTTTCGAGGCGGCGTAAGCGGCCTGCTTGGCGCCGGCCTTCAGGCCGGGCGCGGCGGCGATATGAACGATGCGGCCGTAGCCGGCGGCTTTCATGGTCGGGAGAACCGCGGCGCTGATCGTCAGCGCAGTGCGGGCGTTTGCGGTCATCATCGTCTCCCACTGCGCGGGGGCCTCCGGCCCGACCGGCCCCATCTGGAAACCGCCGACGGTATTGACCAATGCGCTGACACCGCCGAAGCGCTTTACGGCCCGGGCGACGGCGGCGGCGCAGGAAGCATAATCGGTGAGATCCGTTCCGGCGATCGACAGAAACTCGGTGGAGGCAGGAAGATCACCGGCCAAGGCTTCCAGCTCACTGCTCGAACGGTTCATGCAGACGAGTTTTGCGCCGGCGTTGGCAAGCTCGCGGACAACGGCGCTGCCGAGGTTGCCGCCGGCTCCGGTGACGATCACGGCTTTCTGGTCGTTCATGGCAATCGATCTCCTGACGGTGCCGGTGCTGGATGATGCCGCGCATTGTTGATCCAGGCTGGCCGGCAGTGCAAGCCCGCTGGGGAAGACAAGGTCAGACATCTTGCGGAACTGCCCGAGGAGTTATCCGCGGGCAGTTCGGTCCGTCATTGTCCGATGGTCCGGTCGGACCGGCTTTCAGTGATACTTCGCCCGTTCTCGGCCGAGAATTCCACGGGCGTCGAGACCGGAGATTGGGCGGGTGACGTCGGCCGGGATGTCACCTGCGAGCTGCAAGTCAAGATAGCGGGCGCAGCAGACCCGCAGGAAGGATGTGAAGTTTCCAAGATCATGGCCGGCATCGATCGATTCATGATGCAGCCGGGTGATCAGCTGGACGACGTTCATGCCGTCGCGGCGGGCGATCTCCTCGAGCTTCGACCAGAAGAAATTCTCCAGCCTGACGCTGGTGACCATGCCGTCGATGCGCAGCGACCGGGTGGCGCTTTCCCAGAGCCGCGCATCCGCCTTGATGAACAATTCACACATGTCGTCCTCCCGGTGCCGCCCTTCTTAGGCGGCGTTGGTTTCCAGCAGTGCTGCGGCATCGAGCACGGCCATGAACTGACGCAGCCACGAGGGATGGGCGGGCCAGGCGGGTGCCGTGACCAGATTGCCGTCCGAGACTGCATCGCTGATAGCGATGTCGGCATAGATGCCGCCGGCAAGTTCGACTTCCGGCCGGCAGGCGGGATAGGCCGAGCAGGTGCGGCCCTTCAAAACCCCGGCAGCGGCAAGCAGCTGTGCGCCGTGGCAGATGGCGGCGACGGGTTTTCCCGCGTCGAAGAAGTGCCGCACGGATTTGATGACGTCGGCATTGAGGCGCAGATATTCGGGCGCCCGCCCGCCGGGGATGACGAGCGCATCGTAATCTTCGGCGCGCACGCTGTCGAAGGTGGCATTCAGAGCGAAATTATGGCCGCGTTTTTCGGAATAGGTTTGGTCGCCTTCGAAATCGTGGATGGCAGTGGCGATGGTGTCGCCGGCCTTCTTGCCGGGGCAGACGGCGTCGACTGTGTAGCCGCAGGCGAGCAGCGTCTGGAACGGCACCATCGTTTCGTAATCTTCGGTGAAATCACCGGTGATCATCAGGATCTTTGAGGCTGGCATCGTTTCCTCCCTTTGAAACCAACTGGCGGAGAGTAGCAAACAGCGACAGAGTGCAGGTACTATGGGAATACTACAGGCAAAATTCGTACCCGATAAGGCGACGGCATTAAACCGCCCTGACCTTCACATCAGGCACTGTGCAAGCCTCGCCGCCGCCGAAGAGGCGGGAGCGGGTCAGGAAGCGTTTCTCCCGGCCATTGTCGAGCGAGAACATGCCGCCGCGGCCCGGTACGACGTCGATGATCAGCTGCGTATGCTTCCATGCCTCGAACTGGCTGGCGCTGATGTAGACCGGTACGCCGCCGATCTCGCCGAGCTTGACGTCGTTGTCGCCGATCATGAATTCATTAGTCGGATAACACATCGGCGAGGAGCCGTCGCAGCAGCCGCCGGACTGGTGGAAGAGGATATCGGGATGATCCCGCTTGATTTCTGCGATCAAATCGAGAGCTGTGTCGGTTGCGAGAACACGCGCTTCGCCGTTGACGGTGGTTTCCATGGCTGCCTCCTCCGGCGGATAACCCCGAAAATCGGATCGATTTTCGGAAAGGTCATACGCAAATTCAAAGCGTTAGAGCGTCCTACGGGATGCGTGGCGCTCTAAAGACAAGGCCTTCTCCCCGTGTCGGGGAGAAGGCTTTTCATCATAACATCATCGGCTGCTCTCAGAAGAAGCCGAGTGCTTTCGGGCTGTAGCTCACCAGCATGTTCTTGGTCTGCTGGTAGTGGTCGAGCATCATCTTGTGGGTTTCACGACCGATGCCCGACTGCTTGTAGCCGCCGAAGGCGGCATGGGCCGGGTAGGCGTGGTAGCAGTTGGTCCAGACGCGGCCGGCCTGGATCTCGCGGCCGAAACGGTAGCAGCGATTGGCGTCGCGGCTCCAGACACCGGCGCCGAGGCCGTAGAGCGTGTCGTTGGCGATTTCGAGCGCCTCCTTCTCGTTCTTGAAGGTCGTGACCGAAACCACCGGTCCGAAGATCTCCTCCTGGAACACACGCATCTTGTTGTGACCCTTGAAGATCGTCGGCTTGACATAATAGCCGTTCGCCAGCTCGCCGCCGAGATCGTTCCGCGAGCCGCCGGTCAGTACCTCGGCGCCTTCCTGCTTGCCGATGTCGAGATAGGCGAGGATCTTTTCCAGCTGCTCCGTCGAAGCCTGGGCGCCGATCATCGTCGCGGTGTCGAGCGGGTTGCCCTGCTTGATCGCCTCGACGCGTTTCACGGCCTTTTCCATGAAGCGGTCGTAGATCGATTCCTGGACGAGGGCGCGGCTCGGGCAAGTGCAGACTTCGCCCTGGTTGAGGGCAAACATCGCAAAGCCTTCGAGCGCCTTGTCGAGGAAGTCGTCGTCTTCCGCCATCACGTCGGCGAAGAAGATGTTCGGCGATTTGCCGCCGAGCTCCAATGTCACCGGAATGAGGTTCTGGCTGGCATACTGCATGATCAGCCGGCCGGTCGTCGTCTCGCCGGTGAAGGCGATCTTGGCGACGCGCGGGCTGGTCGCCAGCGGCTTGCCGGCTTCTATGCCGAAGCCGTTGACGATGTTGAGCACGCCGGGCGGCAGCAGATCGCCGACGATCTCGGCCCAGAGCAGGATCGAGGCCGGTGTCTGCTCGGCGGGCTTCAGCACGACGCAGTTGCCGGCGGCAAGTGCAGGTGCCAGCTTCCAGGTGGCCATCAGGATCGGGAAGTTCCACGGGATGATCTGACCGACGACGCCGAGTGGCTCATGGAAGTGATAGGCGACGGTATCGTGGTCGATCTCGCCGATCGAACCCTCCTGGGCGCGAATGCAGGAGGCGAAGTAGCGGAAGTGGTCGATCGCCAGCGGAATGTCGGCCGCCATGGTTTCGCGGATCGGCTTGCCATTGTCCCAGGTCTCGGCCTGGGCGAGCAATTCCAGCTTGTCTTCCATGCGCTGGGCAATCTTCATGAGGATATTGGAGCGCTCGGCAGCGGAGGTGCGGCCCCATTTTTCCTTTGCCGCATGGGCGGCGTCGAGCGCGAGATTGATGTCCTTTTCATCGGAGCGGGGAATGTCGCAGAGCTTGCCGCCGGTGACGGGCGTGAGGTTTTCGAAGTATTTGCCTTCGACCGGCTCGCGCCACTCGCCGCCGATATAGTTGCCGTATTTCAGCTTGAACGGCGACTCGACGATTTTCTGATGAAGCATGTCATCCTCCCTTGATGATCCAGGTTCCCAAGCGAACCAGTGAGAGGAAAATGAGCATGTTTTGGCGGAAGGAACAGGGCGGGTCTTCCATACCGCAGTGCACAGTGTCGCAGACCTGCGACAGCATCGGGTTACGATTGCTCCAGGAGCGGGACCTTTGCTCCGATCAGTGGAGATCGAGCTTATTCATCTTCCTGTGTAGCGTGGCGCGGCTGATGCCGAGCGCGATCGCGGCCTGCGAAACATTGCCGCCGGCGCGCGACAGCGCCCGCAGCAGTGCCGCCTTCTCCGCCTCGACCATCTCGTCCTGCTGGGAAACGCCAGCCTCGTGCAGGGCATCGGCTGCCGGAATGCCGGCGGCGATGCGTTTGTCGTCCAGCTGCAACGCGACGCGGGCGGCGCGCGTCGCGCCGAGCACCAAATCGTGCCTGTCGACGGCCAGCAAAGCGGCGGCGGAATTGGTGCCGGCCGGGACCATCAGGAAACGGGCGCCGGCAAAGGCCGAGCGGAAGAGGTTGAGCTCGATGCGCATCGCTGCATCGCGCACGGTCTGCGTCAGGATCGCCAGCGTCATCTCGTTGACGTCTTCGCGACATGCGGAGATGTCGAGGGCTGCGGCCACCCGGCCACGATGATCGCGGATCGGCGCCGTCGTGCAGCTGAGGCTGGTATTCGAGCTGAAAAAATGCTGATCGCGGAAGATGGCGACGGCACGCTCGTCGGCAAGTGCAGTGCCGATACCGTTGGTGCCGATGCTGGCCTCTGTCCAGACCGAGCCGGTCCAGAGCCCGAGTTCGCGGAATTCCTTGTCGTCGCCGGCAGCGCCCCGGCGCTCCAGCGCGATGCCGTTCTTGTCGGTCAGAAGCAGGCAACAGCCGGCCCTGCCAACGGTGGTAAAGAGACGATCGAGCTCTTCCGTCGCGCTGGCGATCAGCTGATCGGACTGCTCGCGCGCACGGCGGAATTCCAGGTCGGTGAGGCGCAGTGGAGCCCGCTGGTCCTCGGGGGCGAGCTGGTGCATGGTCATGCACCGCCGCCATGAGGCGACAACAGGAGAACTGGCTGCCGCAGAGTCGCGCTGGGCAGACGTGTAGACGTACTCGGCGTGCGCTGAGTGTTCGTGCATCGGCTCCTCCCACCGAATTTCAGCACACTCTGATGGAAAAGCGGCTGGTTTGCAATCGGCCGGCGCTGGCGCTCGTCAGCGTGCGGCGCCTGCTGACGAAAGTGGCTGAAATCACATTTCGGTGTTTGGGCAGCCATGGCGTAACAAATGACCTCTCTCCCTCGTAGTTCTGTACGGAAGCAAGGTTTGCCAGATGAGGAGATCCGACCATGCTGAACAGACGATTGTTGCTGATGGGCGCTGCTTTTGGGGCGCTTGCGGTTCGCTCAGGCCCGGCCGGCAAGGCAATCGCCGGCGAGAGGTTTGCGGTGACCCACACCGAGGAGGAATGGCGCAAGCTGCTGACGCCGGATCAATATGTCATCCTGCGCCAGGCGGGGACGGAACATCCCTTCACCAGTGCCTTGCTGCATGAGGAGCGAAAGGGCAATTTCGCCTGCGCCGGCTGCGACCAGGACCTCTTTTCCTCGACCACCAAATTCGACAGCGGCACTGGCTGGCCGAGCTTCTGGGCGCCGCTTGAAAATGCCGTCGGCACGACCGGCGACACGACCTTCAGCATGGCACGTACCGCCGTGCACTGCAGCCGTTGCGGCGGTCACCTCGGCCATGTCTTCGATGACGGCCCGAAGCCAACCGGGCTTCGCTACTGCATGAATGGTCTCGCTATGACCTTCCATCCGGCCTCGGTCTGATTGAGGATGATCTTGTTGTTTTGCCTCAAGGCTGACAGCTTCCAGCGCTCTAGCGCTGCAGCCAGGCCTCGATGCCACGGGCTGCCGCCCGGCCGGTCGCCAGGCAGGCGGTGAGGAGATAGCCACCAGTCGGCGCCTCCCAGCCGAGCATTTCGCCGGCGACGAAGGTGCCCGGCAGTGCCTTCAACATGTAGCTCTCGTCGACGCCGCTCCAGCGGATGCCGCCGGCTGAGGAGATCGCTTCGGCGATCGGGCGGGTTTCGATCACCGGCACCGGCAGGGCCTTGATCATGCGGGCGAGACGCTCCGGATCGGTTCGGTCGCGCTCGGGAGCGAGTTCGCGCAGCAGCGCCGCCTTGACGCCGTCGAGGCCGGCGCCCTTGCGCAGGCGGTTTGAAAAGCTCGATTTAGCGTCCTGCCGCGCAAGGTCGCGGCTCAACCTGTCGATGGTGCGGCCGGGTGCAAGGTCGAGCGTCAGGGAAGCGCTGCCATGGTTCGGCAGCCGGTCGCGCAACGCGGCCGTATGGGTATAGACGAGGCTGCCTTCGATGCCGCTGCCGGTGATGACGAATTCGCCGGGAAAAGTGCCGGCCTCGGACGTGGCGGTGACTGATTTTACCGGCTCGCCGGCGAAACGCTCGCTGAAGTTCCCGCTCCAGCCGACGACGAAGCCGCAATTGGCGGGTTGAAAAGTGTCAATTTCCACACCCCTGCCGGCCAGCCAAGGTACCCAGGTAGCATCCGAGCCGAGGCGCGGCCAGCTTGCGCCGCCGAGCGCCAGCAGGGCTGCGTCGCAATGGACGATGCCGCGCCCTTCGGGCGTTTCGAAAACATAGCCGTCTTCGGCAAAACCGGTCCAACGGTGGCGGGTGCGCAGCGTGGCGCCCTGTGCCTCCAGCCGCCTGAGCCAGGCGCGCAGCAAAGGCGAGGCCTTCATCACCTTCGGAAAAACCCGGCCGGACGAGCCGATGAAGGTTTCCGTCCCGAGCTCGCTTGCCCAACTCCTGATATCATCAGGGGTAAAGGCATCAAGAGCGGGGCGCAGACGGGCGGAGGCCGCTCCGAAGCGCGTGGTGAAACGGGCATAATCCTCGGAATGGGTGATGTTGAGACCGGACTTGCCGGCCAGCAGAAACTTGCGGGCAAAGGTCGGCATGGCGTCATAGACGGTCACCGCATGACCGGCACGGGAAAGCAGTTCGGCAGCCGCGAGACCCGCCGGGCCGCCGCCGATGATTGCAATCCGCTTCTGGTTCATTGATGTCTTCGCCCGATTCTGTCTCGTTCAGTTTTGGCGCGGGCGCGGATCGCCTGCAAGGGCGGAGATCAGTGGTGGGGATGCGTGCACTGGCCGTGGTCGGCGAGAACCTCGATGACGCGGCATTGGTCGACGCGGCCGTGGCCGCAGCCTTCCACCATGGTTTCCAGCTCGGCCTTCAGCGCCCTCAGGCTGCGGATGCGCTGCTCGACCTCGATGAGGCGGGCCTTGGCAATGGCGTCGGCCGAGGCACAGGATTGGTGCGGATCGTCCTGCAGGGTGAGTAGCGTGCGGATCGCCTCGATCTCGAAGCCGAGTTCGCGGGCGTGGCGGATGAAGGCGAGGCGGCTGATATCGGCGGGTTCGAAGGAGCGCTGGTTGCCCTCGCTGCGGCTCGGCGCCGCGAGCAGCCCGATGCTCTCGTAATAACGCACCGTCGGTACCTTGACGCCACTCTGGCGGGCGGCTTCACCGATCGTGATCCTTTTCATAATTTTCCTCTTGCACCTCTAGTCGCTAGAGGATGTAGGAGGGATGCTTCTATTTGACAAGGAAGCGGTTCATGGCTGAGAGCGAAACACGATACCGGGTTGGCGGCATGGATTGCGCCGCCTGCGCAACCAAGATCGATACGGCGGTCAGACGCGTGGCGGGTGTCGCCGATGTTTCCGTCTCGGTGATGGCGGGCACGATGACCGTCCGGCATGATGGCAGCAGCGATCTCAAGACGATTGAGAAGAAGGTGACCGGGCTCGGCTATTCCGTCGCGCCGCTTGCCGGAAACGCTGCGCCTGCGCATGAACACGGCTCGCAGCACCGTCATGACCATGGACATGATCACGGTGATCACGCGGGCCATGACCACGACCATGAAGGGCACGATCATGCAGGCCATAGTCATGACCACGACCATTCTCACGATCATGCCGAGAAGGAAATCGAGGGGCTGCACGGGCACGACCATGCGCCGATGGCCGGTCACTGGTGGCAGAGTAGGAAGGGCCGGCTGACCATCCTTTCGGGTGCGGCACTCGTTGCCGCCTATGCCGTCGGCCATCTCGTGCCGGCGATCGCGTCCTATGCCTTCATCGTCGCCATGCTGATCGGGCTGGTGCCGATCGCTCGGCGCGCCGTCATGGCCTCTTTATCAGGCACACCGTTTTCGATCGAGATGCTGATGACGATCGCCGCTGTCGGCGCCGTCATCATCAATGCCGGCGAAGAGGCGGCAACCGTTGTGTTCCTCTTTCTGGTCGGCGAGTTGCTGGAAGGGGTGGCAGCGGGCAAGGCGCGCGAAAGCATCCAGTCGCTGACGGCCCTGGTGCCGAAGAGTGCGCTACTCGAAGACAATGGGCAGACACGGGAGGTGCCGGCGGAAAGCCTTTCGGTCGGCGCCATCATCATGGTTCGTCCTGGCGACCGGATCTCGGCGGACGGCATCATCATCTCAGGCGAGAGCGCGATCGACGAGGCGCCGGTGACGGGCGAGAGCACGCCGGTGCGCAAGGGCGTCGATGCCGTCGTTTTTGCCGGCACGGTGAATGGCGATGCGGTCCTCAGGGTTCGCGTCACGGCGGCTGCCGCCGACAATACCATCGCCCGCGTCGTCAAGCTGGTGGAGGAAGCTCAGGAATCGAAGGCGCCGACCGAACGCTTCATCGATCGGTTCTCGCGCTATTACACGCCCGGCGTCGTCGTGGTCGCAGCGCTTGTCGCGGTCGTTCCACCGTTGCTGTTCGCTGGGCCGTGGGGCGAATGGGTCTACAAGGGCCTTGCGATCCTTTTGATCGGCTGCCCCTGCGCGCTCGTCATCTCGACGCCGGCGGCGATCGCCGCCTCGCTTTCATCCGGTGCGCGGCGCGGGCTGCTGATGAAGGGCGGCGCGGTGTTGGAAACGCTCGGCAAGGTGACGATGGTCGCCTTCGACAAGACAGGCACGCTGACAGAAGGCAAGCCTCAAGTGACTGATATCATTTCCTTTGGCCTGAGCGAGGCGCAGGTGCTGTCGCGCGCGGCGGTGCTGGAGCAGGGTTCCAGTCATCCGCTGGCGCTGGCGATCCTCAACCGCGCCAAGGCGGACGGCGTTCCCGTGCCGCCGGCCTTCGAGCTTGAAGCGCTGCCGGGCAAGGGTGTCAGCGGCAAAGTCGGCGGTGAGGCGCTGGATCTGCTGTCGCCGCCTGCCGCCCGCGAGCGCGGGACGCTCAGCGCGGAACAGGATGCACGCATCACGGCGCTGAACGACGAGGGCAAGAGCGTGTCGGTGCTGCTCGTCAACGGTGTTGCGGCCGGCCTGATCGCCATGCGTGACGAGCCGCGTGAGGATGCCGAGGCCGGGCTCGCTGCGCTCAAATCAGCAGGCGTCAAGGCGATGATGTTGACGGGCGACAACAAGCGGACGGCAGCAGCCGTTGCCGGTATGCTCGGCATCGATTGGCGCGGCGAGATGATGCCAGAGGATAAGCAGCGGGTCGTCGGCGAATTGAAGCGCCAGGGCTTCATCGTCGCCAAGGTCGGCGACGGCATCAACGATGCTCCGGCGCTGGCCGCTGCCGATATCGGCATCGCCATGGGCGGCGGCACCGATGTGGCGCTGGAGACGGCGGATGCCGCCGTGCTGCACGGACGCGTTGGCGACGTGGCGCGGATGATCGAACTTTCCAAACGCACGATGCGCAACATCCTGCAGAATATCACCATCGCACTCGGGCTGAAGGCGGTGTTTCTGGTGACGACGATCGCAGGGATCACCGGGCTCTGGCCAGCGATTCTTGCCGATACCGGCGCCACCGTGCTGGTGACGATCAATGCACTGCGGTTGCTTCGGATAAAAATATGAATGTCGTTTGAGGAGCCGGCTTCTGCCGGCTCTTTTTATGATGGGTTCTCCACAGCGCTTTTCCGTTAACGCTTCGTTATCCACATCATACACAGCGCGGCGATTCGTTGCCGCCATTGCTGCGCCGCCACAACAACTTGTTGACGTCATGATCGATTCGCGTACCATATCTAGTGTTCGAGGTTCCGTCGATTCGTGAGGATCGGCGGCTAAGACGGGAATTCGGTGCGCTTCGCCATCATGGCGCGGCAATGCCGGGGCTGCCCCCGCAACTGTAAGCGGCGAGCAACTGTCCGATTTCAGGTCACTGGAGCATGATGCTCCGGGAAGGCTGGGCAGGCGCTTTGACCCGTGAGCCAGGAGACCTGCCTCGAACGAAACGTCCACGGGCGGGGTGTCCGGAAGGTCGCGTTGCATGGCTGCGGGGAATCTCCGCATCGCGTTTCGCAGGCCCGAACCTCCGCATGAGCCACTTCGGGGTGAAGTCATGTCAGAATTTCAGTTCAGGCCGCCACCCACTAGAGGTAGAGGGCGGAGTACGCCCAGCGGCTAAATAGCCGCACAGCTCAAAATCATCAGAGAATTTTTCGACGGATATCGACAGATTTCCGATCGATGTCCTGCGCCCAATCGCATCGTCACGAGGAATATCATGACCATTACCGTCTACAGCAAGCCTGCCTGCGTCCAGTGCACTGCCACCTACCGCGCCCTCGACCGTCTGGGCGTCGATTATGACATCGTCGATATCTCGCAGGATGCCGAAGCGCTCGATCGCGTCCGCAGCCTCGGCTACATGCAGGCGCCTGTCGTCATCGCCGGCGAGCAGCATTGGGCGGGCTTCCGTCCCGACATGATCAGCGCGCTCTCCTGACCTGAGGACAAGCGATGGGCCTGATCGTCTATTATTCCAGCCGATCCGAGAACACCCATCGGTTCGTCGCCAAGCTCGGTCTGCGCGCGGCGCGCATTCCGCCAGGTGGCGCAGACGCGTTCCATATCCGCGAACCCTTCGTGCTGATCGTGCCGACCTATAGCGGCGACGGCGGCAAGGGTGCCGTTCCCAAGCAGGTGATCCGTTTCCTCAACGATGCGGAAAACCGAGGACACATCCGCGGCGTGATCGCCGCGGGCAACAGCAATTTCGGCGAGACATACGGGCTCGCCGGCGACGTGGTCTCGCAGAAATGCCAGGTGCCGTACCTTTACCGGTTCGAGCTCATGGGTACCGAAGACGACGTCGCCAAGGTCAAACACGGAATGGAACGATTTTGGACACGGGAACAAACCTGACGCGGGATGCGGGCGCAAAACCGCATCAAACTTTTGCTCAGCCCGCCGGGGAGAGGCCGCCGAAAGCAGCCGAAACCCTCGACTATCACGCGCTGAACGCGATGCTGAACCTCTATGACGATGAGGGGCGGATTCAGCTCGACAAGGATCGTTTGGCGGCCAAGCAATATTTCCTCCAGCATGTGAACCAGAACACAGTGTTCTTCCACAATCTGAGGGAAAAGCTCGATTACCTCGTGACCGAAGGATATTACGAGCAGGAGGTTCTCGACCAGTATTCCTTCAATTTCGTGCGGGATCTGTTCGACCAGGCCTACGCCAAGAAATTCCGTTTCCCGACCTTCCTCGGCGCCTTCAAATATTACACCAGCTATACGCTGAAGACCTTCGACGGAAAGCGCTATCTCGAGCGCTATGAGGACCGCATCTGCATGGTGGCTCTGGCCTTGGCGCGTGGCGACGAGGCCCTTGCCCGCGACATGGTCGACGAGATCATTTCCGGCCGCTTCCAGCCGGCAACGCCGACCTTCCTCAATGCCGGCAAGAAGCAGCGCGGCGAACTGGTTTCCTGCTTCCTGCTGCGCGTCGAGGACAATATGGAATCGATCGGCCGGTCGATCAATTCGGCGCTGCAATTGTCGAAGCGCGGCGGCGGCGTGGCGCTGTCGCTGACGAATATCCGCGAGGCAGGCGCGCCGATCAAGCATATCGAGAACCAGTCCTCGGGTATCATCCCGGTGATGAAGCTGCTCGAAGACAGTTTCTCCTATGCCAACCAGCTCGGGGCGCGGCAGGGCGCGGGTGCGGTCTATCTCAATGCCCATCACCCCGATATCATGCGCTTCCTTGACACCAAGCGCGAAAATGCCGACGAAAAAATCCGCATCAAGACGCTGTCACTCGGCGTCGTCGTGCCCGATATCACCTTCGAACTCGCCAAGAACAATGAGGATATGTATCTGTTCTCGCCCTATGACGTGGAACGCGTCTATGGCGTGCCTTTCACCGAGATTTCGGTGACGGAAAAATATCGCGAGATGGTGGCGGATGCCCGCATTTCGAAGAAGAAGATCAAGGCGCGCGAATTCTTCCAGGTGCTTGCCGAAATCCAGTTCGAGAGCGGCTACCCCTACATCATGTTCGAGGACACGGTGAACCGGGCGAACCCGATCGCCGGACGTATTTCGATGAGCAATCTATGCTCGGAAATCCTGCAGGTCAGCGAGGCGAGCGAATATCATGACGACCTTTCCTACAAACATCTCGGCAAGGATATTTCCTGCAATCTCGGCTCGCTGAATATCGTGGCGGCAATGGATTCGGCAGATTTCGGCAAGACGATCGAGACCTCGATCCGGGCGCTGACAGCCGTTTCCGACATGAGTCACATTTCCTCGGTTCCCTCGATCGAGAAGGGCAATGACGAGAGCCATGCGATCGGCCTCGGCCAGATGAACATGCACGGTTATCTCGCCCGCGAGCGTATCTTCTACGGCTCCGAGGAAGGCGTCGATTTCACCAATATCTATTTCTATACGGTGACCTATCACGCAATCCGCGCCTCGAACCTTTTGGCGGTCGAACGCGGTACGAGCTTCAAGGGCTTCGAGAATTCGAAATATGCCTCCGGCGACTATTTCGACAAATATACAGAGCAGCTCTGGGAGCCGGCGACGGAGACGGTCAGGGCGCTGTTCGAGACGTCAGGCATTCACATTCCGACGCAGGAAGATTGGGCCACGTTGAAGAAGGCGGTGATGGCCTCCGGCCTCTATAACCAGAACCTGCAGGCGGTTCCGCCGACGGGGTCGATCTCCTATATCAACCACTCGACCTCCTCGATCCATCCGATCGTCTCGAAGATCGAAATCCGCAAGGAAGGTAAGATCGGCCGCGTCTATTATCCGGCGCCGTTCATGACCAACGACAATCTCGACTATTATCAGGATGCCTACGAGATCGGGCCGGAGAAGATCATCGACACCTATGCGGCGGCGACCCAGCATGTCGACCAAGGCCTGTCGCTGACCTTGTTCTTCCGCGACACTGCAACGACGCGCGACATCAACAAGGCGCAGATCCATGCCTGGAAGAAGGGCATCAAGACGATCTACTACATCCGCCTTCGCCAGATGGCGCTGTCCGGCACCGAGGTGCAGGGCTGCGTATCCTGCACCTTATGATTTGATTGCGGCTGACGCTGCAAGAAGCGGGAGGGTTCCGCAGTTCCCTTCGCCATGCAGACGCTGACGCCCGAAAAGGACCACCCGATGAACATGCAAATCAAACCTGCGTCCCGCGTGCGCGCCATCAATTGGAACCGCATCGAGGACGATAAGGATATCGAAGTCTGGAACCGGCTCACCGGCAATTTCTGGCTGCCGGAGAAGGTGCCGCTTTCGAACGACATTCCGTCCTGGGCGACGCTGACGCCGGTCGAGCAGCAGCTGACCATTCGCGTCTTTACCGGTTTGACGCTGCTCGACACGATCCAGAACGGCGTCGGTTCCATCCGGCTGATGGAGGATGCGGTGACGCAGCATGAGGAGGCGGTACTTTCCAACATCTCCTTCATGGAGGCGGTGCATGCGCGCTCCTATTCCTCGATCTTCTCGACGCTGTGCTCGACGCCTGACGTCGACGATGCCTATCGCTGGTCGGAGGAGAATGAATTCCTGCAGCGGAAATCGGCGCTGATCATGGAGCAGTACGGCTCCGACGATCCGCTGAAGAAGAAGGTCGCGAGTGTCTTCCTCGAAAGCTTCCTGTTCTATTCCGGATTCTACCTGCCGATGTACTGGTCGAGCCGCGCCAAGCTCACCAACACGGCCGACATGATCCGACTGATCATCCGCGACGAGGCGGTGCACGGCTATTATATCGGCTACAAGTTCCAGCGCGGGCTGGAGCGGCTCGGTGAGGAGAGAAGGCAGGAGATCAAGGATTTCGCCTTCGAGCTGCTGCTCGAGCTCTATGACAACGAGGCTAGATATACCGAAGCGCTCTATGACGGCGTCGGGCTGACCGAGGATGTCAAGAAATTCCTGCACTACAATGCCAACAAGGCGCTGATGAATCTGGGCTATGAGGCGCTGTTCCCGGGTGAGGCGTGTAAGGTCAATCCGGCAATCCTGTCAGCGCTTTCGCCGAATGCCGACGAGAACCACGACTTCTTCTCCGGCTCCGGTTCCTCCTATGTGATCGGCAAGGCTGTCGCGACAGAGGACGAGGACTGGGATTTCTGAGGCTTGATCGCAGTCTCCCTCTTATCATTTGCTCTCTCATCGCCCACATTCAGCGGAAACTAAATTTGGTCCTCGCCTGTAACGTGGCGTAGCGGGAGTTTTTGATGTCGTCTTTTTTGAGCAAGGCCGGGACTGCCGTCGAGGCGGGCGAAGGCGTCTGGCCGGTCCGCAGAAGACGGATTCTCGACTGGCTGGTGAACGAGACGCGCGGCGAGCGGTTCATCGACAATATCCTGGTGGAGATGTGCGAGAAGCTTTTGGCATCAGGAGTGCCGGTGGCGCGGGCGACATTGCATTTCAGGATGAACCATCCGCAATGGATTGGCGCCCGCATCCTCTGGAAGGAAGGCCTGGCCGAGGCGAAGATCAACACATTTGCCTATGGTATCGAAAATACGCCGGAGTTCCTGAAGAGTCCCGTCAACGCGATCCATCAGGGGGCGGAGGAGGTGCGCAAACAGCTGGAAGATACAGCCGACGACGAGGATTCATTCTATCAGGAACTGCGCGACGACGGTCTCACGGAGTATATCGCCTGGCCAGTCGAGCACACTTTCGGCAAACGGCACGTCGCGACATTTTCCACCAGCCGGCCGGGCGGTTTTACGAACGAGCATGTCGATTTCCTGCGCGATCTGCTGCCGGCACTGACCCTCGTCAGCGAAATCCGGCTGAAGAACATCATGGCGCGCACGCTGCTGCAGACCTATGTCGGACCGCATGCGAGCGAACAGATCCTGTCGGGCGTCACGACGCGCGGCAGCGGCGCGACCGTCGGTGCGGCAATCATGATCTGCGACCTGCGCGACTTTACTGAGATTTCCGATCTCTGGCCGCGTGACGATGTCATCCATCTGCTCAACGATTACTTCGACGCCATGTCGGATCCGATCGAACGGTATGGCGGAGAAATCCTGAAGTTCATGGGCGATGGATTGCTGGCGATCTTCCCGCTGAGCAAGGACACGGCCTGTCACGATCTGCTGCAGGCGATCCGCGAAGGGCAGGCGCTGATGGCGCAATTGAACCAGCAGTATGCGGGCAACGGACGCGAACCGCTGCGCTACGGCGTCGGCGTGCATGTCGGCGACGTCATGTACGGCAATATCGGCTCGCGCCGGCGGCTGGATTTCACCGTCATCGGCCCGGCGGTCAATGTCGCCTCGCGGCTTGAAACCTTGACTAAGGAGGTCAAGCGTCCGGTACTCTTGTCGCGGGCCTTTGTCGAAATGGCGGACTGCGCGAAAGACATGGACAGCCTCGGCACCTTCCCGCTGCGCGGGCTCGGCGAGCCGGTCGATGTCTTCGCCTTTCCGGAGCGCTAGAAACTTATACTCCTCGCTTGTTACCCCAGAGCAGCACATGCAGTTGGGGTAGTACGCGTACCGCAAACCATTGGTCGGCCGTCACCCTTTCGACAAGCCAGTGCATCCGATCCATCACGCCGTCGATATCAATGCGTGCGTCCTCGTCATCGGGCGGCGGCGGCGTATGATTGCCGGGCTGAAGGAACAAGGGAATTTGGGGATAGCGCCGACCCGCGCGCTGGGCGAATTCGTAGTCGGCATCGTCGAAGACGACAATCTTCAATGCGACCTCCGGTCCGCCGGCGGCCAATTGAAGGCAGTGATCCACCTGGTCCCAGTCCGTCAGCATTCCGCTTGATGGCGGTTTGGGGCTGATGACCAGGATATCGAGATCGCGAAACCAAGCCTGGGCCACACTTCCCTGTGTTTCCAGTGCAAAGCGGTATCCTTGGGAATGGCCGAGTTCGATCAATGGCCTTAAGGGCTGTATCGCCGGATTGCCTCCGGAGAGAGAAACCGTCAGTGGCTTGCCCCCCGAGAGTTCCGTGACCTTATGCCAGACCGCCTCAGTGGACATGGGAATCCATTGATCCCGGAACGCGCTGTCGACCGCGTGAAGACTGTCGCACCAGGAACACCTGAAGTCACAGCCGCCTGTCCTCACGAACACCGTCGGCAGCCCGAGCAAGGCACCTTCACCCTGTATGGTCGGGCCAAAGATTTCGCTGACGCGAATGCTCCCCACGCTCACGGCCTGTACTCCGCCCAGGTTTTGGGGGTCTCGCTGACGCGAACGGATGAGGTCTCTGGAAAGCGCTGCTTGCACCAGTCGTAAAAGTGCCTTGCCAGAAATTCCGAGGTGACTTTCGAATGGCCGAAGACGTCGTTCAGGTGACGATGATCGAATGTTTCGTCGATATAGCGCTTGAGTGGCGAGAGGTCGTGATAATCACGAACGAAGCCATCATCATTCAGGCTTTCCGCAGCTAGTTCGACGATGACGATGTAGTTGTGACCGTGAAGCCGAGCGCATTGATGGTCGGCAGGCAGGTGATCCAATTGATGCGAGGCGGAGAGATGAAACTCCTTGGTGATGCGGTACATCAACGCACCTCCGTGGCCGAGTATCGCGACACGGCCGCTTTCCAGAAATCGCGGTCTTCGTACTCCGTGGGATCGGGAACACCGGCAAGATGGAAAGCTTCACGGCGTTCCACGCAGGTTCCGCAGCGTCCACAGTGAAGCTCGCCGCCTTTGTAGCAGGACCAGGTCTCCGAAAACGGCGTGCCGTGTTTCGCGCCGTCAACAACGATCGCCTCTTTGGAAACATCGACATAGGGGGCAAGCAGTTTCACGCTGGCATAACCTTCCAGCGCTTCATTCTGCATGCGCTGGAAAGCATCGATGAAGCCCGGTCGGCAGTCCGGGTAGATGAAGTGGTCGCCGCCATGCACGGCGACGGCAACGGCATCTGCCTTTTGCGCCGCAGCCAGACCGAACGCAATTGCCAGCATGATGGCATTGCGGTTCGGCACGACGGTGGCTTTCATGGTCTCCTCGGCGTAGTGGCCATCGGGAACCTCGACATTGTCCGTCAGGGCCGATCCGCTGAGATGACCGCCGATGCTGGCGATGTCGATAATATGATGGGGAACGGAGAGCCGTGAGGCACAGCTGGCGGCGAAGTCGAGTTCCTTGCGATGCCGTTGGCCGTAGTCGAATGAGACCAGGCCGATAAGTTGCTTTTCCGTCGCGACCTTGTGGGCAAGCGAAACGGAGTCCAGTCCGCCTGAGCAGACGACGATGGTTTTCATATTTTGGATCCCTTGTTTTGACCGGGTGGGCTGCGACCGGATTACGCGGTGCTTCTAGGACAAATCACGCGTCATGGAAACAGTTTTGAAGCGTGAGCGTCATTGCGGAATGAGATGTCGTTGATTTCGCTGGGGTTTTCATGGCTTTTTGGTCTGATGCCAACGCTCCCCACAGCCGGGTAGCCTAACCGATCGGAAAGTTGATCTGCGGCGGCAGAAGAAGCTGCAGATCCTGGGCGTCCGGATTGTTGATGCGCTGCAGCAGCATGCGTCCCAGATCCTCGCCGGCCGCCGTCAGGTCCTCGTGGATCGTGTCGACCTTCGGCTGCAACTGACTGAGAAGGCGGGACGTCTCCTTGGCGACGATATCGTAATCGGCGGCCAGTATGCGGCCGGCATCGCTCATGCCGCTGATGACGGCAAGCGCCGAAACTTCGCCGGGGCAGATGAAACCATCCGGAGCATCCGGAGCATCAGCGCGGCTGCTAATGAAGTCGCGCAGCACGCCTGCTGGCGTATCGAGATCGACTGCCTCGGGGATCTCATAGGCGATGCCCGCCTCCCGCACCGCCGTCATGAAACCATGCAGGATATGCTGGCAGAAGGTAAGCCGTTTCGGCGGCAGGATCACCGCCACCTTTTTGCGGCCCTTGGTGATCAGCCGGCGCGTCGCCTCATAGGCAAAGGTGAAATTGTCGTAGTCGACATAGGGGTGAGGCGTCGAATATTCGGTGCGGCCATGACAGATGAAGGGAAAGCCGGTCTCGAGCAGCAGGCGGACGCGGGCATCGAGCGGTTCGGTGCGCGTGAAGATCAGCCCGTCGGCGAGGTGATTGCGGATGATATATTCGGCGGCCTCGATATCGGTCGTCGACAGGAAGTTCGGGGCGACGACAAGATGGTAGGAGGTCTCTTTCAGCGCCTTGGCGATGCCGTACATGATCGAGGTGCTGAAGCCGACCACTTCCTCGTGCGAATCGAGCAGGATAGCGATGACATTGGTGCGGCCGGTCTTCAGGCGCTGCGCGGCCCGGTCAGGGAGATAGCCGATCTCGCGGGCGATGCGGTGCACGCGTTGACGGGTCTCGAGCGAAATCTGCGGCGCATCGGAAAGCGCCCGTGACACCGTCGTCACGGCAAGGCCGGCGATCGTGGCGATCGTTCGCAAGGTCGGCTTGCCGCGCTTATGCGTGATATCGAGATTTTCGCCGCGCTGCGGTCGGGACGGTTCGGTCACCCTTGGCTTTCCATGCTGGAATTGCCGATACCATAACACGATGAATCCGGCGTGCAATCGATGAATGAAAACGTTTTAAATTTTAACGTTCTGTTAGTCACGGATTAAATATGAATTATATTCAGTAACTTACGGAAATAACCATATTTTCTCGAGAGTCGAGAAAGGGCTTGACGACAGGAGGCTTATAACGTTTTAAATTGTCAACCGCGCGGAGGAGTGCGGCCGTATGCTGACCGCTGGAATGGCGGGAAGCATCGGGCGGCAGGGAGGGTCCCGCCGCCGATTTGCAAATGGGAGGAAATTCATGCGCAAGTTTTTGAGCTCGGCAGCTATTGCTGTCGTGATGATGGCTGGCCTCAGTGCTGCCCATGCCGCCGATGTGAAGGAAGTGCAGATGCTGCACTGGTGGACGTCTGGCGGTGAGGCAGCGGCGCTGAACGTATTGAAGCAGGATCTTTCGAAGGAAGGTTTTGCCTGGAAGGACGTGCCGGTTGCCGGCGGTGGCGGCGATGCGGCGATGACGGCGCTGAAGGCGATGGTCGCGGCCGGCACCTATCCGACGGCCTCGCAGATGCTGGGTTATACCGTGCTCGACTATGCCCAGGCCGGCGTCATGGGCGATCTGACCGAGACGGCGAAGAAGGAAGGCTGGGACAAGTCGGTTCCGGCAGCGCTGCAGAAGTTCTCGGTCTATGACGGCAAGTGGGTTGCAGCTCCCGTCAACGTCCACTCGGTCAACTGGCTGTGGATCAACAAGGCTGTGATGGACAAGATCGGCGGCACCCAGCCGAAGACCTTCGACGAGCTGATCGCACTGCTCGACAAGGCCAAGGCCGCCGGCGTCATCCCGCTCGCCCTTGGCGGCCAGAACTGGCAGGAAGCGACGATGTTCGATTCCATCGTGCTGTCGACCGGCGGTCCGGAGTTCTACAAGAAGGCCTTCAACGACCTCGACGAGGAATCGCTGAAGTCCGACACGATGAAGAAGTCCTTCGACAATCTGGCGACGATCATCAAGTATGTCGACCCGAACTTCTCGGGCCGCGACTGGAACCTGGCGACCGCCATGGTCATCAAGGGTGATGCGCTGGTGCAGGTGATGGGCGACTGGGCCAAGGGCGAATTCGTCGCCGCCAAGAAGACGCCGGACACCGACTTCCTGTGCTACCGCTTCCCCGGCACCGACGGCAGCGTGGTCTACAACTCCGACATGTTCGGCATGTTCAACGTCCCCGATGACCGCAAGGCGGCCCAGGTGGCGCTGGCAACGGCAACGCTGTCGAAGAGCTTCCAGTCGGCCTTCAACGTCGTCAAGGGTTCGGTGCCGGCTCGTACCGACGTTCCCGACACCGACTTCGACGCTTGCGGCAAGAAGGGCATCGCCGACCTGAAGGCAGCCAACGAAGGCGGCACGCTGTACGGCTCGCTGGCGCAAGGGTACGGCGCACCGCCGGCGATCGCCAATGCCTATAAGGATGTCGTCTCGAAGTTCGTCCACGGCCAGATCAAGACCTCCGACGAAGCCGTCAAGCAGCTCGTCCAGGCGATCGACGACGCCCGCTGAGGCCACTGTCGACTAAAAATGCTTCCCCGCCTGCTCGCGGGGAAGCTTCAGGCTCCGCGCCGATCATGCAGGGATGATCATGCGGGACCGATTTTGGGGAGGAGATGACATTCCATGAGCACCGTTGCGACCACCGATCCGGTTTTGACGCCGAGGCAATCGACGGCGATCTCGTTGAGGGGCCGGCTGCAGGATGCGCTGCCGAAGATCGTCCTGGCGCCGAGCTTCGTCATCACCATCATCTTCGTCTACGGCTTCATCGTCTGGACGGCCTATCTGTCGTTCACCAATTCCAAGACCTTTCCCTCCTATGCGCTGACCGGCGCGCGCGCTTATCAGCGGCTGTGGCGCTGGACCTTCGAGAGCGATCCGCCATCTTCCTGGTACACCTCGATCACCAACATGGCGATCTTCGGCTTCCTCTATATCGGCATCTGCCTGGCGCTCGGCCTGTTCCTCGCCATCCTGCTCGACCAGAAGATCCGCGGCGAGGGTCTGCTCCGGCCGATCTTCCTCTATCCGATGGCGCTCTCCTTCATCGTCACAGGCGTTGCCTGGAAATGGTTCCTCGATCCCGGCCTCGGGTTGGAACAGACGCTGCACCATTTTGGCTGGACGAGCTTCCATTTCGACTGGATCAAGAACAAGGACTTCGTCATCTACACCGTCGTCATCGCCGGTGTCTGGCAGGCGTCGGGCTTCGTCATGGCGATGTTCCTGGCCGGCTTGCGCGGCATCGACGGCGAGATCATGAAGGCCGCGCAGATCGACGGCGCTTCCCCATTCCAGCTCTATCGGCGCATCGTCATCCCGCTGCTGCGGCCGATCTTCCTGTCCGCCTTCATCGTGCTCGCCCATATGGCGATCAAGTCCTACGACCTGGTGGTGGCGCTGACCTCGGGCGGCCCCGGCGGCTCGGCCTGGCTGCCGTCGAACTTCATGTATGAATACACTTTCAAGCGCAACGAGATGGCCGTCGGCTCGGCCAGCGCCATCATCATGCTGATGACCATCTCGGCAATCATCGTTCCCTATCTCTATTCCGAACTGAAGGAGAAGGCGCGATGAGCAGCGTGACCTCTCCAATAGCAACCTCGACCGCACCGCTGCCGCATGGCAGCGATCACAGGAACAACACCCGCTGGATCGGCCGCACCGTCATCTACGGCCTGCTGCTGATCTTTGCCGTCCTCTATCTGATGCCGCTCTTCGTCATGCTGACCACCTCGTTCAAGACCATGGACGAGATCCAGAACGGCAACATGCTGGCGCTGCCGCAATCGCCGACCTTCGATCCCTGGATCAAGGCCTGGGGCGAGACCTGCGTCGGGCTGACCTGCGCCGGCATCAAGGGTTACTTCTGGAACTCGATCAAGATGGTCGTGCCGGCTGTCGCGATCTCCACCATCATGGGGGCGTTGAACGGCTATGTCCTGACCAAATGGCGCTTCCCCGGCCACACACTGGTGTTCGGGCTGATGCTGTTTGCCTGCTTCATCCCGTTCCAGTCGGTGCTGTTGCCGATGGCAACGATCCTCGGCTCGCTCGGCCGCTTCGGCATGACGCTGCAGAATGCCACGGGCTGGAACTTCGGCTTCGGCAATCCGACCGTCAATCTGGTCTTCGTGCATGTCGTCTATGGCCTCGGCTTCACGACGCTGTTCTTCCGCAATTTCTACGAGGCCTTTCCGACCGAACTGGTGCGGGCCGCCCAGGTCGATGGCGCCAGCTTCTTCCAGATCTTCCGCCGCATCATGCTGCCGAACTCGCTGCCGATCATCGTCGTCACGGTGATCTACCAGTTCACCAATATCTGGAACGACTTCTTGTTTGCCTCTGCTTACGCCGGCACCGGTGAATCCATGCCGATGACGGTGGCGCTGAACAACGTCGTCAACACCTCGACCGGGGTGGTCGAATACAATGTCAACATGGCGGCTGCGATGATCGCAGCCGTGCCGACGCTCATCGTCTATATCCTCGCCGGCCGCTACTTCGTGCGCGGTCTGATGGCGGGCGCTGTCAAAGGGTAATCCATGGCCTTCCTCGAAATCTCCGGTCTCAGAAAACGCTTCGGCGCCGTCGACATTCTCAAGGGGATCGACCTCGAACTCGAAAAGGGCGGCTTTCTCGTGCTGGTCGGCCCGTCCGGCTGCGGCAAGTCGACGCTGCTCAACACCATTGCCGGGCTGGAGACGATCACCTCCGGCGATATCAAGATCGACGGGCGCGACATTAGCGGTCTGCATCCCTCCAAGCGCGACATCGCCATGGTGTTCCAGTCCTATGCGCTCTATCCGAACATGACGGTGGCGGGCAATATCGCCTTCGGCATGGAGATCCGCGGCGTGCCGAAGGAGGAGCGTGTCAAGGCGATCGGGCAAGTCTCCGACATGCTGCAGATCGGCCATCTGCTCGATCGCAAGCCGAGCCAGCTGTCCGGCGGCCAGCGCCAGCGTGTCGCCATGGGGAGAGCGCTGGTGCGCAATCCGCAGGTCTTCCTGTTCGACGAGCCGCTCTCCAATCTCGATGCCAAGCTGCGCGTCGACATGCGCACCGAGATCAAGCGGCTGCATCAGCGCATGGGCACCACCTTCGTCTATGTCACCCATGACCAGATCGAGGCGATGACGCTGGCGACCAAGATCGCCGTGCTGAAGGACGGCGTGCTGCAGCAGTTCGGCACGCCGGCCGAGATCTATAACAGCCCGTCCAACATCTTCGTCGCCGACTTCATGGGATCGCCGGCGATGAACCTCTTGACCGCCACCGTCGAGAACGGCGCCGGCGGGCTCGAGGTCTCGCTGGAGCGGCCGAATGCCGCCCCGCTGAGGCTCCCCGTCATCGCAGGTAACAATGGCCTGACCGCCTATACCGGCAAACAGGTGATCTTCGGCATCCGGCCGGAGGCCTTGACCGATCCCGATGGCGCCGACCGCAAGGCGCGCTCGCTGACCGAGGGCGATTGCCTGATCGAGGTGGTCGAACCGGCCGGCTCCGATACCTTCGCCGTCACCAAGCTCGGCGGCAAATCCGTCGTCGCCCGCCTGCGCGCCGATACCGGCATCGCTCCAGGACAAAACACCCGCCTCGCATTCAATCTCGACAAGGCCGTCTTCTTCGATCCCGAGAGCCAGCTCAGGATTTCGTAACAGTCATTAGAGCGCCGCGCGTCTATAAGACGCGCTAAGGACGCTCTAACACTTTGCGTTTGCACATAATCCTTTCCGAAAATCGATTTCGATTTTCGGGGTTATGCGCTAGACAGCCGTCACGCTGAGCGACACCGGCGCGAAACGCGTCGAAACCACTTCGATGGTGATTTCGCCAGTGAATCCTGTCGCCTCCAGCCAGAAGCCGGCCGTGCCGCCCTGGAGCGGCACATTGCTCGGGCCGACGATCCTTGCCGGGCCGTGCACCTTCAGCGAAATGCTGTCGTTCATGAAAGGCAGGCGCTGGCCGCGCTGGTCGAGGGCGCGGATGATGACGCGCGTGCTATCGCGTTCACGGGCTTTCAGCGTGCTGCTATCGGCAACGACCTCCAGCGTCGTCGGCAATGGATCGGCCGCCAGCGTCAGGCTGGCCACCGGCTCGCCGCCGATATAGCCGGTGAAAGTGCCGTCGATCCATTCGAGACCCCAGGTGCCGAGCTCGTCGGCAGTGAAATGACGATGGTCGAGCACGACGGGCGGATGCGGCAGATGCGGATAATTCTCGCGATCCGGACCGATGCGCTTGCTGAGCGCGCCATATCGCAGCTCCACCTCGTCGCAGTTGGTCAGGATGATCAGCGGCAGCACGCCGCCGATATTGCGTTCGCCGCGCGCCCAGAAGGTCGCCGGCTTCATGACGATCTCCTCGGAAGGGTCGCACTGGCTGATATAGGCATAGGCTGCGAATTTCGGCTCGCGGAACATGTCCAAGACGCCGTGATAGCAGATGCGGTCGCCGGAGCCGAAATCCTTGTGGGTGTTGTAATCGAACATGCACCAGCCGATGGCGCCGGAGATATCAGGATCGCCATAGGCGGCATTCAGCACTTCCAGGTGACGGCGTACATGCTCGGCCTGACGCTGCTCCTGGTCATAAATCTTCGTCGGGTGCATGTGGCCGTTGAACTCGGTGATGAGGTACGGCACCTTGTGCGACAGTCCGGTATTTTCCTGCTGGCCGCGTAGCGCGGTGCGCGGGCGGTTGGCGCCCGGCAGTTCCTCGTTGCCGAGGATGAAGTCGTTCATCGTATAGACGTCTTCGAGCAGTTCGCTCTCGGTGAGATAACGCACGCCGCCGGTCTGACGGGTGCTGTCGAGTTCGCGGGCGAGACGGTTGGACTCGGCGTAGAAATCGTGATTATCCTGCGATTCGTTGATGCGCACGCCCCAGATGATGATCGAGGGGTGGTTCCAGTCGCGCTCGATCATGCGGCGGACGTTTTCGATCGATTCGTGCTGCCAGTCGGCATCGCCGATATGCTGCCAGCCGGGGATCTCCTCGAAGACCAGCAGGCCGATGGTGTCGCATCGGTCGAGGAACCATTTCGACTGCGGATAATGCGAGGTGCGGACGATATTGCACTTCAGCACCGTCTTCATGATGTCGGCGTCGCGCTCCTGGGCGGAGCGGCCGGCGGCATAACCGACATAGGGGAATGCCTGGTGGCGGTTGAGGCCGCGCAGCTTCAATGGCTTGCCGTTGAGGAGGAAACCTTCCGGCGTGAATTCGGCGGTGCGGAAGCCGAATCTGGTCGAGAGACGGTCGGAGCCATGTTCGGTCCTGAGCTCGACGGTGACGTCATAGAGCGTGGGATCGGTGATGTCCCAGAGGGCGATGCCGGTGAGGCCGCCGAAGGAAAGCCTGGTGCTGTCGCCGATCGTTTCGGTTGCGGCGGTGGCGACCACCGTGCCGTCGGCCTGCTTCAGCGTCGCGGTGACCGTCGCCGAGAAGCTGCGGCCCTCGGGATTGGCGATGTCGACGCGTATGGTTGCCGATTTCTCCGGGCCGAGAACGTCTGTGGTTTCGATCTTGAGATTGCGGATCGAGACCGGGTCGGTGACCTTCAGCCAGACATCGCGGTAGATGCCGGCATAGGTCAGATAATCGATGCGGCCGCCGAAAGGCGGAATGTCAGGGTTTTCGCTGCCGTCGATCTTGACGGTGACGAGGTTCTCGCCCTTGGCGAGCTTGCCGGTGAGGCGGGCTTCGAAGGGGGTGTAGCCGTCCTTATGGGCAATGATTTCCTCGCCGTTCAGATAGACGACGCTGTCGGCCATGGCGGCGTCGAAGACGAGCGAGACTTCGCGGCCCCCGAATTCCGGCAGCCAGCGCAGCACCTTCTGATAGGTGAAGGCGCGCTGGTAGCTGGTCTCGTCGAAATAGCTGAAGGGCAGTTCGACGGCGGTATGCGGCAGGCTGACCGACTTGGCGGCATCGAAAGTTTCGAGCAGGCGCTGGCCGAAGCCCTCGTGGAAACTCCAGCCTTCATTGAAGGAAACGACGGAACGCATTTCAGGCTCTCCAGATTGCGGCATCAGGGACATTGCGGCGCCTCTCGGCGCGTGAAAATCGGGTCATCGGTATTCCTCCTCGATGCAATGGATGAGCGAGCCGCTTAAGCACGTCACAGCGAACTTGATTCATGCGACGGGCTTTAGCTTTTTTCATGCATGTCGTCATCCCGGAACCGCTGTACACTTCCAGGCGACATGCATCAGGCAGTCGAGCCCCAGCGGGCGGTGCAGGTGAGCGTGATGCTGTGCGGGCCTTCGATCTGGGCGTCATGGCGTTCGATCAATTCGACGACGGCATCGATGAAGGCGACGTGGTCGAGGCTGAGCGTGGTGAGGTCGTTGCAATCCCAGGCGGCCATGGCGATGCCATCCTGGCCGACGACGGCGATATCATCAGGGGTGTTCTTGCCGAGCACCCGGCGGGCCGCATCGCGTGCGCCGATCGCCATGACATCATTGCCACAGATGATGGCGTCGACCTTGTCCCGGTGCAGCAGGAGCACGGCTTCTTTGAAGCCGGAATCATAGGAATAATCGCCGAAGGCCTGCGTCTCGAAGGCGAGGCCGCGCTTGGTCAGCGCATCAGCGAACCATTTGCGCCTGAGCTTGTCGATCCAGCTGGAATTGGTGCCGGAGAGGTAGGCGAAACGCTTCTTACCGTCGCGGACGATCTTGTCGATGATCTCGTCGGCGGCCTCAGAGCCGTCGATGCGGATGCTGGAGACGTTTTCGTTGTCGAGCGGCTCGAAGGAGACGATGATCGGCTTCGTCGTGTGGAAGATATCGACGGCATCCTGCATCGATACCATGTCGGAGAAGACGACGACGTGATCGACCTGATAGGTGGAGGCAAGGCGCATCAACTGCAGCCGGTCGGAATGATCGGCGCAGCAGAGGATGATCGGCAGCAATTGTCTGGCCTGCAGGCGGTGGACGAGAAGCTGCTGCTCCTCGGCCTCGCAAGGGTTGCCGATCGCATTGACGACCAGGGCGACGAGGCGCGAGCGCTGGTTGTTCAGCGAGCGGGCGATAGCGTTCGGCTGGTAGCCATGTTCACGGGCGACGGCGAGGATGCGGTCGCGCGTCGCGCTGCCGATGCGTGAATCCGGCGAGAAGGCGCGGGAAATGGTGGCGGAGGAGACGCCGGCGAGTTTCGCCAGTTCCTTCGATGTGATCCGCCGTCTGCTCATACCGCTCATCTTCAGCGCCTATTGGGCGACGATCCTGACGGAAGCGCCGTCGGCCGCTGCCGATTCCTTGATTGCATCCCATAGCCTAGCGAATCTGAGGCCCATTTCAACGGAGCCGGAGTTTTCCATCTTTCCCTCGCGAATGGCGAGGAAATTCTTCATCGGGTTGCCGAGAATCTCGGCCTCCTCGCGCGGCTCGGCGGTGCGGCCGACACTGATCTCGCGCCAGCCGCCCCAGGCGTCGATGCGCACGATCGCCTTTGAATAGAAGAAGGTGATGTAGGAGGCGCAGCCCGGAGGGCCTTCGCCGGCGGCCGTCAATGTCGCCAGCGCGCCGCTTTTCAGCCGGGCGGAGACGGCGGTGGCGATATCGACCTGTCTGCCGTGGTTGTTCATGTAGGCCGACACACTGTCGAAATCCGAATTGGCGAGCAGGCAGACGGTGTTCATCATATGGGCGCCGGTATCGAACATGAAGCCGCCGCCGGAGATATCAGGCTGCTGCTTCCAGTGGCCGTCATAGTTGGACGACCAGCTTTCCCAGATCATGCCGGATATGGCGATCAGCTCGCCGAATTCGCCGGCGAGAGCCCGCCGGCGCGTGTCGAGCACCAACGGCGAGAGGCCGCCCTGGAAGGCGGTGACTATGGTGACGCCGCTCTTTTTCTGCGCGGCGATCAGCCTCTCGGCCTCGGCGACCGTCGTCACCATCGGTTTTTCCAGGAAGAGGTCGAGGCCGGCCTCGGCAACGGCGGTTGCCTGCTCGGCATGGAAGGCATGCGGGGTAGAGACGTAGACGATGTCGAGTTCGCCCCGGCATTCCGCGAGCATCCGGCGATAATCCTCGAAGCTCTTCGGTTGTGGTGCGCCGGCGGCGAGGCAGACGTCGATCAGGCGCTGGCGTGAAGCCGCCGTGGTGTCGGCGAGTGCAGCAAATTCGACCTCCGGCATCTTGACCCAGCTCTCGGCATATTCCGCCGCCTTCAAGCCAGCGCCAATGACACCGAGGCGCAATTTCCTAGTCATGAAAATTCCTCCCTGAATGCACTGTGCACACGATTACACAAACGGAATAGCGATGGCAATATCTATATAGATAAGCAATATCAGTATATTAAAACTCGCGTTCGAATCTTTTCAAAAACCATCTTGTCAGTGTTGGGAATGCGTGTACATTTTCGCAACCGGTGCTGGAGGGCGCCGTGTCTCTAAAAAAGGGAGGACTTCAATTGAAGAAGATGGTTCTTGGCGGCCTATGCGCCGTTCTGTTGAGCGCGGTTTCGACGCTGGCGCAGGCTGAAACAATCCGCATTGCAAATCACGGTCAGGCCGGCATCGACGCGATGAAGTCGACGGTCGAGCGGATCGAAAAGAAATATGGCGTCACCGTCGAGGTCATCGAATATCCGGCGCCCGACAAGGACTACCTGACCAAACTTCTGACGGAGCTCGGCGCCGGCAACGCGCCCGACCTCTTTTCCATCCCGACCACGGCTGCGGTCGCCGACATGGTGGAAGCCGGCTACCTCGCGCCTGTTACCAAGGAGTTCAAGGCTTGGGATGGCTACGCCAAGCTCTATGACGTCGCCAAGGAGCTTGCCGTCAGCCCGGATGGCGAAACCTATGTGATGCCGTTCATGCTCGGCATCCAGGAAATCTATTATCGCAAGGACGTTCTCGAAAAGGCCGGCATCTCGACCGAACAGCCGAAGACCTGGCGGGAGCTTCTCGACCGCGCGGCCGAAATCAAGCAGAAGACCGGCGCCTACGGCCTGCTCTTCCCGGCCGGCGTCTCGTGGGGAAGCGGCGCCTTCGACGAAGGCTTCCAGCATCTGCTCGTCGGTTCCAAGACGCCGCAGCTCGTCGATGCCGACGGCAAGCTCGACCTCAATGGCGAAGGCATCAAAGATGTCTTCAACGTTTACAAGGAATTGATCGACAAGGATCTGATGCCGACGCAGCCGTTGCTCGGACCCGAGCCCTGGGTCGTGCCGAAGTATCAGATGTTCCCGGCCGGCAAGCTCGTCGCCACCACCTGCGGTTCCTGGTGCTATATTTTCGACTGGGGTCGCGAAAGCAAGAACCCCATCCCTGACGTGACGAAGGTGGTCGGCACCTGGACCGTTCCCGGCCAGAGCAGCGGCCAATATGTGCTTGCCAATCTCGCTGCGCCGTGGGCCGTCAATTCCAAGTCGGCCAATACCGAGCTGGCGATCAAGGCGCTGATGGAGATCGGCTCGATCGAGACGCAGGTTTCCTACGCCGCCCGCATCGGCAACATCCCGGCGAGCAAGGATGCGGCTGGCAATGCCGAGTTCCAGAAGCTGACGGAATTGGTTCCGATCCATGCGGCGGCCGGGAACGGCGTGTTCCTGAAACAGGCCTCCGGTTTCGGCACGGTTTCGGAAGGTGTGGCGCGGGCTACCGAAGCGCTGCTGCGCAAAGAAACCGATGCTGCCGGCGCCCAGAAGATCCTCGTCGATTACGTCAAGGAAACGCTCGGCGACGACATGGTCAAATAAGCTCCGGCACCCACTCTTCCGCCAGGACGGGGACGCGGCGCCATCGCCCGCGTCTTCCCGCTTTCATTCGATAAGCCGGTTCCATCGACAAGGTTGTGAGCTTCCATGGCCCGAAACTCTCATGAAAAGCGTGCCGAGCGGCAATGGTTGCTGATCCTGCTGCCCTCGCTGGTGCTGCTTCTGGCCTTCGTCATCTATCCGGCCCTCTATTCCATCTATCTGAGCTTCACCAACGAGGCGCTGACCGGGGCCGCGGCGCTGCGGCCCCGCTTTGTCGGTCTCAGGAATTACACGCGGCTCTTCAACGACGCGAAGTTCTGGAATTCGCTATTCGTCACCTTCGTCTTCGTCATCGGTTCGGCGGTGATCGGCCAGTTCGTGCTCGGGCTGATCTCGGCAATTGCGCTGCGCCGCCCGATCCGCTTTCGGCGGGTGTTCTCGTCGATCATCCTGTTGCCGAACGCGGCCCCTGAAGTCGTCGCCGGTTTCATGTGGATCTCGATGCTGGCGGGCGGCGACAATGCCACACTCAGCCGCATCGTCAGCTTCTTCGGCGTCACGCCGGCGGACTGGCTGCAGGTCTTCCCGCTGTCGATGATCATTGTCGTCAACACCTGGCGCGGCATCGCCACGGCGATGATCCTGTTGACGGCCGGCCTCAGCACCATTCCGGCGGAGATTTATGAGGCAGCGCGCATGGACGGCGCCACTCCATCGCAGATGTTCCGCCGCATCACCCTGCCGCTGATGATGCCGACGATCCTGCTCTATATGCTGATCTCGGCCGTCTCCACCATCGCCGTCTTCGGCCTCGTCTATGCGCTGACGCGCGGCGGGCCGGGCGGGGCGACCGAGGTGGTCAGCATCTATATCTACAACCAGTCCTTCACGGCGTTCCAGCTGGGCTACGGTGCTGCGGTCGCCGTCGTCGCGCTCGTCATCTCGCTGATCCTTGGCATCGCCTATGTCCGGGCCATGAAGGTGGAGGTCTGACATGGCCGTCGTTTCCCCGAGCGAAATTGCAAATAGGGGTCGGTCCGACCTCATTGCCTATGCGACGCTGTCGCTGATCTCGATCTTCTGCGCGGTACCCTTCTTCTGGGTGCTGATCGCCTCGTTCGACGGCAATGCGCAGCTCTTCCTGCATTGGCCGGAGCAATGGACCTTCGCCAACTATGTCAGGGTCTTCACCAAAGAGGACGGGGCGAAGTGGCTGTTCAACTCGCTGTTCGTGGTCGGCGGCGCGACGCTGCTCGTCATGGTGCTTTCCGGACTTGGCGGCTATGCGCTATCGCGCACCCGGGCCTGGTGGAAGCTGCCCTTCCTCTACGCGATCCTGCTCATCCGGGTGCTGCCGCCGACGGCGCTCGTCGTGCCGCTCTACAAATTCCTGCTGACGCTGAACAACGCGGAAGCGGCGGTGCTTAGGCCGATCTTCGGCAGCTATGCCCGCGATATCATGCGCTGGACCGGTTTCATCGACGGTTATCTCGGGCTGATCCTGGTGCTTGCGACGATGCAGTTGCCGCTGGCGCTCTGGATCATGAAGACCTTCTTCGACGGGCTACCGAGGGACTACGAGGAGGCGGCGCTGATGGATGGGGCAACACTTATCCAGCGCATCCGCCGGGTGCTGATCCCGCTGGCGCTGCCGGGGCTGGCTGCGGCCGGGCTTTTCGCCTTCATGTCGGCCTGGGGTGATTTCCTGCTGCCGCTGATCCTCCTGTCGTCGCCGGAGTTGCAGACGCTGCCGCTCGGTCTCTTCCGCGCCTTTCTGCGCATCAACGAGATCGATTACGGCCTGCTGACGGCGCTGGCATTCATCTACCTGCTGCCTGCCGTCGTCGCCTTCGGTTTTGCGCGGCGCTTCCTCGTCCAGACATTTTCGGGCGGCGTGAAGGGCTGAGATCAAGAAAGAGAAACAAATGATCAATCTCAGAAACGTTCGCAAGTTCTACGGCGCGCTCGAGGTCATCAAGGGCGTCGACATCACCGTGGAAGACGGCGAATTCGCGGTGTTCGTCGGTCCGTCCGGCTGCGGCAAGTCGACGCTGCTGCGCATGATCGCCGGCCTCGAAGGCATCGACGATGGCGACCTCATCCTCAACGGTAAGCGCATCAACGACGTGCCGCCCGACAAACGTGGCATCGCCATGGTGTTCCAGTCCTATGCGCTCTATCCGCATATGAGCGTTGCCGAAAACATCGGCTTCTCGCTCAGCCTGAAGAAGGTGCCGGAGGCAGAGATCCGCCGGCAAGTGGAGGGTGTTGCCGAGATCCTGCAACTCACCGACTATCTCGACCGCCGCCCGGCCGCGCTTTCCGGCGGCCAGCGCCAGCGCGTCGCGATCGGTCGCGCTATCATCAAGAAGCCGGCGCTGATCCTGTTCGACGAGCCGCTGTCGAACCTCGATTCGGCGCTGCGCGTGCAGATGCGCGCCGAGCTGCAACGCCTGCACCGCGAACTGAAGGCGACGGTCGTCTACGTCACTCACGACCAGGTGGAAGCGATGACGATGGCCGACCGCATCGTCGTGCTGAACAAGGGCGTGGTAGCGCAGGCGGGTGCGCCGATGTCGCTCTATCATGAGCCGGACAACGAATTCGTCGCGACCTTCATCGGCTCGCCGAAGATGAACGTCATTCCTGTCACTATAACGCGGCCGGCGGCCGGCAAGGTGCATCTCAACAGCCCGATCGGGCTTTCGTTCGATCTCGCCGATGCCAACGGCGCGCTGCCGCAGGGCGATGCCAAGCTCGGCATCCGGCCGGAGCATCTGAAGATCGCCGCCGAGGGCCAGGACCACTTTACAGCCGAAGTCGTCATCGTCGAGCGCCTCGGCGTCGAGACCTACATGACCGTCGGCTCGCAAGAGCAGCCGATCGTGGTGCGCGCTGAGGGCGATATCGCCGTGCGGCCGGGTGACCGCGTGTCGCTGACGGCCGATCCCGCCGCCTGCCATCTGTTCGATTCCGCCGGCCGGGTGATCCGTCCGGCAACCGCCTGACAATTTCGCCTGAAACATCACAGCCTAGACATCGAGGAATGCCATGACAATCAAGGTCACCATCTGGAACGAGGGACGCCACGAGCAACTCCACAAGGAGGTTCAGGAGATCTATCCTGATCGTATCGACGGAGCGATCGCTGCCGGCATTGCCCATCCGGATTTCGAAATTCGTCGCGGCACGCTGGATGATCCTGATGAAGGTCTACCGGACAGCGTGCTCAACGATACCGACGTGCTGCTCTGGTGGGGGCATATGGCCCATGACGAGGTCAGCGACGGGCTGATCGACCGTGTGCAGCAGCGCGTGCTGAAGGGCATGGGCCTGCTGGTGCTGCATTCCGGCCACCACTCCAAGCTCTTCCGTCGGCTGATGGGCACCAATGCCAACCTCTCCTGGCGCGAGACGCCGGATGGCGATCTGGAGCGCGTCTGGGTGGTCAATCCTTCGCATCCGATCGCCGAGGGGCTGCCGCCCTATTTCGAGGTCAATGCCTCGGAAATGTACGGCGAGCCCTTCGACATTCCGCAGCCGGACGAGCTTGTCTTCATCTCCTGGTATTCCGGCGGCGAGGTGTTCCGCAGCGGCTGCACCTTCCAGCGCGGGCGCGGGCGCATCTTCTTCTTCAGCCCCGGCCACGAGACCTACCCGATCTATCACGACAAGACCGTGCATAAGGTGATCTCGAACGGCGTCCGCTGGGCGCGGCAGAAACACACTGATGGCCGCATCCTGGAAAACTGGCATCGGGCCGAGCCGCTGCACGGCCGCCCCGATAGACCGAAGGCCTGATCTATGGATATTGCGCGCCGGTCGTCTTGATATAAATCGAATAGACCGAACGCGTTGCGGTGATGAAAAGCCGGTTTTTCTTGGGGCCGCCGAAGGTGAGGTTGGACACCGTCTGCGGCACCCTGATCTTGCCGAGCAGCGTTCCGTCGGGCGAAAAGCAGTGCACGCCGTCGGAGGCACTCGTCCAGAGATTGCCGGCGACATCGAAACGGAAACCGTCGGGATGGCCAACATCGAGGCTGCAGAAATAGCGGCTGTTGGCAAGCGTCCTGCCGTCGATGACGTCGAAAACGCGGATATGGCGCGGCACGTCATGTTTTGCGGAGCCGGAATCGGCAATATAAAGCTTCGTCTCATCGGGCGAGAAGGCAAGGCCGTTCGGCTGGATGAAATCCTCGACGACGGCGTCGATCGCCCCGCTTGCCGGATCGATCCGGTAGACGTTGCGCGTGGGCTGCTCGGGCTCGGCCTTGTGGCCCTCGTAATCCGACAGGATGCCGTAGGTCGGATCGGTGAACCAGACCCCGCCGTCGGAGTGTACGACGACGTCGTTCGGCGAGTTCAGCCGTTTGCCCTGGTAGCTGTCGGCGAGAACGGTGATGGTGCCGTCCGTCTCGGTGCGGGTGACGCGGCGGCCGCCATGTTCGCAGGAGACCAGCCGGCCCTGCCGGTCGCGGGTATTGCCGTTGACGTAGTTGGAGGGCGAGCGGAAGACGGAGACCGTACCGTCCGGTGTCCAGCGCATCATGCGTTCATTCGGGATATCGCTCCAGAGAAGGCAGTTCAGGTCGGAAAACCAGACCGGGCCTTCCGTCCAGCGGCAGCCGGAATAAAGCTCCTCGAGGCCGGCGCTGCCGATGACCATTGCACCGAAGCGTTCGTCGCGGATCTCATAAATCGGATTGTCGCCCATGCCAGTTCCTCCCTGAATGCTGCCGTTCTTTTCCTAGCGGCAAAAAGCTGGAGGTGCCAGAGCCCGGCGACGGAATTGCCGGGCTCCGGTTTTCCTAGAGCCGTTCCTGGTCAGCTTGAAGCATTCTGTTGGCTCAAACGGAGTCGGATGGTCGACCGGCCGGCGCGCGTCGTAGCCAAGCTCTACGGCCAAGCCGGCCGGTCGATCAGCCGGCCCGTTTCAGTCAACCCGAAGGGCCGGGCATCTTTGCCCTGACGAAAACCTGCTCCGGCAGAATGCTTCAAGCTGACCAGGAAAGGCTCTAGAGAGCCGCGACCGGATGCGGCGAGCCGTCATAAGCGCCCCAGATCGACTGGTCGAAGCAGATGACCGAGCCGGTCATCAGGCCGGATTCGGAAGACGACAGGTAAGCGCAGGCGCGCGCCACCTCGTGCGGATCGACGAGGCGGCCGAAGGGCTGGCTTGCCGCCGCCTTCTCCAGCCAGTCGGCAGGTGCGCCGTGATATTCGCGCTGGATCCGGTCTTCGCCTTCGGAGGCCATCCAGCCGATGTTCAGACCGTTGACGCGGATGCGGTTGCGCAGGAGCGCGTAGGCAGTGTTCTTCGTCAGCGTTTCCAGCGCGCCCTTGGAGGCGCAATAGGCGGCGATGAAGGGCTGGCCTGCTTTGGCTGACATCGAACCGATATTGACGATCGTGCCCTCGATCTTTTCACGGCGCATGACCTTCACCGCTTCCTGCATCAGGAAAAACGGCGCGCGCACATTGACGGCGAACATGGCGTCGAAGAGCTCGGGGCTGGTATCGAGGATGGTGCCGCGATCGGTGATGGCGGCGGCATTGACCAGCGCATCAACACGGCCGAAGATCTCGTCACAGGCGCGCACGACATGCTGTGCATCCTCGACCTTGCCGAGGTCGGCTTTGACGTAGACGATCCGGGCGCCGGTCGCGGCCGAAATCTCCGCCGCCTTTGCCTTGCCCTTGGCTTCGTTGCGGCCGCAGATGACGATGCCTTCCGCGCCGCGTTCGGCGAAGAGACGGGCGATGGTCGCGCCCAATCCTTGCGTGCCGCCGGTGACGATGGCGATCTTGCCGTCAAGGCGGCCGTGGTCGGTGCTCATGTGGTTCCTCCAGTGTGATGATGCGCGGATAGCCTCCCGCGGGTGCGGGAGGCTTTTATCTCAGTGCGGATGCAAGAGGCCCGAGCTCCAAATCAGCTCAACTTCCTGTGCGCCTGCTCGGCAAGTGCTGCCGCAAAGACTTCATCGCTCCAGCCTTCCTTCAGCGCCTCATGCATCAGCTGCGCCTGTGTCTTCGGCGCCAGTCCGCCAAGCGGCGGGTCGCGGTCGAGATTGGTCGGGAAGGAGTAGCCCTCGGCGCAGGCGGCGACGGCGTTGGCGATTTCGTCAGGCGAGAGTTTTCCCTGCAAGGTCTTCAACGCGGGAAACAGCCTGGCGCTCATCCGCTCGCGATTGACGGTTTCCATTGCCCGGCCGAAGGCGGAAGAGACCTGCAGAAGGTTGGCGACACGCTTGATGTCGGCCGCGCGGTTGGTGCCGGCGGCATGGAAGAGGGCGGGATTGAAGAAGACGAGGTCGCCTTTTTCGAGCGGCAGCTGGACATGATTGGCCTCGAAATAATCGCGGAACTCCGGCCGCTTTAGCGCGAGGTAACCCGGCACATAGGTTTGGCTGTGTGGCAGGAAGAGCGTCGGGCCGCTTTCGAGCGGCATGTCGCAATGGGCGACCGCACCCTGTAGCGTCAGCACCGGCGAGAGCCGGTGCACATGCGCCGGGAACTGTTCGATCACCTTTGAGGACTGAAAGCCGAGATGGTAATCGCGGTGCGCCGACTGCGCCGCACCACCCGGATTGACGCGGTTGACCTGCGCCGTCATCTGGTAGCTCGGACCGAGCCAGGCTTCGCTGGCCAGCGCGATTATGGTGTTGCCGTAATATTCGGCGAAATTTGCCGGATCGGCGAGACAATGTTTCTCCAGCGAATTCCAGATGCGGTCGTTGGCGCCGGGCTTGGCGAAGTGATCGCCGCCGCCGCTCGCGGTGCGGCGCTGTTCCTCGATGATCGCGTCGAAGATCGTGCTGGCGCGGTCGATGACGGCGGTGTCTTCGTAAGCATGCTTGAACACGACGACACCAGGACCCTCGCCGAAAGCTTCGCAGATTTCGGCCAACACGGCGCGTCGGCCTTCTGCCGTTGCGGCCGCTGCCATCACCTTGCGGCTGTCATAGATCAGCACGTTTTTTTCGACCGCAGACGCCGAGGGGTAATCGGCAAGTACAGTCGCCTTTTCCGCAAGGCTGCGGAAATCATCGAGATCGCAGGCCTCTTCGCTCAGCCAGACACGGTCGGCGCGCAGTTTCTGCTGGTTGTCGGTTTTCATAGCGGGCTCCTCCCTCTTTCCGATGGGGGCACTATACGCCGCAGTGCGCGGTGATATAGATCAGAAATCCATCAAAAAACCATCAGGCCAATCGCATGGCACATCTCTTTCTCGTCAAGGACATCGCCTTCCAGGCCGGACTCAGCACCGCCACCGTCGACCGGGTGCTGAACGGCAGACCGGGTGTGCGCGGGCAGACTGAAATGCGGGTGAAGGCGGCGATCGCGGAGCTGGAGAAGCAGCAGGCCGGGGCGATGGGCAGCGGCCGCGTACTGGCGGTCGATATCGTCATGGAGACGCCGCAGCGTTTCAGCGACGCGGTGCGCGCCGCCTTCGAGGCGGAGATGGCGACCTTCCTGCCCGGCGTCTTCCGCTGCAGGTTCCATTTCGCCGAGGTGATGAAGCCGGCCGAACTGGTGCAGCTTCTCGACCGCATCCGGCTGCGCGGCACGCACGGCATCGTGCTGAAGGCGCCTGACGTAGCCGAGGTGGCTGCCGCTGTGGCGCGGGCGGATGCCGCCGGCATTCCCGTGGTGACGCTGGTGACCGACTTGCCGAATTCGGCCCGCATCGCCTATGCCGGCGCCGACAACCGGGCGGCAGGAGAGACGGCCGCCTATCTGATCGGTGAATTTCTCGGGACTGATGGCGGCAAGGTGCTGGTAACGCTGTCGAGCGGACGGTTCCGCGGCGAGGAGGAGCGCGAAATCGGCTTCCGCCGCGTCATCCGCGCTCGTTATCCCGCCATCGGCATTACCGAAATCAGCGAGGGGCACGGCACCGATGCCGCGACGGGAACGCTTGCCGCGGCAGCGCTTGCGGCCGACCCCGCGATCAACGCCGTCTATTCGATCGGCGGCGGCAACCGGGCGGTGTTTGCGGCCTTCGACGTGGCCAAACGTCCCGTCCGCGTTTTCGTCGCCCATGATCTCGATGCGGACAACCGCGCCTTGCTTGCGGCGCGCCGGATCGGCTTCGTGCTGCATCATGATCTGAGAACTGATGCGCGCTCGGCCTTCAGGGCGATCATGAGCCGCGCGACTGCATTGCCGCGAACGGTTCCGGCCTCGCTTTCATCAGTCGAAATCGTCACGCCTTACAATATGCCTGCGGGCGACTGAGCCAATTGGCTTTCCTTCCATGCCGAATTCGGGCTACAGATTTGGCACGGGTGAAGGTGGAACATGGATTACAGCGACGTCAGCACGATTGCAGCCTGGATCACGGAGCAGGGACTGAAGGGCGCTTCGGAAGCCGAGCTGATGACCGGCTTCTGCTCGGCTTGCCGGGATGCCGGCCTGCCGCTCGACCGCGGTCTGGCGCTGATGGATACGCTGCATCCGGTGCATGAGGGCCGCGCCTTCCGATGGGACAGCGTCGAGGAGATCCAGACCGAGTTCGAATATGGTCCGACGATCTCGGGGGAGGCGGCGTCGAACTGGCAGCGTTCGGCCTTCTATCATCTTTGGTCCCGCAACGAACGGGAGATACGCCGGCGTCTCGGTTTCGGCGATCCGATCGATTTCTCTATGCTCGATACGATTGCTGAAGCCGGCCACACGGATTTCGTGGCGATGATGCATCGTTTTTCCGAGGCTGGCACGATCGGCGAGATGGATTGCTTCTTCTCGCATTTCGCGACGAAACATCCTGAGGGCTTTTCCGATCATGACCTCGCCATCCTGCGCAAGCTGGTGCCGGTGTTGGGGCTGGCGATCAAATGCATCGCGCTTGGACGTATCGCCCGCACCATCGCCGAGGTCTATCTCGGCGAGGACGCCGCGCGCCAGGTGATGGAAGGCAAGATCAGCCGCGGCAAATCGGAGCGGATTTCCGCGGCACTCTGGTTTTCCGATCTGCTGAACTACACCAAGATCTCCGACAGCGTGCCGCCGGAGGAGATCATCCCGCTGCTCAACGACTATAGCGAGGCGGTGATCACAGCGGTCCACGAGTCCGGCGGCAACGTGCTGAAGCTGATCGGCGACGGTGTGCTCGCCATCTTTAAGGGCGAGGTGCCGGCGGAGACGTGTCGTGCGGCGCTGAGCGCCGAATCGTTGCTGCGGGAAAAGCTCACCACGCTGAATGCCGCGCGCGCGGCCGACGGCCGGGCGACGACCGACGTCTATATCGGCCTGCATATCGGCGATGTCTTCTACGGCAATATCGGCAGCCAGGATCGGTTGGACTTCACCGTCATCGGACCCGCCGTCAACGAGGTCAGCCGGATCGCCTCGATGTGTCGTTCCGTCGATCTCAACCTGTTGATCTCCTCCGATTTCGCCGCGGCGATACCGGAGCAGCAGCGTACCGCACTCGCCTGCGTCGGACGCTATGCGTTGCGCGGCGTGCAGCGCGCGCAGGAACTGTATACTCTCGACAGCGCCCGGCTGAACAGCTGAGTTCCCGACTGCAAGGCTATCGCAACAGGCCCTGGCCGCCGTCGATCCAGATCGGCGTACCGGTGATGTGTCGAGCGCGGTCGGATGCAAGGAAGAGGATTGTTTCGGCGACGTCCTCGCTCTTGCCTGCCTTGCCGCCGGCAATCGGGATATCCCCCTGCGGCCAGATGACGGGAACCTCCGTCTCTTCGCGATGACGACTGTCGGTATTGGCGCTGATATTGGTCTCGATCTCGCCGGGGCAGACGGCATTGACGCGGATGCCATGTCGACCGAGTTCGAGGGCGAGCTGCTGGACCATGGCGACCTGGCCCGCCTTGGTTGCGGTGTAGGCGGTGGCGCCCGGGGTGGTGAAGGTGCGGGTGCCGTTGATCGAGGAGACGACGATGATCGAACCGCCGTGGCGCTTCAGATGCGGAACCGTCAGATGCAGGGTCAGATAGGTGCCGCGCAGATTGACGGCGATGGTCTTGTCCCATTCTTCCGGTTTCAGATCGTCGATCGGCGCCCACACACCGTTGATCCCCGCATTGGCGACAACGATGTCGAGGCCGTCGAAGGTGTTGGTCAGTTGCTCCACGGCGCCCCGCATTTGAGCGTCGTCGCTGGTATCTGCCGTCAACGCGATCGACTGGCCGCCGGCGGCCTTGATCTCGGCGCAAGTTTTTTCGACCTCTTCGGCGGTGCGGCTCAATGCTGCGACCCTTGCACCCTCGGCGGCGAGCCGCAACGCGGCCGCTTTGCCGATGCCCGAACCGGCGCCTGTCACCAATGCGATTTTTCCCTTCAGCTCCATGGGCGGGCTCTCCTTGCCGTTTTGCCGACATGCCAACTCTTCGGCGCGGCAGTTGGTTCCGGAAGGAGGCGGGTCGTCGCAGTTATCTTAGAAGCGTTTGCTTCAACGCCCATTTCTCCGGCCCGTGGACCGCCGCAAAGAGCAGTCCGGCGAGGAAGGTAAAGTGATCGATGAAGAAACCGAACTCGGCCTGGTTCTGCTGCCAATGGGACGGGCCATGGAAGGCGAAGGCAAGGAAGATCACGTAGATGCCTGCGAGCAGGCTGGCCTCGGTGAAGAAGGCTCCTGATATAAAGGCGAGCGCCAGTGCGATCTCGAAGAAGGCGGCGATCCAGGTAAGGAACGTCGCCATCGGAAAGCCGGCGGCGGTGATATAGCCTGCCGTCGCGCCGATATCGGCGAACTTGAAGCCGGCCGCCATGAAAAAGATGAAGCTGAAGATGATGCGGGCGACGATGATTGCAATTGCTCTGGCCATTCTGAAATCTCCTCTTTGAGCTTCCACTATGACGGACAGGACACGTGATATCCTACACGGGGAATGAAAAAGGCCGCTTGCGCGACCCTATCACTTTGAATTGCGCATAATCCTGTCCGAAAGTCAGTTCCGATTTTCGGGGTTATGCGCTCTCACCATTCGGCGAAGCTGCCGTCGGCGTGCCGCCAGATCGGGTTGCGCCAGCGATGACCTTCCTTCGCGCGCTCGATGACATAGGCCTCGTCGACCTCGATGCCGAGACCCGGACCCTGCGGGATCGAGACGAAACCATCGGCATAGTGGAACACCTCCTTGTTGGAGATGTAGTCGAGGATGTCGTTGCCCTTGTTGTAGTGGATTCCGAGGCTCTGTTCCTGGATGAAGGCGTTATAGCTGACGGCATCGACCTGCAGGCAGGCGGCGAGCGCGATCGGGCCCAGCGGGCAATGCGGCGCCAGCGCCACGTCATAGGCTTCGGCCATCGCCGCGATCTTGCGGCATTCGGTGATGCCGCCGGCATGGGAGAGATCCGGCTGGATGATGTCGACGTAGCCGTCGGACAGAACCTGCTTGAAGTCCCAGCGCGAAAAGAGCCGTTCACCGAGCGCGATCGGCGTCGAGGTATGGTTGACGATATCGCGCAGCGCTTCCTTGTTTTCGGAAAGCACCGGCTCTTCGATGAACATCAGCTTGTAAGGGTCGAGCTCCCTCGCGAGAACCTTCGCCATCGGCTTGTGCACGCGGCCGTGGAAATCGACGCCGATGCCGATATGCGGGCCGATCGCCTCGCGGATGGCGGCGATGGTCTCGACCGCCTTCTCCACCTTTTCGTTGGTGTCGACGATCTGCATTTCCTCGCAGCCATTGAGCTTGATCGCCTTGAAGCCACGGGCAACCACCTCCTTGGCATTGTTGGCGACATCCGAAGGACGGTCGCCGCCAATCCAGGAATAGACCTTGATACGGTCGCGGAGCTGGCCACCGAGCAAGGAGTGGATCGGCTGGCCGAGCGCTTTGCCCTTGATGTCCCACAGCGCCTGGTCGATGCCCGAGATCGCGCTCATGTGGACGGCGCCGCCGCGATAGAAGCCGCCGCGATACATCACGGTCCAGTGGTCTTCGATGAGGAAAGGATCCTTGCCGATCAGGTAGTCTTCCAGCTCATGGACGGCGGCCTGAACGGTGAGCGCACGGCCTTCGACGACCGGTTCGCCCCAGCCAATGATGCCCTCGTCGGTCTCGACCTTCAAAAACAACCAGCGCGGGGGAACGATATAGGTGGTGAGTTTGGTGATCTTCATCGCTGTTCTTTCAGTCTCTTCCCGGGTTTGCGATCGACGGCGCGTTCGCAGATTTGTGGTGATCGGTCATTTCGTTCTGCCGATCGCTTTTTCGGCGGCGGCTAGATCGCGCACCGCAAGATCGAGCATGCGGTTGGCGCATTCACGGGCTCCCGCCTTGTCGCGCATGCGCAGGGCCTCGACCAACTGACCGTGAACGAGCACCGCATCCTCGCGATTCTCGACGCCGATATTGGAGGCATGCAGCGCATATTTCAGCGCCGCGTGAATGGCGCTCGACAGGCGGCGGAAGACCTGATTGTGGCTGGCGGTGAGCAGCACCGTGTGGAACATGACGTCGGCATCGGTGAAGCTTTCCGGGTCGCGGGCGCTGTCGCGCATCTGCCGCCAGGCATTGTCGAGATCGGCGATCTCCTGGGCGCTGGCGCGCTCGGCGGCATATTCGGCGGCTGCCGGCTCGATGGTGCGGCGGGCTTCGAGAATGCAGCCGAGCAGGTCGAAATCCTTGATATACGGACCCATCCATTCAAGCACGTCAGCGTCGAGGATATTCCAGTCGTCCTTATCGCAGACGGTGGTTCCGATGCGTGGCTTGCCACGGACAAGGCCTTTGGATTCCAGCACTTTCAGCGATTCGCGAATGACGGTGCGGCTGACGCCGTAGAGCTCGCAGAGATCGTTTTCGCGGGGCAGCGGCGAGCCCGCGGGATAGCGGTCCGCACAGATATCCTGAGCGATCGCCGCCGTGACGTTGCGGCGTACGCGCGGGCGGCGCTCGATGCGGCGGCTTTCGGCCCCGCTCTGTCGCTCGATTGTTTCCAACTCACCTCTCCGCTCTGTCTCGCGTGCTAGGCAATCGAACCTGATTATCCGAATTCGATCCGCTTTGCGACGCTTCCTCCCGGCATCTCGTCAATAATCCTATTATTCTAATCATCATACATTGGCAATTGACTGGTATGATGATTTGTCATAATTCATTGGACGTTGCCTGGGAGGCAGCTGCTCGGTTTTTGAGAGTTTAGGGAGAGAGACATGCGCTTGTTCAAAGCAGCCATTCTGGCTGGCACTTTCGCCATTCTGGCAGCCGGCTCGGCATTTTCCGCGGACGTCAAGATAGGGTTCATTGTCAAGCAGCCTGAGGAGCCGTGGTTCCAGGACGAATGGAAATTCGCCGACCAGGCCGCCAAGGAAAAAGGCTTCACCGTCGTCAAGATCGGCGCCGAAGACGGCGAGAAGGTCCAATCGGCGATCGACAATCTCGGCGCTCAAGGTGCGCAGGGCTTCATCATCTGCACGCCGGACGTCAAGCTCGGCCCCGGCATCGTCGCCAAGGCCGAAGCCAACCAGCTGAAGCTGATGACGGTCGACGACCGCCTCGTCAGCGCCGACGGCAAGCCGCTGGAAGACGTGCCGCATATGGGCATTTCAGCCACCAAGATCGGCGAGACCGTCGGCCAGGCGATCGCCGACGAAATCAAGAAGCGCGGCTGGGACATGAAGAATGTCGGCGCCGTGCGGGTCTCCTATGACCAGCTGCCGACCGCCGTCGACCGCGTCGAAGGTGCGATCTCTGTGCTGAAGTCCGCCGGTTTCCCGGCCGAAAACATCTATGATGCGCCACAGGCGAAGACGGATACGGAAGCGGCGCTCAACGCGGCGACCACCGTTCTCAACAAGCATGCCGACGTGAAATACTGGGTCGCCTTCGGCCTCAACGATGAAGCCGTCCTCGGCGCCGTCCGTGCATCCGAATCGGTCGGCATTCCGGCGACGAACGTCATCGGTGTCGGCATCGGCGGTGCGGAATCGGCGATCAATGAATTCAAGAAGCCGGCGGCAACGGGCTTCTTCGGCACCGTCATCATCTCGCCGAAGCGTCACGGCTACGAGACGGCGCTCAACATGTACGACTGGATCGCCAACGACAAGGAGCCGGCAAAGCTGACGCTGACCTCGGGTTCCCTGGCGCTGCGCGACGATTACGAAAAGGTCCGCAAGCATCTTGGCATCGAGTGATCGTCCTTCCAGCATGATATCGTCCGGCGGCCGCGTAGCGTGCCGCCGGTCTTTCTCGACGGAGCGATGATGGCTTTCCTCGAATTCAGCAATATCTCCAAGGGTTATCCCGGCGTGCAGGCGCTGGCGAATGTTTCCTTCACGGTCGAGAAGGGCGCCGTCCACGGCCTGATGGGCGAAAACGGTGCCGGTAAATCGACGCTGATCCGCGTACTGTCTGGCGATCAGGCCGCCGATGGCGGCAACATCCTCATCGACGGTGAGGAGCAGAAATACGGGTCCGTCCGCGACGCCTTCCATGCCGGCGTCATCGTCATCCATCAGGAACTGCAACTCGTTCCGGAGTTGACGGTCGCCGAAAATCTCTGGCTCGGACGCTTTCCGGCCAAGGGCGGCGTCATCCATTCGAAGGCGCTGATCGAGACGGTGCGGTCGAAACTCGAGGAGATCGGCATCGATGTCGATCCGTCGGCCAAGGTCGCCTCGCTTTCGATCGGTGCGCGGCAGATGGTCGAGATCGCCAAGGCCGTCATGCTCGATGCGCGGGTGATTGCGCTCGACGAGCCGACCTCCTCGCTTTCCTCCCGCGAAAGCGAAATCCTGTTTTCGCTCATCGACAGGCTGAAGGCGAAGGGAACGGTCATTCTCTACGTCTCGCATCGCCTCGACGAGATCTTCCGCCTCTGCGACAGCCTGACGGTGCTGCGCGACGGCAAACTTGCCGCCCACCATCCTCAGATCGCCGAAACCACGCGCGAGCAGATCATCTCGGAAATGGTCGGACGCGAGATCAGCAATGTCTGGGGATGGCGCGAACGCGCGCTCGGCGACGTACGGTTGGAGGTCAAGGGCCTGTCGGGGCCGAGGCTGCGTCATCCGATCAGCTTTTCCGTCCGCCAGGGCGAAATTCTCGGTTTCTTCGGCCTGATCGGCGCCGGCCGCAGCGAGATGGCGCGGCTGCTTTACGGCGCCGACACCAGACATCAGGGCCAGGTCACGATCGACGGCGTAGCCGTTGCGCCGAACAATCCGAAAGCGGCGATCAATGCCGGCATGGTGCTTTGCCCCGAGGACCGCAAGTTCGACGGCATCGTCCAAGGGCGATCGATCGAGGAGAATATCGCGATCTCGTCGCGCCGGCATTTTTCGCCTTTCGGCATTCTGAGCCCGAGACAAGAGGCGGCGCTGGCGGATCGGTTCATCGCCAAGCTTCGGGTGCGGACGCCCTCGCGCAAGCAGGACATCATCAACCTCTCGGGCGGCAACCAGCAGAAGGTCATTCTCGGCCGCTGGTTGTCCGAGCAGGGCATCAAGGTCCTGGTCATCGACGAGCCGACACGCGGCATCGATGTCGGGGCGAAATCGGAAATCTACGAAATCCTCTACGAGCTTGCGGCCGGCGGCATGGCTATCGTGGTGATATCAAGCGAGTTGCCCGAAGTCATGGGCATTTCCGATCGCATCATGGTGATGTGCCAGGGCAGGGTGGCGGCCAATGTCACCCGCCAGGATTTCGACGAGCGCAACATCCTAACGGCAGCGCTTCCCGACAAGAATGCCGCAGGCACCATTTAGAGCGGTTCAGCTTTTCATAGAAACGCAGAACCGCTCTAACTTTTTGTTTTTACGCAATTCCGGACGGAAAACCGCTTCGCACTTTTCCTGAAATTGCTCTAGGACCAGGAATATACGGACGATGAATTCGTTGAAAAAAATCCTTCTCGGCGAACAGGGGCTGGTGGTGATCTTCGCTGCCGCCTTCGTGATTGTCTCGCTCTTCGTTCCGAACTTCCTGACCGAGCGAAACATGCTGGGGCTGCTGCAATCGGTCGTCACGATCGGCATCGTCGCCTGCACGATGATGTTCTGCCTGGCATCCCGCGATTTCGACCTTTCGGTCGGATCGATCGTCGCCTTCTCCGGCATGATCGCGGTGATGGTCTCGAATGCGACAGGCTCCATTCCCGTCGGGCTGCTCGCCGCCCTGCTTTGCGGCGCCGTCGTCGGCCTCGTCAACGGTATCGTCATTGCGCGTTTTCGGGTCAATGCACTGATCACCACGCTTGCGACCATGCAGATCGTGCGCGGGCTGGCGCTGATCGCGTCCGATGGCCGCGCCGTCGGCATCAACGATCCCGATTTCTACCAGCTTGCTCTGTCGCGCTTCCTGACCGTGCCGACGCCGATCTGGATCATGCTGATCCTTTTCATCCTCTTCGGGTTCGTGCTCAACCGCACCGTCTTCGGCAAGAACACGCTGGCGATCGGTGGCAATCCGGAAGCCTCGCGGCTTGCCGGCGTCAACGTCGTCAACATGCGCATCTGGATCTTTGCGCTGCAGGGGCTCGTCTGCGGCATTGCCGGCATCCTGCTTGCCTCGCGCATCACTTCCGGCCAGCCGAATGCGGCGACAGGGCTTGAGCTTTCGGTGATTTCGGCCTGCGTTCTCGGCGGTGTTTCGCTGGCCGGCGGCCGAGCGGCGATGAGCGGTGTCATCGTCGGCGTGCTGATCATGGGCATTGCCGAAAACGTCATGAACCTCTTGAATATCCAGGCGTTCTATCAGTATGTCGTACGCGGGCTGATCCTGCTGATCGCAGTGCTGCTCGACAATTTGAGGTCTTCGGCTGCGGGGCGACGTGGATGAACCAAGGACGAGCCGGGGACGACATCGAACTGAGGCAAGGCGATCTCTCCGTCCGGGTCAGCCGTCGGGGTGCCGCCGTCACCGCCGCGACTTATCGCGGCATGCCCTTTCTCGTGGCGGCCGGCGGGCCGGAGGGAGCGATGGCGAATTTCGCGATGGTGCCGTTCGGCAATCGCGTGGAAGGCAACACCATGTCCTTTGCCGGACGCGACTATGGCTTCCAACCGAATGCTTCCGATCCGCTCTATCTCCACGGTGACGGCTGGCTCAGCCTCTGGCAGCTTGAAGACGCCAGCGCGGAGCATGCGCAGTTCTGCTTTTCCCGCAGCGCCGACAGGGTTTCACCTTATGCCTATCTTACGCGGCAAGAGATCCGTCTCGCCGGCGATGCACTGGTGCTGAGGCTTTCCGTGGAAAACCGCGGCGATACGGCTCTTCCCTTCGGGCTCGGTCAACATCCCTTCTTCGCGCGCACGCCAAAGACACGACTGGCGATTGCTGCCGATCGCTATTGGAGCGAGCGGCCGGACCATCTGCCAGAGAGCCTGGCCCTGTGCCTGGTTATTTTGATTTCAGATCTGAGACGCTTTTACCGCAGAGATGGATGAACAATGCCTTCGAGGGTTGGAATGGCCGGGCTGTTATCACTTGGCCGGAACTTGGAATCCGGGCGGCGTTGGAAGCCGACGGTGCGCTCGATCGCTTCATGCTGTATATGCCGGTCAACCGGAGCGATTTCTTCTGCCTCGAGCCGATGAGCCATCTGCCGAACGGGCATCACCTTCCTGATTTCGGTGGGCTCACGCCGCTTGCGCCAGGTGAGGCGCTTGCCGGCACAGTGACGATCCTGATGTCGACACTGGCGGTTCAACCGAAGGGGTGATAGATGAGCAGCCGTCTGCAGGGCAAGAACATCCTGATAACCGGTGCTGCGCAGGGTATCGGCCTTGCGATGGTGAAGGCTTTCATGCGGGAGGATGCCGCCGTCTTTCTCGTCGATCGCGATGGGGCGCTGCTGGCGCAGGCGGCGAAAGAGCTCCAGCGCAGCGGCGGCCGGCTCGGTTATCTGCCGGCCGATATTACCGATGCCGGAACGATCACGACGTTGGTCGCTCAGGCGAATGAAGAGATCGGACAGCTGAACGCGCTCGTCAACAATGCCGGGGTCAATGTCTTTGCCGAACCGCTCGCGACGACGGACGAGGAATGGAACCGCTGCTTCGACATCAATCTCAAGGGCGCATGGAACTGCTGCAAGGCGGTGCTGCCGGGCCTTATCGAACGGGGTGGCGGCGTCATCCTCAACATCGCCTCAACGCATGCCTTCACGATCATCCCGCACACATTTCCCTATCCGCTGGCAAAACACGCGCTGCTCGGGATGACAAAATCCCTGGGGCTCGAATATGCGGCCCGCAATATCCGGGTGAACGCGCTGGCGCCGGGCTATGTCTCGACGCAGAAGGTGATCGATTACTGGAACAGCTTTCCCGATCCGGAGGCGGCAAGGGCCGAGACGATGAAACTGCATCCCGGCGGGCGCATCGCGACGCCGGAGGAGATTGCCATGGCGGCCGTGTTCATGATCTCAGACGAGTGCCCGTTCATCAATGCCACCTGCCTGACGATCGACGGCGGCCTCAGCGTGCTGCAGCATCCCGCTTGAAGGGCTTCGATCCCGCTATTTTTACAAGCCTGTCGTCTTCTCGGGATAGAGCATTATATTGCCCATCGGGAAGGCTATCTGATCTCCCGCAGGCATGGAGCGGCCCCTGCCGCTTTCTGAAAGCACAATCGAAAACAGGAGGACGGCATGCAGATCAATCGTACGGCTTCGGCTCATTGGACCGGTGGCCTCAAGGACGGAAAAGGCCTGATCTCGACGCAGAGCGGCGCCCTGAAGGATTATCCCTACGGCTTTGCGAGCCGCTTCGAAGGCGTCGCCGGCACCAACCCGGAAGAACTGATCGGTGCCGCCCATGCCGGCTGCTTCGCCATGGCGCTGTCGTTGATCCTCGGTGAAGCCGGCTTTACCGCCGAGCATATGGAAACCTCTGCCAAGGTAACGCTCGAAAGCGTCGAGGGCGGCTTTGCCATCACCGCCATCCATCTCTCGCTCTCCGGCCGTATTCCCGGTGCCGATGAGGCGACCTTCACCGAACTCGCCAACAAGGCAAAGGCCGGCTGCCCGGTTTCCAAGGCGCTCGCGGCGGTTCCGATCACGCTCGACGTCAAGATCGTCTGATTTCCCTGCTGCCGGCGATGAGGTGCCGTGCGCGTTCGCGTCGCGGCACTTTTCAATTGCGCGATGTTCATTGTTCAGCCGCTCCAGAAAATCCCCCACGTTCAACGAACGCGGCCCACCGGCTGCATCAACCGATCGCCCCCACGCAGCTGACCTGAAGCTTCGTTGCGCTCCGGGATGTTGACAAGTGACGCCTGATATTTTACGACTGACGAAATTCAAAATTCGTCAGTCGTAAGTCGAGGCATCGAAAGTCATGGACGAGATCGCGGAAAACACGCTCGATGTCACCCGGCAGGAGAATGTCACACGCATTCTCGACGCGGCCGAACGGCTGTTTCGGCACTACGGCTACAGCAAGACGACGGTGGCCGACATTGCCCGCGATCTCGGCATGTCGCCCGCCAATATTTATCGTTTCTTCGCCTCCAAGGTGGAAATCCACCAGGCGCTCTGCGGGCGCATGCTCGCCACCGCTTATCAAATCGCCTACGACATCCGCCATCAGCCGATCAGCGCCAGCGAGCGGCTGCGCCGCTATGTCGAGACCCAACATCAGTTGACGCTCGATCTGATGCTCGACGAGATGAAGGTGCACGAGATGATCATCGTCGCGATCGAGCGCGACTGGCATGTCATCGAAAAGCATATCGACCGTGTTCATGATCTCATTGCCGAAATCATCGCCGAAGGCATTGCAGCCGGGGAATTCGCCGAGCAGGACCCGGTCGTTGCCTCGCGCTGCTTCGGTGCCGCGACGATCAATCTCTGCCATCCGCAGATGGTGGCGCAATGTCTTGCCAAAACGAACCGCGCAAGCGTCGACGAACTGATCGACTACGTGATCAGGGCGCTGAAGAAATAATGGACGGCAGCCGCCGTCGGAACCCCGAAACGATCCAGGAGTGCGGAAGATGTTTTCGCTCAAGACCCTCAGCCATCGCATGCCGTCCGTCGCCAGTCTCGTGCTCGTCGGCGCCATCGGTATCGGCGTTTCCGCCTGCTCGGAAGAGAAGGCTGAGGTCAAGGAAGTCATCCGTCCGGTGAAGGTCGTCGAGATCGCCAAGGCCGGCGACACCCGCAAGCTCGACTATTCCGGCTCGGTCAAGGCGCGTACGGAGATGAACCTCGGCTTTCGCGTTGCTGGCAAGATCACCGAACGCCTCGTGGATATCGGCGACAAGGTGAAGCCGGGCGACGTGCTCGCTCGGATGGACTCCACCGATTACCAGCTGGCGGTCAAGACGGCGGAAGCCAATCTGGCAGCCGCTGAAAAAGGCGTCGAAACCGCCGATCTCGTGAACAAGCGCAATCAGCAGCTCTTCGACAAGAATGTTTCGCCGAAATCCCAGCTCGAGCAAGCCTCGCTCAGTTACGATCAGGCCGTTTCAAGCCGCGATGCCGCCGTCTCGGCACTCGATCAGGCGAAGAACCAGGTGAGTTATGCGGAGCTGAAGGCCGACCACAACGGGATTGTCACGACGATCAATGCCGATGTCGGCCAAGTCGTTGCGTCGGGCACTCCCGTCGTCGCCGTTGCCGTCGACGGCGAAAAGGAAGTGCAGATCGCCGTTCCGGAAAATGACATTGCCGAATTCAAGCCGGGCAAAACAGTCAAGGCAAGCTTCTGGGCCGACGACAGGCTGGTGCTCGACGGCAAGGTGCGGGAGGTTTCCGGAAGCGCCGACCAGCAGTCGCGCACCTTTGCGGTCCGGGTGAGCCTGCCGAACGATCCGCGCGTTTTGCTCGGCATGACGGCGACGATCGAGGCCGATGTCAGCAACGGCAACAGCTATGTCTCGATCCCGCTCAGTGCCCTGGCTGAAAAGGACGGCAAGCAGATGGTCTGGACCGTCGACCGCGACACGGCGACCGTGCATGGCCGCGACATCAAGGTCGCCGATTTCACCGGCGACGGCGTGCATGTGACCGAGGGTCTCGATACCGGCGATCTCGTCGTTTCGGCCGGCACGCAGTTCATGAGCGAAAACCTGAAGGTGAAGGTGCCGGACCAGCAGTCGGCCCTGGCTGCCACCGACCAGACCGTTCGCTGAACGCGCCATAAAGAGAGAACAGGACCATGGACGCCACCACCACCGAAAAGCGGCCCTTCAATCTGTCGCGCTGGGCGATCGGACATCCAAGCATCGCCCGCTTCCTCTTCGGGCTGATCATCATCACCGGCGTGCTCGGGCTGATGCGCATGGGCCAGCGCGAGGATCCGGAATTCACCTTCCGCGTCATGGTCGTTCAGGCGATCTGGCCGGGTGCTTCCATCCAGGAAATGGAAGATCAGGTCGTCAACAAGATCGAGCGCAAGCTGCAGGAAACACCGCATATCGACTGGGTCAAGTCCTATACGCGGGCAGGCAGTGCGATCATCACATTGCAGGTCAAGGGCGACACGAATTCGCAAGAAGTGGCGGATGCCTTCTACCAGGTGCGCAAGAAGGTCGGCGACATCTCCAGCGAGCTGCCGCAGGGCCTGCTCGGCCCCTATTTCAACGACGAGTTCGGCGATACGTTCATCACGCTGCATTCGATCAGCGGCGACGGCTATTCCTATCCGGAACTGAAGAAGTTCGCGATCCAGGCGCGCGACATGCTACTGACGACGCCGGGCGTCGAAAAGGCCGTCATCATCGGCGACCAGCCTGAGAAGATCTATATCGACGTCTCGTCGAAGGCGCTCGCCGAGCGCGGCCTGACGATCCTCGATCTGCAGAACGCCATCAAGGGCCAGAATAATGTCGATCCGGCCGGCTCCGTCGATACCGGCCTGCGCTCGGTGCGCATATCGGTCGAAGGCGACGTGAAGAAGGCGGCCGATATCCGCGAGCTGCGCCTTCGCGCCGGCGGCCAGGTCACGCGCCTCGGCGATATCGCCACCGTCAGTTCCGGGCTCGAAGATCCCTACCAGCGCAAGTACCGTTTCAACGGCCACGACAGCGTTCAGGTCGGCGTCGTGATGGCCAAGGGCTTTAACGTAACCGATGTCGGCAAGGGCGTGGAAGCGACCTATCAGCGTTTCGAAGAGGCGCTGCCCTACGGCGTCGCCGTCGATCAGATCGCCAACCAGCCGGACGTGGTGACCGATGCGGTCAGCGAATTCATGCATGCACTCGGCGAAGCTCTCATCATCGTGCTCGTCGTCTCGTTTGTGTCGATCGGCTGGCGATCGGGCCTCGTCATCGCTATTGCCATTCCGCTCGTGCTGGCCGCCACCTTTGCGCTGATGTACGAACTCGGCATCGACCTGCAGCGCATCTCGCTCGGCGCACTGATCATCGCGCTCGGCCTGCTTGTCGACGATGCAATGATCGTCGTCGAGATGATGGAGCGAAAGCTGGAGGAGGGGCTCGTCAAGATCGACGCGGCAAGCTTCGCTTATTCCTCGACTGCCTTCCCGATGCTGACCGGCACGCTGATCACCACGGCCGGCTTCATTCCGGTCGGCTTCGCCGCCTCGACGGCCGGCGAATATGTGCGCTCGCTGTTCTACGTCGTCGGCATCGCGCTTGTCACCTCGTGGTTCGTCGCGGTCTACTTCACGCCGTGGCTCGGCTATATGATCCTCAAGCAGCGCCATCACGCCGGCGAGCATCGCGACGCCTTCGACACCGGCTTCTATCGCCGGCTGCGCGGCACGGTCAGCTGGGCGGTGCGCCACCGCGTCATCGTGCTGCTGCTGACGCTCGGCACCTTCGTCACCAGCCTCTGGGCCTTCCAGTTCATTCCGCAGAATTTCTTCCCGCAATCCTCGCGGCCGGAAATCCTCGTCGATCTCTGGCTGCCCGAGGGCACCAGCATCAAGGAAGTCGAGGTGCAGGCAAAGGCGCTCGAAGCCAAGATGATGGATGATCCCGACAAGCGGTTCATCGCTACCTATATCGGCGAAGGCGCGCCGCGCTTCTTCCTGCCGCTCGACCAGCAGCTGCGCAATCCGAACTTCGCCCAGCTGCTCGTCATGGCCAACGACGAACCGGCGCGCGAGCGGCTGATCGTCAAGCTGCGGACGATCCTTGCGGAAGACTTCCCCGATATTCGCGGCAAGGTCGACCGCCTCTTCCTCGGTCCGCCGACCGGCTGGCCGGTGCAGATGCGCGTCATGGGGCCTGACCGCCAGGAAGTCAGGGAGATCGCCAACCAGGTAAAGGCGCGCTTCCAGGCCAATCCAATGCTCGGCGCCATCCATGACGACTGGCTGGAAGAGGTGCCGGCGATGAAGCTGGTGATCGACCAGGATCGCGCCCGGGCACTTGGCGTCTCCTCGCAGCGTGTCCGTCAGATGCTGCAGACCGCCATGTCAGGGGCTGCGCTCGACGATTTCCGCGACGGCGAGGAGACGGTTTCGATCGTCGCCCGCGAGCCGGATGCCAGCCGTTCGCTGCTGTCGGCGGTCAACTCGGTCTATGTCCCGACGGATTTCGGCGGCTTCGTGCCGGTCTCGCAGGTCGCCAAGGTCGTGCCCGTCATGGAGCAGGGCATCGAATGGCGGCGCGACAGGCTGCCGACGATCACCGTGCGCGCCACGTTGCCTGACGATGTGCAGCCGAACGACGTGGTGATGAAGATGTATGCCGACATGAAGGACCTGCGCGACAGCCTGCCAGCCGGCTACAAGGTTGAGATCCAGGGCGGCGCCGAGGATGCAGCGGAAAGCCAGATGTCGATCGCCGCCAAGGCGCCGATCATGCTCGCCGTCATCATCGTGCTGCTGATGGTGCAGCTGCAGCATTTCGGCAAGGCGATGCTGGTGCTCGCCACCGGACCGCTTGGTATCATCGGTGCGGCGGCCGCATTGCTGATCAGCGGCGCGCCCTTCGGCTTCGTGGCGATCCTCGGCGTCATCGCGCTGCTCGGTATCATCATGCGCAATTCGATCATCCTGGTCGACCAGATCGACCAGGATATCAAGGCCGGCATGCACCGGCAGGAGGCGATCGTCGGCGCGGCCGTGCGCCGTTTCCGGCCGATCATGCTGACGGCGCTGACCGCCGTGCTGGCGCTGATCCCGATCTCGCGCGGTGTCTTCTGGGGTCCGCTCGCCTACGCGATGATGGGCGGCATCCTGGTTGCGACCGTGCTTACCATTCTGGTTCTGCCCGCCGGTTACGCCCTTTTCTTCGGCCGAGAGCCGAAGGCAAAGGACGAGCCAGGCCGGCATGCCGACGCCATCCAGGAAGAGGCGGATGACAGACATCCGCCGGCGTTGGCAGCTGAGTGAGGACGGCGCGGCGAAAGCCGCGCCGTTTTCCTTGCAGATCACAGCTTACTCATCAAGCAGCGTCGCTGCCTATAGCGCCGCGCAGTCTTTACTGCCTGCTTCGTCTTGGAGCTGCGCGCCGATTCCATTGCCCCCTCGAAAAAGCTAAGCTGCGAAAGCATGCCGGGAGACCAACCACGATCCCGACCACCAACTGACGGGGCAAGGCACGATCATGGCCGATTACCATCTGGAAGCAAGCTGGAGCCCGATCGAAGGCAGCTTTGGGCGCCTGACCTTCACGCTGTTCAATCTTTCGGCCGAGCCACTGTCGACATTCTTGCTCGCCTATACATCAGAGACGCGGGTTGCCGACAAACATGTCTGCGATGGCGGCAGCCTCAAGCGGCGGGTCGCGCATTTCCATGAATTCCTGCCGCCCGAAGACCTGAGCGTGCCGCCCGGCGGGCGCTGGCGGTTCACCGTCGAGGGGCTGACCAGGGAGCCGAAACATGCGACATCAGGTGTCAAATCGGCCTATCTGACACTCGGTGACGGGCGCCACGTTCCTGTCGGTTTTGGCGATCTCATGCTCGAAGGCCGGAATGGCGGCGTGGCGCCGCCGCTTCTGCCGCCGGGCCGGGCCGAGGAACCTTACTCGCTGCTGCCCTGGCCGCTGGCGCTCGGGCTGAAGGCGGGAGAGCTGCCGGTTATCCTTTATCCGGCCGAGCGGATGCGGCCCGATGCGGTCAAGGCGCTCTCGCTGGTTCTCGCGCTCTACCAGCGGCTCTATCCGGCCGACAACGTGCCGTTTTCCCTCAGTGCCGTCGAAGGCGGGCGGGCCATTCGTTTCGTCACCGAATCGTCGATCGCCGCCTTTGCCTACGAATTGCGTTTTACGGCGCATGAGATCGTGCTTTCGAGCGCGGATGTCGCCGGGCGGCAATACGGGCTGATCAGCCTGGCGCAACTGCTGCACGGCGCCCGCGCCGATCGCGAGCGCTTCAAATTCCCCAATTTCGGCACGATCGCCGACCAGCCGCGTTATGACTGGCGAGGCTGCCATCTCGATGTGTCCAGGCAGTTCTATCCGGTGGCGGACGTCGTGCGGCTGATTGATATTCTCGCCTGGAACAAGCTCAACATCTTCCATTGGCATCTGACGGATGACGAAGCGTGGCGGCTGGAGATCAAGGCCTATCCCGCGCTGACGGAGATCGGCGCCCGGAGCGGGCCGGATGAGGTGCTCGTGCCGCAGCTCGGCGACGGGGCGCAAACGCGCTCCGGCCATTATACCCAGGAGGACGCCAGGCGGATCGTTGCGCATGCAGCCTCGCTGTATATCGAGGTGGTGCCGGAGATCGATATTCCGGGCCACAGCATGGCGACGCTGTTCTCACTGCCCGAGCTCGTCGACGGGCAGGAGGCGCCGGACAGTTACCGCTCGGTGCAGGGTTATCCGAACAACGCTCTCAATCCGGCGGTGGAATTCACCTATGAATTTCTCGGCAAGGTGTTTGACGAAATGGTGGCGCTGTTTCCCGGCGAATATCTTCATATCGGCGGCGACGAGGTGGCGCATGGCTCCTGGCTGTCCTCGCCGCTCTGCAAGGCACTGATGGAGCGGGAGAAACTTGCCGGCACCGCCGAGCTGCAATCCTATTTCCTGAAACGTATCAAAGCCATGCTGTCGGAACGCGGCAGGAAACTTGCCGGCTGGAACGAGGTCTCGCATGGCGGCGGCGTCGACCGCGACGGCACGCTGCTGATGGCCTGGGAAAAGCCCGCCGTCGGCATCGAGCTGGCACAGGAAGGCTACGACGTGGTGATGACGCCAGGGCAGGCCTATTATCTCGACATGGCGCAGGCTGAGGCCTGGGCCGAGCCCGGCGCCGCCTGGGCGGGCTACGCGCCGCCGGAACACACCTATGCTTACGAGGCCGAGGGCGAGTTGCCGGAGGCGCTGCAGGATAAGATGCGCGGCATCCAGGCCTGCATCTGGACCGAGAACTTCATCTCGCGCGCCTATTTCAACCGGCTGGTTTTTCCGCGTCTCCCGGCGGTCGCCGAGGCTGCCTGGACGCCTTCTGTGCGTAAGGACTGGGATCGCTTCGCCGCGATCGTGCGGATGTGGCCGGTGCTTTAAGGAATCGCAATTCCGGATGGAAAATCGCTTCGCACTTTTCGTGGAATTGCTTCAGGCCGTCTCGGCCTTCAGCCCCAAAAGCGCTGCGCCGATCAGGCCGGGTTCGATGCGGCATTCGCTGCGCACCACCAGTGGGCGATCGAACTTGCGCAGGATGCGGGCGCGCACGGCGTGGTCGAGTTCGGCAAGCAGCGGCTCGACATTGGAAAGCCCGCCGCCGACCGGTACGATGGTCGCGCCGGTGATGTTGATCGTCAGCGCCAAGGGCGAGGCGACGAGATCGACATAGACGTCGATCGTCCGTGTCGCCCTCTCCTCTCCACGGCGCCACTGAGCGATGATCTCTTCGCTGGCAAGGTCGAGATCGTGCAGCGTCTTGTGCAGTCGCTCCAGGCCGCGGGCGCCGCCGACAGTGTCGACGCAGCCCTTCTGGCCGCAGCCGCAGGCATAGGCGGGAATGGCCGCAGGCGGATTGCCGGCCGCGGATGCGATGATCGGCCCATGGCCCCATTCGCCGGCAAAGCCGCCGGCCTCGTTGACGAGGCGCCCGTCGGCAACCAGGCCGCCACCGACGCCGGTGCCGAGGATGGCGCCGAAGACGATGCGGTGGCCGCGGCCGGCGCCGAGACCGGCTTCGGCAATAGCGAAACAGTCGGCATCGTTGGCAATCAGCACAGGCAGGCCGAGTTCGGCTTCGAGATCGGCCGCGAGCGTGCGGTCGTGGATACAGGGAATGTTGGCGCAGATCAGGCGCTGCGTATCGGGATCGACGACGCCGGCGATGGAGAGGGCGATGCCGTTCGGCTGTTCGCCGGTTTCGGCGATGATGTCGCGCAGGGTCTCGACGAAAGCGGCAAAGTCATCCCTGGGTGTCGGGCGGCGGCCGAGGGGAACGATGTCTGTCTCGGAACGAGCGATGCCACCCTTGATGGCGGTGCCACCGATGTCGAATGAAATGATCATTGCCACTCTGCCGTTTCTCTGGTCTCCCAGCGTCTGCTTGCATTGTTGGCGGGGAATTTCAAGCGCTCATTCGGCGGGCTGTCGCCGGCTTTAAGGTCGTGTCGTGTGCCATCCCCTCTGTTCTGCAGGACATCTCTCCCGCAGGTCGAATAGGCGGGACGGTTCTCCGTCTTCCATACCGTCATGGCAAGACGTTGGAGAAATCTGGTGATCCCCAGCCCATCGGCTCCGATCGCAACGGTAATTTCTAACCCCGCAAGTCATTCAATTGGCATATTGCATCGCCAGAATCCGGCCCTACACTTTTATAAACTGTCGGACCCACGACCATCGATACGAGAGAAAACAGTACCATCCGAAGACCACGTCCCAAAGGCCGCCGCCTCTCATCCATTTTGCGGCAGATGGCCGCCGACCACAGCCGCGAACGGATCTCGATCGGCGATCTATTCGACACGATGGGTGACAGGGCGATCAGCGCGTTGATGCTGATCTTCGCGCTTCCGAACGCCTTTCCTACTCCGCCGGGCACCTCGGCCGTGCTCGGGGCGCCATTGATCTTCCTGGCAGCGCAACTGACCTTCGGGCTGAAACCCTGGCTACCGAAGGTGATTGCCAACCGTTCGATGCGCCGGGAGGATTTCGAGACCATTGTCGGCCGCATCCACCGCTGGCTCGCCTGGGCCGAACGCATGCTGAAACCGCGGCTGGCGATCTTCGCCGAACCGCCGGCGGAATATCTGGCCGGGGCGGCATGCCTGCTGCTGTCGATCGTGCTGTTGCTGCCGGTCCCGCTCGGCAATATTCTGCCGGCGATCACGATCTCGGTCTTCGCTTTCGGCATATTGGGCCGTGACGGTCTTTTCGCGCTCATCGGCTTCGTGATGACGGCCGTGTCGCTCGTTATTGCTGGCGGGGTGATTTACGGTCTCGTGAAGGCAGCGATCTATCTCGTCCTGCGATGGCTTGCCTAAGCGGGGGTTTGCCCGAGTGAAGGCGGTTATTTGGCTGGGCTCCCTGCAACAGGCTCGACATTTGCCGGAATTTTGTTTTGATCTGGCGCGATACAGACTCAAACCATGTTCGGCGACGGCGCGCCGGCTCACTTTGCGCGGTAGGCATTAGATGGTAAAAAGATCCGAGACCCCTGCACGGCTCGACGATGCGGCGCGTGCCGGCTGGCTCTACTACGTCGCCGGGCGCACGCAGGACGAAATCGCCGCTGCGATGGGCATCTCGCGGCAATCGGCGCAGCGGCTGGTGTCGCTGGCGGTCGCCGAGCGCCTGATCAAGGTGCGGCTCGATCATCCGATCGCAGCCTGCCTGGAGCTCGGAAGTCAGCTGCGCCGTAAATTCGGGCTGAAACATGTGGAGGTGGTGCCGAGCGATCCCGCGTCGTCGTCGACGACGGTCGGTATCGCCGAGGCAGCGGCGGCCGAGATCGAGCGGTGGCTGAAACGGCCGGAGCCCATCGTACTCGCCATCGGTACCGGCCGCACCTTGAAGGCGGCGGTCGACCAGCTTCCGGCGATCGAATGTCCCAATCACCGCATCGTTTCGCTGACCGGCAATATCGCCCCGGACGGATCGGCGGCCTATTACAACGTCATCTTCAGCATGGCCGATGCGGTGAAGGCACGACACTATCCGATGCCGCTGCCGGTGCTCGTCACCTCGGCGGAGGAGCGCGAGTTGCTGCATGGCCAACAGCTGGTGCGCTCGACGCTTAATATGAGCGCCCAAGCCGATGTCACCTTCGTCGGCATCGGCGAGCTCGGCATCGATGGGCCGCTCTGCGTCGACGGTTTTCTCGAGAAGGACGAGATGATGGAGCTGATGCGGGGGGGCGCTGTCGGCGAAATCTGCGGTTGGATCTTTGATGTCGATGGCAGGTTGATCGACAACCCGATCAACGAGCGCGTCGCGTCCGCGCCGATCCCATCCCGCGATGCATCGATGGTCATTGGGCTGGCCAAGGGCAAGCGCAAGTTCAAGGCGATCAGGGCCGCCGTTGTCGGCCATCAAATCAACGCTCTGATCACCGACGAAGAGACTGCTGAGTTTTTGCTCAAGAACTGAGCAAAAAATATTATATTTAAATCAATGGGATGACTGTTGCCTTCGGCACTGCAGCAACGATTGCCGATTGACATTCTTTGTTGTTTGTTGAGTAATTGCCCATGAGCGAAGCGAATGCTCACACCCCATCTTCTGGGAGGAAGATTATGACATTGAGAACTTTTCTGCTGGGCGCCTGCTCAGCACTGGCGTTTGCCGGCATGGCTTCGGCCGAGACGCTGACGATCGCGACCGTGAACAACGGCGACATGATCCGGATGCAGAAGCTGACGGATGACTTCAAGGCGAAGAATCCCGGCATCGACCTTGAATGGGTAACCCTCGAGGAAAACGTGCTGCGCCAGAAGGTCACGACCGACATCGCGACCAAGGGCGGCCAGTACGACGTCTTGACGATCGGCACCTATGAAGTTCCGATCTGGGCGAAACAGGACTGGTTGCTGCCGCTCGACAATCTCGGCGCCAACTACGACGTCGACGACCTGCTGCCGGCAATCCGCAGTGGCCTGACTGTAGACGGCAAGCTCTATGCTGCGCCGTTCTATGGTGAAAGCTCGATGGTCATGTACCGCAAGGACCTGTTCGACGCTGCCGGCCTGAAGATGCCCGACGCGCCGACCTGGGACTTCGTCGCCGACGCTGCCCGCAAGATCACCAACAAGGACAAGGAAATCTACGGCATCTGCCTGCGCGGCAAGGCCGGCTGGGGCGAGAACATGGCCTTCCTGACGGCCATGTCCAACTCCTTCGGCGCCCGCTGGTTTGACGAGAAGTGGAAGCCGCAGTTCGATCAGCCGGAATGGAAGGACACGCTCGACTTCTACGTCAAGCTGATGAAGGATGCCGGCCCTCCGGGCGCCTCCTCCAACGGCTTCAACGAGAACCTGGCGCTGTTCCAGACCGGCAAGTGCGGCATGTGGATCGACGCAACGGTTGCCGCTTCCTTCGTCGCCGATCCGAAGCAGTCGCAGGTCGCCGACAAGGTCGGCTTTGCGCTCGCCCCGGACAAGGGCCTCGGCAAGCGCGGCAACTGGCTCTGGGCCTGGAGCCTGGCCATCCCGGCAGGGACCCAGAAGGCCGAAGCTGCTGAGAAGTTCGTCGCCTGGGCAACGAGCAAGGAATACAGCAACCTCGTCGCCGAGAAGGAAGGTTGGCTGAACGCACCTCCGGGTACCCGCAAATCGCTCTATGCGAATGCGGACTACCAGAAGGCGGCTTCGTTCGCCAAGATGACGCTCGACTCGATCAACTCGGCCGATCCGAGCAAGCCGACCGTCAAGCCGGTCCCCTATGTCGGCGTGCAGTTCGTGGCGATCCCGGAATTCCAGGGCATCGGCACGGCAGTGGGCCAGCAGTTCTCGGCAGCTCTTGCCGGCCAACTTTCGGTCGACCAGGCCCTGCAGAGCGCCCAGCAGCTGGCAACCCGCGAAATGACCAAAGCCGGCTACATTAAATAAAACCTCCTGAGCAAGAGGCGGATCCTTGACAATCCGCCCCTCTGGGTCGCCGATTGCCCGAACTGCATCGGCGGCCTCTTTTTTCAACCAAAGCTGCCTTGCGGCCGCTCCCCGCTTCCGTCCAGATCGGTGATTGCCATGGCAACGTTACATACCCGCTCCGCCGCGCGCCTGATGATTGCGCCCTCCGTGCTGCTGCTCTTTGCGTGGATGATCGTCCCGCTTGTGATGACGATCTATTTCTCACTGCTGAACTACAATCTGCTCAGCCCCGGCATGGAGAGCTTCGTCGGCTTTCTGAACTACGAATACTTCCTGACGGATCCGGCCTTCTTCGCGGCGCTGATCAATACGTTGTTGCTCGTCGCCGGCGTGTTGCTGATCACCGTCATCGGCGGCATCGCCTTTGCGCTGCTGCTCGACCAGCCGATGTACGGCCAGGGTATCGTGCGCATTCTGGTGATCGCGCCGTTCTTCGTCATGCCGACGGTGGCAGCACTGGTCTGGAAGAACATGTTCATGAACCCGGTCAACGGCCTCTTCGCGCATCTTGCCAAGGCGCTCGGCCTGCAGCCGATCGACTGGCTGGCGAATGCGCCGCTGTTTTCCGTCATTCTGATCGTCGCCTGGCAGTGGCTGCCCTTTGCTACCCTCATCATGCTGACCGCACTGCAGTCGCTCGACGAGGAGCAGAAGGAAGCCTCCGAAATGGACGGCGCCGGGCCGATCTCGAAGTTCATCTACATCATCCTGCCGCACATGGCGCGTGCCATCACCGTGGTGATCCTGATCCAGACGATCTTCCTGCTTTCGGTCTTTGCCGAAATCCTCGTCACCACCAATGGCGGGCCGGGCACCGACAGCACCAACCTCACCTATCTCGTCTATGCCCAGGCGCTGCTGCAGTTCGATATCGGCGGGGCATCGGCCGGCGGTATCGTGGCTGTTATCCTCGCCAATATCGTCGCGATCTTCCTCGTGCGCCTCGTCGGCAAGAATCTGGAGGCTTGAGATGGCCAGAAAAGTCACAACGCAGCGCAAGCTCATCGTCACCGCGATCGCCTGGACGCTCGGCATCCTGATCTTCTTCCCGATCCTCTGGACGTTTCTGACCAGCTTCAAGTCGGAAGCCGACGCCATCGCCTCGCCGCCGCAATTCCTGTTCTTCCACTGGACGACGGAAAATTACGCCGAGGTGCAGAGCCGGTCGAACTATCTCAGCCACTTCATGAACTCGGTGATCATCTCCTTCGGCTCGACGCTGATCGGCCTGATCATCGCTATTCCCGCCGCCTGGGCGATGGCGTTTTCGCCGACCAAGCGGACCAAGGACGTGCTGATGTGGATGCTGTCGACCAAGATGATGCCACCTGTGGGCGCGCTGATCCCGATCTACCTGCTGTTTCGCAATTCGGGCCTGCTCGACACGCGCACCGGCCTCGTCATCGTGCTGACGCTGATCAACCTGCCGATCATCGTCTGGATGCTCTATACCTACTTCAAGGAAATCCCCGGCGAGATCCTCGAGGCGGCGCGCATGGATGGGGCGTCGCTGATGAAGGAGATCGTCTACGTGCTGACGCCGATGGCGGTGCCCGGCATTGCCTCGACGCTGCTTTTGAACATCATCCTTGCCTGGAACGAGGCGTTCTGGACGCTCAATCTCACCGCCTCGAAGGCGGCGCCGCTGACGGCCTTCATCGCCTCCTATTCCAGCCCCGAGGGCCTGTTTTACGCCAAGCTGTCGGCGGCATCGACGATGGCGATCGCGCCGATCCTGATCCTTGGCTGGTTCAGCCAGAAACAACTCGTCCGCGGCCTGACCTTCGGCGCTGTGAAATAACATAAAAGGGAGAGAAACATGGGCAGCATTACCCTTCAGAAGGTTTCCAAGGTCTTCGGCGAAGCCAAGGTCATCCCTTCGATCGATCTCGACATCAAGGACGGCGAGTTCGTCGTCTTCGTCGGTCCGTCGGGCTGCGGCAAGTCCACGCTGCTCCGGCTGATCGCCGGGCTCGAGGATGTCTCCGGCGGCAAGATCGTCATCGACGGCAGGGACGCCACCGAAAAGGCGCCGTCTGAGCGCGGCCTGGCCATGGTGTTCCAGTCCTATGCGCTTTATCCGCATATGAGCGTGCGCAACAACATTGCCTTCCCGCTGAAGATGGCCGGCGTCGACAAGGCGGAGATCGACCGCAAGGTGAGCGATGCCGCCCGGGTGCTGAACCTCACCGATTATCTCGAACGCAAGCCGCGTCAACTGTCCGGCGGCCAGCGCCAGCGCGTGGCGATCGGCCGCGCCATCGTGCGCCAGCCTTCGGCCTTCCTGTTCGACGAACCGCTGTCGAACCTCGATGCGGCGCTACGTGTCAACATGCGCCTCGAAATCAGCGAGTTGCACCAGCAGCTGAAGACGACGATGGTCTACGTCACCCACGACCAGGTCGAGGCGATGACCATGGCCGACAAGATCGTCGTCCTGAACAGGGGCAATATCGAGCAGGTCGGCTCGCCGCTCGAACTCTACAGCCGCCCCCGCAACCTCTTCGTCGCCGGCTTCATCGGATCGCCGAAGATGAACTTCATCACAGGCCAACACGCCGCCGCGCTCAACGCACATACCATCGGCGTCCGGCCCGAACATGTGCTGTTGTCGATGGAGAGCGGCGATTGGAAGGGCAGGGTCGTGGTCGCCGAACATCTCGGTTCCGACACCTTCCTGCATATTGATGCCGATGGCATCGGTATGGTGACGGCGCGCGGTAGCGGCGACTTCCCGGCCAAAGCGGGAGACACGGTCTTCCTGACGCCGGACCGTTCGCGTATTCACAAATTCAACGAGGGCGGCCTTGCCATCTGAGGCAGGCGGCCGGGCTGGGGGCAGGCATGCGAGCCGGACAATGGCGCCCGGCCGCTTCCGGAAGACCTTCAAGAGGACTGAAACATGACGTGCAAATTATCGCTGGCAACGCTTTCGGATGTGGCGCGCACTGCCGCCATCCCTGGATATGACAGGGCATCGCTGAAAGCCGGCATCGTGCACTTCGGCGTCGGCAATTTCCACCGTGCCCACCAGGCGATCTATCTCGACGATCTCTTCAACGCCGGCACGGATCACGACTGGGCGATCGTCGGCGCCGGTGTACTGCCGTCGGATGCCGCCATGCGCGAAAAGCTCGCGGCGCAGGATTTCCTGACGACAGTGGTCGAACAGGACAACAACAAGACGGCGGCGCGCGTCACGGCACCGATGATCGACATCCTGCCGGTCGGTGATGCCACTGCGATCATTGCCAAGCTTGCCGATCCCGAGATCCGCATCGTCTCGATGACGATCACCGAGGGCGGCTATTTCATCGACGCATCAGGCACATTCAATCCGACCCATCCGGCGATCGCCGCCGACGGACAAAATCCCAACGCGCCGAAGACAGTGTTCGGCCTGATCGTCGCCGGCCTGAAAGCGCGCAAGGACAAGGGCATCGGTCCCTTCACCGTCATGTCCTGCGACAACATTCCCCATAATGGCGTCGTCACCGCCAATGCCGTCGTCGGCACGGCGGCACTTTCGGACCCTGACTTTGCCGACTGGATCCGGGCGAATGTCGCCTTCCCGAACGGCATGGTCGACCGCATCACGCCGGCGACCAGCCAGCGCGAGGTCGATTTCCTCCGGGACAATTTCCAGATCGAGGACAGTTGGCCGGTCTATTGCGAGGAATTCAAGCAATGGGTGCTCGAGGATAAGTTCACGGCCGGCCGGCCGGCGCTGGAAAAGGTCGGCGTCACCTTCGTCCCCGATGTCACGCCCTACGAGCACATGAAGATCCGCATCCTCAACGGCGGGCATGCCGCGATCGCCTATCCGGCGGCGTTGATGGACATTCATTTCGTTCATGATTCCATGCAAGACCCGCTGATCCGCGCCTTCCTTGCCAAGCTCGAGAAAGACGAGATCATCCCGATCGTGCCGCCGGTGCCGAACACGTCGCTGACGGATTATTTCGCCCTGATCGAACATCGCCTGCTCAATCCGAAAATTGCCGATACCATTCCGCGGCTGGCGCAAGACGGCTCCAACCGCCAGCCGAAATTCATCCTGCCGTCGACGCTCGACAATCTGCGTCAGGGCAGGGACGTCGTCGGCCTGGCGCTGGTTTCAGCTCTCTGGTGCCGCTATTTCGCCGGCAAGTCCGACAGCGGCAAGGATATCGTCTTCAACGATGCGAGCGCAGAGCGCCTGCATGCGGCGGCGCTGAAAGCCAAGGACGACCCGTCGGCCTTCCTCGTCTTCGACGATATTTTCGGCGAAGTGGCGAAATCCGAACTTTTCCGCAAGCGTTTCGCTTATGCTCTCAAAACCCTGTGGGAAAAGGGCACGCGGGAGACGCTGCAGCTCTATCTCGACGGCAAGCTCGCAGTGTAAGGAATCCGGATGGCGGTATCTGCTGCCGCCATTCGTCCGGCCTTGCGAGTGACGCGGGACGGTAACGCGTCCGAATTGAACTCAGGTTGGGTCTTCCATGGCTGATGCTGAAACACGGCTGGTCATCTTCGATTGCGATGGCGTACTCGTTGACAGCGAGCCGATCTCGATCAGCGTGCTCGTCGGGGCGATGAACGATCTCGGCGTCTCGATCACCGAGGACCAGGCTTATGAGCGTTTTCTCGGCCGCAGCCTGTCTACTCTCATCGATACGCTGGAAACCGAATTCAACGTTCATGCCGGCGAGGAATTCCTCGAGCGTATCCGCACCGATCTCTACGCCCGTTTTCGCACGGAACTGAAGCCGATCGAGGGTATCGCCGCGACGATCGACGGGCTTGGCCTTCCCTGTTGCGTTGCCTCGTCGAGCCAGATGGAGCGAATCCGGCTGTCGCTGTCGGTGACCGGACTTCTCGACAAACTGCCCGACATCTTCAGCGCGACGATGGTCAAGCGCGGCAAACCGGCGCCTGATCTCTTCCTGCATGCGGCGCGTGAAATGCAGGTCGAGCCTGCTCATTGCCTTGTCGTTGAAGACAGCCCGGCCGGCGTTGCCGCCGCCAAGGCGGCAGGCATGACGGTCTTCGCCTTCACCGGCGGATCACACGCCAACTTCGCCGGATACCGTGCCGAACTCGACCGCCTTTCGCCGGAAGTGGTGTTTGACGCCATGCCGGATTTGATACACCTTGTCCGCAACCATAAGCTGGACGGGACCAAGACTTGATGCGTGATCATGTGGTTGCGGTAGATATCGGCACGGGCAGTGCGCGCGCCGGCGTCTTCGATGCACGTGGCCGACTGCTCGCCAAGGCGGAGCATCCGATCGTGATGAACCGGCCGCGCGAAAACCATGCCGAGCACGATTCCGAAGATATCTGGTCGGCCGCCTGCATGGCGGTGCGCAGGGCGATGGAGCAATCCGGCATCGCCGCCGCCTCGGTCGGAGCGATCGGCTTCGACGCCACCTGTTCGCTCGTCGTCCGTGACGTCGAGGGCCGGCAGCTCAGCGTTTCCACAGGCGGGGAGAGGCGTTTCGACACGATCGTCTGGCTCGACCATCGGGCGCTGAAGGAAGCCGATTTCTGCACGGCGACGCAGCATAGAGTGCTCGAACATTCCGGCCACGTGATGTCGCCGGAAATGGAGATGCCGAAGCTGATGTGGCTGAAGAAGAAGCTGCCCGCCACATGGGAAAAGGCCGGCTACTTCTTCGATCTCGCCGATTTCATGACATGGAAATCGACCGGATCGCCCGCCCGCTCGCGTTGCACGCTGACGGCGAAATGGAACTATCTCGCCCATCTCGAAAAGGGCTGGCAGCAGGATTTCCTGGAACGGATCGGCCTTGAGGACCTTCAGGCGCGCGGCCACCTGCCGGATGAGACCACGCCTGTCGGAGACAACGTCGGCCGGCTGACGCAGGAAGCGGCGGAAGCGCTGGGGCTGACGACGGACTGCCATGTCGCTGCCGGGATGATCGACGCCTATGCCGGCGCACTCGGCGCGCTCGGCGGCTACGCCGCCGATCCTGTCAAACGCGAGCACCAGCTGGCGCTGATTGCCGGCACGTCGAGCTGCATCGTTACCTTCTCGCGGGAACGTAAACCGAGCCATGGCATGTGGGGTCCCTATTACGAGGCTGTCTTCCCGCAGTCCTGGCTGGTGGAGGCCGGGCAATCGGCGACCGGCGCGTTGCTCGACCACATCGTGCGCATGCATGCGGCCGGTGGCGAGCCGACGGCAGCGCTGCATCAGAAGATCGTCGCGCGCATCGCGGAATTGCGGGCTGAGGAGGGCGATGACTTCGGTGCGCGGATCTTCGTGCTGCCGGATTTCCATGGCAACCGTTCGCCGCTCGCCGATCCGCATGCCGTCGGCGTCGTCAGCGGGCTGACACTTGATACGTCCTTCGACGGGCTCTGCGCGCTCTATTGGCGGTCTGCGGTGGGGATTGCGCTCGGCATCCGCCATATCCTGGAAATGATGAAGGAATACGGCTACATGCCCGATACGCTGCATATTGCCGGCGGGCATGTGAAGAACCCGGTGCTGATGGAGCTTTATAGCGATGCGACCGGCTGCAAGGTCGTGGTGCCGAGGATGAACGAGGCGGTGCTGCTCGGCACCGCGATCGCAGCATCCGTCGCCTGCGGCTTGTACAAGGATCTGGCGGCGGCCGGCGAGGCGATGTATCCGGGCGGCGACGAACGGCTTCCCGACAAGGCCAAGCGGGCGCTTTACGACCGCGACTACCGCCGTCTTCTCGCCATGCACCGGCACCGCGCCGAACTGGAAACGATGCAATAGACGCCGCCTATGCGCTGGCCTTTTAAATTAGTGGTTTGCCGTCTCGCCGAGGACTGTCGCGAATTCCATCATGCGGCGGCGGCGAAGCGCAGCCTCTTCTCCGACTTGGAGGATGACGGATTCCGACAGGCAATCGAGCAGCGCGATCAGCGGCGGAAGATTATCGAGATCGGGGGCGCGAGCGGGCGGCAAGGGCAGCATGACGTTCGACTGGTCCGCCATCCAGTCCGCTTGCTGCGGCGAAATGAGCACCACCTTATAACCGTAGCGCCGCGCCGTTCTGGCAAGCAGCCGTGCCTTGGCGAAGCGGCGGCAATCGATGATGACAAGCAGCGCGTCGTCGACCGCCAGCCGGGCGAAGAGTTCCGCAAAACGGTTGTCGGCGGCGTCGAGGGTGCGCACGCCGTCGCGGGCTTGCGTCAGCCGCTGACAGAAATGATTGGCCAGGCTTGAGAGCCGCGCATGCGTGGCGATCGACACTTCGCGGGCAGTGCTGATCAAGCCGACGGCCTCCGACCAGTGCGCCTGCGCCGTCAGATGATAGATATGATGGAGGGCCTGGATCTGTTCGGCGACCAGCACGGCGAGCGGTTTACCCTCCGCGGCGTCCGCATGCAGCTCGCTCATAGCGCTCTGCAATTGCGCCGGCGATGTCGTCACGGTCTCGCGAATCTCCACCTTGACGCTGTCCAGTCCCTGATAGCCGAGCGCGCGCAGGAAGCGCCCGACGGTCATCGGCGAAAGATCCAGCCTGTCGGCGACGGACGCAGCCGTCTCGAACGGCAGATCGTTCAGGTGCTCGGTGAAATATTTCGCGATACGGCGTTCGGCCGGCGTGCCGGTTTTTGCGTATTGCCTGAGTTTGTGCACAAAGTCTTCCACATCAGCCTCCCCCGTCTTCCCTCAGAGGCGTTCCGGGGGTGCGCTGTTGCGCGCCCTTGTCTTTGCAACTATTCTCGGAAGCTGCTTCTCAGGCCCATGCGTATTTTAGATGCCTTACAATATTATATTAGCATTCAGTTTTCGACAAGTTTTCTATTACAGAATGCAATTTTATTCTCTCTTGTCGATGGCCTCCACCTTTCCTACATCTTCGGCGCAACCGGAGACGCCTGAGACATGATTCTTGACGCCGCTCGACTTTCGCTCGCCAATTTATTCGCATCGGAAACACGTTCTGTCTTCTGGAAGGTGCTCGGCCTGACGATTCTCGTGCTCGTCGGCCTCTGGTTCGCTTTGCGCGGGGCCTTCATGGCCTTCCTCTTTCCCTGGCTCACGGGCTTCTTTCCCGATATGCCAGATTGGGCGGGGTGGCTCGCTTTCCTCTTCGCGATCCTTGCCGGTATCGGCCTTGCGCTGATGCTGGCGTTGCTGCTGTCGCCGGTGACGGCGCTGATCGCCGGCCTGTTTCTCGACGATGTCGCCGATGTCATCGAAAAGCGCGACTATCCCAAGGACGCGCCGGGCACCGCCATGCCGCTCGGTCCGGCGATGGCAAGCTCGATCAAGTTCCTCGGCGTGGTGATCCTCGGCAATATCGTGGCATTGTTGTTGCTGTTTATCCCCGGCGTCAATCTGGTCGCGTTCTTTCTGGTGAATGGCTATCTGCTCGGACGGGAGTTCTTCGAATTCGCCGCTATGCGCTCCCGTTCTCCTGATCAGGCACGGCTCTTCCGCGCCAAGCATGCCTCCACCGTCTTTCTCGGCGGGCTGGTGATCGCCCTCTTTCTGGCGATCCCGATCGTCAATCTGCTGACACCGCTTTTTGCCGCCGGCATGATGGTGCATCTGCACAAACTGGTTTCCGCACGCGATAGCGGTTTGCGGACCTAGAGCCTTTCCGGGTTAGATTGAAGCATTCTGTTGGCCAAACGGAGTCGGATGGTCGACCGGCCGGCGCGCGTCGTAGCCCAGTTCTACGGCCAAGCCGGCCGGTCGATCAGCCGGCCCGTTTCAGCCAACCCGAAGGGCCGGGCATCTTTCCGTCAGGTCAAAGGCGATCGGCTCGGACGTACCTTGGGGTATGCCCGTCGCCAATCGCCTTTGCCCTGACGAAAACCTGCTCCGGCAGAATGCTTCAATCTAACCCGGAAAGGCTCTAAGGCTCAACCAGGCAGGGCGGAGACGTCGTACATCGCCGCAAATTCAGCGCTCGGCGGGATCGGCTTGATGATGTCGATCAGCACACCGTTCGGATCGGCAGTGATGAAATGCCGCTGGCCGAAATCCTCGTCGCGGATTTCTCTCAGAATTGGCAGGCCGGCGCTCCGGCAGGCTGCATAGATTGCATCGACATCGGCGACCTCGAAATTGAGGAGCAGGCCAGACACCTTGCCGCGGGCTATAGTCGGGATGGTCTCGTGGCTGCTGTCAAGGATGGCAAGCGCGATGTGCTCATTCTCTGCCGATTGCAGGTGAACGTACCAGTCGCTCTCGAACAGAGCTTTGAAGCCGAAATGCGTGCAATAGAAGCTGGCGGTGCCGGTAACGTCGTCGGTCATGATGACAGGATAATAGCTCGTCGATTTCATCTCTTTTTCCTCCTTTGCATTTACATGCAATCTGTATGTTTTTGCCTATTAACATACATTCTGTTTGTATGTAAAGAGAGCGTATGAGCCGCAGCAATCGCGAGAGAACGGAACAGACGAGACAGGCGCTGATCGACGCCGGTCGGCGTCTCTTCGTCGAGAAAGGTTATGCCGAAACCGCGACGCCGGAGATCGTGGCGGCGGCAGGTGTCACGCGTGGCGCGCTCTATCATCATTTTGAAGACAAGAGGGCGCTTTTTCGCGCGGTTATCGAATGCGAGGCGAAAGCGGTGGGCGAGGCCATCGAGGCGCGCTCGGCGTCTTACGACGCGCCGCGTGCCACGCTGATCGCCGGTGCCTCGGCCTATTTCGATGCGATGAGGGCGGAAGGGCGCACGCGGCTGCTGCTGATCGAGGCACCTGCCGTTCTCGGCTTGTCGGCGACCGCGGCGATCGATGCAGAGAATGCGGAAGCGACGCTGCGGGCAGGGCTTGCAGCCATGCTTCCGGAGGCCGGCGCTATGCTCGAACCGCTGACGTCGCTGCTATCGGCGGCCTTCGATCGCGCGGCGATCGCGATAGAGGCGGGCGCTGAGAGGCGGCAGTACGAACAGGCGATCGCTGTTCTACTCGACGGCCTCGCCGATCATCTGTGGTGGTAGCTCGACGAGCGGCGCCGGCACATCCCAACTCTTCTCCGGCGATTTGCAGAGATCGGCAATGACGCAACGCTCGCATTCGGGCCGGCGCGCCTTGCAGGTGTAGCGACCATGCAGGATCAGCCAGTGATGGGCGTGATAGAGGTAATGCTTCGGGATCACCTTCATCAGCCGCGCCTCGACCTCGTCTGGCGTCTTTCCGGGGGCAAGCCTGATACGATTGGCGATGCGGAAGATGTGCGTATCGACGGCCATCGTCGCCTGGCCGAAGGCCATGGACAGCACGACATTGGCGGTCTTGCGGCCGACGCCCGGCAATCTCACCAGTTCGTCGCGCGTCTCCGGCACCTTGCCGCCGAATTGGTCGACCAGCATCTGCGAGAGCGCGATAACGTTTTTCGCCTTGTTGCGGTAGAGGCCGATCGTCCTGATGTAATCGCGCAGCCGCTCCTCGCCGAGATCGAGCATTTTTTCCGGCGTATCGGCAACCTTGAAGAGCGCGCGCGTCGCCTTGTTGACGCCGACATCGGTCGCTTGCGCCGAAAGTGCCACGGCGACGACGAGCGTGAAGGGGTTGGTGTGCTCGAGCTCGCCCCTCGGTTCCGGCCGCTGCACCGAGAAACGACGGAAGATTTCCTCTCGCTCGGCCAGTGAATAGGCGGTGCGCACCGCTGCCGCCGATTTGCGGCTGACGATCACTTTCGTATCCTGAGGCGTCTTGGTAACGGATTTGAGTTTCGGATTTGCCATGGAAACTCTATACTCAGCAGCCATGATGGAAAGCAACGCCGACAGCTCCAACGAGCAGCCTGTTTTCGCTGCCGAACTCTTTCCCCACCGGTCACTTGGCCGCCGGGGCTTCAAGGTGCTGCTTGCCCTGTCCGGTGCCGTCTGCTTCCTCTACGGCATGTTCTTCATCGCGACAGGCGCCTGGCCGATCGGCTTCTTCTTCGGACTGGATTTCGTGCTTCTCTACGGCGCCTTCTGGCTGAATTACCGCTCCGGAAAAGCGCGCGAACAGGTGACGGTGTCGCGTATGGACGTGTCGGTGCGCAAGTTTACGCCATCGGGACGGATGGTAGAGCATCATTTCAATCCGTTCTGGGCACGCTTCCTCGTTCGCCGGCACCAGGAGATCGGCATTCTTTCCATGCATATCTTCGGTGAGGGTCGGCGCACGAATATCGGCTCCTTCCTCAATCCCGACGATCGCGAAAGCTTCGCCAAGGCCTTCAAGGGAGCACTGGCGACGGTCAAGCAGCGGATCTGAGCTAGAGCGGTTCAGCTTTTTCACGGAAGCGCAGAACCGCTCTAGCTTTTGCTTTTACGCAATTCCGGACGGAAAACCGCTTCGCACTTTTCCTGGAATTGCTCTATCCAGCGGCTACGCAAGAATCGGGTGGTTTGCTCACCCCCTATTGACTATCTCCTTGTGACAAGGAGAAAGACGATGAATATGATTGCCAACCTGCAGACAGACATCACGCCTGACGGCCCTGATTATGACATTGTCCGTCGGGTAATCGAACTCATCACCGAGGATTACCGCGACCAGCCTTCGCTGGAGGCGATCGCGGCACGGCTCAACCAGTCGCCGACCCAGCTGCAGAAGACCTTCACCCGGTGGGCCGGCCTGTCGCCCAAGGGCTTCCTGCAGGCGGTGACGCTCGACCACGCCAAGCGATTGCTGCGTGGGGAAGACATGCCGTTGCTCGAGACCTCGATTGAGGTCGGTCTCTCCGGGCCGAGCCGCCTGCACGACCTCTTCGTCACGCATGAGGCGATGTCGCCCGGAGAATGGAAGGCGAAGGGCGGTGGTCTCACCATCCGCTACGGCTTCCACATCTGCCCCTTCGGCGTGGCGTTGATCATGGTGACCGACCGCGGCCTTGCCGGCCTTGCCTTCAGCGATTCCGGCGACGAGCGGGCCTGCCTCGAGGATATGACTTGCCGCTGGCCGAATGCCGAATATGTCGAAGACCTGCAGGCGACGGTTCCCTATGCCGCTCGCATCTTCGAGCCCGGCAAATGGTCCTCGGACCAGCCGCTGCGTGTCGTGTTGATCGGCACGGACTTCCAGGTGCGCGTCTGGCAGAGCCTGTTGAAAATCCCGTTCGGCAAGGCGGTCACCTATTCCGATATCGCCAACGATATCGGCCGGCCGACGGCGCAACGCGCCGTTGGTGCGGCGGTCGGGGCAAACCCGATCTCCTTCGTGGTGCCCTGCCATCGGGCGCTCGGCAAGAATGGCGCGCTGACGGGCTACCATTGGGGCCTCACCCGCAAACGGGCGATGCTCGGCTGGGAATCGGCGCACGCCTGAGCGGGTTTCCTGGGCGGAGGCGGGTCGTTCGCCGCTTATCGCTCCGGCAGTTCTCCCTGCTGGGGAGAAGTGGCAGACGGTGATGTCTCGGCCAGTTCCAGCAATGCCCGGGCAGCACTTTCGTCGGTGATCAGCGTGTTGCAGCCGATGCGCTTGATCGTCGCACGGATTGCCACGGCCCGATGGGCTCCGCCGGAGGAGAGCACGATGTGCTTGGCCTCCTTCAGCGTGTCGAGATCGACGGACATGACGCGCCGATTGATCGAATGGTCAACCGAATTGCCGTCCCTGTCGAGGAAGTTGAACATCGTGTCGCAGACGCAGCCGGCATCGATCAATTGCTGCAACTCGGCCTTTGATATCCAGCCCTCCGACAGCGAGGTCGAATGCGGGCCGATATCGCCGCAGCTGACGATCGCCAGATCGAGGTTCTCGGCGAGGCGATAGATCGTGTCCAGCCCGCATTTCTCGATCAGATTGCGCTTGGTCTCGATGGAATCGACGAGAAGCGGCGCCAGGAACATGTAGCATTCGGCGCCGAGCTGGTTTGCCAGCCGCCATGTGTAATCGATCGGGTTCGTCTGGTGCACGGCGACGATGCCGCCGAGCAGCGAGACGACCTTGCAATTGGCGCGGCGCGGCGGCCGGAAGCTCGACAGCGAGGCGGTCATGGTGCGGCCCCAGCCGACGCCGATGGTATAGTCGTCGGGGATGGCTTCGGAGAGGAACTGGCCAAGCGCCAGGCCGACATTTTTAGCCAGCGAATTGACGTCACCATTGACCGGCGCAGGGACGACGATCGCCTCGTCGAGGCCATAGGCACGCTCCAGCTTCACCGAAAGTTCAACGCAGTCCCCGATCGAATCGTTGATCCAGATCTGGACTTCGCTGCGCTTCATCGCCTCGTCGAGCAGGCGGATCACCGTCGTGCGGCTGATGCCGAGCTGTTCGGCGACGTCCTTCTGGGTCAGGCCCTCGTTGTAATAGAGCCATGCCGCCCTTAGCCGCAGCGAGGATGCCTCCGAATAGGCCGTGTGCGTGCCGCGTTTGAGCTTGACCACATCTCCTCCGCACGATTTCCTGCCCTAGATCCCTCATGGGATGAAAGGCCTTAGCGACGCTTTTGTTGCCGGGGATAATGACGGGTGTGACACTTATGTCAATTGAAATGCACAAATGTCCTTGACTTTTCGTTAGGCGAATGGCGATAGTCCGGGTGACACACGTCGTTCTTGTCCGTCCGAGGAGGACATAGTGCGGGCATGCCGAAAGTCACGACCGGCCTTCCAGCCGCAAGCGGCATCGCTTGCGTTCGGGAACACGGCTACCGTCCTTCACGTTTGTGAATCATCCGTGACGGATGCGCGCATTTTCGCCTGCAGCATGCAAACAACCTGTCGGTAGATCACCTTTGCCCGGCGGAACTCGCGCCGGTCGCAGCCCAAGTTCAACAAGGATTATTGACCATGACATCCAAGCTTGACCAACTCCGCGAGATTACCACCGTGGTCGCCGATACCGGCGACATCGAAGCCGTCGCACGCCTGAAGCCTGTGGATTGCACGACGAACCCGAGCATCGTGCTCAAGGCTCTCGGCACGCCGATGTTTGCTGACGCCATCAAGGAAGCCGTCGCCTGGGGCAAGAAACAGGGCGGCAATCCCGAAGCCGTTTCATCAGCCATCGCCGATCGTCTCGCCATCTCCGTCGGCGCAGCCCTGGTGAAGCTCGTCCCAGGCCGCGTCTCGACCGAAGTCGACGCCGATCTTTCCTTCGATACCGAGGCTTCGCTTGCCAAGGCGCGCGCAATCATCGCCGCCTACAAGGATCGCGGCATCGGCCAGGACCGCATCCTCATCAAGCTCGCTTCCACCTGGGAAGGCATCCGCGCCGCGGAAGTCCTGCAGAAGGAGGGCATCGACTGCAACCTGACGCTTCTTTTCAGCAAGGCCCAGGCGATCGCTTGCGCCGACGCCAAAGTGTTCCTGATCTCGCCCTTCGTCGGCCGCATCCTCGACTGGTACAAGAAGTCGACCGGCAAGGACTACACTGCCGAGGAAGATCCGGGCGTCATCTCCGTCCGTGAAATCTACAACTACTACAAGGCGAACGACATCAAGACGATCGTCATGGGCGCCTCCTTCCGCAGCGCCGGCGAAATCGAAGCCCTTGCCGGCTGCGACCGCCTGACCATCAGCCCGAACCTGCTCGACGAGCTGGCCAAGGATGAAGGCAAGCTGGAGCGCAAGCTCTCGCCGGACAGCCGCAAGCCGGATCCGAAGGTCTCGGTCGACGAGAAGACCTTCCGCTGGATGATGAACGAAGATGCGATGGCGACGGAAAAACTCGCCGAAGGCATCCGCGCCTTCGCCAAGGATCTGGGAACGCTGCGCACCATGGTGCAGAAGGAACTGCAGCTCGCCGCCGCCTGATAAGGCACGGCATGCATTCGGAGGCGCGGCTGCCGGCTGGCAGGCGCGCCTTTTTCGTGGTGTTATCAAGCGCATATGCTGCCGGAGACCGATATGGCGGATGAGGAACGAGCAAATTCGCTGGCGGCATTTGCCTACAAGCATGCGAGCTTCATCATCGCCGCCCTTGCCGGACTGGTGGTCTTCCTGCTTCTGACGTCGCGCGACGTCAGCGCAGGCAACATCTTGTTCGGCTGGAATGTCAGCGCCGGCGTTTTTGTCGCTCTCAGCTGGCGCAAGATGCTACGGGCGACGGTCGAAAGCATCCGGAAACGTTCCGCGGATCTCGACTTCTCCGACACCGTCCTGCTGGCTCTTTCGATCGGTGCGGCACTTGCCAGCATTGCCGGGATCGGCCTGGAGCTTCATTCGATCAAGGAGGCGGCACCTGATGTTGCGCTGGCACGGGCAGGTGCCGCGGTTCTGACGATCCTGATCTCCTGGATCTTCCTGCATACGCTCTTCACCATCCACTATGCCCATTATTTTTACGGCGGGGCGGACGAGGAGGGCGGGCTTAAGTTTCCTGACGGGATCGAAGAGCCTGGCTACTGGGATTTCCTCTATTTCTCCTTCACCATCGGCGTTGCCGCACAAACGGCGGATGTCGCGGTCAGTTCGACCAGCATGCGCAAGCTGACGCTGTTGCATGCCGTGCTGTCGTTCCTGTTCAATACGACGATCCTGGCGCTGGCGATCAATGTCGGGGCGAGCCTGCTTTAGATCATCAAAAAGCAGAACATGATGTCATCCGAAAACCGCTCACACTTTTAGGCATCATGCTCTCGCCGCCGCCCTGAAGAAGGACTCGAACTCGGCCAGGTCGCCCGCGGCGACATCCGAAATCGCCCAGAACACGAGCCCGCCATCCGACCATTGCGTCATGTTGTAGCCGTCATGCACCGCCGTCGTCTGCGCGGCCGATGCCGCCGGCCAGATGAACAGGTTGATGACATGGCCATGGCGCCGGTAGACGAGGGCCGCAACGGCGCGATCACCGATATAGTCGACACGTCCGCCGACCAGCGGAAAGCCATCCTTGGCGAGATCGCTGACCGGCGGCGAAAAATCGATCTTGCCGTTAAACCAAGGTTTTACTGTATGCTGATCCGAGGTCAGCACGTCGGTCAGATGATCGGCCATCATCGACCTGACATGGCTTGCCATGATCTGGTCCTGCAAAAGCACAGTCTGCGACGGCGCGTTGACAAATAGGATGGCGCCTGCCGCCAGCACCGCGAGCGAAGGCACGAAGCTCCATTGCCGAATGAAATCCAAGGCGCGGCGCCAGACAGGCGTCTGGCGCGGCGGGAGCAGGCTGGACGCCGCCGCTGCCTGTTCGAATGACAACATCGACAGGACCTGCGAACGCAGTGCCTCCGGCGGTCGCCACTTGACGCCATCCTGATCGATGATCTCTCTCACGGCACGGACCCTTTCCATCTCCGCCCTGCAATGCGCGCAGGTGGCAAGATGATCCTCGAATTGCGCTGCATGGGCGGAATCCAGCTCGCCATCGACAAAGCCGTGCAGCATGACGCGCCATTCCGGGCAGCTTTTCCGTTGGACTTCACTCATCCTGCGGTCTCGCTCTTGTTGCATGCATCCCAGGCTTCGCCAAAGTCACGCCGCGCCCTGGCAAGCCGAGACATGACAGTGCCAATCGGCGCATCGATGATCTCGGCGATCTGCCGGTAGGAGAGATCCTCAAGCTCGCGCAAGACAAGAATTTCCCGCATCGCCTCCGGCAGCCGGCTGATAACAGCGCGCACGCGCTGCTGTTCGCTTCGCCGGATGGTTTCTGTCTCGGGCGAATCCTCCTCCGAGGCGATCTGGTACTCACCACCCTCATCAGGGTCAGCATAGCCATCATTGCCCATAGGCTGCTCGAACCGCGCCTTGCGGCGATCCTGCTGGCGCCAGACATGGCAGCAGTTCCTCACGATGGCAAAGAGCCACGCGCGCGGATCGCCGCCACGATAGGTTTCGAAATTGCGGTAGGCGCGCAAGAACGCTTCCTGCACAATATCCTGTGCGGCATCTGCGTCGCGGCTGAGGAAGCGGGCAAAATTATAGGCCGCGTCAAGATGCGGAACGATCATATCTTGAAAGCGCTGCATGAACTCGTGCTGCATGGTCGCATCCGCCGTCGAAACGATCGGATCGCTGCTCGATTTTTCCGAGACCATGAGGTGCAATAGTCGGCCCACGCCGCCGAGAAACTCCGCTAGCGGTGATGGCCGAATGCGGGTTCTTGACGCGTGCCGGGCCAACAGCAGCGTCCAATCGGTCGATCCGACGGGATAGGTGATCTGAGCGTCTGTCATCCTCCTCCCTGCCTCAACAGCAGCCGAATTTAGGCGTGAGACCGGCAGGCATGCAATGCGGTCCCTTGCCGTCTAGACCGGTCGGCACGCGGTTTTATTCCACGCCGGCGCCGATTTTTCTGCACGCAGCGGGATACCGGTCGCGCGCGATAGAAATTACGCTTGTTTTTCAATCGCTTGAAGAAATAACGCTGGAGATCGGGAATAAGCGTTCCTTGCCGGCGATCTAGTTCGTCAGCGAGGACATCTGAGCAATGGCCGTCTTCGTCACCAGAAATGCCATCAACAAGAGGAGGCATATTCATGTTTACCATGTCACGTCGCGCCGTCCTGGGGTCGGCTGCTGCGGCCGCTGCATTCGGGCTGTCGTCGAAGCTTGAATTCGTCATGCCGGCATTTGCTGCAACACCGCTGGAGCCGACGGTCGGCTTCTATAAATACAAGGTCGGCGATATCGAGATCACGGCAATCTACGACGGCATCTGGAGAAAGCCGCATGACCCGGCCTTCATCAAGAATGCCTCGATCGAGGATACCAAGGAGGCGCTATCGAAAGCCGGGCTTACCACCGAGTTCATGCCGATCCCGCTGACTGTCGTGGTCCTGAAGCTCGGTAACCGCCTGATCATGATGGATGCCGGCTCGGGCGTCGGCCAGTGGCAGGAAAATGCCACCCATCTGCCGGCGAACATGGCCGCGGCGGGGATTGACTACAAGAAGATCGATACGATCATGATCTCGCATTTCCATCCCGACCATGTCTGGGGACTGATGGAAAAGGGCACCAACAATCCCGTCTTCCCGAATGCAGAGTTCATCGTCAATGCCGACGAATACAATTGGTGGACCGCGCCCGGCCGCGTCGAAAAGCTCGCCGAAGGCCGCAAGCCGGCAGGCAAGCGCATCGCCGAGGTCTTTCCGAAATGGAAGAACTGGAAGCTCGTCGCCGATGGCGCCGAAGTCGCACCCGGCGTGCAGCTTGTCGCCGCACCCGGTCACACGCCCGGCCATTCGACCTATCTTGTCGCCTCCGGCAGCAAGCAACTGCTCGTCTCGGCCGATATCATGTATGTGCCGGCGCTGCTCGCACCCCATCCTGAATGGCAGGGCAGCTACGACCAGGATGGGCCAACGGCCATCGACACGCGCCGCCGTCTTGTCGACCGCATCATTGCCGACGATATCGCGATTTGCGGCTCACATTTCCCGTTCCCTGGCTCCGGCACCTTTGTCAAGGACGGAAGCGCCTATGGCTTCACGCCGACAATCCAGCCCTGAAGGGCCGAAAGGAGATCACCATGACGAAATATGCAATTCTCGGATACATCTGGCTTTGCGCTATATCCGCAGGCCTTTCCGCGGTGACGGCGCTTCCCGCCTTTGCCGTCGACAACATGCAATCGACAGACGCTCCCGACCTGACCTCGGTGCGGGCCAAGATCGATGCCAGGGACTATGCTGGTGCGTTGGCAGAGCTTCGCGGCCTTGCCGAAGACAACCAGCAGGCGGATGTCTATAATCTGATGGGATATACGCTGCGCAAGACGGGCGACTACAGAACGTCGCTGACCTACTACACCAAGGCGCTAGAGCTGCAGCCAGATCACAGGGCAGCGCGTGAATATCTCGGCGAACTCTATGTCGAGACGGGCGAGATGGCGAAGGCGGAGGAGCAGGTGTCATCGCTGAAGCAACTTTGTCCGAGCAGCTGCGAGGAACTCGAAGACCTGCAAGAGGTCATCGCGGCCAAGGGCGGCAATTGACCCGCATATGAACGCAAGAACAGGCGGGAGAGCCGCCTGCTCTTCTAACTGGAGGGTATGATGGAAAACGCGTCAAGCCGGCCCCGACTGGCCGATCTTATTCTTCTCCTGGGCAGGCTTCTGCTGTCACTGATCTTCCTGCACGAAGGTTGGTCACTCGCGGCAGATATCACCGCGACCATCGACACTTTCGCGAAACTGGGACTGTCGGCACCGGTCGCGCTTGCCACCATTGCCCTTCAGATCGGCGCCGGCCTTTCCGTTGCGACAGGGCTCCTCAGCCGGCTTGGCGCACTGGCGCTGGCGCTCTTCTGCCTGGCGACCGCCTTGCTCTTTCACACGAATTTTGAGAGCCAGAACGAGCTGCTGCATTTCGAGAAGGACCTGGCGATTGCCGGCGGTATGTTCGTCCTGGCGGTTTCGGGTGCGGGATCGATATCGATCGACAAGCTGCTGAGAAAGCAAACAAACAGAATGCATCCTTGGCTCAGGGCGATGTTGTCGTGAATGCGCACCGAAATCCGAAGGCCTGATGAATTTCACGAGCCCTCAGTGGCGCAATAAAACCGAATAAAACCGAACAAACAGAAGCGTCGATGCGGGCTACACTTTTGGCGACAGGTCAGGAGTGTGCCAGTGATGTATTCCGCGCAAAACAATCAGCAAAAGCCAATTCTCGTCTTTCTCGCAAAAGACGCTGCCTGCGACATCGTCTCGAAATTGAATGGGAACGGATATGTTGCGGCGGCCGTGTCCGCGGTGCCGGAACTCTTCGACTCGTTGCGTTCGGACCGATATTTTCTGGTCGTAACGATGCGATCGGATATCGACATGGTCCGAAACATCAAGCCGATACCGGTCATCAATCTGGAGGTGTTCTTCCACACTGTCCAGTCGGCCACAAAGTCTGTCCGCTCCTCGAAAGAATTCGACAGCGATGCATTTCTAAGAAGGATCGCGGCCCTCACGGAGTCAAGGACAAGCAGGATTGCTGTTGTTCAAAGAGCCCCGGCTGCAAACGAGGCAGTGACTGCCGGCAAGGCGAAGGCATCCCGGTGGCGTGCTGCCACATCTCTTCTGTTAAGTCGCCGCGCCGCGCCCAGCGCAGAACGAGCCGATTAGACGTGGGCGCATTCTCATCGCCGACAGACCGGTCTTCGCCTGATTCAGATCCCGATGACCCGGCGCGCGCGCTCCGGCCGGCGACGCTGGGCCACGTTTCCGACGGATCCTATGGGCATCCTTCTACCGGGTTTCGTCGGCTTGAAAGCATCATTCCGAAACCAGAACTTCTTACTTGGTGCGGGTGTCTTCTCATGTTTCAGTTGCTCGGGGCAGCGTCAGCGAGCGGATATATCATCACGGCATTGTTCGTGCTCGTGGCGATCGGCCGTCTCGCCAGAAACGTTCTCCACAAGCTCACCGCACGGCTCCCGAAGCGCTCAGCGTTGAAGCATTACACGACGGCGATCGTCTCTCTGGTGTTCTTTTGCCTGCTGGTCGTTCGGATGTGTTTCATCGCCACCGTCATCATCGATAGCGCAATCCGAGGTGACCGTGTGGAAGTCAGTGGCGACCCCGAAGGGCAGTTTTGACGGCGGACTCCGTGTCGGAAATCCCACAACATATCTCAACATTATCGAATATAGCATTGCACGATACTCGATATCCTAAAGGCGAAGCCGTGTCGGCGCGGCGACAGATCGTGTGGTGTCTGATGTCCGGGAGATTAACCACGGCGGTTGACAGTGGTCGAGGCCGCCTGATGTAGACACGGTGAAACGTGGTAGTTTCGCGCCGAGAGACATCTCCCGGCAAGAGAACGAATGACGATGGCATATGAAATGGCAGTTCCCAATCAGGCTCATATCCTCATCGTCGAAGACGATCCCGCAATCGCAGATATGCTGGTGGACCTTGTTCGAACCAGCGGCTTCGAGGCCTCGTCGGTGGAGAGCGGCGCGGCTATGGATCGAATGATGGCGCGACAGCAATTCGATCTCATCGTCCTCGATGCGATGTTGCCGGGCGAGGACGGCTTCAGCATCTGCAGGCGGCTTCGTGCGTCGTGCTCGGTGCCAATCCTGATGCTGACGGCACTCCAGGAGGATATCGACCGCATTCTCGGCCTGGAGCTCGGAGCCGATGACTATGTCACGAAACCATTCAACTCCCGCGAGCTGCTGGCCCGCATCAAGAGTATTCTCCGCAGAGCGTCATATGCTCATCATCAGGAGGAAGCACTTGGACCGATGACGTTCTCGGGATGGCGCATCGATCCAAAAAGCCGTCAACTTCACGACGCCGACGGAGCGCAGGTTTCCATGACAACCGCGGAGTTCGATATCCTCCTGGCCTTCTGCTGCAATCCCAACAAGGTTTTGACGCGTGAACAGCTCTTGTCGATGACACATGCCGGATCAGCGGGGCCGGTCGAGCGCAGCATCGACGCCCACATCAGCCGGGTCAGGCAAAAGATAGAGCCAAATCTGAAAGATCCGACGTTCATAAAGACGGTGCGGCTGGGGGGCTATCTCTTCGCATCCAAGGTAGAGCGTCTCTCTTGAGAAATTTCCGGCGAGCTTCGATCCAAAGCCAGATCCTCATATTGGCGACCTTCCTTGTCGTGCTCGTTTCCGTGGTGGCGACCGCCATGGAGCCCTATATTTACGGCCGTCATGATCGCGGGTTTCAAAATGGCCTGTTTGCTGCCAGAGCGGCGATGGTCGCGGAGCAATTTGCCCAGGCAAATTCAGCGCAAGATGAAGGCGCCGTTCTCACGAGAGCAGCTTCTCTCGGTATTGGCGTTGAAAAATTGCCCCCGGATCAGCCGCTTGCCAGCAAACAGAGGATGATATCTCCAAACGAGCTCGTAGCGCGTATCGACACACTGCTCGCCGACAATATCTTCGCGGCATTTCATCGTTTCGTCATGGGTCAATCGCACCCCGATATTCTGACTGTCGGAATTGACGACAAGCGCGCCCTCATCTTTCAACTGCCGGTTTTTTCGAGCCATTTGTGGTTCGTTCCCGCAGCCGTGAGCGGATTTCTGAAAATCGTCATCCCATTGGTGCTGCTCGCATATTTCAGCAGCCGGCTTATCACCGAACCTCTGAGGCGCTTTGCTGCGGCTGCAAAACGAGCGAGCATGGAGGGCAGCTGGGAAAAGCCTTTCGAGCCGGACGGCGCATCCGAGATTCGAAGTCTGGCGGAATCGCTGAACGTCATGAGCGATCGAATCCAGAGCATGGCGGAGGATCGAACAAGAATGCTGAGTGGCGTGGGTCATGATCTCAGGACACCGCTGACGAGATTGCGCATGCGTGCCGAGCGTTCCGGCGAGCCCGAGCTTCGCAGCCTGATGCTGACCGATATCGCCACCTTGAGTTTCATGATCGACGAGTGCTTGGCCTATTTCAAAGACGCATCCACTGCGGAGGCTGATCGAAAGGTCGATATCTCAAGCCTGCTGCAGACGATTGCGACAGACTTCTCCGACATGGGCATCGATGTGAGCTTCACGGGTCCGCGGCGACTGGCGTTTATCTGCAAACCTCAGGCCCTTACTCGGGCAATTACCAATCTGGTTGACAATGCGTCTCGTTATGCAAAGCAAGTCGAAATCGATCTGCGAGAGAGCGGCGATGGCGGGATCAAAATATCGGTGGGCGACAACGGCCCTGGTTTGACCGATGAGGCCAAGGCGAAAGTTCTGGAGCCGTTCTTCAAAGTGGATAAATCCCGCCAGATCAGTGCCAAAGGCGGTTCTGGGCTTGGGCTCGGCCTTCCGATCGCCAAAGGGATCGTCACCAAAGCGCACAATGGACAATTGACGTTGTGGGACAGGAAGCCAACCGGCCTGGTCGTCGTGATCGATCTTCCCGCCCGTCAGGGGATCCAGCCCGGAGGCTCGCCGTCGATCCCTCCATCACATTGACTTACTGCCCGTCGTGGCGTCGTCACGCATCGCGCTGCCTTCGCAGCAAAAGACGGCTCGCGAACATTTCCGCATATCATAGCAAACACAGCAACATTCGAATTCCATAAAACCGGTGCCAGCAGATCCCATGCCATTCGGCATTTCCAAAGCTGGAGCCAAGTCCTTGATGAAAAATCTGAAAATCGGCGTTGCAGTGATGCTCGCCTGTTCGAGCGTTGCCGCATGTACGACCCCTGACCCCACGGTTTATTCCGGACTTGCTTCGGCATCACAGCTCCAGCCGAACACTGAGGATAAAACCGGCCGCGTGCCGTATCGCTATCAGACGAAAGTCAACTGGAGCCAGTACAGCAGGATCATCGTCGATCCCGTTACCGTCTATAACGGTCCCGACAATCAGTTCGGCAAGCTGCCGGGAAAAGACAGGACCTTCCTGGCCGACTACATGCAGGCTCAATTCACCGAAAAATTGAAGACGCGCTTTACGATCGTCAGCACACCCGCTCCGGCAACGCTCAGATTGCATCTGACGTTGACGGGGGCGAAGGCGACGACTGCGGTACTCGGAACGGTCACCCGCATCGATGTTGCAGGCGGATTGTACAACACCGTCCAGGCCGCTCGCGGCCGAGAAGGTTCGATGACCGGTTCGGTGAATTATGCCGTGGAGGTCTATGATGCTGCGAGCAATCGTCTCCTGTCTTCCTATGTCACCAAGCAATATCCCAATGCGATGAATATCGGCGCAAGCTTCAGGGCGATGGACGCCTCCATGGTGGGCGTCCGCAAAGGTGCCGATGCTCTCCTTGCCGAGTTGAAATAGGCGATAGGAGCAAAAGACCTAGCCGTGTTCCATGTACGGCCGAACTAGCCGAGACGTTCGACAACAGAGAGGAAGGGCCGCATGCAGAAGTGATGCGGCCCCGATGTCTTCAAGCAGCTCCGCAACCGATCAGAGGATCGCCTGACCGGCCATCAGCGCAAGGACAAGGAAGATCAGGAAGATCACCAGCGCGATGCCGAAAAGAACGCGTGCGATCGTCGCGGTAGCTGCGGAGACGCCCGAGAAACCGAAGAAGCCGGCGATGATCGAAATCACGAAAAATATCAGAGCCCATTTCAGCATGACATCATCCTTTGCGTTTGCCTGGGAAAGACGCAGCAACCGGGAAAATGTTCCAGATCGCTTGAATGGATCGGCGATCTCTGTGAAGCACCTCCCGGTGCTACTGATGGGCATTGCGTCGAATTTCGTACCCTTGCTTTTCCCGCCGGTTCAGCCGTGATTGATCATCACGTGGCGTACGGCGGTGTAGTCCTCCAGTGCGTAGACCGACATGTCCTTGCCGTAGCCCGACTGTTTGAGGCCGCCATGCGGCATCTCGTTGACCAGCATGAAATGCGTGTTGATCCAGGTGCAGCCATATTGCAGGCGGGCGGCGGTCTTCATGCCGCGGCCGATATCCTTGGTCCAGACGGAGGAGGCCAGGCCGTAATCGCTGTCGTTTGCCCAGGCAACGGCATCATCGGCATCGGAGAAGCGGGTGACCGAGACGACCGGGCCGAAGACCTCGCGGCGGACGATTTCGTCGTCTTGCAGGGCGCCTGCAATGACGGTCGGCGTGAAGAAGAAGCCCTTGTCGCCGGAGACCTTGCCGCCGGCAGTGATCTCCATGTGCTTGTGCTCGGAAGCACGGGCGACGAAGCTCTCGACGCGGTCGCGCTGGCGCCTGGAGATCAGCGGGCCGATCTCGTTTTCGGTATCGTCGACCTGGTTGAAGCGGATGCTCGAGACGGCCGAGGAGAGGTCGGCGACGAAATTGTCGTAGACCTTGGCATCGGCATAGATGCGGCAGGCGGCCGTGCAATCCTGGCCAGCATTGTAATAGCCGAAGGTGCGGATGCCTGCGACGACGGCATCGATATCGGCATCGTCGAAGACAATGACCGGGGCCTTGCCGCCGAGTTCCAGATGGGTGCGTTTGACGGTCTTGGCAGCGGCCTGCAGCACCTTCTTGCCGGTTGCGACATCGCCGGTGATTGAGATCATGCCGATCTTGGCATGATTGATCAGGGCGTTGCCGACACTTTCGCCACGGCCGAGAATGACGTTGACGACGCCTTCGGGAAGGATCCCGGAGAGCAGCTTGGCCATCTTCAGCGCCGTCAGCGGCGTCTGCTCCGAAGGCTTGAAGACGACGGTATTGCCGCCGGCGATGGCCGGCGCCAGCTTCCAGGCCATCATCATCAGCGGATAGTTCCACGGCGCGATCGAGCCGACGATGCCGATCGGGTCACGGCGGATCATCGAGGTGTGGCCGGGCAGATATTCGCCGGCCGCCGGTGCGTGCAGGTTGCGCACGGCGCCGGCGAAGAAGCGATAACAATCGACGATCGCCGGGATTTCGTCGTTCAGCACGGCATTGATCGGCTTGCCGCAGTTCAAAGCCTCCAGTGTGGCGAAGCCGACGGCATCCTTCTCGATCGCGTCGGCGATCTTCAGCAGGTAGCCGGAACGCTCGCCAGGCGTCGTCTGCGACCAGCTTGTGAAGGCTTTTTCGGCGGCATCGACGGCGGCGTCGACCTGGGAGAGCGAGGCTTCCGGAAGGTCGATCACTGTCTCGCCCGTCTTCGGGTTCAGGATGTGCTCTTCCGTCTCCGTGCCTCTTTCGAAGCGGGAACCGATCAGCATTTGGATATCCATGATGTTCTCCCTGTTATTTGCCAGCGCCGGCGATCTGGTCGCCATCGCGGGTGAGGTAATAGGCTGCCAGGATTGGCAGGAAGGTGACGAGCACCACGACCATGGCGACCACATTGGTGACAGGGCGCTGGCGCGGGCGGATGAGTTCCTCGAGCATCCAGATCGGCAAGGTCGATTGCTGGCCGCCGGTGAAGGTGGTGACGATGACCTCGTCGAAAGACAGGGCGAAGGCAAGCATGCCGCCGGCAAGAAGAGCGGTGCCGATATTCGGCAGGATGACATGACGGAAGGTCTGGAAGCCGTCGGCGCCGAGATCCATCGAGGCCTCGATCAGCGAGCCGGATGTGCGGCGGAAGCGAGCGACCGCATTGTTGTAGACGACGACCACGCAGAAGGTGGCGTGGCCGAGCACGATGGTCCAGACCGAAAACGGGATGTCGAACAGGCTGAAGGCGGAGCGCAGGGCAATGCCGGTGATGATGCCGGGAAGGGCGATCGGCAGGATTACCAGCAGCGAGATCGCCTCGCGGCCGAAGAACTTCGTCTGGCTGACGGCTGCAGCACAGAGCGTGCCGAGGACCAGCGCGATCGCGGTGGCGATGACGGCGACCTGCACGGAAAGGCCAAGCGCCGACCAGACGTCCGGCCGGTTCCAGGCGACGGCAAACCATTGCAGCGTCAGCCCGGGCGGCGGCCACTGATAGCTCTTCTCCTCGGTCGTGAAGGCATAGACGAAGATCAGCAGGATCGGCAGGTGCAGGAAGAGCAATCCGACGGCTGCGGCGATCTTCAAGGTCAGTGGCGATGTCCTGTGGTCAGAGCGCATCGAAAGCCCCCAATTTCCTGGCGAGCGACAGATAAAGCGCCATGATGACGATCGGCACGACGGAGAAGGCGGCGGCGAGCGGCACATTGCCGGCCGTTCCCTGCTGGGCATAGACCGCCTGGCCGATGAAGAGCCTGGACGAGCCGATGATCTGCGGGATGATGTAATCGCCCAATGTCAGCGAGAAGGTGAAGATCGAACCGGCGACGATGCCGGGGAGCGCTAACGGCAGGAGCACGGTGCGGAAGGTCTGGCGCGGCGTGGCGCCGAGATCCGCCGAGGCCTCGATCAGGTTGCCGGGCACCCGCTCGAGGGCCGCCTGCGTCGGCAGGATCATATAGGGGAGCCAGATATAGACGAAGACGATGAAGGTGCCGAGGTAGCTGACCGACAGTGAGTTTCCGCCGATGACGGGCAGGTTCAGGATGGCATCAAGCAGCCAGGAGAGATGGAGCTTTTCGAAGATCCAGGTGAGGATGCCCTCCTTGGCGAGGATTAGTTTCCAGGCGTAGATCTTGACGAGATAGCTCGACCAGAGCGGCAGCATGACGCCGAGATAGAAGAGCGCCTTCCATTTGCCTTGCGCATAACGCGCCGCATAATAGGCGATCGGGAAGCCGATCAGGGCGGCGGCGGCGGTGACCAGCGCCGACATCACCAGGGTGCGGATGATGATGTCGAAATTCGCAGGATTCAGCAGTTGCGCATAGGTCGAGAGGGTGAATTCAGTATTCACCAGCCCGGAGAAATCGTCGATCGAGAAGAAGCTCTGCAGAAGCAGGGCGATCAATGAGCCGATATAGATGATGCCGAGCCAGAGCAGCGGCGGCGTCAGCATCAGGAAGAGCAAGAGCTTCGGGTGCCGCCAGAAGGCATCCGACAGTTGGCCGAAGAAACCGCCACGCCCCGGAAGGATCGAAGTCTTGCCGCCTGTGATGGTGAGCGCCGTCATGCCGCATCATCCATGTAGTGGATATCGGCCGGTTGCCAGGCGAGGCGGATACCGGTGCCGAGATCCGGCACTGGCACGCCGGCCGGCAGCATGACATGCAGCCGGCTGCCCTTGAGGTCGACGCTGAGACGCGTCGCCGCGCCGAGGAAGCTTGCATTTTCGACTTTCGCCTCGACGCCATCGCTTGCCAGCCGGATCGCCTCGGGGCGGAGGCTCGCCCAGCGTTTCTCGCCGCCGAGCAAGGCCATCAGATCAGGCGCGATGACGTTCGACGAGCCGACGAAATCGGCAACGAAGCGGGTCTTCGGGCAGCGGTAGATATCCTGCGGCGTGCCTTGCTGGACGATGTTGCCATTGTTGAAGACGGCGACGCGGTCGGCCATGGACAGAGCCTCGCCCTGATCGTGGGTGACGAAGACGAAGGTGATGCCGAGCGCGCGCTGCAGGCTCTTCAATTCTTCCTGCATCTGCTCGCGCAGCTTCAGGTCGAGCGCGCCGAGCGGCTCGTCGAGCAGCAGCACCTTCGGCTTGTTGACGAGCGCGCGGGCGAGCGCCACGCGCTGCCGCTGGCCGCCGGACAACTGACCGGGGCGGCGGGCGCCGTAGCCCGGCAGCTTGACGAGTTCGAGGGCATCGCCTGCCGCCTTCATCCGCTCCGCCTTGCCGACGCCCTTGACCATCAGCCCATAGGCAACATTGTCGAGGATGTTGAGATGCGGAAAGAGCGCATAGTCCTGGAACACGGTGTTGACGTTGCGGCGATAGGGCGGAACGCCGTCTGCCGTCTCGCCGAAGATCTGGATATGGCCCGCGGTCGGCTGCTCGAAGCCGGCGATCAATCTCAGGCACGTCGTCTTGCCGGAGCCGGATGGCCCGAGCATGGCAAAGAATTCGCCGGGCGCGATCTCGAGATCGACGCCGTCGACGGCGCGAACCTGGCCGAAATGGCGTGATACCTGTTGGAAACGGACGGCGGATGTCATGAGGGCTCCGGGTCTTGAGATGCACTGAACGGGTGAGATTCTTGCAGACGCAAAAACTCCTCCCCAACCCCTCCCCAGAAGGGGGAGGGACTTAACCTTCAGCACCCTCCGGATACAACCTTACTGCTGCATACAGCAGGGACGAGGCGGCGCCGCTGAAGCCCCTCCCCCTTGTGGGGAGGGGTTGGGAAGGGGTCTTACGCTACAACAGTCCCCTCAGTGAGAACGCAAGTCACCGTCCGCCGATCACGCCGATATAATCCGACACCCAGCGATGATAGGGCACGCATTCGCCCTGCGTCGTGCATTTGGCGACAGGGGTTTTCCAGAACTTGATCTTGTCGAAGTGATCGAAGCCGTTGGTGGCGCAGCCGCTATCCCCCATCAGTTCATTGCCCTTGCAGGCCGCAGGAACGGAGGGCACGGCGCCGAACCAGGCGGCGGCGTCGCCCTGGACCTTGGCCTTCAGCGAATGTTCCATCCACATATAGGCGCAGTTTGGATGTTCGCTGTCGGCATGCAGCATGGTGGTGTCGGCCCAGCCGGTGACGCCTTCATCCGGAAAAGCGGAGGCGATCTTCTGCTTGTCGGCCTGCAGCAGGTTCACCTGGAAAGGCCAGGAGCCGGAGGCGACGACGCCTTCGTTCTTGAAGTCGTCGATCTGGATCATCGCGTCGTGCCAGTAGCGGGAGACGAGCTTGCGTTGGCCGCGCAACAGGTCGAGGGCGGCCTTGTACTGGTCCTCGTTCAGCTCGTATGGGTCCTTGATGCCGAGATCCGGCTTGTGGGCCATCAGGTAGATGGCGGCATCGGCGATGTAGATCGCGCCGTCATAGGCCTGGACGCGGCCCTTGTTGGACTTGCCGTCGGGCAGTGTCTGCTCCTCGAAGACGACGTTCCAGCTGGTCGGCGCCTTGTCCTTGAAGGCATCGGTATTGTACATCAGGACATTCGGTCCCCAGAGATAGGGCACGCCGTAATGCACGCCACCGACCGTATACCACGGTCCGTTCTGCAGGCGCTCGTCGACGGTCTTGAAGCTCGGGATCAGATCGGTGTTGATCGGCTGTACACGCTTGCCGGCGATGAGACGGAGCGAGGCGTCGCCCGATGCCGTGACAAGATCGAAGCCCCCTTCGTTCATCAGCGACACCATTTCATCCGAAGTGGCGGCGGTCTTGACGGAAACCTTGCAGCCGGTCTCCTTTTCGAAATCGGTGACCCAGTCGTAGTTCTTGTCGGTTTCGCCGCGTTCGATATAGCCGGCCCAGGCGACAATGCTGACCGCGCCTTCGCCCTTGCCCAAGGCCTTCAGCGGTTCGGCGGCGATCACCTGCGTCGCGAAGCTCAGGCAGGTGAGCGCCGCCGTGCAGGATTTCAACAGATTCGTCATCATCCGTCTCCCGGTTTGCCACTTCTGTGGCGGTTTGTTCCCGGATGAAAAGGTGACGCGAAAAAGCCGCTTTCGCAAATTCATTTATCAGAAAGACGGTATCGGAAATTCCGATATCAGCGGATGCGGCCGGATCTTAAGGTTTCGGCGATACCGACGAAGTCGCGCGCCGCCTGCGGCAGGCTGGAGCCCTTGCGCCAGACCATGCCGACCTGGACGACCGGCAGCGAACCGGAGACGTCGCGGCTCTCGATGCGGTCGCCTTCCAGCGACCATGGACGGTACACGAGATCGGGAAGCAGAGCCACGCCAGCGCCTGTTGCAACCAGGCTGCGCACCGCCTCCACCGAGCGGGTGCGGAAGGCGACATGCGGGCGGGCGCCGAGTGCTGAGAGCAGCTTGCCGGTATTCTCCTCGATTTCGTCGACCGTCAGCATGATCAGCGGTTCGCGGGCGATGTCGGCGACCGAGATGATGTCGGCCGATACCAAGGGATGGCCCATCGGCAGCCATAGTCGATAGGGCGAGGTTTCCAAGATCTCCGCCTGCAGCGCCATGCGGTCGCGCAGGTTTGATATCACCATGACGGCGACATCAAGTTCGCCGCCGACCAGGAGATGTTCGAGGTAACCACCATTGTCCTCGATGGCGCTGACCTCGATGCCCGGACAGGCGCGCCGATATCGCGCCAGCAGGTCGGAGAGGACGTAGCCGGCGACGAGCGAAGTGACGCCGATGTTCAGCGTGCCGGAGAGGGCGCTTTGCTGGCCGGAAAAGCTGGTCCTTGCATCGGAGACGGAGGCCAGGATCTTCGTCGCATGACGCAGGAACTGGTGGCCGTTATGGGTGATCGTCAGGCCGCGCGGATGGCGCTCGAAGAGTTCGACGCCGAGGTCGGTTTCGAGCTCCTTTAGTGCTTCCGTCACCGAGGATTGCGAGATCGAAAGGTTCTGTGCGGCTCGCGTCACCGAACCCTGTTCGGCGACGGCGACGAAATATTGAACCTGGCGAAGCGTGAAGGCCATGGGCGTTTAGAGCATGGCGGAATAGGCCGTGGCAAGCGACCCAAAAAAGCGGACCTTTTTTGGTGTTTTCTCAAAATGGCGCAGGCTTCACACGCCCACTTAAACTTTCGGAAACGTCATTTCTTTAGCGTTCTCAACACTTGTCCTGCGTTGGAGTTTCAGATGGCGGAGCAGTTGGCGTGAAGGCCTTACTGCGCATCTTCCGGCCTTCCCGGAAATTGGCAATCATCATCGGTGGAGTCGCTCTTCTGGCGGGCGTTTCCGGCGGTGCGGCGGTCTATGTCGGCAAGGACAGGCTGATCGGTGCAACTGGTGGTGGCTACGGGCTCGAATGCAGCGACGTCAACCTGGTGACGATCCGGAAGCAGGACCACGTCTGGGTGCGCAAATACATCAAAACCGAACCGACCGACGGGATGACGCGCGTCAAGACCGCGCTTCGTGTCGCCCAGGCCGTTTATGCCGCGCAGAAGCCGGATCTGGTCCAGGTGGTGGTGCTCGACGAGAACGGCCCGACCTTGCGTGCGGATATTCGCGGCCGGGCGATCGGCGCCGATGTCGTCTATATCCCGCATCCCGACAAGACCGTTCCCGGCCTCGACGACAAGTCCTATACGGCGCGCTACTACGACGGCAAGGCCAGTGAAAACGGGCTGTTCTTCGGCGAGCGGATTGAGATGCCACTCGACGAGATCGCCATGATCAGCGCTGGTTTCAAGGACCCCGAGGATTGCGTCGACCCGGTCGCGGTTGGCTCGACGAAGAACGGGGAAAAGGGCAAGGAAAAGAAGCCGGCAGGCGGCGCACATGGCGCAGCACCGGCAGCCGAAAGCGAAGCGGCGCCTGCCGAGAACGCGGGTGCCGATGTGGTGGCGGAAGCGCCGGCCGAAGAGCCGCCGGCGGAAACTGCACCATCTAAGGCCCATTGAACGAACAGCATGAAAAAAGCGGAGTGCCGGCTACAGCGCCGCGCGTCTTTTCGGACGCGCAAAGGACGCTGTAGCACTTTGAGTTGCTGCATAATTTATCCTTAAATCGATCCCGATTTAAGGAATTATGCAGTTGCACCCCGCTTCGATTTTTTGCTTTTCTTCCGGTCAGTCGGCTTTGCTGCGGCGGGCCGGGAAGAGGATGACGTCGCGGATCGACGGCGCATTGGTCAGAAGCATGATGAGACGGTCGACGCCGATGCCGAGGCCACCGGCCGGTGGCATGCCCTGGTCGATGGCGTCGAGGAACTCCTCGTCCAGCTGCTTTTCCTTTTCGCCGCGGGCATGCGCCTGTTCGAGCTGCTCGACCATGCGGCGGCGCTGCTCTTCGGGATCGTTGAGCTCCGAGAAGGCGTTGCCGAGTTCCCAGGCGTTGCAATAGGTCTCGAAGCGCTCGACCAGGCGCGGCTCGCCCGGCACTTCCTTGGCGAAGGGCGAAATGTCCTTCGGGAAATGCGTGACATGCGACGGCTGGATCAGGGTGGATTCGACCTTTTCCTCGAAGATGAAGGCGAGGCATTCGCCCCAGGTCCAATCCTTCTCGACCGCAAAACCGGCAGCCTTGGCGGCCGCGCGCGCCTCTTCATCGGTCTTGATGGCGAGGAAATCGATGCCGGTCGCTTCCTTGACGGCATCGGGCATCGGCACGCGCTTGAACGGACCCTTGAAGGACATGGTCTTGTCGCCGAAGGGGAATTCCGTCGCGCCGTGAATGGAGAGCGCTAAGCTCTCGAACAACCGCTCGACGAGGTCCATGATGTCCTCGTAGTCGGCATAGGCCCAGTAACACTCCATCATGGTGAATTCGGGATTGTGCCGGGTGGAGACGCCTTCGTTGCGGAAGTTCCGGTTGATCTCGAAGACCTTGTCGGTCAGCCCCGACACCAGCGTGCGCTTGAGGAACAGTTCCGGCGCGATGCGCAGGTACATGTCGAGTTTCAGCGTGTTGTGATGGGTCTTGAACGGCTCGGCGGTGGCGCCGCCATAGACCGAATGCAGCATCGGCGTCTCGACTTCCATGAAGCCGTCATTTTCCATGAAGCGGCGGATGCCGGAGAGGATCTTCGAGCGCTGCTGGAAGCGGAGCTTCGAATCCTCGTTGGTCATGATGTCGAGATGGCGCTTGCGATAACGCAGCTCGATGTCGGAGAGACCGTGCCACTTCTCGGGCATCGGCAGCAGCGACTTCGTCAGCATGGTGATCGTCTGCGCGTTGATCGTCAGCTCGCCACGCTTGGTGCGGCGCACGATGCCGGTGACGCCGATGATGTCGCCGATGTCGATCATCGGCAGCAGGGCGCGGGCTTCCTCGCCGGTGACATCCTTGTGCGAGAAGATCTGGATCTTGCCGGAGGCGTCATGGAGATCCATGAACATGCCGGAGTTGCGCGAGGAATAGACGCGGCCGGCGACGGTGACGACATCCTGCGTCTCGGTGTCCGGCTCCAGGCTCTCGTATTTCGCGGTAAGCTCGGCATTGCCCATCGTGCGGTGGAAATGCGCCGGATAGACATCGCCGACCTGCTCGCGCAGCAGCTTCAGCTTCTGGGCGCGCACTTCCGTCGCGTCGGAGGAAAGGGTGTTTTCGGTCTTGTTGTCAGCCATTGTCGAAATCCTCTGACTGTTCTTACTTCGAGCCGACGAGGGCGGCGACCGCCTGCGAGGCGAGCTTCAGACGCTGGCGCACGACGGACCGGCCGAGGATCGCCATGGAATCGAAAAGCGGCAGGGAACGCGATGAGCCGGATACGGCGACGAAGAGCGGCGAGACCACGACCTTCAGCTTCTTGCCCATGCGGTCGGCGATCGCGCGCAGCTCCGCCTCGATCGTCTCGACGTTCCATTCCAGGATCTTTTCGAGATCCGGCTGAACGGTGTTGAGGATCTCCAGGATCTCCTCCGGCGGTGACTTGATCTTGGCGAAGTCGGAAGGCTGCAGGCCGAGATCGGACTTCAGCAGGAAGCCGGCGAGATCGGGCAGTTCGCCGAGCTTGGAAATGCGCGTCTGCGACAGGCGCAGACCTTCCTTCAGGCGGTCGTTTTCCATCGCCCAGGTCAGCACACGCGCCTGGAACTCCTCTTCGGACAGCTTCTCGCGGATCCAGCGGCCATTGAGCCAATCGAGCTTTTGAATGTCAAAGATCGCACCGGCCTTGGAGAGGTTTTCCGGGTCAAACTTCTCGGAGAGCTCGTCCATCGTCAGGAGCTCTTCGCCCTCGGCGATCTGGACGAAGAACAGACCGAGGAAGTTCATCAACGCTTCGGGAATGTAGCCAAGCGCGGAATAATAGGAGATCGAGGTCGGGTTCTTGCGCTTCGACAGCTTCGACTTGTCGGCATTGCGCATCAGCGACAAGTGCATGAAGACCGGCTGGTCCCAGTCGAAATAGCGATAGAGCAGGATGTGCTTCGGCACGGAGGCCAGCCATTCTTCGCCGCGTGCGACGTGAGTGATCTTCATCAGATGGTCGTCGATGACGTTGGCCATATGATAGGTCGGCATGCCGTCGGCCTTGATGAGCACCTGCATGTCGACTGAATCCCACGGAATGGAGACATCGCCGTAGACGCCGTCCGTGAAGTCGCACGAGCCTTCGGCCGGAATCTTCATGCGGATGACGGTCGTCTCGCCGGCGGCGATACGCGAGGTGACTTCCTCGGCCGTGAGGTTGAGGCAGAGACCATCGTACTTCGGCGGCTTGCCGGCGGCGCGCTGGGTTTCGCGCATCTGCTCCAGCCGCGCGGGTGTGCAGAAGCAGCGGAAGGCATGGCCCTTGTCCAGCAATTCCTGCCCGTAAGGCTGGTACATTTCCTTGCGGTCGGACTGGCGATAGGGGCCGTAGGGGCCGCCGATATCGGGGCCTTCCTTCCATTCCAGCCCGCACCATTTCAGCGCGTCCAACACCTTCGTCTCGAATTCCGGGGTCGAGCGCGTCGCATCGGTATCCTCGATACGCAGGATGAACTCGCCGTCGTGCTTCTTGGCGAAAAGGTAGTTGAAGAGAGCGATGTAAGCGGTGCCGACATGCGGCTCGCCGGTCGGCGAGGGAGCGATGCGAACGCGGACGCCGGTAGCTGTCCCGGAAACTGTCATTGTGTGTGCCCGTCAATAATGCCGGACGGCTTTCATGGGGAAAGCGACGTTCGGCCGGAAGGATGCAGATATCTTCATCGGCAAACCGGCCGGAAAAGGGCATGCGCCCGCACTATCCACCGATCGTCCGTTCGGCTGGCCTTAGGCCATATTCAACCGGGCGCGTCAAGAAAAACCACGCCTGCAAAGGCCTGATGGTGGTGCGTGAGGGCGCGTCGGTTCCGCCGCGCCCTCGTGCCCAAGCCTCAATGCGCGGCGTCGCGTTTTCGCTTGCGGGCGTTGCGTGCGATCATGTTCAGCACCTCGACCAGCGCCGAGAAGGCCATGGCGGCATAGACGTAGCCCTTCGGCACATGGAAGCCCATGCCTTCGGCGATCAGCGTCGTGCCGATCATCAGCAGGAAGGCGAGCGCCAGCATGACGATCGTCGGGTTCCTCTCGATGAAGTTGGCAAGCGGGGTTGCGGCAACAAGCATGACGGTGACGGCGGCGACGACGGCGACCACCATGATCGGCAGATGCGGCGTCATGCCGACGGCGGTGATGATGCTGTCGACGGAGAAGACGAGGTCGAGCAACAGAATCTGGCCGATGGCCGATGCAAAGCCTGTCGTGGCCGACTTGGCGATGAAATCCTCTTCATGGTCCACGGGGTCGACGCTGTGGTGAATTTCCTTGGTGGCCTTCCAGACGAGGAACAGACCGCCGGCAATCAGGATCAGATCCTTCCAGGAGAAGCCGTGGCCGAAGGCTTCAAACAGCGGTTCGGTCAGCTGCACGATCCAGGCGATGGTGCCGAGCAGGACGAGACGCATGACGAGCGCAAGACCGATGCCGATCTTGCGGGCCTTCTCGCGGTGTTCGGGCGGCAGTTTGTTGGTGAGAATGGAAATGAAGATCAGGTTGTCGATCCCGAGAACGACTTCCATCACCACCAGCGTGATGAGCGCCACCCAGGCGGCCGGATCCTGAATGAGCGTCATGATTTCCTGCATCAGCGTATATCCCTTTCGCGTCACATGCGTGAATGACGCTCGCAATGTAATGTCGCCGGCCTGCCAAGCAAGCGCAGCAAGGGGTATACGAATCCGATGTGACTTTTATTCCCTAGAACAGGATTTAAGGCCGGGTCGGCCTTAAATTTGAATCCTGTTCTAAATTAAAGAGTTGGAGCATGACGTCGTCCGAAAACCGCTCGCACTTTTCGGCATCATGCTCTGATCGGCAACCAGATTTCGGTGACGCCCATGCCCGTATAGGGGTCGAAGCGCTCGTCATAGCGTTCGAACATGTCGGGTGTCTCGCCGTGCTCCAGGCCCGAGGTCGGCCACCATGCGCCAAAAATCCGGTTCATCGTCGCCGGAATGCCGGAGACGTGGCCGCGATGGGCAAAGACGACGTAGCGCTGGCCTGGAAGCTTGAGCGTTGCAAAATCTCCCGGCAGATCGTCGGCATCGGAGATTTCGACCGCGGCCATATAGCGGAATTTCTCCGCTTCGCCGTCGATATGCGTGCAGATGCCGTAGGCGACATTGCCTTTCTGACCGGAGATATGACCGAAATGGGCATTGAACTTCTGCCAGAGAGAGGGAATGGCGGCGTTGCCGCCATAGGGGTAAATCTCCTGCAAGCCGGCAAACAGCATCGGTTGGAGGGTTTCGAAGCGGGGCGGTTCGAGGTCGTTGAGGTGGGCAGGGTCCATTCTGATCGGCTCCAGCAAGACAAGGTTACGGGCGTGCCCCTGTCTGCGCACCGCATCCGGCGTCATGCCGAACTGGTCGCGGAAGGCACGGGTGAAGGCCTCGTGCGAGCCGTAGCCCGCGCAAAGCGCAACCTCGAGAATGGTGGATGAACCGCCGACCAGTGTGGGCACGGCGCGGCTGAGGCGCCGCCCTCTTATATAGCCGCTGATCGAGTGACCGGTGACGAGCCCGAAGACGCGCGACAGATGGTAGCGCGACAATCCGGCTGCTTCCGATATCTCTTCCAGCGATATATCGCTTTCGAAATGGCTCTCGATGAACCAGATCGCCCGTCCGACGGCGCTCATCCTCACTCTCCTACAGCGTCGCGCGTCTTTTTGAGAGGCGCAAAGGACGCTGTAACACTTTGAAGTGCTGCATAATTTTATCCTTAAATCGATTCCGATTTAAGGAATTATGCAGTGTTGCAGCTTCTTCCTTAAAGAAAAGCCGGCAGCCGGATTTGATCGCTATTGCGGGATTTTGGCCGATGGAGTGCGGCGGTCTAGGGTGTGGTCAGGCGGTCTCGTGCCGGCGCACGCCATAGGCGGCCATGAAGACCCGGATCGCGCCGCGGATGACGCGCTCGATTTCGTCACGCGGCGGCGGCTCTTCCATGCTTCCGAACAGGCGGAGTTTGAAGAAACTACCGCTGGCGAGATCGAGAAACTGGCCGGCGGCGAGATCGATGTCGTCGATCTCCAGCCTGCCTTCGGCGATGTGCCGTTCCAGGAAGTCGCGCATGATGGTGCGCAGGTTTACCGGGCCCTTGAAGAAGCGTTGACAGAGCACCGGCATGCGGTCGCGAACGCCGAGAACGGTGCGCATGGCGTTGATGACCTTCTCATCGGTCATATGGGTGACGAAGCTTATCCCGAATTCGTACAGGCCGGCTTCGGGATCGTCATGTTCGGCAAGCGCCGTGCGCACGGCCGCCACGAAGGCGGCGCGCTCGGTCTCGATCATCGCCGAAAACAGCTCTTCCTTGTTGGTGAAATAAACGTAGAGCGTTCCCTTGGAGACTCCGGCCTCGCGCGTCACGTCATTCATGCTGGCGGCGTCGAAACCCATCTTCATGAAGACGCGCTTGGCGCCGGCGAGAATCTGTTGGCGCTTAGCCGGATCTTCGCCTGCGGCAAATCGGCCTCCGGCAGCGGGAGGACTGAATACGGCGGCGTGGTCGGGTTTCAGCGTCATGTCCTCTTAACCGTGTTGACGGTTTCGCATTTTCTTTAAAGAAATCGAACCGATTGGTTCTATACATCTTGATATGACGATAAAACAGGTTTAAGTCAACTGAACCGAACCGTTCAGTTCGATTATTTACTCCAAGATCGGTTAAGTGGCTATGTCGAGCAACCAGAAGAGCAACGTCGCGCGTATCGTCAGCGAAAACGCCGAGACCGAAGAGGTAAAGGCCGAGGTCGCGGCCGTTGCAGAAGCTCCGACGGCGGAAGCCCGCGAAGTACCTTCCGCTCCCGCGCAGTCGGCGCCGGCTTCGGTCGTCGCCGCACCTGCGGCTGCAAAGAAGCGCCGCAGCCCGGTGCTGCCGATCGTCGTGCTCGCCCTTCTCGCAGGCGGCGGCTGGTATGGTTACGAATGGTGGACGAACGGCCGCTTCATGGTGTCGACCGACGACGCCTATATCGAAGGCGATATCGCAACGATTTCGCCGAAGGTCACGGGCTACGTCGCGAAGGTGAACGTTGTCGCCAACCAGGAAGTCAAAGCGGGCGACGTGCTTGCCACGCTTGATAACGGCGACTATCAGAACGCCCTCGACTTGGCCCAGGCCCAGATCGTCACCGAACAGCTTTCGCTGCAGCGTATCGACGCGCAGATCGAAGGCGCGAATGCGAGCCTCGTGCAGGCGCAGGCGCAGAAGGTGGCACTCGAAGCGGCCGTTCGCGGTGCCGAGATCACGCAGAAGCGCCAGAGCGACCTTCAGGCGAAGTCGGTCGGCACCGCCGCCGATCTCGACAACGCCAATATCGCCCTCGACCAGGCCAAGGCCAATCTTGCCGGCGGCGACGCCAACATCACCGCTGCACAGGCCAACATCACCATCCTCCAGGCCCAGCGCAAGGAAGCGGAAGGCTCGGTCCGTTCGCTGGAAATCTCGCGCGACAAGGCCGTCCGCGACCTTTCCTTCACCGTGCTCAAGGCGCCTTATGACGGCATTGTCGGCAATCGCTCCGTCCAGGAAGGCGACCTCGTCTCTCCCGGCCAGCGCCTGATGGCACTCGTTCCAGTGCGCCAGCTCTACATCGACGCCAATTTCAAGGAAACGCAGATCCAGCATCTGGTGCCGGGTTCGAAGGTCAACGTTCAGGTCGATGCCTATAGCGATCATCCTGTTGTCGGCACCGTCGAATCGATCTCACCGGCCTCCGGCTCGGTCTTTTCGATGCTGCCGCCCGAAAACGCCACGGGCAATTTCACCAAGGTGATCCAGCGGGTGCCAGTGCGCATCGCGCTGCCGCAGGATGCGCTCGACAGCGGGCGTCTGCGCGCGGGCCTGAGCGTCGTCGTCGACGTCGACACCCGTACGGCGCCGAGCAAGTAAGCCTTTAGAGCAATTCCTGCAAAAGTGTGCAGACGGTTTTGCACCCGGAATTGCCTGAAAACAAAGAGATAGAGCAATTCCGTAATTCGAAGAAAAACGGAATTGCTCTGGAAAGGCGGAGGTGGTCTGATGGCCGGGAGCGCGACAGCAACAGCGGGGACGATTCCGGCAGCGCCTGCCCATGCCGACGAGCGCATGGACCCGAAGAAGCTCATCGCCTTCTTCGCGATGGTGCTCGGCATGTTCATGTCGATCCTCGACATCCAGATCGTTTCGGCCTCGCTTGCGGAGATCCAGGCTGGCCTTTCGGCCGGCAGCGACGAGATCGGCTGGGTGCAGACGTCCTATCTGATCGCGGAAGTGATCATGATCCCGTTGTCTGGCACGTTGGCGCGCATCATCTCGACGCGTTATCTCTTCGCGATCTCGGCCGCCGGCTTCACCATGGCGAGCGCGCTGGCGGCGACGGCGACGAATATCGACCAGATGATCGTCTATCGGGTCATCCAGGGCTTCATCGGCGGCGGCATGATCCCGTCGGTCTTCGCGGCCGCCTTCACCATCTTCCCGCCGTCGAAGCGTAGCATCGTCTCGCCGATCATCGGCCTGATCGCGACGCTGGCGCCGACTATCGGCCCGACGGTCGGCGGTTATCTCAGCCATGCCTTTTCCTGGCATTGGCTGTTCCTCGTCAATATCGTTCCCGGCATCATCGTCACGATCGTCACCTGGAACTTCATCGATTTCGACAAGCCGGAACTGTCGCTCTTCAAGAAGTTCGACTGGTGGGGGCTGATCTCGATGGGCGTGTTCCTCGGCGCGCTGGAATATGTGCTCGAAGAGGGCAATTCGAACGATTGGTTCAACGACAGTTCCATCACCATCGCAGCGGTTGCCTCCGGCGTTGCAGCCATCGTCTTCTTCTATCGCGCCTTCACGGTGGATTTCCCCGTCGTCGACCTGAAGGCTTTCGCGAACCGGAATTTTTCCTTCGGCTCGGTGTTTTCTTTCGTCATGGGCATCGGCCTCTATGGCCTCACCTATATCTATCCGGTCTATCTCGGGCGCATCCGTGGATATGACTCATTGATGATCGGCGAGACGATGTTCGTCTCCGGACTTGCGATGTTCTTCACCGCGCCGATCGCCGGCCGGCTGTCGACCAAGATGGACCTGCGCCTGATGATGGTGATCGGCTTCGTCAGTTTCGCTGCCGGCACTTTCATCATGATGCATCTGACGGCGGATTGGGATTTCTACGAACTGTTCATCCCGCAGATCCTGCGTGGCTTCGGGCTGATGATGTGCATGGTGCCGATCAACAACATCGCGCTCGGCACGATGCCGCCCTCGCGCATGCGCGGCGCGTCCGGCCTGTTCAATCTGACCAGAAACCTCGGCGGCGCCGTCGGCCTTGCCGTCATCAACACCGTGCTCACCAATCGGCAGGACGTGCATTACGAGCGGCTGCGGGAGAATATGGATTGGGGCAATCCGGCGGCGATCGACCAGATGAACAACATGGCCGCGAATTTCAACACCTATGGCATGGATGGCGCCTCGGTCGCGATCAAGCAGATGGTCGGGCTTGCCACCAAGCAGGCGATCATCCTCTCCTTCAGCGACGTGTTCCTGATCCTGACTGCGCTTTTCCTCGCGATGATCCTCGGTGTCGCGATGATCAAGAAACCCGCGCCGCAAGGCGGGGGAGGCGGTGGCGGCCACTGACCTCCGGCCTGCCGCCCCTTGAAAAGGCCCTCTTCGGAGGGCCTTTTTGTTTGCCGTTTTCTGGCCTCCGTGCCATCAGGCAGATAAGCGTTGGCCGGATCGGTGCGAAGCGGACGGCAATACCGGAAAACAAAGCGGAAATTGGCCTATTCGATTTTTTGATTTACGTACATCAAAAATGGCGCTAATGGTCTCGTCAGGAGGAATGATGAGGCCAACCGTTCACGATATCGCCGCTGCCGCCGGTGTCAGTCTCGCGACTGTCGACCGGGTTCTCAATCAGCGCCCCGGTGTGCGCCACGTCACGCGGGAAAAGGTCGAGACCGCGATCCGCGAGCTCGGTTATGTCAGAGACGTCGCCGCCGCCAATCTTGCCAAGGGGCGCACCTATCCGCTGGTCTTCATCCTTCCGGCCAGCGACAATTCCTTCATGTACGGGCTCAATGCCGAAATCCGGCAGGCCGCTCTCCGCTCGCCGGCCGAGCGTACCGATATCCGCACCATCGAGGTGCCGGCCTTCGATCCGGCCGCCCTCGTCTCCGTGCTCGAAGGGCTTTCCCAGGAAAAACCTTGTGGCATCGCACTGGTCGCGACCGATGCGCCTGAGGTGCGCGCCGCCGTCGACCGGCTGGTGCGCGAGCGCTTTCCCATCGTTACCCTGGTTTCCGATCTCACGGGCTCGCTGCGCCATCACTATGCCGGCGTCGACAATATTGCGGCCGGCCGTACAGCCGCCCGACTGCTCGGTCGATTTCTTGGGCGGCGAAAGGGCGAGATCGCTGTGCTCGCCGGCTCCATGCTGGTGCGCGATCATCGCGAGCGGCTGGAGGGCTTTAGCGCAGTCATGGCCGAGGAATTTCCTGATCTGGCGATCCTGCCGGTTCTCGAAGGCCGCGACGACCCCGAGGTCGCCCACATGCTCGTCGCTGACGCGCTTTCGAGGAATGCCGGAATCATCGGCGTCTACAGCCTCGGCGCCGGCAATCGCGGCCTGATCCGGGCGCTGAAGGAGAAGGCCGTCGACCGCATACTGACCGTGATTGCCCACGAGCTGACCGCCCATACCCGTGCAGCACTCATCGACAACACGATCGACGCGATCCTCAACCAGGATGCCGGCCATGAGGTGCGCAGCGCAATCCGCGTGCTGAAAGCCAAGGCGGACGGGCTTGCCGTCATCGAAGCGCAGGAGCGCATCCGCCTCGACATATTCCTGAAAGACAATCTGCCGTAACGGCAAAGGGAGAAATACCACATGTATCTGGGTCTCGATCTCGGAACCTCCGGCGTCAAGGCGATGCTGATCGACGGTGATCAGAAGATCGTCGGCTCGGCCAATGGTTCGCTCGACGTCTCGCGTCCGCATTCCGGCTGGTCGGAGCAAGAGCCGGCCCACTGGGTGCGCGCCACGGAGGAGGCTGTCGCCGGCCTCAAGGCAAAACATCCGAAGGAGTTAGCTGCGGTCAAGGGCATCGGCCTTTCCGGCCAGATGCACGGCGCAACGCTCATCGATGCCTCCGACAAGGTCCTGCGCCCCTGCATCCTCTGGAACGACACCCGCAGCTATGTCGAGGCCGCGGCACTCGATGCCGATCCGCGCTTTCGCGCGCTCACCGGCAACATCGTTTTCCCCGGCTTCACGGCGCCGAAGCTCGCCTGGGTCGCAAAACATGAGCCCGATGTCTTCGGCAAGATCGCCAAGGTGCTCTTGCCGAAGGACTACCTGCGTCTTTGGCTGACTGGCGAATATATCTCGGAAATGTCGGATTCTGCCGGCACTTCCTGGCTCGACACCGGCAAACGCGCCTGGTCCTCCGAACTGCTCGCCGCCACCAAGCTTTCCGAGGAGCAGATGCCGGCGCTTGTCGAAGGCACCGAGCAGGCCGGCAAGCTGCGGTCCGAACTGGCGGCGCAATGGGGTATATCAGGTGATGTCGTCGTCGCCGGTGGTGCCGGCGACAATGCGGCTTCGGCCTGCGGCATGGGCACGGTCAGCGATGGCGCCGCCTTTGTCTCGCTCGGCACATCAGGCGTACTTTTTGCCGCCAACGGCTCGTATCTGCCGAAGCCGGAAAGCGCCGTGCATGCCTTCTGCCACGCGCTGCCGAACACCTGGCACCAGATGGGCGTCATCCTGTCGGCGACCGATGCACTGAACTGGCATTCCGGTGTGACCGGCAGATCGGCCGCCGATCTTACCGGGGAGGTCGGCGAGACGCTGAAGGCGCCCACCGGTGTCACCTTCCTGCCTTATCTCTCCGGCGAGCGCACACCGCACAATGATGCCGTCATCCGCGGCGCCTTCATCGGCCTCGAACACGAAAGCAGCCGTGTCGTTCTGACCCAGGCAGTGCTCGAAGGTGTCGCCTTCGCCATTCGCGACAATCTCGAAGCGCTGCGCTCGGCCGGCACCGGCATATCCCGGGTCACGGCAATCGGCGGCGGTTCGCGCTCGCGTTACTGGCTGGCGTCGATCGCGACCGCGCTCGGCGTTCCGGTCGACCTGCCGGCCGACGGCGATTTCGGCGCGGCCTTCGGCGCAGCCCGCCTCGGCCTGATTGCAGCAACGGGGGCAGATCCCATTGCCGTCTGCACGCCGCCGGTAACAGCCGGAACGATCGAGCCGGTGTCGGCACTGAGCGGCGCTTATGAGGATGCTTACAAGCGCTACCGCGCGCTCTACCCGGCGATCAAGTCGCTGGCGCATTGATATTGGGCAGCCCCTCATCCGCTTGTCGGCACCTTCTCCCCAAAGGGGCGGAGAGACCAGCAGCGGCGCCTCTTTCCCTCTCGCCAGCGGGAAGAGGCTAGGGTGAGGGGGAACCCCACGGAACAACAGACAAGAGTGAACCCAAGGAGAAACGACATGAGCACCGGATTTTTCGGCGATATCCAGAAAGTAAAATACGAAGGCCCGGACAGCACCAATCCGCTGGCCTTCCGCTACTACCAGCCGGACGAGATCGTCATGGGCAAGCGCATGGAAGACCATCTGCGCTTTGCGGTGGCCTATTGGCACACCTTCACCTGGCCGGGCGGCGACCCGTTCGGTGGCCAGACCTTCCTGCGTCCGTGGTTCGAGGACACGATGAAGGCCGCCAAGCTCAAGGCCGACGTCGCCTTCGAATTCTTCTCGCTGCTCGGCTCGCCCTACTACTGCTTCCATGACGCCGACGTGCGTCCTGAGGGCAAGAGTTTCGCCGAAAACACCAAGAACCTCAACGAGATCGTCGATTATTTCGCCGAGAAGCAGGCCGCAACCGGCACCAAGCTGCTCTGGGGCACGGCGAACCTCTTCTCCCACCGCCGCTATATGTCGGGCGCTGCGACCAATCCGGATCCCGATGTCTTCGCTTTCGCAGCTGCGACGGTAAAGACCTGCATCGATGCCACGCAGAAGCTCGGCGGCGAAAACTACGTGCTCTGGGGTGGTCGCGAAGGTTACGAGACGCTGCTCAACACCGATATCGGCCGCGAGCTCGACCAGCTCGGCCGCTTCCTCAACCTCGTGGTCGAATACAAGCACAAGATCGGCTACAAGGGCACGATCCTGATCGAGCCGAAGCCGCAGGAGCCGACCAAGCACCAGTATGATTACGACGTCGCGACCGTCTATGGCTTCCTCAAGAAGCACGGCCTTGAAAACGAGGTGAAGCTCAATATCGAGCAGGGCCACGCGATCCTTGCCGGCCACTCCTTCGAGCACGAGCTGGCGCTTGCCAATGCACTCGGTATCTTCGGCTCGATCGACATGAACCGCAACGACTACCAGTCCGGCTGGGATACCGACCAGTTCCCGAACAATGTTCCGGAAATGGCGCTCGCCTATTACCATGTTCTGGCAGGTGGCGGATTCAAGACCGGCGGCACCAACTTCGACTCGAAGCTTCGCCGTCAGTCTCTCGACCCGGCGGATCTGCTGATCGGCCATATCGGCGGCATGGATTGCTGCGCCCGCGGCCTGAAGGCCGCCGCCAAGATGATCGAGGACAAGGCTCTGTCGCAGCCGCTCGCCGATCGTTATGCCGGCTGGGAATCCGCCGAGGCGCAGAAGCTCTTCCGCGGCGAGTATTCGCTGGATGAGATCACCCACTATGTCGAGAGCCACGACGTGAACCCGCAGCCGAGATCCGGCAAGCAGGAACTGCTGGAGAACGTCGTCAACCGTTACGTTTGATGAAGCGCGCCGGCGGTCATCGACCGCCGGCGCAGCCTCTTCGGCCGGGCGAGGGCGCAAAGCCTTCAGCCTCTATCGGTTTACCGTTTCGACCAGTTGCGCGATGGGGCTGAGACGGAGTTTCGAACCACCAGATCCGGGCGCAGCAGGATTTCCGTTTCGGTCGGCCGGCCATCGGACAGGAGTTCGAGCAGCAGCGCCATCGCCTGCTTGCCGATTGCCGTTCTCGGCTGGCGGATCGTGGTCAGCGGCGGCGATATGAAGACCGCCTGCGGCACGTCGTCGAAACCGGTTACCGAGAAATCCCGCGGTATATCGTAGCCTCGCGCGCCGAGCCCGATCATGACGCCGATCGCCGTCTGGTCGTTGACGCACATGAAGGCGGTCGGAAGCGTGTCGCGCATGAAAAGCTGTTCAACCGCATGCCGCCCACTTTCGATCGTGCCGTCACCTTCGAGCACGATCCTGGTGTCGGGCGGGATGCCGGCGGCGTCGAGACCGGCATCGTAACCCATGCGGCGCCTGGTATAGGCAAGCCGGGTGCGCGAATCGCCGATGAAGGCGATCTTGCGATGCCCTTCGGCCAGCAGCAGGTCCACCGCTTTCCGAGCGCCCTCGGTATCGTCGACGCCCACATAGGGTATGCCGCCGTTGAAGACGGGCTCGAAAACACCGACGCTCGGCGGCAGCCGTGCGGTCATCGTCTGATGCCCGAACGGCAGGATACCGGTGAAGAGGATCAATCCGGCCGCCTGGTTGGAATTGAAGAATTTCAGATATTCCAGACCGCGCTGGGCATCGTTCTGCGTGTGGCCGATCAGGATGCCGTAGCCGTGCGCGCGCGCTTCGTTCTCCAGCCCGACGAGAATGTTGGAGAAATTGGGATCGCCGATATCGGGCGCCACGACAAGGATCATGTTGGAGCGGCCGAGCCTCAGGCTGCGCGCCATGGCATTGGTGGTATAGCCGGTGATGGCGATCGCCTGGTTGACCTTGAGGCGCGTGGAGTTGGCGACCTTCTCCGGCATGTGGATTGCCCGGGAAACCGTCGCGATAGAGACCTCGGCGATCCGGGCGACGTCTTCGATGGTTGCGGGCGTGGAATTCGACACTGAGCTCTGCCTTGGGCTGTCTTCGCCGCGACACTACACAGACTTGTCGAGAGGTCAAAGGCAGGCTTCAACTGATCTGTGTAAATCAACGATGTAAACCTTTACACGATGTATGTAAAGGTTTACATAAGGCTTCAGAGCGGACGGGGAGCCGCTTTGGGGAGGATCAGATGACCGTGGAGATCGCCGACACCGCACCCGTGGTGCTGTCCGCCAGGCGCATATGCAAATCCTTCAGTGGAGTGCAGGTCCTCTTCAGCGTGAACTTCGATCTCCGCGCCGGCGAAATCCATGCGCTCATGGGTGAAAATGGCGCCGGCAAATCCACGCTTGTCAAGGTTTTGTCCGGTTTCGAACAGCCGAGTTCCGGCGAAATCCTGCTCGACGGCAAGCCCGTCGTCCTGCCGCCCAATGGCGCCGCCGAGGCGCTGGGCATCGTCATCATTCACCAGGAATTCAACCTTGCCGAACATCTGACCGTGACGGAAAGCCTCTTTCTCGGGCGCGAAGTCACCCGTTTCGGCATGCTCGACCGCAAATATATGCGGTCGGAGACACGCAAGGTTCTCGACGTGCTCGGTTCGCATGTCGATGAGAATGCGCTGATCAGCACGCTTTCCATCGCCGACAAGCAGATGGTCGAAATCGCCAAGGCGATCAGCCGCGATGCGCGGGTGGTGTTCATGGACGAGCCGACCGCGGTGCTGTCGCGGGAAGAGACCAATATGCTGTTCAAGCAGGTTCGCAAGCTTCGCGACCAGGGTACCAGCTTCGTCTTCGTGTCCCACAAGCTCGACGAGGTGATGGAATTGACCGACCGCGTCACGGTGCTGCGCGACGGCCAGTGGATCAAGACTTCGGCGACGTCCATTCTGGACGGGGAATCGATCGCACAGCTGATGGTTGGCCGCGAACTTTCCAGCCTCTATCCCGCCAAGGTCGAGCCTGATGTCGACGAGGAGATCGTCCTCAGCGTCGCCTCGGTGTCGACGGGCTATGTAAAGGATGCGAGCTTCGAGGTGCGCAAGGGCGAGATCATCGGTTTTTCCGGCATGATCGGCTCGGGCCGCACCGAACTGATGGAAGCGATCGCCGGATTGCGGACCCGTCTCGAGGGCGAGGTGGTCATCAAGGGGGAAACTGTTCCCTCCGGCGACGTGCATGCCGCCAATCGCTGCGGGCTCGCCTACATGACCAAGGACCGCAAGTCGAAAGGCCTGCTGCTGCGCTCCGGCATGGTGACCAATCTGACGCTGCAATCGCTCGGAAGGCACGCTCGTCACGGCTATCTCAGCCCAGGCAGCGAGGCGGCCGCGATGGCAAAGGCCAAGCGCCGCTTCGATATTAGGGTTCGCGACGGCAATATCGTCGCCGGCCGGATGTCGGGGGGGAACCAGCAGAAGCTGCTGCTGGCCAAGGTCATGGAGACCGATCCTGATATCATCATCATCGACGAGCCGACGCGCGGCATCGATGTCGGCACCAAGCAGCAGATCTATCATTTCATCTCGGCGCTCGCCCGCGACGGCCGGTCGATCATCGTCGTGTCCTCGGAGATGCCGGAGGTCATCGGCCTCTGCACGAGAGTGGCGGTGATGCGCGAAGGGCGTATCGTCGGCGTGCTCGAAGGAGACGAGATTTCCGAGCAGGAGATCATGCGTTACGCCGCCGGGCTCAAGAAGAAGGCGGCCGCCTGAAGGCCGAAGCAGGGCTTTGCCGATCAGGAGGACACATAAGATGCCCAGAAAATATGGGACGGGAGGTTGGTTTTGGAAATGAGTGTCAACGAGGAGACCAGGGAAATCCGGCGCCGATCCTGGCGGGATGTCGACCTGCGTGCGGTCGCGCCCTTCGTCGCCCTGGCGCTGCTGCTAATCGTCGGAGCCCTGGTCAATCCGAATTTCATCGGCATTACCAACCTTGCCAATGTCGCGACGCGCAGCGCTTTCATCGCCATCATCGCGGTCGGTGCGACCTTCGTGATATCAGCAGGCGATCTCGACTTGTCTGTCGGCTCCATGGTGGCCTTCGTCGCCAGCCTGATGATCCTGCTGATGAATTCGGGCGCCATCGAAAACCCGGCTTTGATGCTGACGGTCGCCGCCGTCTTCACCATCGTCGCCGGCGCGCTCTGCGGTCTGGCAAACGGCCTGATCACGACGGTGGGCAGGATCGAGCCCTTCATCGCGACGCTCGGCACGATGGGCATCTATCGCGGCCTGACGACATGGCTGTCGCAGGGCGGCGCGATCACGCTTCGCTCCGCCGATATCCAGACGCTCTATCGCCCTGCTTACTTCGGCAATGTCGCCGGCATACCGGTGCCGATCGTGGTGATCCTGGCAGTGACGGCGGTTGCGGCCTTCATCCTCTATCGCACCCGCTACGGGCGCCACGTCGTCGCTGTGGGATCAAACAGCGATGTCGCCCGCTATTCAGGTATCGCGGTCAATCGCGTCAGGACGATCGCCTTCGTCATCCAGGGACTGTGCGTCGCCATCGCCGTGCTGCTCTATGTTCCCCGTCTCGGCTCGACGTCGGCGACGACGGGCATCCTGTGGGAGTTGCAGGCGATCACGGCCGTCGTCGTCGGCGGCACGGCGCTCAAGGGCGGCGCGGGCAGGGTCTGGGGCACGATCTGCGGCGCCTTCATTCTCGAACTGGTCGGCAACATCATGTTGCTTTCGAATTTCATCAGCGAATATCTGATCGGCGCCATCCAGGGTGCGATTATCATCATCGCCATGTTCGTCCAGCGCTCGCTGGTGCGCAAATCATGAATTGACCGGGCTTGCAATTGATCGGGCTTACAGGGCGTCCGGTCCCGATATGGAAAAGTCCCTGAATTATTGGGAGGAAATAGCATGCGTAAATTGATGTTGGGCCTGGCGGTTGCGGCGGTGACCTTCGCCGGCGCCGCTCACGCCCAGGACAAGAAATTCACGATCGGCGTGTCCATTCCGGCCGCCGACCACGGCTGGACGTCGGGCGTGGTGTTCCATGCCGAACGCGTTGCCAAGCTGCTGATGGCCGAACATCCCGGTCTCAACGTCATCGTCAAGACCTCGCCGGACGCCGCAAGCCAGGCCAACGCCGTACAGGATCTCGATACGCAGGGCATCGACGCCCTCGTCATCCTGCCGTCGGATCCGGATCCGCTCGTCAACGCCATCAAGGAAGTCAAGGGCAAGGGCAAGTTCGTCGCCCTCGTCGACCGTGCGCCGAGCAACAACGACAATTCCGTGCGCGATCTCTATGTCGCCGGCAACAACCCAGCTCTCGGCGAAGTCGCCGGCAAGTACATCAAGGACACCACGCCGGATGCCGAAGTGGTCATCATCCGCGGTCTGCCGATCCCGATCGACCAGCAGCGCCAGGACGGCTTTGACAAGGGCATTGCCGGCTCGAACGTCAAGGTTCTTGACCGCCAGTACGGCAACTGGAACCGCGACGATGCCTTCAAGGTCATGCAGGACTATCTGACCAAGTACCAGAAGATCGACGTCGTATGGTGCCAGGACGACGACATGGCCGTCGGCGTTCTGCAGGCGATCGAGCAGGCCAAGCGCACCGACATCAAGTATGTCGTCGCCGGTGCCGGCTCAAAGGACATGGTCAAGAAGGTCATGGATGGCGACAAGCTAATCCCGGTCGACGTTCTCTATCCGCCGGCAATGGTCGGTACGGCGATGGAGCTGACGGCGGCGGCACTTTACGACCAGGTCCCGGTTCACGGCAGCTACATCCTCGACGCGACGCTCGTCACCAAGGACAATGCCAAGGACTTCTACTTCCCGGATTCTCCGTTCTGATCCATTCATTGGAGATGTGCGCCCATTCGAAAGGATGGGCGCATTTTTTATGCTTTCCATAGAGCGGGTGGCCGAAAATGCTGCACGTACCTCTTGCCCGCCAAAGCCCATCATGATTAGCTCGCCGCCATATCGCATCTGGCTTCGCGCCAAATCACGAGCCAAGGGCGAGGAGGCGCCTTGCTCCCGCCAAATTGCGTGCTACAACACTTTCAGAAACGTTTACGGTCGATATTCAGGGAGGAATCTGACATGAAGACGATCAAAGGCCCCGGCCTTTTCCTTGGCCAGTTCGCGGGCGATACTGCTCCTTTCAACTCGTGGGACGCGATCACCAATTGGGCGGCCGACATCGGTTACAAGGGCGTCCAGGTGCCGACCTGGGCCAGCCAATTGATCGATCTGAAGAAGGCTGCCACGTCCAAGGATTATTGCGACGAATTCGCCGGCAAGGCGCGCGAAAACGGCATCGAGATCACCGAACTCTCCACTCATCTGCAAGGACAGCTCGTCGCCGTTCACCCGGCCTATGACGAAGCCTTCGACGGGTTTGCTGCACCGGAGGTGCGGGGCAATCCGAAGGCGCGTCAGGAATGGGCTGTCGAGCAGGTCAAGATGGCACTGACGGCGTCCAAAAACCTCGGGCTCAAGGCGCATGCGACCTTCTCCGGCGCGCTTGCCTGGCCCTTCATCTATCCCTGGCCGCAGCGTCCTGCCGGTCTGGTCGAGACCGCCTTCGACGAACTCGCCCGCCGCTGGACGCCGATCCTCAACCATGCGGACGAGAACGGTATTGATGTCTGCTACGAGATCCACCCGGGCGAAGACCTCCATGACGGCATCACCTTCGAGATGTTCCTGGAGCGGGTGAAGAACCATCCGCGCGCCAACATGCTCTACGATCCCTCGCACTACGTCCTGCAGTGCCTCGATTATCTCGACAACATCGACATCTACAAAGACCGCATCAAGATGTTCCACGTCAAGGATGCTGAGTTCAATCCGACCGGACGTCAGGGCGTCTACGGTGGCTATCAGGGCTGGGTCGAACGCGCCGGCCGGTTCCGTTCGCTCGGCGACGGCCAGGTCGATTTCGGCGCGGTGTTCTCGAAGATGACGGCGAATAATTTCGACGGCTGGGCCGTGGTCGAATGGGAATGCGCGCTAAAGCATCCGGAGGACGGTGCCCGCGAAGGCGCCGAATTCGTTGCCGCCCATATCATCCGAGTCACCGAAAAAGCCTTCGACGATTTCGCCGGCAGCGGCACGGATCAGGCGGCGAACCGGCGGATGCTGGGGCTCTAAGCTTCTATTCCCTTCTCCCGAGTGGGGAGAAGATGCCCGTAAGGGCAGATGAGGGGGATGAGGAGCGATAGCGACGAATGCCTTGAGCGACAAGCGAAAGGCATATCTGTCGCCAGGCCCCCTCATCCGGCCCTCCGGGCCACCGACCGGGGTTGAGCCACGGGGCTCAACCCGTCCTTCGAACCCCCGAGGGGAGAAGGGAAGAAAAATTCAGGAGGAATCAATGGCAATCGAAGCATCATCCGAACAGACACGTGAGCCGCGCATCCGGCTCGGCATGGTGGGCGGCGGCGCGGGCGCGTTTATCGGCGCGGTGCACCGTATCGCGGCACGTATCGACGATCAGTACGATCTCATCGCCGGCGCGCTGTCGGCTTCGCCCGAAAAGGCGATCGCATCCGGCCGCGACCTCGGCCTCGATCCGTCGCGGACCTATTCCAGCTATCGCGAGATGGCGATCCGCGAAGCGAAGCTGAAGAATGGCATCGAGGCGGTGGCGATCGTCACGCCGAACCATGTTCACTACGATGCGGCCAAGGAATTCCTGAAGCGCGGCATTCATGTCATCTGCGACAAGCCGCTGACATCCAACCTTGCCGATGCGAAGAAGCTGAAGAAGATCGCCGACGAGAGCGGCGCGCTCTTCGTGCTGACGCATAATTACACCGGCTATCCGATGGTCCGCCAGGCGCGGGAGATGATTGCGAATGGCGAACTCGGCGACATCCGCGTGGTCCAGGCCGAATACCCGCAGGACTGGCTGACGGAAGCGGTCGAGCAAACCGGCCAGAAACAGGCTGCCTGGCGCACCGATCCGGCGCAGTCCGGCGTCGGCGGCTCGACCGGCGATATCGGCACGCATGCCTATAATCTCGCCGCCTTCATCACTGGCCTGGAGCTCGACAGCCTCGCCGCCGATCTCGACAGTTTCGTTCCGGGCCGCCGGCTGGACGATAATGCGCATGTCATGCTGCGCTTCAAGGCGAAGGGCTCGGAGAGGCCGGCCAAGGGTATGCTCTGGTGCAGCCAGGTGGCGCCCGGCCATGAAAACGGCCTGATGGTGCGTGTCTACGGCACCAAGGGCGGGCTGGAATGGACCCAGAAGGACCCGAATTACTTGTGGTACACGCCTTTCGGCGAGCCGAAGCGGCTGATCACTCGGGGTGGCGCCGGTTCAGGCGCTGCTGCCGGCCGTGTCACGCGCGTGCCATCAGGGCATCCGGAAGGTTATCTCGAAGCCTTTGCGACGATCTATACGGAAGCCGCGCATGCGATCAACGCCCGCAAGAAGGGCAAGGCCGTCGACAAGGCGGTGGTCTATCCCACAGTCGATGACGGCGTGAAGGGTGTGGCCTTCGTCGAAGCCTGTGTCGCGTCTTCGAAGAAGAACGGCGCCTGGATCAAGGTCTGAATTTACCGATCCGCGTGGCCCAATGAAAAACGCCGAGGCGATCTCAAGTCGCCTCGGCGTTTTATTTTATTTTCGGTCAGGCGGCAGCAGTGCGGCCACGCTTCAGTAGGTTATCGACGCTCAAGGGTCCGGCGCCTGCCGCCACCAGATAAAGAAACACGAAGCAGAACAGGATCGCCGCAACGCCGCCGTTCTGGGCGGGGTAGATGCCCTTCGAGGCATGCCCGATGAAATAGGCGAAGGCCATCAGGCCGGAGAGCACGAAGGCTGCGATACGGGTCTGGAATCCCACCAGGACCAGGAAGCCGAGGGTGAGTTCGAGCAGCCCGGCAATCCAGGAGAGCGAGCCCGCGGGCGGCACACTTGCCACAGCCGGAAAATGCAGGATCTTCTGTGTCCCGTAGCTGAAAAGTACAAGTGACGAGACAATGCGCAACAGGCTCAGCAGATGAGGCTGCAGCGAATGGACCGAAGAGAGCATTGGATTCCTTTCATATTTGTGATGCCATTTCCCCCGTGTAAGGATCGCGGTCTCAACGGCCAAATCACGACTGCTGACATTGCCGTTATGAGGGCAGCTCCGTGGTGGGGGAGGGGTGGCTGCAACGCCGTTGCAGCTGTTCTGTTTTTCCTCCTGCAACGTTGCAGTTTTTCTTCCGGCCAGCCTGTACTTTGCCTTCAGGCTTGGCTAAATCCGGCGCAAACGGCTCAACCTGAGAGATAGGATTTACAGATGATCGATCCGAAGAAACTCGCGGAGCGCTTTCCCGGCGACTTCACTTTCGGCGTTGCCACCGCTGCCTTCCAGATCGAAGGCGCCAGCAAAGCCGATGGCCGCAAGCCATCCATCTGGGATGCTTTCTGCAATATGCCTGGCCGCGTCCATAATCGCGATAACGGCGACGTTGCCTGCGATCACTATAACAGGCTGGAACAGGACCTCGATCTCATCAAGGAAATGGGTGTCGAAGCTTATCGGTTCTCGATTGCCTGGCCGCGCATTATCCCCGAAGGCACGGGTCCGGTGAACGAGGCCGGCCTCGATTTCTACGATCGGCTGGTCGACGGCTGCAAGGCGCGGGGCATCAAGACCTTCGCGACGCTCTACCACTGGGATCTGCCTCTGTTGCTCGCCGGCGAGGGCGGTTGGACGGTGCGCTCGACCGCCTATGCGTTTCAGCGCTATGCCAAGACGGTGATGAACCGCCTTGGCGATCGCCTCGACCGGGTCGCGACCTTCAACGAACCCTGGTGCATCGTCTGGCTCAGCCATCTCTACGGCATCCATGCTCCGGGCGAGCGCAACATGCAGGCCGCCCTTCACGCCATGCATTACATGAACCTTGCCCACGGTCTCGGCGTCGAGGCGATCCGCTCGGAAGCCCCAAATGTGCCCGTCGGGCTTGTGCTCAACGCCGCTTCGGTCATTCCCGGCTCCGACAGCCCGGCCGATCTTGCCGCCGGCGAGCGTGCGCATCAGTTCCACAACGGCGCCTTCTTCGATCCCGTCTTCAAGGGCGAGTATCCGAAGGAATTCGTCGAGGCGCTCGGCGACCGCATGCCTGTCATCGAAAATGGCGACTTGAAGCTAATCAGCCAGAAACTCGACTGGTGGGGCCTGAACTACTACAAGCCCGAGCGGGTCACTGATGATGCCGAACGCAAAGGCGATTTCCCCTGGACGGTGGAAGCGCCGCCGGCAAGCGAGGTCAAGACCGATATCGGCTGGGAAATCTATGCGTCGGGCCTGAAGCTCTCGATCGAGGATCTCTACCGCCGCTACGAACTGCCGGAATGCTACATCACCGAGAACGGCGCCTGCGACAACACCGATGTCATCGACGGCGAGGTCGACGACACGATGCGCCTCGACTATGTCAGCGATCACCTCGAAATCGTTGCCGGCCTCATCAAGGACGGCTATCCCCTACGCGGCTATTTCGCCTGGAGCCTGATGGACAATTTCGAATGGGCGGAAGGCTACCGCATGCGCTTCGGTCTGGTCCATGTCGATTATGAGACCCAGGTGCGTACGGTAAAAAAGAGCGGCAAATGGTATCGCGAACTCGCGGCCAAATTCCCGAAGGGCAATCATAAGCCGGGTTAGGGGGTGCGTCCTCAGGCGGGGCACAAAAATAGCTCGTCAGAAACCTGCAACAGCCGGTTGCTTAAACGTTTTTGAACCCTTGGCTGGCAAAGTCCGACGGTCAGGGAGTCGTAATGCAGACAGCCGGAAAGTCGCAGAGCAAAGGATCGGGAGTAAGCCGTCACATCACCGTCACCGGCGTGCTTTTCTCCTTCGCGGTCATCGTCGCAGTCGTCACCGTCATGGTGCTGACGGCGCTCGAACGCGTGGCTGAAAATGCCAATCTCCTCGATGACGAGCGCTCGCGCGAAACGACGGTCGGCGCGCTGAAGACCTTCGAGGATCAGCTCGGCGCGACGCTCGACGATTACGCCGCCTGGGACGACGCCGCCGTCAACGTCTACGCGCCTGACGGCATGGCCTGGACGGTAAGCAATTACGGCGAGATGTCGGTCAACAGCTCGCTGTTCGACATGGCGATCGTCATCAATGGTGAGAAGCAGGCGATCATGGCCTATCGGGACGGCAAGCCGATGGAGGAGCCGCTCACGGATTTCTTCGCGCCGTCGCTCTGGAGCCTGCTCGACATGGTGAAGGCGGCCGGTCCGGCCGATCGTCCCCAGGCGATCGGTTTCGTCACCACCAAACGGGGCATTGCCGCCGTCGGCGTGGCATTGGTTCGGAAAAAGTCCGGTGCGCTTGATGTGCCCGCCGGCCAGCACCGCTACCTCGTTTTCGCCCGCCATCTCGATGACGACAGGGTGGCCGCTCTCGGCCAGACCTATGTCATCGGCGGGCTGAGGCTGGCGCCGCCGAGCTTTGCGGCCGACTATCGCGTACCGATCGTCGATCCGACGGGCGCAACGCTCGGCAAGCTCGTCTGGATCTCGCGTTCACCCGGCGATATCGCCTATGCACAGGTGCGGCCGATGGTCATCCAGGCGCTCGGCCTCGTCGGATTGTTTTTCGCAGTACTGCTGGCTATCGGCTGGCTCGCCGGCCGCCGCCTGAAGGCGGAGGAAGGCAGCGCCCGCGAGGAGGCGCTGCGCGACAGGCTGAGCGGCCTTTCCAATCGCGACGGTCTCGGGCTCGCCGTCGATCGTTTTGTCGTCGAGGCACGCCAGACCAAGCGCAATGTGCTGCTCCTCTATCTCGACCTCGATGGCTTCAAGGAAGTCAATGACAGCTATGGCCACGGCACCGGTGACCAGTTGATCCGCGCGGTCGCGGCCGGGCTCGACGTGCTCATTCCGCAAGGTGCGGTTCTTGCCCGTATTGGCGGCGATGAATTTGCGATCGCCTTTCTCTCCGACAGCGAGAATGCCGCCGCCCTGCAGCTTGCCGAGCAGATCCTCGATTTTCTCGTCGAGCCATTGGAGATCGGTCGCCGTGTCGTCGTCGTTGGGGCAAGCATTGGTATCGCCATGTCGCCTTTCGGGGCGATCGGGCGTGAGGAGCTGGTGCGCCGTTCCGACCTTGCCATGTACAAGGCGAAGGAGGCCGGCCGCGCGCGCATGACGCTCTACGACCCGTCGATGGACGCCGATCGAGAGCAGCGCAATGCGCTGGAGCTCGATCTCCGGATCGCCATCGAAAGCGGCGACCTGACGCTTGCCTACCAGCCGCTGATCGATGCGGCGACGCATGCCATGACCGGCGTCGAGGCGCTGGTGCGCTGGAACCGTCCGGGCCATGGCCCTGTGTCGCCCGAGCTGTTCATCCCGATCGCCGAGACCAGCGGCCTCATCGAATCACTTGGCCTGTTCGTGCTGCGCAAAGCCTGTGAGACAGCCAAGCAATGGCCGGACCTCAACGTCTCGGTCAACGTCTCGCCCGGCCAGTTCCGCAATCCCGCCTTTACCGACTATGTGCGCTACGTGCTGAAGCAGACGGAGATCGAGGCCGGTCGTATCACGCTCGAGATCACCGAAGGCTACATGATCCAGAATCCGCAGCGCACCCGCCAGTCGATCGAACGGTTGAAGGGGCTGGGGGTTAAGGTGGCGCTCGACGATTTTGGCTCCGGCTTCTCCTCGATCGGTTATCTCAGGCAGTTCGGCTTCGACCGCATCAAGATCGACCGCTCGCTGGTCATGGGTGTCAACGAGGACAAACGCCAGCGCGAGATGCTGCAGGCGACGGTAGCGCTTGCCCGCTCGCTCGACATTCCGGTGACGGCCGAAGGCATCGAGACCGAGGAGCAGGCGATAGCCATGCGCCTGTTCGGCTGCGACTGCCTGCAGGGCTATTGGTTCGGAAAGCCTGTGACATCAGACCTTATCACCGAGATGCTGAACGAGCGGCGTGCAGCGGAGCCGCAAGCTCGGCGCCGCATCGGCGCTGTCTGACCGGTGGCCTGATCCTCAGACAGCAAGGCTGTTCCAACCGGAATCCCGGCTTAGCTGCCGAAATGTCGCTGGCCGCGCTTTTTTGCGAGGGCGATCTGGTGCTGCCGCTGACGGTAACGCAGCCGGTCTTCCTCCGTGCGCTTATGATAGCAGTGGCTGCAGGAAACGCCTTCCTCGTAGAGCGGTGAGGTGATTTCTTCTGCGGTGATCGGGTTGCGGCAGGCGTGGCACAGCCTGTGTTCGCCTTCCTTCAGACCGTGCTCGACGGAGACGCGCTCGTCGAAGACGAAGCAGGCGCCATCCCAGAGGCTTTCCTCCTGCGGCACTTCCTCCAGATATTTCAGGATGCCGCCCTTCAGATGATAGACCTCGTCGAAGCCCTCAGCCTTCATGAAAGCGGTGGCCTTCTCGCAACGTATGCCGCCGGTGCAGTACATGGCGACCTTCGGCTTGTTGTGCAGGCCGGGATTGTTGCGCACCCAATCGGGAAATTCACGGAAGGTCTTGGTCTTCGGGTCGAGCGCGCCGCGAAAAGTGCCGATTGCCGTCTCGTAATCGTTGCGGGTGTCGATGACGATCGTATCGGGATCGGAGATCAGCGCATTCCAGTCCTTGGCCGCCACGTAGGTTCCGACCACTTTGTTGGGGTCGATGTCCTCGACGCCCATGGTGACGATTTCCTTCTTCAGCTTCACCTTCATGCGCAGGAAGGGCATTTTCGAGGCGCGGCTTTCCTTGTGCTCTAGGCCCGAAAATTCCGGCTGGGCGCGCAGGAAGGCGAGCGCGGCTTGAATGCCGGCATCCGGGCCCGCGATCGTGCCGTTAATGCCTTCATGCGCCAGAAGCAGCGTTCCCTTGACGCCATTCTCCTCGCAAAGCGTCTGCAGCGGTGCCTGCAGGCTGGCAAAGCGCGGCACGGAAACGAAATGGTAAAGTGCGGCCACGAGGAACGGGCTGGTGTGTGTCAGGCTGTCGGTCATGGGCCGGAAATACAGAAAATCAGCGGGCGGCGCAATTGCCTTCGCCGGTGGCGGCCTTGACAGGTAATCGATTATCCCTGCGCCTGCCATTCGGAAAACGGCCGCACGCCGAAGCTCCGGTCGGGGTCGGCGTCGAGAACGCTGATGAACTCGATTGAGTGCCCGTCCGGATCCTTGAAATAGATCGACAGCGCCGGCATCCAGCCGAGAACTACCGGCTCCGTTACCGGTTCACCGGTAAAGCCGAGAGGTTCCACGCCCTTTGCCCTGAGAATGTCAGGCGCCTGCAGCACGCCATCGGCGGTCATGCGGAAGGCGATGTGCAGCCGCATCTTCAGCGGCCCGGTTCCGGTTTCCCAAAGGCCGAGCATACCGGTCTTCCTGTCGTCCACCCAGAGGAAAGTGACTTTGCGCTCCTCGAACGACGCTGCGAGTTCGAGCCCGACGACATCGCGGTAGAATTCCGTGGAGGTCTTGAGATCGGCAACGGTCAGATGTGTTTCGTAGAGCCCGAGTACCTTCGGCATCGCGGCATTTTCGGCGGTCATTTTTTCCTCGCGGATCAGGTCTCTGCTTGTTTGACCACCGCAAGCTAGGACCTCAAGATTGGTTGAGGTCAACAGGGTTCTTTGTGATATTGCAGGAAATGCAGAGCAACGCGCAGGCACTTCCAGTTTCGCTGTCTCTCAACTCCCGGCCATCAGCCAGAGAAGCTCGATGCGCTGGGCTTCCTCGTCGGCATCATCGGCGAAGACGGCTTCGGCTTTGATCAGCGCTTGCCGCCGGTCTTCCTGCTGGCGGAAGATGATGATGTCGAGCAGATGCGTCAGGTCGTCATTGCGAGTGAAGAGCTGCGGTTCTGCCTCGACCAGTTCGGAGAGTACGGTGAGATCATGGATGTGGCCGAGATCCTCGACGAGTTCGCTGGCCGCATCGCGCTTGGCCTTCATCGCGCCCGGCCAGATGTCGCGCAAAAGGGCATGGTAGAGCCGATAGTCGTAGGTGCGTTTGCGCAGATCGTGGAAATCGTCGGCCGATGCCTCGCCGTGACAGGCTGTAAGCGCGGTCTTGGCCTTCAGCGCGATGCGGCGCCAGCTCTTCGCCAGCATGCGTGCATTTTTGCGGTGGCCGCCATCAAAGGAGACGGCGTCTAAGGCGGCGATCGCCTCCTTCAGAACGTCGGAGGTTTCCGCGAGCCGCTGTTCCAGGCCGCTTTCGGCTTCCGCCATCCAATCACGGCGGCCTTCGAGGATGGTGACGATGCGGCCGAGCGCCTCGCTCTCCTCGTTCCCGCGGGCTGCATGCTGCAGATATTGGGCGGTGCCGATGAGGGCGGTAGCGTCGCGGATCGCCGAAAGCGAGTTTGCGGCATCGCGCAGCCTCGCATTTTCTTGGGCTTGGAAATCCGGAATTTCGCGGGCCACGAGGCGGTAGAGCGAGCGTAGTCGCTTCAGGTTCTTGCGGAAGGAATGGATCGCCTCATGCGCGCCGTCCGGGCGCTTCCTGAGGACAGTGATGGCGTGTTCCAGCTGCTTGGTGGCGACGCTACGGAACGCTTCGGTGAAATCGGCGTCAGGCCGAATGCGATAGGCCATGCCTGTCGTGCCCGTATTCTGTGGCAAGGGCCTGGTTGGAATAGCGGAAGTCCCCGGTTACTTCGCGGCCGAGCCAAGCGGGCAGGGCCGGATCGTCGGTTTCCGCCGTCATCTCCACCTCGGCGATCACCAGTCCGCGATGCTCGCCGGTAAAGACGTCGACTTCCCAGACGAAACCCTCATGCGGAACGCGGTAGCGCGTCTTCTCGATGACGACGCCGATTGCGTTCAGCAGCAACTCTTCGGCATCGGCGATTGGGATATCGTATTCGAATTCGTCACGAGTGATGGTGCTGCGGCCGATCTTGATCGTCAATCTCGCCTTCCTGCCGTCGAGGATGCGCACCCGCACGGAACGGTCGTCCATCGAGGCGATGTAACCCTGCCTGAGGACAGACTTCGTCTCGACGGCGGAACGCCATCCATCGCTGCGTACAAGAAACTTCCGCTCGATTTCTTTCGCCATGCCGGTGAACCTTTTGTGACGATTGCGGCACGGTAGCCCACTTTCCAGGCATTTCATACCCTTCTTGTGATGCGGTCCGGTTTTATCTCGACAAGGTTCCGCGGGGGCGTTATTCGGGATGCAAATTCAATCGTTTCAAGGAAGTCGCACGACCATGGGCGAGAAAACAGAGAAGCTCCTTTCCATCCTGAAACTCCAGCCTGTCGTTCCGGTATTGATCGTCGACGATGCGAAGTCAGCGGTGCCGCTCGCCCGCGCGCTCGTCGCGGGCGGGCTGAAGGCGATCGAGATCACGATGCGCACGCCGGCGGCACTCGAAGCCGTGCGCGCCGTCGCTGCCGAGGTCGAGGGCGCCGAAGTCGGCGCCGGGACGATCCTGAATGTCGCCCATTGGGAAGCCGCCGTCGCCGCCGGTTCGAAGTTCATCGTCAGCCCCGGCACGACGCAAGAGCTGCTCGATGCCGCCGCCGATTCCGACGTGCCGCTGCTTCCGGGGGCCGCGACCGCCAGCGAAGTCATGGCGCTGCGGGAAGAAGGCTACCAGGTATTGAAGTTCTTCCCGGCGGAGCAGGCCGGTGGCGCCGCTTATCTCAAGGCGCTGTCCTCGCCGCTTGCAGGCACGTTGTTCTGCCCGACCGGCGGCATTTCGCTGAAGAACGCCCATGATTATCTCTCGCTGCCGAACGTCATCTGCGTCGGCGGCTCCTGGGTGGCGCCGAAGGAACTGGTTGCAGCTGGCGACTGGGCTGGCATTACCAAGCTCGCAGCAGAGGCGGCAGCGCTGAAGGCCTGAGTTTTGGCAGGGGGCGGGCGAACCTCACGGCTCAATCCCGCTCCCCCTATTTGTATTTCAGCCGTCGCAAACCTATGTTCTCCTCCAGTTTCAAACAGGGAGACGACGAGGAATGTTCGACGCAAAGAAGCTTCTCGACCAGTTCTTGGGTTCACAGATGCCGGGTCTTGGCGGTTCCGTCCGCGACAGGGCCGGCGACGCCGTGCAGACGGCAAAGAACAATCCGCTGGCGACTGGCGCCATTGCCGCCGTACTTCTCGGCACCAAGACCGGCCGCGGTATTGCGGGCAATGCACTGGCGATCGGCGGTCTTGCCGCCATTGCCGGCCTCGGTTACCAGGCCTACAAGAATTACCAGGCGGGGCAGGCGCCGGCAGCCCCCTCGGATGCGCCGTCGGCAAACAACCCGGTTCTCCTGCCGCCGCCTGCCGAGTCCGGTTTCGGGCCGGCGTCGCCTGCCGGCAGCAACGAATTCGTGCTGGTGCTGATCCGGGCGATGATCGCCGCCGCCAAGGCCGACGGCCATATCGACGATGCCGAACGCGCCCTCATCATGGACAAGGTCAAGGCCGCCGACGTCAGCGGCGAGGCTGCGGCCTTCATCGAGCAGGAACTCGCTTCGCCGACGGATATCGATGCGCTCGTTGCTGCCGCGACGACGGAAGAACAGCGTGTCGAGCTTTACACCGCCTCGCGGCTCACCATCGACCCGGATTCGCGCGCCGAGCGCGGTTATCTCGATCTGCTTGCCGGCCGCCTCGGACTTGCTGACCAGCTGGTCGACCATATCGAGGCAACGGTGTCCTCCGCCAAGGTGACCTTGTCACAGTGACATCTAGGCCGGTTGCCTTTGTCGGGCGGCTGGCCTATCCACTCTTCCGAAAAGGGGAGTGGACATGCGCGATCTTGCAAATTTCAAGGGCTGCCCGGCGCCGAAGCCGGTCACGCTGAAGGGCCGTTTCGTCACCGTCGAGCCTTATCGGCGCGCCGAACATCTTGAGGCGCTGTGGGATGGGCTTGGCGGCATGGGCATCAATCCGCTGCTTCTCTATTTCGCGCAGGACGACTTCTCCGGTATCGACGATTTCGCCAGCTGGCTGGAAACCGTCAACACCAAGTCCGGCTGGATCACCCATATCTTCCGCGACCATGCCACCGGCAAGATTGTGGGCATGGCGAATTACATGCGCGCCGACCCGGCAAACGGCGTCGTCGAGATCGGCGGGGTGGCGCATGGGCCTGAGATGAAGCGGTCGCCGCTTTCGACCGAGGCGCATTATCTGATGGCCAAGCATGTCTTCGAGGATCTCGGCTACCGCCGCTACGAATGGAAATGCGACAATAAGAACGAGGCGAGCAAGACGACGGCCGCCCGTTACGGCTTCAGCTTCGAAGGCGTCTTCCGCCAGCACATGATCTCCAAGCATCGCAACCGCGACACCGCGTGGTTCTCGATGATCGACAGTGAATGGCCGCTGATCAACGATGCCTTCGAAACCTGGCTTTCGCCCGGTAATTTCGATGCCGAGGGCAACCAGATCCGCCGCCTGCAGGACATCCGCGCCGATCTTGAAAAGGAAAGGCTGGTATGAGCCCGGAAAGCCGCTCGCAGGCGACCGCCGCTGGCATCATCCTGCTTAGCGCCGCCCTCGTCATCTATTTCCTGCCGACCATCGTGCTGTGGATCGGCAATTTCTCGCCGACGCTGGCGATCGTCGTCGGCATCTGCCTGATCATGGCGTTTTTCGCAGTTTTCTGGCTGCGGGCGCGCTACCAGCGCAGCCGGGGGAAATAGTCTACAGCATTGCGCAATTCCGGACGCAAAACCGCTGCGCACTTTTGCTGGAATTGCTCTAGCCCTGCAGCGAGGCCCCGAGCAACAGGGCGCCCATCAGCATGACGAGTACGGCGCCGAGGATTTCGATGGCGTTGCCGATCCAGATCGAGGCGGTCGAGCCGCGTCCGGAGAGGCGGACGGCCGCACTCTTGGCGGTGACGGCAAGTGTGGCAAGCAGGGAAACGGTGATCGCCGTGCCGAGCGACATGGCGGCGACCGAAAGCACGCCGCCGAGATAGAGCCCGTTGAGCAGCGAGAAGGTCATGACCAGCAATGCGCCGGAGCAGGGGCGCAGTCCGACGGCCACGATCGCCGACCAGGCCTCGCGGGCGCTGAACCTGTCGCCGGCGAGCAGGGACGGATCAGGCACATGGGCATTGCCGCAGGTCTCACAGACCATGCCGGGAACGAAGGTGTGGCCGGCTTCCACAGCCTGCGCCTTGCCGTTGAAGGCATAGGCCTGGCGTTCGGCGGCATTGTCCTTCCAGTCGAGCATCATGCTGACCGGACCGGCCGGCGTCGCCATCAGCCGGCGGCGCGGCATGTTACCCACCAGCGAGCGCAGTTTGCGAAACAGCAGCCAGCCGCCGAAGAGCATGACCATGACGAAGCTTGAGATCTCCATCGCGTGGGTCGCCGCCGTCAACGTAATGCCGGTGCCGCGCAGCACCAGCCAGGCGCCTCCGACCAGCGCCACCGCCATCACGCCCTGGACAAAGGCCGAAATGAAGGAAATCACCACGCCGCGCTTCAGTTCGACCTCGTTGGCGATCATGTAGGAAGAGATGACCGCCTTGCCGTGGCCCGGGCCGGCGGCATGGAAGACGCCATAGGCGAAAGAGAGGCCGATCAGCGATGCCAGCTGCCAGGGGTCTTGGCGCATCGCCTTCAAGGCACCGGTCAGCGCCCGGTAGAAGGCTTGCTGCTCGTAATTGACGTAGAGAAATAGCGGCGCAAACGGCCCGCCTGTCGGCTGGAAGCTCGGCTCCGCCGTGCCGATGCCAAGCGGCGATTGCGCATGAGCGAGGCTTGCAGCCGTCACCAGCGCAAGGGTCGCAGCGGAAAGGATGAGGGGCAGGCGTTTCGTCAGCATGTGACCTCCAGCCGGGTGGCGAAGAGTTTGGACATGTTGGTGCCGGTGGGATCGTTGAAGAAGGCGTCCGTCAGCGACTGTTTGTTTTGCGAGATCACCTCGTCGGCATCCGGCCGCACCACCTGATGTTTGCAGGCCTTGAAACCGTCTCCGACGATCGCAAGCTCGTTGTCTGTCGGAAAATCGATCGAGGTGTAGAGCGTCGGGTCGTAGACGCCGAAGGTGAGCCGGCCCTTCAGCGGCATCTTTTCCACCGGCTTTACCGCGAAGAACATCAGCAGCTGGCCATCCTTGTAGTCGACATGGATGATGTCGGGTTTCTGGACGGTGATGTTCTTCCCGTTGATCGTCAGGTTCATGTAGTAGTCGTAATCGGCTAGCGACTTCTTGACCGTGTTGCCGACGTCGGTCAGCTCGTTCGGCTCCAGCTTCAGGTCGGTGTTCTTGTCGAAATCCATGACCACGGAGGACGAAAAGACCTCGTCGAAGCGCCAGACATTGCGCAGTTCCTCGACACTGCCGTCCTTGCCGGCCACGACTTCGAGACGCGCCTCCACGAAGATGTGCGGATGAGCAAAGGCGGCGGTCGGCGCCAGCGAAAGAAGCGCGGCGATCAGTATCTTCGAATGTCTCATCTATCTCGCTGCTCTGTTCGCTGCCCCTGACTTCTTGCCAGAAATTGGGACGGAATTGGGACCGGCTCAGCATCGGTTTCGCGGGGTCGGATGTTAATGCGGGGCGGAATGTCGCATCGCTTCGCAAGGGCACTGCGCTAAAGCATGTCGCGATCTTTCAGATTCGCTTGCCACGCTTTGCATCTTTGGTTCTTCGCATGCCTTTAGCGCAAAACCGCTGCACACTTTTGCGCGACATGCTCTACGGATGCTTCTTGAACCAGTTGTGCAGGTAGTCGACGAAGATCCTTACCTTGGCCGGCAGGTAGCGCCGGTGTGGATAGACGGCATAAATGCCGCGGTCGGTCGGGATGTAATCGTTGAACAGCGTGACCAGTTCGCCGCTCTCGATCGGCTTGCGGGCTATGAAATCCGGGATGAAGGCTATGCCGATGCCGGCGAGTGCTGCGCGTAATGTTGCATGCGGACTGTTGACCTCTATCGGTCCGGATACGGCGACGGCGAACGAGGTGTTGTCGGGATTGTGGAAGCGGATGCTCGCCTGGGTGCGCGCGTTGGTGTCGACGATGAAGGGGACGTTGGAAAGGTCCGTCGGATGCTCGAGGTTGGGATGACGCTCGAGAAACTCGGGGGTGGCGCAGATATGGATGCGGAAATCCGAGATCTTACGGGCGATCATGCCGGAATCTTCGAGCTTGGTGATCCGGATCGCCACGTCGAAGCCTTCCTCGATCAGATCGACGAACCGGTCATCGGCGGCGATCTCCAGCGAAAGGTCCGGATTCTCCTTGGCGAAATCGATCAGCGACTGGCCGACATCGGCATCAACGAAGGTGCGCGGCACGGAAATGCGTAGCCGTCCTTTGAGCTGTGCATTGTTCTCACGCACGAGATCGGCGAGGTTGTCGATCTCCTTTAAGATATCGGAGGCGGTGCGGTAATAGGTATGGCCGGCTTCGGTCATGGAGAATTGCCGGGTGGTGCGGTTGAGCAGCAGGGCGCCGAGCTCATCCTCCAGTTCGCGCACATATTTGGAGAGCAGCGCCTTTGAGCGGCCGGTGCGTCTTGCCGCGGCGGAGAAGCCTTCGGCCTCGACGACATCGATGAAGGCACGTATGCGGGTCAAGGTATCCATGGCACCCCTCAGGCTGTTTCGGAATGTTGAACAAATTGGCTCGTCTTGTTCAATTATTTTTTTAGCCCGAGATCAAAAAATCGCTTGATTATGAAGGCGAATATTCTTATTTCCCACTCAGCCCAAAGTCGCACGTGCCCATGGGTGTCCGCCGAACCCTCGAATTGGTGAGGAAATCGGTAAGGTACCTGGAATTAACCCCTCCAGTCGCTATTCCGGCCAACCGGAAAATGCGAGGACGCCTGAAGCAACGACGGTGCGGGCCTTTTTGTTCTCTCCCTGCTTTCCATCAGCGGGGGTTACTGAAGAGGCACACCATCATTGCCGGAAGTGCGGTTGGGACTCTCCCTCCAATCCATGGCAGACAAAGCCGAACTTACACCGCACCGCGGCGTTGGTTCACCATCCGCGCATCGAGCGCTTGCTATGGTTCCGGGGTCTCCACCGGCTGGTTCCAATGCGAGCTATCGTATGCCCTTTGTCCTCCGGTTCATGCCGGAGCTCTGGAATTGGAAGAGGGAATCGATATGACCACTCAGCGCATCCGCGACTTTCTCGCAACCCGACGTCCCGATGGTCCCTGCCTCGTGGTTGACCTCGACGTCGTTCGCGACAATTTCCACGCCTTCCGTCACGCTATGCCGGACAGCGCCATCTATTACGCCGTCAAGGCCAACCCGGCTCCGGAAGTGCTGAAGCTGCTCGCAGGCCTCGGCTCCAATTTCGATTGCGCATCCGTTGCCGAAATCGAAATGGCGCTTGAAGCCGGTGCGACCGCCGCCCGTATCTCCTACGGCAACACGATCAAGAAGGAACGTGACGTTGCCCGCGCGCATGCGCTCGGCGTCAGCCTCTTTGCGGTCGACAGCCACGAGGAAGTCGAGAAGATCTCGCGCGCCGCTCCCGGCGCCCGTGTCTTCTGCCGCGTGCTCACGGATGGTGAAGGCGCTGAATGGCCGCTGTCGCGCAAGTTCGGCTGCGTCCCGCAGATGGCTGTCGACGTTCTCGTCTACGCCCATCAGCTTGGCCTGCAGTCCTATGGCGTCTCGTTCCATGTCGGTTCGCAGATGACCAAGGTCGATGCCTGGGATTCGGCACTCGCCGATGCCAAGCGCGTCTTTGTATCGCTTGCCAAGCAGGGCATCCACCTGCAGATGGTCAACATGGGCGGCGGCTTCCCGACCAAGTACCTGCGTGACGTTCCGTCCGCAGAAGCTTACGGCAAGTCGATCTACCAGGCGCTGCGCACGCATTTCGGCAACCAGATCCCGCAGACGATCATCGAGCCGGGCCGCGGCATGGTCGGCAATGCCGGTGTGATCAAGGCGGAAGTCGTGCTGATTTCGAAGAAGTCGGACAATGACGATGCCCGTTGGGTATTCCTCGACATCGGCAAATTCGGCGGTCTCGCCGAGACGATGGACGAAGCCATCCGCTATCCGATCCGCACGGATCACGACGGCGACGAGATGGAGCCCTGCGTCATCGCCGGCCCGACCTGCGATTCGGCCGACGTGCTCTACGAGAAGAACCTCTATCCGCTGCCGATCTCCCTTTCGATCGGCGACGAGGTCCTGATCGAAGGCACCGGCGCCTATACGACGACCTATTCGGCGGTCGCTTTCAACGGTTTCGACCCGCTGAAGGCCTACATCATCTAAGGTCGTTTCCGCCGGCCCCGTAACCAATCGGGGCGGCAACTTCACAATTTTCTTTCATCGCCGCTGATAACGGTATTGGGTACGGGAGGCCAAGATGGCCGCTGTTCTTGATTCTGTCCGCGCATTCTTTGCGCCTACCACTTTCGCCATCGACGCCGAAAATCCCTCGGATGTCGTTGCTCGCGAAAACCTGCTCGACCGCGTCATGGGCCCGGATCGCCGCAAAAAGTCGTCGGAGAAGATCCGCCGCAACCGCGTTCCGGCCGAGGGCCTTGCGCTGGTGGCGCGCGATCGCGACGGCCATGTCATTGGCTCGGTGCGCCTCTGGAACATCGAGGCCGGCGTCAATGACGAAGGCACGCCGATCAATGCGCTGCTGCTTGGACCGCTCGCCGTTGCGCCCCATCACGGCGGCAAGGGCATCGGCTCGGCGCTGATGCGCGCAGCGATCCTCGAAGCGAAGAAGCGCGGGCATGGCGCCGTCCTGCTCGTCGGCGATGCTGCCTATTACGAGCGTTTCGGCTTCTTTGCCGAGAGGGCTCGCCATCTTGTCATGCCGGGTCCGTTCGAACGTTCGCGCTTTCTTGCGCTCGAACTCACGGAAGGCTGGCTTGACGGCGCGGCCGGCATGATCGTCCCTTCGGGACGCATGCTAGCCAGCGCGCCGGTTCGCCGCGCCGCTTGAGCTGTGCCGATCGGCCGGTCGGGGTTGGGAATCTTTCCCTCCTGACCGGCAATGTCCGCGCCGCTTGACCATGGAGGCAGGCGGGCCTGTCGTGGGTGCGGCGCGGATTGTCTTTTGACGGGTGCGCGGCTGTGGTCAGCTGGGTAAGCGTCGCAGGCGAAAACACAATCGCGTGAAAAGTGGCGCCGGCACGCGAACAAATCGCTGCGATATCCTATCTTGCGCCGCATGATCCGCCTTCTCTCCCTTCTGCTTCTCTTCTGCCTGCCGCTTGCCGCAACGGGGCCGGCGGCTGCCCAGAGCACGGCTTCCGGCGTCAGCGGGCTTGGCCCGCGTCTCGACCACGCGGCGAGCGAGCCCGCGATGAGGCCTCTCAAGACGGTGATCGTCGCTCGCGACGGACGCGTGCTCGGCGAACGCGGGTTCCATGGTCATTCGCCCTCGGAATCGACCAATATCAAATCCGCTTCGAAATCGATCATCTCGGCGTTGGTCGGTATCGCCATCGATAAAGGCCTGCTGAAGGGGCCGGATCAGAAGATCGCGCCGATCCTGAAGGCCGATCTCCCGGTAACGCCAGACCCGCGCATCAACGACATCACCATCGGCAATCTTCTCTCCATGCAGGCTGGGCTCGATCGCATGTCGGGGCAGAACTACGGCCGCTGGGTCTCTTCGCGCAACTGGGTGCGCTTTGCGCTCTCGCAGCCTTTCATCGATCAACCCGGTGGCGAGATGCTCTATTCCACCGCATCCACCCATCTGCTGTCGGCCATTCTCACCAAGGTCGGGGGGCGGTCGACGCTGGCGCTGGCGCGAGAATGGCTGGGTCCTGTCGAAGGCTTCCGCATTGGCGCATGGGAACGCGATCCGCAGGGCATCTATCTCGGCGGCAACCAGATGGCGATGAGCGCCCGGTCGCTGCTTGCCTTCGGCGAACTCTACCGCAACGGCGGCAAGACCGCCGACGGCCGCCAGATCGTCCCTGCCGACTGGATCTCCCAGTCGTGGCAGCAGCGCACAAACTCGCGCTTCTCGGGCGATGAATATGGCTATGGCTGGTTCACGCGGCAGATCGGCGGCGAACAGGTGCATTTCGCCTGGGGTTATGGCGGGCAGATGCTCTATATCGTGCCATCGCTCGATCTCACCGTCGTCATGACCTCGGAAGAGAGCGGTCCATCTGCCCGAAACGGCTACAGGGACTTGCTGCACGATCTGTTGGCGGACATTATCGGCGCGGTGCGGGCCGCCTGACGACAGTGCCGCGCGTCTCTGCGGACGCGCAAAGGACGCTGTAACGCTTGAATTGCTGCATTATGCCGCAGGAAAACCTCGCGATCGTTAAATTCTTAGCGAAGCGCCCAATCAAACCGCAAAACGCTTCCTGTAAATTCCGCAAGAATTTCGGGAAAGCGCCATGCTGCTGGATCTCAGGACAATCTATTTCATTGTTGCCGTGAGTTGTTTCGTGCTGGGCATCCTCCAGCTTGCTGCCTATGCGACCGGCCGCTTCGAGAAGCGGCCGCTTTGGTGGGGTTTGAGCAACCTTCTTGTCGGCGTCGGGTCCTTCCTCGTCGCGTTGCGCAATCTCGTTCCCTACTCCGTCTCGATCGACGGCGGCAATATCGTCACCATCGCCGGCTACATGCTGATGTTCTTTGCCGTGCGGGTGTTTTCGGGGCGGGCGCTCGACCAACGCACTTTCTGGCTTGCCATCTTGCTCGTCAGCGTTCCTGTCGTCCTCATCGTCAGCGATCCATCGGCAGTCTCGGCGAGGCTCCTCTACGTCTCCGTCATCTGCTGCCTCTGCGATCTTGCCGTCGCAAGGGAGGCAATCAGCATTGTCCGGCGCGAGAAGCTGTATTCGGCAGCCCTGCTTGTCGGCCTCTATATTTGCACTGCGGCGATCTTTGCGGTTCGCAGCATTCTCGCGGCGACCGGTGAGATCGGTGGGCCGGATCCTTTCGGCGGTAGTGCAATTCACAGCTGGATGGCGGTATCGGCGGTCGCGTTCATCATGCTTCGCAGCATGGCGATGGTGCTGATGGCTGCCGAGCGCAGCCGAAATCAGCTGACGGAACTCGCTCACCACGATCCGCTGACCGGCGCCCTCAATCGCGGTGGCCTTGCCCAGCATCTGCCGGCTCTCGGTTCCCAGCCGGTCTCGCTGCTGATCATCGATATCGACCATTTCAAGCAACTGAACGACAGGCACGGCCATGCCGCCGGCGACGATATCCTGCGGCTTTTCGCCAGCGTTTCGAGAAGCATCATGCGCTCCGACGACCTGCTTGCCCGTCAAGGTGGGGATGAGTTCCTGGCGGTGCTGAAAAATGTTTCCCGGGAGGATGCAGTGGCGATTGCCGAGCGCATTCGTCTCGCCTTCGCCGCCGCCGTCCTGCAGCGGCCGGATCTGGTAGTCTTTCCGACGCTGAGCATCGGCGTTGCCGCGCGTGCGGAAAGCGGCGGAGATTTTGAACGGCTGGTGCAGAAGGCGGACGAGGCGCTCTATCGTTCGAAGCGCGAGGGCCGCAACCGGGTCGAAGCCTTCGGGGAGAATCAGCAGGCAGCGTAGGAACGGGGCGCGCGCCTATCTCAGCGCGTGCCTAGATATTCTGGTCCATCGTTTCGGCCGGGATCTCGTCCGCGCGGTGGACGCGCACGAGCGTTGCCGGCACGCCGGCGACGGTGCAATGCGTGGGAACCGATTTGAGCACGACGCTGCCGGCGGCGACTTTGCTGAAGGCGCCGATTTCGATATTGCCGAGGATCTTGGCGCCCGCGCCGATCATCACGCCGTGGCGGATCTTTGGGTGGCGGTCGCCGGTCTCCTTGCCGGTGCCGCCGAGCGTGACGTTCTGCAGGATGGACACTTCATCCTCGATGACAGCCGTTTCGCCGATGACGATGCCCGAACCGTGGTCGAGCATGATGGACGCGCCGATCCGTGCCGCCGGATGGATATCCGGGCCGAAGACCAGCGAAACGAGATTGGCGAGCCAACTGGCGATCTCCGGACGGCCTGAGACCCAGAGCGCATGGGCGATACGATGCGTCTGCAGCGCATGAAAGCCCTTGAGATTGAGAAGCGCGTGCAGAAATGTCGTGCAGGCCGGATCGCGCTCGCGCACGGCGATGAGATCGGCCTCGACCTTCCGCATGATATCGCCATCAAGTGTGGACAGGATGAGATCGAACAGATCACCGGTTTCCACCTGCGCCACGGAGAGCCGCGCGGCCAGCACGCGGGCGATGATCTCATCGTTGCCAGCGGTGTCCGTTACCTGAGCGGCAAGCAGCTGCTGCAATATCGGCTCGCGTGCGGCAAGCTCAACGGCCTCGGCGCGGATCACGGTCCAGACGGATGCGTCGCCCAAAGTCTGCGGTTGTTCGGTCAAACCGAGGCCGGTCGATTTCGACATTCCCGTTTCCTCCGTCAGCCACGGCAGCGCAAAGCGTTTCCCGCGCGTGGTTTATGTTTCGCCCGGGCCAGGCATTTGGCAAGCCCCGATTATAGTCTAGCCGTCCGACGGCTGCAGGTCAGGTGTCCGCTCCGGAAGCCGGCGCCAGTGATAGAGCACATCCGGCTCCCGTTCTTCGTTGTCGGCGCCATCGGTCTCCTCTTCGGCGGTAAAGCCGTGCTGTTGGTAGAACGCACGAGCGCCCGCATTGCGCTGGAACGTCCAGAGCCTGATCTCGTCCATCTCTTCCTTGGCGCAGCCAAGAAGCAAGGAGCCAATGCCCATGCCCTGAAAGTCGGGAAGAACGTAAAGCTGCTCTATCCAGTTGTCGCCATAGGCGATGACGCCGACGAGCCGGTTGCCCATGGCAGCGCCGAGGATCGAGCAATTCGGCAGCAGATGCATGCGCCAGTACTGCTCCTCTTCCTCGGGTGTATGCAGATCCGGCAGCCAGGGCAGCCGCTGCCATAGGGCGACACGTCTGATTTCAGCTGCGGCTTGCATGTGGTCGGCCGTCAGCGCCACGATTTCGGGTTCCGTCAGGGCGTCGTCCATTACCGGCAGCGGGGCTCAGGCCGAAATATCGATGACGCCGCAGTCGCCGGCTTCGGAGCCGAAGGCGAGCAGCTTGCCGTTTTTGCTCCAGCTCATCGCCGTGATCGCGCCCTTGCCAGGTCGGCGCAGCAGCGCTTCCTTGCTGTCGGCGATGCGCACGGCCAAGATCATGCCGTCGATGAAGCCGATGGCGAGGATATCCTCAAGCGGATGGAACTTCACCGCGGTCGCCATGATATTGGCGCGAGTGCCGAGCTCCAGCGGCGCCTTGCCCATCGGCCCATCCTTGCCCTGGAAGGGCCAGACGATTGCCGCAGGCGCGCCTGAAGACGCGAGCCACTTGCCCTTGACCGACCATGAGAGCGATTTCACCTTGGAGGGGTAGCCGGTCATGCGCATGTGGCGGGCTTCGGTGCCGGGCTTGATGTCGAGCTTCCAGCCGTGCAGTGCGTTTTCCTGCATCGAGGTGACGAGAAAATTACCATCAGGCGAGAAGGTGACGCCGGTATGCGCACCCTTCCATTCAAGATCGACCGGCTTGGCGTTCATGCCGATCCAGTGCAGCGACACGCCGTTGTAGCGCGCCGCCGCGATGCGCAGACCTTTCGGCGCAAAGGCAAGGCCTTCAACCGTGCGCTCCTCGGGGAATTCCTTGGTCGTGCCGTCGGCAAGGCGGACAAGCGAACTCTTGCCGTAGGAATAGGCAACGGCACCCTGCGGGCCGGCTGCGACCTGCGAAATCCACTTGCGAGGCGCGGTCGCGATTTCGCTGACGCTGCCGTCGGCGGCAATGCGCAGCACCTTACCGTCCTCGCCACCCGAGATCAGGCTCTCGCTGTAGGGATCACGAATGGCGGTGAGCATGCCCTGATGGGCTTCGGAAACCCTGTCGCCGCCATCCAGCCGGTGGAATGTACCGTTTGCGCTTGCGAAGAAGGGAACATCACCTAAAAATTCGACGGCCAGAACGTGGCCGTCGAGATCAAGCGGTGCAACTGTCGGCATCAGGCGGCTGCCCCGCAGGCCTTGAAGGAGGCTTCGAGCTTCTCGCGGTCGAGTTCGCGGCCGATGAAGACGAGACGGCTCTCGTGCTTTTCGCCTTCCTTCCACGGACGCTGGTGATCACCCTCGATGATCATGTGCACGCCCTGAACGACGTAACGCTCGGGATCGTCCTTGAAGGCGATGATGCCCTTGAGACGCAGAATATTCGGCCCCTGCGTCTGGGTGATCTTCTGGATCCAGGGGAAGAAGCGCTCCGGGTTCATCTCGCCGCCGCGCAGCGACACCGACTGCACCGTCACATCGTGAATCGCTGACATCGCGCCATGTTGATGGGCGCCATGGTGATGATGGTCGTGACCGTGGTCATCATGCTGATGACCGTGATGATCATGGTCATGATGGTGGTGGTCATGATCGCAATCGGGGCCGCAGACATGGTCGTCATGGCCCTGCTCGAGGAAATGCGGATCGTTTTCGAGCGCGCGTTCCAGGTTGAAGGCGCCCTGATCGAGCACGCGGGCGAGATCGACGCCGGAGCGGCTGGTCTTGTAGACGCGGGCAGCCGGGTTGATGGCGCGGACGATATCCTCGATCACATCAAGTTCTTCCGGGGTCACCAGGTCACTCTTGTTGATGATGACGACGTCGGCGAAGGCGATCTGGTCTTCGGCCTCGCGGCTGTCCTTCAGGCGCAGCGGCAGGTGCTTGGCATCGACGAGGGCGACGACGGCATCGAGCTCGGTCTTGGCGCGTACATCGTCATCCATGAAGAAGGTCTGGGCGACCGGCACCGGATCGGCAAGGCCCGTCGTTTCGACGATGATGCCATCGAAGCGGCCAGGACGGCGCATCAGGCCTTCGACGACGCGGATCAGGTCGCCGCGCACCGTGCAGCAGACGCAGCCATTGTTCATCTCATAGATTTCCTCGTCCGACTCGACGATCAGGTCGTTGTCGATGCCGATCTCGCCGAATTCGTTGACAATGACCGCATATTTCTTGCCGTGATTTTCGGAGAGAATGCGGTTGAGCAACGTCGTCTTGCCGGCGCCGAGATAACCGGTGAGCACGGTAACGGGAATAGGCTTCAGGGTGGAGATCGCGTCGGTCATGAGAACCTCTAGGATTAGGCGGGCGGCCGAGCGGCTTGGGATCGGCTGCTTGAACGGTTGGTCTCATATAATGGCTTGAGCGTGGCAGTTCAAAGGGTTTTATAATGTTATAAGATCACATCGTTTGCGCGGCGCAGACGAGCCATATTTACCGGAGCTCAGTGATGTCGAATGCATCGACATCACTGAGCAGTTCCACCAATCCTTTGACCGCATGCGCGATCAGCGCCTCACCCTTTTGCGCCGTCGCAGCCGCGGCGTTGCCTGCCACGCCTTCCGTGTTGAGATCCGACATCTTCCAGCCGAAGGCGTGCGGCCCGTAGGCGCGCAGATGCTTGAAGCGCCCGGCGAATTCCGTCTGTCGCGAGGGAAAGTCCGCCGCCTTCGCCATATCAACCTTGTCGGGATGAATCGCCAGCATCACCGAGGTCTCGATATCGCCGCCATGAATGCCGATCGCCTTTTCCTCCGACGTGATCACGCCATCCGGCACGCCGAAGCGGGTCCAGCTCGTTGCCACCGCCAGCATGGCAAAGCGGACCCGCGCCTCGGTGGCGACGACTGATATGACGGGCGAATTGCCGCCATGGGCATTCAGCATCACGAATTTACGGATGCCCTGCTTCGCCAGGCCTTCGGCGATGCCGAGCCAGCGGTTTACCGCTTCGTCGAAGGCAAGCGTCTTCGTTCCTTCAACGTCCATATGCTCTATGGAATAGCCGATGGCTTCGGCGGGCAGGAAGGTGACCGGCAGGCCGGCGGGCAGGGCTATCTTCAATCGCCCGGCAATGCCTTCGGCAATCAGCGTGTCGGTTTCGAAGGGCAGGTGAGGGCCGTGCTGTTCATGGGCGCCGAGCGGCAGCACGGCGATCAGGTTGCGCCCATCAGGGGCAAAGGCCGGGTTGCCGTCCTCGAAGCGCGGCGAAGGTGTCATCATCCGGTCGTTACCTCTTGTTTATGACGAGATCCTGCGCAATGTCATATCGCAGCGGCGTCGGGGCTTAAAGATCAAAGGGATGGCTATGGGAAAGAAGCGCAAGGACGGCAAAAAGAACAAGTCCAAGAAGAAGGACCAGACCGAGTATACGCTCGTCGATCTCTCCCCGGCTCTGACCCAGGCGGCGCGTTCCATGCGGACGGTGCTGTCGCGCAACCTGCTGGAAAGCGGCCTTTATGCCGGCCAGGATGGTGTCATTCTGTTGCTTGCCGAGAGCGATGGTATGACGGCCGGCGGCCTTGCCCAGAAGCTCGGCGTCAAGGCGCCGACGATGACGCGCACGATCGGCCGCATGGAGGCGCAGGGCTTTCTCGAGCGCAAGCCGGATGCCGAGGATGCACGCCTGACCAAGGTCTACCTCACCGACCTCGGCCGTGGCAGCGTGCAGGGGATCGAGATGGCGGCTTCGGCCTGCGACATGCTGGCGACGCAGGAGTTCTCCGAGAAGGAAATTCGCAATCTTGTCCGATTGCTGAAGGCGATCGATGCCAATCTACAAGCCGAAGCCATTCATATCGAAGAACCGGACGAAGACTGAAATTTCCCCGAAAGACGAATTGCTTCCACCGATTAAATCTTTTAATTAAACATTTTAAGGGCCGCGCCGGTTTGACGGCGGGGTCTTGCTGCTTGCGTGCTGCCTGGAGGAGGACACGTGGTCCAGAAGATCAAGCTTTCGACTATTGCCGAAACGCTCGGCATTTCAACGGCGACCGTATCGCTAGCCTTACGCGACAGTCCGCTCGTCGCCGGCAATACCCGGGAGAAGATCAAGGAACAGGCGCGCGCGCTCGGCTATATCTACAATCGCCGTGCCGCCAGTCTTCGCACCTCGCGCTCCGGCATCATCGGCGTCGTCGTGCACGACATCATGAACCCCTTCTATGGGGAGATCCTGAAGGCGATCGAAAGCGAGCTCGACCGCAGCCGCCACACCTTCATCCTTTCCAACCATTACGACAATGTCGAGAAGCAGCGCACCTTCATCGAGACGCTCCTGCAGCTCGGCGGCGACGGCGTCATCATGTCGCCGGCGATCGGTACGCCGCCTGAGGACGTGCAGCTGGCGGAAGACAACGGCATGCCGGCGATCCTCGTCGCTCGCTCGATGGAAGGGCAGGACCTGCCGACCTATCGCGGCGACGACAGCTATGGCATCTCGCTTGCCACCAACCACCTGATCGGTCTCGGTCATCGCTCGATCGCCATGATCGGCGGCACGGACCAGACATCCACCGGCCGCGATCGCTACCAGGGTTATGTCAACTCGCTGCGCAAGGCCGGCATCGAGGTCGATCCGAACTTGCGCATTCCCGGTCCGCGCTCGAAGCAGGGCGGTTTCGAGGCTGCAGTGCATTTCCTTTCGCTGCCGCAGAAGCCGACCGCAGCCGTCTGCTGGAACGATCTCGTGGCGATCGGCCTGATGAACGGCATTGCACGCGCCGGGCTAGTGCCGGGACGCGATATTTCCGTCACCGGTTATGACGATCTCGAGGAGGCCTCCATCGCCACCCCGGCGCTGACGACCGTCTGGAACGGTCAGGCCGAGGTCGGGCGCCTGGCCGCCCGGGCGCTGCTCGATCGCCTTGCCGGCAGTCATGAGCCTGATGGCATGCATCTGATCAAGCCGGAAATGCGCATTCGCCAGTCCACCAGTCCCCATCGGCCCCGCGCCTGAACCACGACCGCCATCCAAGAGGAAAAGCCATGTCCCGCATCGCCATTCTCGTTCCTGGGAAGATACACGAGCGTGTTCTTGCAAGGCTGAAGGATCGTTTTGAGATTATTGCCGTCGCACGCGAGGAGAAGCTTGCGCTGGACGGCGAGACCGCCGGCCGCATCCGCGGCGTCGCCGTTTCCGGCTCCTTCCCGGGCGCCTGGATGGAGCAGCTGCCGCATGCTGAAGTGATCGCCAATTTCGGTGTCGGTTATGACGGCGTCGACGTGAAACATGCTGCCGAAAAGGGCATCATCGTCACCAATACGCCTGATGTGCTGAACGACGAGGTCGCCGATACGGCGATCGGCCTACTGCTGAACACGGTTCGCGAACTGCCGCGGGCCGAAGCCTGGCTGCGTGCGGGCAACTGGAAGCCGGGCACGGCCTATCCGCTGTCGCGCTTCTCGCTCAAGGGCCGCCATGTCGGGCTTTATGGCCTTGGCCGCATCGGGCTCGAAATCGCCAAGCGGCTGGAGCCGTTCAAGGTGAAGATCAGCTATCACACGCGTTCGCGCCATGCCGACGTGTCCTACGACTATCACCCGACGTTAAAGGGGCTGGCGGAAGCGGTGGATACGCTGATCGCCATCGTTCCGAAGACGCCGCAGACTCACAAGACGATCGATGCGGATGTTCTGGCAGCACTCGGCCCTAACGGCATTCTCGTCAATGTCGGCCGTGGCTGGACGGTGGACGAGGCGGCGCTGAGTGCCGCCCTTGCCTCCGGCGCGCTCGGGGCTGCCGGCCTCGACGTCTTCTATGAAGAGCCGACAGTACCGGCCGACCTGCTTGAACCGACCAATGCCGTGCTGCTGCCGCATGTCGCCTCCGCATCCGTGCCGACGCGCAATGCGATGGCCGATCTCGTCGCCGACAATCTCATTGCCTGGTTCGAGAAGGGTGCGGCTTTGACGCCGGTGCCGGAGACGCCGCAGAAGGCTTAGGCGCGGGTTGGTTCGGCGGACGATGCTTGCTGCCAAGCAACAGACATAGCGCTTCGCGGGCGCCTGGAATCAGGCGATCGCCTGCGCGGAGATGACCGGCAGCTTGGCGGCGGCATAGGCGCGGACGGCGTCGCCGAAAGCGGCGAACAGCTGGTTCGAGGACTTGTCGGTTTCAGCCCAATATTCCGGATGCCATTGCACGCCGACGGCGAAAGCCTTGGCGTCGATAACGGAAACGGCCTCCACCGTGCCGTCCTCGGCGATCGCTTCCACCTGCAGGCGTGGGGCGGTTCTGGCGATTGCCTGGCGATGCAGGGAATTCACGCGGATCTCGCCCGGACCGAGAATGCCTGCGATGCAGGAACCTTCCTTGACGTGGACGGTCTGGCGAATGGCGTACATGCCGTCCCGGTCGACGCCTTCCGGCCGGCGATGGTCCCAGATGCCGGGCTGCTCCTGGATCTCGCTTGCCAGCGAGCCGCCGAGGGCGACATTCAGCTCCTGGATGCCGCGGCAGATGGCGAGCAGCGGGATGGCGCGGTCGATGGCGCGGCGGATGAGCGGCAGGCTGGTGGCGTCGCGGGCGGGGTCGAAGGGGCCGTCCTTGTCATTCGCCTCGGCACCGTAGAGGGAGGGATGAACATTGCTGGCCGAACCCGAGACCAGCAGGCCGTCGACGCGGTCGAGGATCGCGTCGGTATCGTAGCCCTCCTCGAAAGCGGGGATGATGAAGGCCATGACACCGGATGCGTTCAATGCGGCGCGCAGATATTGATGCTGCACGGCATGCCAGGTCGCGCCGTCGAAGCTACGGATATCGGCAGGAATGGCAACGATCGGTTTCGTCATATCAGCCCCGGTCAAAATCTTTATTCTCGTCGTTTCTTCCGCCTGAACGGCTGTCAAGTCAACGCTTGGCTGTATCAGGCGGCCAAATTGCGACGGAAGCGGCGCTCTGCCTTTCCGGTTTACCGCTAAGCCGCTGATTCTGATGGATACGTGCGCGTTGCCTTATTGCCGTCTTGATGCCAAAGGCTAATAGACTAAAGCTTGAATCGCGGCTTGCGCCATGCTTAGCTTTGCCCTTGCTGCGGGTAGGGGTGAGATTGGCCGCGCAGTGTCATCTATATGGGAGGTTTTTGATGGATCGTCGTTCGTTTTTCAAGAAGGCGGGAACCGCCAGCGCCGGTGCGGTTGCCGCAACGGCATTGGCAGCGCCTGCGATCGCGCAGGAGAATCCGAAGATCGCGTGGCGCATGACGTCGTCGTTTCCGAAGAGCTTGGATACGATCTATGGCGGAGCCGAGGATATCGCCAAGCATGTTGCCGCCGCGACGGACGGCAATTTCACGATCCAGCCCTTCGCGGCCGGTGAAATCGTGCCCGGCCTGCAGGCCGTCGATGCCGTTGCCGCGGGTACGGTTGAGGCAGCCCACACCACTTCCTATTATTTTGTCGGCAAGGACCCGACCTATGCCATCGGAACGGCCATTCCGTTCGGGCTGAACAGCCGCCTGACCAATGCCTGGTACTATGAAGGCAACGGCAATAAGCTGATGAACGAATTTTATGCCACACAGGGCATGTATGCGCTGCCGGCAGGCAATACCGGTGCGCAGATGGGCGGCTGGTTCCGCAAGGAAATCAACACGCTCGATGACCTCAAGGGTGTCAAGATGCGTATTGCCGGTCTCGCCGGCCGCGTCATGGAGAAGGTCGGCGTCATCCCGCAGCAGATCGCCGGCGGCGACATCTATCCGGCGCTGGAAAAAGGCACGATCGATGCGGCGGAATTCGTCGGCCCCTATGATGACCTGAAGCTCGGCTTCCACAAGGTGGCGAAGTACTACTATTATCCCGGCTGGTGGGAAGGTGGCCCGACGGTGCATGGGTTCTTCAATCTCGAAAAATGGAGCAGCCTGCCCAAGCATTATCAGGCAGCGCTGACCGACGCCTGCGCTTTCGCCAACACCAACATGCTGGCGAAGTACGACACGAAGAACCCGACCGCGCTGAAGCAGTTGGTGGCGGAAGGCGCGACGCTGCGCCCGTTCAGTCAAGAGATCATGGAAGCCTGCTTCCAGGCGGCGACGGGCATCTACAGCGAAATCTCGGGCACGAACCAGTATTTCAAGAAGATCTACGACGACCAGACCGCCTTCAAGCGGGATGCCTATCTCTGGATGCAGCTGTCGGAATACACCTTTGACACGTTCATGATGATCCAGCAGCGGGCCGGGAAGCTTTAAGGCTTTCCGCCGGCAGGCTCGGCGCTTCAGACGAATGCGATGCCAGAACCCCGGATTTCCGTCCGGGGTTTTGTTTTTGCTGGACTATTTTGCCGGTGGCGGCGGTGCTCCCGGCAGGCCGTTCAGTGGCGGCAGGGTCAGGCCGGGGATCTGCGGTGAGCCATTGCCGCCGCCGCCCATCGGCGGCAGGCCGAGCTGGCCGCCGAAGCCCGGGACTTCGATCTTGATCGAGTTCGGGTCGACCTTCGGACCGTGATCCAGCCAATAGGTTACCGATTGCGGCCAGAAGATCACGATCGCCACCAGGATCAGCTGCATGCCGACCCAGGGGAGAGCACCCATGTAAATATCCGAGGTCTTGACGTCCTTGCTGGCGATGGAGCGCAGGTAGAAGAGCGCGAAGCCGAAGGGCGGGTGCATGAAGCTCGTCTGCATGTTGACGCAGATCAGGACGCCGAACCAGATCAGGTCGATGCCGAGACTGGAGGCGACCGGTGCGAGCATCGGGATGACGATGAAGGCGATCTCGAAGAAATCGAGGAAGAAGGCGAGCACGAAGATGAAGATGTTGACGAAGATCAGGAAGCCGACCGGGCCGCCGGGAATGCCCGACAGCATGTGCTCGATCCAGCGCGAGCCGTCCATGCCCTGGAAAACCAGGCTGAAACAGGTGGAGCCGATCAGGATCATCACCACCATGGAGGTGATGTGCGTGGTCGATGCCATTGCCTCGCGGATCAGCGGCCAGGTGAGGCGCCGGTTCATGGCGGCAAGCAGCATGGCGCCGACGACACCGAGCGCGCCTGCCTCTGTCGGCGTCGCAAGGCCCATGAAGATCGTGCCGAGCACCAGGAAAATCAGGACGATCGAGGGCACCATGCCCATCAGCACTTTCACGAGCAGCGCCCAGTTGAAGTCGCCGCGCACCTCCTTTGGCAGCGGCGGCATCGATTTCGGCCTGATGATCGACAACACCAGGATGAAGAGCACGAAGATCGTCACCTGCAGGATCGAGGGGCCGATCGCGCCGAGATACATGTCACCGACCGACCTGCCGAGCTGATCGGCAAGAACGACGAGCACCAGCGAGGGCGGGATCACCTGGGTGATCGTGCCCGAGGCGGCGATGACGCCGGTGGCAAGGCGCGGATTGTAGCCATAGCGCAGCATGATCGGCAGCGAGATCACCCCCATGGTGATGACGGAGGCGGCTACCGTTCCGGTGATCGCGCCCAGCACGGCGCCGACGAGGATAACGGCATAGGCGAGGCCGCCGGGAATGCCGCCGAAGAGTTTGCCGGTGCCTTCGAGCAGATCCTCGGCAAGCCCGCAGCGCTCCAGTATCGCGCCCATGAAGGTGAAGAAGGGGATGGCGAGCAAGAGGTCGTTGGAAAGGATGCCGAAGAAGCGCAGCGGCAGAGCCTGCAGGAAGACTTCGCCGAAATGGCCGGTGACGATGCCGACGATGCCGAAAAACAGGCCGACGGCGGCGAGCGAAAAGGCGACCGGAAAGCCGTAGAGCATGAAGATGACCATGCCCAGGAACATGGCCGGCGGGATGATGCCGAAATCAAACAAGTCCGTTTCTCCCAGCCCGCGCTACTGCAGCGGTTTTTCGTATTTTGTATCGATGCTGATATGGCCGGTAACGGCTGCGATCCGCTTGATCAGTTCGGAAACCCCCTGAAGGGAAAGCAGCGCGAAGCCGGCGACGAGGATCAGCTTGACGGGCCATCGGATGAGCCCGCCGGCGTTGCCCGATATTTCTCCCTGCTGGTAGGATAGTGCGAAGAACGGCCAGCAGATCCAGGTGAGGAAGACGCATGCGGGAAGGAGGAAGAGGATGAGGCCGACGATGTCGATCCAGATCTTCGCCCTGTCGGAAACCGAACCATAGATCAGGTCGACGCGGACATGCTCGTTGTTGCGCAACGCATGCGAGGCGCCGAGCATGACGACGAAGGCGAAGAGATACCACTGGATCTCGAGCCAGCCGTTCGAACTGTAGTTGAAGGCATAGCGGACGATGGCGTTTCCGGCGCTGATCAGACAGCAGAACAGCACCATATATTCGGAAATTTTGCCCATGAACTGACTGATCGAATCGATCAGCCGGCTTGCTGCCAGAAGTACCGACATTCGCCTCCCCTGTTCTTGTCCTGCCGGTTTTCCGGCAGCTTTTCCCTCTTGCAATCGATGTAGACCACGGCCTTTGAAATTGGAAGGATAAATGCCTCGCGTTGGAGTATAGTCTTAGACGCACCGGCCCCGCGGTATGGCCATCAAATATTTCGACAACCCAGGCGTGGATAAATTATTTCAATAATCTCGCCAGTAGGCTGCATTAACGCGCGTAAGCTGTGCGGTTCATCCTATGGTTTTAGAAAATTTGACCAAATGTTTGATTCCATTGAAATCAATTTTTAAAGGGTTGGGCTTAGAATTCCCGCGCACAGGGAAAGTGTGGATGAAGCCAGATAACCCGAACAGGGTCCCTTTAGATGTGTATCTGTCGTTTGTGAGTTCCCTTTCCGGGAACCGCATGACGCTGCTTGCTGGCGTGATCGTGCATGTTGCGACCTGCCTTGCCGTTGCTGCCAAGACGCAGTCCTTCGTCTACATCCTGCTGTCGGTCTCCTTCCTCCTGGTCTTCTGCGTTCGCATGGTCGTCTTCCGGCAGTTCGATCGCGTCGACAAGGAGAGCCTGTCGCACGCCGGGATCGAGCGTTGGGAAAGGATCCTGGTTGCCGGCGCGGCCTGCACCACCGCGCTGCTTGGCATCGCCAGCGGATACGCCATCTTCGTGGTCCACGATTCCTTTGCGGAACTTGCCTGCATTGCCGTCACTATGGCGACCATGGTTTCGGTTGTCGGCCGCAATTACGGTTCGCGCCTGGCGGTCGACCTCCAGACCTTCTCCTGCTGTCTGCCGATGATCGTCTGCAGCCTGTTGGCGCTGGATTTCTATCGTGGCCTGCTGTCGATCTTCCTCATTCCGTTCTGGCTGACGACGCGGGCCATGGCGAACGGCGTGCGCGAGTTCCTCTATGAGAATGTCATCGCGCGCCGGGAAATCACCATCATCGCCGACCGCTTCGACACGGCGCTCAACAACATGCCGCATGGCCTGGTGATGGTCGATGCCGAAAACCGTATCCAGGTCGTCAATCGCAAGGCCTGCGAGCTTCTGAAGATCGGTGCGCCGGAGCGGTTGAAGGATCGCGAACTCGGCGCCGTGCTGCGCTACGGTGCGCGCTACAGCTTCATGGACGCCTCGCAGCCGGAGCTCATTCTGCGCCAGCTCACCCAGGTCGCCGAAGGCAACCTGTCGCGCACGCTCATTCATTTCCCCGAGGGCCTGTCGCTCGAATTCTCCGCCAGCCGAAGGGCCGACGGCGGCGCCGTGCTGATCTTCGAGGACGTGTCCAGCCGGGTGAAGGCCGAGCAGAAGATCATGCACATGGTCCGCTTCGATGCGCTGACTGGCCTGCCGAACCGCGAATATTTCGGCCAGCTGGTGCAGGAGTATCTCGCCAAACATCAAAGGAAGTCCGGGCCGCTCGGCTTCATGGTCCTCGATATCGACGAATTCAAACATGTCAACGACATGCGCGGCCACGTTACGGGCGACCACCTGCTCTGCGCCATCGCCGCCCGCATCAAGCAGGCCTCCGGCAACGCCATCCTCGGCCGGTTGATGGGAGACCAGTTCATCCTGTTCTTCCCGCATGCCAAGGACCCGGCTTCGCTCGACGTCGAGATCCGCCGCGTGCACGCCGCAATCCAGGGCAATTACGCGGTCGACGAGCTGACCTTCCTGGTTTCGCTCAGCGCCGGCTACGCGATTCTCGAAAGTGCCGCGTTTGCGATGGATGAATGGAGCGTCAAGGCGGATCTGGCGCTGTTTGAAAGCAAGTCGCGCTTCAAGGGCGGCATATCAGGCTTCGAGCGGGAGATGGATGGCCGCTATATCGAGCAGCAGAAGCTGAAGGCGGATCTGCGCGAGGCTGTCTCGGCGCAGGCGTTGCATCTCGCCTTCCAGCCGATGTTCCGGTCCGACGGATCGCGGATCGAATGCGCCGAGGCGTTGGCGCGCTGGGTTCATCCGGAGAAGGGCTCGATCCCGCCCGACGTCTTCATCCGGCTCGCCGAGGATATGGGCATCATCTCCGACATCACCCGCTTCGTCCTGTTCAAGGCGTGCAGCGAATGCATGAACTGGCCCGAACATATCGCCGTCTCGGTCAATCTCTCGGCGCGGGATCTGCGCGATGCCGATATTCTTTCGGTGGTCGCCGAAGCACTTGCCCATTCCGGCCTCGACGCAGCGCGGCTGCATCTCGAAGTCACCGAAAGCTGCCTGATCGACGAGCCGGCGGCCGTGCGCGCCATCCTGGCGGAGCTCAGGGCCCGCGGCATCACCATCGCTATCGACGATTTCGGTACCGGCTTCTCCAGCCTCAGCTATCTCGACACGCTGCCGCTCGATATCGTCAAGATCGATCGCTCCTTCGTGCGCAACATCGTCGAGGATAGCCGCCGCCTGAAGCTGCTGCGCGGCACGGTCCATCTCGCCCGCGAACTGGGCCTGAAGATCGTCATCGAAGGCGTCGAAACCGAGGAACAGCTCGCACTGCTCAACAAGCACCGCAGCGCCGATCTTGTTCAGGGCTACGTTTTCTCGCCGCCCGTGCCTTCCCAGAATATCCCGCTGTTGCAACACGGCATCGGCCGCCGCGTCGTGCAACGCCGCCGCAGCAAGGTCGCCTGAGCGGTCTCAACGGACAGTTTTCCCCCTGAAGAGCGCGTTCCGCGTTAACCTTAACGATTTAAAAACGGCCGAAATTATCGGATTTCCTTGCCTAAATGTTGCTGGCGTATGATTAATGATCCGTTAACGAGCGGATCGAGAAATGTCAGAGACACTGTTCAAGCGTAGTGATTTCAGCACAAAAATTTTGGAAGTTTTGGATCATGTCGAGTATCGCCGCGTCGAAAGCAGCGAAGACATGGAGCAGGTAGAACGGTTGCGCTACAAGGCCTATAAGGCCCATGACGTGCTGGCGCTCGCCCCGAAAGGGCTGCTGGACGACAGCGATTTCGACAGCCACGCCTATATCTTCGGTCTGTATTATTATGGGGAACTGGTCAGTACGATCCGGGTTCATTATGTGACACCGGAACATCGTCTCAGTCAGTCCGGTGGCGCCTTTCCCGAGGCGATGGATGAACTTCTGGATGCGGGGCTGACCTTGATCGATCCGGCGCGTTTCGCAGCCGACCCCGAACTCACCGCCGATCTGCCGTGGGTTCCCTATCTGACGCTAAGGCCCACCATCGTGGCGGCGGCGTATTTCCGTGCCGACCGCGTTCTTCAGTTCGTTCGGCCGCCGCATGCGGCCTTCTACAAGCGGGTCTTTTATGCCGATACGGTCGTGCCCGGCCGGCTGGCGAAAAATTACGGGATCGACATGACGCTGATGGCGACGAATGTGATCGAGGTCGGACGAAAGCTGCTGACGCGCTATCCCTTCTTCATCTCCAGCGCCAGCGAGCAGCGCATGATGTTTTCGCGCAATCCCAACGACACCTTGCCGCCGCTCACCATCATTCCGACGGCGCGTTTCGTGCCGCAAGGCGAACTCGGCACCGACCTGCCGCTGTAATTTGCCCTCGTCCCCGACGGCGAGACGATCTTCGCCGGCGCAAATGAGGTGGACGACGGACGCAGGCGATATCGGCCGTCCTCAGGTCATATTCCGGGCCTCTGACATGGCGGTTGCCACACGCGCCTGCGGCATTCTCATGCATTGCGCTTTCGCCTGTCATTGTGTAATCCCTGCACGTAGGGATTTCCCTCGCCTAGAGGGAAATTAGGCAGCGCAGAGGCATTTCAGGGAGACGATATTTATGGCCGAACATCATACCGGACCGGTCGAGACCGGCGCGCCGATGGATTACAAAGAACATGAAAAGACCTACGACATGTTCATCGCCGGCGCGAAATACGGCTCGATGCTTCTCATCGTCCTCCTGCTTGCGATGACCGCCGGTTTCTTCGGCGGCGCCGGCCTTCTTGGCGGCCTCTTCGTCTTCATCATTCTTCTCGCCGCCGGCATCTTCCTGTTCCGCTGACCGCGTGGATTCAGAGGGTCAGAGCGTCCTTTGTGCGTCCGAAAGGACGCGCGGCGCTCTGAGGGGAGGAGAGCTTCTCTGAAGCTTTGTGAATTAGATGCTTGGCCCGCGCAGGGGAGCCTGCGGCGGTCTGGCTGACCCGGAGGAGGGGGCAGTTGGGCAATATCGTTTTCGTTGCAAGGGAAATCACGGGCGAGGAGACACGTGTCGCCGCTTCCCCCGAGACCGTGAAGAAGATGAAGAGTTTCGGCTTCGACGTCATCGTCGAAGCCGGTGCTGGTGCAGCTTCACGCATTCCGGACGGAGAATTCGAGACCGCGGGTGCCAGGATCGGCAGTTTTGCGGATGCAGCCTCCGCCGACGTGGTGCTGAAGGTGCGCCGGCCCAGCGGATCGGAAATCTCCGGCTATAAAAGCGGCGCGGTCATCATCGCCATCATGGATCCCTACGGCAATGACGAAGCGATCGCGGCTTTGGCAAGCGCGGGGCTTTCGGCTTTCGCGATGGAACTGATGCCGCGCATTACCCGCGCCCAGTCTATGGATGTACTTTCGTCCCAGGCCAATCTCGCCGGTTACCAGGCCGTCATCGAGGCGGCGGCGGTTTATGACCGCGCCATGCCGATGATGATGACGGCGGCCGGCACCGTGCCGGCCGCCAAGGTCTTCGTCATGGGCGCCGGCGTCGCGGGTCTTCAGGCGATCGCGACCGCGCGCCGCCTCGGCGCGGCGGTCTCGGCCACTGACGTTCGGCCCGCCGCCAAGGAGCAGGTCGCCTCGCTGGGCGCCAAGTTCATCGCCGTCGAGGACGAGGAGTTCAAGGCGGCGGAAACGGCCGGCGGCTATGCCAAGGAAATGTCCGCCGACTATCAGGCGAAGCAGGCGGCTCTGGTTGCCGAACACATCGCCAAGCAGGATATCGTCATCACCACCGCGCTGATCCCCGGTCGTGCGGCGCCGCGGCTCGTTTCGCACACCATGCTCGCCTCGATGAAATCAGGTGCGGTCGCCGTCGACCTTGCGGTCGAGCGCGGCGGCAATATCGAGGGTGTCGTCCCCGGCGAGATCGCCGATATCGAAGGCGTCAGGGTGATCGGTTTCGCCAACATGCCGGGCCGGGTTGCGGCCAGCGCCTCGGCGCTCTACGCCAAGAACCTCGTCACCTTCCTCGAGACCATGGTCAACAAGGAAACCCGGAGCGTCGTCGTCAATCTCGACGACGAGCTGGTCAAGGCGACGATGCTGACCTATGCCGGCGACGTGGTTCATCCCGCCTTCGGCGGCGCGAAGAAGGGAGACATCTGATGGCCAGTGAAGCAATGGACAGAGCGCTGGAGCAGCTCGACCAGGCGGTGACCGCCGTCATCACGGCGGCGGCCCAGGCACCGGAAGCGGCAAGTGCTGCGACCGGCGGGGCGATCGATCCCTTCGTCTTCCAGCTCGCCATCTTCGTATTGTCGATCTTCGTCGGCTATTACGTCGTGTGGTCGGTGACGCCGGCGCTGCATACGCCGCTGATGGCCGTCACCAATGCGATCTCCTCCGTCATCGTCGTCGGCGCGCTCCTGGCGGTCGGCATCTCGACCAGCGGGCTTGCGACCGGTTTCGGCTTCGTGGCTCTCGTGCTCGTCTCGGTGAACATCTTCGGCGGCTTCCTCGTCACGCAGCGGATGCTTTCGATGTACCGCAAGAAGGACCGGTGAGGACTGATGACCAATATCGCAGCCTTCCTCTACCTCGTCTCCGGCGTGCTCTTCATCCTGGCGCTACGCGGCCTGTCGCATCCGGCCACCAGCCGCAAGGGCAATCTCTACGGCATGATCGGCATGGGGATCGCGATCCTGACGACGCTGGTGCTGGCGACCCCGAATTTCGGCGGCTTCGTGCTGATCATCCTTGGCCTTGCCATCGGCGGCAGCGTTGGCGCCTATGTCGCCCGCACCATCCCCATGACCTCGATGCCGCAGCTCGTCGCTGGTTTCCATTCGCTGGTCGGCCTTGCCGCCGTGCTGGTCGCGGCCTCCGCGCTCTACACGCCTGCTTCCTTCGGCATCGGCGAGATCGGCCACATCCACACCGAGGCGCGCATCGAGATGGCGCTCGGCGTGGCAATCGGAGCGCTGACCTTCACCGGCTCGATCATCGCCTTCCTGAAGCTTGACGGACGCATGTCCGGCAAGCCGATCCTGCTGCCCTACCGGCATGTGATCAATGCCAGCCTGCTGGTGCTGATCGTGCTCTTCATCATCGGGCTTGCCGCCACCGAAAGCCATTTCGACTTCTGGGCCGTCGTGGCGCTGTCGCTGGCGCTCGGCGTTCTGCTGATCGTGCCGATCGGTGGGGCCGATATGCCGGTCGTCGTCTCGATGCTGAATTCCTATTCAGGCTGGGCCGCGGCCGGCATCGGCTTCACGCTCGGCAATCTGGCGCTGATCATCACGGGCGCGCTCGTCGGTTCTTCCGGCGCGATCCTCTCCTACATCATGTGCAAGGGTATGAACCGTTCCTTCGTCTCCGTCATCCTCGGCGGTTTCGGCGGTGAGACGGCGTCCGGCGGACCTGACACATCAGACAGGACGGTCAAGCTCGGCTCGGCCGAGGATGCGGCTTATCTGATGGCAAACGCATCGAAGGTCATCATCGTGCCGGGATATGGCATGGCGGTCGCCCAGGCCCAGCATGCGCTGCGCGAGCTTGCCGACAATCTCAAGAAGAACGGCGTCGAGGTGAAGTATGCGATCCACCCGGTCGCAGGCCGTATGCCCGGCCACATGAATGTGTTGCTCGCCGAAGCGAATGTTCCCTATGACGAGGTTTTCGAGCTCGAGGACATCAACTCGGAATTCGCCCAGGCCGACGTCGCCTATGTCATCGGCGCCAACGACGTCACCAATCCGGCGGCGCGCGACGACAAGACCTCGCCGATCTACGGCATGCCGATCCTCGACGTCGACCGGGCAAAGACCTGCCTCTTCGTCAAGCGCTCGCTCGGCTCGGGTTATGCCGGCATCGACAATACGCTGTTCTACAAGGACGGCACGATGATGCTGCTCGGTGACGCGAAGAAGATGACCGAGGATATCAACAAGGCGATCGCGCACTGATCGGCGCAGATACAGCCGCCCTTCGGGCGGCTGCTTGATTCATGCGGCAGGCCACTCACGTCTGCCTTGGCCGGGCCGGCCGCTTTCGTCAGGTCTCTCCCGGCACGAGTGTCATCTTTTCGACGCCGATCGCCAGGTTCAGGCCTTCCTGAGCCTGGACGTTCAACGGCTGCAGCATGAAGGCCTTGTTGTTGCCGCCGGCGATGACCTTGGCGCCGGCCCCTGCACCGATGCTCGCATCGGCACCGATCCCGTAATATTCGCCGGCAAGGGCGAATTGCGGAATATCCGTCCCGGTCTTTGCCAGCACCTGCCAGATCATGACGCTCTTGCCGGTCTGACCGATATCGAGGCCGAATTTCTCGATTTTGCCGGCATAGACCGCCTTGGCGCCGCCGGCCGCCGGCGTATAGGTGCAGATGAGGTTCTTCTGCGAGGTGACGATCAGACCCTGGCCGCCATCCGATCCGCAGACAAGACGGCCAAGCGTGACATAGTTTTCCGCGCCCGCCGGGCTCCCCAAGGCAGCGGCCGTCAGTGCCGCGGCTGCGATCATCGTTTGCTTGAACATGGTCTTTCTCCTTTGGAACGACCTGTCCGAAACGGGTGGAGGTAGCGAATGTTCCGGGCGCGGATTCAAACTTAGCGCGTCTGAAGAGACGCGCGGCGCTCTATTCCCGCTCCAGCGTGGCGCGCTGCGCCGTCAGCACCCATAACAGGCCTTCGGGCCGGAAATCGATCTCAACCGTGCCGCGAAAGGCGGAGGCGGCATGGGCTTTGATAACGGTCGTGCCGAAGCCCGAGCGCGATGGCTGCTCGGTGACCGGCGGGCCGCCTTGCTCTTCCCAGGTGAAGCGGAGCAGGGCATCCGGCTTGTCTTCCTCCTTGAGGTCGTCCCATTCGAAGCGGACCCGGCCTTGCGGTACGGAGAGCGCCCCGTATTTTACCGAATTGGTGGCGAGTTCATGCAAGGCGAGGCCGAGATTCTGCACGGCATCCGGCTTCAGCACGAAGTCTTTGCCGCTGATGTCGATCTGCTCGCGCGATTGCGGGAAGGCCTGCAGATGGATGTCGACGACCCGCCGCAGCGACACGCCTCCCCATTGTTCGCTGGTCAGGAGCTCGATCGAACGCACCAAACCCTCGAGCCGGTCGGCGACGGCGGCGCGAAAGGACTCGACGCTGTCGGACTGCTTGGCGAGCTGGCGCATCATTGCCTGGGCAAGCGTCAGAAGATTCTTGGTGCGGTGGACGAGCTCATGCATGACGAAACGCAGCCGGTCCTCGGTCTGGCTACGATCGAAAGAGGCATTCGAAAGGGCAATCGCCACCTGGTTCGCCTCGATGACGCTGGTCTCGACTGGCGAGACGATATGGCCTTCGCCCATGCGGTTCGCCATGTCGGCGATATCGCGGATGGTGGTGCGCACCTGTCTTGCGACGGCATAAGCGCCTAGCACGGCGACGAGCACCAGTGCCACGCCGCCGATGATGAGGAAACGCCAGGTGCTGAGGATCGACGCCTGGGCGACCGGTCCCCAGATCACCGTCTTCCACGACCAACCGGGAATTTGGGCATAACCGAGGAGCATGTGCGGCAGGATTGTCTCGTCTTGGAAGACGCCGCGGGACACGGTGAGCGCCGGCAGAATGCGCGGGTCGAAGGGCGTGCCGGGTTCGAGGTTGGCAGGGCCGGTGGCCGCGACGACGTGGCCGCTCTCATCTATGACGGCGGCCGACCAGCCGGGCGCAAGGCCCTCGGTGGTCACGAGCTTGCCCAGATCCTTGGCGTCCTGCGTGATGATGAGGGCTGCGACCGGATCATTCTTCCGTGGCAGGGTGACGTTATAGACCCATTCGCCGCTGGTCCGGCCGCGAAACACGTCTGATGCTTCGATGCGACCAGAAGCCATGACCGCTTCGAGGGCTGTCATGTTCGCCGTCTTGCCAAGCGGCGTGCCGAACGCCCGACGCGTGTTCAACAGCTGCTGGCCGGTGCGGTCGACGGCAATGACGAAAAGCGTGTTGTCTCTGAGGGCCGTTTCCGTGCGCTCGTGGAAGGAGGCGAGATTGCCGTTTTCAAGCTCGGGCGAACTCGAAAGCAGCCGCAGGGTCGTCGCCATGTCCTGAAGCTGGCGGTCGATGATGCGTGAAAGGGCAAGCGCATCCTGGGCCGTCTCGCGCTTCAGCGTCGAACGCTGGTTGTCCTCCAGCTGTAGCAGAAGCAGCGCCACGAAGGCGAAGATCGGCAGTGCGATCGCCACCGCCATGGCGACGAGGTAGGTTCCGATCGAGGCTTTCGGAAAGAACAGCGCGACGATCTTCATCTGTCGCAATTCAAAATGTTACAGCGCCCTTTGCGCCTCTGAAAAGACTCGCGGCGCTGTAATGCGCGTGGCCCGCAACGGTTTTCGCTTGCGGCCAGGACAGCAAAGATCCGCATCTCTCGCAAATCGCCCCCAACACGTGTTCGACCGCTCGATAGCGGGCTATCGAAGCAGGTCCATGTTAGGGGGAGCAAGAGCAGGTTGCAACATACTATGACAGGCATCGACGACGACGGACGCTTTTTCGGCGTCTCGTCTTAATGTCGGTGCGGCCGCCTTTGCGCCACGTCGCTTCCACTGCCTGGCGTGGCACGATATCACCTCGATGATATCCAGAGCCGGAAGATTCGATTGAATCATCAGGACCTTTGCCGGCGTCCGATGGGTGGTGCGACCGGCAGGTGGCCGTTGCGGGCCGCCCGATGCTCAGGGCCGCCCAATCATATCTTTAGCCGGCTGGGGCGACGCCGACGCGGGCAAGGCCGTCGCGAGCCGGCTGGTATTTGGGGTCGAGGCCGATCGCGTGGCGATAGGACCGGGCGGCCTTTGCCTTGTCGCCGCGGCGTTCGTAGACGAGCGCCTGGTTGGCCCAGGATTCGGCGATGTTGCCGTTGAGCTCGATCGCATGATTGAAATCGGCAAAGGCGTTGTCGTCGTCGTTCAGCGCAATATAGGAAATGCCGCGGCCATTATAGGGCTCGGGTGAATTCGGCGCGAGCGAGATCGCTTTCGAGAAATCGTCGATCGCCTTATCCTGCTGATTACGCTTCTGATAGATCAGGCCACGATTATGATAGGCGCGGCCATCGGTGGTGCCGAGCTGGATCGCCTTGTCGAAGTCGTTGAAAGCCTGATCGTCCTGGCCGGCCATCCGGTAGACATTGCCGCGACCGATATAGGCGACATCGTAGCTCGGATTGATCTGCAGGGCGGCATTGTAGTCGCCAATCGCCTGGGCCTGCTGGCCCATATTGCGATAGACGAGAGCACGGTTGGCGTAAGCCTGGAAAAACCGCGGATTGATCTGCAGCGCCGTGTTGAAATCGTTCAGCGCCGGGCGGAACTGGCCGGCGCGGCCATAGGCGGAACCACGGACGTTGTAACCTTCCGGGTCCCTCGGATTGGCGTTGATAACCGCCGTCAGGGAAGCGATATTCTCTTCCGAACCCTGCGCCTTATCGATGCGGATCACGGCATCCGAGGTATTGGTCGTCTCGCAGCCGGCGAGGCCGAACATTGCCGCCAGCGCCAAAGCGGGCAGGAATGCCGTTTTCTGCAAGCGCAAAGCGCGGGACGGATTGAAGGTGTTGACAGCCATTCGGGCTCGCTTTCCCCATGCGGCATATCCGGTGCGCGGATATGCGATCTTCAGCGGCAAACTAAAAAAGCGGCGGCGAACCCATCGCCCCCGCCACAATGCATCTGAAAACGTCGAAAAAACGACGGAAACGCTCAGCGTGCAACCAGACCTTCGCGCTGGGCGCGCTTACGGGCCAGCTTGCGAACGCGACGAACGGCTTCGGCCTTCTCGCGAGCACGCTTCTGCGACGGCTTCTCGTAGTAGTCGCGCATCTTCATTTCGCGGAAAATGCCTTCGCGCTGCATCTTCTTCTTGAGAGCGCGGAGAGCCTGATCAACATTGTTATCGCGGACAAGTACCTGCACGAGAATCACGTTCCTTTGGTTGGTTGATGCCGGAGGCGGCGCAGCGGCCAGAGGCAAAACAATAACGTTCGCGCGGCCGGGGCCTTGCGATTGGTGATGCGAAATAGCAGATCGGGTACGGGAAGTCTAGACGGGATATGGGCGGCGGCGGAAAAATCACGCTTCGCCTGATATCCGGTCATGATCGGGCCGGTTCGGGCGCAGCTTCATCCAGCACGGCAATTGCCTCCTTGAGAGCGGTTCTGACCCGGAGGCGGTCGGCAGGCTCCAGCCGGCTCATATCCAGATGCAGGTCAAGGCCCGAGAGGTGCTCGCTGAGAACGCGGCTCTTGTGATCCGCACCGAGGGTCAGCCCATCCACCGCATAGGGCACGATCTCGCGCTGTATGCCCTTCATCGTGATCGGCGGCAAGGGATGGGCGTCGACGATTTCGTTCACCAGCGCATAGGTTTCGTAGCTGATGACGATCTCTCCTCCCTGGGCGATCGATTGCAGCCGGGCTGCGAGATTGGCCTCCGCCCCGATGATCGTATAGTCCATGCGGTCGCTGCTGCCGAAATTGCCGACGTTGCAATAACCGCTGTTGATTCCCATGCGGACGACGAAAGGCTCTTCGGTGCCGTTTCTGCGCCATCTGTCTTTGAGTTCGCCGAGACGGCGCTGCATGTCGACGGCCATGCGCAAACACGCTTTCGCGTCCTCCTCCGGCCCCTTGGTTTCGGGATCGCCGAAGAAGACCAGCATCGCGTCGCCGATGAACTTGTCCACCGTGCCGCCATGCTCCAGGGCAATGTTCGACATCTCGGTCAGATATTCGTTGAGCATCTCCGTCAGGGCTTCAGGCTGCAGACGCTCTGTGGTCGCCGTGAAATCCTTGATGTCGGAGAAGAAGATCGTCAGACGCTTGCGCTCGGTATGGACGACCACGTCCTTCTGCCCGGAGAAGATGCTCTTGTAGATCTGCGGTGAGAGATAGCGCGAGATCTTCAGGGAAACGCTGGCGAGGAATTCGTTCGCCGCTTCCAGATCCCGGTTGGTTGGCGCTGTGGATGGTGCGCGTCTGCTGCCGCTGGAGCACAATGAAGCTGATGCCGATGAAGGCTACGAAAAGGAAATAGCAGAGCAGGTATTTGAAGGCGAAGACGTTGCTCGCATAGGGCTGCCGGATGATGACTTCCTGAATGCCGCGCACATCGCCCACCTTCCAATCGGTCTTCGGGCTTTCGGGATGGCTATTGTGGCAGGCAACGCAGGCCTGGCCCATGACGACAGGGGTGATGAGCCGCAAGGTATCGGTCAATCCGACACGGGTGAGGTCGTTCAGCGTCTGCTGCGGATTGGCGCGCAAGGCAGCGAGCGCATTCTTTTCGAAGTCGTCGAGCTCGTGGGATGCGCGGCTTTTGAACGGCAGGTCGGAGACGAAACGGTAGGTGATATTGGCCTGCTGCTCCTTGATGACGTCGCCGAGCTCCAGGGAAAGCGTGGCCGGCAGCGGGATGGCGCCTGGAATATTCGCATAATTGTGAGAGACGACCGTGCCCTCAGTCGTGCCGTTGGCGTGAGCGGCCAGAACGCGCCCCACGACATTCGTGGAATAATAGGAGCGGATGCTCGATATCAGCGAGCTCATATCGCGGGCCTGGCGGCGCAGGGTATTTCCCGAGAGATCGCTGATATCAAGCCAGACGGCGAGCGGCAGCCCTGCGAGCATTGCCAGCACGACGACAATCAGCCAATAGCCGCTGCGACGCGCGGCGGTTTCGGAAATCACGGCGACCTTCATTCTTCTCTCGAAAAAGCATCCGATTTTCGATCGTTACAAGAACATTTCGCCGCGCACCGGGCAAGGTCGAAGCCTCGTCGTCCAGCCAAAAGCCGGGTGAAAACTGGAGGCGTAGCCGTATTCATGGCGCTTCTCCGCCGCCCGGCGGAGGTGACCGAAAGGAGAGTGCCCCGGAACGCAGGTGCGAATGGCATTTGGATGGAAAGCGGCGTAGCCTGTCCGCCGGCAGGTGCGGGTCGCCCTGCCGGCCGTGGGAGGGGACACCCGGTGAGATCATGACGCGCGCGCAGCAAATCGGTGTCGTTCTCGGTCTGGCGATCGTGACTGCGCTTACGATCCTTCGAGCAAGTGATCCCGGGATCTTCAAGTTGATCCGCGGCGTGACCTTCGACGAGTATCAGCGGCTGGTTCCCAGGACCTTCGAGCCGATGCCGGTCCGCGTGATCGACATCGACGAGACTTCGCTGCACGAATTCGGCCAATGGCCATGGCCGCGGGACCGGATGGCGCTGCTGGTGGACCGGCTTTCGGAAATGGGCGCCTCGGCCATCGCCTTCGATATTCTCTTCGCCGAGCCGGACCGGCTGTCGCCGCGCAATGTCATTCGCGAGGTCGCCGGGGTCGATCCTTCCCTTGCCGCGAAACTGCCTGATAACGACGAGATATTCGCCCGTGCAATTGCCGAAAAGCCCGTCGTGCTCGGCTTCGGACTTTCCAACGAGGGCAATTACCGGCCGCCGGTCAAGGCGGGTTTCGCCTTCACCGGCGAAAGCCCCGTCTCAGCCCCCCCCTATCTCGGTGCTTCGACGCCGTTGCGGCCGCAGTTGGAAGCCAATGCGGCGGGGCTCGGTCATATCAGCCTCAATCCCGGCAATCCCTCGCCGGTGGTACGGGCGGTCCCACTGTTCCTGACCGACGGCGAGCAGCTCTATCCGAATCTCGCGATCGAAGCGCTGCGTGTCGCACAGGGGGCATCGACCTACGTGCTATCAGGCGCACCCGATCGCGCCGGCATCATGACATCGGTAAAGATCGGGGATTTTGTCGTGCCGCTGACGGCGGCGGGTGAGCTTTGGCTCTATGTCACCCCCGACCGGGCGGAGCGTTATATATCCGCCCGGCAGGTGCTTGCGGCCGAAGGGGCCTCTCCAGATGTCGCCGCCGCCGTCGCCGGCAGCATCGTCTTCGTCGGGACATCGGCGGCCGGCCTGCAGGACATCCGCGTCACCGCGCTCGGCGAGAACGTTCCCGGCGTTTCGCTGCATGCGCAGGCCGTCGAGCAGATCCTCTCGGGCCGCTTTCTCTCGCGGCCCGACTGGGCGGACGGGCTGGAAATCCTGATGATCGCCGTGCTCGGATGCCTGCTCGTCGGGGTGACGACCTTCGTCAGTCCGGCCGTCGCGCTGGCCTGCGGCCTGCTGATCACAGCCATGGCGCTGGTGGCGTCCTGGCTCTCGTTTCTTTATGCGGGGCTTCTCCTCGATCCCCTGGCTCCGATCATCAGCGGATCGATCACCCATTTCGCCTCGACCTCGTTCCGGATCCTGGTGATCGACCGGGAGCGGCGCGAGGTGCGGCGCGCCTTCGGGCATTATCTTTCCCCGTCGCTGCTCCATCGCATCGAGCATTCCCGCGACGCGTTGCGCCTCGGCGGAGACGATCGCGAGCTGACGGTCATGTTCGTCGATGTCAGAAGCTTTACCGAGATCAGCGAGCGCCTGGCGCCCACTGCCGTGGTCGCGTTCCTGAATACCTTGCTCGATGCGCTGAGCCGCCATGTGGTGGCCAATGAAGGCACGCTCGACAAGTTCATCGGCGATTCGATCATGGCGTTCTGGAATGCACCCGTCGATGTGGCGGATCATGAAATCAAGGCCGTTCGCGCAGCGCTTGCCATGCGTGAAACGCTGGCCGAACTGAACGCCGGCGACGCCTTCGGCTTCGGGCCTGGACAGCAAGTCGGCATCGGCATCGGCATCCATACCGGTCTCGCCTGTGTCGGTAACATGGGCGCCAAGACCCGCTTCAACTATTCGGCGGTCGGCGATGCCGTCAATGTCGCGGCGCGCCTGGAGTCGTGCTGCAAGGAGGTGGGCTTCGATATCCTCATATCAGACAGCACGGCGAGATCGGTGCAGGGAATGGCGCTGATCGAGGCCGGCGCCATCCCGCTCAAGGGAAAGAGTAGCCGAACGCAGATTCTCGCCGTTGTCGGCGACGAGCGCGTCGCAGCCTCCGCGGAGTTCGCCGCGCTTACGGTCGTTCACGAGCAGCTGACGCAGGCGCTGCATTCGCATTCGAAAAACACGCGCAAGCTTATCGGCACGGCAAAGCTCAGGGCGGCGCAGGTGATCGGCGGGCTGGCGGAATTCTACCAGCGGATATCCGGCAGAAGCGATCACTTCCGCGAGGTGCCGGATGGCTTCGAGAAGAGCGTCGCCGATTGACGGCATCAGCGGTTGCGATTGAAATTCCGGCCCCTATCGTGGTTCCGGTCCCCATCACGATCGCGATCCTTGTCGTGATCGCGGTCACGATCTCGATGATGCCCTTTATCGTGATAGTCGTGATCATCGTGCTGATCGTGATGTTCATGCCGGCCACGGCCATCATGCTTGTCGGGTTTATCCGGTTTGTCGTGATGCGGCTTGTCAGGCTTGTCAGGCGTGGCCGGCCGCTCCTTCTGCGGCTCGGCCTGCCGCTGCGGCGGATCCTGCCTCTGCGGACTGGGTGCCGGTGCCGGATCGCGAGGAGGCGGGGGCCGGTTTCTGTCTTTTCTTTCCGGCGTGACGGAGGCCATATTGCAGCCGCCGAGCATGCCGATGCCGCCCGCAAGCCGCTGATTGCCGGAGAGGAAGGGGAGGGCGCGCTGATTTCCGAGCGTCGCGAGGATGCTGGGATCGACCCGGCGTGCTGCCGACATATCGCCGTTCGGCTTGGCCACCACGCAGTCGCAGCGCTGCTGCAACTGCCGGCAACCGCCCGGACCGCAGAAGCGGGCTGCGCCGTTCAGCAGGACGACGGCGGTCGTGCCATCCGGGCCGACGTAGAAATCGAAAGCGGTGCCGCGTACGCCGATCGTGCCGGCCGGCGTCAGGATCTGGTAGGCCGAAGAATTGGAACTGCCGCTGACCCAGCGGAATGTGCCCTTTGCCGCCCTGATGGTGAGTTTCTTGACCGATTGGGAATCATCGAAGACATATTTGTCAATGACGACCGACGAACCCCAGCCGACCGCGAGCTTCGTGCCGTCACGAAACAGGAATTGGCCAAGCCCGGATTGCGATGTCTTGATGCGCTCGTTGCGATGGACGCTGGTGTCGACCTCGATCGGGCCGCTCTGTCCCGTCACTTCTGTCTTTATGACGACAGCCTGGCCAACCGGCTCGGCGGCGGGTGCCGGCGATGCGCTGCTTAACGCGATGCAAAGCGTCGCGACTGATACTGAGCGCCAACCCCACATGATACACGTACCCCGGAACACGCGATTGTTAACATTTTAGCAATTGCTTGTCTTCTAACCCTCTTGGGTTAGGTCGCCGGCCGACGGTTAGCGGAAATGCCGCGGCTTCTGTCTTCCGCTTGAAGCGGCATTCTCTTCGGCGTGTCGAAACCAAAGCTCTCGCGCGTCGCAAAAGAACCGTTGTGCCGCATTTGGATTTGCGATTTGTATGAGCGCGGAGAACAAGCCCTTTCCCGAAGGAGAAGAAGGCGGATGCGGAAATATTCGGTTTTTGCCGTGGCACGGGAGGCCCTTCGTGGCCACAAGGGTTGGGAGAAGCAGTGGACTTCGCCTGAGCCACGCGCCGAATACGACGTCGTCATCATCGGTGCCGGCGGCCACGGGCTGGGTGCTGCCTACTATCTCGCCAAGGAGCACGGCATCACCAATGTGGCGGTGATCGAGAAGGGCTGGCTCGGCGGCGGCAATACCGGGCGCAACACCACCATCATCCGCTCGAACTATCTCTACGAAGAGAGCATGCACATCTACGAGCATTCGATGAAGCTCTGGGAGGGGCTTTCCCAGGAGCTCAACTACAATGTGATGTATTCGCCGCGCGGCGTGATGATGCTCTCGCACAATATTCACGACCAGCAATCCTTCAAGCGGCATATCCATGCCAACCGGCTCTACGGCATCGACAATGAATGGCTGACACCGGAGCAGGCGAAGGCCTATTGTCCGCCGCTCGATATCTCGGCCAGCGCGCGCTACCCGATCAACGGGGCGGCACTGCAGCGGCGGGGCGGTACGGCGCGGCACGACGCCGTTGCCTGGGGTTATGCGCGGGCGGCTTCAGACCGCGGCGTGCACATCATTCAGAATTGCGAAGTGACCGGTATCCGGCGCGGTCCGGACGGAGGGGTGACCGGGGTCGAGACCTCGCGTGGCTTCATCGGCGCCAGGAAGGTGGCGGTGTCGGCGGCTGGCCATACGACCACTGTCATGCAGATGGCTGGCGTACGCGTGCCGCTGCAATCGAGCCCGCTACAGGCGCTGGTTTCCGAACCACTGAAGCCAATCTTTCCCTGCGTCGTCATGTCGAACACGGTGCATGCCTATATCTCCCAGTCCGACAAGGGAGAACTCGTCATCGGCGCCGGCACCGACCAGTATAATTCCTATTCCCAGACCGGCGGGCTGCAGATCATCACGCACACGCTCGACGCCATCTGCGAGCTCTTCCCGATGTTCCGGCGCGTCAAGATGATGCGGCAATGGGGCGGCATCGTCGACAATACGCCGGATCGTTCGGCGATCCAGTCGAAGACGCCGGTTCCCGGGCTCTACGTCAATTGCGGCTGGGGTACAGGCGGCTTCAAGGCGACGCCGGGCTCTGCCAATCTCTTCGCGCATCTGATTGCCCGCGACGAGCCGCACAAGTTCAATGCCGGCTTGACGCTGGACCGTTTCCGCAGCGGCCGGCTGATCGACGAAGCGGCAGCGGCGGCGGTGGCGCACTGATGTGGACGGCGGCTCTCCTCGCAATCGGGATCGACGGCGGGGCCATGCCGGCTGGTGACGTCTTTCCCGGCGCCGAGGATTTCCGCCTGCAGAAGATCCACAGGGCTGCCGGCGAAAGCGAGTGGCCCTTCGTCGCCGAGAGCGGCACGCTGCTTTGCGCGATGATCCTGCGCAAACCAGCCGTCTATTTCGTGCCTGAGGTCGGCGGAACGCCGGGACGTGCCTTCGTGATCGACAACGATATCGCCAAGATGGCTTTTGCGAATATCGGCATGACCGATGTACTGGAGCCCTACGACAATTTCGAACAGCTTCTCAAGCGCCTCATTCCCTACGTAACGATGGGAAAGCGTCTCTGCAATCAACCTCCGGGAACCAATGTTTCCGGATCGGAACTCTAAGACGGGTAACACATGCTGCTGATCTATTGCCCATACTGTCAGGAAGAGCGCTCCGAGCTCGAATTCCGTGGCGCAGGTGACGCGCATATCGCGCGGCCCACCGATATCGCTTCGATCTCGGACGAGGAATTCGAGGCCTATTTCTTTCTGCGCGACAATCCGAAGGGGCTGATCTTCGAACGCTGGCGGCACATTCACGGCTGCGGGCGCTTCTTCAATGCAGCGCGCGATACGGTGACCGACAAGTTCATCATGACCTACAAGGCGGGTCAGCCGAAGCCTGAGATCGGCGCGGCGGCCCAGCAGCATGGGCCCGTCGAAACATATGAAGCCGTGGAAGGAGAGGCGCAATGAGCGGCGTGAACCGTATCGCCGGCAAGGGGCGCCTGACACCGGCCAGAACCGCGCGCTTCAGCTTCGACGGCAAGAGCTATACGGCGCTCGAAGGTGATACCGTCGCCTCGGCGCTGATCGCCAACGGTGTGCATCTCGTCGGCCGTTCGTTCAAATATCACCGGGCCCGCGGTATTCTGTCTGCAGGGGCCGAGGAGCCGAACGCGCTGATAGACGTCGCCCGCGATACGGCGCGCAAGCAGCCTAACGTGCGCGCCACGGTGCAGGAAGTTTTTGACGGCATGATCGTCAACTCGCAGAACCGCTGGCCCTCGCTTGCCTTCGATGTCGGCGCGGTCAACAATCTGATGTCGCCGTTCTTCGCCGCCGGCTTCTACTACAAGACATTCATGTGGCCGCGCGCCGCCTGGAAACACGTGTACGAACCGCTCATCCGTCGTGCCGCCGGCCTCGGCGTCGCGCCGACGGAGGAGGATCCGGACCATTATGCCAGCCGCTATGCGCATTGCGACGTGCTGGTGGTCGGCGCCGGCGTGGCCGGGCTTTCGGCGGCGCTGGCCGCCGCCGAGACCGGTGCCCGGGTGATGCTTTGCGACGAGCAGGCGGAAGCGGGCGGGGCGTTGCGTTATGATACCGGCGTGACGATCGACGGACAGGACGGCAATAGCTGGGCACAGAAGGCCGTGGCGCGGCTGGAGGCGATGGACAATGTCGAAGTGCTGGTCCGCACGACCGCTTTCGGCTACTACAACCACAATTTCGTCGGTCTTGCCGAGCGCGTTACCGATCATGTCGCCAAGCCTTCCCGTGATCTGCCGCGCGAGCGGCTTTGGCAGGTCCGGGCAAAGCGCGTGATCCTCGCCACCGGCGCGATCGAGCGTCACATGGTATTTCCGAACAACGACCGGCCGGGCATCATGCTGGCCTCGGCGGGGCGGATGTATCTCAATCATTACGGCGTGGCGGTCGGGGCCAAGGTCGGCATCTACACGGCGCACGACTCGGCCTATGAGGCGGCCTTCGATCTGAAGCGGGCTGGTGTTTCGATCGCCGCCATCGTCGATAGCAGGCAGGCGCCGGGAGCGGCGGTGCTGGCCGAGGCGCGTGCACTCGGTATTGATGTTCTGGCCGGCCAATCGGTCGTCAACACGGCCGGGCGGCTGCGCATCTCCTCGATGACGGTGGCGCGCAACGGCGGCGGTTCGCCGCGCAAGATCACGGTCGATGCGCTGCTGGTTTCGGCCGGCTGGACGCCGTCGGTCCATCTCTTCTCGCAGTCGCGCGGCAAAGTGGCCTTCGATGCCGAAAGCCAGCGATTCCTGCCCGGCTCCTATGCCCAGGACTGCCTCTCGGTCGGCGCCTGCAACGGCACCGACGACCTGCAGCGGACGATCGAGGAGTCGCTTGCCGCCGGCGAGCTGATGGCGCAGGCCACCGGCAAAGGCAGCGACGCGAAGATCGCAATTTCGGCCGAGCAAGCCTATGACTGGACGGGCGGCATGATCGGTGCTGCCGAAGGCGCCGGGCCGAAGACCAACGCCAAGGCCTTCATCGATTTCCAGCATGACGTCTGCGCCAAGGATATCCGCCTTGCCGTGCGCGAAGGCATGCATTCGATCGAGCATATCAAGCGCTTCACGACCAACGGCATGGCCTCGGACCAGGGCAAGCTCTCCAACATGCATGGCCTGGCGATTGCCGCCGAAATGCTCGGCAAGGAAATTCCGCAGGTCGGCCTCACCACTTTCCGCGCGCCCTATACGCCGGTCACCTACGGTACGCTGATCGGCCATTCGCGCGGAGAACTGTTCGACCCGACACGCAAGACGCCGCTGCACGACTGGGAAGAAGCGCATGGCGCGGTCTTCGAGGATGTCGGCAACTGGAAGCGTGCCTGGTTCTATCCGCAGGCAGGCGAGAGCATGCACCAGGCGGTGGCTCGCGAATGCCGGACGGCTCGCGAGGCGGCCGGTATCTTCGACGCCTCGACACTCGGCAAGATCGAGGTGGTGGGGCCGGATGCGGCGGAATTCCTCAACCTCATCTACACCAATGCCTGGGACACGCTGAAGCCCGGCAAGGCCCGTTACGGCATCATGACCCGCGAGGACGGCTTCGTCTATGACGACGGTGTTGTCGGACGCCTGGCAAACGACCGTTTCCATGTGACGACGACGACCGGCGGCGCGCCGCGCGTTCTCCATCACATGGAAGATTACCTGCAGACGGAATTCCCGCATCTGAAGGTATGGCTGACCTCGGTGACGGAACAATGGGCTGTCATTGCCGTGCAGGGGCCGAAGGCGCGCGAGATCGTCGCGCCACTGGTCGAAGGGCTCGATCTTTCGAACGAAGCCTTCCCGCATATGAGCGTTGCCGAGTGCACGGTCTGCGGCGTGCCGGCGCGGCTCTTCCGCGTCTCCTTCACCGGCGAAACCGGCTTCGAAATCAATGTGCCGGCCGATTACGGCCAGTCGGTACTCGAAGCGGTCTGGGCCAATGCCGAACCGCTCGGCGCCTGCGTCTACGGCACAGAGACGATGCACGTTCTTCGCGCCGAGAAAGGCTACATCATCGTCGGGCAGGATACGGATGGGACCGTGACCCCCGATGATGCCGGACTTTCCTGGGCGGTTTCGAAGAAAAAGACGGATTTCGTCGGTATTCGCGGGTTGAAGCGGCCGGATCTCGTCAAGGACGGGCGCAAGCAGCTCGTCGGCCTCGTCACCAAGGACCCGAAGCTGGTGCTCGAAGAAGGTGCGCAGATCGTCGCAAGCCCGAACGAGCCGAAGCCGATGACCATGCTCGGCCACGTCACATCTGCCTATTGGTCGGAAAATTGCGGCCGGTCGATCGCCTTCGCGCTCGTCGCCGGCGGCCGGGCGCGGATGGGCGAGACGCTCTATGTACCGATGCCGGACAGGACGATCGCCGTCGAGGTGACGGATCTGGTATTCTTTGACAAGGAAGGGGGCCGCATCCATGGCTGATGTCGCAATTCGCAAACCGGCGCTTGCCGGACGTCTCGGCGGCTCCGCAACGGTGCGGCTGACGACCGCTCCCACTGCCAGCCGGGTGGTGCTACGCGCGCCGGCGGAATCGCTCTCGGCATTTTCCTCGGCACTCGGCCTGACGTTGCCGGATGCCCCGAAGACATCCGGCCGGGCCGGCGCCCGATCGGCGCTCTGGATCGGGCCGGACGAGTGGCTGGTGATCGACGAGGCCAGTGCCGATCTGATGGCAACACTTTCGGGTGTCGGCACGCTGCATTCGGCGACCGACGTTTCCCACCGCAATCTCGCGATCATCGTCTCGGGACCGGGTGCTGAGGCCACGCTTTCGGCCGGCTGCCCGCAGGATCTGTCGCTTTCTTCCTTTCCGGTCGGGGCTGCATCGCGCACCGTTTTCGGCAAGGCGGAAATTGTGCTTTTCCGCACGGAAGAAGACACGTTCCGGGTGGAATGCTGGCGGTCGTTTTCGGATTATGTCTTCGGGCTGCTGAACGAGGCGGCTGAAGACGCGGGGCATTGAGCCTCAGCGAATCGCCGGCGTGCGCTCATTTAAGAGTTAAACGAATGCTGCACCATGCCTCGCTTGGCGTTTCCGATATCGAGCGGTCGGCGGCATTTTACGATGCTGCCCTCGCCGCGCTCGGTTATATCAGGGTCTGGGACGATATCAGGCCGGGGCAAACAGGGCAGGCAATCGGCTACGGCCTTCCCGGCGGCGGGGACAAACTGGCGATCAAGCATCGCCCGGACGGCCAGCGTGCGCCCGGCCCGGGTTTTCATCTGGCGTTTGCCGCGCCGAGCCGCCAGGCAGTCGATCAGTTTTATGCGGTAGCAATCGCGCAAGGCGGCAGTGACAATGGCCGTCCCGGCCTGCGGCCCCATTACGGTGAGCACTATTATGCGGCGTTCGTCATGGATCCCGACGGACACGCGCTCGAAGCCGTGTTCAATTCGGCCGAGTAACAAAAGCAGTTTTGCTCAAACGTCGTCGGGACGGTCCTTCGGGTCGAATTGGATGATGGTGATCCACTTTGCTGTCAGCGCCGGCTTCTTCTCGTTTTCGATCTCGATCGTGACGTCATAGGTGGTCATCAGCATGCCGGCGCCGCGGAAGCGGGCTTCGGCGAGCAGGAAACGGCCGCGGACGCGGGCGCCGCTTTTCACCGGCGTCATGAAGCGGACGCGATCGAAGCCGTAATTGATGCCGAGGGTCTGCTCGCGCACTTTCGGCAGGCAGTTGTAGTTCATCGTCGACAGCAGAGACAGTGTCAGGAAGCCATGGGCGATGGTTCCTCCAAAGGGGCTCTCGGCGGCCGCTCGCTCAGGATCGACGTGGATGAACTGATGGTCGTCGGTCGCCGACGCGAAGGCGTCGATCATCGTCTGGTCGACGGTGACCCAATCCGAAAGGCCCGTTTCCATGCCGATCAATCCCCGCACGTCGGAGAGTGAAATTTCCGTGACCATGAATTCCTCGTGAAACAAGCCGCCGCGGCAAAGCCTTATCGTGCATTTGTGACGATTGCGACAAGGATTTGGGTGAGGGAGGGGAGGCGGTCAATTTTCTACGAAAAAGGCGACGGAGCGTGGCTCGACGGTTACGGGGCCAGTAGTTTTCTTTGCTCCATCCGGCGTCAACTGGCGCCAGCCCGGTTCGCCCTTAGAGGGAAGCGTGAAAAATTGGCGGTTCCCCGAGCGGTTGAAAAGCACGCCAAGCCGGGTCTGCCTGCCACGCGCGGAGCGGTCACCGGTCGATAGTAACATGCCGAGGGTGGAAAGCGACGGCGTCTCCCATTCGGCAACGGTCATCGACTCGCCGGAAAGCGAAATCCATTCGACATCGCCATTTCCCGCCAGGAAGCCCATTTCGGAAAAGACGGTGAAGCGGCGACGCAACCCTGCAACGAAGGCAGTATGGGCGATGAGACCCTCGTCCAACGCCTTCCAGTCCAGCCAGGTGATCTCGTTGTCCTGGCAATAGGCGTTGTTGTTGCCGTGCTGACTGCGGCCGCCCTCGTCGCCCGCCGTCAGCATGATGCTGCCGCGGGTGGCAAAAAGCGTCGATATCAGCGCCATCACATCGTCCCGGCGACGCTTGCGGATCGTCGGATAGACGGTTTCCCCCTCGACGCCGTTGTTCCAGGAGTGGTTCTCGTTATGGCCGTCACGATTGTGTTCGCCGTTGGCGTCGTTGTGCTTTCCGGCGTGGGAGACGAGATCGATCAGCGTGAAACCGTCATGGGCGGCGAGGAAATTGACGCTGCGTGTTTCCTTGCCGTCGTTGCGGGAGAAGATGTCGGAGGAGCCGGCGAGGGCGGTTGCCAGCGAGCCGGTCTTCCAATCGTCTCCGCGCCAGTAGCAGCGCAGGTCGTCGCGAACCCGGTCGTTCCATTCAAGGAAGGGCAGCGGGAAATTGCCGAGCTGGTAACCGCCCGGGCCGATATCCCAGGGTTCGGCGATCATGATCCGGTCGGCCAGCACTTCGTCGGCCAGGATCGCGGCAAGTGTTTCGCCGTCACGCTCGAAGCCTGTCGCGGTGCGTCCGAGCACTGGGGCGAGATCGAAGCGAAAACCGTCGATGCCGGCGTTGAGCACAAAGTGGCGCAGACTGTCGATGACGAGGCGGCGGACCTTAGGATGATCGCAGGCGAGCGTGTTGCCGGTGCCTGTGTCGTTGACGAGTTCGCCCGGCCAATTCTGGGCGTGGCGATAATAATGCAGGTTGTCGAGGCCGCGCAATGACAGCGTCGCGCCGTAGCGGTCGCTCTCGCCGGTATGGTTGAAGACGAGGTCGAGGATGACGCCGATGCCTTCGACATGGAGAGCCGCGACCGTCTCGCGCAGCTCGGTCATGCCGCCGGGGACGAGCCGCGGATCGAGCGCCATGAAGGCAACGGGATTGTAGCCCCAGCCGTTGGTAAGGCCGAGCGGCGGCAGGTGGCGTTCATCGATCCAGGCGGTTATCGGCATCAGTTCGACGGCATCGACCCCGATCCGCTTCAGATGCGCGACGACGGAGGGATGGGCAAGCGCTGCGACCGTGCCGCGCTGGGCCTCCGGCACGTCGGGATGGAGAATGGTGAAGGGCCGCACCGCCACCTCATAGATAAAGCCGCCCGGTTTGAAGAGCGGCTTGCTGATCGCGGCTGGGGTATCGGTGGTGACGATCGCCTTCGGCATCAGATCCTGGCTGTCCTCGCCATAGATGCCGAGGCGGGGATCATAGCGGAACGGCCTATCGATCTCCTTGGCGTAGGGATCGATCAGCAGTTTGGAAGGATCGTACCAGAGGCCGTTATCAGGGGCGTAGATACCGTCGGCGCGATAGCCGTAGCGAGCCCCGGCCTTCAGTCCATCGACAAACAGATGATGGATGTGGTTGCTGTCGCGCGCCATCGGCAGGCGCGCGAATTCCCTGTTGCCGTCATCCTCGAAGAGGCAGAGTTCGATCTGTGCGGCATGATGCGACCACACGGCAAATTCGACGCCGGTCTCGAAGACGATCGCGCCGGCTTGCGCCGAACTGCTTCCCCGCATGTTCCCCCCCGGATCAGGTGATCACGGTTGGCGCGTCGCGTCCCGTGCGTTCCTGAATGCTGGCAATGCTTTCGGCGGCGGCGATCAGATCGGCGAGCGCTTCCTGCGTTTCGATGTTGTGGCGAGTCGAATCCGGCTCGTAGCGCTCGATATAGACGCGCAAGGTTGCGCCAGACGTGCCGGTGCCGGACAGGCGGAAGACGACGCGGGAGCCGCCTTCGAAGAGCACGCGGATACCTTGATGCTCGCTCACCGATTTGTCGATCGGATCGTGGTAGGCGAAGTCGTCGGCCTTCTCGACCTTCAGGTTGCCGAAGCTCTTGCCGGGCAGGGTGGAAAGCTGGCTGCGCAGATTGTCCACCAGGCCGTTTGCGGCATCGGTGTCGAGGCCTTCGTAGTCGTGGCGCGAATAATAGTTGCGGCCGTAGGTCTGCCAGTGCTGGGTGACGATATCGGCGACGCTCTCGCCACGCACGGCAAGAATGTTCAGCCATAGCAGCACGGCCCAGAGGCCATCCTTTTCGCGGACGTGACTGGAGCCGGTGCCGGAGCTTTCCTCACCACAGATCGTCGCCATGCCGGCGTCGAGCAGGTTGCCGAAGAACTTCCAGCCGGTCGGCGTTTCATACATGCCGATGCCGCGCTTTTCGGCGACGCGGTCGGCCGCGCCTGATGTCGGCATCGAGCGGGCGATGCCGGCAAGGCCGCCCGAATAGCCGGGGGCGAGATTGGCATTGGCGGCAAGGATCGCCAGGCTGTCGGAAGGGGTGACAAAGATGCCGCGGCCGATGATGAGGTTGCGGTCGCCGTCGCCGTCGGAAGCGGCGCCAAAATCGGGCGCGTCATCGCCCATCATCTCATCGAAGAGTTCCTTGCAGTGAACCGGGTTCGGATCGGGATGATGGCCGCCGAAATCCGGCAGCGGCATGAAGTTGCGCACCGAGCCCGAGGGAGCGCCGAGACGATTTTCGAAGATTTCCTTGGCATAGGGACCGGTGACGGCGCTCATCCCGTCGAAGGCAATGCGGAAGCCGAGGCTGATCAGATTGCGGATGGCGCCGAAATCGAACAGCTCTTCCATCAGCGCAGCATAGTCCTCGACCGGGTCGATGACTGAGAGGATCGTGCCGCCGGGAAGCTCGTCCTTGCCGATGCGGTCGAGATTGACGTCCGCGAAATCAGCAATCTTGTAGCTGTCGATCGTCTTGGAGCGCGCATAGATCGCGTCGGTGATCTTTTCCGGCGCCGGGCCGCCATTGTTGATGTTGTATTTGATGCCGAAGTCTTCGGTCGGGCCGCCGGGATTGTGGCTGGCGGAGAGGATGATGCCGCCGAAAGCCTTGTATTTGCGGATGATGTGGGAAGCGGCCGGCGTCGACAGGATGCCGCCCTTGCCGACCATGACCTTGCCGAAGCCATTGGCGGCGGCCATCTTGACCGCCTTCTGGATGACCTCGCGATTGTAGTAGCGTCCGTCGCCGCCGATGACGAGGCACTTGCCCTGATAGCCTTCCAGCGAATCGAAGATCGACTGGATGAAGTTCTCCGCATAGTTCGGCTGTTGGAAGACCGGAACCTTCTTGCGCAGGCCCGACGTGCCGGGTTTCTGGTCCAGATAGGGCGTGGTGGGGACGGACTTGATCATTTTAGTTCACATGCCTTTCGAGACGAGGCTTGAATAGAGGGCAGCGTAGCGTTCGGCGCTCTTCTCCCAGGAGACATCCGATTTCATGCCCTGCTTTTGCAATTGGGTCCAGAGTTTTCGGTCCTGATAAAAATGCATCGCACGGCGGATTGCCTGTAGCATGCCTGTTTCGGTTACGGGCGCAAATTGTATGCCGGTTGCGACTTTCGCCGCAAGTGCGGCGTGATTGGCGTCGATCACCGTGTCATTCAAACCGCCGGTGCGGGCGACGATCGGCACGCAGCCGTAACGCAGGCCGTAAAGCTGGGTCAGGCCGCAGGGTTCGAAGCGCGAGGGGATGATGATCGCATCGCAGCCGGCCTGCATCAGGTGCGACATCGGCTCGTTATAGCCGATCGAGACGCCGATGCGGCCGGGATGGCGGCTGGCGGAGGCGAGCAGCGCGCCTTCAAGTGCAGCTTCGCCGGAGCCGAGCACGACGAGCTTGCCGCCCATGGCGACGATCTCATCGGCGACGTTGGCGACGATATCCATGCCCTTCTGCCAGGTGAGACGGCTGATGACACAGAAGATCGGGGCGTCGTCATTGTCGAGGCCGAAGAATTCGGCGATCGAGCGACGGTTCTCCTCGCGGTTCTTCAGCGTCATCGGGCCGTAATGAGTGTGGACGACAGGATCGGTCGCCGGGTTCCAGATATCGGTGTCGATGCCGTTGACGATGCCATGCAGATCGTCGATGCGGCTGGCGATGACGCCCTCCAGCCCCATGCCGAATTCCGACGTCAGGATCTCATCGGCATAGGTCGGGCTGACCGTCGTGATCGCATGCGCAGTCTTCAGGCCGCCTTTGAGGAAGCCGACAGTGCCGTAATATTCGATGCTTTCGGTGGCGAAGGCATGGGCAGGCAGGCGCAGGCCGGGAAAGATCTCGGAACCGAACTGGCCCTGGAAGGCGATGTTGTGGATGGTCAGTACGCTCGGAAGTTCCAGCGTCGGATAATAGCGCATATAGACCGACGTCAGCGCCGCCTGCCAGTCGTGGGTGTGGACGAGATCCGGCCGCCAGCCGGGCAGCAGGCCGGCGGCGATCTCGGAGGCAGCGAGCGACAGGGCGGCGAACCGACGCCAGTTATCGGGATAGTCCTTGCCGAGCGGATCGAGATAGGGCCCGCCCGGCCTGTCGTAATAGGCCGGCGCATCGAGGACGAGCAGATCGAGGCCCTCGTGCTGGACCTCGAGCACGGTCGCCCGCTCACCGAGCAGGTCGGGGAATTCGAGCCTGACGACCGGGTCGCGAATGACCTTCATGACGGCGGGATAGCCGGGTAGAAGGGTCTTGGTCTCGACCCCGAAGGCTTTCAGAGCAATCGGCAGGGCGCCGGACACATCGGCCAGACCCCCTGTCTTGATCAAAGGGAAGACTTCGGACGAAACCGAAAGAACTTTCATAAGTTAGATATCCAGCTTGTCGATCATCGGTTGGGTGATCAGGCAGATGCCGCTTTCCGTCCGCCGGAAGCGCTTGGCATCGAGTTCGGGATCCTCGCCGACGACCAGACCTTCCGGAATGACGACGCCATGGTCGATCACCACATTCTTGAGCTGCGCGCGCCGCCCGATCTTCACGTTCGGCAGGATGACCGCCCCTTCCATCTTGGAGAAGGAGTTGGCCCTGACACCCGTGAAGAGCAGGCTGTTGTTCAGCATGGCGCCCGAGATGATGCAATCGCCTGACACAACGGAGGAGGTGGCCGAGCCGCGGCGATCCTCGTCGTCATGGACGAATTTCGCCGGCGGGGTGATCTCGGCATAGGTCCAGATCGGCCAGGACTTGTCGTAGATATCAAGCTCCGGAACGATCGCCGTCAGGTCGATATTGGCTTGCCAATAGGCGTCGATCGTGCCGACGTCGCGCCAGTAGGGTTCGTGCTCGAAATCCGAACGGACGCAGGACTTGGCGAAACGGTGGGCGACCGCCTTACCGTTGTTGACGATATAGGGGATAATGTCCTTGCCGAAGTCGCGGCTCGAGGTCGGGTCGGCGGCGTCGCGGCGTAGCGCATCGAGCAGGAACTTGGTGTGGAAGACGTAGATGCCCATCGAGGCGAGAGCGAAATCCGGCTTGTCGGGAATGGGCGGCGGATCGGCCGGTTTCTCGACGAAGGCGATGATCTCGTCCTTGTCGTTGACATGCATGACGCCGAAGCCGACCGCTTCCATGCGCGGCACTTCCAGGCAGCCGATGGTGACGTCGGCGCCGGAATCGACGTGCTGCTGCAGCATCCATTCGTAGTCCATCTTGTAGACGTGGTCGCCCGCAAGAATGACCATGTATTCGACGCCGTAATCCTGGATGATGTCGATGTTCTGATAGACGGCGTCGGCCGTGCCCTCGTACCATTGCGTCTCGGAGACGCGCTGGCTGGCGGGCAGGATATCGAAGCTCTCGTTGCGCTCAGGGCGGAAGAAGTTCCAGCCGCGCTGCATGTGACGGATCAGCGAGTGCGCCTTGTATTGCGTCGCGACGCCGATGCGGCGGATGCCGGAATTCAGGGCGTTCGACAGGGCGAAATCGATGATGCGGGCCTTGCCGCCAAAATAGACGGCCGGCTTGGCACGCCGGTCGGTGAGTTCCTTGAGACGGCTTCCCCTACCGCCCGCCAGGACATAAGCCATTGCATCGCGGGCAAGTGGCTGAACGCGTTTTTCTACCATTTTCTCCTCCCACCAGTCACTAATTTTCAGGTTCAAGCATGATTGTCGCCAAGGGCGGCAAGGTAATCGAGCAGGTGATGTTGCCGCCGGCATCGACGGCCTGCACGCGCCCGCCGTTGCCCTTGCCGCTGCCGCCGTAAATGTCGGCATCGGTGTTCAGGATTTCCCGCCAGCGGCCTGCGGACGGCAGGCGGATCGAGTAGTTCTCGCGGTAGACAGGGGTGAAATTGGTGATGACGGCGACCGGTTTCTGGCCCGGCGCCTTGCGCAGCCAGGCAAAGACGGAATTCTGGTGGTCGTCGGCCACCAGCCATTCGAAACCTTCGCCCTCGCAGTCACGCTCATGCAGTGCCGGCTTGCTGCGATAGGTGAAATTGAGGTCGCGCACCAGACGCCGCATGCCCTCGTGCATGCGATACTGAAGCAGGTTCCAGTCGAGCGACTTCTCCTCGCTCCACTCGCTCCACTGGGCGAATTCCTGGCCCATGAACAGCAGCTTCTTGCCGGGATAGCCCCACATATAAGCGTAGTAGGCGCGCAGATTGGCGAATTTCTGCCAGTCGTCGCCCGGCATTTTGGCGATCAGCGAGCCTTTTCCGTGAACAACCTCGTCATGCGAGAGCGGCAAGACGAAATTTTCCGAATAGGCGTAGAGCAAGCCGAAGGTGAGCTCGTTGTGGTGGTGCCCGCGGTAGATCGGATCGCGGCTCATGTAGCTCAGCGTATCGTGCATGAAGCCCATGTTCCACTTGAAGCCGAAGCCGAGGCCGCCTTCATGGACGGGCTGCGAGACCTTCGGCCAGGAGGTCGATTCCTCGGCAATGGTCATGACGTTGGAATGATTGCCGTAGAGGCGGATGTTGAGATCCTGCAGAAAACGGACCGCTTCGAGGTTCTCGTTGCCGCCATATTCGTTCGGGATCCATTCGCCGTGCTTGCGGGAATAATCAAGGTAGAGCATTGAGGCGACGGCATCGACACGCAGACCGTCGAGATGGAATTTTTCGGCCCAGTAGAGCGCGTTGTTGACGAGATAGGAAACAACCTCGGTGCGGCCGAAATTGTAGATTGCCGTGCTCCAGTCCGGGTGGAAGCCCTTGCGCGGGTCTTCGTGCTCGTAGAGTGCCGTGCCGTCGAACCAGCCGAGGCCATGCTCGTCGGTCGGAAAATGCGCCGGCACCCAGTCGAGGATGACGCCGATGCCGACCTTGTGGCAGCCATTGACGAAACGGGCGAAACCTTCTGGCTCGCCGAAACGCGCGGTCGGCGCGTAGAGGCCGGTCGTCTGGTAACCCCAGGAGGGGTCATAGGGGTACTCGGTGATCGGCAGGAACTCGATATGGGTGAAGCCCATGTCGGCGCAATAGGGGATGAGGCTGGAGGCGAGCTCGTCCCAGGACAGCATCGTGCCGTCCTGCCGGCGTTGCCAGGAGGCGGCATGCACCTCGTAGATCGAGATCGGCTGGCGGCGCTTGTCGGTCTCGCGCCAGTGCTTCAGATGGGCCTCGTCTTCCCACTCCTGCACCAGTTCGGCGGCGGCGATGGAGGCGGTCTTCGGTCGGAGCTCGCTGCGGCGGGCAAAGGGGTCGGCCTTCAGCGGCAGCAATACGCCGTCCTGGCCGCGGATCTCGAACTTGTAGGCAACGCCGATCGGTACGTCAGGAGCAAAGATTTCCCAGATGCCGCTATCGGAGCGGAAGCGCATCACGTGGCGACGGCCGTCCCAATTGTTGAAATCACCAACGACGGAGACGCGCTGCGCATTCGGCGCCCAGACAGCGAAATGGATACCCTGGGCGCCGTCATGCTTGATGAGGTGGGCGCCCATCTTGTCGAACAGCCGCAGGTGCGAACCCTCGCGGGCGAAATAATCGTCCATCGGCCCGAGCACCGGACCGAAACTATAGGGATCGGTGACTGCCCATTCGGCATCGCCGCGCCGGGCGCGGTAACGCACCGGCTGGAGCTTTGTGAGGGAAACCGGGCCGGCAAAGACGCCGTCGGCATGAAGCTGTTTCAGCTCGCCGATGACGCTGCCGTCGAGCGTCATGGCGGTCACCTCCTCCGCGCCCGGAATAAAGCACCGGGCGACGAAGGCGTCGCCGGCCTGGTGCACACCTAGGACGGCAAAGGGATTGGAATGCGAACCGGCAAGGATCGCCGTGATTTCATCTGCCGAAATTTCCCAGGAAAGCTTTACTTCAGGGACGGTCTTCGGCGTTTTCATCCGGCTCTCCAGATTTCGTCTGCATATTGCCTGATGGTACGATCGGAAGAGAACCAGCCCATTCGCGCCGTATTGTTGATCGTCTTGGTGTACCAGGCGGACTGGTTGGTCCAGATCTGGTCGACTTCCCGCTGGGCCTGGGCATAGGCGTCGAAGTCGGCAGCGACCATGAACCAGTCATGCGAATAGATGCCGTCGATCAGCGCCGTGTAGCGATTGCGGTCATCGGGCGAGAAGACGCCGGAACCGATAGCGGCAAGCGCCTGGGCGAGTTCGCGCGATCCCTCGATGATGGCGCGAGGATTGTGGCCATCACTGCGGACCTTCGACACCTCGTCGGCCTTGAGGCCGAAGATGACGATGTTGTCCTCGCCGACATTGTCGCGCATCTCGACATTGGCGCCATCGAGCGTGCCGATCGTCAGCGCGCCGTTCAGGCCGAACTTCATGTTGCCCGTGCCGGAGGCTTCCATGCCGGCGGTCGAGATCTGCTCCGAGAGGTCGGCGGCCGGAACCATGACTTCGGCGAGCGAGACATTGTAGTTCGGCACGAAGACGACTTTCAGCAGGCCGCGTACCGACGGATCGTTGTTGATCGTGCGGGAGACGTCGTTGATCAGCTTGATGATGAGCTTGGCATTGTAATAACTCGGCGCCGCCTTGCCGGCGAAGAGTTTTACGCGCGGCACCCAGTCAAGCTCGGGATGCGAGCGGATCTGGTCGTAGAGCGCGACGGCCTCGATGATGTTCAGCAGCTGGCGCTTGTATTCGTGGATACGCTTGATCTGGATATCGAACATCGCCGACGGATCGAGCTTCACACCCATGCGGCTGGCGACGAGGTTGGAGAGTGCCACCTTGTTAGCGCGCTTTACCGCTGCGAACTTCTGCTGGAAAGCCGGATCGGATGAATGCACGTCGAGCGCGCGCAGCTTCTCGGCATCATCGAGGAATTCGTCGCCGATCGCCTCGCGGATCAGGCCGGTGAGGCCGGGATTGCACTGCTGCAGCCAGCGGCGCGGCGTGATGCCGTTGGTCTTGTTGTTGATGCGGTCGGGATAGAGCTTGTGCAGGTCGGCGAAGACGGTGACCTTCATCAGGTCGGTGTGCAGGGCCGAGACGCCGTTGATCGAATGCGAGCCAACGAAAGCGAGGTTGCCCATGCGCACACGGCGGTCGCCGCTTTCATCGATCAGCGAGATCGAGCGGATTTCCCCATCGGAGAAGTTCTTGCCCTTGCGGGCATCGATCAGGATCTTGGCATTGATCGCATAGATGATCTGCATGTGGCGCGGCAGCAGACGCTCGAACAGCGGTACTGCCCAGCTTTCCAGCGCTTCGGGCAGAAGCGTGTGGTTGGTGTAGGAGAAGGTATGGCGGGTGATTTCCCAGGCTTGATCGAAGTCCATGCCATGCACGTCACAGAGCAGGCGCACGAGTTCGGCAACCGAGACGGCGGGGTGGGTGTCGTTCAGCTGGATCGCCACCTTGTCCGGCAGCGAGGTGAAATCGTCATATTGCTGCAGATGGCGGCGCAGGATGTCCTGCAGCGAGGCCGACGAGAAGAAGAATTCCTGGCGCAGGCGCAGTTCCTGGCCGGCCGGGGTGGCGTCGGCAGGATAGAGAACCCGGGTCAGGCTTTCGGCCTTGTTGCTTTCGCGGAGCGCGCCAATGTGGTCGCCGGCGTTGAAGGCATCGAGCAGGATCGGATCGATCGGTTGCGCCGACCAGAGGCGCAGCGTGTTGACGCGCTTGCCGCGCCAGCCGACGGCCGGCGTGTCGAAGGCGGCGGCGATGACGCGCTCGGCCGGTTTCCAGACGTAGCGCGGCTGGTCGTCATGGGTCGTGATGAATTCGACGGCGCCGCCGAAGCCGATTTCATAGGAGCTTTCGCGGCGCTCGAATTCCCAGGGATTGCCATGGGCCAGCCAGTTTTCCGGCAGTTCCACCTGCCAGCCGTCGGCCAACTGCTGGCGGAAGAGGCCGTGAACATAGCGGATGCCGTAGCCATAGGCCGGAACGTCGACCGTCGCCATGCTCTCCATGAAACAGGCAGCCAGACGGCCGAGGCCGCCGTTGCCGAGTGCGGCATCCGGCTCCAGGCCGGCAATGACGTTGACGTCGACGCCGAGCGAGGCGAGCGCATCGCGCACCTCCTCCATCAGGCCGAGGTTGGAAACGGCGTCGCGCATCAGGCGGCCGATCAGGAATTCAAGAGAAAGATAATAGACGCGCTTGGCGCCGGTCGCATAAACCTCGCGAGTGGATGCCATCCACCTGTCGATGATGCGGTCGCGCACCACCAGGATCGTCGCCGTCAGCCAGTCATGCGGCTTTGCCACCTTGGCATCCTTGCCGATGCGGTAGGTCAGACGTTCGATGATTTCTTCAGCGAGAATTTCCGGCCTTGAACTGCGAGGGGCGGGGGAAGGGATGATCGGCTTGGAAACAGTGTTCATCGTTAGGTCTCGCCAATTTTAATTTTGTTTCAGGATGTTATGCCTGATTCAATCAATTTGTCGCTTGCGCAGCCGACAGTTTATGCATCGTTACTAAGCAGTTGCAACAAAGGATTTGGGCAAACGAAAAATTTGCGAAACCTTCATATTCACACGGGTTGAGGGGGTTGATTTCAATCGCTTTTCTCGATCTGATGGGCCGAACGAGGATAACGAAAAGCCGCTCCGGTTTGTTCCGGAGCGGCTATTTTGTTCGGCTTTTCGCCGGGACCGATCGTCAGTTCGTCAGGCGCGTCAGCTGTGCGGAGGCTTTCGCTCCGATCGCCTTGAAGGCGGCAAGCAGGTCTTCCATCTTTTCCGCCTGGAAATAATGGGCGTCATCGGAAGCGCAATAGTGCAGCAGCGCTTGCCCACCCTCGGGTGCCATGAAGGCAATGGTGTAGATTTCAATGCCCTTGGACTTGGCGGTGTCACATGTCGACTTGGTCAAGGTGTCGTATGAACGACCGCCACGGCTATCGTCGTTATTGTCGCCGTCGGTCATGAAGACGATGTACTTCTTCGGCACTTGCCCGGTTTTTTGCTTATGAATGGCATCCTCGGCGTCGTTTCCCGCAGCATTTTTGGCGGTCAGAGACGTGTAGGCCGTGCTCACTGCACCGCTTGAATTCGTCCCACCGCCAGACTGCAACGCGTTGACATAGCTCGAGACGGCCGCAGTTCCCCAGGCGAGACTGCTGGGCGTGTACTGGTTAATATCGTAGGACACTGCGCCGATGCGCGCATATTCCGCATTGGGATCGGCGCTGGTGATCTGGCCAAAGAGATTGCCGGCGGCGATCTTCAGCGCCTCTATCTTGGTGTAGTAGTTCGCGCGGCTGCCGGTGCATTTGTCGTAAACCCACTTATTATTCTTGCTGTTGTAGTGGAGGTTGCAGTCGTAGGTGAACGTTTCCGTTGGATCATCCGCGTTGACGGTCGCAGTCGGGTCTCCCATCGACCCCGATTTGTCGAGCGCGAGAAACATCGAAATGGAGCCCTGGGTTTGCGAATGGCCGCCGACCGTCGTGCTTGATGTCGAAAGATGCTGCGTGCTGAAGCCAACCGCCTGCATGAGCGGGTTAACCGCGAGGTCGTAACTGGGTGAAACCGTCACCTCATAGGACGTCGACTTGCCCGATGTCTTCGTCTGGACACCGACGCTCGTGGTGTTCTTGATATCGGCACCGCTCTGCAGGTAATTCGCCATTTGTCCGGCGACGAAATTCTGCGCGAAGGCCTCGGCCTGTGAGGTTTGGATCGTGCCGTTCGCCAGCGCGGTGGCGGTTGCGAGCGCCGCCGAATCGGCTGCTTCCTGCAACTGCTGTTTCGACAGCAGCATATCGCCCACCTGGATCGCCATGCCGGCCGCCCCAAAAAGGACGGGCAGCAGGATCGCCGTCATGATTCCGAAGTTACCGCCACGGTCGCCAAGCATGCGACGCAGGCAGGGAGTCTGTAGAAAGGAGGTGCTCATCATGTTCACCCGTATATGGAGGCCCTATGGGTGATATTAGGCACGCTCCTCCTTTCCGCTGTCCTTACGGCGTCAATAGAATTTTAACGAATCGTGGGATTTTTCCAGTTTTGGGATTATTTCAGGGGGATCACGTCGACCGCCTGGACGGCGCGTTGGCCGCCATAGCTTTTCAATACGCCGATGACGGGAACGACGTCGGAATAGTCGCGGCCGTAGGCGACGACGATGTGGTCCGTGCCGGCGGGGATGTTGTTGGTCGGATCGAGTTCGATCCAGCCGATCGTCTCACCGCACCAGATCCTGACCCAGGCATGCATGGCGTCCGCCCCTTCCAGCCGCTCCTTGCCGGGGGGTGGGATGGTGCGCAGGAAACCGGAGACGTAGCCGGCCGGAATACCGAGGCTTCTAAGCGCCAGGATCATGATGTGGGTGAAATCCTGGCAGACGCCGCGCTTCAACTTGAACGCCTCGAGCGGCGTCGTGTCCACCGTCGTCGCGTCGGGGTCGTAGGTGAAATCCTTGTTGATGCGGGCACAGAGCGCATGGGCGATCTGCATCGCCGTCAGATCAGGCATGGCGCAGCTTCGCGCATAGTCGGCGATCTCGCGCGCTTGGGTCAGGCGCGGGCTGTCGCCAAGGAAGTGGTGCGGCGAATCCGGCGCCAACGACCAGATGCCTGATATCTCATCCGGCAGGTCGGCAAGCAGCGGCGAGAAATCGGCGGCGATCGGCTGGCTTTCCACCTGCACGCGGGCTTGCATGCGAATGTCGAGCGTCTCGTGCGGCGCGCGCAGCATGAAGGAGGTGGTGGGATGATGGAAGAAATCGACGAAATGCGACTGCTCGTCCGGCGTCGGCGAGATGGTGATCGAGCCGGCGACCAGGCGCTGCCGGTTGGGCAGCGACAGCGGCATCAGGCGCATGACGTGGCGGGCGCCGGAGGCCGGCACGTCGTAGATGTAACCCATGTGGAGGGAGAGATCGTAGAGCATCGCCGTCACCCGAGATAGGTCTGGGCGAGCAGATCGGAAAGCTGCTCCAATTCGCGTTCGAGCCGCTGATAGACCTCGACCCCCATGCCCTCCGGCGTCATCACCGCCAGGCCGGAATGGAGCCGCATCGCCTCGCGGTAGAAGGGCGACATCTGGCCGTTGATAAGGGCATTCGGCAGCTGCTCGACCTCGTGGTGGATCTCGTTCACCTGGAAGAGGACCGAGCGGGGGTTAAGGGGGTCGAGAGCCAGCAAGTCGGTGACGGTCAGCCGCGCCGTGTTGACGTTGTAGCGGCGGCGGTGGGTCATGACGCTGTCGCCGATCTCGAGCAGCATGTCGAGGGCGCCGTCAGGCGCTTCCGGGCCGGACATGTGGCCGAGCAGGCGCGTCATGTGCAGGCCGCGCTCGATATAGCGTCCGAGCGAGAGGAAGCGCCAGCCGGTGAAGCGGTACATGTTCTCGTGCACGAGGCCGGCGAAGCCCGCGAGTTTACGCAGAAGGATCGTCATCGCATGGCTGGCATCGTCGCCGGCAGCGACGGTGACGTGAAAGCGGCGGGCGGTCTTGGCGAGATCGTTGAGTGCCAGCCAGCCGTCCGGCGAGAAACGGTCGCGGATGTTGCTCGCCGAATAGACGGCGCTGTCGATGTTGCGCAAAAGCGTTTCCGGCACGGCCTCGGCGGTATCGATATCGACGGCCGTGAGATACTCGGAGACATCGGCGAGCAGCGGCTGGTTCGGATCGGCAGCTTCGGCGTAACGCGCATGCCAGGCGCGCAGGATGCGCAGCGCCCCTTCGGCGCGTTCGATGTAGCGGCCGAGCCAGAACAGATTATCGGCTGCCCGACTCGGCAGGCTGCCCGGCATGTTGCGGGTAAAACTGCCCTCGGCCGGCAGCAGCGTGTGTCGCTCGACCGGCTTGTCGCTGACAATCCAGACGTCGGCGGCCGCTCCGCCGGACTGCATGGCGATTGCTGCGACATCGGCGCCGGAGCCGATGCGGGCAAAACCGCCGGGCATGATCTGCCAGCCGTTTGCTGTGCGGGCGGCGAAAACGCGCAGCGACATCGGCCGCGGCACGAGCTTGCCGTCCACCCAGGCGGGCGTCGTCGACAGCGTGACGACCTCCTGGCCGACCAGTTTAGGGCCGTCCGAACTCAGCCAGTCGGTGATGGAATCCCTGGCGGTCGCACGCAGCGACGAGCCGAGCACGGATTCGCCGTTGTCGTCGAAGAAGGGTGCCCGGGAATAGGCCGGGCCGATGACCATCTTCTCGATGTTCTTTGCGACGTGCTCGCGCTCTTCCTGCTGGCCGCACCACCAGGTGGCGATCGAGGGCAGTTGCAGATCCTCCCCCAGCAGACGGTGGCAGATGGTCGGCATGAAGGCCAGAAGCGCCCGGGTTTCGAGAACGCCGGTGCCGAGTGCATTGACGATGGTGACGCTTTCGGCGCGCAGCGCTTCCACCAGGCCGGGCGTGCCGATATGCGAATTCTGGTTCAGCTCCAGCGGATCGGCAAAGGCCGAATCGAGACGGCGCCAGAGTACGCCGATCGGCTTCAGACCGGCGACGGTGCGCACCATGACGCGGCCCTTGACGACGGTCAGGTCCTCGCCCTCGAGCAGCATGAAGCCGAGATAGCGGGCGATGTAAGCGTGCTCGTAATAGGTCTCGTTGGCGGGGCCGGGCGTCAGCACGGCGATGCGGTCGTCGCCCGAATGTTTCATGCCCTGAAGCGCGTCACGGAAGGCGCCGAAGAAGGAGGCGAGGCGGTGGACCGGGGTTTCGGCGTAGATATCCGAGAAGGCCCGGGTCGTCGCGACGCGGCTTTCCAGCGCGAAACCGGCGCCTGACGGTGCCTGCGTCCTGTCGGCCAGCACCCACCAGTTGCCGTCAGGTCCGCGGCCGATCTCGAAGGCGCAGAAATGCAGATAATGGCCGGAGCCTGGCCGGATGCCGGCGAGCGGGCGCTGGAATTCGGGATTGGCGGCCATCAGCGCCGGCGGCAGGACCCCTTCCTCCACCAGTCGGTTGTCGCCGTAGATATCGGCAACGATCGCCTCCAGCAGGTCGGCGCGCTGGACGAGGCCCGCCGACAGCGTCTTCCATTCGCGCTCGTCGATCAGCACCGGGATATGCGAGATCGGCCAGGCGCGTTCGCCGGTGCCTTTGCTGCCATAGGCGCGGTAGAAGACTCCCGCATCCCTGAGGTAGCGGTCGGCGCGGGCGAAACGCTCGGCGAGATCCTTTTCCGGCATCGTGCTCAGATGCGAGAGGAAACGCTGCCAGACGGGGCGAACCGCGCCTTTGTTGTCGACCATCTCGTCAGCGGTGCCAGGAAGCGGCGCATAGTCGAAGGCCGCATCCTTGACGATACGTTCCTCTGCCTCTCCCCTGCGCTCCGCTGCCGGCCTCTTACCCATCAAAACTGAAACCCTAACCCCCGGCCCTAATCCCGGCCTCAACCCTCGGCCTTAAATTCCGGCGGGCCGCCTCAGATCCAGCGTCAGCGGGAATTCAAGCGAACCCGTCTCGGCGCGCGGGATGTAACCGCCCGCCGTATGTCCCCATGGCTCGAAGCGGGCGAGCCGCCTTGCTTCCGCCTCGTTGCCGTTGACCGGGAAGGTGTCATAGGTCCGGCCGCCCGGATGGGCAACATGATAGATGCAGCCGCCGATCGAACGCTTCGACCATGTATCATAAATGTCAAACGTCAGAGGCGTGTTGATCGGCAGGACGGGATGCAGACCGGAGGACGGTTGCCATGCCTTGTAGCGGACGCCGGCGACCGACACGCCAGCGGTGCCGGTCGGCGTCAGCGGCAGGGTGCGGCCATTGCAGGTGACGGTGTAACGCGCGGTATTGCTGGTTTCGAGCCGCACCTGAAGGCGCTCGACGGAGCTGTCGACGTAGCGGACAGTACCGCCCGGCGCGCCTTCCTCGCCCATGACATGCCATGGCTCCAGCGCCTGGCGCAGTTCCAGCTTCGAGCCCTCATATTCGACTTCACCGCAGAAGGGGAAGCGGAATTCGAGCTGGGCCTTGAACCATTCCGGGCTGACGTCGAAGCCGTTTTCACGAAGGTCGGCAAGCACGTCGAGGAAATCGGCCCAGACGAAATGCGGCAGCATGAAGCGGTCATGCAGGGTCGTGCCCCAGCGGACGAATTTGCCGTCGACCGGGTTGACCCAGAAGCGGGCGATCAGCGCGCGCACCAGCAATTGCTGGGCAAGCGACATGCGTGCGTTCGGCGGCATCTCGAAGCCGCGGAACTCGATAAGGCCGAGCCGTCCGGTCGGGCCGTCGGGCGAGAACAGCTTGTCGATGCAGATCTCGGCACGGTGGGTGTTGCCGGTGACGTCGGTCAAGAGATTGCGGAACAGGCGGTCGACGAGCCAGGGCAGTGGTTGCTGGCCGCGGCCGGGGGCGGCGATCTGCGCCATGGCGATTTCCAGCTCATAGAGGCTGTCGTGACGAGCCTCGTCGATGCGCGGCGCCTGGCTGGTCGGGCCGATGAACATGCCGGAGAAGAGGTAGGAGAGCGAGGGATGGCGCTGCCAGTGGAGGACGACGCTCTTTAAGAGATCAGGACGGCGCAGGAAGGGGCTGTTGTTCGGATTGGCGCTGCCGACGACGACATGGTTGCCGCCGCCGGTGCCGGTATGACGGCCGTCGATCATGAACTTGTCGGCGCCGAGCCGGGTGGCGCGCGCCTCTTCGTAAATCGCCGTGGTGATGTCGACGCAGTCCTTCCAGTTCGAGGCTGGATGAATATTGACCTCGATGACGCCGGGATCCGGGGCGACACGAATGACGTTGATGCGCTCGTCCTGCGGCGGCGGGTAACCTTCGATATGGACCGGAAGCTTGAGTTCGGCGGCGGCGTTTTCGGCAGCCGCGATCAGCTCGAGATAATCCTCGATGCGCTCGACCGGCGGCATGAAGACGCAGAGCCTGCCATCGCGCGGCTCGACCGACATGGCGGTGCGCACGGCACCGCGGAGTTCACCGAGCGTCTGTTCGATCCGGCCGCGATTGCTCTCATCGGCATGGAAAGAGGCTTCCGGCATGGCTCGGCCGGCCGGTACGAAGACATCTGGCAGCGGTCCGCGCGGGATCGTCGGATCGGCGGGGTGGATATACGGGTAACGCGCCGGGGGGACATAGGGCAGCGTGCCGAGCGGCAGGCGATAACCGATCGGGCTGTCGCCCGGGACGAGGAAGATCTTGCCGCGGCGGGTGCGCCATTTCTCGCTGATCCAGACTCGGCTTTCCGCTGCCTTGGCGTTCCATGCCTGGACCGGAAGGACGTAACCGGTCGCGACGGTGAGGCCGCGGGCGAAAACGCGGGCGATGCGGTTGCGTTCCTCGGGATCCTTCAGCTTCGAATTTGCCGGATCGACATTTTCGGGAAGGTTGCCTTCCTTGATGATCCAGTCGGCCGGATCCTCATAGGCCGGCTGCACCATCTCAGGTTTGATCGCCAGTTCCTTTGCGATCGCCGTCAGGAGCTTCTCGGCATCTTCGGCGGTGACGCCGGTATCCTTGCCTTCGGCGGCGACAAGATCGAGGTTCTGCCAGACCGGCTTGCCGTCGCGACGCCAGTAGAGCGAGAAGGTCCAGCGCGGCAGGCTTTCGCCCGGATACCATTTGCCCTGGCCGTAATGTAGGAAGCCGCCGGGGGCGAAGCGTTCCTGCAGCTTGCGGATCAGGATGTCGGCCTTTTGGCGCTTGGTCGGGCCGACTGCGGCGGTGTTCCATTCCTCCGACTGGAAATCGTCGATCGAAACGAAGGTCGGCTCGCCGCCCATCGTCAGATGCACGTCCTCGGCTTCGAGGACACGATCGACCTTCTCGCCGAGTTCGTTGAGCTCCTCCCAGCTTTCATCGGAGAAGGGCTTGGTGATGCGCGGGTGTTCGGCGACGCGCGAGACCTTCATGTCAAAGGCGAACTCGGTTTCGGCCTCGCCGAAATAACCGCCGGAAATCGGGGCGGCGTTGCGGTAATGCGGCGTTGCGGCAAGCGGGATATGGCTTTCGCCGGTCAGCAGGCCGGACGTCGGATCGAGGCCAACCCAGCCAGCGCCCGGCAGATAGACCTCTGCCCAAGCGTGCAGATCGGTGAAATCGACTTCGGTGCCGGAGGGGCCGTCGAGCGCCTTCAGGTCCGGCGTCAGCTGAATGAGATAACCGGAGACGAAGCGGGCGGCGAGGCCGAGATGGCGAAGGATCTGGACGAGCAGCCAGCTGGTGTCGCGGCAGGAGCCCTTGGCGCTTTCCAGCGTTTCCTCCGGCGTCTGGACGCCGGTTTCCATGCGGATGACATAGCCGATCTGCCGTTGCAGGCGGGCATTGAGGCCGACGATCATATCAACCGTCGGCTGGTCGGGCGACCAGTCGAGCGTCGGCAGCAGCGCCTTCAGGCGCGGACCGGCCGGCTCCGGCGTCATGTAGATCGACAGATCCTCCTGGATCGTTTCAGGGTATCCGAAGGGCCACTTGGTCGCCTCTTCCTCGACGAAGAAGTCGAAGGGATTGTAGACCGTCATGTCGGCGACGAGATCGACCTCGATCTTGAATTCCGTCACCGGATCCGGAAAGACGTAACGGGCAAGGTAATTGCCGTAAGGGTCCTGCTGCAGGTTGACGAAATGATTGGAGGGCGTGACCTTCAGCGAATGGCTGAGCACCCGTGTCTTCGAATGCGAGGCAGGTTTCAGCCGGATGATCTGTGGGCCGAGGCGGACCGGCTTGTCATAGGTGTAATGCGTCAGATGATAGATGCTGGCTTTGATCGACATATTTCTCTTTTTATCCGGCGCGCATCGTCGTGCGGCTTGCTGTTCCCGAAAATCAGTGTGTGCAATGCAGCGAAAGAAAGCAAGGCGGAAAGGTCGACGGCTCTTACGCCGCCTTGGCAAAGGTGACGGCCGCTTTCAGGCCTTTGCCATCTGCGCCCGGTTCCAGTGTCAGGTCGGCGTTGAAAAGATTGGCGATTTCTTCGACGATCGGCAGGCCGAGGCCGGCACCGGGCGCACCGGACTCATTGCCGCGCGAAAAACGCTTGCGCACCGCCTCCAGCTTCTCGCGGGGAATACCGGGGCCATTGTCCTCGACTTCGAGGCGGATCGTCTCTGACGCGGCGATAATACGGACGGTGACCTCAGCTCCCTTGCCGGCATAGGCGATGGCATTGCCGGCAAGGTTGCGCAGCATTTCGCCGATCAGCAGCGGCTCGGCGCGGACCATCGCCGGGCTTTCGCCCTCGAAGCCGAGATCGATGCCGGCGACGGCGGCCGTCGGGATCTGCTCGCCGGTGATTTCCTGAGCGATGGCGGCAAGGTCGATGGCGGAGGCGGTCAGTGCCTCCTTGGCGGTGGCGGCGTCGATCTTGGCCATCAGCAGAAGCTGGGCGAGGATGCGTTCGGCATGTGCCACCGCCTGGTCGCCCTTCAGTGCCGCCGCCTGCGCCTCATCAAGCGAGCCGGCGCGGGCGGAAAGGGCAAGCTGGGTGCGGATGATCGCCAGCGGCGTGCGCAGCTGATGGCTGGCATTGCCGGTGAAATGGCGGAGCGCATCGAGCGCCGATTGCAGGCGGACCATGAAGGAATTCACCGTATCGACCAGCGGCTCGACCTCGCTCGGCACGGTCTGCTTAATCGGATGAAGGTCATCAGGGCTGCGTTCGCCGATGGCGTCGCCGAGCTTGTAGAGCGGGCGCAGAGCCACCGTGACCGAGATCCAGACGATGACGGCCGCGCCGGCGATCATGAAGGCGAGGCGGAGTGCGGAGCGGACGAGGATCGCCTGCGCCAACTGCCGGCGGCCGATGGTGGTTTCGGCGACCGTCACGGCGAAGGGCACGGAGCGGATGCCCGTCGAGGCGGAGCGCTCGAGGGTGGCGACGCGGATCGGCTCGCCGCGGAACGTGTCGTCGGCGAAAGCGGCCACACCGCCTGGCGTCTTCTTCAGCACCGGCAGGGACTGGTAGCCGGTGATGAATTGGCCCGGCGGGCCGTCGACGCGGTAGAAGACGCGATCCTGCGCGGCCGAGGTCAGCATTTCAAGCGCGACATAGGGGATATCGACCTGCAGCGTGCCGTCTTCGGCGACGACGACGCGCTCGGCGATCGCCAGCGCTGAGCCGGCGAGTACGCGGTCGGAGACGATGTTCGAGGTCTGGACCGCCTCGCGATAGGTATCGGCGAGCGCCAGCGTGCCGATGACGGCTGTCGAGACGAGCAGCCAGAAAAGCAGCCGGCGCCTGAGGGAATAGGCGGCTTTCATGAGGCCTCGGGCAGCTTGTCGAGATAATAGCCGATGCCTCGGGCGGTCTTCACGGTCAGGCCGTGCGGCGAGAGGCGCTTTCGCAGGCGGCTGACATATTGCTCGATGGCGTTTGCGGAAATGTCGTCGTCGAAGGCGGTCAGCGATTGAATGATCGCCTCTTTGGCGACGACCTTGCCGGCCCGCATGAAGAGGATTTCGAGCAGGCCGAGCTCGCGAGCGGGAATATCGAGGGGCGTGGCGCCCGATGAAAAGGTGCGGGAATTGAGATCGAAGGAGATGCCGCCGAAGCTGACCGTCGCCGAGCGCAGCCCGGCCTGGCGGCGCAGCAGCACGCGCACGCGGGCCTCGAATTCGGCAATATCGAAAGGCTTGATCAGATAGTCGTCGGCGCCGAGATCGAGGCCCTTCACCCGTTCTTCCGGCGTGCCGCGCGCGGTCAGGATGAGAACGGCCGCCTGGTTCTGCCGGGCGCGCATGGCGCGCAGCACGTCGAGCCCGTCCATCTCGGGCAGGTTGAGGTCGAGGATCACCAGATCGAAATTTTCCGCGGCGATGACCGCATTGGCAGACGCCCCATCATGGACGACATCGACGGCATGACCCGTGCCGCGCAAGATCGCCGACAGGCCGTCGGCCAGCGCGATATTGTCTTCGGTGAGCAGGATGCGCACGGATGTTTCCCCTGTTTTTCAAAGGAGATTACAGAGGTGGCGGAGCGATGTCACAGCGATTTTGAAGATTCGGTGAACGGCCGGGAAAACCTCGATTTCAGCTCCCGGTTCTTTCGATCCGCTCGCGCTGTGTCATCGCGGCGGCGAGGAGTTTCCGGAAGCGGGGATCGTCGCGGATGTTGTCGAGGTCGGAATCATTGTTGAACCATTTGATATGGTAGACGGAGCTGTTCGGCAGCAGCCTCTCAAGAAGGTCGATCGACTGGTCGACATCGCCGAGGACGGAATGGACGCAGGCGAGATTATACTGCGCGACGATGTCATCGGGATCGATGGCGATCGCGCGGGCAGCCCAGTCGCGTGCCCTCGCCGCGTCGCCGAGATGGGCAAGCGCCAGCGCGCCGCGATGGGCCGGGCCGGAATTTTCCGGATTGAGGTTCAGGGCGCGTTCGGCGCGCAGCAGGCCGAGGCTTGCCCAGTTTTCCGTGTCCACCATACGGCCGAGCGAGCGGTAGGCGGACATCAGATGGATCGGTGAGACATAGTCATCCGGACGGATTTCGGCAGCGCGGGTGAAATATTGAACGGATTCAGCAAAGTTACCCCGCATGAAGAAGAACCGGGCATAGTGGAAATTCGCCTCGAAGAGGTTCGGGTCGAGCGCCAGGGCACGTTCGAAGGCCGCCGCCGCCCTATCGTCATAACCGCTCTGATGTAGGGCCAGGCCGTGCGAGGCATGGGCCTCGGGGAGGTCGGGATCAAGCGCCAGGGCACGAGCGCTCATGTCGAGGATGCGCCGCAGCGGCACGTCATCAGGAGCCCAATCGCGGATCGCCGCGTCGCAATCGGCAATGCCGGCATAGGCGCGAGCATAATCCGGGTCGAGCTCGACCGCCTTGCAGAACATGCGCCTTGCGAGCTGGAGATAGGACTTGGTCCAGGTGTGGGAGAGCTGGCGGCCCCTGAGATAATAGGTGTAGGCCTCGACATTGGCGGTCGGCTCATTGGCGATCGCCTTCTTCTCTTCCGGTAACAGACGCACCTTCAACTGGCCGACGATCGCATGGGTGATCTCGTCCTGGATCGCGAAGATGTCGGTCATGTCGCGGTCGTAACGCTCGGCCCAGAGATGGTCGCCATTGGCGGTGTCGATCAGCTGGCCGGAAATGCGCACGCGATTGCCGGAGATGCGGACGCTTCCCTCGAGCACGTAGCGCACGCCAAGCTCCTGGGCGAGCCGCTTCACCTTCACCGATATGCCCTTGTAGGTGAAGATGGTATTGCGCGGCACGACGTGCAGGCTGGAGATCTTGGAGAGATCGGTGATGATGTCTTCGGTAATGCCGTCGGAGAAGTAATCCTGATCGGCATCACCGCTCATATTGGTGAAGGGCAGTACCGCGATGAAGCAGGTATTGCGGTTCTGCGCCACCAATCTGGCGGAGGTGGGCGGCGCCAAGCTGACGGTATAGACCTGAACGGGCTGCCTGATGTTCTTCAGCATATGTTCGCCGATGAATTCGAAGCCGAGATTGAGGCGTGAGCCGACCTGATCGCGCACCGAGGCCGACACGGCGATGCCGCCCGGCGCTGCGATACGCTCAAGCCTGGCGGCGAGATTGACGCCATCTCCGAATATGTCGCCGTTCTCAACCACGACGTCGCCGAGATTGATGCCGATGCGGAATTCGACGCGCTCGTCCTTGGGCACGTTCTCGTTGCGGGCGGCCATGCTGCGCTGGATTTCGGCGGCGCAGGCGACCGCGTTCACCACGCTCTGGAATTCGGCAAGAATGCCGTCGCCGGTGAGTTTGACGATCCGGCCCTTGTAGTCTGAAATACGAATATCGACCAGCTCGCAGCGATGGCGGTTCAGCGCCTGCAACGTGCCGGATTCATCGATTCCCATCAGTCGGCTGTAGCCGACGACATCCGCAGCGAGAATAGCGCTCAGTCGTCGTTCCATGACCCCTCCCATGGATCTTCCCAGATTAGTCTAGCTTTTTATAGAGTTTTTGTCGCGTAGAGTCGTCCCCCGAATAAGAAATTCGGGCGGTTTCGACGTTTTTAATACGGCAGCGCGACCATATAACGTCGTCGATCTTCATCAATACTCTAAATGGGTGAAGGATGGAGCCATCCTCTAATCCTTTGTGATGAAAAGGGGATTCTAATCGGAGAAAGCGGGAGTGTTCTGCTTTGGTCGATGCTTCCGGGATCGGCATCATACAACCGATCGCGGATCGATTTAAGGCTTGAGCCGGACCCAGGGGCATGGCTTGGAAGACGAATCGCGAGGTATCCAACGCGGTATGCAATGTGATTCGCGGTTGCTTCGGCGATTGCCGTGAGGCCAGCGAAGGGTATTGTGGCGACGTTTCATGCCTGACGGAGATTTTAATGACAGCTTCGGCCCGGAATTTTCTGGAGTTTCATGATATTCCGGAGGCCGGGCTTCGATCGATTGTCGCTCGCGCCGGCGAGCTCGCCGAAGCCTGGGATGAGCGTGCGATGCCGCAGAGCCTTGCGGGAAAACGCGTCGCGCTGATTGTCGACGACGGCGGCTGGCGCAATACGACCGCCTTCGATCTCGGCATCCAGGCGATGGGTGGTATCTGCGTGCATGTGCCGATCGGCTTCAATACCAGGGAGGAAACCGGCGATCTCTCGGGTTATCTCGGCAACTGGTTCGACATGCTGGTGATCCGCCCTAGAACAGGATGATTTTAGGCCCGATCGGCCTAAAATCTGAATCCTGTTCTAAATTAAATAGTTAGAGCATGATGTCGTCCGAAAACCGCCGACACTTTTCGGCATCATGCTCTAGGGAGCTTGCGACATTGAAGGCGGTGGCGGCAGCCTCGCCCGTGCCTGTCATCAATGCGCGCACACGCTCCAACCATCCCTGCGAGACGCTCGGCGACCTTGCCTATATCAAGAGCCGGCGCGGCTCGATCGACGGGCTGAAGGTCGTTGGCGTGGCGGCGGACGCAAATATCGTCCGCTCCTGGGCCGAAGCGTCGATCGTATTGCCGATCGAGGTGGTGCAGGTCTATCCCGAACGCTGGCACATCTGTGACGCCGCGCTGTTCAACGGGCGCTTCCGCGTGAGTAGCGATATGGGCGAGCTATCGGATGCCGATGTCGTCATCACCGATTCATGGCCGGGCGATGGCCCCTCGGACGCACTCGCCAGGTATCGGATCGGGACCGACGTGCTCGATCGTTTGCCGGAGGATGCGATCTTCCTGCCGTGCCCGCCGGTGACGCGCAGTCAGGAGGTGACGGCCGCGGGGATGGAGCATCCGCGCTGCCTGAGCCGCGCCGCCAAGACCTTTCTGCTGCATGCGCAGAATGCGCTGATGGAGTGGGTCGCCGCCTAGAGCGGTTCAGCTTTAAGGGAAGCGCAGAACCGCTCTAGCCTTTTGTTTTTACGCAATTCCCGGCAAAACCGCTTCGCGCTTTGCCTGGGAAAACCGCTTCACACTTTTCCTGGAATTGCTCTAATCCGGCCTTCGATCTCCACTGCGCAACAGGATCGTGATAGAAGGGCGGGGATCGGGAGGTTGGGCGGATGGGAGAGTTGACGATCGAACTCGCGGAAAGCCCGACGGAGGTTGCCGCGGTGCGGGATCTCTGCCGATCATTCCGGCAATGGCTCTATGACAACTACCCCCAGCATCGGCCGGTAGTCGATCTCTATTACAATCCGCAAAAATTCGAGGCGTTGCTCGCCGGCCTGCCGCAGATTCACGAAAGGCCGAAGGGTGCAATCTTCCTGGCGCGGCTTGATGGAGAGCCTGTTGGCTGCGTCATGCATCAAGAGCAGGCGCCGGGCATTGCAGAGATGAAAAGGCTTTTCGTCTCGGCGGCGGCACGCGGTCACGGTGTCGCTGCGGCACTCTGCGAGGCATCGATGGCAAAGGCAAAAGCCGATGGTTATCTCTCGATGCGGCTCGATACCGGCATTCTGCAGACGGCAGCGCAGGGGCTCTATCGCCGCCTCGGCTTTCGCGAACGGGATGCCTATTATCCGGTCCCGCCGGAACTCGAGCAGATCCTGCTCTTCTTCGAGTGCGATCTCTGATCCCGCAAAACAGGCACGGGGCCACCGTCTGGTCGGCGCCCTTGCTCCTCCCGGCGCGCTCGGGCATTGTTGCTGCATGAGGAGAGTTTTCATCTTGCTGCTGGCGCTCTGGCCGGGCTTTGCCCTGGCCGATCAGGTGTTCTATCCGGCAAAATCCGGCAATGCCGATGCGCCGGTACTGACGGTTTATTCCTCGCTCGACGAGCCGTTGGCGCAGCCGATGATCCGGGGTTTCCTGGAGGCCAATCCCGATGTCGCAGTCAAATACGAGGACATGCTGACTGGCGACATCTACGACCGGATCGTCAAGGAGACGGATGCCGGCAAGAAGACGGCGGATTTTGCCTTTTCCTCGGCGATGGACCTGCAAGTGAAGCTTTCCAACGACGGATATGCGCAGGTCAGCAACCTGCCGATGAGCGCTGCATGGCCGAAATGGGCGAACTGGCGCAACACCGCCTATGCGCTCACCTTCGAGCCGGCGGTGTTCGTCTATCACAAGCCGAGCTTTGCGCATGAGCCGGTGCCGAGCTCGCGGGCTGAATTCGTCGATTATCTGAAGCGCAAGGGCAACGAGGTCTATGGGCGGATCGGCACCTACGATATCGAGCGCTCCGGCGTCGGCTTTCTTTTCATGGCGCGCGACCAGGAACAGTTCGGCGACATCTGGTCGGTGATCGGGGCGATGGGGGCTGCCGGCGTCAAGCTTTATTCAACGAGTTCGGCGATTCTCGAACGCGTTGCCGACGGGCGCTTCGTGCTCGGCTACAATATTCTCGGTTCCTATGCCGCCGACTGGGCCTCGCGGTATCCCGATGTCGGCATCGTGCTGCCGAAGGATTATACCGTGGTGATGTCGCGGATCGGGCTGGTGCCGCAGGCGGCCGCCGAGCCGGAGCTCGGGCGACGCTATCTCACCTTCTTCATGTCGAGGGAAGGGCAGACGATCCTGGCGCGCGAGCTGCAGATTCCGGCCGTGAGCCCCGAGGTCGCGGGGGAGAATACCGCCAATACGCTGCAGGAACTGCTCGGCGCCCAACTTCGGCCGGTGCCGGTCAGTCCCGGGCTGATGGTCTATCTCGATCAGGTGAAGCGGGCACGGCTGATCGCGCACTGGAACGAGGTTCTGCGGATGCAGTGAAGGCGTCAGCTTTCGGCGGGCTGGCCCTCCTTAGAGAGCTTTGGGTCGCTGCGCCCGTAGCTCTTATCAGAAAGCCTCGCGGCCATGCTTCGCGGCGGCCAGTGGTGCTGGCCATGCGGCAGCGAAGAACCGGAATGAGACCGCCGTCCGCCAATTACGGCAAAAAAGTGTCCTGTCCTTCTGGATATCTCGCCGATGTCAGCTAAATGACAGCTTGTTGTGGTCGCTTTGGCTACTTCTTCTCCGTGGAGGCGGAGAGCTGAAGCCTTGGGAGGTATTCCGCTCGTCATTCAGGACCCTTGCGTCCGCTGGCCGGCCCATTCCTCCCGATTCCCAGAGAACAACAGGCGGTCTGCTCAGCCGCCACGGAGGACACATCGTGAAGCATACGTTCATCGCAACTCTTCTTGCCGCGACTATCGCGCTGCCGGCCTATGCGGCCGATTACACCATCATCGCGCCGGCCGCTCCCGGCGGCGGCTGGGACCAGACGGCTCGTTCGCTGCAGACCGCGCTGCAGCAGGAGAAGATCTCCGGCAACGTGCAGGTCCAGAACGTCCCCGGCGCCGGCGGCACCATCGGCCTTGCGCAGTTCAGCAGCCAGGCTGCCGGCAACCCGAATTCGCTGATCGTCGGCGGCTATGTCATGGTCGGCGCGATCCTCACCAACAAGTCGCCGGTGACGCTCAAGGATGTCACGCCGATTGCCCGTCTGACCGGCGAGTATGAGGCCGTCGTTGTTCCTGCCGCGTCCGAGATCAAGACGATGGCCGATCTGGTCGCGGCGCTGAAGAAGGATCCGGGTGCGGTTTCCTGGGGTGGCGGTTCTGCCGGCGGCACCGACCACATCACCGTCGGCTTGATCGCCAAGGCTTCCGGCGTCGATCCGACCAAGATCAACTATGTCGCCTTCTCCGGCGGCGGTGAAGCGCTCGCCGCCATTCTCGGTGGCCAGGTCACGGCCGGCGTGTCGAGCTATAGCGAGTTCGAATCGCAGGTGAAGTCAGGCACGCTCCGTCTTCTCGCCGTATCCAGCGACAAGCGTATCGACGGCGTCGATGCCCCGACGCTGAAGGAAGCCGGCACCGACGTCACCATCCAGAACTGGCGCATGGTCGCCGCAGCCCCCGGCCTGTCGGCCGAGCAGGTGGCAAGCGTCACTGCCGATTTCGAGAAGCTGCACAGCTCCGCAACCTGGCAGGAAACCCTGAAGACCAAGGGCTGGGCCGACACCTATCTCTCCGGCGATGCCTTCAAGGCGCAGCTCGAGAAGGATGTCTCCGCCACTGAAGGCATTCTCAAAGATATCGGACTTGTTCAATGAGCGAGGACAACACCTCCTCGGCGACCGAGCGCCGCCCTGATTGGGCGGCGTTCATCATTGCCGTTTTCCTGTTCGTCGTCGCCGGCGTGATGGGCTGGGATGCCTTGCATCTGAAAACGATCGCGCAGTACGACCGCATCGGCCCGGCAACAGTGCCTCAAGTGGTGGCGTTCGGCCTCTTCTGTCTCGGGATCTGGACTGCCTTCGAAGCCTGGCGCGGCGATTTTCCCGAACGTGACCGGCAGGAAGTCGCACCCGTCATCTGGATCGTCGCCGGTCTTGCCGGCCAGATGCTGCTTTTGCGCGTCGCCGGCTTCTCGATCGCGACCGGCATCCTCTTCGCGCTGACGGCACGCGGCTTCGGCAAACGCAAGCTATGGATCTCGCTGCCGCTTGGCATAGTCCTCAGCTTCGTCGTCTGGGCGATCTTCTCGCAGCTGCTGCAACTGACGCTGCCGGCCGGCCCGCTCGAACATCTGTTCTTCTGACCGCGCGGACGCGCTGTCAGCTCTTTTGATTTTGCGCGGCGCCTGACCCCGAAATCGGATGGTCGGGAACGCCGCTTGGGACACCAAGATGAGCACATTCGAATTCCTATGGCAGGGTATCCTGGTTGCGATGCAGCCGATGAACCTGGTTTATGCGCTGGTCGGCGTGACGCTCGGCACCGCCGTCGGCGTGCTTCCCGGCATCGGCCCGGCCCTCACCGTGGCGCTGCTATTGCCCGTCACCTACAAACTCGATCCCGGCGGCTCGCTGATCATGTTCGCCGGCATCTATTACGGCGGCATGTATGGCGGTTCGACGACCTCGATCCTGCTCAACACGCCGGGTGAAAGCGCCTCGATCGTCACCGCGCTCGAGGGCAACAAGATGGCGCGCGCCGGGCGCGGCGGACCGGCGCTGGCGACGGCGGCGATCGGCTCCTTCGTCGCCGGCCTGATTGCGACGCTCGGGCTTGCCTTCATCGCTCCCTATATCGTCAAACTGGCGCTGGTCTTCGGGCCGCGCGAATATTTCGCGTTGATGGTGCTTGCCTTCGTCACCGTCTCCTCGGCCTTCGGCGACTCCGCCTTGCGGGGCCTGACCTCGCTGTTCATCGGCTTTGCGCTCGCCATGGTCGGCATCGACCAGCAGACCGGGCAGGCGCGACTTTCCTTCGGCATCCCCGACCTGCTCGACGGTGTCGAGGTGACGACGCTGGCGGTGGCGATGTTTGCGATCGGCGAGACGCTTTATATCGCCGCGCAGGGCAACCGGATCGCGGAGAAGGTCGAGGCGGTCAAGGGTTCGCTCTGGATGACCGCTGAGGACTGGTCGCGCTCGTGGAAGCCGTGGCTGCGCGGCACGTTGATCGGTTTCCCGATCGGTGCGATGCCGGCTGGCGGCGCCGAAATCGGCACCTTCCTCTCCTATGCCACCGAAAAGCGGCTGGCGAAGAACCCGGAAGAGTTCGGCCATGGCGCAATCGAAGGCGTGGCCGGTCCTGAGGCGGCGAACAACGCCTCGGCCGCCGGCACATTGGTGCCGCTTCTGACACTCGGCCTGCCGACGACGGCGACGGCGGCGATCATGCTCGCCGGCTTCCAGCAATACGGCCTGCAGCCGGGGCCGTTGCTGTTTGCCACCAATCCGCAGCTCGTCTGGGGACTGATCGCCAGCCTGCTCATCGCCAATGCGATGCTTTTGGTGCTGAACCTGCCGATGATCGGGCTCTGGGTGCGGTTGCTGACCATTCCAAAGCCGTGGCTCTATGCCGGCATCCTGCTGTTTGCGACGCTTGGGACAATCGGCGCCAATCCATCGGTGTTCGAGCTCGGCATGCTGCTCACTTTTGGCCTGCTCGGCTATGTGATGCGGCTCTTCGGCTATCCGATTGCGCCTACCGTCGTCGGCCTGATCCTCGGGCCGCTTGCCGAACAGCAGCTGCGCCGGGCGCTGGCGATCAGCCAGGGCGATGTGACGACGCTGGTGATGTCGCCGATCGCGGCGGGTCTGCTCATCGTTGCAGCCGCCGCCTTCCTCATCCCGCTGATTCTGCGGCTGCGCGGCAGGGGCCAGGTGCTGTCGCAGCTGGCGGCAAACGAAGACTAGCGCATCGGCCCGAAATCGGAATCGATTTTCGGAAAGCACGATGCGCAGATTTCAAAGTGTTAGAGCGTCCTTTGTGCGTCCGAAAGGACGCACGGCGGTCTAAGAAGAAAAAGACGACCCACCCCCTCCCTCGAGGCCGGCCATGGAGACATGTGCCGGCCTGCTGTTTTTTGCATGGCTGAGGTGATTTTCTGAGCATTGTGGAGGTCTGTGCGCGATGCCATCTATGAGTGGTCAATCATAGAGCAAAAGGAAAAGGACAATGTCCGCACTCCGCAATTCAATCCGTACGGGTTTCTTTGGCCGCGCATTCGCCGTCCTTGGTGCTGCAAATGCTGTCAGCGCTGCTGTCGAAGCTGGTCGCCGCCCGCGCGCCAACGATCTGACGAAACTCGGTATCGACCCAGCCTCCTTCGGTCAGGTCTCCCGCTAACACCTTCAAGCCATGCATGAATGAATTAGCCCGCAACCGGATGGTCGCGGGCTTTATTTTTGTCCGTAATCAGGCGTGAAGCTCCTCCTGCCGGGCGACGTGACCCTCGACCTTTTCGCGCCTGTTGTGGCGGATGGATGACCAGAGGGACAGGCCGATCAGTGCCGCGCCGCCGAGGCCGGTGATGACTTCGGGGATGTGCACCATGGTCTGCGCATACATGATCACCGAGAGGATCAGGATGGCGTAGAAGGCGCCATGTTCGAGATAGCGGTATTCGGCAAGCGTTCCCTTCTCCACCAGCATGATCGTCATCGAGCGCACGTACATGGCGCCGATGCCGAGGCCGATGGCGATGACGAAGAGGTTCTGCGTCAGCGCAAAGGCGCCGATGACGCCATCGAAGGAGAAGCTGGCGTCCAGCACCTCCAGATAGATGAAGGCGCCGAGGCCGCCCTTGGCGGCCGCACTCATCGTCTGCTGCGAGGCATCGAGCAGCCCGCCGACCACCTCGACCGCGAGGAAGGTGAGCAGGCCGTAGATGGCGCAATGGACGAAGACGGTAGCTTCCTCACCGCCGATCAGCCAGGAGAAAACTAGCATCAGCGCCAGCACGAAGGCGATCTCGATACCCTTGATGGTGGCGGAACGCGCCATCATCTTTTCAAGACCGCCTATCCAGTGCACCTGCTTCTCGTGATTGAAGAAGTAGTTGAGCCCGACCATCATCAAGAAGGTGCCGCCGAAGGCTGCGATCGGCAGGTGCGCGTCGTTCATGATGCGGGCATATGCGGCCGGCTCGCGGGCGGCAAGCACCAGAGCATCCCAGGGGCCGATCTGTGCCGCGATCGCGACGATCGCCAGCGGGAAGACGATGCGCATGCCGAAGACGGCGATGATGATGCCCCAGGTGAGGAAGCGCTTCTGCCAGACTGGCGTCATCTCCTTCAGCTTGTTGGCGTTGACGATGGCATTGTCGAAGGAAAGCGATATCTCCAGCACTGCAAGCACCGTGCAGATGAAGAAGACGGTCGCCATGCCGCCGATCGTGCCGGTCGTCTGCCAGCCGAGCACGGCGCCGAGAACGAGGCCGAGGGCAGTAACGATGAAAGCCCAGCGGAAATAGCTGAGCGAAGATTTATGGGTCACGGACTGGTTCATGGCCGCACCTCGCGGCCGCAAATCGCATTCAAGAGGGGTGATATATTGGAAAAACGCGACATGCCATAACGGGCATGCGGGTCAGGCATGGTGAGCTTGTTCATCGATGTAAAATCCGCCGGCTTAGCTGCAGGCGGTACCGACATCACGAGAGCGCCGTAAAACTCTCGCCAGAGGGGCCCGGCACCAAAGTTCCCCCGTCAGCCGATGTCTGGAAGGCTGCAGGATAGGCTCTAGGTAATGAGCTTCCCGGGCCAGTCAAGGCCGACAGGCATATCGAGATTGGGTAATTTTTTTGGAACCATCCTGATGCCCGTCCGTTAGGCACTGTTGAGCTTAAAAAAGGAGGCCGATGATGCACACTTCGACCCATGTTCCCGACAAGCGCACGGAGGCGTCCGACCGCATGAAGCGGGCGAAGCCAAACCGCATGCAGAAGGCGCAGGTGCTGCCGCCGCATCATGTCGATCTGACCCTGACGCCCGGCGTCTATCACGACATTCACGTGCCGGCCCATGTTACCGGCGCAGACCTTTCCAAGGGTGGTCCCGACATCAAAGGCAATGCTGACACCAAGAAATAACGGATATTCCGGAGGCCTCTTTGGCGCTGACGGTAGATTTGAAACAGGGTGAGGAACATATGACGATCGACTTTGTGCCCCGCGAGATCTTCATCCGGCACGAAAGTGAATGGCAGGCCGTACGCGAGGCGGCGGACGAGCGCATCAATATCGGCATCGGCGAACGCCAGAAGCCGCTTTCGTCCATCGGCGGTACGGCATCGGTTGGGAAAAACGATCCTTCGGCCGCACGCTCCGAATGACCAGCAGACAGTCACACTGATACGAACGCCCGGCATGATGCCGGGCGTTTTGTTTTTCTATTGATGGTCATCCCGATCGATACGCTGTCCGGAGTTAAAGCCGAACCGTTGCTCGAGCTTACCGAAAGCGAAGAGCACACAGATGGCGGCGAGCGTCGTGAAGAAGGCGATCGGCCAATAGCCGAAGCCCATGGCGAGGCCGATCGCGCCGGAGAGCCACATGCCGGCGCCCGTCGTCAGCCCGTGCACCCGACCTCTGGCAAAGACGATCATGCCGGCGGCGAGGAAAGCGACGCCGGCGGTTACGGCTTCGATGACACGCAGCGGATCGATACGCACCTGCTCGTCATCGGCGAAACCCGGCATGTGCACTGCCTCGATCGAGATGATGGCAAAGAGGGCCGCAGCAAGACTGATCAGAATATGGGTGCGGAAGCCTGCCGGGCGGTCGCGTGCCTCGCGCTCGAATCCAATCAGTGCGCCGAAGACGATGGCGCCGAGCAGACGAGCGAAGATGACCGGATAGTGGATGCGCGACGCCGGTATCATGTCGGCGATGATGAGTTCCATGGATTTTTCCCCTAGAATAGATGGAATTTTTCGCTGGCTAACGTGTAAGCGCGGAATTTGTTCAGCTTTTTCCTCGTCGTGTGTTTCAGGCGCCGCACGGGCCCCGCCGGTGCGCCCCGGCGCTTTCCTGTCATTGGAGGAAAAGATCGCCGAACCAGGCATCATCCTGTCGCCGCGCCAACCTTTCGGAAAGGATTGGGCAGCGATAATCCCGGCCTCACGGGAATCGGACAGATGGCCAAGACAGCGACACGCGGCCGCCGCAAGGCGCCGGCCAGAGGAAAGAGCAAAGCGCGCAGCAGCGGTGGCGGATTGCTGCCCTGGGCGGTGATCGGCATTGCCGCGATCGGCGGCATCGTCGCTCACGACCATTGGAAGAGCATCCAGCCGATGCTTGCAAGGCAATCGGCGCCGATCACGCGGGAAACGGCGGAGCCGAAACCCCTCGTCAGGAAGGACGTGCCGCCGAAGCAGGTGGCGCTTGCCGCACCCACGCCGGAAGCCGTATCGCCGGTGCCACAGTCGCAGCCGCTGCCGCCGGCCGCGATCCCGACGCCGATGATCCAGCCGATAAAGGCAGTGCCGTCCCCGGCCTCTCCCGCCGTTTCGGAAACCGGGAGGGTCGCTTTCGGTTATTGCGGGCAGGGCGCCCATATCAATTGCGTCGGCGATGGCGGCGTCTTCTGGTACAAGGGCGAGAAGATCGTGATCGCCGACATGGCAAGCCCTGTCGTCGACCAGGCCCGCTGTGACGGCGAACGCAGGGTGGCCTTTGCCGCCAAGTCACGGCTGCTGGCACTTCTGAACGCCGGACCGTTCACCATGAATGCCGCAGGCAAGACCGAGTCCTCAGGCGCACCGCGCGTCGTCTCGCGCGACGGGCGCTCTTTCGGCGCGCAGCTGATCAATGAGGGACTGGCACGCAAGCCGGGGGCTGCCGGCAGCGCCTGGTGCGCCTGACGGCAATTGAAAATGCTACAGCGTCCTTTGCGCGTCTGAAAAGACGCGCGGCGCTGTAGAGCATTTCCATTCTCGAATGCACGGAAAAGCTCTCGCTTTGTTTTCAGGCGATTCCCGACGCAAAACCGCTGCGCACTTTTGCTGGAGTTGCTCTGGCTATTTGCCTTTTTTCACCAGCTTGCCGCCGGTACGGAAGCTGCCGGTGAAGGAGGAGTCCTTGCTTTCTGCGGTGCATTCGATCGCAATCGGCTTGCCGGCATAGGGATTGCCGAAGGTGCAGAAGCCGGCAACCTTGACCTCCCCGGTCATCTTGTTACCGACACCCGTGGTGACGAGGCTGAGCGGCAGGCGGGCATTGCCGTTGGAGGCGGGCTTGATGCCGCCGCCGTCGCCCTGGAAGCCGAGCGCCTTGCCGTCCGAAGTGAAGATGAAGGTCACCAGGCCATTGACCAGGGTGACGCTGGCAAGCTCGTTCTTGCAGCCCTTGGTGGCGTCGAACTTGGCGACAACAAGCTTGGCGCATTTGCCGGAAAGCGTGATGACGCCAGGCGCGCCGGGAAAGGTCTCGGCGGGTGCGGCCGGCGCGGCAGAGGCCGGCAAGGCGAAGGCAGCGGAAAAAATTGCGGCGGCGGCAAGCGCGGATAACTTCATTTCGATCTCAAAACCCCATGTCCTGTCGAGGCGAATCACCACCTCATCCTCGGTTCGCCATGGCATGGCTCTGTGTCCGAATTTGGCTCCATTATTCCAGGGGGACAAAAATTCGTCGGCTGCCGGGCTCGCTCGGCGATCGGCGGCAGGTGAGTCAAAAGTTGGTTGAGCCTGCTGGTTACAGGGTCCAGCAATGACATAGGCTGCCGGACATCGGCAACGAACCGATGTGACGCGACAGTAGCAAGGCGCTCATCGCGCGCCTGCCATCTTGGACGCACTTCTGGTCAAGGGGAATGGGCCCAGGCAGGGAAGTCCAGGCCCATTCTTTCCCGATCGGAGGTCAGTCAGATCAGGAATTTGTAGCTGCCGGTCCAGAGCATGATGCCGAAAAGTGTGAGCGGTTTTCGGACGACATCCTGTTCTAGCCGGCAGCCTTTTATCAGAACGCGCGCTGCAGGCGGAAGTAGCCCGAGGTTACGTCTTCAGCATTGTCCGGATCGAGGTACTGAACCGAAACCTTTGCCGAGAGGTTTTCAACGATCTGGTAGTCGATCGTTACGCCGGCCTTCCAGGCGTTAACGTCGTCGTTGAACTCGCCAGCAGTGATGCCGTAGTTGTCGTAGTACTGAACGGCCGGGGTGATCTTCAGCTTGTCGGTCGCCTTGATGGCGTATTCTGCAGCGATGGCCCATTCAGCCTTGTTGTAATAGGCGTTCGGGTTGGTCGCGTAGACGACTGCGAGGCCGAGCGTGCCCGGACCGACAGCAACCGTACCCATGGCGCGGACGGCACCTTCTTCGTTGTCGGTGTCGTAACCAGCAGTGATCTGGTAGCTGAATGCTCCAGCCTTGCCGCCGAGGCCGACTGCAACGCCGAAGTTGTTGGCGGTTTCGCCATCATAGAACGGGCTGTCTTCCAGCTCGTCAACGCTGATGCCAGCGTAGAAGGCGTCGGTTTCGTACTGATAACGGATAGAGTTGTGCAGCGTTACCGGAGAACCGATATCGTCCGTTTCGCCGGAGAGACCATCGTCCCACCAGGAGTAAAAGAGACCAGCGCGGAAACCTGCGATGTCGATGTAAGCAGAGTCCAGCTGGGCCTTCTGGGCAGAAGCGTTGTCAGCATTGAACTGCATGACGATGACGCCGGTCAGCGGACCATATTCAGTGTCGCTCTTGGCCGTAAACTGAACCTGACCGCGCGTACGGGCATCCCAGTCCGAGTCGTTGGGGACAGAACCACCGCCGGCGGCGCCGATCGAGCTGGCGTTCGGAGCAACGTCAACCTGGAAACGGACGTAGCCGTTGATCTTGAGGCAGGTTTCGGTGCCGGGGATGTAGAAGTAGCCGGTGCCGTAAGCGTCGCAGACGCGAACGTATTCAACCGGTTCCGGCTCGGCAGCAACGATAGCGTCGGCAGCCTGAGCGCCGGATACTGCTGCAAGTGCAGCAGCGGAGCCGAGAAGAAGGCTCTTGATGTTCATGGAATAACCTCCAGTTCAGATGCAAGAGGATGAAGACCGTCTGCGCTCGGCAGTCCCTACGTGTCTTCACCCCGTGTGACCGAAGCGGCACCTTTTTGGCTCGGTGCCTGCCTCGCCGCGGAAATTACATAAGGGATGTTGCGCCGCAATAACGATATCAATCATGACAGAAGGCTGTCGTGGCTATGTTGCTGAAATCACACGCATTTTGTCATAATCCCGTCATCTGTCCGTCACAAAGCTCGCGCTTCCGAATGCTTGAGCAACGAGGGGCTGAACTTCGGCAACGGTATGCAATTGATGATCGCGTGAGCACGTCCTCATATGCGAAAACGCCATCGCTGCAATCTGCACGAATCGGACAAAGCCGAACAATGCCCCGGGACATACCGATGTCGGGCCACAGCTTCTCACCGGCAGTGATCGGTGACTGGCGAATGTCGCCTCGACGGGAAGCAACGAAGACGCGCTTTTGCTGGAACTGCTCAATTTGCCCTCTTTCACCAGCTTGCCGCCGGTCGCTCGGGCGTCGAACGGGGAGAGCAGTCGTCTCGCTAGGGATTTTTGAAATCGTCCCAGAGGATCGCTACCCCAGCCGCGAAGATCGTGATCGGAATCAGCCAAAACTTGATGCTAATGGGTTCGACGACATGAAACTGCATATAACCGAAACCGAGGAGGCCAGCCGCAACCAGGGCGAGGCCGAGGATTATGGATATCGCTTTCCGTGTCCGCGTCCTTTGCGTCATATGTCCCCCTATTTCCCCGTGTGGGGCTATCCCACAGCCATTGAATCCGGCCCGGATCATGGTCGAGGACCAATCACGCGCAAGCCCTCGCTCCGCAAAGCGCTGGATCTGGAGCGCCTGCCAGGCTCAGGAAGCAGAAAATCCCCAAAGCGGGGATTTGTCAACAATGTCAGGGAGATCGGATGGTGGGCGTGACAGGGATTGAACCTGTGACCCCTACGATGTCAACGTAGTGCTCTCCCGCTGAGCTACACGCCCATCCGATGGCGGCGCATAGATCACAAAACCTTCGGAGCCGTCAATAGGCTTTTTTCAGTTTTGTGACGCGCCGCCCGGCAAGCCTTACGCGGCAAGCATCTTGTTGACCTCATCGACGAGATCGCGCAGGTGAAAAGGCTTCGAAAGGACCTTGGCATCCTTCGGCGCCTTCGAATCAGGGTTGAGCGCCACCGCGGCAAAACCGGTGATGAACATCACCTTCAGGTCGGGGTCGAGCTCGGTGGCGCGTCGCGCCAGCTCGATGCCGTCCATCTCGGGCATGACGATATCGGTCAGCAGCAGGGAAAACGGCTCCTCGCGCAGCCGGTCATAGGCGCTGGCGCCATTGTCATAGGAAAGGACCTTGTAGCCGGCCTTTTCGAGCGCTTTCACCAGGAAGCGGCGCATGTCGTTGTCGTCTTCGGCGAGAAGTATCTTCTGAGTCATCAATCCAGACCGCGATCCATAGGTTTTTGGTGGGCTGCCAGCCGTTTACACTAGTCTTTACCCGGTAAACAACCGGTGAATTGTCTGTGCGTGACCGCCATCCCTCCTACATAGTATGGACTTGCGGCCGGGCAACTGGCAACATGGGCCAAGCAGTCAGTTCATGACATGGTAAAGAGGGCCGAAAGTGCCGGAAATACGCGAATACGAGCTTTTTGAGGTCCATGAGCCCGTGTCGCAGACCATTCCTTTCGTCTACAACTCCCCCCATAGCGGCCGCATTTATCCACCGGAATTTATCGCTCAGTCCAGGCTTGAGGGCATCGCCATCCGCCGTTCCGAGGATCACTATGTCGACGAGCTCTTCGGCTCGGCCGTCGCACTCGGCGCGCCGCTGCTGGCAGCCAACTTTCCGCGCGCCTATCTCGACGTCAATCGCGAGCCTTATGAGCTCGATCCGCGGATGTTCGACGGGTTGCTGCCGCCCTATGCCAATGTCAATTCGCTCAGGGTCGCCGGCGGGCTCGGCACCATTCCGCGCATCGTCGCCGAGAACATGGAGATCTATGCGCGGCGCCTGCCGGTGCAGGAGGGGCTCGACCGCGTCGAAGCGGTCTACAAGCCCTATCATGCGGCGCTTCGACGGCTGATCGCGCGAACGCATGTGCAGTTCGGTTTCGGCGTGCTGATCGACTGCCACTCGATGCCCGGCAATGTGCGCGTCGCCGGCAGCACTGCGCGACCTGATTTCATCATCGGTGATCGCTACGGCACCAGCGCTTCGGCCGAACTTTCGCGCGCTGCCATCGCCATCCTGGAGGAAATGGGTTTTGCTGCGATCCGCAACAAGCCCTATGCCGGCGGCTTCATCACGGAACATTACGGCCGCCCCTCGCGCGGCCTTCACGCGCTGCAGATCGAGGTGAACCGGGCGATCTACGTCGATGAGCTGACTCTGGAGAAACGCGAGGATTTCGCTGCGGTGGCTGATGCGGTCACGGACTTCATGCAGCAGATGGCGGAATATGTTGAGAAATTTGCCGGTGAGCGGGCGCTGGCCGCCGAATAGATCTCTTTTTCGATGTCGCTGACGTCTGGCCTTCGTCTTCCCGGCCAAAAAAAACCGCGCTTGTGAGCGCGGCTAAGTCTAGGGAGGAAACACCCAAGGAGGGTATTTACAGTCAGAAGACTGTATGGAGACGCTACTATTGCATTGCACAAATGTCAAGCAATATATTGCGCTGCGATATCTTTGGGCAGTTAGAGCCAAATTGCCTGCTGCGTTTGCATTCCCATTGCTTTTCGCTATGAAAAGCGCCACTCCCGCCAGCCAAACGGATCCATCATGTTTCCTGACCGTTCGTTTTTCAACCGCCTGGCGGAAGCCGCCCGAGCCGAGACGCTGCCGCGCTTCCGCTCCGGCCTCGATGTCACGAACAAGCTTTCCTCCGGTTTCGATCCGGTGACGGAAGGTGACCGGGCGGCCGAACTCGCCATCCGGGCGCTGATCGAGGAGAGTTTCCCCGGCCACGGCATTCTCGGCGAGGAACATGGCAATGTCGGGCTCGACCGCGAATATGTCTGGGTGATCGATCCGATCGACGGCACTCGTGCCTTCATCTCCGGTGTGCCGGTGTGGGGAACGCTGATCGGCCTGCAGAGGGATGGCAGGGCGATCATGGGCATGATCGAGCAACCCTTTACCGGCGAGCGCTATTTCGCCGACCAGAACGGCTCGATCTATACCGGGCCGGAGGGCGAGCGGCGGCTGGCGACGCGCCAGTGTGATGCGCTTTCGAACGCCATCCTGTTCACCACCTCGCCGCATCTCTTTGTCGGCGAGGAGATGGAGAAATACCGCGAGATCGAGAGCCAGGTGCGGCTCTTCCGCTACGGCTGCGACTGCTATGCCTATGCGTTGCTTGCCGCCGGCCATATCGATCTCGTCATCGAAAACAGTCTGAAACCCTATGACGTCGGCGGCATCATTCCCGTCATCGAGGGGGCAGGCGGCATCATCACCACCTGGGACGGCGGACGGCCTGAGAACGGCGGCTCGATCATCGCCGCCGGCAGCCGGGCGGTCTACGAACAGGCGATCGCCGTTCTGCAGCGGTGATCCCGCCGTGCTGATTCCGCGGTCAGCAATGCTGGCCGGTCATGTGCCGAGGGCGGCGACTTCTTGGTTTTCTTCGGCATCGCTGCCGGGAATGAAGGCGTGGAAGGCCGCAAGGGCGGCAGCGCGGTAGATATCGCGCTCCTGGAAGATCTCGTGGCGGGCGCCGTTGATCGGCACCAGCTGGCCGGCGCGGAAATAACGCGAAAGCCGCTCCTGCGCCGTGTAGGGCACGACACCGTCACGCGTCGGGGCGATGACGATGGTCGGGATGGTGATGGAAAAGAGATGGTAGGGCGAGGTGACCCGGTCCATCGTGCGAAAGGCCTCGATCAGCCAGCGGGCCGTCGGCGGCCCGAGCGTCAGTTCCGGATGAGCCCTCATCATCGCAACATTGCGCTCGAACCGGTGTTCGTCCGAGGTCAGCGGATTGTCGCTGAAGTTCGGCTCCTTCAGTTTCGAGGTCAGCGGCAGAAAACCAAGGCCGAGGGCCGTCAGCGTGCCTGCAAGAGCGCGGATGACGCGAGGCGAGACCGATTGGCCGGTCAGGCCGATAAAGGGCGCCGACAGCACCATGCGATCGATACGGGTGGTGAGATAGGGCGCGGCCGACAGCGCAATCAGGCCGCCTGTGGAATGCGCGAGCAGATAGAAGGGCAGGCGGGTATCCGGCAACACCACCCTTTCGAGGAAGGTGTCGAGATCACGCTCGTAATCGACGAAGCGGCGAATGTGGCCGTGGTTGCGGCTCTTCAGCAGCCGCGGCGAACCGCCCTGGCCGCGCATATCGAAGGTCGCGACCCAGAGGCCTTTGGCCGTCAGGTCGCGGATCGTCTCGAAATATTTCTCGATATATTCGTTGCGGCCATGCAGGATGACGACCGTGCCCTTGGCGACCAGAGCGCTCGAGCGGAAGACGGCGTAACGCAGCTGGTGGCCGTCATGGGTTTCGAAGAACCCCTCCGTGCGGTTTTCCGGGGCGGGATTGTCGGGCGTCGAATAGAGAACCTGATCCATGACTTTGCCAATGCGCCGCTGCTGACTGCTTCGCCTTCAGGGATAGCGCACGGCATCCGGATTGGAAAGCGGTGGCGCTCGCAAGGCCGGCTGGAGGAAAAGGGCCGGCAGGAGCATGAGGGTGCTCGCGGCCGGCCGAAGTTGAGGCTGAAGAAGAAGGGACGGATGCACTTCAGCCATCGGGACCAGATTCACCCGACGCGGAAATTTCTAGGCGAATGTGCCTGAACGCGCTCCGAACCGGTCGTTCATGCGGGGTTCACGGGCTGATCAAGGCGATTCCGAAAAGGTCTTGAACTCCTCGAATCCCATCACCATCTCCTTTCTGCGGGTGCCGAACAGGGCCCGCGCAACCGTCCCAAGGCCGCCAAAGATGGGGTCTCAGGGGCACTTCATCGCAACACGTCGCTTCCACAGGAGGACATCATGCGTCACGTAGACTTCTCTCCCCTTTATCGTTCGACCGTCGGTTTCGACCGGCTCTTCACCATGCTCGACAGCCTTGCCCAGCCGGAGCAGGCGCAGACCTATCCGCCCTATAATATCGAGCGCACCGGTGAAAACACCTATCGCATCACCATGGCGGTTGCCGGTTTCGACGAGACCGAACTTTCGATCGAAGCCCATGCCCATGTCCTGTCCGTGAAGGGTGAAAAGAACGAGGAACCTGCCGAAAGCGGCGAATTCCTCTACCGCGGCATTGCCAAGCGCGCCTTCGAGCGCCGCTTCCAGCTTGCCGACCATGTCGAGGTGATCGCCGCTTCGCTGAAGAACGGCCTGCTGCACATCGACCTTCTGCGAAATATTCCCGAGGCCATGAAGCCCCGCAAGATTACGATTGCTGCAGAACCGGTCGAGGCTCCGAAAGCCATCGAAGCGCAGATCATCAACGGCTAATCAGATCCTTATCGGATAAAATGAACGGCGCTCCTATGGGGCGCCGTTTTTTGTTTCGGCTTGAAGCGCGTCGCGATCTTTCAGATTCGCTCATCGCGCTTTAGCTCTTATTTTTACGCATGTCGTTGTCGCAAAACCGCTGCACAGTTTTGCGCGACATGCTTCATGCCGGGCTGGCGGCTTCGTCGATTTCCTTGTCCGTTGCACGGCGGGCCGCGGCGGCGGCGTATTTCTGGGCGATGACGGCGCAGACCATCAGCTGGATCTGGTGGAACAGCATCAGCGGCAGCACGATCGCGCCGATCGACTGGCCGGCGAAGATGACGTTCGCCATCGGTACGCCGCTCGCGAGGCTCTTCTTCGAGCCGCAGAAGGTGATGGTGATCTCGTCGGCCTTGTTGAAGCCCAGCCAGCGGCTGCCGAACATCGTCAGCACCAGGACAATCGCCAGCAAAACCATGTCGGCGACGATGACGACGGCGATATCGGCGATCGAAAAGGTGTGCCACAGGCCCTCGACGACCGCCGTGCTGAAGGCGAGATAGACGACCATCAGGATCGAGCCGCGGTCGACAGGCATCAGGATCTTCTTCTTGGCGCGGATCCAGTCGCCGATCCAGGGCTGCAGGATCTGGCCGACAATGAAGGGGGCAAGCAGCTGCAGCAGGATCTGCTCTAATGCATCGAAGGAGAAGCCGCCATGGCCGCCGACGGAAAACAGCAGGCCGACGAGCAGCGGTGTCAGGAACATGCCGAAAATGTTGGATGCCGAGGCCGAGCAGATGGCGGCCGGTACGTTGCCGCCCGCCATCGAGGTGAAGGCAATCGACGACTGCACCGTCGACGGCAGCACGCAGAGGAAGAGGATGCCGAGATAAAGCGGCTGCGGCAGGATCGTGTCGGGGATCAGCCCGAGCGCCATGCCGAGCAGCGGGAAAATGCCGAAGGTGGTCAGCAGGATGACGAGATGCAGGCGCCAGTGCAGCAGGCCTGATATGACGACGTCGCGCGACAGGCGCGCGCCATGCAGGAAGAACAGCAGCGCGATGGCAAGGTCAGTGGCGATACCGAAATAATCCGCGAATGTGCCGCTTGCCGGCAGCAACGACGCGAGGATGACGGTGCAGACGAGCAGGATGGTGAATGTATCGGGCAGAAAGCGGCGCATGGCGATCTCGCGGCGTGATAAAACAGTCATTGTTCTGTCGTCCATTATGATCCAGGATGCAAGGAATAACAGTTATCGAGAATATGGATCATGCTGGACCTTTCGCAATTGCGCAGTTTCGTCGCCGTCGAGCAGATGGGCAGTTTCACGCTCGCCGCAGAAAGGCTCGGCCTCGGGCAGTCGACGGTCAGCCAGCACATCCAGCGGCTGGAGACGGCGCTCGGGCGCAGGCTGCTGGCGCGCGACACCCATAAGGTGATGTTGACCGGCGATGGCGAGGCACTGCTGTCGCATGCGCGCGCCATGCTTTCGATCGAGGGGCAGGTGCAGTCGCTGTTTAAGAGCAACAGCCTGCGCGGCAGTCTGCGGCTCGGCGTATCGGAGGATTTCGTCACCAGTCAGCTGCCGGCGGTGCTGGAGGATTTCGTGCGTTCGCATCCATCGGTCGACCTGGAGTTGACGGTTGCGCTTTCCGGTGTGCTTTACGAGATGCAGGACAATGGCGAGATCGATCTGGTGCTCGCCAAGCGTCGGCTCGGCGATGCGCGCGGAAAACTCGTATATCGCGAGCCGCTCGTCTGGCTGGCGCGCGATCCCGAGCGCGTGCTCGCCTCAGGGCCTCTGCCGCTGATCGCCTTTCCGCCGCCGAGCGTCACACGGGTGATCGCGCTCGAAGCGCTCGGGCGAAACAGGGTGCCGTGGCGGATCGTCTGCACCTGCGGCAGCCTGAGCGGGTTGACGGCAGCGGCGCGAGCCGGGATGGGCGTGCTGGTGCAGCCGCGCAGCATGGCACCATCAGGCCTGAAGGAGATCGCTGCGGGAAGACTTCCGGTGCTGGAGGACGTGGAATTCGTGCTGGTGCCGCGTAAGGGAGCCGACCAGGCACTGGTTTCAGCACTGTCGGAGGATATTCTGCAAAAGGTGAGGGGACTGAGGTCGGCGTGAATCCTTGCCCGTCACCGAACGGCCTGCCAAGCCGGCAGGCCTTTCGAGCAGGCGATCAGGCGGCCAGGCACTTCAAGAAGCCATCGACATCCGCTTCGGTGGTCGCGAAGCTGGTGACGAGACGGATCAGGGTTTCGCTTTCGGAAACGAGTTCGGGCGTTGCCGCCGGGACCGGCCACTCGTAAAATTTGGCCCCCTTTTCCTCCGCAATTTTTGCGGCACTTTTGCTGACCACAGCAAAGACTTCGTTGGATGCGGTCGGCCAGGCGAGGCGAGCCGAGTTGCTCGTGCCGATACCGGCGCGCAGCCGGTCGGCCATGCCGTTCGAATGACGGGCGAGATCGAGCCAGAGACCGTCTTCGAAATAGGCATCGAACTGGGCGGCGATGAAACGCGACTTGGAGAAGAGCTGGGCGGCGCGCTTGCGGATGAACGGCATTTCCCGGGCTTGATCCGGATTGAAGAAGATGATCGCTTCGGCACACCAGCAGCCGTTCTTGGTGCCGCCGAAGGACAGCATGTCGACGCCGCGCTTCCAGGTCATTTCGGCCGGGGTGGCGCCGAGTGCAACCAGGGCGTTGGCGAAGCGGGCGCCATCCATGTGGAGCGGCAGATTACGCTTCCTTGATATGGCGGCGATCTCACCGATCTCCGGCAGGGAATAGACGGTGCCGATCTCGGTCGCCTGGGTGATGGTCACGGCGCTGGCGCGGCCGTGATGGACGGCGTCCTCGGGAAAGCTTGCGATCTTCGCCGAAAGTTTCGCCGGGTCGATCTTGCCGGCTTCGCCGTCAACGGCAACGAGGCGGGCGGCGCCGGAGAAAAATTCCGGCGCACCGCATTCATCCTCGATCACATGGGCCTCGGAATGGCAGAAGGTGATGCCGCCGGGGCGCTGGACGCTTGCCAGCGACAGCGAGTTGGCGGCCGTGCCGGTGGCGACGAAGAAGATCGAAACCTCACGCTCGAAGATCTCGGAAAAACGGGCTTCGACCTTTCTGTCGAGATCACCGGCGCCATAGGCGGCGGCAAAGCCGGTCGATTCCGTCAGCAGACGTTCGGCAATGGATTTGTGGGCGCCGGCCCAGTTATCGGAAGCAAAGAACATGTGGGGAAACCGTGAGAAAGGAAGGGGGTGGCAAGTCCGCAGCGGACATTACGCCAAAGCTTCGCAGGATCAAGGTTGTCGCCTGCGACACATCACGGAAATTGAACTACGCAATCAATAAAAAAAATAAGACGGCGCAACGTAATTTTCTTTCGTCATCGCCACTACCCAGGCAATCTTCCGTCGCAAATTGACGTTTTTTGACGGAGCGCTCTTGCAGAGCCGAATGCTTTCTGGCATAGAACTGATGAATTAGGACAGTGTTGCTGTCCTATTTTGGCCTTTATGACCGAAGAGGCGCCGAAAGCCCTGGAACAGACCGGCTTTCACGCTATAGTTCTTCCGAGCGTCAAGCCTCAAGGGCGGCGCGCGGAGGCGAATGGCAGGCGCGGAACGCGACGGTTTGCTTTCCTTTAAAGCAGATGTCTGCGGCCGATCTTCACAATGCAACAGCGCTGTCATGCGCCGAACCTATCTTCGGGTTGCGGCGCGGGACGAAAAGCCGCCCGCGGCCCCGCGGGCTTCGACAGGAGGAAAGATGATGACGAAGACGCCATCCATGGAAGTTGACCGGTTTGCTGCTGCAGAGCTGCGCGCGACGGCCAATATGTCCAAATCCGCCTCCGGCCTGCCGAAGAAACAGGGCCTCTACGATCCGCGCAACGAACATGATGCCTGCGGCGTCGGCTTCGTCGCGCATATGAAGGGCCAGAAGTCACACCAGATCGTCAAGGATGGCCTGTTCATCCTTGAAAACCTGACGCATCGCGGCGCCGTCGGCGCCGATCCGCTGATGGGTGACGGCGCCGGCATCCTGGTGCAGATCCCCGACCGTTTCTTCCGCGAGGAGATGGCCGAGCAGGGCATCACCCTGCCGCCGGTCGGCGCATATGGCGTCGGCCATATCTTCATGCCGCGCGATGAAAAGCAGATCGAGCACTTCAAGAAGGTGATCAAGGACGTCATCACCGAGGAAGGTCAGGTCTTCATCGGCTTCCGCGACGTGCCCGTCGACAATTCCTCGCTCTCCAAGGCGCCGGCCATTGCCGCAACCGAGCCGCATCATGTGCAGGTCTTCATCGGCGCCGGCGAGGATGCCGAAAACAACGACGAGTTCGAGCGTCGGCTGTTCACGCTGCGCAAGGTCATCTCCAACCGCATCTATGACGAGTTCGACGGCGAGGAGAGCAATTTCTATCCGGTGTCGCTGTCGTCGGCGACGGTGGTCTACAAGGGCATGTTCCTGGCCTATCAGGTCGGCGTCTATTACAAGGACCTGTCGGATCCGCGGTTCGAAAGCGCGGTCGCCCTGGTGCACCAGCGCTTCTCGACCAACACCTTCCCGTCGTGGAAGCTCGCGCATCCTTACCGCATGGTCGCCCATAACGGCGAGATCAACACGCTGCGCGGCAACGTCAACTGGATGGCGGCGCGCCAGGCCTCGGTCTCCTCGCCGCTGTTCGGCGAGGACATCTCCAAGCTCTGGCCGATCTCCTACGAGGGGCAGTCAGACACGGCCTGCTTCGACAACGCGCTCGAATTCCTGGTGCGCGGCGGTTATTCGATGGCGCATGCCGTGATGATGCTGATCCCGGAGGCCTGGGCCGGCAATCAGTCGATGGCGGCAGAACGCAAGGCCTTCTACGAATATCATGCCGCGCTGATGGAGCCCTGGGATGGGCCGGCTGCCGTCGCCTTCACCGACGGCAAGCAGATCGGTGCGACGCTCGACCGCAACGGCTTGCGGCCGGCGCGCTACCTCGTCACCGATGACGACCGAGTCATCATGGCGTCCGAAGCCGGCGTGTTGCCGGTTCCGGAGGAGAAGATCATCCAGAAGTGGCGACTGCAGCCGGGCAAGATGCTGCTGATCGATATGGAAGAAGGCCGCATCATCTCCGACGACGAGGTGAAGTCGCAGCTTGCGACGGCGCATCCCTATCGCAGCTGGCTCAACCGCACCCAGCTGATCCTCGAAGACCTGAAGCCGGTGGAGCCGCGGGCGTTGCGCCGCGACGTGTCGCTGCTCGACCGCCAGCAGGCCTTCGGCTACACGCTCGAGGATACACGCATCCTGATGTCGCCGATGGCGACGACCGGCCAGGAGGCGATCGGCTCGATGGGCACGGATACGCCGATCTCGGCGATGTCGGAAAAGCCGAAGCTGCTCTACACCTATTTCAAGCAGAACTTCGCGCAGGTGACCAATCCGCCGATCGACCCGATCCGCGAGGAACTGGTCATGAGCCTGGTTTCCTTCATCGGGCCGCGGCCGAATATTCTCGACCACGAGGGCGCGGCGAACGCCAAGCGGCTCGAGGTTCGCCAGCCGATCCTGACCAATGGCGATCTCGAGAAAATCCGTTCGATCGGCCATACGGAAGACCGTTTCGACACCAAGACGCTCGATTTCACCTATGATATCGAGCGTGGCGCCGAAGGCATGCCCGAGATGCTCGACCGGCTCTGCGAGCGCGCGGAAGCGGCCGACAAGGGCGGCTACAACATCATCGTGCTCTCCGATCGTCAGATCGGGCCGGACCGGATCGCCATTCCGGCACTGCTGGCGACGGCTGCCGTGCACCATCACCTGATCCGCAAGGGGCTTCGCACCTCGGTGGGTCTCGTTGTCGAGACCGGCGAACCGCGCGAGGTCCATCATTTCTGCCTGCTCGCCGGCTACGGCGCCGAGGCGATCAACCCCTATCTCGCCTTCGACACGCTGCTCGACATGCATGCCAAGGGCGAATTCCCGAAGGAAGTGGATGCTTCCGAAGTTGTCTACCGCTACATCAAGGCAGTCGGCAAAGGCATCCTCAAGGTCATGTCGAAGATGGGCATCTCGACCTACCAGTCCTATTGCGGCGCGCAGATCTTCGATGCGATCGGCCTGCAGTCGGAACTGATCGACAAGTATTTCTTCGGAACCGCGACGATGATCGAAGGCGTCGGCCTCGAGGCGATCGCCGCAGAAACCGTCGCCCGCCATAACGCTGCCTTCGGCACCGATCCGCTTCTTGCCACGACGCTCGACATCGGCGGCGAATATGCCTACCGCATGCGCGGCGAAAGCCATGCCTGGACGCCGGATGCGGTCGCCGCCCTTCAGCATGCCGTGCGTGGCAATGCCGAGGATCGCTACCGCGAATTCGCCGATATGGTGAACAATTCGGCGCTGCGCATGAACACGATCCGCGGGCTCTTCAAGATGAAGAGCGCCGAGGCGCTCGGCCGCAAGCCGATATCGATCGACGAGGTCGAGCCGGCCGCCGATATCGTCAGGCGTTTCTCGACGGGGGCGATGTCCTTCGGCTCGATTTCCAGGGAGGCGCATACGACGCTGGCGATCGCCATGAACCGGATCGGCGGCAAGTCGAACACCGGCGAGGGCGGCGAGGAATCCGACCGCTACATGCCGCTGGCCGATGGTTCGATGAACCCGGAACGTTCGGCGATCAAGCAGATTGCGTCGGGCCGCTTCGGGGTGACCACCGAATATCTCGTCAATGCCGACGTGCTGCAGATCAAGGTGGCGCAAGGCGCCAAGCCTGGCGAAGGCGGTCAGCTGCCGGGTCACAAGGTTGACGCGACCGTTGCCAAGACCCGCCATTCGACACCGGGTGTCGGCCTGATTTCGCCGCCGCCGCACCACGACATCTATTCCATCGAAGATCTGGCGCAGCTGATCTACGATCTGAAGAACGTCAACCCGACCGCCGATGTTTCGGTCAAGCTCGTCTCTGAAGTCGGCGTCGGCACGGTTGCCGCCGGTGTCGCCAAGGCACGCGCCGACCACATCACGGTCGCCGGCTTCGACGGCGGCACGGGTGCGTCGCCGCTGACGTCGCTCAAACATGCCGGCAGCCCTTGGGAAATCGGCCTTGCCGAGACCCAGCAGACGCTGGTGCTGAACGGGCTGCGCTCGCGCGTCGCCCTGCAGGTGGATGGCGGGCTGAAGACCGGCCGCGACGTCATCATCGGGGCGCTGCTTGGAGCCGACGAGTTCGGCTTTGCCACCGCGCCGCTGATTGCCGCCGGCTGCATCATGATGCGCAAGTGCCATCTCAACACCTGTCCGGTGGGTGTGGCGACCCAGGATCCGGTGCTGCGCAAGCGCTTCAAGGGCGCGCCGGAGCACGTCATCAACTATTTCTTCTTCGTCGCCAACGAAGTGCGCGAAATCCTCGCCTCACTCGGGTTCACCCGGCTTGACGAGATCATCGGCGCCTCGGAGCTTCTGGAGAAGGACGAGATGCTGAACCACTGGAAGGCGAAGGGCCTCGATTTCAGCCGTATCTTCCACAAGGTCGACGCTCCCAAGGAAGAGACCTTCTGGACGAGCCGGCAGAAGCACCCGATCGACGACATTCTCGACCGCGTGCTGATCGAGCAGGCGCAGCCGGCATTGACGGCCAAGACGCCCGTCGCCTTCGAGGTCGGCATCAAGAACGTCGACCGGTCGGCGGGAGCAATGCTTTCCGGCGAGGTCGCCAAGCGCTTCCGCCATCGCGGACTGAAGGAAGACACGATCAATGTGACGCTTCGCGGCACGGCGGGGCAGAGCTTCGGCGCCTTCTTGGCGCGCGGCGTCACCTTCAACCTGATCGGCGACGGCAACGACTATGTCGGCAAGGGCCTTTCAGGCGGCAAGATCATCATCCGGCCGCCGGAGAATTCGAGGATCGTGGCCGAGGACTCGATCATCGTCGGCAACACCGTGCTTTATGGTGCGACCGAGGGCGAATGCTATTTCCGCGGTGTGGCAGGCGAACGTTTCGCCGTGCGCAATTCGGGCGCGATCGCCATCGTCGAGGGTGTCGGCGACCATGGCTGCGAATACATGACCGGTGGCGTTGTCGTCGTGCTTGGCGCCACGGGCCGCAACTTCGCGGCCGGCATGTCCGGCGGTGTCGCCTACGTGCTCGATGAGACCGGCGATTTCGCCAGCCGCTGCAACATGGCGATGGTCGAGCTCGAGCCGGTGCCCGAGGAGGACGACATGCTGGAGAAGCTGCATCATCACGGTGGTGACCTCATGCACAAGGGACGCGTCGACGTCTCTGGCGACATGACGCGCCATGACGAGGAGCGCCTCTACCAACTGATCTCCAACCATCTGCACTATACGGGCTCGGCCCGCGCCACGCAGATCCTCGACAACTGGGCCGACTACCGTCCGAAGTTCCGCAAGGTCATGCCGGTCGAATACCGTCGGGCGCTCGAGGAAATGGAGCGCAGCCGGATGGGCATCGCCGCAGAATGAATTGCACCGGGACATCCGTCACCAGCTGACTGCAGGTGACGGATGACGAAAATATCTCAATGACCCGTGACGATCATACCGACGGCGAAGGCTGTTCAGATCGCACGGATGTCTTGCAGGGGATATGGTCCAATGACGGTCAAGACAAGCAACTTGCCCCGGGTACCGGGACTGACGATAGACAGATTGGCTGCGGTGAGGCGGTCATGAGGGTAAGGGACGAAAACATGGGTAAGGTAACAGGGTTTCTGGAAATCGACCGGCAGGTGGCGAAATACCAGCCGGCGTCGGATCGTATCCGCCATTTCCGCGAGTTCACGATCCCGATGTCGGACCCGGAAGTGCAGAAACAGGCCGCGCGCTGCATGGACTGTGGCATCCCCTATTGCCACGGCCCGACCGGTTGCCCTGTTCACAACCAGATTCCCGATTGGAACGACCTCGTCTACAACAACAACTGGGAAGCGGCGATCCAGAACCTGCATTCCACCAACAACTTCCCCGAGTTTACCGGTCGCGTCTGCCCGGCGCCCTGCGAGGAAGCCTGCACGTTGAATCTCGAGGATGCGCCGGTTGCCATCAAGACGGTCGAACAGGCGATCGCCGACAAGGCCTATGAGCTCGGCTTCATCCGGCCGCAGCCGGCGACGGTCCATACCGGCAAGAAGGTCGCCGTCATCGGCTCCGGCCCCGCCGGCATGGCGGCTGCCCAGCAGCTCGGCCGCGCCGGCCATGAGGTGCATCTCTATGAGCGCGAGACCAAGCCGGGCGGCCTGCTGCGCTACGGCATTCCCGATTTCAAGATGGAGAAGAACTTCATCGACCGCCGCGTCGAGCAGATGAAGGGCGAGGGCGTCACCTTCCATTGCGGCGTCAATGTCGGCGTCGATGTCAAGGTCGAGCAGTTGCTTGCCGATCACGACGCCGTTCTTTACTGCGGTGGCTCCGAGACGCCGCGTGAGGCGGGCATTCCGGGCACCGACCTTGCGGGCGTGCATGATGCGATGCCCTATCTGGTGCAGCAAAACCGCCGCGTCGGGCGGGAGAACATCGACAGCGTCGGCTGGCCGTCGGACCCGATCCTTGCCGGCGCCAAACATATCGTCGTCGTCGGCGGCGGCGATACGGCTTCGGACTGCGTCGGCACGGCCTTCCGCCAGGGAGCCGTCAAGGTCACACAGCTCGACATTCGGCCGCAGCCGCCGGAGAAGGAAGACAAGCTTGCCGTCTGGCCCTTCTGGGCGACGAAGATGCGAACCTCCTCCTCACAGGCCGAGGGTGCCGTCCGTGAATTCCAGGTGGCGACTCTTGAATTTGTCGGCGAAGACGGTGTGCTCACCGGCGTCAAGTGCTGCGAGGTCGACGAACGCCGGCGGCCGGTTCCAGGTACGGAATTCGTCATCCGGGCCGATCTCGCCTTCATCGCCATCGGTTTCCGCGGGCCGTTCACCGGTAGCGTGCTGAAGGAGCTGGAGGGCAAGCTGACGCTCAACACCGACAAGCGCGGCTCGACCAACGTCGTCGCCAACGATCGCGACTACAAGACTTCGGTCGACAAGTTCTGGACGGCGGGTGACGTGCGCCGCGGCCAGTCGCTGGTGGTCTGGGCGATCCGTGAAGGCCGCCAGGCAGCGCGCGCCATCGACGAGGAATTGATGGGTTCGACCGTTCTGCCGAACTGACCGTCGGCCGCACACCTTCCCGAAGACCACGAACTCCGCCCCTCCGGCGGAGTTTTTTCATGGTGCGCCGCGCTGTAGTGCGACCGCTTGACGCGGAGGCTGTGCGCCGCAAGCCTCAGGCAATGCCTGGAAGCGAGATTTTTCGCCGGACGCGGGCTCAGGAGGAGCCGGCGGCGACCGAAGCGGAGATGCCCCGCCGTTTTGGCCGTAACGCATTTCACCATCGGCCGCGGCGTGAGACCGCGAATGATCGACAAGGACATTTCCAATGGTTTCCGCACTTGACAGCACGCGGCTGGTTTCGGCCCAATATGCTCTGAAAAACCTCCGCGGCTCCGACGACAGCTCGCAGGACACGCAGAGTTCGTCGGCCGCCAGCATTCTGAGCAGCTACGGGCTCGATCCGAGTTCTGCCTCGCTTCTTTCCAACCAGGCCCTTTCCGGGCTGCTCGACACGCTTTCGGCCCAGAGCGACACGTCTGATGAGTCCGACACGACGGGTGATAGCGCCGACGTAACCAGCGCCTCCTTCATGTCGATGCTGAAGCAGCAGCTGCAGGATGCGGCTGCGGCCGAAGGCGAGAGCGGCAAGGCGCACGACATGCTGGCTGCCCTGGAAGCGGGCACGCTCACCATCACCGATCCGACGCAGGGTGTGTCGGTCAACGCCTGGGATGTCGATGATCCCGATGAGGCGGACACTGAGAGCAAGGCCGGCAAGGAGATTGATGTCAGCGGCTGGAGCGACTTCCTCGATGCGCATCTGGAGCGCGGCTCCGACGGCGCCTTCGTCAAGGAAAACGGCAGCTATGTCGACCAGACGAACGACAGCAACGCCTTCTTCGGCCTGATCGGACAGAACTACTATTATCTGAGCTGGCCGCAGGCGACGGCGAAGTAGACGGGACAAAGCGGAGGGCCGCCTCGCGCGGTCTCTTTTATTTGACCGAGACTTCGGCCGGCGCCTTTGCCACAGGCAGGCGGTAATCATCGACGCGGCCGGGAGGTGCGGGCGTCATTTCGCCCTGCTCGACCAGGAGGTCGCGCGGCGACCGCGTCAAAGCCATAGGCGGCGGCCTGGCGCCGAGAAGCTCGGCGCCGCCATCGAGATTGGGATCGGAGAGGCTGATCGGCACGGTATGTTCGACCGGATTGTCGGGAAGGCCGAGACCGGGCAGATTGCTGGAGTCGAGGCGGACCAGATCGGGACTAGCCTGCGTGCCGAGAAGACGCCGGGCCGGCTTCTCCACATAGAAGGCCAGCTTGCGCCGGCCGGCCTGGGTAAGGTTGATGCCATCAGAAGTGCGCAGGCGTACCTGCTGGCCGTTCACATCCGAGCCGGTGACGATGAAGTTGCCGTTTTCGTCGACGAAACCATCCCAGATATCGACGAATTCGCCGCCGATGCTTTCGACCTGGTTGCGGTAGAGCTGGTTCATCTGGACGGCATCGGCCGTCATCGAATCGGATTCGAAGGCAGGAAGGCCGACCCAAAGCAGCGGGATCTTGCGGCCGGTGACCTCCTTGCCGAAAGAAAGGACACGGCGGCGGTATTCGGTGAACCAGCCATCGGTGCGGAATTTCTCCTTGGCGGTGTCGGTCACCATCTGCTGGCGGTCGTTGGCGCCGATCATGACGACGACCATTGCCGGCTTCAGCTCGTCGATCATCTTCGGCAGCTGTTCCGGCCAGTCGTAATAATCGTCGCGGACAAGGCCTGAGGAGACGTTGCCGCGGGTTTCGACGACGACGCCGGGCGAGGTCTCGAAGGCGGCGGTGAGGCCGTCGCCGAGGCCGCTGGCCAGGAAATCGCCGACGATCAGGATCGTTCGGGCGTCACCGAGCTTCTGCACCGCCGGCTCCTCTTCGACGGTCCGCAAGGGTGGCGCGGTGCGGGTATTGACCACGGCCTTCGGTGGCGGTGGGCGCTTGCGCTGCTGGCGCCTCGGCTGCTGGACATCAGGGGCTTGCGGCGCATCGTCGAGATAGCGTCGGCCGAGGAAAAAATCGAGGATCGACCGGCGCTGATAGCGCTGCTCCTGGGCTTCAGCGACATGCACCGGCGCAAGAGCGCCAAGGCATAGCGAAGCCGCCGCCAAGGCGAGCACGAGCCAACGGATTGGGGTGCGATCAGTTTTCTTCGTCATGGGCAGTTCCGCATCTGCCGGCATCTTGCACGCAGGGTAGGCCAGCGTCTACTCCCGCTACTATCTAGGTCACGGTTCGGCCTGTTGTAGAGCATCATGCCGAAAAGTGTGTGGGGTTTTCGGGCAGTATCATGCCCTGCTTCGTTGATCGAAATGCGGGTTGAGATTTCCGGCCGGTCCGGCCGGGATCATCCCGATCTAGCGGCGCAGTGCGTTCAGAAGCGGCAACGAGGGCTCACCGTCCGGCTGCATGCCGATGCGCGACTGGACGGCTGATATTGCCGCCTTCGAACCCGACCCGAAATTGCCGTCGACCTCGCCATTGTAATAGCCGAGCGTCTTCAGACGGGTCTGCAGCTCGAATTTCTCGGTAATGTCGAGTGCGCCGTCCGGGCGCGGCCAGCGCTGTTGCATGCCGCCGTAGCCGGCGATCTGGTCGGCCAGCAGCCCGACGGCAAGCGCGTAGCTATCCGAGGCATTGTAGTTCTTGATGGTGAAGAAGTTGGCGGTCATCAGGAAGCCTGGGCCACTGGCCCCGGCCGGCATCTTCAGCATGGCTTTGGTGGCGCTCTCGCGGAAGGCCTTGCCGTTCGGGCGTGTCAGGCCGAGTGCCGCCCATTGGGCCAACGTATGGGTCTTGCCGGCCTGCTTGGCGACTGCGGCGGGAACGACGACCTCGTAGCCCCAGGTCTTGCCGGTGTCCCAGCCGTTCTTCATCAGGAGATTGGCCGAGGTCGCCAGCGCGTCGGGGACGGAATTCCAGATGTCGCGGTGGCCGTTGCCGTCGGCATCGACGGCATAAAGCAGGTAGCTTGTCGGAATGAACTGGGTGTGGCCCATGGCGCCGGCCCAGGAGCCGGTCATCTCGCGTGCCGGCACATCGCCGTTCTGCAGGATCTTCAGTGCCGCGACCAACTGCTTCTTGGCGAATTTGGCGCGGCTCGGATCGGCGTAGGCAAGCGTTGCCAGGGCGCGTGGCACGTAGTGCAGCCGGTCGTCCTTGTCGAGAACCGCGCCATAATTCGATTCCATCGACCAGATGGCCAGCAAAATGGTCTTGTCGACGCCGAAACGCTGCTCGATCGCAGCGAGCGTCCTTGCGTGTTTGGCAGCCATCTCGCGGCCGATCTTGACGGTATAGGGGTTGACGCGGGAATCGACATAGTCCCAGATCTTCGAGGTGAATTCCGGCTGGTAGGCCGCCTTTTCGAGGACGGTCGGATCGGGCTCGGTCACCCCGGAAAAGGCCTTTTGATAAGTTGCCTTACTGATGCCACTCTGAGCGGCAGTTTGGTAAAAATCCGCGATCCATTTCTGGAAGCGGGAATCAGCTTTCGCGTTGTCGGGGACCAGTGCCACCTGGGCAGCGACAATGAGGGCGAGAGCAAGACCACGAAGGGAGTTTTTGTGATTCTGGGTCATCGACAGTCGTATCCGTCATCTTCAGTTTCTGGTGCAGCGGGGCATCCTATCCGCCCAGACCCGAGACTACAGGAACGGAGTCAACAAAATCTTTACCATGGCGATCCGCTGCGGTCACCATTTGCAAAACAGTAGCAATTCTATACTAGTTAAAGCTAAAAAGCTCTATTTCCAAAGCGATGTGATCGAAGCAGGAGGCCGGGTGTGGCTCAACACAACAAAGTTCGTAAAGCAGTATTTCCGGTTGCCGGGTTGGGAACGCGATTCCTGCCGGCGACAAAGGCTGTTCCGAAGGAAATGTTGACCGTCGTCGACAAGCCAATCATTCAATATGTCGTCGATGAGGCGATCGAGGCCGGGATCGAACATCTGGTCTTCGTCACCGGACGCAACAAGCACGTCATTGAAGATTATTTCGACATCCATTTCGAGTTGGAACAGACGCTGCGCGAGCGCGCCAAGAAGGCTGAAATCACCCTTCTCGCCCAGCAATTGCCGAAGGCCGGCACGGTGAGCTTCACCCGTCAGCAGGAGCCGCTCGGCCTCGGCCATGCCGTCTGGTGCGCCCGCGAGATCGTCGGCGACGAGCCCTTCGCGCTGTTGCTGCCCGATATGATCATGAAGGGCGACAAGGGCTGCATGAAGGGCATGATCGACCTCTACGGCCAGAGCGGCGGCAATATCATCGCCGTCGAGGAATGCGCGCCAGACCAAGCGCATAAATACGGCATCGTCGGCGTCGGCGAGGCGATCGGCGACGGCTTCCGCATCACCGGCATGGTGGAAAAGCCCGCCAAGGGGACTGCGCCTTCCAACTTCTTCATCAACGGCCGCTACATCCTGCAGCCGGAGATCTTCAAGATCCTCGAAACCCAGGAGCGCGGCGCCGGCAACGAGATCCAGCTTACCGACGGCATGCTAAAGCTGCTGAAGGAACAGGATTTCGCCGGTTACCACTTCCGCGGCGCGACCTACGACTGCGGCGCCAAGGACGGTTTCATCCTGGCAAACGTCGCCTTCGCCCTCGAACGCGCCGATATCCGCCCCTCCGTCGAAGGCGGCTTCAGGGAACTGCTTGCCGGCCTGAAATAAGTTGTAGATTCAATGTAATAGAGCGCCGCGTGTCCTAACAGATACGCGGCGCTCTATTTTGGTCGTCATTCTTAGCGTTTCAGCTTGAGACCGACGCCGGCTCGCCATTGCTGCGAATCGCTGCCTTCCTTGCGCGTTGTCAGCTCGTAGCCGAGTGTGCTGGTGAGATCGAGATAGCGGTTGATGTTCCAGGTAAGGCCGGTCGCAGCGGTATAGACGAGCTCGTCGTTGATGGTGCTATCCGTCGGATAATCGCGCCATATTACGCCACCGATCATCGTGCCGACCAGATTGTCGCGCAACTGGTGGGTGACCGTCGTCGTCAGCGCGTGCGAAACGTAGCCGCTTTCGCCCGCCGTGGTCGAGGGCTGGATGCTCGTCTGCAGGTCGAGATTGACATCGGTGCCGCGGATCGGCGACCAGAGCAGGCTTGCATCGAGTGTGGCCGTATCGATCGAGGATAGCCGGCTGTCTTCGAAATCCGCCATCTCGTAGCCGACACCGACTTCGCCCTTCAGCTTTTCACCGAGATCGACCTCGACGCCGGCCTTGGCGCCGTAGCTATGGCCCGAACGCTCGTAACCGGCGGAGTCTTGCGTTTCGTCATAGACCGTGCGGCCGATGTTGGCCTCAATGAAGGGGATGAGCGCGGGTGACAGTTCGTAGCCGACACGGCCACGCAACGTGCCCGTCGTCTGATTGCGGTCGCTGAGGGAGACGGTCGTGCCGTTCGAGAGTTTAGCGTCCGAATAGATCGAGCGTGTCAGCGCAAGTGCAGTCGTGCCGCGCAGGATGCCAAAATCGCGCTGGACGGAGGCGCCGGCCGAAAATTCCTGGACGTCCGACTGCTGAGCGGCGTTGGCGATGGCGTCGGGATCGTCCGTATCCTCGCGGTAGAAATTGTAGCCAGCGGTCAGATGCGCGGTCGTATCGTCGGGAAGATCCAGCCTGAGGTCGCTGTTGATCTTGAAGGAAGGCTGTTCCTCACCCTCGCCGCTGACATTCTTCTGCCAGGCGCCTTCCGAGGTCACGGTCAACTGATGCCGGCCCCAGTCCGAGGTCAGGGTCGCTGCCGCATCCGTTTCGAGAAAGGCGCGCCGCTGCGTCGTATTGCCGTCCTTGGTAGTCTCGGTGTTGATGCTCTGGGTGACGCTCGGGCGGAGCACAAACGTGCCGATCGGGATTCCCGGCGTTTCCTCTGTCGAGGCGCCTTCGGCAGCCCTGCGGCGCGGCAGTGCCTCATCGACCGGCGCTTCACGGGTGTTCAGCCGGCGGATGTCCTCGTCGAGGATGGAGCCGGTAATGTCGTCGCCGGCTTGGGCATCCGGTATGGCGGGCCGCTGCTGGGCATCGTCCGCGTTCGCAGTCGCGCCGTTTGCCGCAGGAGTGGCGGTATCGTCGGTCTCGTCATCGAAACCGGCGGCGGATGCCGCATTGTTGGTGGCGCCGTTGTCCTGGGAGGCGGCGGAGCGGCTGTTTGCCGTGCCTGCCGGCTGTGAGGCGGACTGTGCGAAGGCAGCCGTCTGGCTGAGAAGCAGGCCAGTGAGCACGGCAAAAGAGACGGCACAGCTCATGGCGCGGAGCGGCGTCACACTGCTCGTCTGTTTTGGCTGGCCCATGCAATTCGCGCCTGACATGCTTTCGGTTCTTACCCAAAGGTAAAGCCTTGTGGTTAATCATTCGTTGCCGCCTAGGGGTGCTGTTCACAATTCGGAAAGACTGCGGGGTGGACTTGGAAAGTGAAAAGGTCTAACGCAACTTCATGATCAGAAGAGCGATAAACCTCGTTGAAAACAGCGTGCTCGAGTCGGCAAAACGCACGGTAGAGACCGAAAGACGCGGTCTTGAAGCGCTCGAACAGGCCTTTGACGATGGCTTGGCTGGTCCTTTCACACGGGCCGTCGAGGTCATCGGCGACATCTCCGGACGCGTGATCGTCACCGGCGTCGGCAAGAGCGGGCATATCGGCGCCAAGCTGGCGGCGACATTCGCCTCAACGGGAACGCCCGCCTTTTTCGTGCATGCGGCGGAGGCCAATCACGGCGATCTCGGCATGATTGCGCGCGACGACGTCGTGTTGGCGATTTCCAAAGGTGGCGAGAGCGCCGAGCTCAAGAGTATCATTTCCTTCACGCGGCGCTTCTCCATTCCGCTGATCGCGATCACCTGCAGCGAAGGGTCCTCGCTGGCGACCGCCGCCGATATCGTCCTCCTGATGCCGAACGAGCAGGAGGCCTGCCCGAATGGGCTGGCGCCGACGACTTCGACGCTGATGCAGCTTGCAATCGGCGACGCGCTGGCGGTGGCGCTGTTGGAGGCGCGCGGCTTTACCGCTACGGATTTCCACGTCTTCCATCCCGGCGGCAAGCTGGGTGCGAGCCTGATGCATGTCGCCGATGTCATGCATACCGGCGAGCGGCTGCCGCTCGTTGCCAAGGGCACACCGATGCCGGAGGCGATCACGGTGCTGTCGCGCAAGCATTTCGGCTGCGTCGGGGTGCTTGATGAAGATGGGCGGCTCTGCGGCATCGTCACCGAAGGCGACATGGCGCGCAATCTCACACGCAATCTTTCAGAGCTTGCCGTCGACGATATCATGACGCGGACGCCGAAGACGGTGAAGCCGACGGTGCTGGCGACCGCGGCCCTGGCGCTGCTCAACCAGCATCATATCGGCGCGCTGATCGTCATCGACGACGACAGCCGGCCGGTCGGGCTGGTGCATTTCCACGACCTGCTGCGGATCGGCGTCGCCTGATCAGGCTCGTTTGTTCAGACGGGCTCGACTCTGAGGTCGCGGCCATTGCTCGAGACCACCTTCACCTGCGTTCCGACGGGCAGGTCGGGTCCCATCACCTGCCATAGTGTATCGTCGAGGCGGATTCGGCCGCGGCCCTCGCGGATCGGTTCGTGCAGGGTGGCGGTGCGGCCGACGAGGCTTGCGCCGCGCTGATTGAGGAAGGGCTCGTCGGTCGTGGCATTGCGCAGCGTCAGCCGGCGGCCGGCGAAGGTCGTGGCAACGGCGAGAAGCGCAAAAAGAATCGCCTGCAACTCCCAGACCCAGAAGGCGCTGTCCCAGACGAGTAGCGATAGCGCGCCGACGATCAAGGCGGCAAGGCCGATCCAGACCAGGAAGAAGCCGGGAACAATCATCTCGGCGGCAAGCAGCACGAGCCCTGCGACCCACCAACTCCATGGACCGAGTTCGGTGACGATCTTCGCCAGCATGGCTTATCGCTCCTGCTCGGGATTGAAAGGATTGGGGGTCGACGGATTGATCGGCGGCGTCGAGCGTGCCGGTGCGGGGCGCGGGCGCGGCGGCACGGGTAGTGGCGTCGACGGGCTGCTGCCGGCATCGCCGAAGACTTCGCGGGCAATGGCGCCAATGCCGCCGAGCGAGCTTAAGATGGAAGACGCTTCCATCGGCATCATCACGATCTTGGAATTGGGCGCCGAACCGATCGAGGTGAGCGCTTCGGTGTATTTCTGCGCGACGAAATAGTTGATCGCCTGGATGTCGCCGGCGGCGATCGCCTCGGAGACCATCTTCGTTGCCTTGGCTTCGGCCTCGGCCAACCGTTCGCGCGCTTCGGCGTTGCGGAAGGCGGCCTCGCGCTGGCCTTCGGCCTGGAGAATGGCGGATTGTTTGGCACCTTCGGCCCTGAGGATCTGCGCGTTGCGCGAGCCTTCGGCCTCCAGCACCTGCGCCCGCTTCTCGCGCTCGGCCTTCATCTGGCGGGCCATCGCATCAACGAGGTCGCGCGGCGGCTGGATGTCCTTGATCTCGACGCGGGTGACCTTGATGCCCCAGGGATGCACGGCCTCGTCGACGACACGCAACAGCCTGTCGTTGATCGCATCGCGGTTGGAGAGCAGTTCGTCGAGATCCATCGAACCCATGACCGAGCGGATGTTGGTCATGGTGAGATTGAGGATGGCGTTTTCGAGGTTGGAGACCTGATAGGCGGCCTGGGCGGCGTTCAGCACCTGATAGAAGGAGACGGCATCGGCCGAAACCGAGGCATTATCCTTGGTGATCACCTCCTGGGTCGGCACGTTCAGCACCTGTTCCATCACGTTCAACTTAGCGCCGACGCGCTCGATGAAGGGGGTGATGAGGTTGAGGCCTGGCTCCAGCGTGCGGGTATAACGCCCGAAGCGCTCGATCGTATAGCGGTAGCCCTGCGGCACGGTCTTGATCCCAGCAAAGAGCACCAGAATAACGAAGATGACCAGCACGATCACGACGATGTCGAAGCCGCCGAACAGCATGAAAATTCCTCCTATCGGCGCATCCGCGCCTGCCCAACTCATGTGGTGAGTTAGCACGTTATTTGCGAGGAAGAAATGAGGGCGCAACCGCCCGGGCTCCAAGTGAAAAGGAGGTTTCGTTTCGGCTAAGTCATTGGGCGGTTGCTAAAGCGCGTCGCGACCCTTCAGATTCGCTCTCGCGTTTTAAGTCTTTGTTTCTACGCATGTCGTTATCGCAAAACCGCTGCACAGTTTTGCGCGACATGCTTTAGCTCCTCGTCCGACGCCGCTTTCTGAGTGGGGCTCTCAGACCCAGCCCTGCAATTCGCGACGGACGACCTTTTCCAGCACCTTCATGCCGTCCTCGCCGTCGTTGAGGCAGGGAATATGCGCGAACTTATCGCCGCCGTTCTCATGGAAGGAATGGGCCGCCTGCTCGGCGATTTCCTCCAGCGTCTCCAGACAGTCGGAGACGAAGCCGGGATTGATGACGGCGATGCGCTTGACGCCGTCCTTGGCGAGCTTCTCCACCGTCTTGTCGGTATAGGGCTGCAGCCATTCCTCCGGCCCGAAGCGGGATTGGAAGGTGACCATGAAGTTTTCCTTGGTCAGCCCGAGCCGCTCGCGCAGCAGCCGGCCGGTCTTCTGGCATTGACAGTAGTAGGGGTCGCCCTGTTTGAAATAGGACATGGGAATGCCGTGGAAGGAGGCGAGCAGCATCTCCGGCTTCCAGTCGAGGGTCGAAAGATGCCTCTCGACCGACGTGGCGAGCGCCTCGATATAGGTCTCGTCGTCATGATAGGCGGGAACGGTGCGTAGCGCCGGCTGCCAGCGCATCGAGAGCAGCTTCTGGAAGGCCTTGTCGTTGACGGTGGCGGTCGTCGCCGCCGCATATTGCGGATAGAGCGGGAAGAGCACGATACGGTCGCAACCCTCTTCTTTCAGCGCGTCGATGCGCGAGGCAATCGATGGCGTGCCGTAGCGCATCGCCCAGTCGACCTTGACGTTATCAAGATCCTTCAGGCGCGCGGCCATCAGCTCCGACTGATTGCGGGTGTAGGTGCGCAGATAACTTTCGTTCTTCTCCTTATTCCAGATCAGCTCATAGGCCTTGCCGACCTTCTGCGGGCGGGTGTTGAGGACGATGCCGAACAGGATCGGATACCACTTCCAGGGCGACCATTCGATGACGCGGCGATCGGTGAGGAATTCCCTGAGATAGCGGCGCATCGAGGTATAGTCGGTGCCATCAGGCGTCCCGAGATTGACCAACAGGACACCGACCTTGCCTGACTTGACGGCCGGATGGTCCGCCGGGCGGAGTGAAATATCTGCTGTCATTCTGGCCCCAAAGCTCTTTCTGTCTCTTCGGCTCATACGCAGCCTGGAGATCGTGGTTCACCCTATAGAAACAAAAACCGGCCCGGGAAACCCCGGACCGGCCAGTGACATCGGGACAAATCGTCTTACTTGGCGGGGACCTCGATCTCCTTGCCGACCGTCAGGTGACGCGGGTTCGGCTTGCCGTTGGCATCCGAAAGCTTCCGCCACAACGTGCCGTCGCCATAGAAGGTCACGGCGAGATCCCAGAAGGTGTCGCCCGCGGCGATGACGTGGGTAGAAGGCGTCGTTGCGGCAGGTGCGGAGGCTGCCGGCGCAGGGGCCGGTGCTGCTGGTGCCGGGGCAGCAGGTACAGCGGGTGCGGGAGCCGGCTCTGTGGATGGAGCAGGAGCGGCCGGTGCAGGGGTGGGTTCGGTGGAGGGGGCCGGAGCAGCCGGTGCGGCAGGCGCAGGCTCGGAAGCGGAAGGAGCGGGCGCTGCCTGCGCCAATTCCGTGACGCGGCCATCCGTGTATGGCTTGTAAGGCGAATGCGCGGCGACGTATTCGGCGGTCACATCTGCAAGATCCGGGCCGAAATCATAAGCGTTCTGGCCTTCCTTAAAGATCGAATAACCGTCGCCGCCGGCCCGCATGAAGTTGTTGGTCGCGACCTTGTAGGTCTTGGCCGGATCGATCGGAGCGAAATTGTCGCCGTCCTTCACCTGCACATCGCTGACACGGCTGCCGACGGGCTTCGACTGGTCGAAGGAGAATTTCAGGCCGGCGACCTGGGGGAAACGGCCGGCGCCCTGGTCGATCTGGCTGACGCCGTTTTCGAGCGCCTTGACGACATTTGCGCCCGTCAGCTCAAACGTGGCGAGCGTGTTCTGGAACGGCAGGACGGTGATGACCTCGCCCTGGGTGACCTCGCCGCCATCGATTGAAGCACGCAGGCCGCCGCCGTTCTGAACGGCGATGGTGACGCCCTGATTCTTGGTGCGATCGAGCATGGCGTCGGCCACCAGATTGCCCATCGAGCATTCCTTGACGCGGCAGACCTTGCGGTCGCCTTCGATCGGGCTTTCGGAAGATCCGATCACCTTCTTGCGCAATTCCTCGATCGGCTTTGCCAGTTCGGCAATGCGGGTGATGACGGCCGGATCGGGCGTAAAGGTGGAATCGATCAGGATCGGATCGCCCTTGGCATCCTTGACGACGCCGCTATCGTCGAAATTGACGACGAGGTCGCCGAGATACTTGCTGTAGGAGGCGGCCTGGACGACCGGCACTTTATAGCCGCCGGGATTGTCGACCATCGTCGGATAGGGGCCTTCGGCCTTGGGGTCGGTGTTGGAGAGCAGGCTGTGGGAATGGCCGCCGACGACGACATCGACATCCGGGATCTTGGCGATCAGGGCGAGATCGCGGGGATAACCGACATGGGTCAGCGCGATGATCTTGTTGACGCCCTGGCCCTTCAGATCCTGAACGGCTGAAGTAATGGCCTGGACGTCATCGGCGATCGTCACGTTCGGGCCGGGGGAGGAAAGCTCTGCCGTATCATTGGTGACGGCGCCGACGATGCCGATCTTCTGGCCGCCAACATCGAGCACCAGCGAGGGCTTGATACGGTCGCCGAGCTTGGAGGCGGCTGTCGCCTTGACATTCGCCGTCACGACGGGGAACTGCACCTTGTCGAGGAAGGTCGCAAGCCCGTCCTCGCTGTCGTCGAATTCATGATTGCCGACGGTCATGGCGTCGAACTTCATCAGGTTCAGGAATTCGGCTTCGGCCGCTCCCTTGTAGGTCGTGTAGAAGAGCGAGCCCTGGAAATTGTCGCCGGCATTGAGGAGGAGGACATTCTTGCCCGATAGCGCCTGACGACGCTGGTCGATCGCGGTCTTCAGGCGGGCGGCGCCGCCGAAGCATTCCTTCTTGCCTTCCTCCTCTGCCGAGCAGGTGGAGTCGAACTTGTTGATCGATTCGATGCGTGAATGGAAATCGTTGATATGAAGAATATTGAGTTCGTAATCCGCAAAGGCGGCGCCCGCGCTCAGCGCCAGCATGGACGCGGTCAAAAGACCGAAGCTGAAAGACTTCGTCATCCCTGTTCTCCTGATTGAGGCGAAGGATCCCCCGTGATCCTCGCCGATCCCTTTCATCGTGCGCCGGGGCGGTTTCCCGGCGTGCGGATGTTCCATCAGACGATGCACAACCGCAAGAGAAAGCTGGGCCAGGCTGGGCGCTTTCCAAGGGGGCAGGGCAAAAAAGCCGGGTTGCTTATCCCCGGCATTCGCCGTCGGCGGCGTTTCGATAGAGTTCGTGCACGGCCTCTAAAATATTCGGAACTGCAGCGAGTGCTATGACCAAGCAGAGAAGGGAAACAAGGCGATCAAAGCGCCGGCCGGCCCGATAGGCAAGGAGCGCACCTGCGCCGTAGATCAGGACGGCAGGCACGGCGAAGATCAACACCTGCAGCGGCCCGTCGCAATCGGGAGCGGCGATGCCCTGGGCACGATAGACGTTGGCCGGCAAGACGACCGCAAGTGCCGCAAGCGGCATTGCGAGCAGCAGGATGAGATAAGAGGCGAAGGCCCGCATGATCTGCTTAGCCTATCGCCTCATTTTTCAGCCGCGGCGGGAAAGCGTGAACTGCGCGCCGGAATCGGAGGTGCAATTGAGCTGGCTCGGGTTGACGAGGGCGCAATTGACCTTGGACTGGGTCTTGCGCACCAACGAGGTCATGTTGATCTCCACCAGGGTCGGTGAGGTATTGATATAGGTACCCGAGGCAAGAAGCTGGTTGCTGTCGGTCGTGCGGGTGGTGAAAGTACCGCCCTGGAAGGTGGAAACGATGCCGTTCGGATCGCTCCAGTTGCCTTCGACGCCGGTGGCGGCGGGCGCGGTTGCAACCGGCAGACGGCGCGGCTCTGATGAAACGCAGGCGGCAAGAGCGGCTGCTGCACCGACAAGAACGAGACCAGTTCTGATTTTCATAAGGCTTCTCCCGGCGAATCGGCGCGGCGGACACCCGCCAAGTTCGGGCAAAACATGGCGCGCGCCCGGCATGAAGGCAAGCCTTGGAAGGGCAGCGGGCGGCATTTAGACAGCCGGCGTTACAAAAATGCCCGCCTTGCGGCGGGCATTGTCAAAGCCGTACAGGCGATCTCAGCGAACGAGAATGTTCCTGAACTGCCACGGATCCTTGGTGTCGATATCCTCGGGGAAGAGGCCCGGACGGCCGTCGAGCGGGGTCCAGTCGGTGTAGTGGCCCTCGACCGGGCCGAGATACGGCATCTGCACTTCGAGGCAGCGCTTGTAATCGATCTCGTCGGCTTCGACGATGCCGGCATTCGGGTTTTCCAGCGCCCAGACCATGCCGGCGAGGACGGCTGATGTCACCTGCAGGCCGGTGGCGTTCTGGTAGGGCGCGATGCGGCGGGTTTCTTCCAGCGACAGGCGCGAGCCATACCAGTAGGCATTCTTCTCATGGCCGTAGAGCAGGACGCCGAGTTCGTCGATGCCGTCCTCCAGCTCGTCCTCATCGAGAACGTGGTGGACCGGCTGCGGCGTGCCGCCATTGCCGAACATCTCATGCAGCGAGAGCACGGCGTCGTTGGCCGGATGGTAGGCATAGTGGCAGGTCGGGCGGAAGGTCACTTCGCCGTCCTTGTCGCGGACCGTGAAAAAGTCGGCGATCGAGATCGACTCATTGTGGGTGACGAGGAAGCCGTATTGCGGGCCGGGCGTCGGGCACCAGGTCCGCACGCGGGTGTTGGCGCCCGGCTGTTCCAGGTAGATCGCCGCCTTGTTGCCTTTCTTGTGCTTCTTGGCGTTCTTCGGCATCCATTCTTCATGCGTGCCCCAGCCGAGTTCGGCCGGCTGCAGGCCTTCAGAAATGAAGCCTTCGACCGACCAGGTGTTCCAGAAGACGTTGAGCGGCTTCGGATGCTTGGTACGCTGGGTATCGCGCTCGGCGATGTGGACGCCCTTGACGCCGAGCTTCTTCATTAGCTTTGCCCAGCCTTCGCGATCGTGCTGGTCCGGTTCCTCGAATTTGAGGCCGGTATCGTTGGCAAGGTTGACGAGCGCCTGCTTGACGAACCAGGAGACCATGCCCGGATTGGCGCCGCAGGTGGAGACGGCGGTGGCGCCGCCCGGGTTCTTCGCCTTTTCCTTGCGCATGGTTTCGCGCAGCGCATAGTTGGTGCGGTCGGCATTGCTCATGCCCTTGTCGAAATAGAAGCCGAGCCAGGGTTCGACGACGGTGTCGATATAGGGAACGTCGAGTTTGCGGCAGAGCTTGATGATGTCGAGCGAGGAGGTGTCGACCGAGAGGTTGACGCAGAAACCCTGGCCTTCGCCTTCCGTCAGCAGCGGAATCAGCAGTTCCTTATAGTTGTCCTTGGTGACATATTCCTTGATATGGCGAACGCCGTGCTTCTTCAGGATCTCCATGTCGGAAGGCTCTTCGCGCGGGTCAATGACGACCATCCGGCTCTTGTCGAATTTGAAATGGCGCTCGATCAGGGGCAATGTGCCGCGGCCGATGGAGCCAAAGCCGATCATCACGATCGGACCGGTAATTTCGGCATATACCGGATAATTCTGTTCCGTCATTCTTTTCTCCTGTGGAAGGGGACGAAGGCGTTCAGCCCGAGAATTGTTTTGAAATTGCCGCAGAGAGTGCGAGGTGACCGGCTCTAACCATAAAACGACGTCACAATAAAGAGCATTGAGGGGGAAAGGCCAAATATCGAGCGGCGGTAGAGGCCGGCGAAGCCGTCCTGGGATCGGCAGCCAGCATGGCTTGGCTTAACCGATGACGGTGCCCTGGTGGAAGAGCATGCGCCAGTGCCCATCCTCTTCCAGCCGCCAGATGGAACTGCGCAGCGTTTGCCTTTCGCTTTCGTCGACGTCCGTGTAAATGGCGCGATAGGTGACGAGCGCGATATGCTCGGCAAGTCTTTGAGTTTCGAAATGCTCGCCGCGTGACGTTCCCGTCCGATGCTCGGCCAAAAGAGCGGGCACGATCATATCGAAGGTATAGAGCCGTCCGGAACTGCCGATTTCCCGGAAATCGCGAGAGAGCAGCGCAGTCAGCATCTCCCGCGAAGCGCGAACCGATGGGTCGAAGAGTTTTTCCTCGAGTTCTTTCAGATGGGCGGCGAGATCATCCACGATCGGCTCCTGCAAATTCAGCGCTTCAGGATTTCCAGTCCTTCGACCGCCGTCGTCACGGCTAGCTCGGTGATTTCGTATTCGGCGACGCCGTGGATGGTGAAGGGATCGGTGGCGACATAGGCCTCGACCGCGGCGCGATCGCCGATTGCGAGGATGACACCGCCGGTGCGCGGCACCTTGCGGCCGGAGGCGAGAAACCAGCCCTTGGCATAACCCTCCTTCACCCAGGCCATGTGCGGCTCCATGTGCCTGTCGGCTTCATCGTTGGATTTTACATAGGTGAGCGCGAGAATGAACATGGTCAGCTCCTGACGAGGTTTGCGCGGATCAGGCCGCGCAGCGAGTTGCCGATATAAAGCGTGCCGGCATCGAGATCGGCAAGCGCGAGGCGGCCGACGCGGGCCTGGCGCCGACAGATGAGCTCGGTGCGCAGCACACCGGCGAGCAGGCCGCAGGAGATGGGCGGGGTGCGCAGGATGCCGGTTCCGTCGTCCAGGAAGATCGAGGTGATGGTACCCTCGCAGACTTCGCCGCGCTCGTTCAAAAGGATGACTTCATCGGCCTCATCAGGCCTATATTCGGCCCGCGCGGCCTCGTAGACGGCGCGGCGCGTGGTCTTGACGCGCAGCAGCCTGTCGGCGGAATTCAGACGGGTTTCGGCGAGGCGGGTGATCCAGGTCGTATCGGGCGCCAGCGGGAGGAAGGCGGCGCTCGTCACCTCGATGCGGCCTTGCGCATCGAAGGTCAGGCGGATGCGCAGCGGACCGGCAGCACCCGCAACGGCTTCGTCGAGCTTGGCCGCCGCCTCGATCGGCTGCGGGAAGCCAAGGCGACGGGCGGAGCGGGAAAGCCGGGCGAGATGCAGCCGCAGCCGAATGAAGCCCTCGCCTGGCTGCCAGCGCAGCGTCTCGATCAGCGAAAAATCGATCATCGCGCAATCCATTGGTCGCCGACGGCGAAGCGGGCCTTGAGCAGGCATTCCTCATATTCGGCCTCGGCGGTGGAATCGAAGACGATGCCGCCGCCGACATTGAAGACGGCCCTGCCGCCCTCAAAAATCGTGATGGTGCGGATGGCGACGGAAAAACGCATGGCGCCGGTGGGCGAGATCATGCCGATCGCGCCGCAATAGGCGTCGCGTGGGACATCCTCGAGCGCATGGAGAATTTCCATTGCCCGCATCTTCGGCGCGCCGGTGATCGAACCGCAGGGGAAGAGCGCGGAGAAGATGTCATGGATCGAAAGATCGGGGCGGAGCCTTGCCTGCACATGGCTCACCATCTGGTGGACGGTCGGATAGGTCTCGATGTCGAAGAGCTTCGGGACGTCAAGCGTGCCGACCTCGGTGATGCGGGAGATATCGTTGCGCAGGAGATCGACGATCATGCGGTTTTCCGCTTGCGTCTTGATATCGCGGCGCATGGCCTCGATGATTTCGGCATCCTCGGCGGCGGTCGCGCCGCGTTTCGCCGTGCCCTTCATCGGATGGGTCTCGATCCAGCCCTCTTCATCGGTGCGGAAAAAAAGCTCGGGCGACCGCGAAAGGATGACCGGACCGCCGAGATCGACCAGCGCGCCGTATTTGACCGGCTGGCGTTCGATCAGCGACCAGAAGGCGGCACGGGGATCACCGTTCCAGCGGGCCTCGACCGGCATGGTCAGGTTCGCCTGATAGGCGTCGCCGAGCCGCAGGTGCTTATGGAGGCGGTCGAAGCGCTCCTTATATACAGGGAAATCCCAGGCGGCTTTCGGAGCGGTGAGGAATTCCTCGTTTTCGGGGCGCTGTTTTGGTTGGGCAAGCGGATGTGTATCCGGCTGTGGAGCGTCGAACACACCGAAACAGAGCAGCGGGGTTTCGCGATGTTCACCGGTGAAGGGAGCGAGTTTCTCTTCGAAGAGGTATCCGGCCTCATAGGCCATGTAGCCGGCAAGCCATTTGCCTGCGGTCTTGGCCTGCTCCATCCTGATAAGGCCTGCAAAGAACTCGGCGCGCGTCCTGGCAAGGATGATCTCTGCCGGCTCGGCAAAAAGCATCACCTGTCCGGTCGCGTCGTCGCGGAACAGAATATAGGGTTGGGTTTCGGCCATCGGCGTCTTTTCTTGGAGTGCGATCTCCCTGGTCCGCCAGCCGGCGCCTCTCCCCGCTTGCGGGAAGAGGTTTGGCGTGGGGACAGGGCTGATCAGGCCGCTCGGTCCAACGCTTCCAACTCGTCGATCAGCCCTTCGATCATCGACAGGCCCTGGCTCCAAAACGACGGATCGGTGGCGTCGAGGCCGAAAGGCTTCAGCAGTTCCGAGTGATGTTTGGTGCCGCCGGCCCTCAGCAGTTCGAAATACTTCTCCTGGAAGCCCTTCTCGGCCTTCTGGTAGACGGCATAGAGCGAATTCACGAGGCAATCGCCGAAGGCATAGGCGTAGACATAGAAGGGCGAGTGGATGAAGTGGGGGATATAGGCCCAATAGGTCTCATATCCCTCGGAAATGCTGATCGCCGGCCCAAGGCTTTCCGATTGAACAGAGAGCCAGAGTTCACCGATGTCGTCAGCTGTGAGTTCACCTGATTTGCGGGCGGTGTGGAGCTTGCGCTCGAATTCGTAGAAGGCGATCTGGCGCACGACCGTGTTGATCATGTCCTCGACCTTCTGGGCAAGCATCGCCTTGCGCTCGCGCGTGTCGGTGGTCTTTTGCAGAAGCGCGCGGAAGGTCAGCATCTCGCCGAAGACGGACGCGGTTTCGGCAAGCGTCAGCGGCGTCTGGCACATCAGCGCCCCTTGCGCGCCGGCGAGAACCTGATGCACGCCGTGCCCGAGTTCGTGGGCGAGCGTCATCACGTCGCGCGGCTTGCCCATATAATTGACGAGCACATAAGGATGGGCCGAGGGAACCGTCGGATGGGCGAAGGCGCCGGGCGCCTTGCCGGGACGGACCGGGGCGTCGATCCACTGTTCGTCGAAGAAGCGCCTGGCGATATCAGCCATCTCCGGCGCGAAATTGCCGTAGGCCGACAGCACCGTGTCCTTTGCCTCCGGCCAGGAGATGATGGCGCTGGAGGTTTCCGGAAGGGGCGCGTTGCGGTCCCAGAAATTCATCTGCTCCATGCCGAGCCATTTCGCCTTCATCTTGTAATAGCGATGCGAAAGGCGGGGATAGGCTTCGCGGACGGCCGCGGCCAGCGCATCGACGACCTCGCGCTCGACGCGGTTTGCCAAGTGGCGGCTGTCGGCGATGTCCTCGAAGCCGCGCCAGCGGTCGGCGATCTCCTTGTCCTTGGCGAGCGTGTTGGTGATCAGCGTGAAGGTGCGGATATTCGCCTTGAAGGTTTCGGCGAGCGCCATGGCTGCCTTGCGTCGCGCCTCAGGATCCTTTTCCTGCAGCCTGTTCAGCGCCACTTCGAGCGGCACTTTCTCGCCATCGATGTCGTAGCGAAGTTCCGCCATGGTTTCGTCGAAGAGGCGGTTGAAGGCGGCGGCCGATGTCATCGACTTCTCGAGGAAGAGCTGTTCCAGCCTGTCGTCGAGCTGGTAGGGCTTGTCCTTCCTGAGGTCGAGCAGCCAAGGACGATAGTGCCCGGCGGCGGGATCATTCGCCATGCAGGCGTCGATCACCGCGTCGTCGATGCGGTTCAGTTCCAGCGCGAAAAACAGGAGATGGCCGGAAAATTCGGTGATCTTGGCCTGTACGTCGCCGTAAAGCTTGCCGTTTATCGGGTTGGTGGTGTCGGAGAAATAGGTGAGGCCGGCAAAGGAGCCGAGGCGGCCGATGATGTCGTCCAGCGCCTCATATTCCTTCAGGGCCGCGCCGATGCCCTCAGCGCCGGACTTCGTCGCCGCTTCAGTGAGTTTGCCCTTCCACTTTTCTTCAAAGGCGATTGCGGCCTTGCCGGCCTTTTCCATGTCGGCGACGAAGGCGGTGGAGGTAGCGGAGGGATAAAGATCCTGCAGCTTCCAGACCGGCAGATCGCCGAGCGCCGGGTCGGCGGCCCCAGCCGGTGCTGCTGCCGACAAATGAAGGCCGGCATGCGGGAGCGTGATTTTCATGGGCGCAATTCCTCTCCACTTTCATAACAGGTCTGATTGTCTAGCGCATCGGCCCGAAAATCGGAATCGATTTTCGGAAAGCATGATGCGTTGATTGAAAGTGTTACAGCGCCCTTTGCGCGTCTGAAAGACGCGCGGCGCTGTCAGCGTGCCAAGGCCCGGCATCGCGGGGCTTTCGGTGCATGAAAAGGCTCGCTTCGGCACGAAAACGACCCGTTGCAATTGTTAAAATGCAATTGTTTCTCAAAACTGGATGTTCAAGCCTTCCTGTCAGAGTGCGCTTTATGGTTTCGCATGAAGTGAGGCGACAATGACCGGTTACAATGAGCTCAAGGGAGCAGGGCAAATCCTCGTGGTCGAAGACGACCCCGTGCAGCGCCGCCTGCTCAAGAACGCAATCGAGCGTCACGGCCATGTCGTGCACCAGGCGGAAAACGGCCGCATCGGCCTGGAAATGGTCAAACGCGACAGCGGCCTTTTCAATGTCATCGTGCTCGACCTGATGATGCCGGAGATGACCGGCCTCGAATTCCTCGACGCGCTTCACGAATTCGGCACGCAGATCCCCGTCATCGTGCAGACGGGGCAGGGCGGCATCGAGACTGTGGTGCAGGCGATGCGCGCCGGCGCCTTCGATTTCGTCGTCAAGCCGGTCTCGCCCGAACGCATCGCCACGTCGATATCGAACGCGATGAAGCTCGACCAGCGCGAGGTGAAGGCGCGGGCCGGACGCCGGTCGCGCTCAGGCTCCGTCGGCTTCGACGATATTGTCTCGGCAAGCCCGGCGATGCTCAGGGTTATCGATCTTGCTCAGCGGGCGGCTCAGTCCAACATCCCCGTCGTGCTGGAAGGCGAATCCGGCGTCGGCAAGGAGTTGGTGGCGCGGGCCATCCAGTCCGGCGGCGACCGCTCGAACAAGCCCTTCGTCACCGTCAATTGCGGGGCGATCCCACATAATCTGGTCGAGAGCATTCTCTTCGGTCACGAGAAGGGCGCGTTTACCGGCGCGACCGAGCGCCACATCGGCAAATTCATGGAAGCCGACGGCGGCACCATCTTCCTCGACGAGATCGGCGACCTGCCGCTCGAGGTGCAGGTGAAGCTCTTGCGTGCCGTGCAGCAGGGCGAGATCGAGACCGTCGGTGCCCGCACCGCACACAAGGTCAATGTCCGACTGATCTCGGCGACCAACAAGGATCTGATCGAGGAGGTCAAGAACGGCCATTTCCGCGAGGATCTCTATTATCGCCTCAACGTCTTCCCGATCACCATTCCGGCGCTGCGCAAACGCAAGGAAGACATTCCGCATCTCGTGCGCGTCTTTGCCGACCGCTTCTCCAGCGAGCAGAAGAGTGGCCGCCGCATGACGGTGAATGCTGGCACGCTGGCTTTGCTGACCGCCTATGACTGGCCGGGCAATATCCGACAGCTCGAAAACGCGATCTTCCGCGCGGTCGTTCTGGCCGAAGGGCCGGAGCTGACCGAGGCTGATTTCCCGCAGATCGCTGCCCAGCTTCCGGAATATGACGTGGTGGATCATCTGGCGCTCGTTGCCGACAATACCGGCCTCGATCCCGACAATGGCTATGGCGAGGACTTCAGGGCGTCGATGTCGGGAGAGGTGCACCACCGCCTGTCCGAAGTATCGGAAAACGCGATCGCCAGCGTCAATCCTGCCGGAGACGTGCGTAGGCTGGCCGATGTCGAGGAGGAACTTATCCGATTCGCACTCAAATTCTATCGCGGACAGATGAGTCAAGTAGCGCGCAAGCTTGGTATCGGCCGATCCACACTTTATCGCAAGCTCAAGGATTACGGCATAGACCCTGACAATCCCCAGAAAGATGCGGCTTAAGCGCTTTTCGTTAAGATTAAGGCAACCACGTTTTGTTACTAGTCATAAACCACTTGTTAGTGGTGCGTTCACTATGTAAAGAAAAGGTTGATCATGTGTGGCATTTTTGCCATCGTGTGACCGCATTTGACAGTCATCTGAGACAGTACGGGACATTGTCTGTCTGACGGGGATCGAGTTGCCGAATCTGAATGGGAATTCCAAGCCTTCGCGCTTGAGCTGGCGTTTGTTGTGCGCCGACATTTGCGGAAAGGCAATAAGGACGGTAGCGGCCGCCCTTCTTGCGCTCGCGGTTTCCTCACCGGTATTCGTTGGTACGCCTTCGCAGGCAGCGGGCGACACCCGCAGTCTCAAGCTCTATTTCATTCATACCGGCGAAAAAGCCGTCATCACCTACAAGCGTAATGGCAAGTTCGACCCCAAGGGTCTGGAGCAGCTGAACCGCTTCCTGCGCGACTGGCGCAAGAACCAGCCGACGAAGATGGATCCGCGCCTGTTCGACCTGATCTGGGAAGTCTATCGCCAGAGCGGTTCGAGGGACTACATCAATGTCGTCTGCGGTTTCCGTTCGCCGGGAACCAACGAGATGCTACGCGGCCGCTCACGCAATTCCGGTGTCGCCGAAAAGAGCCAGCATATGCTTGGCAAGGCGATGGACTTCTTCATTCCCGACGTCAAGCTGGCGACGTTGCGCGGCATCGGTATGAAGATGCAGGTCGGGGGCGTTGGCTTCTATCCGAAGTCGGGCTCGCCCTTCGTGCATATGGATGTCGGCGGCGTTCGCGCCTGGCCACGCATGAGCCGCGACGAGCTGGTTCGGCTTTTCCCCAACGGCAACACCATTCATATTCCGGCTGACGGCAAGCCGTTGCCGGGCTACCAGCAGGCGATGGCCGATTATAAGCGCCGCGCCAGCGGCACGCAGATCCAGATCGCCAGCGCTTCCGAATCGGAATCGCCGAAGCACAAGACGCTGTTTGAAGCGCTCTTTGGCGGCGGAGCGGACGAGCAGGAAGACGAGTCGGACGATTCCACGCCTGTTGCAGTTGCCAAGGCGACGCCGCCGAAGGCCGAGCCCGCCCCGGCCGAGCCGCAGCCGACCGAGGTCGCCGATCTGAATGCGCCGGTGCCGCAGGTTCGCCCGGCATTCAGCAACCAGCCGGCAGGCAGCGAAGTGGCGAGTGCGCTCGTCGCGCCGCCTTCGGGTAATGCTGCCCAGCAGGCTCTTGCGGCGGCCCTTCCGGCCGATCAGGCTCAGCCGCAGCAGTTCGCCGATCTTAGCGCCTACAGCATTCCGGTTCCCTCGCTTCTCGGCCCGCGCCGCGCGCCTGGCGACGCCGAGGTCGCGTCGACCGATCCCGTGCTGACGGGCGCGAATGGACTGCCGGTTCCGACGCCGATCGAGCGTCCCTCCGTTGCCGAGAACCTTCTTGCTGCGGCCGATGCCGATCCGGAGGCAGAGGCCGACGAAGCCGATCAGGACGCACTGTCTCCTGCCGTGGCCGACGCGCTCGACCAGCAGCGGAACGAAAGGGAAAGCCAGATCGCATCGAAGGCGCCACCGGTCACGGTGGAGCAGGCGATCAACGCTGCGATGACGCAAAAGACGCCTGCCGCAAAGCCGCCGCTCGAGCTCGCAGCATTGGCACCGATGACCAAATCGGCAAGCTTTGGCGACAGCTTCGACGAGCCGGCTGCCGAAAGCGCCGTGGCGCAGGGGCTTCCCGCCAAGGGTGGTCGCCCGACGCAGAAGGAAGCCGCGGCAGCGGATGCCAGCCGCACGACGGTACGCACCGAGCCGAAGCTGACGGAAAAGATGATCTCGCAGTGGGCGCTCACCAATGCCCGCCTGGAAATGGCCTCGAAGCAGGTCAAGGCGCCGCGGTTCGTCAGCCAGACGATGCGGGCCCAGCCGACCGCCGTCTATGCCGAGGGCTTCAACATCAAGACCGCTTCGGTCGATCCGGCCCGCTTCAGCGGCACGGCTGTAAACTTCATGGAAGTGCGCAAGTTCAACACGAACTGAGCCTGCCGATTACGGAATATCGAAAACAGCCGGAGCGATCCGGCGGTTTTTCTTTTTGCTGTTTCGGTGGAGCGAGATGGCCGTTCTGCCTTGTGCGCAAAAGAAAAGCCGCCGAAGAGCCCGGCGGCTTGTCGATATCGGCGATGTCGACGGATCAGCCTTCCGGCGGCGCCTCGATCATGCCGAGCGCGTGCAGATAGGTGTCGAGGATTGCTTCCTCTTCCATACGCTCCTGCTCGTCCTTCTTGCGCAGCGCCACGACCTTCTTCAGGATCTTGGTATCGAAGCCCATTCCCTTGGCTTCGCCATAGACGTCCTTGATGTCGTCGGCGATGGTCTTCTTTTCTTCTTCCAGCCGTTCAATGCGCTCGATGAAAGCGCGAAGCTGATCGCGGGCGACGCCATGAGCATCAGACATCGTGTTCTCCTGATTTTTCGGTGATCAATTTTGGATGCCAGTGACTGCCGCGAAGCGGCGTCGTGGTCAAGCCTGTTCGCGGCCAGCCAAGCTATTTGTGTGGATTGTTCAGTTCAAAAGCAGCCTTTTGCACGGGCGAGGCCTCGTTCTGGTGAAGATTCTTCCAGTCCTCATAGGGCATGCCATAAACCATCTCGCGCGATTCGTCCCTGGTCACCGGGACACCTTCGGCCTCGGCGGCTTCGCGATACCAGTTCGACAGGCAGTTGCGGCAGAAGCCGGCCAGATTCATCAAATCGATGTTCTGAACGTCGCTGCGTTCGCGAAGATGTGCGACGAGGCGGCGGAAGGCGGCAGCTTCGAATTCGGTCTGTTGTTCCTTGCTGAGCGCGGTCATCTCGCTTCCTTTCGTTTAATAGGGGCCGGTGCGCGACAGGTGAACGTCGTATCCGTGCAAGGCGGGATCGGCATTCATCGCCGCAAAGATCGGCGCCAAGCGTTCGGCCCATGCCGATATGCCGGTCTCGTCTGCGATCAGATCCTGGCGCACCTCGAGCAGCGCATGCGGAATGCCGGTGATCATGCAATGGCGGTACATGGTATCGCCCTTCAGCGCGCCGTCATAGGGTTCGTTGTCGCCGACGGCGAGATCGGGATCGGCGCGCAGCATGTCGAGCAGCGGGCCGACGGCGCGATGGTCGCTGTCCCAGAGGACGGCAGCGTGCCAAGGGCGGGGAATGCCTTTCCAGGCCGGTGTGAAGGAGTGCAGCGACAGCACCAGCGGCGCCCTGCCGGTGGCATTCGCCACTTTGTCGATCGTTGCGGCCACGGCGTCGTGATAGGGGCGATGGAAGGTTTCGATGCGGTAGTCCCATTCCTGCGGCGTGATCGGATGATTGCCTGATATGACGGCGCCGTCTGATATTTTCATGATCAGCGTCGGATCGTCTTCGCCGCGGTTCGGGTCGATCAGCAGGCGTGAAAAACCGCCGAGCACGGCGGGAACGCCGAGTTTTGCCGAAAGCTGCCGCGTCAGGCCCTCGATACCGATGTCATAGGCAATGTGGCGGGCGAAGGCCGCGTCGGGCAGTCCGAGCCTGCCATATCGCGCGGGAAGGCGGTTCATCGCGTGATCTGCGAGGATCACCATGCCTTTGTCATGTTTACCGGATAGGATTTCGAAAGATTGGAAGTCGTCCATCAGGGAATTGCCGTTCGTCATTGCGCCGCCGGGCGCAGTGATCGCATGCGCCTGCGGCAGGTTCAAGCGCGGCAGGTGGGGAGAGGTTGAGCCCGACCCTCGACGGGTGGTTATGAAAGGAAATATAATCGATTAGCATTGCGTTGACTTTCGCTTGACGGCGGCGCAAGAAGACACGGATACGAATAACCGTGGAGCTATTTGGGAGCCGTGTTGATCCAAGCCGCGCCAAGTTTCCTCACGCGGTCCGGACCGCTGGTCCGTCTCGCTCTGTTCGCTCTTGCAGCCGCCATGCCGTTTTTCATCGCAGACGCCGCACGCGCCGATTTTCGCGTCTGCAACGGAACACAGAATCTCGTCGGCGTCGCGATCGGATACCGGGCCAAGGATGGCTGGGTGACGGAGGGCTGGTGGCAGGTGCCGGCAACGACCTGCGCCACGCTGATCGAGGGAGAATTGCAGTCGCGCTATTACTACCTCTACGCAGAGGACGCCGCCCGGGGAGGGCGATGGACGGGTGACGTGCAGATGTGCGTGGCGGAAAACGAATTCAAAATCACGGGTGTGCAGGATTGTTATGCCCGCGGTTACCAGAAGATGGGATTCAAGGAATATGATACGGGCCGCCAGGGTAGCTGGATGGTTCAGCTCTCCGACACCCCAGGGACGCAAGAAAGCCAGAATTGATGAAGCGTAATCGCAAAGTTAAAATCCTCGCCACCCTCGGGCCAGCCTCCTCCGAGGAATCGATGATCGAGAAGCTGCACCAGGCCGGTGCCGATGTCTTCCGCATCAATATGAGCCATGCGAGCCACGACCTGATGCGTACGCTTATCCAGCGCATTCGCTCGGTCGAGGCGCGCTCCGGCCGGCCGATCGGCATTCTCGCCGACCTGCAGGGACCGAAACTGCGTGTCGGCAAGTTCGTCGACAGCAAGGTGGACCTGAAGCCCGGCCAGACCTTCACGCTCGACAACAACGAAGCGCTCGGCGACCAGAACCGCGTCTATCTGCCGCACCCCGAGATCCTCGAGTCGGTCCAGCCCGGCCACCGTCTGCTGATCGATGACGGCAAGCTCGCCCTGCGCGCAGAAAAATGCGACGGCAAGAGCATCGTCACCACTGTTATTTCAGGCACGCGCATCTCCGACCGCAAGGGCGTCAGCCTTCCCGACACGTTGCTCGGCGTCGGCGCATTGACGGATAAGGACCGCGCCGACCTCGATGCGGTGCTCGCCACCGACGATGTCGACTGGGTGGCGCTTTCCTTCGTCCAGCGTCCCGACGACCTTGCCGAAGTGCGCAAGATCGCCCGTGGCCGTGTCGGCCTGATGTCGAAGATCGAAAAGCCGCAGGCTCTCGAGCGCATCGAGGAAATCATCGAGCTTTCCGACGCATTGATGGTCGCCCGCGGCGATCTCGGCGTCGAAATGCCGCTGGAATCGGTTCCCGGCATCCAGAAGCAGCTGATCCGTGCCTGCCGCCGTTCGGGCAAGCCGGTGGTCGTCGCCACGCAGATGCTGGAATCGATGATCTCAGCGCCGGTGCCGACACGCGCCGAAGTTTCCGACGTCGCGACCGCCGTCTTCGAAGGTGCGGATGCCGTCATGCTCTCGGCCGAGTCGGCCTCGGGCGACTATCCCGTCGAAGCTGTCGCGACGATGGCGTCGATTGCCACCGCCATCGAGCGCGAGCCGCATTATCCCGGCATCATCTATGCCCAGCGTGCCCAGCCGGAAGCGACCGGTGCCGATGCAATCTCGCTTGCTGCCCGTCAGATCGCCGAGACGCTGAAGCTGTCGGCGATCGTCTGTTACACTTCGTCGGGTACGACAGGCCTTCGCGCCTCGCGTGAGCGTCCGCAGGTGCCGATCCTGGCGCTGTCGCCGATCATCAAGACGGCACGCCGCCTTGCCGTCGTCTGGGGCCTGCATTGCGTGGTCACCCATGACGCGACCGATCTCGACGACATGGTCAACCGCGCTTGCCGCATCGTCGCGGACGAAGGCTTCGGCAAGCCGGGCGATCGCATCATCATCTCGGCCGGCGTGCCGCTCGGCACGCCCGGTGCCACCAACATGATCCGCATTGCCTATATCGGCTCCGACGGCCAGAGCGGCGTCTGATCCAATCGTATGCCTTGGAGAGCCCGCTGCCTGAAGAGGCGGCGGGCTTTTTCGTTGACGGGTCGGCATTGCCAAGCTTGGCGGCGCATGCAAGTTTCGGTCCCTGGAGCAGGACATGCTCTGGGTTCGGAGGAGCATCATGGATATCGTCACGCTTCTGGCTTTTGCAGCCGTTTCCTTTGTCGGCATCGCGACGCCGGGGCCAACGGTGCTGCTTGCGCTGACCAATGGTTCTCGGCATGGCCTGCGCCGCGCAGTTGCCGGCATGATCGGCGCGGTGCTGTCCGATTTCGTGCTGATCGGCGCCGTCGCGATCGGACTCGGTGCGCTGCTCGCTGCGTCGGAATTCTGGTTCTCGATGCTGAAATGGGCAGGTGCTGCCTATCTCGCCTTTCTCGGCATCATGCTGCTGCGTTCGAAGGGCACGATCGATGCGGCGTTGAAGTCCGGAGCGCCTGCGGGTGCGACTTCGCCCTTCTCGATCGGGCTGAAGAGTTTCATGGTCGCGGCGACCAATCCGAAGGGCTACTTGTTCTTTTCGGCCTTCCTGCCGCAGTTCATCGACCCGAGCCTGCCGCAGGCAACGCAATATGCGCTGCTTGCGCTGGTCTTTGCCGTGCTCGATTTCCTCATCATGTTCGGCTACGCCTTCTTCGGTTCGCAGGCGGTACGGTTCCTCAAGACCTCAGGCGCCATGTGGCTGGAGCGGGCCTGCGGTGGCGCGCTACTGGCGCTTGCCGGCTCGCTGGCATTGTATCGCCGGGCAACCGTCTGAGTTCAGGGTCGAGCCAGGGATAGGTGGCCGACGCGATAGGCCTGCGTGTGCTCGCCGATCTCGGGAATTTCTCGCCACAGTCTGAAGCACACCCGCGTCCAGGTGGTCGGTTCGAAGCCGGAGACGGAGGCGAGCGCGTCGCCTGTCGCAACGTCGGCACCAGCCTGCGCGCTTTCGGCGCGGCGGATATCGGCGAGCGGCGCATAAGGCTCTGTCTGCAGGACATCGCGTGTGGCGAACTTGGCTGAGGCGATATCAGCTGAGATTTCTGCCTGCCAGACGATCCAAGTCCTCACCTGTGGCCAGCCGAAGGCGCTGGTGAGAGCCTCGAAACCTGGGCCGCAGAGGAAGTCGCTTGCTCCTTCCGGCCTCTGCCAGAGATAGAAGGGCGCATAGAGATTGTCGTGGCTGCCGAACTCTCCCTTGCGGGCGCTGAGATAGGCTTTGAAACCGAGATTGGGAAAGCCGTCGAGCAACGGACCCTTGTCGCGGATGCGGCGGTCGATGATCGACATGTCGTAGTCGGCGGGCAGGGTGAAGCTGTACTGCATGGTGATCATGACTGTCCCTCCACCGGTTGCAGCCATTCGACGATGCTGCCGTTTTCCGTCGGCTGGACGCTGATATAGCTGAAGGGGCTGTCGTCGGCTGCGCCATGCCAGTGACGCTCGCCGGGGGCAAACCAGACGGCATCGCCGGCACGCAATGCTTCGATCGGACCGCCGTCGTTCTGCGCCAACCCATGGCCCGAAAGCGCATAGAGCAACTGGCCTCTGGGATGCGTGTGCCAGCGGGTAATGGTGCCGGGATCGAGCGCGGCGCGCATTGCGGTGTTCTCGCCATCGGCGCTGCCTTCGAGCAGCATCTCGACCCAGAAGGGCGCAGTCGCGACGCCCTCCGGCGAGCGGATTGCCTTGCCGGGGCGCCTGATGGTCATGGTCTTCGGGTTCGAAGGGCTCATTGCCGGCCTCCAGCCACACGAAGCCGCCAGTCTGGGTCGGTCATCTGGGCAATGCCGTCGCCGAAGGACCAGTCTTCCGGCACGCTGGTGCTGATGACGATCATCACATCCTCAGGCCGGAGGCCCGGCGATTGCGCCAGGAGATCGGCGAGCCGCCGATAGAGCGCCGCCTTCATCTCGCCGGTGCGAGGCCTGCCGATCGTGATCGAGATATAGACGAAGTCGTCCGAGCGCGGGCCGGCGAGATAGCTGCGGTCGAAGATCAGCTCGTTCTCGTCATGCTGATGAATGGCCTGGAAGTGGTCGTTTTCGGGCACGTCGAAGGTCTCGACCAGAGCGCGCTGGATGTTGTCGGCCAGCGCCATGAGGTAGTCCGGCGACTTGCCTCTGCGAAGGGAAATGCGAACGAAGGGCATCGGGATCTCCATGGTTCAGGCCGTCCGTCGGCCTTGACAGCTGAACCATTGCACGGCACGATGATGCCGAAAATCAGAATTTTATGAACTAATGATCCTGAAAAATGGGATTATGTAATGCGACGGACGATCTTCGATCTCGATGTGCTTCGAACCTTTTCAACCGGCATGGAACTCGGCAATTTCGCCAAGGCGGCCGAGCGGCTCGGGCGTTCGACCTCGGCAGTGAGTGCGCAGCTGAAGAAGCTGGAGGAACAGGCGGGCACGCCGATCTTCCGCAAGGTGGGGCGCGGGCTGGCGCTGACGGATGCCGGCGAGACGATGCTTGGTTATGCCAGGCGGCTGCTGGAACTCAACGACGAGGCGGCTGCGGCCGTCAACAGCGTCGAGCTGGAAGGCTGGGTGCGGCTCGGCCTACAGGAGGATTTCGGTGAGACCCTGCTGCCTGATGTGCTCGGCCGCTTTGCGCGTGCGCATCCGAAGGTCCGGATCGAAGCGCGGGTGGTGCGCAATGCCGAACTGCTCGAGCGCGTCACGTCGGGCAAGCTCGATCTGGCGCTTGCCTGGAGCGATGGCACGCTGACGGCGCATTGCGAGCGGATCGGCGAAGTGCCGATGCGCTGGATCGGGCCTTCGGAGGGCCAGCCGGGCTGGCAAGCCGCAAGCGGCGAGCCGATGCCGCTTGCCTCGCTGGAGGCACCGTGCCTGTTGCGCAGTGCAGCGACCAAGGCGCTTGATGAGGCGGGCATTTCCTGGCGGCTCGCCTTTGTCAGTCCCAGTCTCGGCGGTCTCTGGGCCGCGACCGCGGCAGGCCTCGGTCTCACCATCCGCACGCCGATCGGCCTGCCGGCGAAGGTCCGGCCGCTCGCGCCGGAGACGATCGGCCTGCCGGATTTGCCGAAGCTCGGTCTGGTCCTGCATCGGGCGGAAGCCGAACCGCAACCGGCTGTGGCCCGGCTTGCCGAGCTCGTGCTTCTGTCGGTGCATGGCGCGCTGCGCGAGGTGTTGGCCTGACATCTCCGCATTGACCCCTCGGGCGCAAGCCTATAGCCTCGAACCGCTATGAAGACGTTCACCCTCAATATCGCTTCGGTCTTCTTCTTGAGCCTCTAAGGCTCTGCCTTCGGGCATCAGAAGATGCGGCCGCTGACCAGCCTTCGTGGCTGGTGCGTTGCCGTGGATGTAACCACCCTGCGTCTGGCCAAGGAAAGAGCCGGCAGGTTTGGCGATAGAGAGATATTTCATGACAGCAGATGTTTACCCGCCGGCACTGAGTGCTGCGCAGATCGAGCGATTCATCGAGGACGGTTTCGTCAGGATCGACGACGCTTTTCCCCCCGCATTGGCCGAGGAAGCCCGTGCCATCATGTGGCGTGACATTCCCTTCGCTGCTGATGATCCAAGCACGTGGACGCAGCCCGTCGTGCGACTTGCCGGCTATGGCGGCGGGCCGTTTGAGAAAGCCGTCAACACGCCGGTATTGCATTCGGCCTTCGACCAGCTCGTCGGCACCGGTCGCTGGGAGCCGCGCAATGGACTTGGCAGTTTTCCGGTGCGCTTCCCCCATTCCGATGATCCCGGTGATGCCGGCTGGCATGTCGACCTCAGCTTTCCCGGCGAGGGTTCCGATCCAAACGAGCAGCGGGATTTTTCTGCCTGGCGGGTGAACATCACCTCGCGCGGGCGGGCGTTGCTGATGCTTTTCCTGTTCTCGGATGTCGGAGAGGAGGACGCGCCGACCCGCATCCGCGTCGGTTCGCACAAGGATATCGCACGCCTCCTGGCACCAGCGGGCGAGGCGGGAATGGCGTACCTCTGGCTGGAGCATGTGGGGGAGGACCGGCCGCTGGCGTTAGCGACGGGCCCGGCTGGCACGGTCTATCTGTGCCATCCGTTCGTCATCCATGCAGCGCAGATGCATCGCGGCAGGCAGCCGCGCTTCATGGCGCAGCCCGGCCTTGCGCCTTCTGAACCTCTCCGGCTCGAACGGGAGGACGGCGCCTATTCGCCGGTCGAGATCGCGATCCGCCGGGCGCTTCAGCAACAGTAGCGAGGACAGAAAGCACCCAGCCGTCGCAGGCTGGGTGCTCACATCTGCAGTTCCTGCTGGGCGTTGCGGCGTATTGCCTGCGGCGGCTGGCCAAAGGCGCGCAGGAAAGCGCGGCGCATACGCTCGCGGTCGGCAAAGCCGGTCTCGTCGGCGACGACGTCAATCGGATGGCGGCTCTGCTCCATCATCAGCCGGGCGGCTTCGAGCCTGAGATTTTCCACGGCCTTGGCCGGTGACTGCCCGGTTTCGGCGCGGAAAGCTCGGCTGAATTGACGGGGGCTGAGATGGGCGGCTTCCGCCAGTTCTTCGACCGAAAGCTGCGATTTCAGATTGCCGCGGGCAAAGTCGAGCGCCTTCTGGATGCGGTCGGATTTCGGTTCCAGCTCCAGCAGCGCGGAAAATTGCGACTGGCCGCCGGAACGGCGGTGATAGACGACAAGCATTCGGGCCACGGCGCGGGCGACTTCAATGCCGTGGTCCTTCTCGACCATGGCGAGTGCCAGATCGATCCCGGCCGTCATGCCGGCCGATGTCCAGACCGAACCGTCGATGATGAAGATGCGATCCTCTTCCACCTTGATCTTTGGGTAACGCGCCTTCATTTGGCGGGCGAGATACCAATGCGTCGTCGCGCGCCGGCCGTCGAGAATGCCGGCTTCGGCGAGGAAGAAGGTGCCGGTGCAAATCGAAGCGATGCGGCGAGAGGCGCCAAGAGCCGCGCGAATGAAGCCGCTTTCGCCGGGGCTTGGCAACGCAATGCCGGGTGCGCCGGTGACAATCAGCGTATCGAATCCGGGATCGCCGAAGGGCTCGGTCTCGATCGTCATGCCGAGCGAGGTGCGCAGCGACCCCCCGGCTTCCGAGAGGTAGCGGATGTCGTAGACCTTCTCGCGGAAATGCAGATTGGTGAATTCGAAGGCCGACACGGCCGCCAGGCCCATGATCTGGAAGCCGGGATAGAGCAGGAAAGCGATGGTCTGCATGGCTAAGCTCCTATGTCCTAAAAGGTGGTATATATGACATTCAGGACGCTGACAATCCGGAGTATGACTCTCCTCAAGTGCAGGGCAGACGCCGGCGCAATTGAAGGAGATGGATCATGACACAGGAATACAAGGGTACTGCGCTGGTAACCGGCGCATCCTCGGGCATCGGCGCAGTCTATGCGCACAGGCTGGCAAAGCAGGGTTACGACCTGATCATCGTTGCCCGTAACGGCGAGCGGCTGAAGGCCTTGGCAAGCGGGCTGACTGAGGAGACGGGCAGGGCGGTCGAGACCGTTGTGGCTGACCTCGGCAACACGGCCGACCTCGCCCGTGTCGAAGGCGTGCTGAAGCAAGACCGGAGCATCACGCTTCTGGTCAACAATGCCGGCGTCGGCGGAACGGCGCCGCTGCTCGCCGCCGATGTCGACAAGATGCAGAAGATGATCGAACTCAACGTCACGGCGCTGATGCGGCTGACGTATGCCGCCGTTCCCGGTTTCGTTGCCCGTGGCGGTGGCACGATCATTAACATTGCTTCCATCGTGGCGATTGCGCCAGAGCGCCTGAACGGCGTCTATGGCGCCACGAAAGCGTTCGTGCTCGCCTTCAGCCAGTCGCTGAAGCATGAGCTTGCGGAGAAGAACATCCGTATCCAGGCCGTGCTACCGGGGGCCACGGCGACGGAATTCTGGGGCATTGCCGGCACGCCGATAGAGCATCTGCCGAACGAGATCGTAATGTCGGCCGAAGACATGGTCGATGCATCGCTCGCCGGCCTTAAGCAAGGTGAGTTCGCAACGATTCCGGCGCTTGAGGATGCAGGCTTGCTGTCGGCCTACGAGCAGGCGCGCCAGGCATTGATGCCCAACCTGTCCCGCAGCATGCCGGCCAAGCGTTACAAGCTGGCATGATGGTGTGCTGACGAAAACCATCCGCGGCATATGCTGCGGATGGCCCAAGAGCGTTGACGGCATTTGCGGCCGATTGCGCGCTGTCTAGCCGAACCGTTCGAGCGCCATGGCGAAGATATCGGCATCGACATTTCCACCCGAGGTGACGGCGACGATCGTGTCGCTTTCCAGCGCCTCGCCGTGGAAAAGGGCGGCGGCGAGCGCCACGGCGCCGCCAGGCTCGACGACGATCTTCAACCGCGTGAAGGCGAGCGCCATGGCGCGTAGCGCCTCCTCGTCGGTGACAACGATGCCAGGGCCCGCGAGGCGCTTGAGGATCGGGAAGGTGATGTTGCCCGGCTGCGGGGTAACGATCGCATCGCAGATCGAGCCTGACACCGTCGCGTTGCGTTCGATCTTGCCGGAGGCGAGCGAGCGGGTGGTGTCGTCGAAATCCTTGGGCTCGCAGGGGCGGACACGAAAGCCGGGGGAACTGGCTTCAAGGGCGAGCGCGATGCCGGAGGTCAATCCGCCGCCGCCGCAGGGAACGAGGACTTCGGCGGATGTAACGCCTTCCTCCCCAGCCTGCTCAGAGATTTCGAGGCCGGTCGTGCCCTGGCCGGCGATGACAAGCGGTTCGTCGAAGGGCTTGATCAGTGTCAGGCCGCGCTCGGCCGAAAGCCTCGCGCCGATCTCGTCGCGATCCTCGTTGACGCGGTCGTAGAGCACCACTTCAGCACCGAAGGCACGGGTGTTGGCGATCTTCAGCTTCGGCGCATCGCTCGGCATGATGATGACGGAGGGGATATTGTGCAGCTTGGCAGCAAGCGCAACGCCCTGGGCGTGGTTGCCGGAGGAGAAGGCGATGACGCCCTTCGAGCGTACCGCAGCATCAAGGCCGGAGACGGCCGACCAGCCGCCGCGAAACTTGAATGAGCCGGAATGCTGCAGACATTCGGCTTTCACGAACAGACGCCGGCCGGCGATCTCATCGAGGAAAGGGGAGGAGAGAAGCGGCGTGCGCCTTGCATGACCGCGCAGACGGGCGCGAGCTGCGACAATCATTTCAATGCTGGCCATTCGGGAATCTTTCTGCTTGCGGGTTCGCCCATGCATAGGGCGCGGCAAGCCAATTGTGAACGGCGACTTTGTCACGGTGACATGAATGGTGCCACCGCTGCTTCTCGAACCGCGTTGCGCTTCCGCTGACTGTTTGATCGGGCGATCCCCGAAGCGTCAGTAGCCGCTTGCCGACCCTTCCGCTGCGCGGCTATCCATGGCGCCGTTGTAGCGGGCGCCGCCGCCTTTCGCGATGGCGGCAAGGCTTTTGCCGCCGACGAGGATGCCGGCGGCCTGGCCCCATTGCGGCGCGTCATTGCCGCCATCGAAGCTGTAGCCCATGGCGGCGAGCGTCTTTTCGGTATCGGGCGAAAGCGCATAGGGTTCGAGAAAGACCTTGTCGGGCTGCCATTGGTGGTGGAGACGCGGGGCGTTGACCGCCTGGCTGATATCCATGCCGAAATCGACGACATTGAGGATCGCTTCCAACGTGATGGTGATGATGCGCGAGCCGCCGGGGCTGCCGATCACCATGAAGGGCTTGCCGTCCCGGGTGACGATCGTCGGGCTCATCGAGGAGAGCGGCGTCTTCTTCGGCGCGATGGCATTGGCTTCGCCCTGCACCAGTCCGTAGAGGTTCGGCACGCCGGGCTTGGAGGTGAAATCGTCCATCTCGTTGTTGAGCAGGATGCCCGTGCCGGGTGCCACGACGCCGGCGCCGAAGGAGCCGTTCAGCGTATAGGTGACGGCAACCGCATTGCCCTCGTCGTCGATGATCGAATAATGCGTCGTCTCGGTGCTTTCCTTGCCGCCGAGCGGTTTGAGGTTCGCCGAGGTGCCAGACCTGTAGGGGTCGATCTTGGCGGCAGTCTCCAGGGCATATTTCTTGTCGAGAAGCTTGGCGACCGGGTTCTCGACAAAATCGGGATCGCCGAGTGCTGCGTTGCGGTCGACATAGGCATAGCGCATCGCCTCGACCATGAGGTGCACGGTTTCGGCCGAGTTATAGCCGAGATAGGAGAGCGGATAGCCTTCCAGAACGTTGAGGATCTCGCAGATGATGACGCCGCCGGAGGAAGGTGGCGGCGAGGAGATGATGTCGTAGCCGCGGTAATTGCACTCGATCGGTTTCAATTCGCGCACGGCATATTGCTCGAAATCCTCCTTGGCAAGGATGCCGCCTTTGGCCTGGCTCGCCTTGACGATCGCCTCAGCGGGCGCGGCCTTGTAGAAGGCATCGGAGCCTTTTTCGGAGATGCCTGCCAGGACCGAAGCAAGGTCCGGCTGCTGGAGTTTTTCGCCGGATGCATAGGGTTTGCCGTCCGGTTTCAGAAATATCTTTGCCGCCGCCTCATCCTTGGCGAGGCGCTTGGCGTTGCCGGCGAAACTTGCGGCGTCGCCCTGTTCCAGGGTGAAACCCTCTTTGGCGAAGCGAAGTGCCGGCGCGATCAGATCCTGGCGCGATTTGGTGCCGTATTTCTCGCGCGCGGTCTCAAAGCCCATGACGGAGCCCGGCACGCCGACCGAGAGATAACCGTCGAGGCTGGCGCGTGGCACGATATCGCCCTTGGCATCGAGATACATGGTCTTCGTTGCGGCAAGCGGTGCGCGTTCGCGAAAATCGAGGAAAGTCTTCGTGCCGTCCTTCAGGCGGATGGTCATGAAGCCGCCGCCGCCGAGATTGCCGGCCGCGGGATAGACGACTGCCAATGCATAGCCGACGGCAACCGCCGCATCGACGGCGTTGCCGCCGCTTTTCAGCACCTCGACACCGACATCGGTCGCCAGATGCTGGGCGGTGACGACCATGCCGTGCTCGGCTTCTACGGGCGCAGGCGACGCGGCGAAAGCCGAGGTAAGGCTCAGCGACAATGCTGATATGACGGAGATCGTCCCGATATGCAGGCGGCCCATGATTTCTCCTCCTATGGACAATGATGAAAAAACATATGGGGCTGCGACAGTCTGAGGCAATGCAAGGGGTTGGCTTTAAAGCATGTCGCGCAAAAGTGTGCAGCGGCTTTGCGACGACGATATGCGAAAACAAAACTTAAAGCGTGAGGAGTTCGGCGAGTTTCCGGTTGGTGTCGTCGTGATCGAGCGGCGTATAGACGATGAGCTTCATCTCCGGCCGGCTCGTCAGTGTCAGGCCGGTATGCTCGAAGGACATGCGGCCCTTGAGGGGATGGTTGATGCGCTTTATGCCGGACAGCGGATTGACGACCTCGTGGCGCTGCCACCAATCACGAAATTCAGCGCTTGCCTGTTTCAGCAGCGCGATCAGCCGTTCGAAATCCGGATCGCCGGCATAACACGCGCAGTCGGCGCGAAACATCGCCAGCGAGACGCGGGCAACCGCCTCCCAGTCGACGAGCAGCTTGCGATGCGCGGGGTCGGCAAAGAGGCGATGCATGGTATTGCGCTCGTCGCGGTCGAGCGTGTCGTAACCGCCGAACAGCACCTCGGCGGCACGGTTCCACGCGAGCACGTCCCACCGGCGGCCAAGTACATAAGCCGGTTGGTGGGTCAGGTTGGCGAGCATGCGCTGCAGCGGCTCGTCGACGCATTCGGGTGCGGATGAGACTGCCTGCGGCGCTTGGCGATTGTTGAGGGTGAAGAGATGTCGGCGCTCGGCCTCGTCGAGGCGCAGCGCATCGGCAAGGGCGTTGAGCACCTGCATGGAGGGCCTGATGTCGCGGCCCTGTTCCAGCCAGGTGTACCAGGTGGTGCCGACGCCGGCGAGCATGGCGAGCTCCTCACGCCGGAGACCCGGCGTGCGCCGGCGAAACCCCTCCGGCAAACCGACCTCGGAGGGCGTCAGCCGTTCGCGACGGGAGCGCAGGAAGGCTGCGAATTCACGGCGGCGGGCTTCGAATGTGTCGGATCTCTGGTCCATGGCAGGAATCATATCAGTATTGATACCAGGATAAAACCGGAACTGTTTGCCGTTTCCGGGCCGCGCATGATGCCGGTGTCGCAGGTGGTTGAAGCGTCTGCGGCTCGATCAATTCAAGGAGCAGCATCATGTCTTTGCAGCATGTGGTCGTCATCGGCGGTTCTTCCGGCATCGGCCTTGCCACGGCGAAATTACTTTTGAAACAGGGTTACACGGTCACCATTGCGGGCCGCGACGGCGAAAAGCTTGCCGCGGCGACGGCATCGCTCGAGGGCGAGCGGCGCAGCCTCGTGCTCGATGCGGCGGAGCTTTCCGGCCTTGGGGAGGCTTTTGCCGGGATCGGCGCATTCGGTCATCTCGTGCTGGCGATGGGCAGCGGTCACGGCGCCGGACCCTTCGCGACGCTCGACATGGCGGATCTGCTTGCCGGGTTTCAGACCAAGCTCATTCCGCATGCCGCGACAGCCCAGGCAGCACTGCCGCTGCTGCAGCCGGGCGGCAGCATCACCTTCGTTTCGGCAGTCAGCGCGCAGGCAGCGATGCCTGGCACGGCTGGACTTGCGGCCGTCAATGCCGGCATCGAGGCGATGGTGCCGGTGCTTGCCGCCGAGTTGAAGCCGCTGCGTGTCAACGGCGTTTCACCTGGGGTCGTCGATACGCCGTGGTGGAGTTTCCTGCCGCCGGAGCAGCGCGGCAGCGTTTTTGCGGATTTCGCCGGCCGCACGCCGGTCGGTCGTGTCGGCAGGCCGGAGGATATTGCAGAGGCGATCGCCTTCCTGATCGGAAATGGCTTCATGAGCGGCCATGTCATCACCTGCGACGGCGGTGTGCGTCTCAGCGCTTGAAGCAGCATTCAGGCGGACCGCCGACGGTCTCGCGGGCCGGAAATCCAAGCCGGAGAGGTCATGCGCCATGCAGGGCGCCTGGCCCCAACGACGGCACGGTTACGACCGTCCGATTGTGTGATGCGGCGGCAAGTCTCTCCTCGGCCCTGCGGGCAACCGCCTGCAGGTCGAGCGGCTTGCCGGCGATTTTTTCCATGGCGGCGATGGCGACATCGGTCGCGAGATAATCCGGCTTGTGGCCGACGCCGCTGACGGTGATGAGTTCGGAGCCTGATATATCGCGGGCAAGGCCGCGCGAGTGCAAGTGTTCCCAGACGATCTCGTCGCTGTCGCCGGTTATGATGACGGTCGGCGCGGTGATCTGCGAATAGAGCAGCGACTGCTCCTTCACATAGGCGAGCAGCCTTTTGAAATCGGCGGCGTTGTTTTGGAAGGCGCCGGGGCGCAATACGAGCGACGGACCGGTTTTTTCGATGTAGTCGGCCGGGCGCGGATTAGGGCGGAAGACGTTCCGCGTGCCGCGCTCCAGCCGGCTCAGCCCGAGTGGCACGACGATCGCATGGTTGAAGAGCCAGCCGACAATCGGCACCGTCGCCACGTGATAGTACCAGTCGATGCCGCCCGGCCAGGGATGGGTGGCGGGCGCGAGGAAGAGCAGGCCTGATGTCTTGTCAGGATGGCGCAGGCCGAAGGCGGCGGTGATCGCGCCGCCGAAGGAATGGCCGACAATGATCGCCTTTTCGATGCCGCGCTTTTCCATCAGCCTGGCGATCGCATCGGCCTGGCCGGAGGGGACGGCATTCTCGGGGCCGCCGCGCTCGGAATAACCATGGCCGGGACGATCGACGAACAGCATTTCTGCCCGGCCTTCGAGTGCGGCGCGGAAGGCGACGACCTGATCGAGCAGATTGCCGCTGGCGCCGTGAATGAAGACCAGTGCCGGCAGATCCGCATTTTGGGGACGCTCGATGTGGACGGCATTCATGCGGTAGCCGCCGACATCCGTCAGTTCGCCGATATTCGGATAAGCCTGTTCGAATTGCCGCGCCTTATAAGTGGAGTAACCGATGGCGGCGGCGAGTGGGGCGAGAAGAGCGGAAACTTCTGCAAGCATGATCTCAACGAGCGATAATTGCGGGATGACCTGCAGGCGGACAAACCGCTACATCGTTCCCTCTAGATTCTAAAGCGCGTCGCGCTCAGGTCTTTGTTTTACGCATGTCGTTATCGCAAACCGCTGCACACTTTTGCACGACATGATTTAAATTGCGCGGCGCGATCCAACGTCAAGATATCAGCCTGGGAATCAGGTGCGATTGCCGGCGAGTTTTTCCGCCAGCGTGTTGACCTGTTCCTGCGCGGTGCGTTCGGCGGGGTAGACATCGAGAAAACGCTCCCAAGCCTTCAAGGTCAGCTGGTCGTTGCCGGAATTGCTGAGAATCGCTGCCATGCCGGAGAGCGCGCCGAAATGGCGCGGCTCAAGATCGAGCACACGTTCGATGTCGGACATCGACTTGCGGTAATTGCCCATGACGAAATTCAGCGTGGCGCGGCGGTTCCAGCTTTCGGCATAATCGGGTTTCAGCGCGATCGCCTCATCGAGGAAATCGAGGGCAGCGGGATTGCGCTTTTCCTCGATCGCCTTGTCGGCCCACTGCATCAGCAGATTGACGGTGGCACTGCCGGAATCGTTCCATTCCATGCGGATTTCATTGGCGATGCCGCTGGCCTTGTCGGGGTCGCGTTCACGCTTCAACTGGCTGAAGAGTTGGTCGAGGTGCTGCTTGGGTGAACCGTTGACATCCGTCTGTTCGACGATGACATCCTTTTTCGTCGCGGCAGCCGACTGTTCCGCGGCGGCGGCGGGAAAGGGGGAGGTGAGCAGGATGAGGGCGAGCGGCAGTGCCGCTGACGTCAAAGCAAAAAAGCGCATGGCGGACATATTAGCCCGCCAACGCCGAAGATCAAACAAATTTGACGTGATCGCCGCAGCGACCCACCGGATATATCTACCGGCGCAACCTGCGCGGCGAGGCGATCCGGACGCGCGAAATCAGCCCTGACGAGCCTTGAAGCGCGGGTTCAGCTTGTTGATGATGTAGATGCGGCCCTTGCGGCGAACCAGACGGTTGTCACGGTGACGAGCCTTGAGCGACTTGAGCGAATTCTTGATCTTCATTTTTCTGATCCGCGATCTCTATGGGGGAATTCACATTCGCCCGTATCTTTAACAATCAAAAGCGCGCCATCGGGCGCGCTGTTTAGGTGGGGGAGCAGATACCTCGTCACCTTTTCCGTGTCAACCACATGAAGGTGTTTTTCCCAAGGCACAAGGGTGTTTTCTCAGGCCAAAACCAGCGATTTCGGCGTCAAGGTGGTGACATGACCCATCTTGCGGCCGGGGCGCCACTCGGTCTTGCCATAGAGATGAACCAGCGTGTCGGGGCGCCGCAACCAGTCGGGAACGGCAAGGATATCGTCGCCGATCAGGTTCTGCAGGATGCAGTCGGAATGCCGTTCGGCACTGCCAAGCGGCAGGCCGGCGACGGCCCGGATATGCTGCTCGAACTGGCTGACGACGCAGGCGGCCTCCGTCCAGTGACCGGAGTTGTGCACACGCGGCGCCATCTCGTTGGCGATCAGGCCGCCATCGGCAAGCACGAAGAATTCGATGCCGATGACGCCGACATAGTTCAACGCGGCAAGGATCTTTTCGGCCGATCGGCGCGCCGAGTCCGCCGTCGCTGCAGAGATCGCGGCGGGAACCGTCGAGGTATGGAGGATGCCGTTGCGGTGCACGTTCTCGGCGGGATCGAAGCAGACGACCGTCCCGTCGGTGGCGCGCGCGGCGATGATCGAGACCTCGCGCTCGAAAGCGACGAAACTTTCGAGGATGAGCGGCACGCCGCCGAGTGCGGCATAGGCGCCCTCCGGGCTGTCGGCGGCCGAGCGGAAAACCTTCTGGCCCTTGCCGTCATAACCGAGACGCCGGGTCTTCAGCACGCCCTGGCCGCCGAAATCCTTCAGTGCCGTCTCGAGATCGGCCTGGCTGTCGATCGCGTGGAAGCGGGCGGTTGATATGCCGCAGTCATTGAGAAAGCGCTTTTCGACGAGGCGGTCCTGGGCGGCTTCCAGCGCCTTCGGCGGCGGATAAACCGACACGGTCGCCGAGAGCCTTTCGGCGGCCGCGACGGGCACGTTTTCGAATTCGTAGGTGACGACATCGCAGATATCGGCGAGTTCGGCCAGTGCCGCGGGATCGTCGTAGGCGGCGGTAATCTGCCGGTTGGCGAGCTGGGCGGCCGGGCAGTCCGGCTGCGGCTCGAGGATGACCGTGCGAAAATTCAACCGGGCGGCGGCAATCGCCAGCATGCGGCCGAGCTGGCCGCCGCCGATAATGCCGATCGTTCTTGCCGTCATAGGTCGTCCATCGGGTATTCCGCGACGGCAGCACTCTGGCGCTCGCGCCATTCGTCGAGCCGGTCGGCGATTTCTTCGTCGGAAAGGGCAAGCACGGCGGCGGCGAGAAGGGCGGCGTTGACCGCGCCGGCCTTGCCGATGGCAAGCGTGCCCACAGGAATACCGGCCGGCATCTGCACGATGGAAAGGAGGCTGTCCTGGCCGGACAGGGCTTTCGACTGGACCGGCACGCCGAAAACCGGCAGCGGTGTCATCGCGGCGGTCATGCCCGGCAGGTGGGCAGCGCCGCCGGCGCCGGCGATGATGACCTTGAAGCCCTCCGCACGTGCGCCCTTGGCGAAATTGACCAATCGGTCCACTGTGCGGTGCGCCGAAATGATGCGCGCATCATAAGGGATCTCAAGCGCCTCCAGCGTGTCGGCGGCGTTTTTCATGGTCTCCCAGTCGGACTGGCTGCCCATGATGATGGCGACGGGTGGTCTGTCTGTCATCGTTGCTGCTATTCCCTTTCAGGCGATGATGTCAGGGATGATCTGATCTTCCAGCTTGGAGAGCCTGTCCTTGATGACGAGCTTTTTCTTTTTCATACGCTGGATCCGCAGAGCATCGCATCCGGTCTGGATCATGGCGTTGATCGCGGCATCGAAATCCTCGTGCTCCTGACGCAGACGCGCCACCGTGAGCCTGATTTCCGCCTGTTCCTGATCGGCCATATGCATTCCCCGTTACCGTCCCTGGACCTTGTCCGATCTGCCGATGATTTCCGCAAGCTCCTATCACCAAATACAGGTAACGGCTAGTTAGTCTTGATCATGAAATTGCCATCCAGTCTCCATCTTTTGGCCTTCGACAAGCCTTCAAAAATATGTCACAGTCCGGCCGTTGACACCTTGATCCCCGACGATGATGGCCGGGGAGGGTAAAGAGGAAGGAAGGGTCATATGACTGTTCAAGCTCATCTTGAGTCACTCCAGAAAAAGCATGTTGCTCTCGAGGAGGAGTTGCACGCGCTCAGAACATCTCCCTCTATTTCCGATACGGAACTTGCCGAATGCAAGCGCCGCAAGCTGCGCATCAAGGACGAGATTCAGCGTCTTAAGTCATCCGTCCACTAATCTTCCCAAGGGTCGCCGGGCGATCATCTTGCGCAACAAGGTAAATCCATCCATTCCGCCAAAAATTAGCAAGAACCGGTGATTTGACACCAGATTTGCGCCAGTCCGATGCATCCGGCATCGTGGCTGGCGCTTTTGGGTCCGCCACGTCTCACATCGCGTTCTTATGATTCGCATCGTATCCCCAGATCTTATGGGGACCTGCCTCAGGCCCAAAACTGATCCAGCCACAAATTGAGCTTGTCGAAGCCGCGGTTGTTGACCGTATAGATACGTTTGGTGCCTTCCGAGGTCACGGAGACGAGATTGCTGTCGAGTAGCGCCTTCAGATGCTGCGAAACAGCAGGGCGGCTGATCGGCAGGCCCTCGGCGAGCTCATTGACCGTCCGTGGCGCGCGACGCAATTCCTCCAGCAGAAACCGCCGGTTCGGATCGGCAATCGCAGAGAAAGGGTCCGTGTTCGACATGGCAGGAACGCTACGTCAAACCGGCCGCGCCAGCAAGGAAATTGTGCATTGCAGCGTGCCGTGGTTTCCAAAGCGCGTCGCGATCTTTCAGAGTCGCGCCTTGCGCTTTCGGTCTTTGTTTTTACGCCAGTCGTTATCGCAAAACCGCTGCACAGTTTTGCGCGACATGCTTTAGTTGTTTCTACCAGCCAAGGCCCTCGCGCACGATCAGGAAGGCGGCGATCAGCGCCATTGCATACATGAAGGGATAGAAGATCTGTGGCCTCATGCGGCGCACGCACCACGCGCCGGCAATGGTGGCGAGCGGGGCAAAGGGCAGAAGCGTCGCGGAGGTCGCAAGGTTCTGGGTATCGAGCTGGCCGAGTGCAAAATAGGGGATCAGCTTGATGGCGTTGAGGATCGCGAAGAAGCGCACGCTGGTGCCGGTATATTCGCGCGGCTGCAATTTGAGCGGCAGGGCATAGATCTGGAAGGGCGCACCGCCGGCATGGGCGACGAAGCTGCCGTAACCGGAAAATGTCCCCCAGAGGCTGGCAGCCACCGGCCGCTGGCCGCGCGGCGGGATCACCTTGCCGGCGCCGGGGCCGAAATTGTTCCAGAAATAGCGCAGGCAGAAGAGGATGGTCAACGCGCCGATGACGATGCGCAGCATGTTGCCCGGAACCAGGGCCGAGGTCGCCCAGCCCAGCGCGATACCAAAGACGGCGCCCGGCAGCATGATCTTCAGCGTTGCCCAGTCGCCATGTTTGCGCCAGATGACGAGCGAGATCATGTCCATGAAGACCAGGATCGGCAGCAGGATGGCGGCCGCCTCGACTGGCGAGACGACGAGGGCGAGGAAGGGCAGGCCGATCAGCGACAAAGCGTCGCCCATGCCACCCTTTGCGAGGCCCACCAGCAGAACGGCGGGCACGGCGGCGTAGTAGAATGACAAATCCTGCGGCATGCTTTCGACGTCCTCCTCTTGCAAGCCTCGTCTAACGGAACTACTCACACAAAACGAGTGCGGATCCCTCATTTCGAAGGGGAATTCGCCGGAAACGGAAAGACCTCATGACCGAACCGGAAAATCGCTGCCGCCTTGTGCTCATCGTGCCTGATATCGCCGATGCCGATGAACAGGCAAAGATCGTCGCCGATGCGCTGAAGGGCGGCGATGTCGCCTCGGTGATCGTGCCGCAATACGGGCTCGACGACGGCACCTTCCAGAAACATGCCGAAAAGCTGGTGCCATTGATCCAGAATGCTGGAGCAGCCGCGCTGATTGCAGGTGACAGCCGTGTCGCAGGCCGGGCAAAGGCCGATGGCCTGCACCTTTCCAGCAATGCCGAGGCGCTTTCGGAAGCGATCGACAAACATGCGCCGAAGCTGATCGTCGGCGGTGGCAACGCGGCCGACCGGCACCATGCGCTGGAGATCGGCGAAGTCAGGCCGGACTATATCTTCTTCGGCAAGCTCGATGGCGACATCAAGCCGGAGGCGCATCCGAAGAACCTTGCGCTCGGCGAATGGTGGGCCTCGATGATCGAGATTCCCTGCATCGTCATGGGCGGCACTGATCCGGCCTCGGCGCTCGCCGTCGCCGAGACTGGTGCGGAGTTCGTGGCGCTGCGGCTGGCGGTCTTTGGTGAGCCCGGCCGGGCGCCGTCGGTCGTTGCCGAAATCAACGCGTTGCTTGACGAAAAAGCGCCACGGTTTGAGGATTGAAATCGCGCTCATGCCGATCCTGCCCGCCCGCCCTTTGAAATATATCCTTGCCAGCGTGACCGCCCTCGTTGCGGCCGGGCCGAATGTCGCCCTGGCGCAGGCGCCGGACAGCGTCATCAGCCAGCCGGGTACAGCGCCGGCTTCGACCTTCCGCACGGACCGGCCCTCCGCCTCGGACGTCGGGCCCTCCGATGGCGTCGGCGTGTTCGACCGCATGGGTGCGAAGTTGCCGGATCTGCCGCCGGAGAAGGATTACAAGGGGCCGATCGATGAAGCTTACGGCGCCTTCCAACGCGGTTATTACCTGACGGCAATGGACAAGGCGCTGCCGCGCGCCCAGCTCGGCGATCCGGCGGCGCAGACGCTGATCGGCGAAATCCTCTCGCAGGGTCTCGGCGTCAAGAAGGACGTGAAGAATGCTGCCTTCTGGTACGGCAAGGCGGCCGAAGGCGGCGATGCGGCGGCAATGTTCAAATATGCGCTGATCCTGATGGAAGGCGAGGGCGTGCCGCGTGACAAGGTCAAGGCCGACGAGTACATGCACAAGGCGGCCGAGGGCGGCAATCCTTCGGCGGAATTCAACTGGGCGCAGCTTCTCGTCGCCGACAATCCCGGCGAGAAGGGACTGAAGCTCGCCCTGCCGTTCTACGAGAAATCAGCCGAGCAGGGCATTGCCGATTCGCAATATGCCGTAGCGCAGATCTATGCGACGCTGAAGGACCTGCCGGAGGAAAAGAAAAAGCTTGCCCGCGAGTGGATGGCACGTGCAGCGCGCGCCGGTTTCGACACGGCCCAGCTCGATCTCGGCATCTGGCTGGTCAACGGCGTCGGTGGGCCGAAGGATTACGTCAAGGGTTTCGAATGGCTGAAACTTGCCGCCAATGGCGGCAACGTCGTCGCGCAGAACAAGCTCGCCCATCTCTATATCAATGCGATCGGCACGCCGCCCAATCCGGTCGAGGCGGCGAAGTGGTACGTGCTGTCGCGCCGGGCCGGGCTTGCCGATCCGTCGCTCGAGGATTTCTATCTCGGCATTGAGGACGATCAGCAGAAGGCGGCGATCGAGGCCGCCAACAAGTTCCGGCGGCGATAGCGACCGTATCCCAACTTAGAAAAGCGCATCGGCGAAGAGGTCTTCATCGTTTTCGGCTTTGGCGGTCTCGGCCGGGGCGGGGGTGGTGTCCTCGCTTGCCGGGATGATGTCGCGATGAATGTTGCGCTCCTGGACCATCGTGTAGTGCTTGAAGATCTTGCGGTCGAGCGGCGCGATCGTTTCTGCGAGATCGGAGATATCGGCGACCTCAGTGCCGGCGACGCCTTCGAGCAGATCGGCGCAGCCGGCAAGGACTTCACCGAGATCATGCTGGAAATCGAGTTTGCCGATCAGCAGGCTGATCTTGGTGGCGACCTCGCGACCGTTCTCGGCGAGCACCTTCAATTCGTTTTCCATCACGTTGGCTGCAGAGCGGATGTTGCCGACGGCCGACGTCAGGCTTTCTCCCAGGCTGCCGGCTCCGGCATCCGTGGCGGGGGCGACGCGCCCGGCTGCGGCTTCGAGCGCCGGCAGGCCGTTGACGATGGCGTCGGCGGAATCATCGAGCTTGCCGGCGAAGATGCGCAGTTCGGCGGTGACGACGTTGATCGACTTGCCTTCCTCGCCGAGGCGGCTGCAGCGCAGGTTGGTATTCAAAGCCATATAGTGAATGTCGGTCTTGACGGCGCGGATGTTGCCGATCGCTTCGGAGAGCTTGGCGGCCGTGCCGATCGTCGACTGGCTCACCTGATCGGCCTGGCGGCTTGCCGTGTCGACCTGCTTGACGATTTCGTGGGCGGCCGAAACGCTGGATTCCAGCGCGCGCATGAAGTTGCCGCCGGCCTCGCCGCTCTGACCGCTCATCTGATCGCGCAGCTTGAGGATCTCTCGCATGTCGTGGTCGAAACTCGCGATCGTCTTGACGACGTTCTCAGAATCCCGCTGGAAATTTGCGCACATGTCGCTCATCTGCGCTGCGGTCAGGTGGTGAATGACGTTCTGGAGGCGCTGGCGCGCGCCGGCGTCGAGGCTGGCGCCATCCTCGCCGGCAAAGAAATCCTCAAGCAGCGAAAAGGTGGCCTGCACATGCTCGATACGCTGGCGGGTGATATCGCCGATCTGCAGGGCAGACAGCGTCGAGGCGACCTTGCTCTGGACGGCGCGCGCAATCGCGCCGACCTCGCGGGCGATGACGCCGAGATCCTTGCGATGTTCGGCGATCTTGGCGGCATCATCGCGCAGGGCTCCGGCGACGGCCGGAACGGTATCGGCATAACCCTTGGAAACGCTGGCGCCAAAGGAGGTGGCGAGCTTGACCTCCTTATCGAGACTGTCGAGATGCGTGGCGAAACGGTTGACCTCATCGGTGCCGGAATAGATGCGCTCCAGGATCTCCTGGGCGAAGCCGGCGAATTCGGCAAGGCCGGCACCGGTGATCTTCACAGTCACGGCGAAGGTTCTGAGATAACGCATCGTCTCCTGCATGTCGGAGACGTGCTTGCGCAGCTCCCTGCCGGTATGCGCCAGCGAGACGAGCGCCTGCTGGCGGTTTTCCTCGGTGACCGGCAGCGCCGTCAAGCTCTCGACCGTGGCGCGAAGATCGGCGCTGGTGTCGCTCGCATCCTTGTTGTCGAGCGTCGTGGTGACACTCTCGAGCGAGTTCAACAGACGGTTGAGGACATCCATCACCGACAACAGCACGGTGCCGCCTTCGAGGAACCGTTCCTCGACTTGGCCGCGGGCGGATTCCAGGGTCTGGCTGATGTCCCGTCCTGATGTGTAGGCTGCAGCGTTCGGTGATACCAGAGCGTGTGCCACTTTTATACCTTTTCTTAAAATCCAGGCAATTCAACTCTATTTTTACGGGAAGGATGGAAACGTCCGGTAAACGCGCCGGACTCGCCAGCGTTGTGATTAACGAAAGATGTCGATGGCGTGTCGCTGAAAGCCTAACGCTCGACTTGATGATTCAACATATTGTTTTTATTTTATTTATTTCTAAATTTTGAGAAAAAAATACAACTTATCCCGGATGAGAATTGGGAGTCGCGGAACGCGCTAGACGGCAGTTTCCTACAACCGCTGTTTACCCTGCATTAACGCTGCCGTGAGAGTCCTTTTAGGGTCGTCAAGTATTTTCTGGCCCAGGAGGCTGCATTGGATACTCAGAAACAATATTACGAATCTATAAATTTGCCGGACGTGCTCAGCATTCGTAACGTGAGCGAACTATATTCCAAGTTTAATGATGCATTTCATAGTCGCGATACAATCATCGTCAGCATTCCAGAAGGTGCGGAAGCGGATCTGAGTTTCGTTCAACTTATCGAATCCTCGCGCCACCAAGCAAAATCCAAGGGAAAGACGTTCAAGCTTTCTTCGCCGGCCAATGGATCGGTCTTGAAGGTACTTGAGCGCGCAGGTTTCATCGAATCCTTCGATCAAGAAGACGCAAATTTCTGGTTGCATAAAGAGGTGACGTTATGAGTGCAAATATCCTGACCGTCGACGATTCCGCCAGCATTCGTTTGACCACCAAGGTCACGCTGACCAATGCCGGCTATAGCGTCACCGAGGCGGTCAATGGGGCAGAGGGCCTCGCGACCGCCAAGGGCAGCAGCTTCGATCTGATCGTGACCGATCTCAACATGCCTGTCATGGACGGGCTGACGATGATCGAGGAACTGCGCAAGCTGCCGGCGCAGGCCGGCGTTCCGATCATCTTCCTGACGACGGAATCGGACGCCGATCTCAAGGCGCGCGCCAAGGCCGCCGGCGCGACGGGCTGGCTGACCAAGCCGTTCGACCCGGAAAGTCTGGTGAAGATCGTGAAGAAGGTTCTCGGACGATGAGTACACTCGATCCGGTCGCCGTATTCCGTACGGAAGCTGCCGAATGCCTCGAAGCGATCGAGGCCGGTCTTCTCGACCTGACCCACCAGCTCGACAACAAGGATCTGGTCGACGCCGTGTTCCGCGGGCTCCACACGCTCAAGGGCTCCGGCGCGATGTTCGGTTTCGAGGCGCTCGCCGCCTTCACCCATCATTGCGAAACAGCCTTCGACCGCGTCCGCAAGGGCGAGGTCGCGGCGACCAGTGAACTCGTCGCCGCCGTTCTCGCCGCCCAGGACCATATGCGTGCCCTCGTCGACCAGCCGGATGCCGATCACGGCGATACCGGGAATAAGCTTCTGGCGCAGCTGCAGGCTGCCGTCGGTGGCAAGCAAGCGGCGGCTGCAGCAGCGCCCGCCGCTGTTCCCCCGCCCGCGGCCGTGCTCGACGCACCGGCGAAGATGAAGAACAGCTGGCGCATCCGCTTCAGCCTGCCCGCCAATTCGATGGCCAACGGCACCAACCCGCTCGGCCTGCTGGACGAGCTGCGCGATCTCGGCGAATGCAGCGTGCGCGCCAACACCTCGGCCATTCCGGCCCTCGACGATCTGGTTCCGACGGAGCTCCATATTTCCTGGGACGTGACGCTGACCAGCGAGCAGGATCGTTCAGCGATCGACGACGTTTTCATCTTTGTGCTCGATGACATGGAACTCAGCGTCGAGGAGATCAGTGATACGGCAGCGGCAACCGCCGCTCCGGTCGAGGAAAGGGCTGCCCCTGTCCCCGTCGCCGCAACATCGACCGCCGTCCCGGAATTCCGTCCAGTCGAGGCGGTTCCCGCCAAGCGCGAGGCGCCCGCCGTCGTCAGCCAGGCAAAGGCGGCCGAGAATGTCCGCGTTCCGGCCGAACGTCTCGATGAGCTGATGGACCGCGTCGGCGAGCTCGTCATCGCGCAGTCGCGCCTCAGCCAGCTCGCCAGCGCCAGCACCGATATCGCGCTGCGTTCCGTTTCGGAAGAAATCGAACGCCTGTCCGGCGAATTGCGCGACACGATGATGGTGCTGCGCATGGTGCCGGTCGCCACCCTCTTCTCCCGCTTCCGCCGCCTCGTCCACGATCTCGCCCGCGAGACCGGCAAGGTGATCGAGCTGGTGACGGAGGGCGAGAGCACCGAAGTCGACAAGACGGTTATCGAGCGTCTGGCCGATCCGCTGGTGCATCTGGTGCGCAACTCGATTGATCATGGCCTCGAAACGCCCGCCGAACGGCTTGCCTCCGGCAAGACCGAAGCCGGGACGGTGACGCTTTCGGCCCGCCAGGCCGGCGGCGAGGTGATCATCTCGATCAAGGACGACGGCCGCGGCATCAATCGTGAACGGGTTCGCGCCAAGGCCGAATCCTCCGGCCTTATCCAGCCCGGCCAGCCGCTTTCCGACTCAGAGCTGCTGCAGCTGATCTTCGCCCCCGGCTTCTCGACGGCAGCAGCTATCACCAATCTGTCCGGCCGCGGCGTCGGCATGGACGTGGTCAAGAAGACGGTCGAAGCCCTCCGCGGCGCAATCGACATCGTCAGCATGCCGGGACAGGGTTCGGAAGTGTCGCTGCGCATCCCGCTGACGCTCGCCATCATCGACGGCCTGCTGGTGCGCGTCGGTTCCGGCCGCTACGTCATCCCACTTTCGGCGGTCGAGGAATGCCTCGAACTGTCGCTCGAGGAAGATCTCCGCTCGCGCGGCCGCAGCTTCATCTCGCTGCGCGACAGCCTGGTGCCGTTCCTGCGCCTGCGCGACCTCTTCCGCACCGGCACCAAGCCCGATGTGCATCAGAAGGTCGTCGTCATCTCGACCGGCACGGAGCGCGTCGGCCTCGTCGTTGACCAGATCATCGGCGACCACCAGACGGTCATCAAGTCGATGTCGAAGCTGCACAATAACGTCGCGACCTTCTCGGGCGCCACCATTCTCGGCGACGGCAGCGTCGCTCTCATTCTCGACGTCGGGCACCTGGTTGCCGCGGGTCAACAACAGGAGGCGCAATTGCGTGTAGCAGGATGAGCGCAACAGCAGCAACGGCCGAACGATTCGACAATCACTGGAGCTATGCCGAGGAAGTCGAGGTCCTGACCTTTGATCTCAATGGCGAAACCTTCGCACTTGAAGCGGTCATCGTCCAGGAGATCCTGGACCTGCTTCCTGAGACCGCGGTGCCGGGCAGCCAGCCCTTCGTCGCCAGCGTCATCAACTTTCGCGGCAAGGTCATTCCGCTCGCCGATCTGCGTCTCGCCTTCGGGATGGAAGCAGCAGAGGCGACGATCGACAGCCGCATCATCGTCATCGAGATCGATCTGCAGGGCGAGCAGACGCTCGTCGGCCTCAGAACCGACAAGGTGAACGAGGTGACGACGCTTGCAAAGTCCGCGAGCGAGGCACCGCCGAGCATCGGCATGCGCTGGCGCGCCGACTACATCAACTGCCTGGTGAAGAGGGGCGGAGAATTCATCATTCTCCCTAATCTGCAGGCGATTTTTTCATCGAGGCACGACGCGGCGGGAGCCGCTAATTGACGCTGGATGAATTCAACGAGGGGTTTGGGGACCATGCGACTGACAATCAAGACGAAACTGGTGACCGCGTTCACCTTCATCATTGTAATGCTCGTGGGCACTGCCGCCTACGGTGTCTTCAGCCTTGGATCGCTGAACGACACGATCGATAAGCTTCTCGCCGGCCCGGCAGCCCGCCTGGATTTCGCGCAGCAGATCAACATCGCTCAGCTCGAGGCGATCCGCCAGCAGAAGAACCTGCTCACCGCCCGCAGCGCAGACGAGACGGCCGGGGCAATCGCCAAGGGCAATCAGGCTCGCAAGGAATTCGCCGACGCCTTCAGCCAGGTGTTGGCGCTGGCAACGGAAGAAGGCAAGGCGCGTTGGGCCCGCATCGCCGAACTTTCCAAGACCTTCAATGGAGCCGACGATCAGATCCGCGAATATGTGAAGGCCGGCAATGCCGAAGGCGCAAATGCCATCTCCGTCACGACGGCGCGCGCCGCTGCCAACGACATCGACTCGACGCTCAGCGAGATCCTGGCACTTGAAAAGCAGCGCATGAAGGCTGCTGACGACGGCGCCGAAGCGCAATACACGACGACGCGCACAATGATGGTTGCGGTCGCCGCGGTCGCCCTGCTGATTGCTGCCTTTACCGCCTTCTGGATCGCCAGCACGATCAGCAAGGGCCTCAGCCGTGCCAACACCGTGGTTCGCGAAGTGTCGGAAGGCGATCTGACAAAGATGGCCGATATCACCAGCCATGACGAAATCGGCGAACTTCTAGGCAACGTCAACACGATGATCGAACGCCTGCGTGGCGTCGTCGCCGACGCACTGTCGGCCGCCGAAAACGTCTCTTCCGGCAGCCAGCAGCTTTCGGCAAGCTCGGAACAGGTCTCGCAGGGTGCTACCGAACAGGCGGCTTCGGCCGAAGAGGCTTCCGCCTCGATGGAAGAGATGGCCGCCAACATCAAGCAGAACGCCGACAATGCGGCGCAGACCGAAAAAATCGCCCGCCAGTCGGCCAAGGATGCGGAAGCCAGCGGTGAAGCGGTGACGCGCGCCGTCGACGCTATGCGCACGATCGCCCAGAAGATCGGCATCGTCCAGGAAATCGCCCGCCAGACCGATCTACTCGCCCTCAACGCCGCCGTCGAAGCGGCACGCGCCGGCGAGCACGGCAAGGGTTTTGCGGTCGTCGCTTCGGAGGTGCGCAAACTTGCCGAACGCAGCCAATCGGCTGCCGCCGAAATCAGCTCGATGTCGAGCGACACGGTCAAGGCTGCCGCCGATGCCGGCGACATGCTCGGCCGGCTGGTGCCCGACATCCGCAAGACTGCCGAACTGGTCTCCGAGATCAGCGCCGCCTGCCGCGAACAGGATATCGGCGCCTCGCAGATCAATGAAGCGATCCAGCAGCTCGACAAGGTGACGCAGCAGAACGCCGGCGCCTCCGAGCAGATGTCGGCGACCTCCGAGGAACTCGCCTCCCAGGCCGAAGAGCTGCAGACGTCGATCGCCTTCTTCAAGGTCGATACGGCAGGCAGCGCGCGGTCCGGCGCCAACAAAGCGCAGCCAAAAGCTTCCGCCAAGGTGAAGGCCCCGGCCGCTGTCCGCAAGGCTGCCCCGCAGGCCCATAGCCAAGGCCGCGCCCAGACGATTTCGGCTCAGCAGCAGCGTCTCAAAGGCTTTGCTCTCGATATGTCGATGGGTGGTCCGGATGCCAGCGATGACGATTTCAGGGAGAGCGCATAAGCGCTCCCCGGGGGAAGCGCTTATGCGCCTTCGCCTCAAACTGATCCCTCGGGCTGCTCCGGCGGCCCGAGACGGGAATATCCCCCAACGCATGTAGGCGTTGGCGCTGCGATCGATAGATGTCCGGCTGCCGGGAAGTGAATGTAGTCGCTTTCCCCCTTTTCAGACACATCACTTTCAAGTTCGACGTCCCGCCGATGGGACGCGTTTCTATCCATTCGTTTTGACCGCATAGAGGGGGTACCACATGCGTTTCACCATCAAGCTCAAGCTGGGGCTTGCCTTCGGCATCATGACATTGCTGTTGATTGGCATCGCCATCTACGGAAGCATGAGCCTCGGCACCTTGAATGACGCCAGCGGCAAGATGATCGACGGGCCGATGCGCCGCCTGGAACTGGCACTGACCGCCAATGTCGCCGAAGTCAACGCCATACGCGCTCAGAAGAACGCACTGCTTTCCACGGATCCCGACAGCGCTGCCGGTTTCTACAAGGAGGCCGACCAGAACTTGCAGGCCATGTTTGAGGCCGTCGATGCCGGCCACGCCATCGCTTCGCCGGAAGGAAAACCCTATTGGGAAAAGCTGCAGACGATCGGCGCGAAATTCCGCGACAGATCCGCCGAGCTGCAGCAGCTTGACGCCAGGGGCGATCAAGCCGGCGCACTGGCGCTGTCGCTCGGCGACCTGCGCACGATGACCAACGACATGGGTGACGCGATTGCCGCACTCATCGAGATCCAGCGCAAGGGCATGAAGACGACCGATCAGTCGAACACCGATCTTTATAACTCGACCAAGCTGATCCTCAGCACTGCTTCCGGCATCGCCGTGCTTGTGGCGCTCGGTGCAGCATTGTGGATCATGCTCGGAATCAACAACGGCCTGAGGAAAATCACGACCGTCGCAAATGCCGTCGCAATCGGTGACCTTAACCACACGGTCGATGTCAAGACCAATGACGAGATCAAGGACCTCATCAACACGGTCAACAGCATGACTGCCAATCTGCGCACCACGGCAGCTCTTGCCGATCAGATTGCCATGGGCGACCTCAGCACAGATGCCAAGCCGCTCTCGGATAAGGATACGCTCGGCATCGCGATGCAGAGCATGATCTCCAACCTGCGGACCACTGCCGGCATCGCCGATCAGATCGCAAACGGCGACCTGACGGTGTCTCCAAAGCCGCTCTCCGACAAGGATGCGCTGGGCCTCGCGCTCGAACAGATGGTCGAGCGCCTGCGCGGCGTCGTGGCCGATGCGATCTCGGCCGCCGAGAACGTCTCCTCCGGCAGCCAGGAACTTTCGGCAAGCTCGGAGCAGGTGTCGCAGGGCGCCACCGAACAGGCGGCTTCGGCCGAAGAGGCTTCCGCCTCGATGGAAGAGATGGCCGCCAACATCAAGCAGAACGCCGACAACGCTGCCCAGACCGAAAAGATCGCCCGCCAGTCGGCCAAGGATGCGGAAGCCAGCGGCGAGGCGGTTTCCCGCGCTGTCGACGCCATGCGCACGATCGCCCAGAAGATCGGCATCGTCCAGGAAATCGCCCGCCAGACCGATCTGTTGGCGCTCAATGCTGCCGTCGAAGCGGCACGCGCCGGCGAGCACGGCAAGGGATTTGCGGTCGTCGCATCTGAAGTGCGCAAACTTGCCGAACGCAGCCAGTCGGCTGCTGCCGAGATTAGTGCCATGTCGAGCGATACCGTGACGGCGGCCCAGGATGCAGGCGACATGCTCGGCCGGCTGGTGCCCGACATTCGCAAAACGGCGGAACTGGTCTCCGAGATCAGTGCCGCCTGCCGCGAACAGGATATCGGTGCTGCCCAGATCAACGAGGCGATCCAGCAGCTCGACAAGGTGACGCAGCAGAATGCCGGCGCCTCCGAGCAGATGTCGGCGACCTCCGAGGAACTCGCCTCCCAGGCCGAAGAGCTGCAGACGTCGATCGCCTTCTTCAAGGTCGATATGGCGGGTGGGCGCCGCGAGCGCGCGCCGGCTGTAAAACTCACCGCCCGCAGCCGGGCCTCGGCCGCACCGCGCAAACCGGTCAGTAAGGCGCCGGCCAATACGATCGCTGGTCAGCAGGCCCGCGTGAAGGGGTTTGCCCTCGACATGTCGATGGGCGGTCCCGATACGGCCGATGACGAGTTTAGGGAGAGCGCGTAGCGCTCCCCTGGGGAAAGCGCTTGACCGCTCCCCGTTCGCAATTGTCGTGGGCCAATCAGGATGGCCCGCGACGCACGCTTCGCATACCGGAATGTCTTTGCTGCATGATGCCGCGCCCCCTGGTCCACATTTATTGCTTCGCTCTCGGAGAGGTATATTGAGATGCGTATTACGATTAAACTTAAGCTCGCAGCCGCATTTGGCTTTGTCATATTGTTGCTGGTGGGCAGCGCGGTCTATGGAATCATCAGCCTCAGTTCCCTGAACGATGCTGTCGGCAACCTTATTTCGGGTCCGGCAAAGAGGCTGGAACTGGCTCTAGAGGCAAAGACTGCGGAGCTTAATGCTGTTCGCTGGCAGAAGAATGCCCTTCTGGAAATGGATCCGGAAGTAGCCAGGAAAGACTACCAGAATTCGGCGAAGAGCCTGGATGAAATGGTAGTTTTCGCCACGGGCGGCCAACAGCTCGCAACTGCCGAGGGCAAGCCCACCTGGGACAGGCTGGTCGAGTTGGCCAAACGCTTCAGTGAGGGCTCCAACAAAGTCGCCTCTATCCAGGAAAGTGGCGACAGGGCAGCGGCAGCGGCGCTTTCGTCCGGAGAGGTTCGCGCTCTCGTCATGGAACTCGAAGATGTTTTCGAGACGCTCGTCACGCTTCAGCAGAAGTCGATGACGCAAGCCGATAACGATACAGACATTCTTTATAGTTCGACGAAAAACATGCTGATCGGCATCGCTATCGGGGCTTCCGTCATCGCGTTCGCTGCTGCGCTGTGGATCGCGCTCGGTGTCAACAGCGGCCTGCGCAAGATCATGAACGTTGCCAGCGCCGTCGCCATCGGTGACCTGAACCAGAAGATCGAGATCAAGAGCAACGACGAGATCAAGGATCTGGTCAACACGATCAACGTCATGACGGACAATCTTCGCAGCACTGCTGAGATCGCCAACCAGATCGCGAACGGCGACCTGACGGTGTCTCCGAAGCCGCTTTCGGAGAAGGACACGCTCGGCATTGCCCTCGAACAGATGGTTGAGCGCCTGCGTGGCGTCGTCTCCGATGCGGCTGCTGCCGCAGAAAATGTCTCGGCGGGCAGCCAGGAACTGTCCTCGAGCTCCGAGCAGGTCTCGCAGGGCGCCACAGAACAGGCGGCTTCGGCCGAAGAGGCTTCCGCCTCGATGGAAGAGATGGCCGCCAACATCAAGCAGAATGCCGATAACGCCGCCCAGACTGAGAAGATTGCCCGTCAGTCGGCCAAGGACGCGGAAGCCAGTGGTGACGCGGTGACGCGCGCCGTACAGGCGATGCGGACCATTGCCGAGAAGATCGGCATCGTCCAGGAAATCGCCCGCCAGACCGATCTGTTGGCGCTCAATGCTGCCGTCGAAGCGGCGCGCGCCGGAGAGCACGGCAAGGGGTTTGCGGTCGTCGCCTCGGAAGTGCGCAAGCTTGCCGAACGCAGCCAGTCGGCTGCTGCCGAAATCAGCTCTATGTCGGGCGATACGGTCAAGGCCGCTCAGGAAGCCGGCGACATGCTCGGCCGGCTGGTGCCCGACATCCGCAAGACGGCGGAACTGGTCTCCGAGATCAGCGCCGCATGCCGCGAACAAGATGTCGGCGCCTCGCAGATCAACGAGGCGATCCAGCAGCTCGACAAGGTGACGCAGCAGAATGCCGGTGCTTCCGAGCAGATGTCGGCGACCTCGGAAGAGCTCGCGACCCAAGCGGAAGAGCTGCAGGCTTCGATTGCCTTCTTCAAGGTCGATACAGCAAGCAATCGCCAGTCCCGCACGCCGGCCGCCAAGGTCACGGTCCGCAGTCCGGCACAGGCCGCCGGTCGCAAGCCCAGCACCAGGAAGCCGGCTGCCAACAGCGTTGCCGGCCAGCAGGCGCGGGTAAAAGGCTTCGCTCTCGATCTCTCCATGGGCGGTCCCGACGATGGGGACGCCGAATTCAAGGAAAGCGCATGATCATGGCCACGACATCCCTGGAAGCGCAATTCGTGACCTTCAGCCTCGGCGAGGAGATTTTCGCCGTGCCGGTTGAGGTCGTACGGGAAATCCTTGACTATGCGGAAGCTTTCAAGATTCCGAATGGTCCAGACTATCTGCTCGGCCTGCGCGACGTGCGCGGGCAGGGTGTGCCGACGATCGATCTTCGATTGAAGCTCGGCATGACGAAGACCGTGCCGACGCCGCATACGCGCGTGCTCGTCCTCGACGTGCCGATGGAAAGCCGGCTCCTGACCCTCGGCCTCGTCGCCGACCGCGTCTTCGAGGTCACGCCGTTCCGGCGCGAGCAGATCGAGGCGGCGCCTGACATCGGCGTGCGCTGGCGCTCGGACTATATCGCCGGCGTCGTTCGCCGTGAAAACGGCTTCGTCGTCATCATCGATCTTGCACGGTTGCTGTCGCGCGAGGACGCCTCGGCACTGCAATCGGCGGCCTGACCCGCGCATCGACTCGGAGTACTGCGTTCTATGAGTATGGCAGCAGCGGTGGAAACCCAATTGCCGGGCGACCGGATCAGCAAGCGCAATTTCGACAAGCTTGCCCGGTTCATCTACGATTACAGCGGCATCAAGATGCCGCCGACCAAGCTGACGATGCTCGAAGGGCGGCTGAGGCGCCGCCTTCGCGCAACCAACCATGCCACCTTCGACGATTATTGCGACTTCCTGTTCAATCACGACGGGCTCGACCAGGAAACCGTCTACCTGATCGACGTGGTGACGACGAATAAGACCGACTTCTTCCGCGAAGCCAAGCATTTCGACTATCTGCAGACGGTAGCGCTGCCAACGATCGCCAATAGCGGCGTTCGGACCATCCGCACCTGGAGCTCTGCCTGCTCGACGGGAGCCGAGCCCTACACGATGGCGATGGTGCTGGCGGAATTCACCGAAGGCCGCAACGACGTCTCCTACAGCGTTCTGGCCACCGACCTTTCCACCGACGTGCTGCAGACGGCGCGCCGCGGCATCTACCCGGAAGACCTCGTCGCGCCCGTGCCGCGCGATCTACAGCGCAAATACGTGCTGACGGCCAAGCAACCGGATCGGCGGGAGGTGCGCATCACGCCGAAACTGCGCAGCAAGATTGGTTTTGCCCGCATGAACCTGATGGACGAGAAATACCAGATCGGCGAGGCGATGAACGTCATCTTCTGCCGCAACGTGCTAATCTACTTCGACAAGCAGACTCAGGCCGGCGTGCTCAACCGCCTCTGTGATTGCCTGGCGAAGGGCGGCTACATGTTCATCGGCCATTCTGAATCGATCACCGGCTTCGATCTGCCGTTGAAGCAGGTCTCGAATACGGTATTTCAGCGTATCTAAGCGCATGGCGTCATCCCAAAACCGCTGCGCACTTCTGGACGGCATGCATTAGGGGCATTCATGGCTAAGAAAATCCGCGTTCTCATCATCGACGATTCCGCCAGCGTCCGCCAGACGCTGACCCACGTGCTGGAGCAGGATCCCGATATCGAGATCATGGCGGTCGCATCCGACCCCTTCATGGCGGCGCGGAAGCTGCAGGAGGAGATCCCCGATGTCATCACGCTCGATGTGGAGATGCCGCGCATGGATGGCATTACCTTCCTGCGCAAGCTGATGGCGCAGCGGCCGATCCCTGTCGTGATGTGTTCGTCGCTGACGGAGGCGGGTTCGGAGACGCTGATCCAGGCGCTGGAGGCCGGTGCGGTCGACGTCATTCTGAAATCGAAGATCGGGGCCGCCGACAGCCTTGCCGATGATGCGATGCGTATTCGCGAAGTCGTCAAAAGCGCCTCGCATGCACGACTTTCCAATGTCCGCCGCGCCGCCGGAACCATCCGTTCCGCTTCAGCGGAGGGGCCGGCCAAGAAACTGACGGCGGATGTGATGCTGCCGCCACCGACTGGGCGGGCCATGGCGAAGACGACGGAGATGGTCGTCTGCGTCGGCGCTTCCACCGGCGGCACAGAAGCACTGCGCGAGTTCCTGGAAGAACTGCCGGCCAATGCGCCTGGTACGGTGATCGTCCAGCACATGCCGGAGAAATTCACCGCCGCCTTCGCCAATCGGCTGAACGGGCTCTGCGAGGTCGAGGTCAAGGAAGCCGTCGATGGCGATCCGGTGCTGCGCGGCCATGTGCTGATCGCGCCTGGTGACAAGCACATGCTGCTCGAGCGCCAGGGTGCGCGCTATTATGTGAGCGTGAAGACCGGGCCGCTGGTGTCGCGACACCGGCCTTCCGTCGACGTGCTCTTCCGCTCGGCGGCGCGCTCGGCCGGCTCGAACGCCATGGGCATCATCATGACCGGCATGGGCGACGACGGTGCGCGCGGCATGCTGGAAATGCACCAGGCCGGCGCCTACACGGTGGCGCAAGACGAGGCGAGTTCCGTCGTTTTCGGCATGCCGAAGGAGGCGATCGCCAAAGGCGGCGTCGACCGGGTCCTGCCGCTCGATCAGATCGCTCGCGAAGTGCTGATGACACAACAGAAGTTCTAGGACCTGTTTGAACAGCCAGACCGAAGCCGGCGGTATCGCAGGATGCCGCCGGTTTTTGGTTATCACCCTGCAGGCTCTCTATTCAGGCGAGGTAACCGCCGTCGATCGTCAGGCTGGCGCCGGTGACGAAGGCAGCCTCGGCACTGGCGAGATAGGCGGCGAGGCCGGCGATCTCGCGGTCCTCACCCAGGCGGCCAAGCGCCATCAGCGGCTTGAGGCGCTCATGATCGTCCTCATTGGGGTTCATGTCGGTCGCCGTCGGGCCGGGCTGGATGTTGTTGACGGTGATGCCGCGTGGGCCGAGATCGCGGGCGAGGCCGCGGGTCATCGAGGCGATCGCGCCTTTCGTCATGCTATAGACCGAGGAGGTCGGAAAGCCGCTGCGATCGGCGGTGACGCTGCCGATGGTGATGACGCGGCCGCCTTCCTTCATGTGTCTTGCCGCTGCCTGGATGCCGACGAAGGCAGCGCGGACGTTGACGGCGAACATCCGGTCGAAATCTTCGAGCGAATAGTCGTCGAGCGGGTTGAGGATGAGAATGCCGGCATTGCTGACGAGAATGTCGAGACCGCCGAAATGCCCGGCTGTCAGCGCGACGGCATCCTGTACGGCCTTCGCATCGGCACTGTCGGCCCGGATCGCCAGCGCCCTGCCGCCAGCAGCCTCCAGCTCGGCGACGATCGCCTTCGCCTCGTGCTCGGAGCTGGAATAGGTGAAGGCGACGGCGGCGCCGTCAGCGGCGAGTCTTCGAACGATGGCGGCACCGATGCCGCGCGAGCCGCCGGTGACGAGAGCGATCTTGGTGGAAAGGGGTTGAGACATGCAGGTTTCCTTTGTTTTTGGATTGATCAGTCTAGAATTGGTCATGGAAAGGCCGGTTCGGAGGTGCCCCGTCGTCAGCGGAGGCTTCTGATTGCCATGTGTGCGATACCGCGGAGCGTCTCGGGTGGGACGCCGTTTCGGGCGCTGACTTTCATGCCCGACAGGGCAGCGCCGAGAAACGGAATGGCGTCGGCGATATCGATCTCTGTTGCGAGATCTCCGGTCCTGCGAGCCTCAGCGAGAAGGCTTTCGATCGCCGCGTGAAGCGCGTGGCCGGCGCTGTCGGTAAGAGCTGCGATCTCGGCATCGGTACGGCCGAATTCACAGATGGCGCTGACGCCGAGGCAGCCGCGCCGCGCCTCGGCAGCGGGACGCGAGGCGAAGGCGACGAGAGCGCCTTCCAGCGCCTCGATCGGCCGGTTTTCGCGGCGAAGATCGGCGATGATCTTGTCGATGCTCTCCACATTGTAGCGCTTTAGCGCTTCCAGATAGAGACCGCGCTTGTCGCCGAAGGTGTCGTACATGCTTTGCCGGCTGATCTTCATCGCCGTCAGCAATTCCTCGGTCGAGGTGCCTTCATAGCCGTGCTCGGAAAATACGCCGATGGCGGCATGAAGGGCGGTGTCGCGATCGAATTCCTTGTGTCGTGCCATGAACAGGCTTCTACTCTTATTGGACTGATCTGTCCAGAATAAAATGAATGGTTTCCGGCGCCGCAGGGCAGCCATGCGCGCCTCCCCTTGAAATTTCCCTGATTTTGTGGTCTTGAGGCCGCCAATCTTCGCAGCGCTGCCTGTCATGCATGTTCAGGGACACTTCCCGCCCCTGGCAGCGCGCGCGCCCCGTATCAGTCCCAAGGAAAAATGCGCCGATGGCCCGTTCAGCTCTTCTCAATGTCATGGTTCAGGCTGCCCTCAAGGCAGGAAAATCGCTGGGACGTGATTTCGGCGAAGTGCAGAACCTGCAGGTGTCCGTGAAAGGACCGGGTGACTTCGTTTCCACCGCCGACCGCAAGGCCGAAAAGATCGTCAGGGAAGAGCTGCTCAAGGCGCGTCCGACCTATGGCTTCCTCGGCGAGGAAAGCGAGGAAATCAAGGGCACCGACGGCGCGCATCGCTGGATCGTCGACCCGCTCGACGGCACGACGAACTTCCTGCACGGCATCCCGGCCTTCGCTGTCTCGATCGCGCTCGAACGCAACGGCGAGATCGTTGCCGCCGTCGTCTTCAATCCGGCGACCGACGAGCTCTATACCGCCGAGCGCGGTGGCGGCGCCTTCCTGAACGACCGACGCCTGCGCGTCGCCGCGCGTCGCGCGCTGTCGGATTGCGTCATCGGCTGCGGTGTGCCGGCGCTCGGCAAGCGCAATCACGGCAAGTTCCTGGTCGAACTTCGCCACGTGATGGGCGAAGTGGCGGGCATCCGCCGTCTGGGTTCGCCGACGCTCGATCTTGCCTATGTCGCTGCCGGGCGGTTCGACGGTTTCTGGGAAGCGGAGCTTGCGCCGTGGGACATGGCTGCCGGCATCCTGCTCATCCGCGAAGCCGGCGGTTACGCCACCGACTGGGACGGTGGCGTAACGATGCTGGAGAGCGGCGCGATCGTCGCCGGCAACGAGATCATCCACAAGGCGCTGATCGAAGTCGTCAAGCGGCCGGTTCCGGCCAAGTGACCGAACGAAAATCTGGCTGTTGTAAAGTCACGGTTTTCGCCCCGGCATACTTCAATTCGGCACAATGTTGCTCTAGTCTCCGCCAGCAATGACTCCGGAGGCAGCGACCCTATGGAAAATGTGAATGTGGCGGAGATCGGCTCCACCGAAAAGACGGCTGGCATTTATGCCAACAGGCTTTCGAGTCCCATGCCCTTCCTCTGGACGATGCTGCTTTTCCTCGTCATCGTCGGCTTTATCGCCGCCATCCTCTTCCGGCAGACGCAGACCGCCTTCATGCACAATCCGGGCCTCAACGGCCTGATCGTCGGCGTTCTCGCGGTCGGAATCATCCTTGTTTTCAACCATGTACTGGCGCTTCGCCCTGAGGTGCGCTGGTTTAATTCGTTCCGCGCCGCCGGCAGCGCCGACAAGGTGAACCGCAATCCGCGGCTGCTTGCGCCAATGCGGGCGCTGCTCGGCAGCCGCAAGTCCTCAGTGGCGCTGTCGACGACGGCGCTGCGCTCGATCCTCGATTCGATCGCTACCCGCCTCGACGAATCGCGCGATGTTTCACGCTACCTGATCGGCCTCTTGGTCTTCCTCGGCCTGCTCGGCACCTTCTGGGGCCTCATCGGCACGATCAGTTCGATCAGCATTGTCATTCAGTCCCTCGATGCCGGCTCGAACGGCACCGGAGACGTGCTCTCGGCGCTGAAGGAAGGGCTTTCCACGCCGCTTTCCGGCATGGGCCAGGCCTTCTCCTCCTCGCTGCTCGGCCTTTCCGGTTCGCTCATTCTTGGCTTCCTCGACCTGCAGGCCGGCCGCGCGCAAAACCGCTTCTACATGGAGCTGGAAAACTGGCTTTCCTCGGTCACGGATGTCGGCTCCGATCTTGCCCCGGCTCTCGAGGCCGTATCCGGCGGCTCCTCGGACGACATGCGCGCGCTCTCCGATTATCTGCGCAAGGTCTCCGAAGAGGGCGGCGCCGGCAGCCAGCGCTCCGTCGCCGCCATGGCGAGCCTTGCCGAAGGTATTCAGGGCCTCGTCAAGAACATGCGCAACGAGCAGCAGATGCTGCGCGACTGGATCGAGGCACAGCAGGACGAGGCGAAGGCCATGCGCCGCACGCTCGACCGGCTTGCCGAGCGCATCGGCGTGCAGGAGCGCGCAGGCGAGAGGGGAGAGCGCATGCGCGACCGCGCCAGCCAGACAGAAAAGAGCGAGGGCAAGTAAGCTATGGCTCTTGCCCGCAACCGGCGCCGCGAACGCACGGTGGATTATTGGCCGGGCTTCGTCGATGCGCTGTCGACGCTGCTCATCTCAATCATGTTCCTGCTGACGGTCTTCGTCGTCGGGCAGTTCATCCTCAGCCGCGAGATCACCGGACGCGATGAGGTGCTTAATCGCCTGAACAGCCAGATCAACGAGCTGACGCAGCTTCTCGCGCTCGAAAAGGGTAGCAACCAGGATCTCCAGGATTCTGTCGCCAACCTGCAGGCCTCGCTTGCCAGCGCCGAAGGCGACCGTTCGCGGCTGCAGGCGCTGCTGAATGCCGGCTCGGGCGGTCAGGATGCGGCGCAGAAGCGGATCGGCTCGATGACGCAGGAGCTTGACGAGCAGAAGCAGGTGAGCGAACGGGCGCTCAGCCAGGTCGAACTGCTGAACCAGCAGATATCAGCGCTTCGCAGCCAGATCGCCGCCGTCGAAGCTGCTCTTCAGGCGTCGGAGGAGAAAGACCGGGTCTCGCAGACCAAGATCGCCGACCTCGGCAGCCGCCTCAACGTAGCGCTCGCCGCGCGCGTGCAGGAGCTGAACCGCTACCGTTCCGACTTCTTCGGCCGTCTGCGTGAGATCCTCTCGGACCGAGAGAATATCCGCATCGTCGGCGACCGGTTCGTCTTCCAGTCGGAAGTGCTGTTTCCGTCGGGCGGCGCCGATCTCAACCCGGAGGGGCAGACCGAAATGGCGAAGCTTGCCGCCGCCCTTCTCGATCTCGCCAAGGAAATTCCGCCGGAGATCAATTGGGTGCTGCGCGTCGATGGCCATACCGACAATGTGCCGCTTGCCGGAACGGGCCGCTATCGCGACAATTGGGAGCTCTCCTCGGCGCGCGCGATTTCGGTCGTCAAGTTTCTGATTGCACAGGGCGTGCCGGCCGATCGGCTGGTTGCCGCCGGCTTCGGCGAGTTCCAGCCGATCGCGCCAGGCGATACGCCGGATGCGCACTCTACCAATCGCCGCATCGAGCTGAAGCTGACCGAGAAATGATTACAGCCGCGCGTCTTTTCAGACGCGCAATGGACGCTGTAACACTTTGAATTGCTGCATAATTCCCTAAATCGATTCCGATTTAGGAAATTATGCAGTGGCCCGACATTCCCTGCTGCGCGCCCTTCAGGCGGCCGGCGAGGAAATCGCGCACGGCGGGGCTGTCGCTGAGGCCGATCGCTGTCATATAGGCATCGGCTGCCGCGGTATCATCGCCGGCCTGGGTCAGGAGAAAAGCACGGACAGCCCAGTAGGGCTGGTAGCTTGCGACGTCGCGCGGATCGAGCCGGTCGAGCACTTCCAGCCCGGCAGCGGCGCTCAAGGCCCTGCCGATCACCGCAGCTTGGCTGACGCGTGCACCCAGCGTCGGCTTCATCATCACCAGCGCCGCGTAGAGTGTCGTCAGCGCCTGCCAGTCGGTCGTACCTGACAGCCGGCGCGCCGCATGCACGGACTGGATCGCCGCCTGACACTGGAAGGGGCCGAAACGGTCGAAGCCGCCGGCCTTGCGCAACAGTGCATCCGCCTCGGCAATCATGATCGCGTTCCACGCGGCCATATCCTGCTCGTCCAGCGGCAAATATCGGCCGCTACCGTCGCGCCGGGCGCTGCGGCGAGCTTCGCAATGAAGCATCAAGGAGAGCAGCCCGACCGCTTCCGGTTCGTCCGGCAGCACCGCCAGAAGCGCGCGGCCGAGCCAGATCGCCTCGCCGGCAAGTGAAGGGTGTTCGTCCTCTCCGTCGAGACCGTCCCAGCCGAGACCGTAAGCCGCGTAGATCGCCGAGAGCACCGCCGCAAGCCGCTCCGGCAAGGTGGGGCGAGGCGGGACGGCGAAGGGAATGCCGGCATCGCGGATCTTTACCTTGGCCCGCACCAGCCGCTGGCTCATCGCCTCAGGTGAGACGACGAAGGTCCGCGCGATAGTCTTTGCCTCGATGCCGAGAACGGTCTGCAGCATCAGCGCCGTATGCACGGAGCGGTCGATGGCGGGATGGGTGCAGGCGAAGAGCAGCTTCAGCCGCTCATCGGGAAAGATGGCGTTGCCGGCCTCGTTCATGCGTTCCTCCGCCTCCTCAAAGGCGATCGATATCGTCGTTTGCGCATTGGCCTCGACAGTGCGATGGCGGGCCGCCTGCATGAGATTGCGGCGGGCGGCAACCAGCAGCCAGGCTTCCGGATTGCCGGGAATGCCGCGCTCCGGCCAGACGCGAAGCGCCGAAGCCAGCGCTTCCGACAATGCGTCCTCTGCTGCCGCCACGTCGCGCGAGCGGGCGGTGAGGAAGGCGATCAGCTTGCCGTAGGACTGACGCGCCACCTTTTCGGCAGCGCGTCCGGCATCGGGCGGCATTACCGCCTCACATCTGCAGGCGCGGACGCACTTCGACCGAACCCTTGTCGGAGATCGGGACGCGGGTCGCCCATTCGAGTGCTGTATCGATGTCGGGGACGTCGATCAGATAGAAGCCGCCGAGCTGTTCCTTGCCTTCCGGATAAGGCCCGTCCTGAACATCGTGTTCCTCGCCTTTGCGGCGCACGATCGTGCCGGTTTCCGGGCCTGTCAGCCCGGCGCCGCCGGTCATGATCCCTGCCTGAGCGAGCGCCTTGCTGTAGGCGACCCAGCCGTCGCGATAAGCGGGATCGCCGCGGCGGGCGAAATCCTCGGCGGCCTCGCGAATGATGAGAGCATATTGCATGGAAAACTCCTGATCTCGTTGTTGCGTTGATCCGGGCATGCCGATAGCGGGGATCGAGATCCCGAAAATCGTAAAGCCCGGCGGAGCGGCGCGGCCGTTCCGAAACAATGAGGCGCGACCACCGGTCGTTTCGACATGGCTTTCAAAAAAAATATGCGAAAAAGAAAAAGGGCACCGAAAATCGCAAGCGGGCCGGGCTCAAGGGCGCCGGCGCTGCTCAAGGGTGCGAAAGGGCAGGGCGGCAATCACGCCGCCGCTGCCGGTCTGCTCAGGACTCGGCCTTCGTCTGGTCGACGACCTCGGCGCTTGGCGTGTTCTTCTTGATGGATTCGATGGCACTCATGGCGGACGCCTTCGCCTTGTAACCCTCAGACGAGAACATAGCTTCCCCGTTCGATGCCTTGAAGCGGAAGCGGAACTCGCCGGCCTTATCCTTATAGACTTCGAATTTATACATAGATGTCTCCCGAAATCCCAAAACGCTGAATTGCAACCATCAGCTTAGCGGAGGCTAGATCAAAATGGCGAGCTTTTCCACTGCCTTAATCAGGATTGGGTTGCTTAGCGTCCAATTGTCACCGTTTCCATTGGACGCAAGCGAATGAGGGCGCCAGCGGCTATGCCCCGAGAACAGGATGATTTTAGGCCGGGTCGGCCTAAAATCTGAATCCTGTTCTAAGTTAAATAGTGAGAGCATGATGTCGTCCGAAAACCACTCACACTTTTCGGCATCGTGCTCCGGCATCACTCCATCTGGATGTTGGCGCCCTTGACGACCGGTCCCCATTTGGCGAGTTCGGCCTTCACATGGGTGGCGAGTTCCTCCGGCGTCGAGCCGACGATGGTGGCGCTGAATTCCTTCATGCGTTCAGCGACGGCAGGGTCGGCAAGCGCCTTTTTAGCCGAGGCGTTGAGGCGCATCACCGCTTCGTTCGGCGTCTTGGCAGGGGCGAAAAGCGCGTTCCAGGTATAGGTCTCGTAACCTGGAATGCCTGACTCGGCGATCGTGGGCACATCGGGGAAGGAGGGCGCGCGCTCGGCCGTGGTCACCGCCAGCGCCCGCAGGGTGCCAGCCTTGATGTGGCTCGACGACGAGGGCAGATTGTCGAACATGATTGGCACCTGGTTGCCGATGACGTCGTTCAATGCCGGGCCGGCGCCCTTATAGGGAATGTGCTGCATGCTGACGCCGGCCATGGACTTGAAGAGCTCTCCGGAAAGATGCAGCGGCGTGCCGTTGCCCGATGAGGCGTAGCTGTATTTGTCGGGCTCGGCTTTCAGCAGGGCGATCAGCTCCTGCACGGTCTTCGCCGGCAATTCCGGATTGACGACCAGCACATTCGGCACGACGACGAGCAGCGAGATCGGCGCGAAATCCTTCTCGGGATCGTAGGGGGTCGATTTGAGGATCAGCGGATTGAGGGCGTGGGTCGCCACGGTGCCCATCAGGATGGTGTAACCGTCCGGTTCGGCGCGGGCGACGTTACCGGCGCCGAGATTACCGCCGGCGCCGGCGACGTTCTGGACGATCACCTGCTGGCCGAGATCCTCTGACATCTTCTGCGCGACGATGCGGGCGACGACATCGGTCGAGCCGCCGGCCGCGAAGGGCACGACCATGGTGATCGCGCGATCGGGAAAATCCGCAGCAGTGGCAGACGCACCGACGGCAAGGGCCGCAAGCACACCGAAACCGAGCGCAAGGCCCGTACGTCGCGTCATATCGGAAAGTGCCATTCCTATCTCCTCCCAAGGATTTCAGCAGCCATATCCCCACCCCGGGGAATGAAGAGGTTAGGGCAGAACGCGCGAAAGACAACTGCGGGGAGGCGCAGCGGGTTCAGACTTTAGTCGTTGTTGGTGGGAGAAGTGCGCGCCGGCTATTTCGCCGCAGCGAGCACATCCTCGTTGGCGGCGTCGAATTGCAGTCGCGCCAGCCGGGCATAGATGCCGCCATGGCGGATCAGGCTCTGATGCGTGCCCTCCTCGACGACGCGGCCCTGATCCATGACGAGAATGCGGTCGGCCTTCAGCACGGTTGCCAGGCGATGGGCGATAACGAGCGTCGTGCGGCCGTCCACCAGGCCGTCGAGCGCCTTCTGCACCAGCGTCTCGCTTTCGGCGTCAAGCGCTGAGGTCGCCTCGTCGAGCAGCAGCACGGAGGCGTTCTTCAGGATGGCGCGGGCAATGGCGATGCGCTGGCGCTGGCCGCCAGAGAGCATGATGCCGCGTTCGCCGACCTCGGTCTCGTAACCCTGGTCCAGCCGGGCGATGAATTCGTCGGCCTGCGCGGCAAGGGCTGCGGCGCGGACCTCGTCACGCGAGGCGCCGGGGCGGCCGAAGGCGATGTTGTCATGGATCGAGGCGGCAAAGATGGTGACATCCTGCGGCACGATGGCGATGCGCTGGCGCAGCTCGTCGGGCGTCGTCAGCTGCGCGTCGACGCCATCGATCGTCACGCTGCCCTGCTGCGGATCGTAGAAGCGCAGCAATAGCGAAAAGACGGTGCTCTTGCCGGCACCGGACGGGCCCACGATGGCGACCGTCTCGCCTGGCGTGATGGCGAAGCTTAAGCCATGCAGTGCCGATTTTCCGGGGCGCGAGGGATAGGCGAAATGCACACCGGAAAATTCGACGCGACCACGGCTAGGCGAAGGAAGAGCCTGCGGGCTGGCGGGGGCTGTGATCGGCGAGACTTCGTCGAGAAGTTCGGTCAGCCGGTCGGCAGCACCGGCTGCCTGCGAAAGTTCGCCCCAGACCTCCGACAGCGCGCCTAGCGACCCGGCGGAGATGACGGCATAGAGCAGGAACTGGCCGAGCGTGCCGGCCGAGAGCGTGCCAGCAAGCACGCTATGGGCGCCGACCCAGAGCACGGCGACGACGCTGCCGAAAATCAGCGTGATGGCGATCCCCGTCAGCAGCGCGCGCGAGCGGATCGCGGCGCGGGCAGCCTCGTAGGCGGATTCGACGGCAGTGCCGTAACGCGTCGCTGCGGCATCCTCGCCGTTGAAGGCCTGAACGGTGCGGGTCGCGGCGATCGTCTCGTTGGCGAAGGCGGAGGCATCGGCGAGCGTATCCTGGGCGGCGCGCGAACGTTTGCGCACCGAGCGGCCGAAGGCGACGAGCGGGAAGACAATCAGCGGGATCGCTCCGATGACGAGGCTCGAAAGCTTCGGCGAGGTGACGATCATCATGCCCATGGCGCCAATACAGAGAATGAGGTTCCTGAGCGCCACCGAGGCGGTGGCGCCGACGGCCGACTTGATCTGTGTCGTATCGGCGGTCAGGCGCGAGACGATCTCGCCGGACTGGTTGACGTCGAAGAAGGAGGGCGACAGCCTCGTCACATGGGAAAAGACATCGCGGCGAAGATCGGCGACGATGCGCTCGCCGATGGTGATGACGAAATAATAACGCAGCGCGCTTGCGACCGCGAGCACGACGGCCATGACCATCAGCATGGCGAAGTAGCTGTTGATGAAGCGGCCGTCCGACTGGGTGAAGCCGTGATCGATCATGCGACGCACGGCGAGCGGCAGCGCCAGCGAAGTGATGGCGGCAAGCGCCAGCGACATCAGCGCACCGGCCACCATGCCGCGATAACGCATGACGTAGGGCGTCAGCCTGCCGAGCGGCTGTAGCGACCGCCTTTTGTTTTCCTCAGCCCGTGCCTGCTCTGCCAAATCGTCTCCGATCGCCCGCAGGACCCGCGCAATGCGGCCTGTAGGCTCTTGTTATCTAGGCGTCCTTCATGTATAGGCACCGCATCCTAATGGGAAGCCGTAGCCATCACGACTGCGGCTTCATTTATTCAATCGGTTCGTTGGCCGCAACTGCATGCGGCAAATTGAACTCCGGTATCGCAGGAAGATTGTTATGAAGGCAGGCATCCATCCCGAATATCACATGATCAAGGTAGTCATGACCGATGGCACCGAATACGAAACCCGCTCGACCTGGGGTTCGGAGGGCGCTGTCATGAACCTCGAGATCGATTCCAAGTCGCATCCGGCCTGGACCGGCGGCAACCAGCAGCTCATGGACCGCGGTGGCCGCGTCTCCAAGTTCAACAAGCGTTTCGGCGGCCTCGGCCTCTAATCGCTTTTGCTCGATGGAATTCGAAGAGAGCCCGGTTTCGCCGGGCTTTTTTGCGTTTGCAATGGCTTACAGCGTGTCGCGTCTTTTCAGACGTGCCAAGGACGCTGTCGGAATGGTGGTGTTCAGCGGCAAACAAAAAACCGGCCACGTAAGACGCAGCCGGTTTGTATCGAATTCTTGCGGATCGGTCAGTTGTTGCCGAAGGCGGTCTGCAGCAGGGAAAGCTGGGCCTGGACGCTGTTCTGATTATCATGAATGATCACCGCTTCGGACGGGCGGTAGATCTCGCGGTCGAGCAGGGCGATACGGTTCTGCAGACGCAGCGAGCGTTCGACGAGGTCGCGGAAGGATTCCGGCAGGTCACCCCAGCCGGGTGCGGCGCGGTCGACGTTGAAGCCGTCGAGGCGAACCTTGTTCTTCTCAGCGAGCACCTGGTCACGGGACATTTCGCCATTGTTGACGGCGCGCTGCAACAGCAGCCAGGAGGCCATCTGCATAAGGCGGGTGGTCAGGCGCATCGATTCCGCGGCGTAGAGAACCGAGGCCATCCGCGGCAGAACCTTGGAGGCGGCGCGGCCCTGGCCGTCGAGGTAGGCGGCAGTCTCTTCGACCAGCGACATGCCTTCCGCGTAAAGTGCCTTGAACTGCGAGGATGCAGCGGCGCGGCCTGCAAAACTGATCGTGTTCAACCCAACTTCCGACATCGCAATAGTCCCTGTTTGCACGCAGCTACATATATTCAGGTAACGCCGGCACCGACGGAAAAGTTTCCAGGCCGGGTCTTTATGACTTTAAGATGGTATCATTAGCCCAAATGCGCAAGCCGTTTCTTAAGAAAGGGTTAATCTCCACAGTTTCGTGGAAGTGCGCCGGCCATAGGAAAAAGAAGAGCCGCAAACGCGGCTCTCAAGGTAAAACAGGGAGAAAAATCAGACCAATTCACCGCTTGGAAAACTGTCTGAGATCCAGAGAAAATCCGGATGAATATAGTAATATCTTATAAAGCTTAATATTTTATTAACATTGTGCCGAATTAAGACTTGAGGCGGGTAATTTTATCCGCCTATAGCCTTGTTTTTTGGGGTTTTTAGCGGATTACGAGCGGAAGAAGCTTTCCGCCGCCTGCCGCCCGGAGGCCTTGCGACCGGCCTCGGCCTCGAGACGGGCGATCTCCGTCTTCAGCAATTCCACCCGCGCCTTCAACTCGTCGACCGAAAGCATGGAGAGATCGGCGCCGATCTCGTGGGCGACTTTCTTCTGCGGCCGGTCATCATCGATGAAGCTCATGGTTCGTCCTCCGTTTGCCAATGCTCTATAGTTTTTCCACGCAATTCCGGACGCAAAACCGCCGCGCACTTTTTGCTGGAATGGCTCTAGCCGAACTTTACCGCAGGATCGCCGCTTTCGGGAGACTTTCCGGTTTCAGGAGATTTGCCGGTGCCGCGATCGGCAAGCGACATGCTTTGCGGTGTCAGCATCGGCGAGGTGCCGGTCGGGATCGTCGTGTAGGCGTCGCGGTCGCTGGCCGGGACGGCGGCGCGGATCCGGCTTCTGATGATGGCGTAGACGGTGATCAGCACATGGGCGATGGCGGTGACGAGGAAAAGCGCATGTGGGGTGATCGCCGACATGACCGGGCCGCCGATCGTCGGGCCGATCACCGTGCCGATGCCGTAGAGCAGTAGCAGGCCACCGGAGACCTTGACGAAATCCTCCGACGCCGCGAAGTCGTTGGCGTGGGCAACGGCGATCGGATAGAGCGTATTTGCCACCGCGCCGTAAAGGACAACGAGCCCGATCAGCAAGCCGGCGGACGTCGGGTGGAGCAGAAAGATCAGCAGGCCCGCAACGGCGGCGATGCCGGACATGGCGGCGAGCACATAGCGCCGGTCAATGCGATCGGAAAGCCGGCCGGCCGGCAGTTGCATCACGGCGCCGGCGAAGATGGTGGCGCTCATCATGATGGCGATGCTGGTGTCGGAGAGGCCGGCGCCGGCGCCGAAGACGGCGCCGAGCGTGCCGTAGGCACCATTGGCGATGCCGACGAGCAGGATGCCGAGGCAGGAGACCGGCGAGTTGCGATAGAGCGCAGGCAGGTCGAGGCGCACCGCCTTCAGCGGCTGCGGCGAAGCGGCGGTCGAAAGCGTCGTCGGCAGCATGGCGATGCAATAGAAGATGCCGCAGATCATGAACAGCACCGGCGTGCGCACATCCTCGAGCGGGATCATCATCTGGCCGCCGACAACGCCGAGCAGTGTGATGCCGATATAGAGGGAGAAGATCGCGCCGCGGCTCTCGTTGCTGGCGCGCTCGTTCAGCCAGCTTTCGATGATCATCGACGTGCCGGCGGTGGAGAAGCCTGTGACGGCCCGCAGAACCACCCACCAGACCGGATGGATGATGATGCCGCTGACCAGCGCGATGATGGCGATGATCGAGATGAAGCCGGAGAAGGCGCGCACATGGCCGACACGGCGCACCAATTTCGGTGCCACCAGGCAGCCGATGACAAAGCCTCCAGCCCATGACGTGCCGAGCAGGCCGAGCGTCGTCGTGGCGTAGCCTTCGAGATTGCCGCGCACAGGAAGCAGGATGCCCTGCAGGCCATTGCCCATGAAAAGGAAGAGCGTACCAAAGAGCAGCGCGGCGACGGACAGCAGATTTCTCTTCATTTCCCCAGACTCGGTCTTAGCGATTTGCAATGGACATAAGGCAGGACCTGCGTCAGCCCAGCCTCAAGATGATTGATTGTGCCCCGGAATGTCTTTACGGCGTGTCGAGATCCTCTTGTTCGCGCGGAAAAATGTCCGTCCTGTGACATTCCGAAAAACGGAAAAAATAAAGCATGACAAAGCTGATAGCCTTGCTGCTCATCCTTGCCATGGCGATACAGCTGATCAAGCCGCTCGGGCTTCCCGGCCTCCGACGGCGGATGGATTTCTGGAAGATCGCGCTGATCGCTTTCGGCGTCTGGGCAGTGGCTCTGCTTTCACGCGACTTCATGATGTAGCCCCTGGATTACGCATAACCGGGGGCGACGACCCCACCGGGATCGTCAGTCCTGCAAGCTTATTTCTCCGCACATGACGGAAACGCAGCCTCCGGAGATGACGACATCGCTGACGATGCCGCCGGACTTCGCGACATCAAGGGTGATGACGCTGCGGCGGCCCATTTCGACGCCCTGTTCAATGGTGATGCGGGCGTTCATATCGGCCTCCGGCGCAAGTGAGACGAGATAGGCGCCAAGCGCCGCAGACGCGCTGCCCGTTGCCGGATCTTCGGGCACGTTATCGAGCGGCGCGAACATGCGGGCGCGGATATTCCATGGATTTTCGGCTGTCCTCACATAGAGGAAGAGCGAGAAGTCGTGGCCGCTCGTCGCCTGGCGGCCGGCAGCTGCCTGAAACCCGGCAAGGTTCGGGCGGGCGGCGGCCAGCGCTTCGAGCCCGTTCAGCTCTGCAATGGCGAAGTTCAGGCCGACCGAGGCGAAGACCGGGGCATGGGTGGTGCTGACGATGACGCCAGGGTCGAGCGAGACGCAGCCGGCGACGGTTTCCTCGGCAATGATATCGCCGATCGCCAGCGGCTGCGGTGCGCGGATGGCGGCAGCAGCAACCTTTCCGCCGCTGCGTTTCAGGCTGACTTCGACGACGCCAGCCTTTTCCTCGAAGCGCAGCGTATCGCCGACCGGCTTGCCGAAGATCTCCGCCTGCTGGCCGAGCACATAGGCGGTGCCGACGTTCGGGTGGCCGGCGAAGGGTATTTCCATCGTCGGCGTGAAGATGCGCACGCGGGCGGAATTTTGAGCGTCTTCCGGCGGCAGGACGAATGTGACTTCGGAATAGTTGAACTCGGTGGCGATCTTTTGCATCGCCGCATCGCTCAGACCGCGCGCATCGGAAATGACGGCAAGCGGATTGCCCTCGAAGCGAGTGGAGGTGAAAACATCGACGGTGACGTAGGAGAGGGTGTTCATGGCGGCTCCTGTTGTGACAGGCCGCTATGAGTAATCACGGTTTTCGAGGGAACGAAGCGGTTTCTTGTCGCCGTGACAATGGGAGGAAGGGGAGAGGGACGGGGCAGGGGCGGCTACACTGCTTTTGCCGCCCCTGCCCAGTCCTAAGCGTTAATAATCACGCGGCCTTTTCCAGGTCCTTCTTCCAGTTACCCTTGGCGGCGAGGCTGTTCATCTCGGCGCGGTGGGTGAATTCGCGCTGGCCGGCGGCGACGTTTTCCTGCTTGCCGCTCCAGGCCTTGAGCGCGCTGTCCTGCAGGGCGCGGCCGTAGGAGAAGGTGACGAACCAGGGCAGGCCGCCGGTGGCATTGATCGCCGAAAGGTGGGCTGTTGCTTCTTCGGTCGTCTGGCCACCGGAGAGGAAGGCGATGCCGGGAACGGCTGATGGAACGGTCGCCTTCAACACCTTGACAGTGCGTTCGGCAACTTCCGCGACCGAGGCCTTGCGGGCGTTCTTGCCGTCGATCACCATGTTCGGCTTCAGGATCATGCCTTCGAGGTTGACGCGGGCATCGGCGAGTTCCTCGAAGACGATGCGCAGCGTGAACTCGGTTACTTCGGCGCAGCGGTCGATATTGTGGTCGCCCGGTTTGCCGTCCATCAGGCATTCCGGCTCGACGATCGGAACGATCCCGGCCTCCTGGCAAAGTGCGGCATAACGAGCAAGCGCCTGAGCGTTGGCGCGGACGGAACCGCGGGTCGGCAAGGTCGACGAGATGGCGATGACGCCGCGCCACTTGGCGAAGCGGGCGCCGGCTTCATAATATCTGGCAAGTCGCTCGCCGAGGCCATCAAGGCCTTCGGTGATGGTTTCAGCGGGATATTTGGCCATCGGCTTGGCGCCGGTATCGACCTTGATGCCTGGAATGGCGCCGGCAGCGCGGATGATATCGACGAAAGGCGTGCCGTCCGCGGCCTTCTGGAACAGGGTCTCTTCGAAGAGGATGACGCCGGAGATATATTTCTTCATCGCTTCGTCGGAGCGGAAGAGCATTTCGCGATAGTCGCGCCGGCTGGTTTCGGTCGATTCGAGATTGATCGCGTCGAAACGCTTCTTGATGGTGGAGGTCGATTCATCGGCGGCGAGCAGTCCCCGGCCGCCCGTAACCATCTGCACTGCAATGTCTTCCACTCGTTCGCTCATTTCGTTCTCTCCACAACAATAAACATCGGCACTTCAGGAATATAGAACGCGGATAACAGAAGTTTATAGGGAGGAAAATGGAAGGCTAAGTCATTGAAACGATTGAATTCAATTCAATCGTTTGAAAGTTGGGATTTTTTTCGTCCTCTGAGCAAAAGACCGCGGAAGCTTCTTTTCTTCCGCGGTCTATCCACATGTAAAATCTGCGAAATCAGTCTTGCGGATTATTTGCAGCGTTGAGGACCGCGACGCCGGGAAGCTCTTTGCCTTCCATCCATTCGAGGAAGGCGCCGCCGGCGGTCGAAACATAGGTGAAATCGTCGGCAACGCCGGCATGGTTGAGCGCCGAGACCGTATCGCCGCCGCCGGCAACGGAGGTGAGCTTGCCGGCTACCGTGCGCCCAGCAGCGTATTTCGCGGCAGCGACGGTTGCGGCATCGAAGGGTTCGATCTCGAAGGCGCCGAGCGGGCCGTTCCAGACCAGGGTTGCGGCGCGCTCGATCCAGGCGTTAATGGCCTCGACGGATTTCGGGCCGACATCGAGCACCATGGCGTCGGCGGGAATGGCGTTAATATCGACCGTCTCGTTGGCGGCGCCTGCCTTGAACTCGCGGGCGATCACGCCATCCTCCGGCAGGATGATGGCGCAGCCGGCGGTGGCGGCCTCGATCATGATCTGCTTGGCGGTTTCGGCGAGATCATGTTCGCAGAGCGACTTGCCGACATTGGTGCCGCGAGCGGCGATGAAGGTATTGGCCATGCCGCCGCCGATGACGAGCGCATCGACCTTCTTCACGAGGTTCATCAAGAGGTCGATCTTGGTGGAGACCTTGGCGCCGCCGACGATCGCGACGACAGGGCGAGCCGGATCGCCGAGACCCTTTTCCAGCGCCTCCAGCTCTGCCTGCATGGTGCGGCCGGCATAGGCCGGCAGGTGGTGGGCAAGACCCTCGGTCGAGGCATGGGCGCGGTGGGCGGCCGAGAAGGCGTCGTTGACATAAATATCGCCGTTGGCGGCAAGCGCCTTGGTGAGGTCGGGGTCGTTCTTTTCTTCGCCCTTGTGGAAGCGGGTGTTTTCCAGAAGCAGGATATCGCCGTCATTCATCGCAGCAACGGCGGAGGCGGCGGCCTCGCCAATGCAATCGGAGGCCGTCAGCACGGCATGATCAAGCACTTCCTCGACGGAAGGGGCGATCAGCGACAGCGACAGCTCCGGCGAAGGGCCATCCTTCGGCCGGCCAAAATGAGCCAGCAGGATCACCTTGGCACCCTTTTCGGACAATTCCAGGATCGTTGGCGCCACACGCTCGATGCGCGTCGTATCGGTGACCTTGCCGTCTTTCACCGGGACGTTGAGGTCGACGCGGACGAGAACGCGCTTGCCGCGGATGTCGGAAAGATCGTCGAGGGTCTTGAAAGAAGGCATGGGGAGGATCCTGTCGTGGTTGGCGAAAGTTGCGCCGAACATAGCAAGGATCATTCGAGACGCAAGGCGTTCAACGGCCGTTTTCGCGTGTGCCTTCGTCGCGTCCGGCCGGCGCTTTCGGCGTGCTTTCGGAGGCCTTGGTTTCCCGGTTCCGGCGTCCGTTCAGTCGGTCGCGGATGCGCTGGGTGATGTCCTTGAGATTGATGAAGATCGGCAGCGTAATTGCCGGTTCGACTGCTTCGAGCGACATGCCGACGGAGGTGATGTGGTCGTGCTCGTCGAGATCGCGGACGATGAGGATGATCGAGCCGAGGCGGACGCGGTCGGCATAATCGGCCTTGCCGCCGAGGCGCTGCCGCATCAATTCGGCGATCGTCAGGCCCTTTTCGGATTCGTTGAGCAGGCCGGGGCCATAGGCGGCGTCGAGATCGGCGGCGGGGCGGGCGGGGGAGAGCGCGAAGGCTCCGAAGAATTCGGCATCGTCGTCATCCACCGGCGCCCGGCTGGCGAAGAGACGGTCGAGCAGCCGGGAATAGCTCGGCACGATGAAGAGGTAGACAAGATCGTGCTCGCGCAGCCGCCCGGCATATTGGTAGCGCATCGACTTGCCGTCGCGGATGACCAGCGAGGGTGTCGCCCAGCGCGGAATACGCTCGCCGCGCAGCACCGGGCTATCCTTGATGACGCGGTAGGAGAGCAACTCGTGGTTGGCCGCCCCAGGCAGATCGACCTCGACCTTATCGACGGCGCCGATGCGCGGCGGAATGATCAGCCCGAGCTTCTTGGCGACGGGCTTGATCGTCCAGCCCTGGAGAAGCAGCGAGACCAGCACGATGATGAATGCGGTGTTGAAATAGATCTGGCCGTTCTCAAGCCCGCCGAGGATCGGCATGATGGCAAGCAGGATGGAGACGGCGCCGCGCAGGCCGACCCAAGCGACGAAGCCGATTTCCTGCTGGGTATAATCGAAGGGAAGCAGTGACAGCCAGACTGCCAACGGTCGGGCGACGAAGATCAGGAAGAGAGCGAGCAGGATGGCGGGCACGATGATGACAGGAAATTGCGACGGCGTGGCGAGCAGGCCGAGCACCAGGAACATGATGATCTGCGCCAGCCAGGTCATGCCGTCCTGGAAGCGTTTGATAGTTCCGATCGCCTGCATCTTGCGGTTCCCGGCGTAGATGCCGGCGACATAGACGGCGAGGAAGCCGCTGCCGCCGACCGCGCCGGTGAAGGAGAAGACGAGAAGAGCGAGCGCCAGCACGAAGATCGGCGTCAGGCCGCGATCGGTATCGAGCTTGCTGACGATCAGCACGATCATCATGCCGCCGAGCAGGCCGAGAATGACGCCGAGGCCCATCTGCTGCACGAACATGGCGAGCATGCCGATATTGATGCCGGCGTAACGCTCGCCGCTCGCCAGCACCTCGACAAGGGCGATGGTGAGGAAGATCGCCATCGGATCATTGGTGCCGGATTCCACTTCCAGCGTCGAGCGCACCTTGTCGCGGATGTTGATGCCGCCGATGCGCAACAGGAAGAAAACGGCGGCGGCATCCGTCGATGCGACGATCGAGCCGAGCAGCAGACCTTCCAGCCAGGTGAAATTCAACAGCCACATGGCGGCCAAGGCAAAGAGCGAGGCAGTGATCAGCACACCGACGGAGGCGAGCGCCAGAGAGGGCACGGCCGCCAGCCGAAAGGCCTGCATCGGCGTGCCGAAGCCGGAATCGAAGAGGATCACGGCCAGCGCAATGGAACCGAGAATATAGGCAAGGTAATTGTTGCTGAACTCGATGCCGAGGCCATCGACGCCGGCCGCAAGGCCGATCATCAGGAAGAGCAGCAGCAGGGGGGCGCCGAAACGGAAGGCGAGCAGGCTCGAAAAAGCGGCAAGAAGCACGAGCGCCGTCGAGACCAGCACCACGATATAGAACGCTTCCATGCCCACCCCTTTCCATCGACTGCTTCGCGAACACAGCCGCCCCGGCCGATCCGCCCTATTTCAAACCCTCCCTCACGCGCGATCCATCAGTAAACGGCAAAACGTCAGAGAAGGGTAGGCCTTGCGGCTTAACCTCGTCGCGATGCTGCTTCATGCTGCTGAACGGCTGCCGGACGGCCAACCGACACGGAATGCTACGGGAGAAACTCTCTATAAAGAATGTATAGGAAAATCAGGCGAGAGCAGGGCAAAAGAGACAGGCACGGATTTTTCCTGCCGGTATCTGCGAATGGCAACAGGATAAGACACGCTCCTCCTTTCACGCGGCCCGTTTGCCTTGTCCAATGACGGGACGAATGGATTGCAGGCGCGGATGCGGAGAGTTGGGAAAATGAACGCGGAGATTTTTCGATATCGGGTAGGACATACCGGCGGCCCAGCGAGAGCAGCCGGCTGTCGTTTTGTGCCGGAAGCGACCGGCACTTGCTCTGCTATCCCAACACTGCCTGAAGCATGACGATGGCAAGAAACGAGAGGCCAATGAACGCGGCAACCCAGATGACCAGACGATTAGCCTTTGCCAGCACGGCGGGTCTGACGTCCCGCTTGGGGTGAAATCGCTGCCGCCGTTTGAGGGTGGTGTGGGACAAGCGTTTTTGTGCCTCTACCATTTATCACCTCCACTTGGCTCATTTTAGCCATTGTGCAGCGCTGTGCATTTCCTCAATCTAGCACGCTTGGCCAGCGGATTGCCAACCCGTGATCCATCCTTGCGGCCAGGGAATTCGTCGACGATGGTTTCGCGCAGGGACGCCTATCGAATTCGAACCCGAGGCCGCCTCAACTGCGCCGCCATCCTGTCCTGCGAACGGCGGCGCCATATCGAACCCGTCGCTTCGATATGACGTCGAAACCGGAAAAAGATGCGGATCGGCGGTCAGTCTTCTGTGTCCTCGCCCTCGTCGGTCAGATCCGCGACCGGGACCAGGAACACGACGAACTCGTCCTCGATGGTCCGTTCGGGATCGTCGTCGAATTCATAGGCGTGCTCGACTTCGCTTGCTTCCTCGGTGGTCGCCTTGCGCAAGCTCAGGGCCGCTTTGCGGTCCCACAGGGGCTTGCCTTCGGATTCCAGGATGGTCAGATCGTCGCGAAAGTCTTCCGCCTCGAAGAAATGCGTCGCTTCCTCGTGATTTTCCGAGCGAAAACTGGCAACGGCGCGGCCGGCGATTTCAACGGTAAAGTAATCCATCCAACTCTCATTTTCATGCGGACGACAGTGCTGCCGCACGGTATTGGCGTGGCCGCGCCTGGCCGGTGGCCAATGCGCGAGGAAACTGGGCATTTCGAATGTCCAGGGTGATGTATTCTAGCAGATCTCATCCGGGCGATGGACGAAAAGATGCCGGAGCGGTTCAGCTTCTCATCGAAGCGCAGAACCGCTCCAACTTTTTGTTTTTACGCAACTCCGGACGGAAAACCGCTTCGCACTTTTCCTGGAGTTGCTCTGGTGCGGGGAAGGCCGGTTTTGTTCGGAAGGCATGGCAACAAAAAGCGGCCCGGTTTCCCGGGCCGCTTGCATGTCGATGCCTGAAGAGCGCTCAGATGAGCTTGGCGAAAGCGACTGCCGTGTCGGACATGCGGCTGGAGAAGCCCCACTCGTTGTCGTACCAGGACAGGACGCGCACGAAGCTGCCTTCCATGACCTTGGTCTGATCGGTTGCGAAGATCGAGGAGTGGCTGTCGTGGTTGAAGTCACGGGAGACGAGCGGCTCGTCGGTGTAGCCGAGGATGCCCTTCAGCTTGCCGTTTGCAGCAGCCTGGATGGCTTCGTTGATTTCGCCAACGCTGGTCGCCTTCTTGGCGACGAACTTGAAGTCGACGACGGAAACGTTCGGGGTCGGAACGCGGATCGAGGTGCCGTCGAGCTTGCCCTTCAGATGCGGCAGAACGAGGCCGACTGCCTTGGCAGCACCCGTCGAGGTCGGGATCATGGAAAGGGCGGCCGCGCGGGCGCGATACAGGTCCTTGTGCATCGTGTCGAGCGTCGGCTGGTCACCGGTGTAGGAGTGGATGGTCGTCATGAAGCCGTGGTCGATGCCGACGGCGTCGTCGAGAACCTTCACGACCGGCACCAGGCAGTTGGTGGTGCAGGACGCGTTGGAGATGACCAAGTGCTCCTTGGTGAGCTGGTCATGGTTGACGCCGAAGACAACCGTCAGGTCAGCGCCATCGGCGGGCGCCGAGACGATGACGCGCTTGGCACCAGCCGTCAGGTGGGCGGCAGCCTTGTCGCGGGCGGTGAAGATGCCGGTGCATTCCATCGCGATGTCGACCCCGAGTTCGCGGTGCGGAAGCGTTGCCGGATCCTTGATCGCCGTGACCTTGATCGGCTTGCCGTTGCCGACGATGATCGAGTCGCCCTCGACCTTCACCGTTGCCGGGAAGCGGCCGTGGATCGAGTCGTAGCGCAGCAGGTGGGCGTTGGTTTCAACCGGGCCGAGATCGTTGATGGCGACGACTTCGATGTCGGTGCGGCCGGATTCGACGATGGCGCGAAGGACGTTGCGGCCGATGCGGCCGAAACCGTTGATGGCAACCTTGACTGTCATGTTCATTCACTCCCGATAGAGTAGGGCCCGATAGGTGAGGGCCTGGAATTGAGGAGATGGAGAGCGCCTCAAGGCGCCCTCATTAAAGCTTTGCTTCCGCGGCCGCAACGACGGCGTCGGCGGTGATGCCGAAATGCTTGTAGACTTCCTTGACCGGGCCGGAAGCGCCGAAGCTCTTCATGCCGATGAAAGTGCCTTCCGGTCCGATGAACGCATCCCAGCCTTCGCGAACGGCGGCTTCGACGGCAATCTTGACCGGCGAGTTGCCGAGGATTTGCTTGCGATAGGCTTCCGGCTGCTCGAAGAACAGTTCCGTGCAGGGAACCGATACGACGCGGACGGTGACGCCCTTGGCTTCGAGTGCCGTACGAGCCGCAACGGCGATTTCGACTTCGGAGCCGGAGGCGAAGATCGTCACCTTGGCGTCGGCATTGCCGGCGAGCACATAGGCGCCCTGTTCGCAAAGGTTCTTCTCGCTGTATTCGGTGCGAGCCGCCGTCAGGTTCTGACGCGTCAGAGCAAGGCCTGAAGGACGGTTGTGCGTCTTGATGGCGATCTGCCAGCATTCCGCCGTTTCCGTGGCGTCGGCCGGACGGAAGACCATCAGATTCGGGATGGCGCGCAGACCGGCGAGCTGTTCGACGGGCTGGTGCGTCGGGCCGTCTTCGCCGACGCCGATCGAGTCATGCGTCAGGACGTGAATGACGCGGATGCCCATCAGCGACGCAAGGCGGATCGGCGGGCGGCAATAATCCGAGAAGATCAGGAAGCCGCCGCTGTAGGGGATGAGGCCGCCATGCAGCGCAATGCCGTTCATGGCAGACGCCATGCCATGCTCGCGGATGCCCCAATGCATGTAACGACCGGCGAAATCAGTCGGGGTGATCGAATGCATCTGGCTGGTCTTGGTGTTGTTCGACGGAGTCAGGTCGGCGGAGCCGCCGAGCGTTTCCGGCAGGAAGCCGTTGATGACCTCGAGCGCGTCTTCCGAAGCCTTGCGGGTCGCAACCGTCGGCTTGGTCTCGGCGAGCTTCTTCTTGTATGCGCTGATCGCGGCGTCGAAGCCTTCCGGCAGCTCGCCTGCCATGCGGCGGGTGAACTCGGCCCTGGCCGGAGCTTTGGCGAGGCCGTCTTCCCAGGACTTGACGAGCTTGACGGAGCGGGCGCCGGCTGCACGCCAGCTGTCAAGGACATCAGACGGGATGACGAAGGCTTCGGCTTCCCAGTTCAGCGCCTTGCGGGTGGCAGCGATTTCCTCGGCGCCGAGCGGGTTGCCGTGGACCTTGTGGGTGCCCTGCTTGTTCGGGGCGCCAAAGCCGATGATCGTCTTGCAGGCGATGAAGGTCGGGCGGTCGGACTTGTGGGCAGCTTCGATCGCGTCGGCGATGGCGGCCTGATCGTGACCGTCGATCTCGATCGTGTTCCAGTGAACGGCCTTGAAGCGGGCGATCTGATCGGTGGAATCCGACAGCGACACGGCGCCGTCGATGGTGATCGAGTTGTTGTCCCAGAACAGAACGAGCTTGTTGAGCTTCAGGTGGCCGGCGAGCGCGATGGCTTCATGGCTGATGCCCTCCATCAGGCAGCCGTCGCCGCAGATCGCATAGGTATAGTGATCCTGGAGATCGGAGCCGAATTCCTCGCGCAGCTTGCGTTCGGCAATCGCCATGCCGACGGAATTGGCAATACCCTGGCCGAGCGGACCGGTGGTCGTTTCGATGCCGGTCGCGTGACCATATTCCGGATGGCCGGCGGTCTTCGAGCCGAGCTGACGGAACTGCTTCAGATCTTCGATCGTCATGTCAGGATAGCCGGTCAGATACAGCACCGAGTAGAGCAGCATCGAGCCATGGCCGGCCGACAGCACGAAGCGATCGCGGTTCGGCCAGTGCGGCTTCTTCGGATCGAACTTCAGATATTTGGTGAACAGGACCGTTGCCACGTCAGCCATGCCCATCGGCATGCCCGGGTGGCCGGAGTTCGCCTTTTCAACGGCGTCCATGGCGAGAAAACGGATCGCATTCGCCATCCGGTCGTGTTGTTCGGGAGAGGTCATGGCTTTTCCGCAAGTTCCGGGTGTCGGGGGATGGCCTCGAGCCTCCAAGACCATCGAGTGAAAGCGGCAGAGACATAGCAGTTGGGACGGGCAAGTCAATAAATGGCGGGCCAAATCCGGGCGGGCAGCGGCGATTTTTGACATTTGATCGCGCGATTGTACAAATGACGAATTTGATGCGACGAGCATGTGGAAAACGCTCATCCACAGGATAGGCTGGCGGACAAGTGACAGGATTTATTGACGGGCCGTCGGCGAGCTGCATATCCTTTTGAAATCACAGGATCGGCGCGGCGTGCCGATTCGCGGATCCTGCGCGGGAATCGGAAAGACATGATGCCCACAGGCAAAACCATGGAAGCAGCGCTCAACGAATTGAGACAGGCGATTTCGAGCCTCGAAAACGCCGTCGACATGCGCGTCGAGCGGCAGCGCGAGCAGGGCGAGATCGAGGGCGAGGTGCGGCGCGTGCACGCCGACCGCTCCCGGCTGGCGCAGGAGCTCGATCAGGCCGAATTCCGCGCCAACCGGCTGGAAGAGGTCAATCGCGAAGTATCGCGGCGGCTGGTGACGGCGATGGAAACGATCCGCGCAGTTCTGGATCGCTGATAGAAAGAGTTTGGCATGGCGCAGGTGACGGTAACGATCGACGGCAAGGCCTATCGCATGGCCTGCGAGGAAGGGCAGGAGGATCACCTGACCGATCTCGCCACCCGTTTCGACCGCTATGTCGGCCATCTCAAGGACCAGTTCGGGGAAATCGGTGATCTCAGGATCACCGTCATGGCCGGCATCATGATCGTGGACGAGATTGCCGAGCTGACGCGCCGCGTGGCCGGATTGGAATCCGAGCTCGAGTCGCTACGCGGCAATCGCGATACGGTGCTTGCTGCGACCGCCCGGACCGAAGAAAATCTTGCGGCAGCGCTGAGCGAGGTCTCGAGCCGCATCCGCGGCATCACCGACAAGCTGAATGGCCGGTCCGCCCCGGAACTCAATTGATCTCAATTAAATAGGGGCGGCCTTCCGTCGCCACTGGCGCGTCAGCGCAAACAACCTTATATATCGCCATGCGGTCTGCGCCTCTCGACAGGAACCACAATCCCTGGGGCCATACTCGATCCAAAGGGAGCTGTCCCTGGCCAGGCCCGTGGGCCTGGACACACGGCGCCCACCTACGTTTGTAGGCACCCAGGATCGTAAACATCCATCGGTGGTCGTGGATCGCACCCTTCCCTTTTATCGTCGGCAGGGATTCCGGATATGGCGGGCGAACGCGCGGCTTCCGCGTCCGCCCTTGTCAGTGCGCGACTACTTCTTCAGACCTGGAAGGGTGACCTGAAAGACCTGGAACATGGTGTCGACGTCGGCACCGCCGTCCGCCTTGTAGGCTGCACCCACCTGGAAACCATCCTGCGTCAAGAAGTCGTTGTCATTGGCGACGAACAGGAAGTAGTCGTCCGGCAGGTTCGGGTCGAGAACGCTCGCAAGCCCCATGGCTTCCCATTTTTCCGACAGATTGTTCTTGTCGTTCGGCGTGCCGTTGTGCAGGCCGAAGCGGGCAAGCTCGGCCTTGTCGTTGAGATCGATGAAGGGTGTCAGCGTCGCCGGCGTCAGCGAGGGATCGACGACGCCCTTCGGCGCGATCGGCTTGCCGGCGTCGAAATCGCTGCCGGCGATGTCGGTCGCAGCGGAAACGTCGACAATACCGACCTTGCGGTAGAGCGAGGTGTCACCCTTCAGGCCCTGGCCGTTGCCGCTGTCGCGGGCGAGCATCAGAAAGGTCTTGTCGGAAAGAGCGACGATTTCGCTCTCCGCGGCGATCGTCGTCTTGTCCTTGGCGTCCTTGAAGACCGGCAGCGGTACGACAGATTCGTGCACCAGTTTCAGATGATCGGGATCGGCGGCGTCATAGATCATGGCGCGGGTATTTTGGCGGGTCGAGCCGGAATCGCCGCCGTCCTGGCGGGCAGCCGACTGCAGCACTGATATGATGAACTTACCGTCCGGCGTCATCGCCATGCCTTCGAGACCCTGGTTGTTCTGGCGGCCGGTCTCTGGATCCTTCGGGTCCGGCGCGGATGCGCCGGGGCCGGGATTGTTGGAGGCGAAGCTCAGCGCGCCCTTGCGCATCGGCAAAAGAGCTTTCGGCGGCTGGGTGGCAGACAGCAGGTGGCCGTCGGCCGAGAAGTGATAGATATAAGGGCCATATTCATCGCTGACGAACATGGTACCGTCGGCCATGCGGATGATGGCTTCATTGTCGAGCGCGATCTTGCCGTTCGTCGCCTGCGGCAGCGGCGGAAAATCGCCGGCAGCGGGGCGGACGGCGGATTCCGGGTCGAGACCCGTCATGTCGCCACCCTTGTCGTCGATGAAGAGCGTGGAATCGACGAGCTTTGCGTCGACGCCAGACTGTTCCTTGCCGGCCTCGGGTGCCGCACCCGGAGCGGTCGGTGTCAGGCCGATCGAGATGGTGTTCAGGCGGGGCCGATAGTCGACGGTGCCAACGGCGTTGTAACCGCGGTCGGGCAGCAGGTAGAGCGTGCCCTTATAGCTGGCGCCGTCGCGGCTCCAGGCGGCCTGATCGACCGCCATGCCCGAGCCGGAACCGAAGGTCTCGCCGAATTTGTCGCGCTCGTTGGCCGGGATACGCCCGATGCCGACCAGGCCCTTGTTGACGAAGGTGAGGCCACCGACGGTGGCGGAATTCTCGGCACTTGCGACGGCCGGAATGGCGGCGGATGCGGCGAGAACCGCGGCGAACAGCCGCGATGCGTACGGTCTTATACTCTTCATGGAAATACCCTCTCGGTCAAAAGCGCTCTCGAAACGGTTTCCGCCTGCAGGCTGGACACCGCTTCAAATGACACCCCGGCCTGGATTCGATTTCCCGATGGCACAACAGGCCCTGGATTTCGTCGCCCCATATCCCCGGCAGACGGTCTATGACGGGATCATGATATCTGGATGACACTTACTTCTCAGTGAAAGCGTCGTGCTGAAGACGATCTCAGCTTTCGGCTATCCGCATTCCAGCTCGCTGCTCTATCCGACCGGATAAGGCCCTTCGGCAAAGATTTCGTCGTGGTAGCCTTTGGAGCCGATATCCAGTGCCAAGGGGCTTCGCCATTCCCTGTCGTCGCGCAGGCAATCGAGAACGAAACGGAAATCATATCGCGGCTGCCAGCCGAGGTCCCGTCTTGCGCGTTCGTTGACATAGACACGGTCGAGCGCCGGAAACATCTTCCAGCCGCGTGACGCGTAGAGGGCGCCTGCACCCGGGAATAGCCGTTCGACGACATGAGGCGCGTTATGCCTGATCGCGGCAAGATCGCTCGCCGAAAACGGCGTCGTGGCGGAGACGATGTAGCGGCCAAAGCCGATTGCCGGCGCCTTTTCCTGCGCCAGCAGATGGGCGCCGACCACATCGCTGATGTCGACGCGGCGGTGAAGAAGCTCGTTGGCCTGGGCATTCTCCGCCGAATATCTGTTGCGAATGGCGGGGTCGTCGTCGTTTTCGGGAAAGAAGCGCGACGTCCTGAGAATGACCACCGGCAGGCCGGATTTGCGGGCAAAGAGTTCGCACAGGCCTTCGGCGGCGAGTTTCGTTACGCCGTAGATGTTTTTTGCGACGGAAAGCACGTCCTCGGTCACCCATGCCGCCGGTTCTCCGGCAACCGGCGTCAATGCCGCGCCGAAGGTGCTGGTGGTGCTGGTGAAGACGAAGCTTGCGACGCCTGCGGCGGTCGCCTCTTCGAGCAGGTGCAGAGTGCCGGCGATATTGGTGTCGAGGAAATCGTAATTGCCGTGGGTCGCTACATGCGGCTTGTGCAGCGTCGCGGCATGGATGACGTGGCTGATGCCTGACATCGCCTGCCGGACGAAGGCGCGATCACTGATCGAGCCGACCATGTCGGTGAAAGCCGAGGGCATGATATCGATGCCGCGCACCCAGCGGCTTTCCGCCCTCAGCGTTCGCATCAGCGCCTCGCCGAGATGGCCGGCACTTCCGGTCACCAGTATCGTCATCACATCGTCTCCTAACCGTTCGGCGGCGGACGCTATAAAGACTAAGGTTTCCAGACAACGCATAAATTATGCATGGGAATGCAGGAAAGCTGCAGCCTCAGCCGATGGTCGTGACGAGACGGCCGGCGCTGCCATCGGAAAGCATGATCCTTTCCCAGGTCACGCGGCCGGCGGCGATCGGCAGCAGAGCATTGCCGTTGGCGCCGGTTTCGAGGGTCAGCGACGAGAGCTTACCCGTGTGCCAGCCGCGCTCCTCCAGCGACTGCTCTGCGGCGGCGATCTCGGCGGAGGCGTAGGAGAACAGAGAACGGCCGAGAAAGGCGCCGAGCGGCGCCCGCCACTCCGCCTGCCGCGGGCGGGAGGCGGAGAGCAGCCGGTGGGTGCGGTCGCAGATCAGATGCACCGGCCGGACGGAATCCTCGACCAGCCGCTTCAGCGCCGCATCGACTGCTGCATGTCGCGGCGAGGCGAAAATCCGTTCCAGCTTGCCGGCCGTTTCGGGTGATAGGGCGAGCTGATCGCGCTCCCAGCGTGAGATCGTCGCCTGGTTGACGCCGAGGAGCTCGGCGAGATGTCCTTGCTTCATGCTGCGCAGCAGCCGCATGCGGCGTATGCCGGCTCCCGATATCGTCATCCGTCTGATCCCGTGCCGTTTTTGCCAGCATAAGGCTTCGGCGGACCGGGCGGCAAGGCGGTTTGACGCCGGGTCATTATTCAGGCTGACCTTCCAGGTCGCCTTTCAGCCGGTCGAGGATAGAGAGCGCATGGCCGGCATAGGCGCTGATCCAGCGGTCATAGATATGCTTGATCGGCAGGCTGTTCAGGTGGTTCCAGCGCTCGCGGCCCTCCTTCCTGGCGATGACCAGGTCGGCCTCCTCCAGCACCTTCAGATGCTGCATCACCGTGCAGCGGTCCATCTGCGGAAACATCTCGCAGAGGGTCCCTGTGGTTCGGGGGGCATCCTTGAGCAGATCGAGGATTTCGCGGCGGCGATGATGCGCCAGCGCCTTGAAGATAGGATCGTCGGTTGATTCACTTGACATGTTATGTTTTTATAACATAATGAAGCCAAGTACAACGGAAACAGCCACAATGGAGAAGAGGAGAAGTGTCATGTCTCCCGGAATCCGCGTTTCCGGCCGCATCGGCCGCCCCGTCGCCGAGGTGTTCGATGCCGTCGTCAATCCGAAGAAGCTCAGCAGCTATTTCACCACGATTGGCGGGGCGAGCGCGCCGCTCGTGAAGGGCACGACGGTGACCTGGTGGAAGGATGCGCCGGTCGAGGTGGTCGAACTGGTGCCGGAAAGTCGCATCGTGCTGCGCTGGGATGGCGGCACCGGCGAGGACGAAGCAAGGTACAAGACGCTGGTCGAGATGAACTTCAAGCCGTTGGAAGACGGCGGCACCTTGGTGACCATTGCCGAGACCGGCTGGCGCGAAGACAATGCAGGCCGGCGCGGCACCTATCTCAATTGCGAAGGCTGGACGCAGATGCTTTGCTGCATGAAGGCTTTTGTCGAATATGGCATCAATCTGCGCGAGGGCATGTTCCTCAGCGAAATGAAGGGTGAGCCGGCCAGCGCGCCGGACATTTGACAGGACGTCGGTCTCAAGGAGGTCAGTGGCGCAATCGTCGCATTCGCCAATATCACCGAGACTTCGCTTGCCTGTCACACTGCGGGTGCTAATTTCCGGATTCGATACTTCATTTCGGTTTCCAGGAGATTCATTATGCAGCTTGGCATGGTTGGTTTGGGCCGCATGGGCAATTATATGGTCCAGCGCTTGATGCGAGGCGGTCACGAATGCGTCGTCTACGACGCCAGGCCGGAAAGCGTTGCCGAGCTCGCAGGCCTCGGTGCGATCGGCAGTGCTTCGCTCCAGGAATTCGTCTCGAAGCTCACCCATCCACGCGCCATCTGGCTGATGCTGCCGGCGGCGATCGTCGACAAGGTGCTGGCGAGCCTGGTGCCGCTGCTTGAGAATGGCGATATCGTCATTGACGGCGGAAACTCTTATTACCATGACGACATCCGCCGCGGCGCCGACCTCATCACCAAGGGCATCCACTATGTCGATGTCGGCACAAGCGGCGGCGTCTTCGGCCTCGAGCGCGGTTATTGCCTGATGATCGGCGGCGAGAAGGGTATCGTCGAACACCTTTCCCCGATCTTCGCGACGCTGGCACCCGGCGTCGGCAAGACGGAAGCCTCGCCGAACCGGAGCGTTGAAGCGGCTGCGGCCAGCACCGCGGAGCAGGGCTACCTGCATTGCGGTCCGCATGGCGCCGGTCATTTCGTCAAGATGGTGCATAACGGCATCGAATATGGCCTGATGGCCGCCTATGCCGAAGGCATCAACATCCTGAAACACGCCAATATCGGCGCAGCCTCGCATGAGACCGATGCGGAAACCGCGCCGCTCGCCCATCCGGAACATTTCCAATACGACTTCAACCTTCAGGATGTCGCCGAAGTCTGGCGCCGCGGCAGCGTCATCACCTCCTGGCTGCTCGATCTCACGGCCGATGCGCTGCATGCTGACCCCGCACTATCGAAATATGCCGGCCGCGTTTCGGACAGCGGCGAAGGCCGCTGGACGATCATGGCGGCAATCGACGAAAGCGTGCCGACGCCGGTGCTGAGCGCTGCGCTCTACGGTCGCTTCTCCTCGCGCGACAATGACGAATTCGCCAACAAGGTGCTGTCGGCGATGCGTGCGGGCTTCGGCGGCCACGTGGAAAAACCGGCCGCGAAATCCTGAAGGCAAGCGACTTCACTCACCGTTCCGACAAAGCCGTCATCCTGACGTAGCGAGCGCAGTGCTTCGTTTCGAGGAGGCGGCGACGTTTGCCTTTACTAGCCATCGGTATGGTTTCCCTACTGCTTGCTGGCGGCAACGGTCGCGAGTATCCATTGCAAAGTGTCGGCGCTGCTTTGCACAAGCGACCGACATTTCATTGGAGGCGGTCATGGAGCGTGGCATGGCATGGGGCTTGAAGGCCGTCATATCAGGCATACTGGCATTGCTTGCGCTTTTTTCGGCGGTTTCGCCTGTCTTTTCACAGACGCCGCCGGCGCAAGTGCCGGCCGCGGCCGCCCCGCCGGCCGAAGTGCGTGAGATGATGGAGCTCATGCAGACTCCTCAGGTCAAACAATGGATGTCGACGCAAATGGCGACGGCGCCCGCGAGCGATTCGGCGGCCAGCGACCAGATGTCGGTGCTGTCAGGTCTGCTCCAGCACGCTCGCCGGCACGTCTCGATGGTCTCCGATGCGGCAATGACGCTGCCCTCGCAGGTCGGCCATGCTTCCTCGCTGTTCTTCGGTGAAATCGCCGCCACCGGATGGTCGCGCATGGTGGCGCAGTTTCTGGCGATTTTCCTGCTCGGCACCATCGTCGAGCGCATTGCCCGCTATGCCTTCCGCCGCCGCCGCCAGGCGGCGCAGATGGCGGGCATGCATCTCGCCCCGCGCGTCATACCGGCGCTGATCTTCGCAGTGGCGACGGCGCTTGCTCTTCTCAGCGTCAGCTGGCCGCCGGTCAGCCAGAGCATCGCGATCGTTTGCGTTGTCGCGCTTGTGGTCCAGCGCTTCACGATTTGTCTCGGCGGCGTACTGGTCGATCTCATCGGGCTTGCGCGGGTGGAGGAAGAACGACAGGGTATCACTGATCCGATCATGCCGGCGCGCGCGGTTGCATTCTTCTGGTATCGGCGCTGTGCGACTTTCGTCATCTATTTCATTTTCGGCTGGGCGGTGATCCAGTCGATGGAGCCGCTCGGTTATTCCCCGAGTGTGCGGCTCCTCGTCGGCTACATCCTGGGCATCGGCCTGCTGCTGATCGCCATCGAGGCGGTCTGGTCGCGGCCGCACAAGGACGAGAAGCGTGGTCACGGGACCTCCTGGGCGCTCACCGTCTATTTCCTGTTGCTCTGGAGCCTCTGGGTCGCAGGCTTCAACTGGCTGCTCTGGCTCGGCATTTACGTGCTGCTGCTGCCGCGCGTGCTTGCCGTCTCGACGATTGCGGTAAAATCGCTGCAGCAGACCGAAGCGAGCTTCCTTGCCACGCGCCGCATTGCAGCCGTGCTGCTCGACCGCGGCGTGCGGGCGCTGATCATTGCCGTTGCCGCCATCTGGCTTGGGCATATGCTTGGCGTCGGCGCCGATACGATGGCCGCGGGCGAAACGATGATCGACAAGATCGCGCGCGGCGTGATCGGCGGCATCGTCATCCTGCTTGCCGCCGATCTGCTCTGGCATGTCATCAAGGCCTATATCGACGGCAAGCTGCTCGATTCATCCGTGGATGGCGGAGCAACGGATGAGGAGAAGGCCAAGCGCGCGCGGATACAGACGCTGCTGCCGATCTTCCGCAATATTCTCGCCGTCGTGATCGCCGTCATTGCCGTTCTGATGGTGCTCTCCGGCCTCGGTATCGAGATCGGGCCGCTGATCGCCGGCGCCGGTGTCGTCGGCGTCGCAGTCGGTTTTGGCGCGCAGACGATCGTCAAAGACGTCATCAGCGGCATGTTCTATCTCTGGGACGATGCCTTCCGCATCGGCGAATATATCGAAAGCGGCAGCCACAAGGGCGTGGTCGAGGCCTTCAGCCTACGCTCGGTGAAGCTCAGGCATCATCGCGGGCCCCTGACGACTGTACCCTTCGGTGAACTCGGCGCAGTGAAGAACCTCAATCGCGACTGGACGATCGACAAGATCAGCCTCAACGTCAAATACGACACCGATCTCGTCAAGGCGAAGAAGGTGATCAAGCAGATCGGCCAGACGCTGCTCGAAAATCCGGAATTCGGTCCTCATATCATCGAGACGCTGAAGATGAAGGGTGTCGAGCAGTTCGGCGAATTCGCGATCGAAATCCGGCTGTCGATGATGACGAAGCCTGGCGAGCAATTCGTCATCCGCCGCAATGCGCTGGCGATGATCCGCAATGCCTTCCAGGAAAACGGTATCGAATTCGCCGTGCCGACGGTGCAGGTGGCAGGCGATCGCGACGCGGAGGTGGATGCTGCCGTCGCGCGCTACGCCGCCCATGCGCGGGCGGGCGGCGAGCCGGCGGCGTGAACCGCCTCACATCGCGCCGGCGGCTGCGATCAGCAGGCCGCCGATGATCGCCATGTTGGTTTTCCAGGTATTGATCGCGCTGTCGCGTGCCGTTCCCTGCATGTCCCAGAAATTCAGCAGCATGACCGTGGCGGCCAGCGTGAAGATGATGAGACCGAATGCCGCTGCCGCGACAAAAAGGCCGAGCATCAGCAGGATGCCGGCGACGATCTGGAACATGCTGCCCAAGACCAGCACCCATTTTGCAAAAGGGACGCCGCGGGTTTCGATCGCCTCGGTCAGCGGCACGATAACGAAAAAATGATGAATGCCGCCAGCGACATAGAGGCCGCCCAGCAGCAGACGTCCGAGGGCAAGCATCACGAAGGCCGGACCATCCTGCATATCGAACCATTCTCCCGTGTCTCAATTCTCCGTCGAGCGCAAGGCTCTGCCGAAGCTTACTAAAATGCAATGCGCCGCGACGCCTGCCAGCGCAAATTCGCCCCAATTGAGGATGATGGAGGCGCAGGCGGCGGGGCTGGGGTTGCGGCGGCATGGCTTCATAGAGCTTATATGCCGCTCATGTTACGTCTTTCGAAATGATTCCCGCCAAGCTGGAAGTTGCAGCAGGGTACGAGATGTCGGGGCACGGCAAATTGGAAGAGATGGAAGAAACGGACGGGTTTTCTTTTCGCGGGCTTTTCAGGCGTTACAGAACGCCGTTGATGGCAGCCGCGTCACTGGTGGTCTTCTGCCTCGTCGGTTACGCGATTATGCAGCTTACCAACGAGGTGCGTTATGACGACGTCGTCGGTGCGCTGGCGGCGACCAGGCCGAGCGCGATCCTGCTTGCGCTGTTCTTCACGGCGCTCAGTTTCCTCTCGCTGATCTTCTACGATCTCAACGCCATCGAGTACATCGGCAAGAAGCTGCCCTTTCCGCATGTGGCGCTGACGGCGTTCAGCGCCTATGCCGTCGGCAATACTGCCGGTTTCGGCGCGCTTTCGGGCGGCGCGATCCGCTACCGCGCCTATACGCGCCTCGGGCTCTCGCCGGAGGATATCGGCCGAATCATCGCCTTCGTCACGCTGTCCTTCGGACTGGGTCTTGCGGGCGTCGCGGCGATCGCCCTCATCGTCATCGCCGACGAAATCGGCCCGCTCGTCGGCGTGAGCCCCTTCCTTCTGCGGCTGATCGCCGGTTCGATCGTCGCCATTCTGGGCGCGGTGATGATTATCGGCCGTGACGGGCGTGTGCTCGATCTTGGCCCCGTCGCAATCCGCCTGCCGGATTCGCGTACCTGGTCGCGCCAGTTCCTCGTGACCGCCTTCGATATCGCCGCCTCGGCGTCGGTGCTCTACGTGCTGCTGCCGCAGACGGCAATCGGCTGGCCGGTCTTCCTCGCCGTCTATGCGATCGCCGTCGGTCTCGGCGTGCTCAGCCATGTTCCGGCCGGGCTCGGCGTGTTCGAGACCGTGATCATCGCCTCGCTCGGCAGCGCGGTGAACATCGATGCCGTGCTCGGATCGCTGGTGCTCTACAGGCTGGTCTACCATGTGCTGCCGCTGTTGATCGCCGTGCTCGCGGTCTCGGCGGCGGAGCTGCGTCGTTTCGTCGACCATCCGGCCGCCTCCAGTATGCGACGTATCGGCGGGCGACTGATGCCGCAGCTGCTGTCGGCTCTCGCGCTGCTGCTCGGCGTCATGCTGGTGTTTTCGAGCGTCACGCCGACGCCGGACCAGAACCTCGAATTCCTCTCCAACTATCTGCCGCTGCCGATGGTCGAAGGGGCACATTTCCTCTCCAGCCTGCTGGGGCTGGCGCTCGTCGTCGCCGCGCGCGGCCTCGGCCAGCGGCTCGACGGCGCCTGGTGGGTGGCCGTGTTCTCGGCGCTTGCTGCGTTGACTTTGTCGCTGCTGAAGGCGATCGCGCTCGTCGAAGCCGCTTTTCTCGCCTTCCTCATCTTCGGGCTCTTCGTCAGCCGCCGGCTCTTTACCCGCCAGGCCTCGCTGCTCAACCAGGCGCTGACTGCGTCCTGGTTGATGGCGATCGCCGTGATCGTCGTCGGCGCCGTCGTCATCCTGCTCTTCGTCTATCGCGACGTCGAATACAGCAACCAGCTCTGGTGGCAGTTCGAATTTACGGCCGAAGCGCCGCGCGGGCTGCGCGCCGTACTCGGCATCACCATCATCTCGTCGGCGATCGCCGTCTTCAGCCTGCTCCGGCCGGCGAGCTTCCGGCCGGAGCAGGCGACGGACGAGGCGCTGGTGCGTGCCGTCGAGATCGTCATGAAGCAGGGCAACGCCGATGCCAATCTGGTGCGCATGGGCGACAAGAGCATCATGTTTTCGGAAAACGGCGACGCCTTCATCATGTATGGCCGGCAGGGCCGCTCCTGGATCGCGCTGTTCGATCCGGTCGGCGACCATCGCGCCGTGCAGGAACTCGTCTGGCGTTTCGTCGAAGCGGCGCGTGCCGCTGGCTGCCGGGCCGTGTTCTACCAGATATCGCCCGCGTTGCTGTCCCATTGCGCCGATGCCGGCCTTCGCGCCTTCAAGCTCGGGGAACTGGCGGTGGCCGATCTGAGGACCTTCGAGATGAAGGGCGGCAAATGGGCGAACCTTCGCCAGACGGCAAGCCGCGCCCAGCGCGACGGGCTGGAATTCGCCGTCGTCGAACCGCAGGACGTGTCTTCCGTCATCGATGAACTAGCCGCCGTTTCGACGGCCTGGCTCGAGCTTCACAATGCCAAGGAAAAGGGCTTCTCGCTCGGCGCCTTCGATTCCGATTATGTCTCCTCGCAGCCGGTCGGCATCCTGAAAAAGGACGGCAGGATCGTCGCCTTCGCCAATATCCTCATGACCGAATCCAGACAGGAGGGCACGATCGATCTCATGCGCTTCTCGCCGGACGCGCCGAAAGGCTCGATGGATTTTCTCTTCGTGCAGATCATGGAATATCTGCGAGGGCAGGGTTTTACCCACTTCAATCTCGGCATGGCGCCGCTCTCCGGCATGTCGAAACGCGAGGCGGCGCCCGTCTGGGACCGCATCGGCAGCACCGTCTTCGAACACGGCGAGCGCTTCTATAACTTCAAAGGCCTTCGGGCATTCAAATCCAAGTTTCATCCGCACTGGCAACCGCGCTATCTTGCGGTCTCCGGAGGGGGCAATCCGATGATCGCGTTGATGGACGCGACATTTCTGATTGGGGGCGGATTGAAAGGGGTAGTGAGAAAATGATCAGGACAATCCTTCTTGCCACGGCATGCGCCTGCATGCTCGCGGCCGCACCGGCTGATGCCGCCGAGGAAACCACGCAAAGCTTCGAAACCGGGCTCATCCCGTCGCCGCACATCTTCCTGCCGGAAGGGGAGGTGAAGGGCACGGTGATGCTGATCTCGGATGCCGCCGGCTGGGGCGACTATGAGAAGGCCGAAGCCGACAGGTTGGTCGCCGAAGGCGCCGTCGTCATCGGCGTCGACTTTCCATCCTATATCCAGGCGCTCAGCCGGTACGACGTCAGCCTCAACGACGGCTGTGTCTACATGGTGTCGGACATCGAATCGCTCAGCCAGCAGGTGCAGCGCGCGACCGGCAACAACGCCTATCACCTGCCAATCGTCGCCGGCATCGGCGAGGGCGGGGCCTTGGCGCTGGCGATCGCCGCGCAAACGCCGGATGCGACGATCGGCCAGACACTTGCCGTTAATCCGGTCGCCGGCATTCCGCTTGCCCAGGCGCTTTGCACGCCGGCGTCCAAGCAAGTGGTCGGCGAACGCACCGTATATGGCCTCAGCGACGGCGTCCTGCCGGACCCGATCATTACCGTCTTCACGCCTGATGCCAACAAGGATGGCCGGGCGCATGCCGAGGCGCTGAAGAAGGTCCATGACGCGATCGAGATCCGCGACTCCACCGACGATGCGCAGACGGCGTTTGCCGATACGCTCGACGATCTCGTCACTGCCTCCGGCGCCTTCGGCAACCCGCTTGGCCTGCCGCTGGCTGTGCTCGAGGCGACCCCCGCCTTCGATACGATGGCGGTGATCTATTCTGGCGACGGCGGCTGGCGCGACATCGACAAGGAGGTCGGCGGCACGCTGCAGAAGGAAGGTATTCCGGTCGTTGGCGTCGATTCGCTCCACTATTTCTGGTCGGAGCGCAAGCCGGAGGAGACCGCCGCCGATCTTTCGAAGATCATCGATTTCTACCGCAAGCAGTGGAAGGTGAAGCATGTGCTGCTCGTCGGTTATTCCTTCGGTGCCGATGTCGTGCCCGCCACCTACCAGCTCCTCAAGCCAGCCGAAAAGTCGGCGGTGGCGCAATTGTCGCTGCTGTCGCTTTCGCACGAAGTCGACTACGTCATCTCCGTTCTCGGCTGGCTCGGCCAGAAGACGGAAGGCGCGGGAGGCGATCCCGTCGGCGATCTGAAGAACATCGATCCGAAGCTCGTGCAATGCATCTACGGCAAGGACGACGATGATGATGTCGCCTGTCCGGCGCTGAAAGATAGCGGCGCCGAGGTCATCGAACTGCCCGGCGATCATCACTTCGACGAGAATTACGACCTTCTCACGAAGACGATCATCGACGGCCTGAAGAGACGACTGCAGGACTAAAGCGCAGCGCGTCCGATAGGACGCGCTAAGGACGCTTTAACACTTTGAAATCAGCGCATCAGCGTTTCTTCGTTCCAGCCGAGCGCGGTGAGTTCCGTGCCACGAAACCGCGCATCGTCGGCAACGATGAATTCGTCGAGTTGCGGCGGAGCGACGCTGGTGCCGGAGAGCATCGCATGCACCTGGCCGCGATGATGGGTCTGATGCTGGAAGAGGTGGCCGATCACGTCTTCCATCCGCTCTTCTTGGATGCGGGCGCCGCGATGGAGGCTGATGGTCGAGGTGAGCCTCTGCGGCGTCAGGGCCTCGCAAAGTGCCACCAGGCGCTGATCGACCTTCGCCTGTGCTTCTGCCAGCGAGGAAACGTCATCGAATGGTTCGTCGGCCTCGAAGGCCTTGAGCCCGAGCGTTCCGCCTTCCAGGCCGTCGACATAGAACCAATCGACCGTGATGATGTGGTTCAAGGTTTCCTTGATCGAGGGGAAGAAGCTGGTGCGCGGCGCTTCGAATTCGCCGGGCTTCAATGTCGCGCAGGCCTGAAGCAGCCGGCGGTTGGCAAGGGCGTTGTTGTAGGCAAGTTTTCGGAATGGCCTGACAGGATCGAAGGTCGGCATCGGCGCATCTCCTCTTTAAGCGCTTTTGGCTACAGCGCCGCGCGCCTTTTGAGGCGCGCAAAAGACGCTGTAACACCTTGAATTGCTTGCATCAGTTCTTGTCATCGAGATCGCCGTCCCGCCAGACGAGATGACGTGGCGCAACGGGCAGGCTCTCGATTTCATCGGCGATGAAATAGGGCGGGATGTCGAGTGTCGTCAGGGCACTACGCGTTGCCGGCACCCATTTGAATTCGAGATAGTTGTCGCCGTCCTCGATCCGATGGATGATTTCGCCCGGTCGGAAGGGGAATTCCGCCGGGATCTCCATCAGATAATAGAGGCCGAGTTCATGCCAGTCGCGCTGTTCGTAGTGGAAAAAATTCTCGACGATCCACAGCAGGCGGAAGACAGTGACTTCGACGCCCAGTTCCTCCACCATCTCCCGTTTGAGCGTTTCCTCCGACGTCTCGCCGATTTCCGCCCTGCCGCCTGGAAAGGTCCAGAAGGGCTCATGCACGGCGCGATGGACGAGTACGTGGCCATCGCGAAAGCCGAGGCCGGCGATGCGATAGTTGAAACGCTCAGCGCCCGCATTCAGGCGGATGAGAGTGCGCTTGGTCATGCCATTCTATCCAAGATCGATCACGACAATTTCCGGCGGCACGCCGAAGCGGACCGGTGCAATCGAGCAGCCGAGGCCACCGGAAACGATGATATTACGCCCCTCCTCGATCATATGGCCATAGGCGTAGCGATTGCCGTATCGCGAGGGCACGATCGGCGAACGGCCGAGGAGACGGATCTGTCCGCCATGGGTGTGGCCCGATAGCGTCAGCGAGACCCGCTCGGGCACGCGCGGAAAGATATCGGGTTCATGGGCAAGCAGGATGACGGGCGCATCGTCCGTCACCTGAGCCATCGTTCCATCGAGATCGTCGAGGCCGAGCATCTGCGTGCGGCCCCACTTCCGGCCCGGCAGCAGCGCCAGCTGATCTTCGACGCCTGCGAGCCAAAAGCCGCGGCCGTCCTTTTCGAGCCGAACGGCGCGGTTGCCATAGACCGGAATGCCGACGTCGGCGAGGGCTCGGTGTCCGAATGTTTCCATCCCGCCGTTCTTCTGGGCGGTCCTGTCCTCCCACCAATCGTGGTTGCCCATGATCGCATGGACGCCGAGAGGGGCCCGCAAGGTGGCGAGCGCCTTCGACCATTGGCTCGAATGCACGTACTGCGTCACCATGTTCATGCCGGCGGCGTAATCGCCGAGCAGGACGGTGACGTCGCCTTCGAGTTCATTCGCCCTGTGGCAGATCGCGGCAATGCGGCTTGCCGACATCCAGGGTTCACAGGCATGGAGATCGGCGAGCGCGACGACGCGCAGCTTGAGCCCTGGCGTCCAGCCCGGCGGCGTCAGCTGGTAGTGGGTGATGGCGAGACGCGCGAGCGGTTCATAAGCGAAGGCGTAACCACCGAGCGACATGACGCCTGCGACACTGCCGCCGAGAACCTTGAAAAATCCGCGGCGGGTGATCACTCAATTGTCCTCCTGGAACAGCCGGAACTGCGCAGCCTCCATATCCTTAGGTGGTTGCATTCCCAGATGTTTCCACGCGATTGCGGTCAGAACACGGCCGCGTGGCGTGCGCTGAATGAAACCCTGCTGGATCATGTAGGGCTCGATAATGTCCTCGATCGCGTCGCGCGGTTCGGAAAGGCCAGCGGCAATGGTTTCGATGCCGACCGGGCCGCCGCCGAAATTGACGGCGATCATGTTGAGGTAACGTTTGTCGAGCTGGTCGAAGCCGACATTGTCGACCAGCAGGCGGGTCAGCGCCTCGTCGGCGATCTCGCGGGTGACGGCCTCTGCCCTTGCCACCTCGGCAAAGTCGCGCACACGCCGCAACAGCCGGCCGGCGATGCGCGGGGTGCCACGGGCGCGTCTTGCGATCTCGCGGGCGCCCTCCTCGGTGATCGGCAGGTTCATCAGCCGCGCGCCACGGCGCACGATCAGTTCCAGCTCCTCGACGGTGTAGAAGCTCAGGCGCACCGGAATGCCAAAGCGGTCGCGCAGCGGCGTCGTCAACAGGCCAAGGCGGGTGGTGGCCGCCACCAGCGTGAATTTCGACAGGTCGATCTTCACCGAGCGAGCCGCAGGGCCTTCCCCGATGATGAGGTCGAGCTGGAAATCCTCCATGGCCGGATAGAGGATTTCCTCGACGGCGGGGTTGAGGCGATGGATCTCGTCGATGAAGAGCACGTCGCGCTCCTCGAGATTGGTGAGCAGGGCAGCGAGATCGCCGGCCTTGGCGATCACCGGGCCCGACGTCGAGCGGAAGTTGACGCCGAGCTCTTTGGCCATGATCTGCGCCAGCGTCGTCTTGCCGAGGCCTGGCGGACCGACGAAGAGTACATGGTCCAGCGCTTCGCCGCGGTTTTTCGCCGCCTCGATGAAGACCTTGAGATTGGCGCGCGCTTCCGCCTGGCCGGTGAACTCGTCCAGCGATTGCGGGCGCAACGTGATATCAAGGTCTTCGCCCCGCTTTTCCGGCGATATCAGGCGGGCGGAGTCGCTCATGTCAAAAGTTCCATTCCAGGTATGGTTTTTGCGGCTTGGGCATCGAATGTCCTGGTTGTCACGCAGCCCGCATCACGATTACGAAGGGCGATGAAGACATCTGCAAATTCTGCATTCGTCCGCACCATGATTGCGAGCGTCTCCTCGACTACTCTTTCATCTTCAAGGATCAGGTCGGCCGAGTCCAACAAGTCCGAAATCGCCTCCATGATCTGTTCTCTCTTCAGCTTGATCCGTTGTCTCAAGAACCAGGCGCATTCCATCAGCGTGATGCAACTGATATAGCCGGGTGCCGTATCGGACAGGCTCGCGAAGAGCGTTGTGACCTTCTCCGTCTGGACGACATCGTCCTTCAAGAGGAAGCGCAGCATAATATTGGTGTCGAGGCCAATCATCTTGCACTAGTCGCGTGATCGGCGATGGCTTCCCCAATCGCCTCGTCCATTTCTGTCAAAGTGATCGTCGGTCGGTTCGGATCGTGAAACTTGCCTGCAAGGTCGATGGCGCGTTTGTTCTTGGCTTTCATGATGATTTCGCCATCGCGATTGATGTAGCGGATCCTGTCGCCGGACTTCAGATTCAGCAATTCACGAACTTCAGCCGGAATTGTTGTCTGGCCCTTCGATGTCATCGTACCGTAGTAGATATTCATGCGGATCTCCTTACCATTCAAGTTTAGTAAGGAATTGCGATATATTCAAGGAGATCACCGCGCCAGCTCTTTCAATCCCAGCCTGATCAGCTTGGCGCTGTCGGCGCCATCGCCCGCCGCCTTCATTGCCGCGGCAACCGCATTCGCGGCCTGGTCGCGGGAATAGCCGAGGTTGGTCAGTGCGGACACCGCATCGGCGACGGGTGCTGCCGCGACGCCTTCACCGAGTTCCTGCTTGAGAGCGATATTGATCGCTTCGCCGGCAAAGGCCGGCGCCCGGTTCTTGAGCTCGGTGACAAGACGCATCGCCACTTTCGGACCGACGCCCGGCGCACGCGAGACGGCGGCGCGGTCCTGCAGGGCGATCGCATTGGCGAGTTCGCCTGGCGTCAACGTCGAGAGCACGGCGAGCGCCACCTTGGCGCCGACGCCCTGGACGCTCTGGAGCAGGTTGAACCATTCCCGCTCCAGCGCGGTCATGAAGCCGAAGAGCCTCAGCTGGTCCTCACGCACATATGTTTCGATAAACAGCACGCAGGCCTCGCCGGCCGAGCCGAGCTTGGACAGGGTGCGGGCCGAGCAATGGGCGACGTAGCAGACGCCGTGCACATCGACGAGCACATAGTCTTCGCCGATCTCGTCTATGGTGCCTTTCAGCTTGCCGATCATGGGTCGGGTCTCTCAGCAGATGGGAACAAGTCAAGTATAGATTAACCGGCCAGTGCCTGGCGCATCCGGTTGCTGCCGCGATTGTGCGCATGGCAGATGGCGATCGCCAAGGCGTCGGCGGCGTCGTCGCCCTTGAATTCGACTTTCGGCATCAGGATCTTCAACATCATATGGATCTGGTGCTTTTCGCCATGGCCGACACCGATGACGGCCTTCTTGACGGCGTTCGGGGCATATTCGGAGACCGGCAGCCCGGCACGTGCCGGCACCAGCATGGCGATGCCACGGGCCTGGCCAAGCTTCAGGGTTGCCACCGCATCCTTGTTGACGAAGGTCTGTTCGACGGCGGCTTCATCCGGCTTATAGCTGTGGACCATCTCCGCCAGGCCGTCGTGCAGCTGGCAGAGACGGGAGGCAAGGTCCATGTCTCCATCAGAGGTCACGGTTCCAGATGCCACAAACCGCAGGGAATTGCCTGATGTGTCGATCACTCCCCAGCCGGTGCGGCGAAGCCCGGGATCGATGCCGACGATGCGAATCGTATTTTGCATGGTTCAACCTATAGCGATTGCGAAATAAGTGCCATCGATATGTGAACAAAACAAAAACGTTCCTGAATTTCGGCCCTGCCATTTACCGCGAATTAAAACAGATGCCTGAATTCTAGTCATCGAATACGAGAGGGGCTTCTTTTGGCAAAGAGTTAAGCCTCCGATGTTCTGTTTACAGGTCAGTAGATCAGGCATGCGCTGCGTGCCCGCGCTGGCAGGCGCGTTCAGAAGGGGTTCGTTGTACATGGCTCAGAGATTTCAGTCCCTGTCCTTCAAGGTCATCGTCACGTTCATTCTGATGACCGTGCTGTCCATCGCGGTCATCGATGTGCTTGCCTATTTCGCCAGCAGCCGCATTTCCGACGAGCAGGCGCTGAAGGCCAAGGAAAGTGTGCTGATTTTTCGCGGCGACATGCTGCAGGACCAGCTGACGCAGCTTGAAAACCAAGCAAATTCCATCGCGCGCATCGAGGCGCTGCAGATGTCGATCACCAATCTGAAGAGCGGCTGGAAGACCATCGAGAAGACCGCGGGCGATGCCCGCGCCGAACTGAAGAAGGTTTTCATAGCCGGCAACCCCAACCCCGCCGACCAGCGCGAGAAGCTCATCAAGCCGGAAGGGCCGAGCGGCTTTTATTATTCGAGCCACGAGAAGACGCAGGGCGAAGTCGCCCGCGACCTCGAGGATACCGCCTTCAGCGATCTGCTGATTGTCGATCTCGAGGGCACCGTTCTCTATTCCTATAAGAAGGAAGACGACTTCGCCGAGAACCTGAAGTCGGATGCCTGGAAGGCGACCGGCGCCGGCATCGCATTCGCCAAGGCGATCGAGAATACCGCCAAGGCGACCGATGATGCAGCGCCGACAGGCTTTTCCGGCCTTCGTGTCGATGCCGGCAGCGGCAAGTCGGCGATCTTTTATGCCGTGCCGATCGTCAAGCTTGGAGCGGCCAAGGGCGTCATTCTCTTCAAGGTGCGCGACGAGATCGTCACCGGCATCCTCGCCAAGGGCATCGTCCAGGGCAGCACGGCGCGGGCGGCGATCGTCTCCGGCGATGGCTCCGCCGTCGGCCTCGACGCGAGCGGCAAGCTTGCGACGCTCGATACGACGCCCTTCACCTTCATCAAGAGCGCGCTTGCCAGTTCGGCGATGACGGTTGCCGATTTCAGCCGGGCGGACGGCGCGGCCCGCGCCTATGTTCGCGGTATCGACTATCGCGGCGACCGTTTCCTCGTGGCCGAGAGCGTGCTTCTGAGCGAGCTCAATGCCGGCTCGATCGAGATCGCCACCCTGCTGACGATGATTGGCGTCGGCGTGCTCGTCGTCATGGCGATCGCGACCGGGCTCGTCACCAATTTCCTGTTTTCGCCGCTTGCGCGGCTTGCCGGCGTCACCCGCGATGTCGCCGACGGCAAGCTCGACAGCGAGATCGGCAGCCTGAACCGCAAGGACGAGATCGGCACGATGGCCAACGCGCTCGACCGCTTCCGCCACTCGCTGATCGAAAGCCGCGAGCTCGAAGCTGCCAGCGAAGAGACCCGCCTGCAGGCCGAGCACGACCGCCAGCAGAATCTGGCCGAGCGTGAGGCCGAGGCCAAGACGCTGCAGCAGGTGGTCGAGGCGATTGACGAGGGCCTGCATCATCTGGCGAACGGCGATCTCGCCTACCAGATCGATACGCGCTTCCCGAACGAGCTCGAAAGGCTGCGGGTCAATTTCAACGAGGCGCTGGCGACGCTCAGCGAAACCATGACGGCAATCGGCAGCAACTCGATGGCGGTGCGCGCCGGCTCCGAGGAGATGCGCACCGGCGCCGACGAGCTTGCCGGGCGCACCGAGCGCCAGGCCGGCTCGATCACCGAGACGGCAAATGCGATCAGCGCCATCACCCAGTCGGTCCGCCGGCAGATCGAGCGAGCCGAACAGGCCGAACGCATCGCCCGCGATGCCAAGAAGGAGACGACGGGTTCCGGCCAGATCATGCGCGAGACGATCGCGGCGATGGAGGCAATCCAGGCCTCCTCGCGCCAGATCAACACGATCATCTCGGTCATTGACGACATCGCCTTCCAGACCAACCTCCTGGCCCTCAATGCCGGTGTCGAGGCAGCGCGCGCCGGTGAATCCGGCAAGGGCTTCGCCGTCGTCGCCATGGAAGTACGCGAGCTGGCCCAGCGCTCATCGAGTGCGGCCAAGGAGATCTCCAGCCTGCTGCAGAAATCGACGCATGAGGTCGAAAGTGGCGTTACGCTTGTGGAAAAAGCGGGCGTTGCGCTGACGGGCATCGGCGCCCATGTCGAGGCGATCAACGGGCAGATCAACGAGATCATGGGTGCGACCCGCGAGGAGGCCAATACGCTGCGTGAGATCAATAGTGCCGTCGCAGAACTCGACACGATGACGCAGCAGAACGCCTCGATGGTCGAGGAGACGACGGCGGCGATCCACCGGCTGGCGACTGAAGCCCTGGAAATGGACCGCCAGCTCGGCAATTTCACGCTACCGCATAGCCATCACACGCAGAGCGCCGAGGTGCATGTGCTGCGCCGTCAGCGGTAAGCCACACCTTTCCACATTGCATAAGGGTCGCGCTCGCGCGGCCTTTTTTGTTTGCGTCCATGGTTTGGAATGGCGCGGGTGCGAACCTACATAGACGGCATCGTCCAACTGCCCGGCAGGTTTCCCATGGTTCCCTTCTCCATACTCGACCTTTCCCCCGTTGCCGAAGGCAGCACCGTGCACCAGTCCCTCAACGCCTCGGCGCGAATGGCTGTGAAGGCTGAGGAGTTCGGTTACAAGCGCTTCTGGCTTGCTGAACATCACCGCATGCCGGGGATCGCCAGCGCTGCCACATCAGTCGTCATCGGCCATGTCGGGGCTGCGACAAAGCGCATCCGCATCGGCTCCGGCGGCATCATGCTGCCCAATCACTCGCCGCTCGTCATCGCCGAGCAGTTCGGTACGCTGGAGGCACTCTTCCCCGGCCGCATCGATCTCGGCCTCGGGCGCGCGCCGGGAACCGACATGCGCACGGCACAGGCGCTGCGGCGCAACCTCGAGGCCGGTGCAAACAGCTTCCCGAACGACGTGGTGGAGCTGCAGCAACTCCTCGATACGCCGGTCGAGAATCAGGCGATCCTCGCAGTTCCCGGCAATGGTTCACATATCCCGATCTGGCTGCTCGGCTCCAGTCTCTACAGCGCCCAGCTCGCCGCCATGCTGGGGCTTCCCTATGCCTTTGCCTCGCATTTCGCCCCCGACATGCTGCTCGATGCGATCGCGATCTACCGTGACCGCTTCCAGCCCTCGGCGACGCTCGACAAGCCGCATGTGATGGTCGGCGTCATGGGCGCGGTGGCAGCGACTGACGAGGAGGCGCGCTACCATTTCACCTCCGCCCAGCAGCAGTTCGTCAATCTGCGCCGCAATGTCCGCGGCCCATTCCCACGTCCGGTGACCGATATGGGGGATTTCTGGTCGCCGATGGAGAAGATGAATGTCGAACACACGTTGCGTTATGCCGTGGTAGGTTCGCCGAAGACGGCGGAGGCGAAACTGACTGAGTTTCTGCGGGAAACGCAGGCCGACGAGGTGATCATCTCGATGCCGATCCACGACATTGAGGCGCGGCTGACATCGGTGGAACTATTCGCAGGGCTGGGGAGCTTTATGCGAGCCGCCGCTTAGAACAGGATGATTTTAGGCTGGGTCGGCCTGTCCGAAAACCGCCCACACTTTTCGGCATCATGCTCTAGGATCTACGCAAGGCGCACTCTGACGGCGCCACCTTTCCGGTAAGAAAAAACCCGGCGTTGCAGCCGGGTTTTTATATTTGACATCTGCCTGAGGAGATCAGGCCGAGAGCTTCGCCAGCACTTCTTCCGAGACTTCGAAGTTGGAATAGACGTTCTGCACGTCGTCATCGTCTTCCAGGCTGTCGATGAGCTTCATCAGTGACTGGGCTTTTTCCTCGTCCACCGGCACGTTGTTCTGGGCGCGCCAGACGGCCTTGACGGTTTCGGCTTCGCCGAGGCTCGATTCCAGCGCTTTCGCCACTTCGCCGAGGGCTTCGAAGCCGCAGGTAATGTAGTGGCCGTCTTCGTCGGTCTCGACGTCGTCGGCGCCAGCTTCGATTGCGGCTTCCATCACCTTGTCGGCATCGCCGACGGAAAGCTTGTAGGTGATTTCGCCGACATGGTCGAAGGAGAAGGAAACGGAACCGGTTTCGCCGAGAGCGCCGCCGGCCTTGGTGAAGCTCGAGCGGACGTTGGAGGCGGTGCGGTTGCGGTTGTCGGTCAGAGCCTCGACGATGATCGCCGTGCCACCGGGGCCGTAGCCCTCATAGCGGACTTCGTCATAATTTTCGCCGTCGGCGCCGGCTGCCTTCTTGATGGCGCGGTCGATATTGTCCTTCGGCATGGACTGGGCCTTGGCGTTCTGGATCGCCAGGCGAAGGCGGGCGTTCATCGTCGGGTCGGGCAGGCCGGCCTTGGCGGCAACGGTGATTTCGCGCGCAAGCTTGGAGAACATTTTCGACCGCACGGCATCCTGACGGCCTTTGCGGTGCATGATGTTTTTAAACTGTGAATGGCCAGCCATGGCACCCCTGTCCACGTCTCATTGTTCGGAATGGGCCGCCTTATAAGAGCGAAACGGCACCCGTTCAAGGAAAAAGCAGTTCGGAACAAAGGCGAGGGGATGGCGTTTCAATCGAACTCCATCCAACGGAAAGGAACGGTCATGGCAAGTCTCAGCGAGGCGCAGGAACATCCAGCACGTCAGCTCTGGGATCAGGTCAACGATGTCCATGCCGGCATGCTCGGAATTTCCGGACTGGATATGCACATGCAGCCGATGGCGCCGCATGCCGATCCCACCACCAACACCATCTGGTTCTACACCAAGACCGATGCCGACATCGTGCGCGCCATCAAGCCCGGCAGCCGCGCGCATTTCTGTGTCGTCGGTAAGGATCACGACTATCACGCCTGCCTCGCCGGTGTGATTGAGGTGCATCCTGACCCTTCCAAGATCGAGGAATATTGGAGCTCGATCGTCGCAGCCTGGTATGACGGCGGCAAGAAGGACCCCAAGCTCACCATGCTGTCCCTCCATGTCGACGATGCGGAGATCTGGGTTTCCACAGGCAACAAGCTGAAATTCGGCTGGGAGATCGCCAAGGCCAATCTCGACGATGACAAGATGCCGGATGTCGGAATCAAGCGTCACCTGCAGTTCGCTTGACGCGCAGTGCCACTGCATAATTCCTTAATTCGGAATCGATTTAAGGATAAAATTATGCAGCAATTCAAAGTGCTACAGCGTCCTTTGCGCGTCTGAAAAGACGCGCGGCGCTGTAGAAGGAAAACCGCCGGGCCTTTTACTGCACGCCCTTCAGCACATAGATCAGCGGCTTTTTCGGCAGAGTGCGCATGGAGACGGTGATACTGGCATCGGGCGCATTGCCGACGTCGAAATCCTTGCCGAACATCGAGACGAAGGCTTCGACTGGCGGGCCGCGTCGGTGCATCGGCAGGATCAACGACGAGCGTAGCCGCTTGATGACGCGGCTCATGCTGTCGGCGCCCATCGTCAGGCCACCGTCGACGGGGACCATGACGACGTCGAGGCGGCCGATCTCGGTATAATGGGCATCTGTCAGCTCGTAGTGCAGGTGGCCGAGATGGCCGATGCACAGGCCGGCGATCTCGAAGATAAATATGGAGTTGCCGTTCTCATGCGCGCCGCCGAGGCCGTAGCTGAAGCGGATATCCGTCGTAACGTTGCGGATATAGGCATCGCCGACGACGAGATTGATGTTGGCCTTTTCGCCCGGAATGTCGCTCCACCCATGCAGCACGTGCTTGATGCCGGGATCGGGGGTCAGGGTATAGTGGGTCGTGTGCGCTTTGTTCATGGTCACGACATCGGGCATCGTCGCCGGTCTGTACCAGCCATTATAGTCTGTCGCGATGACGATGCCGCCCGGGGTCTCGATCTCGAAGGTGGAATGGCCGAGGAAGGTCAGTTTGACGTCCTCGCCCTCGGAGACGGCAGGCATCAGCGGCAGGGCGCCGGAGAAACTTGCGAAGGTCACCTTGGGGATGGTTTGCGCGATCGCCTGGCACTGGCTGACCGGTGGCCGCTGCTCTTGTGCCCCGGCAAGATTGGGCGCGGCGAAGGCCGCAAGGCATGCGATAGCGAGGATAAGATACCGCGGCTTCATGCCACCCCTCCGGCGCTCTATCACCTTCAACCGGCGCATAACCCGGAAAATCGATACCGATTTTGGGGTTATACCCGAGTGGCGGGGAGGATGCGGCATGAGGCCGCAGGGGTCCAGACGGCGGGTCCTCACAATTGCGTGTTGGACGGCCGCCTGTCGCCTGTTACCGCCAGAACTCCGGCACCGTTTCGGCCAGCCGCGGTCCGAGCCGGAGCGGCGCGATCTTTTCTGCAAGTCCTGTCGTATCCGAGATCTCCACGCCGACGCCGCAGATCGTCGCCGGTCCGTTCGCGGCTTCCATGCGGCCCTTCGGCATCTTGGAGATGAAGCGGTTGAGCGGCTCCTCCTTGTCCATGCCGAGAGAGGAGTCGTAGTCGCCGCACATGCCGGCATCCGACATATAGGCGGTGCCGCCGTTCAGGATCTGTGCGTCGGCCGTCGGTACATGCGTGTGGGTGCCGACGACGAAGCTAGCGCGGCCGTCGACGAAATGGCCGAAACACTGCTTCTCGCTGGTCGCCTCGGCATGGAAATCGAAGATGATCGCATCGGCCTGCTCCTTCAGCGGGCAGGCGTCGAGGATGACCTCCGCCGATTTGAAGGGGTCGTCGAGTTCGGGATGCATGAAGACCCGGCCCATGACGTTGGCGACGAGCACGCGCGCGCCGTTTCTGGCATAGAAAAGGCCGGAGCCACGGCCGGGCGTGCCTTGGGGATAGTTGGCGGGACGCAGGAACTGATCGTGCCGGCCGGCAAAAGCGACGGCTTCCTTCTGGTCCCAGACGTGGTTGCCTGTCGTCACCACATCGGCGCCGGCATTGATCGTTTCCAGAAAGATGTCCTCTGTGATGCCGAAGCCGCCGGCGGCATTCTCGCCGTTGACGATGACGAAATCGAGCCTGAGGTCGGAAACCAGGCCGGGAAGACGGTCCCAGACCGCCGTGCGTCCCGTCTTGCCGACCATGTCACCCAGAAAAAGAAGCCGCATTCCCTATCCAATCCAAGAGGCAAAAAAGCGAAGGCCGCTTTCTGTCAGGATGGCATCCAGGCTTATGTCGTGCGGCTCAGCGGGCACATGTGCCACTTCCTGGCAGTCGAATGCAATGCCGATCAGCTTCGGATGCAGGCCTTTTTGCCTCAGCCGGCTGATGGCGCGGTCGTAGTGGCCGGCGCCGTAGCCGATGCGGTGGCCGCTGATATCGAAGGCCGAAAGCGGCACCAGCATAATCTCGGGATCAAGAATGGCGGCATCTGCGCCGGGGCCGACCGTGCCGAAACCGGTGTCGACGAGGGGCGCACCTTCCGCCAGCTCGCGAAAGACGATGGTCTGCCGGTCAAGGATCGCCGGCACGCAGAGCCGCGCACCGCGCACGGCAAAGCGCGCCATCAGCGGCCGGAGATCGGCTTCCGAACGGATCGGTAGGAAGCCGGAGACGATCGTACCCAGCGCAAAACCGACGGCCTCGCCGGCATGTTCGGCCATTGCGAGGCTTTTGGAGGCGCGTTTCTCGGCGGGGATGGCGTCGCGTGCGGACAGCCGTTCGTTGCGCAGCTGCGCTTTCAATTCTTTCGCGGTCATTCGATCTGCCGGTTCTGAGAGATTTACCCGAGCATAGACGGCTGGATGTCCGATGCAAATGCCGGATGCGACGGTATCACGCGCGTTTCACGCCTCGTCCGACGGCGGCTGCGGATCGTCAGACGACGATGCTTGTCGGTATTGTCGTGGCGCCGATGGAGAAGCCTGCCATATCAGGAACGGCATTCGCTCCGGCCTGCAGGTCTTGCTGCCGCAACTCGCGCATCGCCTTTTCGAGCACTTGCTTGAGTTCGCGCACCACCGCCTTGAACTCTTCCATCGTTTCGCGATCATCGGCCGAAATGCCCGAAAATTTCGGGGCATCCTCAGCGACGCTCGCATAGGCGTTGCGGGCGTTGGTGGCGGCGTCCGGTTCCTGCGAGCTGGTCTCGCCGGCCGCAGTTTCTCCAGCGGTATCCGTCAGCGCAGCATCGGCCCCGCTGGTTGCGACGGCCGCAGCACCCGTGGCTGCATCCATCGAAACCGCTGTTGCCGGGCTGCCGGTCGCGACAGCCGATGCGAATTCGGAGGCGGCGGTGCCGACCTTGCGCGCCAGTTCGGCGGCCAACCAGGCGACTACCTCAGGAGCCATGTTGGAGCTGCGCAGCATCTCCAACTGCTGCTTTGCCTCTTCGAGCTTGCGTTGCGCCTTCGCCTTGGCCTCGTCTCCCGAGTTCGCCAAGGTCTGGCGCATCTGCTGCAGCGCCTGGGTGGCGCGCTGCAGCTTCAGCCTCGATCGGTCTCGCTTCCGGCGGCTGAAATGGCTGCCGTCGAAGACGTGCCGCGCAAGATGATGGAGGCAGACGTGGTCGCGACCTGCATGGACAATCCCCCGATTTTTAATTCGGGCCCCCGATTGCAATTCCGGGCATTCTGCAACGTCAGACTTGCGTGGACCTGTGTCTTGCGGATTTCGGCAGCGCAGCGGCCAACTGCTGCATCGTCTCCTCGAATAGAGGCGCTCCGCCCGGTGCCCAGCCGAGCGTGCGGATTTTCGCAGTGCTCATGGGATTGAGCGCAGCGTCATCGGCAGGGGCCGGCAGCGCGTGCCGACAGCCCGTCTCGCGGCGGATGGGCGAAAGGATATCGCGCGTGTCGACTGACATGTCTGAGACGTTGAAGACCTCGCCGGAGATGCGGGTGCTTTCCGTCTCCAGCATCAGCCTTACCGCCCGACCGAGGTCGCGGCCGTGAACTTCCGTTCCCCGACGGGCAACAACCGGCCGGCCGGCGAGGTAATCGGCGATGAGGCCGTCCCATTTGTTCGGTGAGAGATCGCCATAGACGCCGGTTGCCCTTAAGCTTACGCCGGCAAAACCCGGCGTGGAGAGGTGGTCAAGCGCGCGTTCGGCATCGAGCTTGACCTGGCCGTAAAGTGTTTCTGGCTTGGCCAGCATCGTCTCCGTCAGTTCGGTTCCCTCGGGATGTTCGCCATAGGCGGCGCGGCTGGACAGGAAGACGCAGCGGCGCGTGCCGGCGCGTTTGGCGGCTTCGAAAAGCCGGACGGTGCCATCGAGGTTCAACCTGTGGAAGGTCTTCGGATCGTCACCCTCGCCGCCACGATATTTGCCCGGAACATGGCTGAAGGCGGCGTGGACGAAGAAGTAAGCGTCGTCGAAGACGTCGATCTGATCCTTGTCGGGATCGAGCGAAAGCGCCGCGAACTCGACCGGGCGAGAGAAGAGGCGAGGCAGCGGCGCGCGGCGCCCGCCGACGATCACCTGATATCCGGCGGCCAGCAGTTCCTCGACGACATACCGGCCGACGAGACCCGTTCCACCCGATACCAGTACCTTCATGCTGCCCCTTCCGGATTGTCCAGCGCCGAGATCTCAGGCACATCGCCGCCATCGTGGAAACGGTGCCACAGATCGATCAAAGGTTGTAGTCGCGCTGCCTTGGGATGATCCTTTTCCCACGGTTTTTCATACTGGTAGTGCAGGATCGAAATGCTCTTCCAGTCCCAAAGCTCCGGCATGGTGAACCATACATATTGCAGCATGTTGAAATAAACCGGCAGGCCGTGCCAATCCGGGAAGAACGTCTCGAGAAAGGTCTGATCGGTGCGCCGCCAGAAGGCGTCCCGCCTGTCGAGCTTTTCGAGGATGTGCCGGAATGTGTCATGCGAGGGCGTCGCGACCAAGACACCGGAATTCATGCGGCGGAAGTCGGCGAGGCTTTCGTAGACATTGGGGGCGGCTGACAATTCCGGATAGAGGAAGAGCCTGTCGACGTTCTTCAACACGAGGGCGTCGGCGTCGATGAAGACGCAGCGCTGGTATTCGACGAGTTGCCAGAGCCTGAGCTTGCAGAAATTGTCGAGCGGCGAATGGAAATCCGGTTTGCGACCCTTGGTGAAAGGAGCTGTCGAATGGAGCTGGCCACGCGCATGGCGTTCGTTGAAGGCGGCAGACAGCGGCAGGTGCTCGACCGCGATCAGCCGGCAGTCGAGTGCTTTCAGGGGCAAAAGGGCGGCCGCATCGACGCCGCTGGTGTGGAGAACGACGATGTCAGCCCCGGTGCCGGTTCGGCGCAAGGAGCGGGCAAGCGCGGTTGCGCCCATGGCGTAGTCGGCATTGGTGACGAGTGTGACATAAGCGAAACGGGCGGGGATGCCGCTGGCGCTCGTCATATTGCGGCGCTCACGAGACGGATTTCAGCCGCTTGCCTTCCGGATCGTGATTGATCGTCGCGGCGATGTCCTTGGTCCAGGCGGAGACGGCCGGAACGCGGGCGCGGTCGACGCGATAGGCGAATTTCTTGGCGACGTCGACGATTTCGCCGAGCAGGCCCGCTTCCAGCGTGATCGGGTCGAGGCCGAGATCGCGGAATTTTTCGTTCCGGACGATCAGCTCGTTTTCTGCGGCTTCCTTGCGCGGGTTGGGCAGCCAGGCAATGTTGGCGCCGCTCATCCTGGCGATCATCTCGGCGAGGTCGCGCACCCGGTGGGTTTCCGTCATCTGGTTGAAGATCTCGACGCGGGCGCCGCGAGCCGGCGGATTTTTCAGCGCCAGTTCGATGCAGCGCACCGAATCCTGGATATGGATGAAGGCACGGGTCTGGCCGCCGGTGCCGTGCACCGTCAGCGGATAGCCGATCGCCGCCTGGATGAGGAAGCGGTTCAGCACCGTGCCGTAATCGCCGTCGTAGTCGAAACGGTTGATCAGCTGCGCATGGCGGCGCGTCTGCTCGGTATGCGTGCCCCAGACGATGCCCTGGTGCAGATCGGTGACCCTCAGGCCGTCATTCTTCGCATAGAACTGGAAGAGAAGCTGATCCAGGCACTTGGTCATGTGATAGATCGAGCCGGGATTGGAGGGATAGAGGATCTCCTGGTTGACCGTCTCCCCGCCTGCGGTTTCGATGCCGACCGGCAGGTAACCTTCGGGAATCGCCGCGCCGACCGTCGAATAGCCGTAGACGCCCATGGTGCCGAGATGGATGAGATGGGCATCGAGATTGAGTTCCGTCAGCGCGTTCAGCAGGTTGTGCGTGGCGCTGACATTGTTGTTGACGGTGTAGTTCTTGTGGCGGTCGCTCTTCATCGAATAGGGCGCGGCCCGCTGTTCGGCGAAATGGATGACGGCATCCGGGCGGTGTTCGGAAAGCCAGTTTTTCAGGAGTTCGTAATCCTTGGCGAGATCGATCAGATTGAAGTGGATGCGGCGTCCGGTTTCGGCATGCCAGATGCGGGTGCGCTCCTGGATCGAATCCATCGGGGTCAGCGACTGAACGCCAAGTTCCGTGTCGATCCAGCGGCGGGAGAGATTGTCGAGGATATGGATGTCGTGACCGGCATCGGAGAGATGCAGCGAGGTTGGCCAACCGATGAACCCGTCTCCGCCCATAACCGCAATCTTCATCACATCGTCTCCTGATTGGTCGCTCATTATCGGGAATAGTTAGGAATTGTGACAATCATTCAATGCTTGCCTGTCGGGAAGCGTTGCGCCAAACAGGGCACCTCAGTTTGGAGAAAATTATGACGGAACGCCCTTTTTCCATTTCGGGAGAGCTGACGGAGGCCGGACACCGCCTCGTTCAGCGGGTCTATTATGAAGATACGGACTTTTCCGGCCTGGTCTATCACGCCCGCTACCTGCATTTCCTGGAGCGCGGCCGTACCGATTATCTGCGCTGCCTCGGCGTCGAGCAGCGCGAACTCGTCAGCGCCGATGAGGAGGGCCTCGTTTTCGTTGTCCACCGCATGGAGATCGACTTCAAGAGCCCGGCGCGCATGGACGATGTGCTGACGATCCTGACACACACGGAGAAAGCCGGCGGCGCCAAGATGGTGCTCAATCAGCAGATCCGCTCGGGCGAGACGCTGCTGATCGCCGCCAAGGTGATCATCGCCGTCATCAACGCCCGGGGGCGGCCAAGGCGGTTGCCGGAAACACTGGCAGCGAAATTCCTGGAAGGCAGCATGCCGCTATAGGCCGAATTGCCGAAAAATCGGACCTTGTCAAAACTTGAACTTTATGTGAAGGAATTCCCGCGCCGCAGGATGAGCGCTCTTTCGGCAGCCGGACCTTGCTCCGGTCAAGTAATCCATGGAACGAAATCTTCCAAATACAGGCTTACTGTCACAGTCCGGCACTAACGATCTATTAACCATAATGGTGTCTTACTGGGAAAGTCGGAGTTTGTGCGGTGCACGCCTTCCTTTGACCAAATTTGACGGCAAGAAGGCGGAAGATGAGCTTGGAAGTTTGACCAGGGCTTTGGGCGGCGGCCGCCGGACACTTCTTGCGAGATCAGTTTGTGCCGCCCGGTCCAGCACCGGGCGTTTGGATTCGGGGATTTTGGATCAATGGAACAAGTAGGATTGGCAGCAGCAACGACGGACGTCAGCCTCTGGTCGCTTTTCATGCAGGCCGGCATCGTCGTCAAGCTCGTCATGCTCGGGCTTATCGCGGCCTCGGTGTGGACATGGGCTATCGTCATCGACAAATACCTGGCTTATGGCCGCGCACGGCGCCAGTTCGACAAGTTCGAGCAGGTGTTCTGGTCGGGCCAGTCGCTGGAAGAACTCTACCGCTCGCTGTCGGAACGCAACAATACCGGGCTGGCAGCGATCTTCGTGGCTGCCATGCGCGAGTGGAAGAAATCCTTCGAACGCGGCGCCCGCTCGCCGATCGGCCTGCAGATGCGTATCGACCGCGCGATGGACGTGACGCTCGCCCGTGAGACCGAATTTCTCGGCGCTCGCCTCGGATCGCTCGCGACCATCGGCTCGGCCGGTCCATTCATCGGTCTGTTTGGCACGGTCGTCGGCATCATGACCTCGTTCCAGGCGATCGCCGGTTCGAAGTCGACCAACCTTGCGGTCGTCGCGCCCGGTATCGCCGAAGCGCTGCTTGCCACTGCGATCGGCCTCGTCGCCGCTATCCCGGCAGTTATCGCCTACAACAAGTTCTCTGCCGATGCCGGCAAGCTCTCGGGCCGAATGGAAGGTTTCGCGGATGAATTCTCCGCCATACTTTCGCGCCAGATCGACGAGAAACTGCAGCCGCGCGCTGCCGCTCAATAACCAACGGAGTATTCTCACATGGGTATGGCTGTTGGAGGCAATGGCGGAGGCGGCGGACGCCGCCGTCGCGGCGGTCGGAACAGGGCCGTGATTTCCGAAATCAACGTGACGCCGCTCGTCGACGTCATGCTGGTGCTTTTGATCATCTTCATGGTCGCGGCACCGATGATGACCGTCGGCGTGCCGATCGACCTGCCGGAAACGCAGGCCAAGGCGCTGAATTCCGAGACGCAGCCGATCACCATCTCCGTCAAGAACGACGGCGAGGTGTTCCTGCAGGAAACACCGATCCCGGCGGCGGAGATCGCCGCCAAGCTCGAGGCGATCGCCACCACCGGTTATAACGAACGTATCTTCGTGCGCGGCGACGCAACAGCGCCCTACGGCGTCATCGCCGACGTCATGGCCCGTATTCAGGGTGCAGGCTTCAAGAATATCGGCCTGGTGACGCAGCAGAAGAAGGACCAATAGCGCGCAAAATGAAGGCCAGTGTCATCACATCTGCTGTTTTGCACGGCCTGGTGCTCACCTGGGCGATGGTGTCGCTTGGCGCTCCGGAATCCTTCAAGGTAGAGGATTTCGAGGCGATGCCGGTCGATCTCGTGCCGGTGGAGTCCATTACCCAGATGCAGCAAGGCGACAAGAAGGCTCCGAAGAAGGAGACTTCCGCGCCCGTGCCGACGACACGGCCGCCGATTGCACAGCCGGCCGAGAATGCCGGCGACAACAATGTCGACCTGAAGACGCCGCCGGTCCCGAACGCCAAGCCCAGCAATACTGAAGCGGCTGCCGCCAATTCGAGCGACAAGCCGATGCCGAAGATCGATCCTAAGCCGAATGACGTCAAGGAGATCGTCAAGGAGGAAACGGAAGTCGAGCAGCCGAAGGAGGTTGCTTCAATTCCGCCGCCGAAGCCTGTCGAAGTGACGCCGCCGAAGCCCGAGGAAAAACCGCCGGAAGAACAGGCCAAGCCGGAGGAGCCGCCGAAGCCCGATGCCGAGGCGCTGCCGGACAATGTACCGACGCCTGTCGCCAAGCCGCAGGTGAAGCCGCCGGAACCACAGAAGCCCGCCGAGAAGCCGCCGGAAAAGACTGCGGATCAGCCGAAGGCTGCCGAAAAGCCGACCGAAAAGAAGAAGGCTGATCAGAAGCAGGAGACGGCGAAATCGGCTTCGGCGATGAAGAGCGATTTCAATGCCGATGAGGTTGCGGCGTTGCTGAACAAGACCGATCCTTCAGCAGGCGGTGCCAAGCGCTCGACGCAGGAGGCATCGCTCGGTGCGAAGAAGAGCAATGGCGGCTCCAAGCTTTCGATGAGCGAGATGGATGCGCTGAAGAGTGCCATCGCCGGCAATTGGTCTGTCATTCCCGGCATGGAAGGCGTGGGCGATGTTCGCATCAAGGTGCATATGAATCTCGATCAGGACGGCAACATCGTCGGCGAACCGGAAGTCGAGGCGGTCGGTGGCGATAACGAATCCACGCGTCGGGCACTCGCCGGCGGCGCTTATCGCGCCATCATGAAATCGGCTCCTTTCTCGTCGCTTCCAAAAGACAAATACGATGCCTGGAGCGAAGTCGTCGTCAACTTCGATCCCAGCGATCTAGGAATCTAAATGCTGAAAGGCTTTTCCTCCATGAACAAGTGTTCCTTCTTCCGCGCCATCATGGTCGCTGCAGGCCTGATGACCGCTGCCGCGTTCGCGACGCCGGCGAACGCTCTCGTCGAGATCAATATCAATAAGGGCAACGTTCAGCCGTTGCCGATTGCGGTGACGGACTTCCTGCAGGGTGACATGGGGGCGCAGGTCTCGCAGGTCATCGCCGCCGACCTGCAGCGTTCCGGCCTGTTTGCTCCGATCAGCAAGACCGCCTTCATCGAGAAGATTGCGAATCCTGACGCTGCGCCACGTTTCGAGGACTGGAAGGTCATCAACGCTCAGGCGCTGGTCACCGGACGGGTTACCCAGGAAGCGGACGGCCGCCTTCGCGCCGAGTTCCGCCTCTGGGATACCTTTGCCGGACAGCAAATGACTGGTCAGCAGTTTTATACGCAGCCTGAGAACTGGCGGCGTGTCGCTCACATCATTGCCGATGCGATCTACAAGCAGATCACCGGCGAAGAAGGCTATTTCGACACTCGTGTCGTCTTTGTCTCCGAATCCGGCACCAAGCAGCAGCGCAAGCGCCAGCTTGCGATCATGGACCAGGACGGCTTCAACATCCGCATGCTGACCGATGGCAGCGATCTCGTTCTGACACCGCGCTTCTCGCCGAGCCGGCAGGAAGTCACCTACATGTCCTTTGCCAACCAGCAGCCGCGCGTCTACCTGCTGCAGCTTGAAACGGGGCAGCGCGAGGTCGTCGGCAACTTCCCCGGCATGACCTTCTCGCCGCGCTTTTCGCCGGACGGGCAGAAGGTGATCATGAGCCTGCAGCAGGAAGGCAATTCCAACATCTATACGATGGACCTGCGCTCGCGCACGACGACGCGGTTGACCTCGACGGCTGCGATCGACACCTCGCCCTCCTATTCGCCGGATGGTGCGCGCGTCAGCTTCGAAAGCGACCGCGGCGGAAAGCCGCAGATCTATGTGATGAATGCCGATGGCTCGGGCCAGACCCGTATTTCCTTCGGCGACGGCTCCTATTCGACGCCGGTCTGGTCGCCGCGCGGCGATCTCATCGCCTTCACCAAACAGGCCGGCGGCAAGTTCTCGATCGGCGTGATGAAGCCGGACGGGTCCGGCGAGCGCATCCTGACGACCGGCTTCCACAATGAGGGCCCAACCTGGGCGCCAAACGGCCGCGTCCTGATGTTCTTCCGCCAGGCGGCAGGGTCGGGCGGTCCGCAGCTCTATTCGATCGACCTCAGCGGTTACAACGAGCAGCTTGTGAAGACGCCGACCTACGGTTCCGACCCGGCCTGGTCACCGCTTCTGGAGTAGGCGATGCACTGCCGCCTTCATGTCGCCCCAAAGTCATGGAAACCGGGCGGCTACGGGACAAATCAGTAAATCGTTAACCATAATCTTTGAGGGGCGGTTAACCGAGTGCGGTTACTGTCCGGAAACCCTGATGAAATCGCAAGGAGACCGGCCATGAGCCGAATTCATACCCCGGCAATGAGCCGCATGCAGAATTTCGCCCGCAACCCCGTCATGATCGCGCTTATCGCCGGTCTCGCGCTCGCAAGCTGCGCCAAGAAGCCGCCGAACAGCGCCGGCGACCTCGGCCTCGGCACCGGTGCTGGTGGGGCTGCAACGCCGGGCTCTGCCCAGGACTTCACGGTCAATGTCGGCGACCGCATCTTCTTCGATACAGACTCCTCGTCGATCCGCGCCGATGCTTCGCAGACGCTCGACCGTCAGGCCCAGTGGCTCGCCCGCTACCCGAACTACCAGATCACCGTCGAAGGCCATGCCGACGAACGCGGCACGCGCGAATACAACCTCGCGCTCGGCGCCCGCCGTGCGGCTGCCGCCAAGGACTATCTCGCTTCGCGCGGCGTCCCGGCGCAGCGCCTGAAGACGATTTCCTACGGCAAGGAACGTCCGGTCGCCGTTTGCGACGATATTTCCTGCTGGTCGCAGAACCGCCGCGCGGTTACCGTGCTTGGCGGCGCCGGCATGTAATTGCCGAGCAACAATTCGCTTTTCGACGGGCGGTCCCATCAGGGGCCGCCTTTTCTTTTTGACCACACTTTGGCCAGACTCCGTTGCTTTTTGAAAGCAATTGGAAAAATCTCCTGTTCGTGCCATCGAGGTGCGAAGAATCACTGGGACAGGACGATACATATGAAGAAACTTGTCGTGGCAGGCATGCTGTGCCTCGCGGCTGTGACCGGAAGCGAACGAGCGGCCTATTCCGCCTCGTTCTTCGGGCTACATCTCGGCGGCCGATCCGCGGAAAACCAGGCGGCGCCGCCTGTTGTCAAGGTGCAGAGCGGCGACGCGGAGGTCCGCGTGCAGCAGCTCGAAGAGCAGCTGCGGCAGTTGAACGGCCGGATCGAAGAGATGAGCTTTCAGCTTCTGCAGATGCAGGAGACGATCCGCAAACAGCAGGAAGACAATGAATTCCGCTTCCAGCAGCTCGAAAAGACGGGCGGCGCCGGAGGTGCCACCAAGGCTCCTGTCAAGAAGAGCGAGACCGATGCCGCTCCGGCCGCCTCCGGCGGCGACGACATCGCCAAGGTGATTCAAGCACCGCAGGGAGCCGAAACGGCTCCCTCCACCAGCGTGCCTGAGAATAGCGGTCTCGGCCAGCCGCCGAAGGAACTCGGCTCGATCGATTTCGATCAGAGCGGTAATCCGATCGGCGGAAGCGTCGACGAAAATGCCACAATCGGTTCCGGGCCGATTCCCGAGGCCAACACCAAAACGCCGCAGCAGACCGCCTCGCTCGGCAGCGAAGCCGACCAGTACAAGGCCGCCTATGGCCACGTGCTGTCCGGCGATTACAGCACGGCCGAACAGGAATTCACGCAGTATATCACCCGCTACCCGAGCAGCGCGCGGTCGGCGGACGCCAATTTCTGGCTCGGCGAAGCGCTTTATTCGCAGGGTAAGTACAATGAGGCGGCCAAGACCTTCCTCAATGCGCACCAGAAATACGGTACATCGGAAAAGGCGCCGGAAATGCTGCTGAAGCTCGGCATGTCGCTTGCCGCCCTCGACAATACCGAGACGGCCTGTGCGACACTGCGCGAAGTGTCGAAGCGTTATCCGAAGGCGTCGCGTGCCGTCATAAGCAAGGTTGCGAGCGAACAGAAGCGCCTCGCCTGCTAAGGTCTTCCGGAATGTCTCCGGAAGCAACATCGCCTCAACTGGCGATCCTCCAGTTTCTCACGTCGCTTCAAAGCCCTGCGCGCATTCTCGTCGCGATATCAGGCGGCAGCGATTCCATCGGCCTGCTTCTTCTTCTCGATCAAGCCGTAAAGGCCGTGCCCCATCTCAAGATTTCGCTTTGCGCTGCAACCGTCGATCATGCGTTGCGCGCCGGCTCCGCAGACGAGGCGCATGAAGTCGCAGCCCTCTGCGCATCGCTCGGCATTCCCCACACCATCATGATCTGGCAGGGCGACAAGCCGAAAACCGGCATCATGGCTGCGGCCCGAGAGGCACGTTATGGCTTGCTTGCGACCGCCGCCACAGACCTCAAAGCCGATCTCATCGTCACGGGGCATACACTCGACGACCAGCGCGAAACACTACAGATGCGGGGGATGCGAACAGAGCAGGTTTCGACCGGTATTGCAGATGCAGTGCTCTTTGACCGGCGTTTCTGGATTTTACGTCCGCTTCTTTTTTCCACCCGGGCGGATATCCGCGCTTTCCTGAAAGAGCGGGGCGTGCCGTGGATCGACGATCCCAGCAACGAGGACACGAAGTACGAGCGTGTGCGGATGCGCCGGCAGCTTTCGGCCGATGCAGGCATGACGAAGGATATCAGCGCGGCCTGGGAGGAGCGGCTGGCACTGTCGTCCAGAGGAGCCGAATGGCTGGATCGTCATTTCCGGCTTCACGGCGGCCTGCTCGGGCAGGTGATGCCTGACGGGTTGCGGCTGGATGGCGCAGTCCTCGACTATGCACTCGCCCGTCTGGCAGCCGTTTTCGGTGGGCAGCCGTTTGCGCCGGGGAGGGGGCATATGGAGCGTATCCTTGCATTTGCCACCGGCAGCAAGCCGGGACGGATCACCGCTGGCAGGGTCGTGTTCGACCTGCGGCGTGACGGGCTTTATCTGGCGCGCGAGAGCCGGGGGATATCGCCTCTGGCATTGCGGCCGGGCGAGGCCGGGGTTTGGGATGGCAGGTTTTATGCGCGCAATGGCTCGGTCGCATCAATTGAAATCCAAGCCGCTGCTGCACACGCGCAAGACATTTCACGCTTTATTGAGCCAATCACCGCGCAGACGCGCGGTGCCTGGATTCCGGTGACGAGCACAGGAATGAGGGAGTATATGCAGCGCCTTCCCAAGAGCGCATGGAAGCGCGCTATCGCTTCGGCGCCGGTGTTATCCGCCGAAGAGAGCCTTTTATCTGAGGAATCCGCCCGCATGGTCGAACTAACACCCTATTTCGCACCCTTCGACCGCTTTTTGACACGATTTGACTTCATCTTTGCCAATAGGCTTTCGGCGGTTTTCGCGACGGCGCCCTATGCGAGGCTGCCTTTAAGAAGTATTGACGGAAAAACCATCTGACTTGGGGGATCGCCTTGGCAACGGCACGGCGCAACCCTATGTTAGAAACGAATAAGACGGTCGCCATGAGGCGGCTGTTCCATGCTGGGGAGTTCAATGAACCCTAACTTACGTAATTTCGCCTTGTGGGCGATCATAGCGCTTCTGCTGATCGCCCTTTTCAGTATGTTTCAGACGGCGCCGGCGCAGACGGGCTCCCGCGAAATCCCTTATTCGCAGTTTCTGCGTGAGGTCGATGCGGGCCGCGTGAAGGATGTCGTGGTGACGGGCAACCGTCTCTCCGGAAGCTATGTTGAAAATGGCACCACCTTCCAGACCTATTCACCTGTGATCGACGACAGTCTGCTCGATCGCCTGCAGTCGAAGAATGTCCTGGTTTCCGCCCGTCCTGAAACGGACGGCTCTTCGGGTTTCCTCAGCTATCTCGGCACGCTTTTGCCGATGCTTCTGATTCTCGGCGTCTGGCTGTTCTTCATGCGGCAGATGCAAGGCGGCTCACGCGGCGCGATGGGCTTCGGCAAGTCCAAGGCCAAGCTTTTGACCGAAGCGCATGGCCGCGTGACTTTCGAAGACGTCGCCGGTGTCGACGAGGCTAAGCAGGATCTCGAAGAAATCGTCGAATTCCTGCGTGATCCGCAGAAGTTCCAGCGTCTCGGCGGCAAGATCCCGCGCGGCGTGCTGCTCGTCGGCCCTCCGGGCACCGGCAAGACGCTGCTCGCCCGCTCGGTCGCCGGCGAAGCCAATGTGCCCTTCTTCACCATTTCGGGCTCCGACTTCGTCGAAATGTTCGTCGGCGTCGGCGCAAGCCGCGTGCGCGATATGTTCGAGCAGGCCAAGAAGAATGCGCCCTGCATCATCTTCATCGACGAAATCGATGCCGTCGGCCGCCATCGCGGCGCCGGTCTCGGCGGCGGCAATGACGAACGCGAGCAGACGCTGAACCAGCTGCTGGTCGAAATGGACGGCTTCGAGGCGAATGAAGGCGTGATCCTGATCGCCGCCACCAACCGTCCCGACGTGCTCGATCCGGCGCTGCTGCGTCCCGGCCGATTCGACCGTCAGGTCGTCGTGCCGAACCCCGACATCGTCGGCCGCGAGCGTATCCTCAAGGTGCATGCGCGCAACGTTCCGCTGGCGCCGAATGTCGATCTCAAGATTCTCGCCCGCGGCACGCCCGGTTTCTCCGGCGCCGACCTGATGAACCTTGTCAACGAAGCCGCCCTGATGGCCGCCCGCCGCAACAAGCGTGTCGTCACCATGCAGGAATTCGAGGACGCCAAGGACAAGATTATGATGGGCGCGGAGCGCCGTTCCTCGGCGATGACCGAGGCGGAAAAGAAGCTCACCGCTTACCATGAGGCCGGGCACGCCATCACCGCGCTCAATGTCGCCGTCGCCGATCCGCTGCACAAGGCGACGATCATTCCGCGCGGCCGTGCACTTGGCATGGTCATGCAGCTTCCCGAGGGCGATCGCTACTCGATGAGCTACAAGTGGATGGTCTCGCGTCTTTGCATCATGATGGGCGGCCGCGTTGCCGAGGAGCTCACCTTCGGCAAAGAGAACATCACGTCGGGTGCCTCTTCCGACATCGAACAGGCGACCAAGCTTGCCCGCGCGATGGTCACGCAGTGGGGCTTCTCCGATCAGCTCGGTCAGGTCGCCTATGGCGAGAACCAGCAGGAAGTCTTCCTCGGCCACTCGGTTTCGCAGTCGAAGAATGTTTCGGAAGCAACCGCGCAGAAGATCGACAATGAAGTGCGCCGCCTGATCGACGAGGCCTATACCCAGGCCCGCACGATCCTGACGGAAAAGCACGACGAATTCGTCGCTCTTGCCGAAGGTCTGCTCGAATACGAGACGCTGACCGGCGAAGAGATCAAGGCGCTGATCCGCGGTGAAAAGCCTTCTCGCGATCTCGGTGATGATTCGCCGCCGAGCCGCGGCTCGGCCGTTCCGAAGGCCGGCGCACGGCCAGCCACCAAGGGTGACGAGCCCGAAGGCGGCCTCGAACCGCAGCCGCATTGAACAGCGGCACCAATCCGAACAAGGCCGGATTTCCGAAGTGGGGGATCCGGCCTTTTCTATTGGTAACGGGATATAATCATTTTTCTTGCTAATTTACGTGCTGATCGCCGCATTTTGTGGCATTCCGCTGAATTGAGGCAAGCATGAATCACGCTCGTGGATTGACGACGTTCCACTGAAGCCGGATTCGCTTGGAACGGTGCGCTGCCTTGAATGGCGCGCGGAAAGCGCAGGAGTGCAGATGAAAAGACGCTATTTCGGTACGGACGGCATTCGTGGCCAATCCAACGTCTTCCCGATGACGCCGGATCTCGCCATGCGGGTCGGCATTGCCGCCGGCACGATCTTCCGCCGTGGCAACCATCGCCATCGCGTCGTCATTGGCAAGGATACGCGCCTTTCCGGCTATATGCTTGAGAACGCCATGGTCGCGGGCTTCACGGCTGCCGGCCTCGACGCCTTCATCCTCGGCCCGATCCCGACACCAGCTGTTGCCATGCTGACGCGCTCGCTGCGCGCCGATCTCGGCGTGATGATCTCGGCGTCGCACAATCCTTACGAGGATAACGGCATCAAGCTCTTCGGCCCTGACGGTTACAAGCTGTCCGACGACATCGAGGCCGAGATCGAGGATCTTCTCGAAAAGGATCTGAATGCGCAGCTTGCCAAATCCGATGATATCGGCCGCGCCAAGCGCGTCGACGGGGTGCATGACCGCTATATCGAACATGCCAAGCGCACGCTGCCGCGCGACGTGACGCTGCAGGGTCTGAGGATCGCGATCGATTGCGCCAATGGTGCTGCCTACAAGGTGGCACCCGCCGTGCTCTGGGAGCTCGGCGCCGAGGTCGTCACAATCGGCAACGAGCCGAACGGCACCAACATCAATCTCAATTGCGGCTCCACCAGCCCCGTCGCGCTGCAGAAGAAGGTCGACGAGGTGCGCGCCGATATCGGCATAGCGCTCGATGGCGATGCCGACCGCGTCATCATCGTCGATGAAAACGGCTCGATCGTCGACGGCGACCAGCTGATGGCCGTTATCGCCGAGAGCTGGGCCGAGAGCCAGCAACTGCGCGGCAACGGTATCGTCGCCACCGTCATGTCCAATCTCGGCCTCGAGCGCTTCCTCGACGAGCGCGGCATGGCGCTTGCCCGCACGCGGGTCGGTGACCGCTACGTGGTCGAGCATATGCGCCAGCACAATTACAATGTCGGCGGCGAGCAGTCCGGCCATATCGTGCTTTCGGATTACGGCACGACCGGCGACGGTCTCGTCGCGGCGCTGCAGATCCTGGCCGCGGTCAAGCGCACCGGCCGGACCGTCAGCGAGGTCTGCCGTCGCTTCGAGCCGGTGCCGCAGCTCCTGCGCAATGTCCGCATCAGTGGCGGCAAGCCGCTGGAGGATATCCAGGTGCAGAAGGCAATCGCCGATGCCGAAGCCGAACTGGCCAGGAACGGCCGCCTCGTCATCCGCCCTTCGGGCACCGAGCCGCTGATCCGCGTCATGGCCGAGGGCGACGATCGCGCCCAGATCGAGCGCATCGTCAACGAGCTGATCGGCACGATCTCGAACGTCCGGACCGCCGCCTGATTTTTTAGGGACGAAATTTCAAAAGCCGGTACGCAGGTGCCGGCTTTTTCGCTGTTGGCGCCTTCGGTTCGAAGATCCACTCCGGATGGACTTCCCGCCGAAACCGTTTCAGCCCTTCCGAAGACAACATGTCAATGAATTGCCAGCTTGGCTTCCGGTAGGGAGCAAGCGTCGGCAACTGCACCATGTCGGGCGCGGTGAGCACTGAGGCGGCGTCCGCGGAAATCTGCCGATATCTTTGGCGACAGCGCTGTCAACCGCCACACGCGGATGCTACACGGCGGCGTTTGCATTCAAAGGAAATATCATGAAAAAATTGGTGCGCCTGCTGCTGACGATCGCTCTCGCATTCGTCGTCTTTACTGGTTTCCGGTGGTATCGCTACATCAGCAACACCGACAGCCCTTACGATGAAATCGGCATCACGCTCAACAATGCCATGCCAGGCCCGATCAATGCCTGGGGCTGTGCCCAGCTGAAAACGACCTTTGGCACCTCCTTGCCACCGTACGGCTGCGCCGCCGAAAACGCGACGCAATGGAAGTAACAGCAGGATTCGCCGAGTGGAGCAGCCGATCCATCTGACGGCGAAGGTAACCGACTTAACCATTTGACAGCAGCGGACTTCATGGCGTTGCAGCTGGCGGTCTTCTGCAAGTGCGGCGGCTGCCAGCCTTCGGCCGACCTTCACCATGTCGAGGAACTTGCTGCCAATCTTTCTCTTAACGTTTCTTCCTATTTATAGTTAAGCAGCTTTTAACGTTTCCCATTCATTATCCATACGAAGCGTACCAGATTGGCAGCGACTGAGCCTGCCGACGCAACGGATTTTGGAGTGGGATCCATGAAAAGAAGCTTGTCCGGCATCTTCGCCGCATTGTTGATCGCGACAAACGCCTATTCCGCGGACCTCGCCCCTGCCGAGCCTATCCCGGAGCAGCCGCCTGAGGTGACGGTCACCGAAGCGACCGGCTGGTACCTGCGCGGCGATGTCGGCTATGCCTTCACCGATCTGCGCGGCGCCCGCTATTTCCAGGGCAGCAACGCAACGGAAGTCGATTTCGACGACGCCGATCTGGATGATGCATGGACCATCGGCGGCGGTGTCGGTTACCAGATCAACAGCTATCTGCGCACCGATCTGACCTTCGACTATCTCACCCAGGCGGATTTCAAGGGCTCGACAGTCGGGCAGTGCGGCTTCCCTCTGGTGGACTGCACCTCGAGCGACCGCTCCTCGCTGACAGCCTACACGCTGCTCGCCAACGCCTATGTCGATCTCGGCACCTACGGCTACGTCACGCCTTATGTCGGCGCCGGTATCGGTGGTTCCTATGTGAAATGGAAGAACCTGCGCAACGTCGCCTGCGCCGATGACGGCAGCTTCTGCGACGACCAGGTCACCCACGGCGGCAAGGGCAACTGGCGCTTCACCTACGCCCTCATGGCCGGCGCCTCGATCGACGTGACCTGCAACATCAAGGCCGATGTCGGCTACCGTTACCTGCATATCGATGGCGGCAACATGTTCGGCTATGCCGAAAATGGCGGCCCGGGCCGCGACAAGGGTCTCAGCGCCCACGAAGCTCGCGTCGGCGCCCGCTATCTCTTCGGCGGCTGCGCCCAGGCGAGCTATGAACCACCGCCGGAAATCCCGCTGCAGCAGCCTGTCTACAAGTAAATTTGATCGCCTGACACCAGAAGCCGCCCCCAACCGGGCGGCTTTTTGCATTGTGGCCGCCCTACCGCCCTGCGTCAAAATATGTTCCGCCCGCGACACTTCGATCTTGACTATGACGTGTCGGATCCATACACACGGCGGCGGGACACCCTTCCCCAACGAAGGGCTTTCTATCTGAGAGGATAGCATCATGGCGAAGACCGCAAAGCCGGACATCCGTCCGCACAATACCCATTTCTCTTCTGGCCCTTGCTCGAAGCGCCCCGGTTGGTCGCTCGAAGCCCTTTCCGACGCGGCCCTTGGCCGTTCGCACCGCGCGAAGGTCGGCAAGGCCAAGCTCAAGCAGGCCATCGACCTTACCCGTGAAATTCTTGAAGTGCCGGCGGATTACCGCATCGGCATCGTTCCGGCGTCCGACACCGGGGCCGTCGAAATGGCGCTCTGGTCGCTGCTCGGCGAACGCGGCGTCGACATGCTCGCCTGGGAAAGCTTCGGCGCCGGCTGGGTCACCGATGTCGTCAAGCAGCTGAAGCTCAAGGATGTGCGCAAGCTCGAAGCCGGTTACGGCGAGCTTCCCGATCTCTCCGCCGTCGATTTCGACCGCGACGTCGTCTTCACCTGGAACGGCACAACCTCGGGCGTGCGCGTTCCGAATGCCGATTTCATCCCGGCCGACCGCAAGGGCCTGACGATCTGCGACGCCACTTCGGCGGCTTTCGCACAGGAACTCGATTTCGCCAAGCTCGATGTCGTCACCTTCTCCTGGCAGAAGGTTCTGGGCGGCGAGGGTGCGCACGGCGTCATCATTCTTTCGCCGCGCGCCGTCGAGCGTCTGGTCACCTACACGCCGGCCTGGCCGCTGCCGAAAATCTTCCGCATGACCTCGGGCGGCAAGCTGACCGAAGGCATCTTCCAGGGCGAGACGATCAACACGCCGTCGATGCTCTGCGTCGAGGACTATATCGATGCGCTTGTCTGGGCCAAGCAACTCGGCGGCCTCAAGGGGCTGATCGCGCGTGCCGATGCCAATGCCAAGGTCATCCACGATTTCGTTGCGGCAAACGACTGGATCGCCAATCTCGCCGTCAAGGCGGAAACGGCCTCCAACACCTCGGTTTGCCTGAAGATCGTCGACAAGGACATCGCAGCCCTCGATGACGACGGCCAGGCGAATTTCGCCAAGGGTCTGGTCGGCCTCCTGGAAAAGGAAGGTGTCGCCTATGACGTCGGCCATTACCGCGACGCGCCGTCCGGCCTGCGCATCTGGGCCGGCGCCACGATCGAGGCATCCGACATGCAGAAGCTGATGCCCTGGCTTTCCTGGGCCTTCGAGACGCAGAAGGCGCAGCTTAATCAGGCTGCCGCCTGAGGTGATCGCATCCGGCTCCGCCATACGGCGGAGCCCAGCATTCCTGATTCATTCATCGCTGAACACTTTTGAAGGAGGCCCTCATGGCACCTCGCGTTCTCGTATCCGACGAATTGTCGGAAACCGCCGTCCAGATCTTCCGCGACCGCGGCGTCGAAGTCGATTTCGAACCGCAGCTCGGCAAGGACAAAGACCGTCTGCTCGAAGTCATCGGCAAGTATGATGGCCTGGCCATCCGCTCTGCCACCAAGGTGACGGAAAAGATCATCGAGGGGGCGACGAACCTCAAGGTCGTCGGCCGTGCCGGCATCGGCGTCGACAATGTCGATATCCCGGCCGCCTCGCGCCGCGGGATCATCGTCATGAACACGCCCTTCGGCAACTCGATCACGACAGCCGAACACGCGATCGCGCTGATGTTCGCCGTCGCCCGCCAGCTTCCGGCAGCCGATACCTCGACGCAGGCCGGCAAGTGGGAGAAGTCGAAGTTCATGGGCGTCGAGATCACCGGCAAGACGCTCGGCGTCATCGGCGCCGGCAATATCGGCTCGATCGTCTGTGCCCGCGCTATCGGCCTGAAGATGCACGTCGTCGCTTACGATCCGTTCCTGTCCAAGGAGCGCGCCGAGGAGATGGGCGTCACCAAAGTCGAACTTGAAGAGCTTTTCGCCCGGGCCGATTTCATCACGCTGCATGTGCCGATGACCGACAAGACGCGCGGCATCCTCAACAAGGAAGCGCTGGCAAAGACCAAGCCCGGCGTGCGCATCATCAACTGCGCCCGCGGTGGCCTGGTCGATGAGGCAGCGCTTGCCGAAGCAATCAAGTCGGGCCATGTCGCGGGTGCCGCCTTCGACGTGTTCGAGGTCGAGCCCGCCAAGGAAAGCCCGCTCTTCGGCCTGCCGAACGTCGTCTGCACGCCGCATCTCGGCGCCTCGACGACCGAGGCGCAGGAGAACGTCGCTTTGCAGGTGGCCGAACAGATGGCGGATTACCTCGTCAATGGTGCGGTCTCCAACGCTATCAACATGCCGTCGATCACGGCCGAGGAAGCGCCGATCCTGAAGCCCTTCATCCGCCTTGCCGATGTTCTCGGCGCCTTCGTCGGCCAGGTCACCGAAGAGCCGATCAAGGAAATCGAAATCCTCTATGACGGCATCACTGCCAACATGAACACGCGGGCGCTGACGAGTGCTGTGCTCGCCGGCCTCATCCGTCCGCAGGTCGCCGACGTCAACATGGTTTCGGCGCCGATCATGATCAAGGAAAAGGGCATCGTGCTTTCCGAGGTCAAGCGCGACAAAACCGGCGTCTTCGACGGCTACATCAAGTTGACGGTCACGACCGAAAGCATGACGCGCTCGGTCGCCGGCACGGTGTTTTCGGACGGCAAGCCGCGCTTCATCCAGATCAAGGGTATCAACCTCGATGCCGATGTCGGCTCGCACATGATTTACATCACCAATACCGACGTTCCCGGCATGATCGGCTTCATCGGCACGACGCTTGGTGCTGCCGGCGTCAACATCGCCAACTTCCAGCTCGGCCGGGACAAGCAGGGCGGCGACGCCATCGCGCTGCTCTATGTCGACGGCAAGGTTGATGACGCCGTGCTTGCTGAGTTGACCGCCCACCAGGCGGTTCGCCAGGCAAAGCCGCTGACCTTCAATATCGACTGAGTTTTTCCTCCCGAGGAAATGAAAAACCCGGCGCTGGAAACGGCGCCGGGTTTTTTCGTGTCAGGAACCGATGAATCTTAAAGCGCGTCGCGCTTTAAATCTTTTTTTGATGCATGTCGTGGTCCCAAAACCGATGCACACTTTTGGGCGGCATGCATTAGTGGTGCCGGCGTTTGCGGCGGAGGATTTTGCCGAAACGGGCGACATCGTCTTCAGCCTTCGTGCGGTGAAGGAAGGCGAGCCTGCTGTCGTCGAGGCCCTGAAAGAATTCGTCCCAGGAAATCTCTTCCGGTTCCGAGGAAAAATCGACGCGGACGGTTTCGCTGTCCGGTGCGTTCTTGATTCGGGCGGGATGGCCTCCGCGCGCCTCGATCCAATGTCTGATTCTGCTGTAATCCGTCGTCGTGCCGAACCTGCCCATGAAACCCTCCTCAGCAATTCGAATGCGACATCGATCACCCGCAACGCACGATCGACGGAATTGTTCCAGGACGCCAAAATTATTTTATCGAGAGCCGAGATCGTGACAGCAGGCCGCCGCTTTGCACATTCTGAAGGCGGAAGCCTAAAGTTTAACCCTAAGTATGATTCTGATTTTATTTAACTTTTCTCGGTATATCCCTGGCATCGGCATCAACCGCACGCGAATTTCCATGGCCCCCTTGCAGAAGACCGAGCAGACCGAAGCATTAAACGACGACTTCCGGTCATTGTTTGCAACGCATCCGTCGCCGATGTGGGTCTATGATCCGGCATCGCTGCGCTTTCTTATCGTCAACGAGGCGGCGGCAGCACTTTACGGCTACGGCGCGGACGAATACCGGCGCATGACGGTTCTGGATATCCGCCCTGAGCATGAGCGGGAACGGATGGTCGACGCCGTCAGCGGCCGTACCGACATGGAAAAGGCGGAGCGTTGGGTTCACCTCAAGGCAAGTGGTGAGACCTTCGAAGTGCTGACCTATGGCCGAGAAGTGCGTTTCGAGGGCCGAGCGGCAATCCTGGCGATCGTGCAGGACCGCACCGAGGTCAATGCCGCCAGACGCCAGATCAGCGATACGCGCTCGCTTCTCGACAGCATCGTCGACAACCTGCCGGTCGGCGTCTTCGTCAAGGACATGGAAGCGGACGGGCTTTACGTTCTCTTTAACGAGGCCTGCGGCGACATTGTGGGCATGAGGGCGGAGCACGTGGTCGGCCGAACCGACCGGGCGCTGTTTCCCCCCAGTCAGACAGACGCCTTCCGCGAGCAGGATCGCCGGGCCTTCGAAGCCAATACGGCGATCAGCTTCGAGGAGAGCATGCTGCGCGCCGATGGTGTGCCGCGCCTCCTGCGCACCGTCAAGCGCGCCCTGCCGACGCCGGAGGGCCAAGCGCCGCGTTATCTGCTCGGCATCTCGCAGGACGTGACGGAGGAGCGCTCCGTCGAGGCAAAGCTTGCCCATCTCGCCATGCATGATCCGCTCACCAGCCTGCCGAACCGGGCGTCATTTTCCAAACATATCAACCGGCGGGCGGTCGAGGCGACCGCCGACAGCCCGATCGCATTGCTTTATATCGACGTCGATCACTTCAAGCATATCAACGACAGCAAGGGACATGCCGCCGGCGACGCGCTGCTTTGCCAAGTATCGGAGCGGCTGCTGCAGCTGGCGGAGGAGGGCGATCTCGTCGCCCGCCTCGGCGGCGACGAATTCGCCGTCGTACTGGAGCTCGACGAGCCGGAGCGGGCCGGGCGTTTTGCGCAACGGCTGCTCAAGGCGCTCAGCCGTGCCTTCGATCTCGACGGCGCCCGGGAGCATGTCACCTGCAGCATCGGCATCGCCTTGGCGCCGGATCATGCCGGCGACGCGGACGTGCTGATGCGGCATGCGGATCTGGCGCTCTATGCCGCCAAGGAGAGCGGGCGGTCGACCTATCGCTTCTACGAGGCGGAGATGCGGCTTGCCGCCGAGCGCCGGCACGTGATGACCGCCGAACTGTGGGAGGCGCTGGAGAAGCGCCAGTTCGAACTGCACTACCAGCCGATCGTGCAGCTCGATAATGACGGCATCGGCGGCTTCGAGGCGCTGATCCGCTGGCGCCATCCCAAGCGCGGGCTGGTGGCGCCGATGGAATTCATTCCGCTCGCCGAGGAGACCGGCCTCATCGTGCCGATCGGCGAGTGGGTGATCCGGGAAGCCTGCCGCGCGGCCGCCGGCTGGCCCGCGCATCTGAGGATCGCCGTTAATCTCTCCGTCAGCCAGTTTCGGCATGCGAGCCTGCTTTCGACCGTGGTCGCGGCGCTCGACGAGACGGGCCTCAATGCTGACCGGCTTGAAATCGAAATCACCGAGTCCGTATTCCTGACCGATGCCGACCAAAGCTTGCCGCGGCTGCGCGCATTGAAGGAGCTCGGTGTTCGCATCGCCATCGACGATTTCGGCACCGGTTATTCGTCGCTGAGCTATCTCAGGTCCTTCCCCTTCGACAAGATCAAGCTCGACCGTAGCTTCGTTTCGGGCATTGAGACGGATGCCGGCAATCTCGCCATCGTGCGCGCCGTCGTCGGCATCGGTTCCGGCTTCAACGCGACGACGCTGGCCGAAGGGATCGAGACGGAAGAGCAGTTGCAGAAGCTGCGCGCCGAAGGTTTCAGTGAGGTGCAGGGCTATCTGCTCGGCCGGCCGATGCCGCAGCACGAGGCAGAGGCGCTGATCCACGGCCGCGCTCTGAAGGCGGCTTCGTCACGCAGATAGAGTCGTTTAAGCGACAGCTGGGAGTGGCGTCCGAGGAAATGCGTGCCGCCGGATCCCATCAAGCATTCGTCATTTTGAGAAAGGTGGGCGAAGCCGCATAATTGTCGTGGGCTGGAAAGGAGGATGTTTATGAAACGCTTTTCATTCTCGATGATCGGACTGGCGCTCGTAACCGCCATCATCGCCAATCCGGGCATTGCATTCGCCTGCAACAAGCTGATCGGCACCTGAGCCGCACCCCCCGCTTCCAAGGCGCGGCTTTGGCTGCGCCTTCTCTTCACGCGGGAATGCGAAATATCGGTGCCCGAAGGCTGCCCCTTGCGCCCAAGGACAATCCTTTCTATATCGGTGCCTCATCGAAAGACGGCGGCCGATCCCGCCGGAGATCAGCAATCCGCGCAATTGCAGCGCAAGGGCGGATCGTGACCGCGCAGAATTGGCACCATCGTTGAACACACTGGATTTTGACAAGAAGCCGGAAGAGACCCGTGTCGTCGTCGCCATGTCGGGCGGCGTCGATTCATCCGTTGTCGCTGGCCTTCTCAAACAGCAGGGTTACGACGTGCTCGGCATTACGCTGCAGCTTTACGATCATGGCGCCGCTGTTCACCGCGCCGGCTCCTGCTGCGCCGGCCAGGATATCGACGATGCGCGCCGCGTTTGCGAAACACTCGGCATCCCGCATTACGTGCTCGATTATGAAAAGCGATTTCGCGAGACCGTGATCAACCCTTTCGCCGAAAGCTATGTGGCGGGCGAAACGCCGATCCCTTGCGTTTCCTGCAACCAGACCGTCAAATTCGCCGATCTTCTGGCGACCGCCAAGGAGCTCGGTGCCGATGCACTGGCGACCGGCCACTATATCCGCTCGGGACCGAACCCTTCGCCCGAAAATCCCGGCCGCCGCGCGCTTTTCCGCCCGGCCGATGCCGACCGCGACCAGAGCTATTTCCTCTTCGCCACGACGCAGGAACAGATCGATTATCTCCGCTTTCCCCTGGGCGGCCTGCCGAAGGCCGAGACCCGCAGGCTTGCCGAAGAGATGGGCCTCGTCGTTGCCAAGAAGGCCGACAGCCAGGACATCTGCTTCGTGCCGCAGGGCAAATATTCCGACGTCATCACCAAGCTGAAGCCGAATGCGGCGCTCGCCGGCGAGATCGTCCATCTCGACGGCCGCGTGCTCGGCACCCATGAGGGCATTCTGCACTTCACGATCGGCCAGCGCCGCGGCATCGGCATCGCCACCGGCGAGCCGCTCTACGTCGTCTTTCTCGACGCCCGCTCGCGCCGCGTCATCGTCGGACCGAAGGAGGCGCTGGAAACGCACCGCGTCTACCTGCGCGACGTCAACTGGCTGGGCGACGAGACGCTTTCGGAAGCCGCCTCCGGCAAGGGCTTTGCCTGCTACGCCAAGGTCCGCTCGACACGGGCGCCGGCACCCGCCGTGCTGCATATCGATGCAACAGGCACCTATGTCGATCTGACGGTCGGCGAGGCGGGCATCGCGCCCGGCCAGGCCTGCGCGCTTTATTCCGCCCCCGGCGACAACGCCCGCGTCTTCGGCGGCGGTTTCATCGAACGTTCCGAGCGCGAACCTTCGGCGGAAGCCTGCCTGAAGGCCCTCTTGGCCAGCCCGGTCGCCGCCTGAAACCGATAGGTAACGACGGCCGGCAAAGCCCACCGTTTTTCTCGATCATGCGCTTGACACAAAGCCGAAGCGCACCTTATAAGCCGCTCATCCCACGAACCGGCATCGCTTCGCGAGCGGGTATCGTTGACCAGTGGCGGAGTAGCTCAGTAGGTCAGAGCAGAGGAATCATAATCCTTGTGTCGGGGGTTCAAATCCCTCCTCCGCTACCATCTCCTTATTGCAGAATTAGCGATTTTTTCGGCTCGATTTTCAGCCGGTTCCTAAGGCCGTGGTAGCACATTGATCGCAGCGTCAAACGTCGCGGCGAGGGGACAAAAGCAGTTCGACCTCCTGCAGCATTTCCGCCAACGCCGAGGACAGGCCTATCTGTAGAGCGTCAAAAGCAATACAGGCATCTTCGTCGCCCAAAGGTGGGATGCGACAGCGATAATAATAGCCCATACGGCAAGCGAGAACATGACCGCCGCTAACCTCATCCCGACTGGTTGCATCATTTCCTCCATCCCAGCATAACCGTGCCTCCTCGCACGATCCCATGCTAGCAAGACGCAACCCGGTCAGCTATCGCAAGATATTGGTATCAGATAGCCACAGCAGAGAGCGCTTGGCGAAGATGCAAAGATTTCGGCGATACGACGCCCCTTTCCCCCTCCGTCAAACGATGAAATGAAAGTTGTCGTATCGCGCGCCATAATAATCCGGGCCGCTCGTCTCTGTGATGACGGGCTCCGTGTCGAGCACGAGATAGTCGATGTCGCCGTAGGCGCTGAGATCGATCACTTGCGGGTCATGAATGCTGTCGGCGGTGACGTTGACCGTGACCAAGAATACGGTATCGCCGTTCAGCTTACCTTCGATCGTCAGAACGTTGTCATAGTCCGATGTGCCGTTTGCGACACTGAATTGCTCGATCTGAAAGTGACCGCCATCGGCGGCTTGGATGGGTGTCCAGAACACTCCGCCTGACAGATAATGGTTGCCGTCGGCTTCCTTCTGTACCGTTGCGTCGTCACCATCGTGCCAAGCACCCCAATCAAAGCCCTTGTAGCCCGTCGGGAAGTCATATTTGCCGACATCCTCGAAATTGACGAACACGTCGCCATGTTCCGGCAAGTCGACCGCGATGTTGAGCAAGCCGAAATCGGTGGCGCCTTTGCCATCCGAGATCTTGAAATTGAACTGGTCGACGAGTTGGTCTCCCGGGCCGAGCGCTGATACCACCGGGTTGGAGTGATCGAGTTCATACGTGTAGTTGCCGTTGGAATAGACGGTCAGCGTGCCGTATTTTCCCTCGACTGTGGTGGTCGTGGCGGGCCCGTTCGGATCGGCCGGTTGCGGAATGCGTTGTCCATTGACGAAGTTGAGACGCACCTGATCTCCGTCGGCATCCACCGAACTGGTATTGTCCAGGATGTTGCCGTCGATCGGGTTGTCGATGTTGAAAATAGGCTGGTATACATCACCTGCGACCGGCTTGTGGTTTGCCATTTCTACCTCCCGTGATTTTCTGCTCGACTATGCAACCCTATCGGGTATTTGGCAACCAAAATTGAGGGAGCGTCAGAGCAATTCCGCCCGTCAACGCCACACATTCCGGTCGATTGCAGCTCAACCGTACAAGTAAAGGGAGCGGCAAAAACGTCGATCCTGATTATGAACCAGGATTTACGTCTGATCTTACGTTGCTGCCGCTTCATCGATCATTGGTGTTTCTCGCCTTTCCAGGCGATCCATCAATTCGGCCAGCGGAAAACTTTCAGGCAGGATAATAATGACAGGTCAATCATGACGTCGTCATGACGATATACTGCATGAATTGCTCGGCGCGCCAAGAGCAATCTAGAAAGCGAAAGGGGAGCAATTAGCAGAGCCCAAGCGTCTGCTGACCATCAATCAATGCAGGCCGCCAACCCCGAGCAGGCTTTCGACAGCCTCGTGATCCCTGGTGAGGCTCTCCGGCGTTCCCGTCCAGGCCAGTCTGCCGCGTTCGAGAATGACGACTTGATCGGCGAAATCGAGCGCGCTCTGGATGCGTTGTTCGACCAGCACGATGGTCATGTCTCCTGTCTTGGCGAGGTCGGCGAAGGCAGCCATCAATTCCTCGCAGATAACGGGCGCAAGGCCTTCCAGCGGTTCGTCGAGCAACAGGACGGACGGGCGGCCGAGAATGGTGCGGGCCGTGGAGAGCATCTGCTGCTCGCCGCCGGAGAGCTGGCTGCCGAGATTGCGGCGGCGCTCCTTCAGGCGTGGGAACATCGCATAGGCTTCCTCCAGCGCCGTCTTCGGTCGCGCCTTCAAGCCAACGAAAAGGTTTTCTTCGACTGTCAGCGTCGGGAAGATGCAGCGTGCCTGCGGCACATATCCGAGGCCCTTATGCGCGCGCGTGGCGCTCGGTGCTGCGCTGACATCCGAACCGCCGAGGCGGATGCTGCCCTCGTATCGCCTGGTCTGGCCGGCAAGCGTTGCGAGCAGCGTGGTCTTGCCCATGCCGTTGCGGCCGAGCATGGCAAGGCGAGCGCCTGCCGGCACGGAGAAGGAAATGCCTTCGAGCACTCTTGTCGGCCCATATCCGGCCGACAGATTTTCAACCTCAAGCGATATGGCTGGCATTGGCATAGCTCCCGAGATAGGCCTCGCGCACGCGCGCATCCTTGGTGACATCTTGAGGCAGGCCGTCGAAGATGATCGCACCTGATGCAAGCACGATGACGCGTTTGGCAAAACGGAAGACGAGGTCCATGTCGTGTTCGATCATCAGCACGGCGAGATCGGCAGGCAGATCGGCCAACGCCTGCTCGATGCGGCCGGTATCGCTTTGCGGCACACCGGCTGCCGGCTCGTCGAGCAGCAGCACCTTTGGCTTCAGCGCCAGCGCTACGGCAATCTCTAGAAGCCGCTGCTGGCCATAGGCGATCTCGCTGACCTTGCGATGCATCAGCAAAGCCAGTCCGAGCTTTCCAAGGAGATCGTCGACCTCTGCCATGACATCGGGCATACGCAGGAAATTGCCGAACATGCGCCCGGTCTTCCCGTCGCGTTGAAGGACGGCAAGTCCCACATGTTCGGCCGGCGTCATGTCCTGGAAGAGCCGCGTCACCTGAAAGGAGCGCACAAGGCCGCGTCTGACCCTGCCGATCGCGTTGACCTTCGTCACCACCTCGCCGCCGAGGCGAACCTCGCCGGAATCGGGAGAGAGATTACCGGTCACGAGGTTGACGAAGGTGGTCTTGCCGGCGCCGTTCGGGCCGATCAACGCGATGCGATCGCCTGGGGACATCGTGAGCGAGACATCATTGGTGACGGCAAGGCCGCCGAAGGCTTTCTTGAGATTGGCGACTTCGAAGACCGGGCTCATGAGCGTTGCTCCCTGCGGCGGCTAACGAAGGCTGCTGATGTGCCATAGAGACCTTTCGGCGCAAAGAGCACGACGGCGATCAGCAGCGCGCCGACCATGGTCAGCCAATGGAAGGGATTGGCGGCGGAGACATAGTCCTCGAAGAGCATGAAGATGACAGTGCCGGAGAGCGCCCCGAAGAGAGAACCGGTTCCGCCGAGCACCAGCATAACAAGCGCTTCGGCCGACTGCGTGAAAGACAGGCTGTCGAGGCCGACGACCTGTGTCGAAATCGCATTCAAAGCGCCGCCGACACCGGCAACGGCGCCGGAGATCGCGTACATCCTGATCAGAGCGGCCTTCGGCGAAGCGCCCATGGCGCGGATGCGCAGCGGATCCTGCTTGATGGCGTGGCAAAGCATGCCGAAGGGCGAGCGGACCAGGAATCGTAGCAGCACAAAGACGATCAGCAGCAGCGCCATTCCGAAGAAGAAGGCGGTGTGACCGTAGAGATCGAATTCGAAGAGGCCGAAGACCGGGTCCGGCGCGATGCCGGAAAGTCCATCGCTGCCGCCTGTCCAAGACGAGGCCTTGTTGGCGAATTCATGGAAGAGGTTGATCAGCGCAATCGACAGCACCAGCTGCGGCAATCCATGTGCACGCAGGATGATGGCGCCGCAGAGCAGCCCGGCAAGCGCGCCGCCTGTGATGCCGGCCAGCATCATCAGCATCGGGTCATTGATGCCGTAATGCGCCGACAGGATCCCGGCGGCATAGGCGCCGGAGCCGAAAAGTGCGGCATGGCCGAGCGTTGCGACGCCGCAATAACCGGTCACCAGATCGAGCGACAGGACGAGCAGCGCGATCGTGATCATCCGAGTCAAAAGCGCGAGATTATCGGGGAAGGCGAAGTAGCCGATCGCGGCAATGGCTATGATGACCGCAATTCCGGCGAGATCGCGGCTGATGAATCCGCGCCGATGGTGGAGACGTTCGTTTTCGTCGTTCATGACAAGCGCCATCTTATTTTGCCCTTCCGGCAAGGCCGCGTGGGAAGACGCAGATGATTGCGATCACGGCGAGATAGAAGAAGAATTCGCCGAATTCCGGCATCAGATACCGCCCGGTCGTATCGATCGCGCCCAGCAGCAGACAGGCAATCAGCGCGCCCGGAATGGAACCCGCGCCGCCGACGGAGACGACGACCAGGAAGGTGACCATGTAGCGCAGCGCATAATAGGGTTCGACGGGCAGGAGTTCGGCGCCGACCACGCCACCGAAGGCGGCAAGCCCGACGGCAACGGCAAAGCTCACCGCATAGATGATCTCGGTGCGCACGCCGAGTGCCGCAGCCATCGCCGCATCATCGACGGAGGCGCGCAGCTTGACGCCGAAGCTGGTCCTGTCGATCGCGAACCAGAGGGCGAGCGCCACAGCCAGGCCGCAGAGGATGACGAAAAGCCGGTGAACGGGAATGGTGCGGAAGCCGAGATCGGCCGATCCCTGCAGCGCACCGGCAAGCGGGATGGTCTTCAGCGTCGGCCCCATCATATAATTGGCGATGCCGATGACGCAGAAGGTGATGCCGATCGTCATCAGCACCTGGGTCAGTTCCGGCGCACCGTAGATCCGGCGGAAGAGAAAACGCTCGATCGGAATGGCGACGATGATGGTGATGACAACGGCGGCGATGACTGCCGTGGCATAACCAAGGCCGAGGTCGCGGGCGACATAGGAGGCGATATAGCCGCCGATCATCGCGAAAGCGCCGTGAGCGAGGTTAACGACACGCATCAGCCCCATGGTCACCGAAAGGCCGATCGATATGACGAAGAGCACCATGCCATAGGCAAAGGCATCGACGGCTATGCTGAAGACTGTCTGCATGGGGATACCTTGCTTCGATGCGACGGGCTCGACGCCTTCGGGCAGCTCCGGAGAGATCGGAAGTCTGCCCGAAGCACTGCCCAAGCCCGTCGCATGCCGTGATGCTCGATGTTACTTGACGGCCGCCAGGCCCGGATCGCCCTGCTTCTCGAAGGTCTGGACTTCCTTGTTGATGTAGGTCCCGTCATCCGCCTTGGTGACTTCGCGCAGATAGATGTTCTGTGTGATGTGGCGGCTTTCGGGATCGATCGAAACCGGCCCGCGCGGGCTGGTCCAGGCAAGGCCCTTGACCGCATCGACGGCCTTTTCAGCATCCTGCTTGCCGCCCGTCGCCTCGATCATCTTGTAGATCACATACATGCCGTCATAGGAGCTGACCGCGGGGAAGGAGAGTTCGGCCTTGTTGCCGATCGCTTTGGTCGCCGCCTCGACGAAAGCCTTGTTCTCCGGAGAATCGTGCGACACGGCATAGTGGAAGGTCGTCTGGATGCCGAGTGCCGCATCGCCGAGCGCCGGCAGATCGGATTCCTGGGTCAGATCGCCCGGCGCGAAGAACTTGATGCCGGCCGTCTTCAGGCCATTGTCGTTGTAAGCCTTGACGAAGCCGAGCGTCGTCGGACCTGACGGCAGGAAGGCGAAGACGCCCTCAGCGCCGGAATCCTTGATGCGCTGCATGATCGGGCTGAAATCGTTGGTCGCAAGCGGCATGCGGATTGCCTCGACCACCTGACCTCCGGCCTTTTCGAAGCCGGCCTTGAAGGCATTCTCGGCGTCGATGCCGGGGCCGTAATCGCTGACGACCGAAATCACCTTCTTGACGCAGGCATCGAAGGCGACCTTGGCGATCGGCGTCGAGGTCTGCCAGGTGGTAAACGAGGTGCGGACGACAAGCGGGCTCTTGGTGACGATCGCCGAGGTGGCGGCGTTCATGATGACCATCGGCACGTTGCCCTGCTTCAGGATTGGCGTCACCGCCATCGCATCGGGGGTGAAATAGAAGCCGGCCAGATATTGGACCTTCTCCTTGACGATCAGTTCCTGCGCCAGCGCCTTGGATTGGGCGGGATCGGCCTGCGGCACGTCGCGATAGACGATCTCGACCGTGTCGCTGCCGACCTTGTTGCCGTTGACCGCCATATAGGCGTCGATGCCGGCCTTGAAGTTCTTGCCCTGCAGCGCGAACGGACCGGAGAACGGGCCGATGACGCCGACCTTGATGGTGTCTGCATAGGCCGTGCCGCTGAGCACGACGGCCGCAACGGCGGCCAGAAATAGCTTCTTCATTCTCTCTCTCCCTTTTTGGCGCACTCCCGCGCCGTATTCGCTAGCCGCCCAAAATTGAGCGTTAGCTTGTCATGCGAAATGGTGATGTAAAATGAAATAAATGCCGTAATCCATGACCTAGCGATTATGATTGTGCATCGAAGATGCGGAATTATCCTCGTCTCAGAATGGTAATCCCACATAATTCTCCGCGAGCGCCGTCGAGGCGGCGCGGGAATGGGTGAGATAGTCGAGCTCCGCCTCCTGGATTTTCTGGTCGAAATCACCGGTATCGGGAAAACGATGCATCATCGTCGTCATCCACCAGGAAAACCGCACGGCTTTCCACACACGGGCGAGCGCCTTCTGCGAGTAAGCGTCAATGCCACTATTCGAGCCTTCGCGGTAATGCTCGATCAGCCCGGAGAAAAGGTAATGGACGTCGCTGGCGGCAAGGTTCAATCCCTTGGCCCCGGTCGGCGGGACGATATGGGCAGCGTCGCCGACCAGGAAAAGCTGGCCGAAACGCATCGGTTCGGCAACGAAGGAGCGCAGCGGCGCAATCGATTTCTCGAAGGACGGCGCGGTCGCCAATGCCTCGGCATGATGCGTCGGCAGCCGCCGTCTCAACTCGTCCCAGAAGCGATCGTCGCTCCAGTCCTCGATCTTCTCGTCGAGCGTACATTGGATGTAGTAGCGGCTGCGGGTGGCCGAGCGCATCGAACAGAGCGCAAAGCCCCTTGGATGGTTGGCGTAGATCAGCTCATGGCTGACGGGCGCCACGTCGGCCAGGACCCCCAGCCAGCCGAAGGGATAGACCTTCTCGAAACTCCTGATCGCGCGTTCCGGGACGGCCTTGCGGCTGGCGCCGTGAAACCCGTCGCAGCCGGCGATGAAGTCACAATCGATGCGCTTGGCAACACCGTCTTTCACATAGGTGACGAAGGGAGAAGGGCCGTCGAAGTCGTGCGGCGCGACATCGACTGCATCGTAGATCGATAAGGAGCCGCTTACTTCGCGCCGCTCCATGAGATCGCGCGTCACTTCGGTCTGTCCGTAGACGGTGACGCGCCTGCCGCCGGTCAATTCGTGAAGGTCGATGCGATGGTCGCGTCCGTCGAAGGCCAGCGAGAAACCGTCATGCGGCAGCCCCTCGGCATGCAGCCTCGCGCCTGATTTGGCCTGATCCAGCAGCCCGACGGTGCCTTCCTCCAGAACGCCGGCACGAACCCGGCCGAGGATGTAATCCTTGTTCACACGATCGAGGATGACATTGTCGATGCCGGCTTCGGTCAGAAGCTGGCCGAGCAGCAGGCCGGATGGCCCCGAACCGATGATGGCGACCTGAGTTCGCAAATGCTGCCTCCCTGCATTTTTGCGTTTTGCCAGATTCTGCCGTGCCGCGCTTGCCGCAGCAATGGACATCCCAACCTAAAAATTGCACTAATCGAACATTGGTGCGGGAGGAGCCCCATGAGCAGACATATCCCTACCTACGAACTCTACGGCGAAAAGACCGGGCGAGAACCGGATTTTTGGGTGCATTGCGAAACAATTCGCTCCCGCAGCAGTTTGCATCACTGGGAGATCCGTCCGCACCGCCACGAGAGTTTCTTTCAGATATTGTACATCGAAGGCGGTTCGGGTGATGCGATCTTCGGCGAAATAAGCCACGCTATCCGTCCGCCCGCCATCATCACCGTGCCGCCCGGGCTTAATCACGGCTTTCGTTTTTCACGCGATATCGACGGCCTGGTGATCACCCTGTTGAGATCCCATCTCAGCCATCCGCCCGGCGACCGAAGCCAGCTCGGCGAATGGCTGGCGGCGCCGCATCTGACGCCGCTCGATCCCGATCATGCCGAGGCCGTCTATGTCATGCAGACGTTGAAGCGGCTGGGCGACGAATTCGAAAACCGCCGCAGCGGCCGCAATGAGGCGTTGGCCGCCTATGTCGCCCTGGCGCTACGGCTGACGGCAAGGATTTCCCATGAGGGGAATACGCATGAACTTCCGCTCAACGAGAACGAGCGGCGGATGGAAATGCTGAGCGAGCTCATTCAGCAGCATTTTCGATCGCACAAGCCCGCGTCTTTCTATGCCAGAGAGCTTGGGGTTTCGCCGACGCATCTCACCCGCATCGTCCGGTCGATGACCGGCAACACTCCCCACGAACTGATCGCCGGTAAGCTCGTCGAAGAGGCGAAACGCCAGCTCGTTTTTACGCTGGGCAGCGTTCAGGAGATCGGGTTTCGGCTCGGCTTTGCCGATCCCGCCTATTTCTCGCGCTTCTTTTTTAAGTATACGGGAGAAACGCCGCGGGTCTGGCGCATGAAGGAAAAAGTCCGGCTCGAACGTGCATAGGGTTTCGGCATTCCGGGTGCGACGCGTTCGCGGAGGGTCGCCCGGTGGGGATCGCCTTACCAAGCTTCGACGCCGTCTTCCGTGTTGCGGGGGCGTTCGTCGGCGCGGGTCTCGTATGCCTTGCGCTCCCCAGCTGGCTTGACGGTATCGGCTGAGCCATCCGGCCGGGCTTCGGGCGTCATGTAGAAAGCGAGCGCCTTTTCCAGCCGGGCGGCGGTGAGCGTGGCAGCGAAACCCTTCATGTCGTTTCCTCGGTCAGTGGCTTAGAGCTTTCCCAAGACACATAGCCTACGATATGGCCATTCTGGAACAGCGCCCTGATCGTTTTCACCAACTTTAGACCGTCGCTTGACGATTGCTCCCGCCGGATAATCTTCTCCGACCAGGTCCGCGCGACTCTGTTTGGTTTTGGCTTCACGCCGTCGGCCATGTCCAGTTCCGCACAATCTCGCTGTAGATGCCTTCGAGATAGGTGTTGGCGACCATGCCCGGCCCGCCATGGCCGGGGCCGCACATGTAGATGATATCGAGGTCGCGGGCGCGGATCAGGCGGTTCAGGTGCGCATAGATGAAGTTGAGGCCGGGTGTCGTGCCCCAATGGCCGAGCAGGCGGGGCTTGATGTGCTCTGGTTTCAGCGGCTCGCGCAGCAGCGGATTGGACAGCAGATAGATCTGGCCGATGGAGAGATAATTGGCGGCGCGCCAATAGCGGTCGATCAGAGTGAGTTCGGCATCGGTAAGAGCGGCGGTCGAGACATGCTTTTCCATGGGTTTCTCCCGTTCGAAAATGTCTTCAACGTCAATTCTACCGGCGGATGCCGGCAAGCTGTTGATCTGGATCACCCGCCGCGAAGAAGAGACAGTGCCTCGTCAGCGATGACCTGTTCCTCATCGGTGGCGATGACATGGGTGGCGATGCGGCTTTCCCTGGTGCTGATCGTAAAATCATTGGCGGCATTGGCCTTTTCGTCGATTGCAAGGCCAAGCCAAGACAGCCGCTTGGCCACGCCGGCGCGGATCTCCGGTTGATGTTCGCCGATGCCGGCGGTGAAGACGATGGCGTCAAGCCCCTTCAGCGTTGCCGCCATGCGGCCGATTTCGCCGGCAATGCGCAGCGTGAAGAGGTCGATCGCCTGGCGCGCCTGCGGCCGGCCGTCCTTCAACAGCTCGCGTGTATCGGCACTGATGCCGGAGACGCCAAGCAGGCCGGATCGGTGATAGAGCAGGTCTTCGATCTCCTCGAAGGACTGTTTCCTCTGACCGGCCAGATGCAAGATGACGCCGGGATCGAGCCAGCCGGGGCGCGTCGCCATCGGGATGCCATCGAGCGTCGAAAAGCCCATGCTGCAATCGCGGCTGATGCCGCCATCCAATGCACAGAGGCTCGCGCCGCTGCCGAGATGGGCGACGACCACCTTTGCCGCGCGCGGCGCCTTGCGGCGAAGCTCTCCGGCGATGAATTTATAGGAAAGGCCGTGGAAGCCGTAACGCTTGATGCCCTCGTCATGCAGCGCGCGGGGAATGGCGAAGCGGCGAACGAGATCGTCCTGCGTGGAGTGGAAGGCGGTGTCGAAGGAGGCGGTCTGGGCAAGATGCGGTTTCAGATGCTTGAGCGCGCGGATGAAACGCAGCGCCTGCGGTTGGTGCAAGGGCGCAAGCGGGGTCAGCGCATCGATGGCATCGATTGCGGTGGCGTCGAGGGCGATCGCCCTGGTGAAGCGGTCGCCGCCATGGACGACGCGGTGGCCGGCAGCGTGCGCGGCGGTCATGTCGAAATGATCGGCGAGAAGCGCGAAAGTCTTATCGATGACGCCGTGCAGATCTTCTGTCACCTCGGCCTTCATCGGAATCTCGAAGGTCTGCGGCCCTTTCGTCAGGCCGAGCGACAGCGGTTCGGCGCGGAAATCGATCACGCCCTTGCCGATGCGCCGTGCCTTGCCGCCGTCTATCGCGAAGATGCCGATCTTAACGGTCGAGGAGCCGGTGTTGAAGGTCAGCAGCAGGCCGGTCGATGACATGTCTTCTAAGACTCCGCGCGGGTGTGAGATGACCGAACTTAGCGTCGGATGTCCAGGCGGGAAGGATTTATTCGCTCGGGGCGCGCTTTGTTGCTGCATAGACAACCATCGTCCGCCGCTTGGGATCATAACGCGGCATCTTTTATGGAGGCGAGGGTACCAGGCGCATCACCGTCAATATCGTCGGACATCAGTGCTTACGGGCGGTTCTGACGCTGCCGGCCTCGATCGCGATCGCCTTCGTGCTCTTCGTGATCATGCGTCAGGTTTTTTAGGGCGTCCCGTCAGGCCGTGGAGGCCAGGCTGGCATTGCGATCGCTGATGAAGATGCCCGCCTCGGCGGCGGGCATCGCCTTGCCGAAGAGATAGCCCTGGCCGATGTCGCAGCCGAGCTGCAGCAGGAAGGCGAGCTGGCCGTGCTCCTCGATGCCTTCCGCAGTCGTCTTGATGTTGAGGCTCCTGCCGAGGCCGAGCATGGCGCGGACGATCTTTTCCTGGCGTTCTTCGTCGCGATAGGTGGCGATGAAGCTTTTGTCGATCTTGATCTTGTCGAAACGATAGCGGGCGAGCTGGGCGAGGCTCGAATAGCCCGTGCCGAAATCGTCGAGTGCGATCTGGATGCCGGCGGCATGCAGTTCGTCGAGAATGAGGGCGGCGACGGCGGGATCCTGGATCAGCGCGTTTTCGGTGATCTCCACTTCCAGGCGCTGCGGTGGCAGCCGGCTTGCCGAAAGCACCTTCAGAATGCGCGACGTCAGCAATCTGTCTTCCATCTGCACCGGCGAGACGTTGAAGGACAACGTCACATGCTCCGGCCAGGTGAGGGCATCGCTGCAGGCCTGGGCGAGAAGATCCTCGAACAATGCGGTGATCATGCCGGTTTCCTCGGCGATATCGATGAAGACCGGCGGCGGGATGTTGACGCCGTCGTCGCCGATCCAGCGCGCCAGCGCCTCGAAGCCGCAGAGCTGGCCGGTCTTCAGGTCGATCAGCGGCTGATAGAAGGGCTTGATCGCCTTGTTGGAGATTGCGGCGCGCAGCCTGGTTTCCAACGCGGCGCGTTCCGTAACTTTGTCCTGCATCGAAGGTTCGAAGACGAAATAATGGTTGGGCCCGCGTGATTTCGCCTCGTACATGGCGAGGTCGGCACGGTGGGCGGCATCTTCCAGCGGTTCGGCTTCCTCGACCCAGCGGTCATAGCCGACGCTAGCGCCGACTTCGACGGCAAAACCATCGATATGGATCGGCCGGGTGACGGCCTGGATCAGCAGCCTGGCAAAACGCTCCTCGCGCTGCGCCGTCAGGGCGAAGGCGACGATGATGAATTCGTCGCCGCCGAAGCGGTAGACGCAATCGGCATTGCCGAGCGCGCAGATGCGTCTGGCAACCTCGATCAACAGGATGTCGCCGCCCTTGTGGCCGACGAGGTCATTGACCTTCTTGAAGCCGTCGAGGTCGACGGAGAAGATGGTGACGTTGCGGTCCCACTCCTCGATCTCCGCCTCGTCGTCCTTGATCGGCCGTGAGAGGATCTTGCGCTCGAAGGCGTAGCGGTTCGGCAGCTTGGTCAGATGGTCGTGGGTTGCGGTCCAATCGGCCTTCGACTGGGCGGTGGCGCGCAGTTCCATTTCCTTCCGCAGATCGGCGATGCGCAGGACCGAATAGATGAAGCTCATGGCGCCGGCGATGCCGAGCGCCAGAACGAGCTTGTCGGCGCCGTACTCGCCGAAGCCGATCATGAAGGAGACCAGGCTGTCGTCGAGCTGCAACAGCGTGCCGAGGAGCCAGAGGGTTACCCCAAATCCGACGATCGACACGCATTGCCTTCCGGCCCTGCTTTGGAAAAACACCGGCATTATGCCTTCTCCATCTCCCACCATTCGCGGAGATATCACGAAAGTCTGAATGTTTGTTGAAACCAGAAGGCGAATTATCGGAGGCAGCAGCCTGTTGCTGTGCCGCTGAGAGACCGACGGGCTTGGGGGAATCTGGGCGTCGTCGTGGGCGATCCCGGTTCAGGAGACCAGTCGACGCGGGAAAGAACGAAGGCGAGCGTGCTAATGCATCGCTCGCCCTTTCTCGTGCTTCAGGCGGTGGCGATCAGCAGCGGAACGCTGACGATGAGACCAACCAGAACCGTGACTGTGGCGAGACGCATGAAACGCAGCCGTCGCGTGCGCTCGCCACTCCAATCATATGTCATTCTTCCATCTCCTTGGGACAAGGAAGTAGTCCCCGCGAAACCGGGTTCAACAGAGATGACGCGATTTGCTTGTGCAAGGCTGGATAAGAATCAGCAGTTTCTAATGCTGGAAGCGCAGCGACCAGCGCAGTCCGTTGCTGGTCATGCGAACGATGGCGAGCGGCTCGACGTCGCTCAGCCAGAAAGAGGAGAGCGGCGCCTGAAGCACATGGGCGACAGCCGCCCGGATGACGGCCGCGTGGCTGACGGCGATCACATGGCCGCCGAGGGCGGATTCACTGTCCATCCAGCCGGCGACGCGGGTGCGCAGATCAACAAAGCTCTCGCCGCCATGCGGGGCCGCTTCCGGATCGCTCATCCAGGCCATGAGGTTCTCCGGCTCTTCGGCCTCTATCGCCGCGATCGACCTGCCGGCCCACCGGCCATGGTCGCAGTCACGAAGTGCGAGGTCTATCCTGGCTTCGAGGTGGAGCGCTTCCGCTGTCTGGCGGGCACGCAAAGCGGGGCTCATGGCAATGCGGTCGGCGCGCGACGGGGCGGCCATTTCGCCGGCTTCTTCCGCCGCCTTGCCTTCCAGCGGTTCGTCGAGCGGGAACAGCGCCTTGCGGTTCGCCGTCGTCGCGCCGTGGCAGATCCAGGTGAGGCGCGTGTTCACGGTCGTTCTGATCTCCCGGAATGCGGCTCCGGCGCCGCGCGTCTTTTCGAGAGGCGCAAGGGACGCTGTAGCAGTTTGAATGGCTCCATAATCTATCCCTGAATCAATTCCGATTTAAGGAATTATGCAGCAGGACGCCTCTCTGCCGGCTTGTGAAGTTTCGTTGACAGTCTCTTCGGCGTGCAGATATAACCGTGCTGTTGCGGGTTTGGAAGCCGGTGTAAGTCCGGCGCGGTCGCGCCACTGTGACCAGCGTGTCGAAAGTTCTTCGCGCTGGAAGTCAGACCCTACTGCACAAGCACTCTTTCGACTGAACGCGTCATTCCCGGAGGAATATATGTCTGACACCACTTTCGCGCCCGTTGCGGTACCGGCGCCGATCCCTGTAGGCGAGATCCTGCCCTGGGCGATCTTTGGCGGCCTGCTGATGCTGATCGTCCTCTATTTCGTCGGCACCGAGGAAGGCGCGATGGCGCTGTTCAACGGCATGTATGTGCACGAATTCGTGCATGACGGCCGTCATCTCCTCGGCTTTCCCTGCCACTAAAGCGCGTCGCGATCTTTCAGATTCGCTCGTCTCGCTTTAGGTTTTCGTTTTTACGCATGTCGTTATCGAAAAACCGCTGCACACTTTTGCGCGACGTGCTTTAAGGGAGTTCCTGACATGGTTGGAAACCTTCTGCTTCGCGGCATGCTCGCGGGCCTGATTGCTGGCATCCTCGTTTTCGCTTTCGCCCATACTTTCGGTGAGCCGCTGGTCGATGCGGCGATCGCCTTCGAGGAGGCAAGCGCCCAGGCGGCCGGCGAAGCTGCCGAACCTGAAATCGTCAGTCGCGCCACGCAGGCCGGTCTCGGCCTTTTCACCGGCGTCATGGCCTACAGCGTCGCTGTCGGCGGGCTCTTCGCACTTGCCTTCGCTTTCGTACACGGCCGTTTCAGCAGCCTTTCGGCGCGTGGCACCTCAGCCGTCATCGCCATTGCCGCCTTCGTGGCGATCGTCATCGTTCCCAGTATCAAGTATCCGGCCAACCCGCCGGCGGTCGGCAATCCCGACACGATCGGCGTCAGGACCGAGTTGTTCTTCCTGATGATCGTCGTCTCGCTCGCAGCCCTGATTGCCGCGGTGGCGCTGTCTCGCCGCCTTTCCGAGCGCTTCGGTCTCTGGAACGGCGCGATCATCGCCGGCATTGTCTATCTCGTCTTCATCGGCGTCGTGCTCTATCTGCTGCCGCCGATCAACGAGGTGCCGGAGAACTTCTCGGCGATGGTGCTCTGGCGGTTCCGCACGACCTCGCTTGGCATGCATGTGATCCTCTGGGCAGCCTTGGGGCTGGCTTTCGGAGCGCTTGCCGAAAAGCGGCTTGCAGTTAAGGGCGGGCAACGAGGTCGGCCGGCAACGGCATTTCACTGAAAGCATCGAAGGGCGCCGCTTTGCCGGCGCCCTGAACTTTGGGAGCTAGCCCGACTTTTTCGAGCGAGTATGAAAAGCAGCAGAACCACACCAATCCTGTCGGCGGCGTTAATCACGGCCGCCTTTTTGTGTGTGGTTGCCGGAAGCGCTTCTGCTCATAGCCGTAGCGATGGCGGCAGCCATGCGGGCCTCAATATCCCCGAGATTTCCCATGGCGAGATGGCTGTCATGTCTGACTATCGCAGTGGGATTATCGACCTTGCATCCCGCGCAGTCGATACGAACGAGCCGTTCCGGCGCGTTCTGAACTATGCCGAAATCCAGTATTCCTACTGCCTATGGGGCCGGATGCCGGGCAGTGTGACCGATGAGCAAAGCCCGTTCAACGAATGCGCCCATGCCTATCTCGCGGCGGCCAAGGCGGTCTTGCTTTCGATGCGTGAGATGCCGCGGGAGAGAGCTGCGGCGGATGAAATTATTTCCGCGGTCGATGCCGATATGGTGCGGCGCGGTCTTGCGCTCATCACCTGTCGATTCAGCGGCGAGGCCTTCAACACCGCTGACATCATCAAGCCACGCTGGAGCGGGATACCATTCCATGCCGCCAGCATGGCGTCGATGACGGGGCTTGCCTCCTTGTTCGGCCTTGGCGTGTTTGCGCTTCGCCGTTTCTCGCGGCCGAAAGCTCAATCGTCGGAATAGCGCTGCTCGCGCCAGGGATCGCCATAGATGTGATAACCGTTCTTTTCCCAGAAGCCGGCCTGGTCGGCGGGCATCAGCTCGATGCGGCGCAGCCATTTGGCGCTTTTCCAGAAATAGAGATGCGGCACGACGAGGCGCATCGGGCCGCCGTGATCCGGTGTCAGCGGCAGGCCTTCCCAAGCGGTGGCAAGGATCGCATCCTCGGCGGCGAAATCGGCCAGCGGCAGGTTGGTGGTATAGCCGTCATAACTTGTCAGCATGACGTAAGCCGCTTCGGGCTTGGGCATGGCGAGATCAAGCAGATCGCGCGTCGAAACGCCCTTCCATTTGTTGTCGTAGCGCGACCACGTGGTGACGCAGTGGATGTCGCTGACCTTGGTGCTCTGCTCGATCGCCTGAAAGGCGGCCCAGGTGAGGGTGAGCGGCGTTTCGATAAGGCCGCGCACGTCAAGCCGCCAGGAATCTGTGGAGACAACAGGCTGCTGGCCGAGATCGAGCACCGGCCAGTTCTTGACAAGGTGCTGGCCGGGCGGCAGGCGCTCGGCTTCGGGACGGCTGATGCGGCCGGTCAGGAACTTGCCCTCGGCCGCCCAACGGCGCTTGGATGTGGTGAGCTTGCTGTCGGCGGGCGTCTGGTCGTCGCTCATGGGCGGGGCCTCCTTGCGGTGCAGCAATAGGACATCCGCCCCTGCCGGGTGTCAAGTTTCGGCAGGCCCTTGGAAATCCCTGTCCACCCCATAGAGCGCCGCGCGTCCGGCAGGGAGCGCTAAGGACGCTCTATCACTTTGAATTGGCGCATAATCCTTTCCGAAAATCGATTCCGATTTTCGGGGTTATGCGTTAACTTGAGCCGTCGGGTATGCCTCGCTGGGGAGTGGAGGCAGAAAGGGGAGGAGCCGGATCTGTCTTCGAGATATCGTGCGATAGCGGCTTTGCTGGTGGTGCCGCTGATCATCTTCGCCTTCTTCACTTATGGGAGCGCGATTGCGACGCGCGCCTATATGGAGGAGGCTTCGGCACAGGCAGGAACGGCGCTGCGGCTTGCCGTTTCGGCACTCAGCGGCCATCTCAACCGCTACGAGGCGCTGCCGGCGCTGATCGCCGATCACGACGACATCAAGGAATTGGTGAGCGCGCCCGAGGATGCGGCGCTGCGCGATGCGGCTAATCTCTATCTCAAGGAGATCAACGGGCTGCTGAAATCCTCTGACATCTATGTGGTCAAGCCGGATGGAGAGACGATCGCTGCCAGCAATTACGATAGGCCCGGAAGCTTCGTTGGACAGAATTTCAGCTACAGGCCCTATTTCCAGGATGCGATCGAAGGCCGGCAGGCGCGCTTCTACGCGCTCGGCACCACCTCGTTGAAACGCGGCTATTATTTCGCTGCGCCGATCCGGACCGGTGCGGATATTCGCGGCGTCATCGTCTTCAAGGTCGATATTGATATGATCGAATCCTCCTGGGGCGGCGGCGAATACAAGATCTTCGTCTCCGATCCCGAGGGCATCATCTTCATGTCCGGCAGCCCGGAATGGCTTTACGGCGCGATCCTGCCGCTGACGGCGGACCGCATCGCACGCACGGAGGCCTCGCGGCGCTATGCCAATGCCAGGCTGGCGGCGCTGCCAGTGACGCGACATCACTTCGAGCAGCATGAGCTGATGACGCTGGCCGGCGAGCGCGACTCGAGCGAATATCTGGTGCTCTCGCATTATATGCCGGCCGAGGACTGGACGGTGAACGTGCTGATGGAGACGAGTTCCATCCGCGCCCAGGCGCGCACGGCGCTTGCCGCCGTGTTTCTTATTCTCTGCATTGCAGGGCTTACGGTGGCCGTCCTTCGCCAGCGGCGGGCGCGGCTTGCCGAGCGCATGCAGTTGCAAGCGGAGGCCCGCAACGAACTGGAACAGCGCGTCGAGGAGCGCACGGCCGATCTTGCGCGCGTCAACAGCCGCATCGAGGAGGAGATCGCCGAACGGCGGCTGACCGAACAGCAGCTCCGCCAGACACAAGCCGACCTCATCCAGGCGGGCAAGCTTGCCGGCCTCGGGCAGATGTCGGCTGCCCTTTCGCACGAGTTCAACCAGCCGCTCGCCGCCGCCAAGACCTATACGGACAGTGCCTCCGTCCTCATCGACCGTGGGCGGACGGAGGAGGCGCGGGATAATATCCGGCGGATCGGTGGGCTGATCGACCGCATGGCTGCGATCAGCCGGCACCTGCGCAACTTCGCCCGCAAGCCGAACGAGAAGCTCGGGTCGGTGTCTCTCGACGAGGCGATGCATGATACGCTCGAGATCATTGCCTGGCGGCTGAAGGCGGCGGACGCCGAACTCCTGCTGGATCTCGGGCCGCGTCCGCCGGTTGTGCGCGCCGGTTCGGTGCGTCTGCAGCAGGTGCTGGTGAATGTGATTTCCAACGCGGCCGATGCGGTGGAAGGGCTGGATGACAGACGCATCGAGGTTTCGGCCTTCGAGGAGGCCGGCAAGGTGGTGCTGACAGTGCGGGACCATGGGCCCGGCGTGCCGGCGGCGATCGCCGAGCGTATCTTCGATCCCTTCTTCACGACAAAGGGTGTCGGCAAGGGGCTCGGCCTCGGGCTTTCGATCTCCTACAACATCATCAAGGATTTCGGCGGCAGCCTTGCTGCTGCCAATCATCCCGAAGGGGGGGCGGTGTTCCGCATCGAGCTGCAATCGGCGGCAGGGCTGATGCCGGAGGCGGCGGAATGAACGATGCGAAGATCCTGCTGGTCGACGACGAGGAGGAACTGCGCCGCTCGACGGCGCAGGCGCTGGAGCTCTCCGGCTTCAGCGTCGAGACCTATTCGAACGGCGATCATGTGCTGGAGCTGATCGGCTACAGCTTCCCCGGCGTGGTCGTCAGTGACATCCGCATGCCGGGCATCGACGGCATGACGCTGATGCAGAAGATCCGCGAGCTCGACCCGGAGGTGCCGGTCATTCTCGTCACCGGGCACGGCGATGTGCAGCTTGCGGTGAAGGCGATGCGCGAAGGCGCCTATGATTTCATCGAGAAGCCGTTCACGCCCGAGATGCTCGCCGGCGTCATCCGCCGGGCGATGGAGCGGCGCGGCCTCGTGCTCGAAAACCGGCTGTTGAAAGCGGTCGCCGGCAAGCGCGACGATATCGAGGCGCGGCTGCCGGGTCGCACGCAGGTGATGGTGGATTTGCGCTACCGCATCCGGGCGATCGGGGCGAGCGATGCCGATACGCTTATCGTCGGAGAAACGGGTGCCGGCAAGGAGGTTGTGGCGCGTGCGCTCCACGACATCAGCGCTCGGGCGAGCCGGCCGTTTATCGCGATCAATTGCGCCGCACTGCCGGCAAACCTGATCGAGAGCGAGCTTTTCGGCCATGAGGTGGGGGCCTTTCCGGGTGCGGTGAGGCCGCGTTACGGAAAATTCGAACATGGGCGCGGCGGCACGATCCTGCTCGATGAGATCGGCTCAATGCCCTTCGACCTGCAGGCGAAGTTTCTGCGGGTGCTGCAGGAACGGGTAATCTCACGGCTCGGATCGAACGAAGTGGTGGCGCTCGACGTGCGCTTCATCGCGACGAGCAAGGTCGATCTGGAGGCGGAGGTGGCGGCGGGGCGTTTTCGCGCCGACCTCTTCTATCGGCTGAATGTCGCGACGCTGCACGTGCCGTCGCTGTCGCAGCGGCGGGCGGATGTTCCGCTGCTTTTCCTGCAGCTGGTGCGGGAAGCGGCGGCCCGCTATGGCCGCGACGAGATGGCCGTGCCGCCGGACGTGATCTCCGATATCGCTCAGCGCGACTGGCCCGGCAATGTGCGTGAATTGAGGAACGCCGCAGACCGTCTGGTCCTCGGTCTCGACAATGGCGGGCGCCAAGCCGAGGAGGCGACCGGGCTTGCTGAGCGTGTCGCCGAATTCGAACGAGGGGTCATTGCCAGCGCGCTGGTGGCCCATGGAGGCAGCCTCAGGCCGGTCTATGAGTCGCTCGGCATTTCCCGGAAGACGCTCTACGAAAAGATGCAGAAATATGGTCTCGACAAGCGGATGCTGACCACCGAAAGTTAGCCATTTTCGGAAGGAGCATGCTTTTCGAAGTGACGATTCCGGCGGCTGGCTGCGCATTCTCTCCAACCTCAAGGCGCTGATCGAGACCGGCGAAGTGGTACTGCCTCAGAAAAGTAAGGGTGTGGCTACAGTGTGATGGGTGGATTTCCACCCATCACACTGCCTGTTTGTTTCCGAATCGACCCATGCTGCATCGCACTGTCGCAAAAACGTCTTTCGAAAGCGGCTGTAATGATTGCGGGTCGATTTTTCCCGGCGGCAAATAGGTGATCCGAACCGGCGCGGAGGATGTGTCGGCGGGCTTGCTTATTTCATCAGGGAGGAAACGATGAAAATTCTGAAGGCCATGCTCGGCCTGACCGCGGCTGCCGCGGTCTCTGTTCTCGCCAGCGTCGCTTCGGCGCAGACCTATCCCGAGCGCACCATCACCATGGTCGTGCCCTTTGCGGCCGGCGGCCCGACCGATACCGTCGCGCGCCTGGTCGCCGAATCCATGTCGAAGGATCTCGGCCAGCAGATCGTCGTCGAAAATGTCGGTGGCGCGGGCGGCACGCTCGGCGCCGGCCGCGTGGCGAATGCCGATCCCGACGGTTATACCATCCTGCTGCACCATATCGGCATGGCGACCAGCGCCACGCTCTACCGCAAGCTTGCCTATGACACGCTCGGCGCCTTCGACTATGTCGGCCTCGTCACCGAGGTGCCGATGACGATCGTTGCCCGCAAGGACATGGAGCCGGCCGACCTCAAGGGGCTGATCGATTACATCAAGGCCAATAAGGACAAGGTAACGGTCGCCAATGCCGGAATCGGTGCGGCCTCGCATCTCTGCGGCATGATGTTCATGAGCGCCATCCAGACGCCGCTGACGACCGTTCCCTACAAGGGCACCGGCCCTGCCATGACCGATCTGCTCGGCGGCCAGGTCGACGTCATGTGCGACCAGACGACCAACACGACGAAGCAGATCCAGGGCGGCACGATCAAGGCCTATGCCGTGACCTCGCCCAAACGCCTCGACGTAATGAAGGACATTCCGACTGCCGTCGAAGCCGGCCTGCCGGGTTTCGAAGTCGGTATCTGGCACGGCATCTATACGCCGAAGGGCACGCCGGCTGAGATCAACGAACGTCTGTCGAAGTCGCTGCAGGTGGCGCTGAAGGATCCGAATGTCGGCGCCCGCTTCGCCGAGCTCGGCACGACGCCATCCTCCGACGCTGATGCGACGCCGGCTGCGCTGAAAGCCAAGCTCGAGAGCGAGATCGCCCGCTGGAAAACCGTGATCGAGGCTGCCGGCGAATATGCCGACTGAGGATTATCCTCGTCCAGGACATGCCGGATGAGCCCTTCACTCTAACCCTCTCCCCGCATGCGGGGAGAGGGTGCCGGCAGGCGGATGAGGGGCAATCGCATCAGCAGCGCATCACGAACCATCTCCAACCCCAGGAGACACCATGAAATCCATCAGTTTCGATACCACCAATGCGATCTGCGGCGCGCTTTTCGTCGCGACCGGTGCTTTCTTCGCCATCCAGTCGCTGGGGCTCGACCTCGGCACGACAGTGCGCATGGGGCCTGGTTATTTTCCCCTGGTGCTGGCCGGCGTGCTCGTGCTTCTCGGCGCGATCATCTTCATTCAGGCTCTCCGCGTAAAGGGCGAGCCGATCGACCCGTTTGCCTGGCGCGGCATGCTCTTCATTCTGCCGGCACCGGTGTTCTTCGGCTTGACGGTGCGGGGGCTAGGTTTTGCGCCGTCACTGTTCTTCACCGCCTTCATCGCCTGCTTCGCATCGCAAAAGATGAACCTGTTCTTCGCGATCATCCTCTCGCTGCTGCTGACGATCTTTTCGGTGGCGGTCTTCAGCTATGGGCTCGGCTTGCCGTTCGAGCGCTTCGGCCCCTGGGTCCGGTTCTAGGAGACGATGATGGATCTTTTCAGCAATCTCGCGCTCGGCTTTGCGACGGCCGGAACTCCGGAAAACCTGTTCTTCTGCCTGATCGGCGTGCTGCTCGGCACGCTGATAGGCGTGCTGCCCGGCATCGGCGCCACGGCGACGATCGCCATGCTCTTGCCGATCACCTTCCAGCTCGAGCCGGTCTCCTCGCTCATCATGCTCGCCGGCATCTATTACGGCGCGCAGTATGGTGGTTCCACGACGGCGATCCTGATCAACATGCCGGGCGAATCCTCTTCGGCCGTCACCGCGATCGACGGTTACCAGATGGCCCGCAAGGGCAGGGCGGGGGCAGCGCTTGCGATCGCGGCGCTCGGCTCGTTCTTCGCCGGCACCGTGTCGACCTTTCTCGTCGCGATCTTCGCGCCGCCTCTCACCGCAATCGCGCTGCAATTCGGTTCGGCGGAATATTTCTCGCTGATGATCGTCGGCCTTGTTTCCTCGATCGCTCTCGCGCACGGCTCTGTCGTCAAGGCGCTGGCGATGGTGGCGCTCGGGCTGCTGCTCGGTCTCGTCGGTACCGACATCTATACCGGCACGCCGCGCTTCACGCTCGGTATCCGCGAATATGCCGATGGGCTGAACTTCGTGGCGCTCGCCGTCGGCGTCTTCGGGGTTGCGGAAATCCTGCGCAACCTCGAGGGCGAGTCGACACGCACGGTGCTGATGGCCAAGGTGTCCGGCCTTTTGCCGTCTCGCCAGGAATTCAAGGAGATGATCGCACCCGTCATTCGAGGCACGGCGATCGGTTCGGCGCTCGGCATCCTGCCGGGCGGTGGCGCCATCCTTGCCTCCTTCGCCTCCTATACGGTGGAAAAGCGGATGTCGAAGACGCCGGAGGAGTTCGGCAAGGGTGCGGTTGCGGGCGTCGCAGGGCCGGAATCGGCAAACAATGCCGGTGCGCAAACCTCGTTCATTCCGCTCCTGACGCTCGGCATTCCGGCCAATCCCGTCATGGCGCTGATGATCGGCGCGATGATCATCCAGGGCATCGTGCCCGGTCCGAACGTCGCCACCGAGCAGCCGGCGCTGTTCTGGGGCATCATCGCCTCGATGTGGATCGGCAACCTGATGCTGGTCATCCTCAACCTGCCGCTGATCGGGCTCTGGGTGAAGCTCTTGACCGTGCCTTACTACGTGCTCTTCCCCGTCATCATGGCTTTCTGCTCGATCGGGGTCTACAGCGTCAACGCCAACGTCTACGATCTCTATGCCGTCGCCTTCTTCGGGCTCATCGGCTATGTGCTGGCAAAGCTTCGTTGCGAACCGGCGCCGCTCTTGCTCGGCTTCGTGCTTGGGCCGCTACTCGAAGAGAACCTCCGGCGCGCCATGATCCTGTCGCGTGGTGATCCGACGACCTTCGTCACGCGGCCGATCAGTGCCATTCTTCTGGCCATTGCGGTTGCCGTGCTGATCGTCGTCTTCCTGCCGAGCGTCAAGAAGAAGCGCGAGGAGGTGTTCGTCGAGGAGGCGTAGAGCATGATGCCGAAAAGTGTGAGCGGTTTTCGGACGACATCATGCTCTAACTCGTTAATTGAGAACGGGATTCAGATTTTTGGCCCGGCCTAAAATCATCCTGTTCTGGGGTTGAACTTGTGGGCCGTTTGATAAACAAGGAATGATCTGATGCGGGCGCCGGTTGGGCGCCCGTTTCGCATGACAGGATATCCAGGCCCCAGGACCATTGCCCGATGAGCATTCCCGCCCGGATCAAGGACGATCTGCCGTTTCTGACCTCCCTGCGCCGCGACCTGCACGCGCATCCCGAACTCGGTTTCGAGGAGGAGCGTACCGCCGGCATCGTCGCGAGGCTTCTCGAAGAAGCTGGTATCACGGTGCATCCCGGCCTCGGCGGCACCGGCGTGGTCGGCACGCTACAGCTCGGCAACGGCTCGCGCAGGATCGGGCTGCGTGCCGATATGGATGCGCTTGCCATGCCTGAAATGGCAGAGCGGCCTTATAAATCGACCGCGCCCGGCAAGATGCATGCCTGCGGCCATGACGGCCATACGGCGATGCTCCTCGGCGCTGCGCGGCATCTTGCTGCGACGCGGAATTTTTCCGGCACGGTGCATTTCATCTTCCAGCCGGCCGAAGAAGGGCGAGGCGGAGCAAGGCGCATGGTCGAGGAGGGGCTGTTTAAGCTTTTTCCCTGCGATGCCGTCTACGGGCTGCATAACATGCCTGGGCTTGCGGTCGATGAGATCGCCGTGGTCGAGGGACCGCAGCTTGCCTCCTCCGACAGCTGGCGCATGACCTTCCGCGGGACCGGCACGCATGGCGCCAAGCCACATCTCGGCCGCGATCCGATCACGGCTGCCGGCACATTCCTGTCATCGCTGCAGACGATCGTCGGACGGGTGGTCGATCCGCTGCAGCCGGCCGTCGTCAGCGCCTGTTTCCTGCGGGCGGGCGACCCGAAGGCGCTGAACGTCATTCCTGATATCGTCGAGATCGGCGGGACGGCGCGGGCCTATTCGTCTGATGTGCGTAATCAGCTGGAGACCGAGATCGGACGACTGGCGCAGGGTAGTGCAGCTATGTACGACATCACCGTGGACTATGCATTCGAACGGCGGATTCCGCCTGTCATCAATGACGCGGATGCGACCATGCGGGCGCTCGCGGCCGCCGGCTCGGTGTTTGGCGGGAAGGTGCAGACAAGTTTTCCGCCGTCGACGGCGGGCGACGATTTCGCCTTTTTCGCCCAGAATGCGCCGGGCTGTTACGTCTGGCTCGGCAACGGCCCGGCGGTGGACGGCGCGCTGCATCACAACACGGCTTATGATTTCAACGATGAAGCGCTTGGTTATGGGGCGGCTTACTGGGTTGCGTTGGTCGAGCGGGAATTGAAGGTCTAGCTGGAGTTTGAGGTGGCGGGACGCACGCCCCTTTGTATACAGTCTGTGCGTCTCGGCTTACATAACCTCCAGCACCGGACTCTCAAGCACTTTCCCCGTCACCACATCGGCAATTCCCCGATCCGTCTGGTGCGGGCCGGCATTGCAGGCGAGCGTTGCGCCGAAGCAGGCCTTGAAGACCCGATAGGGTGGTTTCCAGTCGACAATCTTTTCCATGGCCTTGCGGATGCCGACGAAGGCCAAGGCGGTCTCCTTCAGCGATGCATCCGTCACCAGGCCGGAGAGCGGCAGCCGCAGGATCGCCTCGATTCGGCCGTCCGTGGCGACCGCCATGCCGCCGCCGGCTGATATGACGGCGTTGGCGGCGAGCGCCATGTCGCGCGCGTTGCCGCCAAAGACGGTGAGGTTGTGGCTGTCATGCGAAACAGTGGTACAGAAGGCGCCGCGCCATTCACCCCAGCCGGTGAGGATGCCGATACGCGGGGTACCATCGGCTTTGCCGTGGCGATGGGCGACGGCGATCATGGCGCTGCCCGCCGGCGGAACGACGAAACCGTCCCTGACCTCGGTTTCGGCCTCGCCCCATTGCGTGAAGCGCGGGCGGTCGATGGTGGCGACGCGGACGCGCTCGCCCTTCGCCGGAATGCGGAAATCATTCTCAGTCAGCGGCGGCAGCTTCACCGAATTGACAAGCGGCGCCGTATCAATCTGCTGGACGGCAGCCTGCATGCTGCCGTTGCGGGCAGCGATGCGGCCACCTGATATGACCAGCCGTGCCCGGAATTCCATGAGGTCGTCGAAGAGCACAATGTCGGCGCGGCGGCCGGCGGCGACGAGGCCGAGATCGGTGCGCTTCAGACGTTGTGCGGCATTGAAAGTCGCGGCACGGATGGCCCATTCCGGCTTCATGCCGTAGCGCACCAAGCGCCTGATGACGTCGTCGAGGCCACCATCTTCCTGGAGTTCGTCGGGAAAGACGTCGTCAGTGCAGAGCGTGACGGTCGGAGGCAGGTGACCGAGACCGTTCAGCACATCGACGAACTCCTTCAGCAGATGGTCGTGCGAGCCGCGCAGCTCGATCGTCAGGCCGGCGGTAAGCTTGGCGAGGAGATCGGCACCGGAGGTAAGTTCGTGGTCGGAGGTGATGCCCGATGCCATGAAGGCGTTGAGATCGGCGCCTTCGAGGCCGCGGGCATGGCCGCAGACGAGCTTGCCGGCGGCGAGGCCGGCATTGACGATGGCCGCCATGCGCGGATCGCCGTCGATGACGCCGCGCATGTTCATCACTTCGGCGATGCCGTCGACGGCGGAGGAGCGCAGCATCTCGGCGACGACGCAGGCATCGAAATCGGCGCCGGCAAGTTCCAGGCCCGGTGCGGAGGGCACGCAGGAGGGCGCGAGCAGGATCATGCGCAGCGGCAGGCAGCGCGCCGCCTCGATCGCCCAGCGCACGCCGTCGAGCCCGTGGACGTTGCCGAATTCATGCGGATCCCAGACGATCGTGGTGACGCCGCGCGGCAGGACGGCGCTTGCATATTCGGCCGGTGTCACCATCGAACTTTCGACATGCATGTGCGTGTCGATCAGGCCGGGCGTCATGATGCTGCCCGAGGCATTGATGATCTCGACGGCATCCGTGCGGCTTGCCGGGGCATGGACGCTTGATATCAGCGCGCCGACGAGGCCGACATCGGCTTCCCGGATTAGGCCTGTCACCGCATCGAGCAACCGGCCACCGGTGATCAGCATGTCGAAAGGGGCGTCGCCGCGCGCAGCAGCGACGGCGCGGGCGCGCAAGGCGGGATCATTGAGATCGGCGGGTTCTTGACGAGGGATGGCGGTCATTTGCGGGCCTCGTTGACCAAAGCGGCGAGAATGATGACACGCGCCATGTCGGCATCGATGTCGGCGGCGAATTGGGCATTGAAGGTCGCATGCGTGGCGCGGGTCTCGACGACGGTGCGGCCACGGGTGAGGGCACCCTGCAGCTCGACGTCGATACGCGCGGGGCGGAAGCTGACGATATCTGGAGTGACGAAGGCGACCGCGGCGGAAGGGTCGTAGATCGCCATGGCAGAGCGGCCGCGGCTGGTGCCGATGCGGATATAACCCGAAAACATATCGGCGATGAGTTCGGCATTGACACCGCCGGCATGGCGCACCGGCTCGGCATCCTCGGGTCTTGCCAGCACCTTGCGGCAGAGGTCGAGATCGACCATGCGCAGCGGCAAGCCGTGGGCGATGACGATCGACAGGGCCTCGGGATCGGCGAGCGCATTGAATTCGGCGGAGGTCGTATGGTTGCCTGATGTGACGCCGCCGCCCATCCAGACGAGTTCGGTGATGCGGGCGGCAAGATCGGGTCGGGCAAGCGCCACGGCGGCGATGTTGGTGAGCGGGCCGAGCGCCAGGATGCGGTGCTGGCCTTTGCGCTCCAGCCAGTGGCAGAGTGCTGCGAAGGCATCGCTTTCGGCAAGGGCAGCCGCCTGCGGCAGGCTCTTGCCTGATGTCGGGATGCCGGTTTCGCCAAGGATCGCCTGGGCGGTTTCGAGCTTGCCGAGTACAGGCATGGCGCGACCCGTGTGGATGGGGAATTTCCAGCCGAAGGCACTGGCTGCACCTGCGGCATTCATTCTCACCTGCGGCAACGGCGTATTGCCGAAGACCAGTGATACGCCGTCGATCTCGAATTCAGACTGCACGACCACCAGAATGGCGGCGATATCGTCGAAGCCCATGTCTGTGTCGATCCAGACGCCCATGATTTCACCCGAACCGTTTGAGGGTTGCCGCGCCGGCAACCGGCAGATCGAAGGCGAGCGTGGTATCGAGGAGGAGTGCTGCCGAAGCAATGAAAGCTTTTTTCATCTTACATGTTCTCCATCTCTGAAGTCTTTTGTGCCGGTTTCGCAGGCCCGGATGATTGGCGGACGATCAGCTGCATGGCGACACGTTCAATCTTCGCGGTAACGAGCACGCCCTCCCGGATGCCGCTTGTTTTTATGGTATCCACCAGCGCCGACACGGCAATTTCGGCAATCCTATCCATGTCCATCCGGACCGTCGTCAGCGACGGCGTAACAACAGGCGACCAGATGAGATCATCGAAGCCGGTGACACTGACATCGGCGGGAATGTTGATGCCAGCCTGCTGCAACTCCGTCAGTGCCCGCAACGCCTGCAGGTCGGAGAGGGCTGCGAAGGCGGTGAAACCCTGCCTGACTTTTTCGGCGAGGCCGAGCGGGCAGCCAATGCCGTTCTCCTGCTCCAGCCGGTCGATCCACAGGGTTTCCGAATGCATGCCCAGGCGCAGGCCGGAGCGGATGCCGCCGGTACGATCATTCTGGACGTTGGATTCCTGATTGTTGCCGATGATGAGGACACGGCGATGGCCGAGGCCCGCGAGATGGCCGGCGATTTCGAGCCCGCCCTGCCAGTGGTCGGCAGCAACCGTGTTTCCAGGCGTCGAGGGAGTGTCAATGATGGCGACCGGACAGGCGACGGCTGAAATGCGGGTGGCGCGACGGGGAATGATGACCATGCCGTCGACGCCGCGCTCGACCAGCCGGTTGATCGCCTCGGTCTGGGCGGCGACATCGCCGCGGGAATCGGCGATCAGCACGCCGTAACCGGCGGCGGAGGCTGCGAATTCGATCGCCTGGGCGATCTTCGGGAACAGCGGATTGGCAATGTCGGGCAGCACCAGGCCGAGAACGCCGCTGCGGCCGGTCCGCAGCGCCCGGCCGGCCTGGCTCGGGACGTAACCGAGCTCGGCCGCATGCTCGCGTATTCTTTCGACCAATTGGCCGGAGACCCGGCCTTTGCCGGAAAGCGCATTGGAGACCGTGGCGACGGAGACGCCAAGCGACGTCGCTATCCTGCTGAGGTTCGGTCCCTGACGCGATGCAGTCATGATCGGCGACCACTCTGATTAATCGTTTAACCAGATTAATAGCTCGGCTTTTTCCGCCTGTCGAATCCGAATTCAACTTATGCGCAATTATTCGATTGCGGCATGCTGCAGGCAAGAAAAAGCCCCGCGAGACGATCGCGAGGCTTTGTATTCCTCAGGTCGATTGAAGCAGCTGTTAGCCCTTGACAGCCACAACCTTCGCCGCCGGTGCGGTCGTCTTGCCGCCGGGGGCGAAACCGCCGCCGATCGCGATGTTCAGCGAGACATAGTCTTTGGCCATCTGCTGGACGGATGCGGCAAGGCTTGCCTGGGCGAGCGAAACCTGGCGCTGCGCGTCAAGAACGTCGAGCAGCGAGGAGGCGCCGTCCTTGTAGGATGCTGTGGAAAGTTCGAGCGTTTCCTGCGTGGTCTTCACCTGGGCCTGAAGTGCCGCGACCGTTTGAGCGTCACGCCGGACGGCCGAAAGTGCGTTTTCGACCTGCTCGACCGCGGTCAACACCGTCGACTTCCAGTTGAGATAGGCGGTCGCGGCATCGGACTGTGCCGACTTGACGTTGGCGCGAAGGCGGCCACCATCGAAGATCGGCAGGTTGAGCGTCGGGCCGAAGGACCAGGGCGTCAGGCCGCCATGGATGCCACGCTGATTGATGTAGGACGGCGAGATCGAGCCGCTAAGCGAGATGCTCGGATAAAGCTGCGCCTGGGCAACGCCGATATTGGCCGTTGCGGCGGCAAGATCACGTTCCGCGACGCGGATGTCCGGACGATTGCGGATCAGGTCGGCCGGGATGCCGGAGGTGATGCCGCCGCGGAATACCGGCTGACCGGAGCCCTTCAGCAATTCATCGACAAGAGCCGAAGCCGGCAGGCCGAGCAGCGTGGCGATGTGATGGGCTGATATGCGGATATTGGTTTCGAGGCCGGGAATTTCGGCGAGCGTCGACTGGACGAGACCTTCGGCCTGAACGACGTCAAGACGCGAGGCGGCGCCAGCTTCAAGCTGGAACTTGGTAAGTTCGTAGGTTTCCTGGCGAGACTTCAGGTTGGCCTTCGAAAGCGCCAGGCGCTGCTGAAAGAAGCGAACGTCGATATAGCTCGAGACAAGGTCCTGAATGAGGGTCAGCCTGGCAACGTCAGCCGATGCGTAAGCGGAATCGAGCGAGGCAAGCGCGCTCTCCGTATTGCGCTTGTAAAGCCCGAAGAGATCGAGCAGCCAGCTCAGCTGGACGTCGCCGGCACTGGTGTTGCGCGTGTCGAGCTGCGTGCGCAGCTCGCCCTTCTGGCCGCTGACCGTCTGCGAGGCGCCGACCGTCAGGCTCGGCAGGCCGCCGGCGCCGGCGGTGGTGACGTTTGCGGAAGCTGCATTGATTCTTTCGATCGCCTGCTGAACTGTCAGGTTCTGATCGAGGCCGGCCTTGACGTAGCCGTTCAGTCTTGAATCCTTGAAGGCGGTCCACCATGCTGCAGTAGCAACATCGCCATCACTCTTGGTCCCACCCTCTCCGAATTTGGCGGGCAGCGGCATCTCAGGAGGAACATGATCCGGGCCCACAACGCAGCCCGACAACAATAACAATAATGCCGGTGTGGCAAAACGAAGAGATACCATTCATTTCATCCTGTACTCGAGCAAGTCAATTCTTGTCCAAAACTTCATGCTTCACCATCGGCCGCCGCGCCTCGTTCTACCAAAAACACCATTCCGAAGCAGTCGGGCGCAATGTAGCAACGGCAACTGCATTATCACAGTGCATTTATATCACAGTCCTGCCGCATTTTTGCCGCGTGTGGCAAAGATGCGTCGAATGACGACGAAAAACGACGGCACGAAGAAAATTCCGAGCATCGTCGCCGCCAGCATGCCGCCGAGAACGCCAATGCCTATGGCGTTTTGCGCCGCCGAGCCCGCGCCTGTCGCGATCGCCAGCGGCACGACGCCGAGAATGAAGGCAAGCGAAGTCATGATGATCGGCCGCAGGCGTAATCTCGCGGCTTCCAATGTCGCCTCGTAGAGCCCCATGCCGCTTTCCATACGATCCTTGGCGAATTCGACGATCAGGATCGCATTCTTCGCCGCCAGCCCGATAGTGGTGAGCAGGCCGACCTTGAAATAGACGTCGTTCGCCTGGCCGAAGAGGGTTGCCGCCGTCAGTGCCCCGAGAATACCGACGGGTACCGCCATGATCACCGAGAAAGGGATCGACCAGCTTTCGTAAAGCGCAGCCAGGCAGAGGAAGACGACGAGAACCGAGATCGCATAGAGCATCGGTGCCTGCGAACCGGAAAGGCGCTCCTGATAGGATATGCCCTGCCAGGCGACCGTATAACCGCCGCCGAGCTCATTGGTCAGGGCTTCCATTTCGTTCATCGCATCGCCGGAGGAAACTCCGGGAGCGGACGCGCCGTCGAGCGGAATGGCGCTGACGGCATTAAAGCGGGCAAGCGACGGCGCGCCCTTCACCCACTCCGTGCGGGTAAAGGCGGAGAAGGGCACCATTTCGCCGTCATTGTTGCGGGCGTACCAGTGGTTGAGGTCGCTCGGCTGCATGCGGAAGGGCGCATCGCCCTCCACGTAGACCGGCTTGATCTCGCCATTCAGCGTGAAGTCGTTGACGTCGCGGCCGGTGAAGATGATTGACAGCATCGAATTGACCGAGGCGATGTCGACGCCCATGGCGCCGATCTTCTCCTGATCGAGCACGATGCGCATCTGCGGCTCGACTTCCTTGTTGCTGCTGCGCAGCGCCACGATCTTGCCCGACGTGTTGCCCATCTGGATCAGCCGCTTGGAGGCTGCCGTCAGAGCGTCGTTGCCGTGGCCGCCGGTATCGACGAGATACATCGAGAAGCCGCTCGACACGCCAAGCCCCTGGATCGCCGGCGGCAGCAGCGCGAAGACCTGCGCCTCGCGGATCGCAAAGAAGCTGCGCAGCGCACGGTTGACGACCGATTGGGCGCTCAGCGTCGGATCGGTGCGCTGTGCGAAATCCTTCAGTTTGGTGAAGACGATGGCGCTGTTCTGGCCGGAACCGCTGAAGCCGAAGCCGAGCGCGCCGAAGACGGAATCGACGGCGTCCTTCTCGTTTTCGCGATAATATTTCTCGACCTTCTCGACGACCGCCTGAGTCTGCTGCGTGGTCGAACCCGGCGGCGTGGTGACGATGGTCAGCAGCACGCCCTGGTCTTCCTGCGGCAAGAAGGAGCTCGGCAGGCGGGTGAACAGATAAGCGCAGCCGGCGCCGACCAGAAGGAAGACCAGCATGACACGGATCGGCCGCTTCAGCAGATAGCCGATGGCGCTGATATAGCCGTTGGTCGAGCGCGTGAAGTTGCGGTTGAACCAGTCGCCGACACGGTGCTTCCTGTGTTCGCCGACCGGCTTCAGCATCGTGGCACAAAGTGCGGGCGTCAGCACGAGGGCGACGAGGGCCGACAGCAGCATGGCCGAGACGATGGTGATCGAGAACTGGCGATAGATGATGCCGGTCGAACCACCGAAGAAGGCCATCGGAATGAAGACGGCAGTCAGGACGAGCGCAATGCCGACAATGGCGCCGGTGATCTCGCCCATCGATTTTTCCGTTGCCTCGAGCGGCGAGAGCTTTTCTTCGGACATGATGCGTTCGACGTTTTCGACGACGACGATGGCGTCGTCGACGAGAAGACCGATCGCCAGCACCATGGCGAACATCGTCAAGGTATTGATCGAGTAACCGGTGACCGCCAGCACCCCGAAAGTGCCGAGCAGCACCACGGGAACGGCAATCGTCGGGATCAGCGTCGCACGGAGATTCTGCAGGAAGACGAGCAGCACCACGAAGACGAGCACGATCGCCTCGATCAGCGTGTGCACCACCTTCTCGATCGACAGTTCCACGAAGGGCGTGGTGTCGTAGGGATAGGTGATCTCCACACCTGCCGGCAGGCCGCGGCCGATGACCTCGAGGGCGGAGCGCACGCGAGCGGCGGTATCGATGGCGTTGGCGCCGATCGCAAGGTTGATGGCAAAACCGGTCGATGGCTGGCCGTTGTACCGCGAACTGCCGCCGTAGCTTTCCTGACCGATCTCGATGCGCGAGACGTCGCTCAGGCGCACCGTCGCGCCGTCCTTTTCGACCTTCAGGATGATGTGCTCGAAATCGGCGACGGTGGTCAGCTGGCTTTGAGCGGTGATGGTGACGTTGATCTGCTGGCCGGGGATCGTCGGCTGGGCACCGAGCGAGCCAACGGAGACCTGGGTGTTCTGCGCCTGGATGGCTGACGTCACGTCGCTCGGCGTCAACTGGTATTTCAAGAGCTTGAACGGATCGAGCCAGACGCGCATGGCGTATCCCGAACCGAAGACATTGATGCTGCCGACGCCTTCCAGGCGCTGGATCTGATCCTCGATCGAGGTCGACATGATATTGCCGAGGTCGACGGAGTTGCGTTTGCCGTCGGTCGAAACAAGCGAGCCGACGAGAAGGATGCTCGAGGTCGAGCGGGTGACGCTGATGCCGGCATCGATGACGTCGCTTGGGAGCTGCGACTGAACCAGCTGCAGCTTGTTCTGCACCTGCACCTGGGCGATATCGGGGTCGGCGCTCGTCCCGAAGGTGAGCTGGATGCTGGCCGAACCCGTCGATGAGGTCGAGGTCATATAAGTGAGATCGTCGAGGCCGGTCATGCCATCCTCGATGATCGTCGTCACCGATTTCTCGACAGTCTCGGCGCTGGCGCCGCGATAGGTGGCGTTGATGCGAACCGTCGTCGGGGCGATGTCGGGATATTGCGAGATCGACAGCGTGAAGATCGCCAGCAGGCCGGCGAGCATGATGGTGATCGCAATGACCCAGGCGAAAATCGGACGTCGGATGAAAAACTTGGCCATCGGTTGTTCCTGTGCGACGAGACGGTGACGATGCGGGGCTTCAGCGATTACTTCGCTGCAGGCTTCTGCGCGTCACCGGCCGCGGGCTGCTCGGCAGGCACGACCACGCCGTTGTCATTGATCTTCATCGGGACCGGCTTCACCGGCATGCCGGAGGTGATCGATTGCAGGCCGCTGACGATCAACTGATCGCCGTCCTTGATGCCTTCGGTCACGAGCCAGGAATTGTTGGAGGGCGAGCTGTTCTCGAAGGCGCGGGTTTCGACCTTGCCGTCGGCGGAAACGAACTGTGCCGTCAGCCGGCCGTTGGCGTCACGGCTTGTCGCCAGCTGCGGGAGCGCATAACCGGCCTCGGCGCCAAGTTCGACGGTTGCGCGGACATACATGCCGGGCAGGACAATACGGTCGGGATTGGGAAAGAGCACGCGGATGATGAAGGTACCGGTGGTCTCGCTGACCACCTGCTTCGACATGTCCAGCTTGCCCTGCTGGTTGTATTCCTTGCCGTTTTCCAGGATCAGGTGGAAGACGAGATTGGCTTCGCCCTTGATGTCGCCGGCGGCCATCGCATCACGCAGCTTCAAGAGGTTGGTGCTCGATTCCGTCAGCGAGATGTAGATCGGATCGAGCTGGCGGATCGTCGTCAGCGCCGTCGTCTGATTGGCAGAGACGACGTTGCCGACATTAACGGCCGTCTGGTCGATGATGCCATCGAAAGGGGCGACGATCCTGGTGTGGTCGAGGTCGATCTGTGCCGCGGAAAGCGCGGCCTTCGCCGACTCGACTTCGGCCTTGGCCTGGAGCAGCGTCGTCTTGGCTGTTTCGAATTCGATCTGGGTGGCGCCGCTGCCGACGAGGCGCTGATAACGGTCGAGATTGCTTTCAGCGCTCGGCACGCTGGCTTGCGCCTTGGAGATAGCCGCCTTGGCCTGCTCGACGATGGCGATATAGGGTGCATCCTCGATCTGGTAGAGAAGGTCGCCCTTCTTGATTTCGCCGCCTTCCTTGAAGGCGATCTCACGGATGAGGCCGCTGACCTGCGGCCGGATATCGGCTGTCTGAAATGTCTCGGCGCGGCCGGGCAGGATCGTGGTGATTGGGAACGTGCCCTTCGTCAGCGCAATCACGCCGACGGGGGCAGCCTGCTGTGCCGCGCCTGCGCCCGCATTGCCGGCCGGCTTGGAGCCATTGTCGCTGCAGGCGGCGAGAAGGGCTGCGAATGCCAGGGCCGAGGAGATGAGGAGGGCACGCCGTATCATGCTGAATTCCTGTGCGGTGGCAATCGCCGTTCAATCTACGAGCTCGGGCCTGCGGGCTCGGCTTGACCGAGCGCAGGCTTATATAAGCGTCAGGATTGAGTTCGCTCCAAATGCCGTTATCCGAATTTAAGAAAAGCTTTACGAAGTGACGTAATTCAGCAATCATCACTTAGCAAGCGCTATTTTGCAGTGCGGCATCGACGAAACACACGATTTTTTCGGCGCGGCGCACGAGCGTCTCCTTGTCGTCGCGGGCGATCAGGACAGGGTGCAGCACGCAGGCCAGGACGTCTGCGACGGTATGTGCCGCACTCCCGGCATCGCGGCAATGATAACGTCCCTCCGCTATGCCTTCGTGGATGATCTCGCCGAGCTTCGCTTCGATGCGGGCGCGATAGCGATTGCCGGCCTCGAGTTTGGCTTCGATCGTCGAGAGTACCATTTCGAAGATATAAGGGTTCTTCTGGATGTCCTGCAGGTGGCTCTCCAGCAGGCGCAGGATGAAGCGGAGCAGTTGTTCCCTCGGCGGCAGGTTCCCATCAAAGGCGGCGAAGCGCTCGGCAGCATCGTCGAGATGGCGTCCGGCGATCGCATCGACGAGCGCGACCTTGGAACGGAAATGCTTGAAGACATTGGCGGGCGACATGTGGAGCGCGCCGGCGATATCGGCGATCGACACAGCAACGAAGCCGCGCTCGCGAAACAGCATCTCCGCCATGGAGAGAATGTCCTCTCGCGTTTCCTCGGCCTTGCGTCTTGGCCTTCTTGTCATCTGTTCCCCGCCGGGCCGAGCCCGATACCCCTTTTTGCCAATGCTAGCGCATAAGCCCGAAAATCGGAATCGATTTTCGGAAAGGATTATGCGCCGATTCAAAGTGATAGAGCGTCCTTAGCGCGTCCTTTCGGGCGCGCGGCGCTCTAGCGCTATTGGACGAAATGCTGCAAGCCGATGATCGGCCCGGCGGCTTTCGTGTGCCGCGATTTCAAGGGAAATAGCGGGCGAGGTTGGTTCGGACACGGGCAAGCGGCGTCTCGCCGCTGTTGTCGGGAACGAAGCGCTCACCGGTGATCGCCTCGTAGGCTTTGATGTAGACGGCCGAGGTCTGCTCGATCAGTTCGGCGGGGATTTCCGGGATCTCGTCCTTATAGGGATCGCAACGCTCCGCCACCCAGGCGCGGACGAAATCCTTGTCGAAACTTTCCGGGCGTTTTCCAGCGGCAAAGCTTGCCGGATAGCTTTCGGCAAGCCAGTAGCGACTGCTGTCCGGCGTATGGATCTCGTCGGCGAGGATAATGTTGCCGTCACCGTCGGTGCCGAACTCGTATTTGGTATCGACCAGGATCAGCCCGTTTTTCGCCGCCATCTCCTGGCCGCGAGCAAAGAGGGCGAGCGCATATGTCGACAGCGTCTGCCATTGCTCTTTCGTCAGAAGGCCACGCGTGACGATTTCGGCCGGCGTCAGCGGTTCATCGTGGCCGCCGTCGAATTCCTTGCTGGTCGGCGTGATGACAGGTTCGGGCAGGATCTGGTTGTCGCGCATGCCATCGGGCAGACGCATGCCGTACATCTCGCGCTCGCCCTTTTTATAAAGCGTCAGGATCGAGGTGCCGGTAGTGCCGGCGAGATAACCGCGCACGACGATCTCGACCGGCAGGATGTCGAGCCGCTTGCCGATGACGACATTCGGATCGGGATAGTCGAGAACGTGGTTCGGGCAGATGTCCTTCGTCGCCTCGAACCAGTAGCGCGCCGTCTGCGTCAGGACCTCGCCTTTATAGGGGATGCAGGTGAGAATGCGGTCGAAAGCGCTCAGCCGGTCGGTGCTGATAATGATGCGGCGTCCGTCCGGAAGATCGTAATTCTCGCGCACCTTGCCGCGATAATAGTTCGGCAATTCCGGGAAATGGGCTTCGGAGAGAATTCGCACGGCGCTCGACTGTCCTTAATTATTGGGTGAAGACTTCTTGCTCTAGTTTCATTGCTGGGGAAGTCAAGCCGATCGGGTAATGCATCACAGCCAGAACAGAGCGGTAAGAAGCAGGGCGAGGCCGTAACTTGTGACGGCAAGCGGCCAGCCGGCGTGCAGGAAATCGCCGAAGCGGTAGCCGCCGATGCCCATTGCCAGTGTGTTGTTGTGATGGCCGAAGGGCGTCAGGAAATCGAGGGAGGCGCCGGCGGCGACCGCGATCAGATAGGCGTCCGGCGCATGCCGGCCGGCTCTTGCGAATTCCAGAGCGATCGGGGTCAGGACGATTGCGACCGTCGCGTTGTTGACGAAAGGCGTCAATGCCATGGCGAGGAAGAGGATTAGGGCGATGCCGATGAGCGGATGGGTGATCGGCACGACGAGGCTCAGCCAGCTGGCGATGGTTTCGGCCGCTCCGGTGCTCGCCACCGCCTGGCCGATCGGGATCATCGCCGCCAGCATGATGATGATCGGCCAATTGAGATCGGCCATCGCCCGACGGATGTTCAGATGATTGAGCAGAGCGAGCACGAGTACGACGCCGGCAAAAGCGACGTCGGGACGCAGGCCGGCCGCGGAGGCGGCGACGCCACAGGCAAAGAGCGCGAAGGGCCGCCAGGAAAGGAGCGCCGGTTCGGCCGGTGCTGTCGAGGCGAGCGGCAGGCACTCGCTTTCCTCCAACGCTTCTGAAATCGCCGGGCGCGGCCCCTCCAGTGTCAATATATCGCCGATCGACAATTGCAGGTCGAGGAAGCGGCCCTCGATGCGTGGCGCGCGCATGGAAAGGGCGGTGACCGCGATGCCGCGACGGTGGAAGATTTCGAGCGAGCGGACGCGCGAACCGACCAACGTGCTTTCCGGCATGACGACGGCTTCGACATGGGTGAAATCCGGCTGCAGGCCATGCGGATGGGCATCGGCCATCAGCGCCTGCGTGGCGGCAAGGTCGGCAAAGACCGCATCGGCGCCCTCGGCAAGCAGCACGTCGCCCGGTTCGATCACCGACTGGTCGAGCGGACCGAAGACGAAATTATCGCCGCGGATCAGCGCGTGCGGCTTGATGCCGAAACGCACCGGGCAATCGGAAAGCCGCACGCCGATCAGTGGCGAGATATCAGGGATGTAACGCTCGACGACGACGCGGCGCGCGGTCGGGGAGGTCGTCACCGGTGTTTCGTCGGGTTCCGGAAACAGGCGCTGCACGCGAAAGGCGATGAGCAGAATTCCGGCGATGGCGACCGGCAGGCCGTCATAGGCGAAATCGAAGAAGCGAAAGCCGGTTCCGGTCGCCTTGGCGAGCCCATCGCTGACGAGCAGGTTGGCCGGGGTGCCGATCAGCGAAACGAGACCGCCGAGCAGGGCTGCGAACGAGACCGGCATGGCGAGCTGGCGGCGGGGGATTTTCAGGGCCGCGCCGAGGCGTAGCGCCACCGGCAAGGTGATCGCAAAGGCGCCGATATTGTTCATGAAGATGGACATGAAGCCGGCGAGTGCAGAAGTGCCGGCGATGACGGTGAAGTCGGAGGGTCTTGTGGCCGCGAAACGGGCGGCGAGACTGTCGAAGAGCCTGGCGCGCGCGAGCACCTGGACGATCAGCAGGATCTCGACGACGGTGATGACGACGGGACTGGCGAAGCCCGTGAAGATCTGGTCGGCGGGATAAAGGCCGAGCGCATAGCCGGCAAGCAGGCCGGCGATCGAGACCACCTCGTTGCGGATGCGATCGAGCGAGAAGAGAGTGAGCATCGCCAGCAGAAGGATCAGCAGGGATGCTTGCTCGAACATGGGCGGGTCCGTTGTTTCATCGATCAGGCGGACTGTAATCGTTCCTCATGCGCTGTACAGAGGCGCCTTCAGGTCAGGATTGAACAATCCTCACATCTCGCGTCAGGCTGGTGGTGCCTGCCACCGGCCGGCGGCATTCCGCTCCAGAATGGGCGTTGCGAAGACGCTGACGGTACGCGCGATCCATTGTGGCCCGACGGCTGCGAGGCTGTCGCGCCACCGCTCCGATTGCAGCATGGCCGCACCGATGGCGACGGGTTCGATACCACAGGCCATCAGCAGATGCAGGCCGGCAACGATCGAGGCACCGCTGGAAATGACGTCATCGATGAGTGCGACGCGCCGTCCCTGAAGTAGCGGCAGCATGCGTGGATCGATATAGAGGCGTTTCTGCTGTGTCGGCGTGGTGATCGAAGACAGGGCAACGGAGAGTTCGTCGCGATACCAGAATTTGCGTGAGGTGCCGAGCGGAACATAGCGGTCATGGCCGAGCTTCTGCGCCACGGCGGCGGCCAGCGTCAGGCCGAGCGTCGGCAGGCCGGCGACGACATCGATGCGCATGGGCCTGATCTTTTCGGCGAGGCTTTCGGCGAGCGCATCGAGGACGGTGAAGCTCGCCTGGTTGACGATCAGCGAGGCGAGGGCGTGATTGCCATCCGCCAGCCCACGGATCGGCAGGCGAAGCTGACGGCCATCTTCGAGCGCGGCGACATAGAAAGAGGTGAATTCGCCATCGCCGGCAAAGGTGCCGGGCGGGTGGATCTTCTGCCAGAAATCGTGCGGCGTCATCTCCGTCACAGTAGTCAATTGCGTCTCGTCCTTTCCAAGCCGGTTCTCCGGCGTAGTGCCTGCAATTCCGGTTCGGTCAGCGCACGCACGGCGCCTTTCGGCAGTTCGCCGAGTTCGAGCCCGCCGATTGCGACACGCACGAGGCGCAGGCATTCGGTTCCCAGCGCCTCCAGCATGCGGCGGATCTGGCGGTTGCGGCCTTCGTCGAGCTCGACCTCGATCCATGAATTCCTGTCGCCCTGGCGCAGGCGCCGCGCGGCGGTCGCCGTCAGCAACTCGCCGTCGTGGCGGATGCCCGATGTCATGGCGGCAATGTCCTCGTCGTCCATGATGCGGTCGATCTGGACATGATAGGTCTTCGTCACATGCGTGACCGGATCGAGCAGTATCTGGGCGAATTCGGTGTCGTTGGTGAAAAGCAGCAGGCCCTCGCTCGCTTTGTCGAGCCGGCCGACGGGAGAGAGATGCGGGATGTCGAAATCCCTGAGGCAATCATAGACCGTCGGCCTGCCTTCTGGATCGTGGCGGGTGGTGACGAGACCGCGGGGCTTGTTGAGCATCAGATAGATTTTCGCTTCGGCGGCGATGGCGAGGCCATCGATACTGATCCTTGCCGTGGCAAGATCGACCCATGCGGACGTATCGCTGACGGTGCGGCCGTCGACCGCAACGCGATTTTCGGCAATCAGACGTTCTGCCTGCGTGCGGGAGCAATAACCGAGCTTGGAAAGGGCGCGGGGAAGGGT